>NZ_MWLQ01000015.1 GCF_010634855.1 Microbacterium sp. B35-30 | reverse complement strand
CGCCCCGCACCCGGCGCAGACCGTCGGCTCGATGACGAGGTCAGCCGGTGAAAACCGTGTGCACGTCGCCGACGACCTCGCGGCCACCGAGCGCGGTCAGCTCCATCAGCACCGCCGTGCCGACGACGACGCCGCCGAGCTCGCCGACCAGCTGATGGGCGGCGACCAGGGTGCCCCCGGTGGCGAGCACGTCGTCGACCAGCAGCACGCGGCTGCCCTCGGCGATGTCGTCGTGCGCCTCGATCGTGGCGGTGCCGTACTCGAGCACGTAGGTGACGGATGCCGCGGGCAGCGGCAGCTTGCCGGCCTTGCGGATCGGCACCAGGCCCACACCGGCCTCCATCGCCACGGCGCCGGCGAGCAGGAACCCGCGCGCCTCGACCCCGGCGACCACGTCGAACGATCCCTCGAACGGGGCGATCATCGCGTGGATGACCGTGCGCAGGGCGCGAGCATCCGCCAGCAGCGGCGTGATGTCGCGGAACAGCACGCCCGGCTCGGGGTAGTCGGGGATCGTGCGGATGAGGGATTCGGCGCGTGTGAGGGCTTCTGACGGCACTCGCCCACCCTACGCCCGGGCTCCATCTCCGCCGCCTCCGCGCTTCCGCCACCACCGCGGCGCGTCCGGCGCCCGCGCCGTTCCTCAGCCGAGGACTTGCGTCCTTGCTCAACCAAGCGCCCGCGCCGTTCCTCAATTGAGAAGCCTCGCCGTTCCTCAGTTGAGGAGCCGGCGCCGGCGCCGCGTCACACTGTAAGCGCTTGCAGTAGACTGGCCCGATGACTTCCGCAGAGACCGCTGAGCGCACGGACGCGTTCCTCGCCCCCATCGGCGGCGAATGGTGGCGCACCGCCGTCATCTACCAGATCTACCCCCGCTCCTTCGCCGACGCGTCGGGCGACGGCATCGGCGACCTGCCGGGCATCACCTCGCGCCTCGACGACCTGAAGAGCCTCGGCGTCGACGCGATCTGGCTGAGCCCGTTCCAGCGGTCGCCGCAGAAGGACGCCGGCTACGACGTCAGCGACTACTGCGACGTCGACCCGCTGTTCGGCACGCTGGCCGACTTCGACGCGATGCTCGCCGGGGCCCATGACCGCGGCATCCGTGTCATCGTCGATCTGGTGCCGAACCACTCGTCCGACCAGCACGAGTGGTTCCAGCAGGCGCTCGTCGCCGCTCCCGGCAGCGCCGAGCGTGGGCGCTACATGTTCCGCGACGGACAGGGCGCGCACGGCGAGCTCCCGCCGAACAACTGGGAGTCGGTCTTCGGCGGTCCGGCCTGGACGCGCGTCGTCGAGCCCGACGGCCGGCCCGGCCAGTGGTATCTGCACCTCTTCGACTCGTCGCAGCCCGACTTCGACTGGTCGAACGAGGAGGTGCGCGAGGAGTTCCGCCGCATCCTGCGCTTCTGGCTCGACCGCGGCGTCGACGGCTTCCGCGTCGACGTCGCCCACGGCCTGATCAAGGCCGAGGGCCTCCCCGACTACATCCCCGACCCCGAGGCCGGATCGATGGGCGGCGAAGAGGAGAACGTGCCCTACTGGGGCCAGGATGCCGTGCACGAGGTCTACCGCGACTGGCGGAAGATCCTCGAGGAGTACCAGGGCGACCGCGCCCTGGCCGCCGAGGCGTGGCTGCCGACCGCCGAGCGCACGGCGCAGTGGGTGCGCTCCGACGAGATGCACCAGGCCTTCAACTTCCCCTACCTCTCCACCGAGTGGAACGCCGCTCATCTGCGCAAGGTCATCGACGTGTCGCTGCGGGCTTTCCCGGGCGTCGGCGCACCGAGCACGTGGGTGCTGTCGAACCACGACGTCGTGCGCCACGCGTCGCGCCTCGCGCTGACCGCCGAGAACCCGCAGGGTCACGGCATCGGCCCCGAGTCCCCCGGCCAGCCGATCCCCGAGGTCGGCCTCGCCCGCGCCCGCGCCGCGACGACGCTCATGCTCGCGCTGCCCGGCTCGGCGTACCTGTACCAGGGCGAGGAGCTCGGCCTGCCCGAGGTCATCGACATCCCCGGTTCCGCCCGTCAGGACCCGACGTGGTTCCGCACGAACGGCGAGCGGTACGGTCGCGACGGCTGCCGCGTGCCGATCCCGTGGACCGCGGATGCCCCCGCCTACGGCTTCAGCCCCACCGGTGCCTCGTGGCTGCCGCAGCCGGCCGAGTGGGCCACGCTGGCCCGCAGCGCCCAGTCCGGGGTCGAGGGATCGACGCTCGAGCTGTACCGGACGCTCCTCGCCGAACGACGCGCCCGGGCACTCGGCGCCGGCTCGCTCGAGTGGATCGACGGCTACGGAACGGATGCCGTCGCATTCCGCAACGGGAATGTCACCGTGATCGCCAACACCGGTTCCACGCCGATCGCGCTGCCGAGCGGTATCGTGATCGCGTCGAGCGGTCCGATCGTGGGCGGCGAACTGCCGGCCGACACGACTGTCTGGCTGACGAACGACTGAGCCGGAGCCTCCGGGCATGGCGGCCTCCGGGCACGAACACGCTCGTTGACTTGCCTTATATGCACGCGACACGCCGCGCGTGTTGTACACATGGGGCAAGTCAACCCGGGCGGAGAGAGGTGACGGCGTGGTCAGCATCGACGAGGTCGCCCGCCAGGCGGGCGTCTCGACGGCGACCGTCTCGCGCGCGCTGAGCGGGCGGGGCCACGTCTCGGCCGGCGCCAAGGCGAAGGTGGAGGCGGCCGCGAAGAGCCTCGGCTACGTGGTGTCGGCATCCGCCTCGAGCCTCGCGTCGGGGCGCATGCGCAACATCGGCGTGCTCGTGCCGTTCCTCGACCGCTGGTTCTTCTCGACGGTGCTGAGCGGCATCGCGTCGGCCCTCATGCGCCGCGGCTACGACATCACGCTGTACAGCCTCACCGCCGATCGGGCGGAGCGTCGCGACATCTTCGACACATTCCTCCGGCGTCAGCGCGTGGACGGCGTCATCGCCATCTCGCTGGAGCTCGGCGAGGACGAGACCGAGCGGCTGGTGGCGCTCGACCTGCCGGTGATCGCCATCGGCGGGCCCAACCCGCGCCTCACCACGCTCACGGTCGACGACGTCGCCGTCGCCCGCCTGGCCACCGAGCACCTCCTCGCCCTCGGCCACCGAGAGATCGCGCACATCGGCGCGAGCCCCGAGTTCGACATCGACTTCCACATCCCGACGCAGCGTCGCCAGGGCTTCGAACAGGCGCTGGCGGATGCCGGCATCACCGTCCGCCCGTCACTGTTCGAGCCCGCCGACTTCACGATCGAGGGCGGCTTCCGCGCCGCCAAGCAGCTGCTCGGAAAGCCGGGCGGCCGGCCGACCGCGATCTTCGCGGCATCCGACGAGATGGCGATCGGGGCGCTGCTGGCCGCACGCGAGCTCGGCTACCGCGTGCCCGAGGACCTCTCGGTCATCGGCATCGACGGCCACGAGCTCGGCGAGTTCTTCCGTCTGACCACGGTCGACCAGTTCCCCCTCGGCCAGGGCGAGCGGGCCGCCGACGCGATCCTCGAGGCCCTCGAACCCGCGGACTCCGACGCCCCGCCGCACCGGCCCGGCGAACTGCCGTACGAGCTCATCGTGCGCGCATCGACCGCACGCCTCCCCTCCTGACCCCCTTGGCCGGCCCTCGGAACCCCTCGCGGTTCTGCCGAAAGCATGGCCCGTCACACGACACGCCGGCACCCGGCATCCATCCACGGCGCGTCGCCGTCACCGACCCGACTTTTTCGCGCTCTCGCCTCGAACCACAGGTCGTGACACCTCAACCGAGGCCCGGCGCCCCGCGGCGCTTCCGGGGGTCACAACACGCCGCAACGCCCGCCTCGACACGGCATGTCGTGACACCCCAACCGCATGCGGCAGCGCCCGACGCGTAGGCGCGTGTCGCGACGCCGGGGCCGGGCGGCAGGCCCGCGACGCCGCGGATAGGCTCGAGCCCATGACCCTCGACCTCGAAGCGCTCTACATCGATCTGCACCGGCATCCGGAGCTGTCCTTCCAGGAGACCCGCACGGCGGGTGTGATCACGCAGCGCCTCACCGAACTGGGCATCGAGTTCGAGGAGGGCATCGGCAAGACCGGCGTCGCGTCCGTGATCCGCAACGGCGAGGGCCCCGTCGTGTGGCTCCGCGCCGACATGGACGCCCTGCCCGTGCCCGAGCAGACCGGCCTCGAGTACGCCAGCACCGCCCGCGGCACCGACCCGTCCGGCAACGACGTGCCGGTGATGCACGCGTGCGGCCACGACATGCACGTCACCGCGCTGCTCGGAGCGCTCGAGCGACTGGTCGCCACGAAGGACGAGTGGTCGGGCACTGTCGTCGCCGTCTTCCAGCCTGCCGAGGAGTACGGCGCCGGCTCGCAGGCGATGATCGCGGACGGCGTGCTCGACCGCTTCCCGAAGCCCGACATCGTGCTCGGCCAGCACGTCACGCCGCTGCCCGCGGGAACCATCGGCGTCCGCAGCGGCACGCAGATGGCGGCATCCGACGGACTCACCGTCACCCTGCTGGGTCGGGGCGGCCACGGCTCCCGGCCCCAGGCGACCATCGACCCGGTCGTGATGGCGGCGGCCACCGTCATGCGCCTGCAGACCATCGTGTCGCGCGAGGTCGACCCGCGCGACGTCGCCGTCGTCACCGTCGGCTCGATCCACGCCGGCCTCAAGAACAACATCATCCCCGCCGAGGCGAAGCTCGAGCTGAGCCTGCGCTACCCCGACGACGAGGCGCGCGCCCGCGTGCTCGAGAAGGTGGAACGCATCGTGCGTGCCGAGGCCCAGGCGTCCGGCGCCGAGCACCCCCCGGTGATCGTCACCGACCACACGCTTCCGCCGACGATCAACGATGTCGCCGCGACCGAACGTCTCACCGCCGCCTTCGACGCCGCGTTCGGCGAGGGCACCGTCATCGACCCCGGCATGTTCACCGGCAGTGAGGACGTGTCGTGGTTCGCCCGCGAGGCCGGTGTTCCGCTGGTCTTCTGGTTCTGGGGCGGTGCCGACGCCGCAGCGTTCGCCGAGGCGTTCGCCGCCGGCACGGTCGAGCGCGACATCCCCACCAACCACTCGCCCTTCTTCGCGCCCGTGCTGCAGCCCACGCTGAGCCGCGGCGTCGACGCGCTCGTGGTCGCCGCGCGGGAGTTCCTCGACGCCCCCACCGCCTGAGGGCGAGCGGATGCCGCGGGTCGCGGCATCCGTCACCCCGCTGCGGCCGCTGCCCCGGGTGCGGCCGGTGCCGACCGTGTCCGCCCGGTGCATGGATTCCGTGAGGATCGCTGCCCGGATGCGTCCTCGCGAAGTCCTCGCGCGTAGCGTTACGGGCCGTGACGAACGAAAGCCGTGAGCCGTCGGTAGACGAGGCGCCGAAGGCCAAGCGCCTCATCCTGGGCGATCCCCTGGCGTCCACCGATACCGACGAGCACCTGCTTCCGAAGAAGAGGGCGCTGCCGATCTTCGCCTCCGACGCGCTGTCGTCCGTCGCCTACGCGCCGCAGGAGCTCCTCCTCATCCTCCTGACCGGTGGCCTGGCGTTCCTCGCCTTCGCCCCGTGGATCGCGGCCGCGGTGGTGGTGCTCCTCACCGTCGTGGTGATCAGCTACCGACAGCTCATCAAGGCCTACCCGTCCGGCGGCGGCGACTACGAGGTCGCCCGCAAGAACCTGGGCGAGATCCCGGGCGTGGTCGTGGCCGCGGCTCTCGCGGTCGACTACGCCCTCACCGTCGCGGTGTCGGTGGCCTCCGGCGTCGACAACATCATCTCGGCGCTGCCGGGTCTCAACCCGTTCCGCGTCGAGATGGCGGTGGGCTTCGTCATCCTGATCGTCCTCATGAACCTGCGGGGCGTGCGCGAGGCCTCACGCGCGTTCGCGATCCCGACGTACGTCTTCATCGGGTCGGTCGGGGTCATGATCGTCGTCGGACTGTTCCAGGTCGTGATGGGCGAACCGCCGGTGGCGTCGAGCGCGCACTACGCGGTCGAGACCCAGGACCTCACCCAGGCGGCCGTCATCCTGCTGGTGCTGCGAGCGTTCTCGAGCGGCTGCTCGGCGCTGACGGGCGTCGAGGCCGTCTCGAACGGCGTGCCGGCGTTCCGCACGCCCAAGGTGCGCAACGCGCAGACCACGCTCGCGCTCATGGGCGGGATCGCGATCCTCCTCTTCTCCGGGCTCACCGCCATCGCGCTGGTGGCGGGCGTGCACTACGCCGAGAACCCCTGCGACCTCATCGGCTTCGACTGCGCGAACCCGCAGCCGAGCCTCATGGCGCAGGTGTCGTCGGCCGTGTTCGGCATGAACTCGATCCCGTTCTTCGTCATCCAGGCCGCGACCGCGATCGTGCTGCTGCTCGCGGCGAACACGGCGTTCAACGGGTTCCCGCTGCTGGGGTCGGTGCTCGCCCGCGACGGCTACGCACCCAAGGCGCTCAACACCCGCGGCGACCGCCTGGTGTACTCCAACGGCATGATCATCCTGGGCCTGGTCGCGATCGGCGTGCTCATCGTCTACCAGGCGAACCTGACGAACCTCATCCAGCTGTACATCATCGGCGTCTTCGTCTCGTTCACGCTCGGTCAGATCGGCATGATCCGGCACTGGCGGCGGGGGCTGAAGGCGATCCGCGAGCTTCCCGCCGATGAGCGCAGCAGCAGGGCGGTCCGCTCCGAGCTGTTCGGTCTGCGCAAGGGCCTGTTCATCAACTCGCTCGGCGCCACCATGACGGCATCCGTCCTGATAATCGTGACCGTCACGAAGTTCACGCACGGCGCGTGGCTGATCTTCCTCGCGATCCCGGTGCTGTCGTTCCTCATGATCGGCGTGCACCGCTACTACCGCGACGTCGAGCACGAGATCGCGATGGACGACCGCACCCACTTCGGCTCGACGGGCGACGTCGCCCTGATCCTCGTGAACAAGCTGCAGAAGCCGGTCGTGAAGGCGGTCGACTACGCCCTGGCCGCCAAGCACGACAAGACGTTCGCGGTGCACATCTCGGTGACGAAGGAGGATTCCGCGGCCCTCGAGGCGGAATGGCGGGCGCACCGCATGCCCATCCCGCTGAAGATCATCGAGTCGCCGTACCGCACCTACGCCAGCCCGATCGCCGAGTTCGTCAAGGCATACCGGCAGCAGAACGGGTCCGCGGTGGTCACCGTCTACCTGCCGCAGTACATCGTCGGCCACTGGTGGGAGTCGATCCTGCACAACCGCCGCGCCCGCCGCATCGCGCAGCAGCTCATGCTGGTGCACGGCGTCTCGATCACGCTGGTGCCGTGGCTGCTGGATTCGTCCGAGCTCATATACGGGCGCCGCTCGCGGGCGCTTCCCGGCGACGACCGCGCGGGTCGGATGTCGGCGCCCGAGGTCAATCGCGTGGGCCGGCGGGTCATCCGCCCGGCCGGACCGCCCGAGAAGGCGGACGGGGCTGAGCCGCCGGTCCCGGCGCAGCGCTGACCGCGGGCGTCTCACGCGACGGTGTCACGCGAGCCCGCGCCGGGCGGCGGCATCCCGCGTAGCCTTGAAGGGTGACCCTTTCCGCTTCTGCCCCTTCGCCGGCCGCGCTCCTGGACGCCGCGGCGCTCCGCGCGGACTTCCCGATCCTCGGCGAGCGCGTCAACGGCGAGCGCCTGGTCTACCTCGACTCGGGCGCGACGAGCCAGAAGCCGCAGGCGGTCATCGACGCCGAGGTGGACTTCCTCACCCGCGCGAACTCCGCCGTCCACCGCGGCGCGCACACCCTCGCCGCCGAGGCGACCGAGCTCTTCGAAGACGCGCGCGCCACCGTCGCCGGTTTCGTCGGCGCACGGCCCGAGCAGCTGGTGTGGACCAGCGGTGCGACTGCCGGGCTCAACCTCGTGGCCTACGCGATCGGCAACGCGTCGGTCGGGCGCGGCGCTCCGGCATCCGCCCGCTTCGCGCTGCAGCCCGGCGACGAGATCGTCGTGACCGAGACCGAGCACCACGCGAACCTCATCCCCTGGCAGGAGCTGGCCGCGCGCAACGGCGCCGTGCTGCGTCACATCCCCGTCCACGACGACGGGACGCTGGACATGGATGCCGCAGCCGCCGTCATTGGTGAGCGCACGCGCATCGTCGCGTTCACGCACGTCTCGAACGTGCTGGGCATCGTGAACCCGGTGGCCGAGCTCGTCGCCCTGGCCCAGTCCGTCGGCGCAGTGACCGTGCTCGACGCCTGCCAGTCCGCGCCACATCTGCCCCTTGACCTCCCGGGCCTCGGGGTCGACCTCGCGGTGTTCTCGGGCCACAAGATGCTCGGACCGTACGGCGTCGGAGGCCTCTACGGCCGCGCCGACGTGCTCGAGGCGCTGCCGCCGTTCCTCACCGGCGGGTCGATGATCACGACGGTGACGCTCGACGAGGCCTCGTACCTGCCGCCGCCGCAGCGGTTCGAGGCGGGCACGCAGCCGGTGTCGCAGGCGATCGGCCTCGCGGCCGCGGTCCGCTACCTCGACGGCGTCGGCATGAGCACGTTGCACGCGCACGAGAAGGCGCTGGAGGCCCGGCTGGGCGAGGGGCTGCGGTCGATCCCCGGCATCCGCCTGCTCGGCGATGCGCCGGGCGCGGAGCGGGTCGGACTGTGGTCGTTCGACGTCGAGGGCGTCCACGCGCACGACGTCGGCCAGTTCCTGGACGCCCGCGGCGTCGCGGTGCGCGTCGGGCACCACTGCGCCCAGCCCCTGCACCGCCGATTCGGGCTCACCGCGTCGGTGCGCGCGTCGACGGCGCTCTACAACACCGCCGACGACGCGGACGTGTTCCTCGACGCGCTCTCGGGTGTGCGCGGGTTCTTCGGAGCCGGCGCATGAACGGCCTCGAGTCGCTGTACCAGGAGCTGATCCTCGACCACTCCAAGCGCCCGCACGGCAAGGTGCTCCTCGCCGCAGCCACCACCGAAACCGCCGCCGGAGCCGCCGATGACCCCGCCGACACCGGCCGGGTCGCCATGTCATACCAGCGCAACCCGATCTGCGGCGACGAGATCACGCTCCGCGTCCGCCTGTCCGACGACGGCAGCACGGTCGACGAGGTGACGTGGGACGGCGCCGGCTGCTCGATCTCGCAGGCCTCGGCATCCATGCTCGCCGCGCTGATCGAAGAGGAGGGACGGATGCCGCGGGCCGAGGCATCCGCTCTCGTCGAGGGCTTCCGCGAGGCGCTGCGCTCACGCGGCGAGACCCCGCTCGACGAAGAGGTGTACGGCGACGCCGCCGCGCTGTCGGGCGTCTCGAAGTTCACCGCCCGCGTGAAGTGCGCCATGCTCGCGTGGGTCGCGTTCGAGGACGCCGCCGCCCGCGCCTGACGCCGAAGAACGCCGTCAGCCGGCGACCGGGTGCGTGCGGTGCACGGTGATGTCGCCGTACCCCGTGCGCGCGTACAGCTCCAGAGAGGCCTCGCCCTCGATCGGGCCGGTGGCGGCGGCGAGCTCGTTGCGCACCGCGGCGTGCTGGCTGGACGCGTCCAGCCACACCGCCGTGCCCGAGCGGATGCCGAGCGTCACCGCGCCGTACGACGCCTCGATCCGTGCCGTCCCGCCGTTGAGGTCGCCGATCCGCACCGGCCCGTAGGCCGAGCGGACGGTGAGTGCCGGCCCGGGATCGCCGAGATGGACGACACCGCTCGAGGTCGCGATGTCGGCGACGCCCGAGACGGAGCCGACGTCGATGCCGGCATCCGATCCCTTCAGTCGCAGTGCGCCATCCACGATGCCGATGCGCGCACGGCCCGAGCTGATGCTGACGTCCGCGTCGCCGCGGACGTGCTCCACCCGCAGCTCGCCATGGCCGAGACCGAGGTCGGCGCGGCCGGTGCGCTCGAGGGTGGCATCGCCGTAGTCGAGCGCGATGCGCGCGGTGCCGACCGCGCCGGCGACGCGGATCGACCCGTACTTGAGGGCCAGCGACACGTCGGAACCGGTCGGCACACGCACCGAGACGTCGACCGAATCGCCTGAGCCGAACAAGGTGAACCGCACGGGGCCGACGATGCGCAGGTCGGATCCCGAGTGGATCACCCGCACGGCGTCGGCGGCGCTGCGGTCGCCGTTGCGATGCGGGTTGGCCGGACCCACGTCGACCGCGAGGTCGCGGCGCTGCTCGGCGACGACGTCGATGCGCCCCATCTGCAGTTCGATGCGCACGGCGGCCGGACCCGACACCGGAAACGTCGTCATCAGCGCACGCCCTTCCTCAGCGCACCCAGCCGATGTACGACGCGCTCGTGCGCGCCGGGGCGTCCGACGCCGGATCGAGCGCGGCCGTCACGGCGCGCACGAGCCAGGTGTTGAGCGACAGTCCTTCCGCCGCGGCGGCGGCTTCGGCGCGGACCTTGAGCGAGTCCGGCAGCCGCAGGGTCGTGCGGGCGGTGGCGTCGTCGGCGTCGTCGACGGATGCCGCCGCCGACGCCGAGGCGACGGTGACCGGCCCGCTGGCGCTCGCTGCCGTCGGGGCGGACTCGGCGCCGGGGCGCGACACGACGAAGTCGACCTCGCGACCGCGCAGGCGCACATCGACGGAGCCCGGCGCGAGCTCGCGCGTGATCTCGCCCGCCGCCTCTGACAGGGCCTCGAGGATCGCCAGCCGCGCGGCAGGCTCGAGCGCGGCGGCCAGACGCGCGGCAACTTCGGCGGTCTCCGTCCCACCCGTGGCCGAAGCCGCCGCGAGCTGTCGCTGGAGCTCTTCGACATGACCGGCGATCTGCATGACGTCAGAGTGACATCACAATGGCGTCACGTCAACGTCGGACTCGAGCGGAGCGCCTGGGGACCGTGAGCGTCGGGCCGCGCGGCGTTCGGATTCCGTGAGGACGGCGGCTGCGGCATCCGCTCGGGAGTTGCATCGGATTCACGCCCGCCGCACCGCGGGCGACCGCAGGGTCCGCCGCGCGGACCGCACCATCCGGGAGTTCCTGTGCTCGATGTCATCTACCTCGCCCTGACGCTCGCGCTCTTCGCGCTCGTGTGGCTGATCGCCCGGGGCGCCGAGAAGCTGGCGGCCCCTGACCGGGCCACCGCTCCGCACGACGCGATGCGCGGCGAGGAGGGGAGCCGATGATCGTCTTCTCACTCGTCGCGGGAGTCCTCGCCCTGGCGGCGATCGCCTACCTGCTGGTCGCCCTCGTCAACCCGGAGAAGTTCTGATGGATGCCGCGACCGTGCTCACCGGCATCCTGCAGCTGGCGACCCTGCTGCTGATCCTCGCACTGCTGTACCGGCCGCTCGGGGACTGGATCGCGCACGTCTACACGACCCAGAAGGACGCGCGCGTCGAGCGCGGGCTGTACCGGCTCGTCGGCGTCGATCCTCGCTCCGAGCAGACCTGGCAGGTCTACACCCGCGGCGTGCTCGCGTTCTCGATCGTGGGCGTGCTCTTCGTCTATGCGCTGCAGCGGCTGCAGGGTCTGCTGCCGTACTCGCTCGGCCTGCCGGCGGTGCCCGAGGGCCTCGCCTTCAACACCGCGATCTCGTTCGTCACCAACACGAACTGGCAGTCCTACTCGCCCGAGCTCACGATGGGCTACACCGTGCAGCTCGCCGGCCTCGCGGTGCAGAACTTCGTGTCGGCGGCCGTCGGGATCGCGGTCGCGGTCGCGCTCGTCCGCGGCTTCGCTCGGCGGGGTTCGGCGACCATCGGCAACTTCTGGGTCGACCTGACCCGCGGTCTCACCCGTCTGCTGCTGCCGTTGGCGGTCGTCTCGGCCATCGCACTCGTGCTCGCCGGCGTCGTGCAGAACGCCAACGGCTTCGCCGAGGTCGCCACGGTGACCGGCGGCACGCAGGTGATCCCGGGTGGACCGGTCGCCTCGCAGGAGGCGATCAAGCTCCTCGGCACCAACGGCGGCGGCTTCTTCAACGCGAACTCGGCCCACCCGTTCGAGAACCCCACGCCATGGTCGAACCTGCTCGAGATCCTGCTGCTGCTCGCGCTCCCCGTCGCGATGCCGCGCGCATTCGGCCGCATCGTGGGCGATGACCGGCAGGGATACGCGATCCTCGCCGTGATGGCGTCGATCGCCGTCGTTTCGATCGTCGCGCTGACGTGGCTCGAGTCGCTCGGGCTGGGCACCGCGCCGCAGCTCGCCGGCACCGCGATGGAGGGCAAGGAGGCGCGCTTCGGCATCTTCGGCTCGACGCTGTTCGCCGGTGCCACCACGCTCACCTCGACCGGCGCGGTCAACTCGATGCACGACTCGTACACGGCGCTGGGCGGCATGATCCCGTTGATCAACATGATGCTCGGCGAGGTCGCACCGGGCGGCGTGGGGTCGGGGCTCTACGGCATGCTCGTGCTCGCCGTCATCGCCGTGTTCGTCGGCGGGCTCCTCGTCGGCCGCACCCCCGAGTACGTCGGCAAGAAGATCGGCCCGGCGCAGATCAAGCTCGCGAGCCTGTACATCCTCGTGACCCCGGTGCTCGTGCTCGCCGGCACGGCGCTCAGCTTCGGCATCCCGGCGATCCGAGCGGATGTCGAGTCGACGTCGATCTGGAACCCCGGCGTGCACGGCCTCGGCGAGGTGCTCTACGCCTTCACGTCAGCGGCCAACAACAACGGCTCGGCCTTCGCCGGGCTCACCGCCAACACCCCCTGGCTCAACACGGCGCTCGGCGTCGCGATGCTGCTCGGCCGGATCGTCCCGATCGTGCTCGTGCTGGCTCTCGCCGGCTCGCTCGCCGCCCAGAAGTCGACGCCGTCGAGCGCCGGCACGCTGCCCACCCACCGCCCGCAGTTCGTCGGCCTGCTGGCCGTCGTCGCGGTCGTCATCACCGCACTCACCTACTTCCCCGTTCTCACGCTGGCTCCCCTGGCGGAAGGGCTCGTCTGACTCATGTCCACCTCCACGCTCGTCTCGACGCCCGACCCCGTTCAGGGTCCCGCCCGGCATCCCCAGCCTGCTCGGACGGAGGCATCCTCCCGCGCCTTCGGCGCCGCGCAGCTGTGGGCCGCTCTTCCCGGCGCCTTCCGGCGCCTCGACCCGGTCGCACTCTGGCGCAACCCCGTCATGTTCCTGGTGTGGGTCGGCGCCGCACTCACGACGGCCATCGCGATCGCCGAGCCGTTCCTCGGCGGCCCCGAGCCATCCGGCGGCACCGCGGTGCCCTTCGGCTTCACGTGGGGCATCGCCGTGTGGCTCTGGCTCACGGTGCTGTTCGCGAACCTTGCGGAGTCGGTCGCCGAGGGCCGCGGCAAGGCGCAGGCCGCGACGCTGCGCCAGACCCGCACGTCGACGACGGCTCACCTGGTTACCGGCGATGTCCGGACAACGGATGCCGCGGCCGGCCGCGCCGACGTCGTCGAGGTCTCCTCGGCCGACCTGCGTCTCGGCGACGTCGTGGTGGTGTCGGCCGGCGAACTCATTCCCGGCGACGGCGACATCATCGCGGGCATCGCCACGGTCGACGAGTCGGCGATCACCGGCGAGTCGGCTCCGGTCGTGCGCGAGTCGGGCGGCGACCGCTCGGCGGTCACCGGAGGCACCCGCGTGCTCTCGGACCGCATCGTCGTGCGCATCACGTCGAAGCCGGGCGAGACGTTCGTCGACCGCATGATCGCGCTCGTCGAGGGTGCGAGCCGCCAGAAGACGCCCAACGAGATCGCTCTCGGCATCCTGCTGGCGAGTCTGTCGATCGTGTTCGTGATCGTCGTGCTCACCCTCAACCCGATCGCGTCGTACGCCGCGGCCCCTGTCAGCATCCCCGTGCTCGTGGCACTGCTGGTGTGCCTCATCCCGACGACGATCGGCGCCCTGCTGTCGGCGATCGGCATCGCCGGCATGGACCGCCTCGTGCAGCGCAATGTGCTCGCGATGTCGGGCCGGGCCGTCGAGGCGGCGGGCGACGTCACGACCCTCCTCCTCGACAAGACCGGCACGATCACCTACGGCAACCGCCGGGCGTCGGACTTCGTCGCGCTGCCAGGCGTCGGCGATGCCGAACTGGCGCACGCGGCGGCGCTGTCGTCGCTGGCCGACCCCACCCCCGAGGGCGTCTCGGTGGTCGAGCTCGCGGCGACCCGCGGCGGTGCGGTCGACGAACCCGTCGACGAACCCGCCGGGTCCGTCGTGGTGCCGTTCACAGCGCAGACCCGCATGAGCGGCGTCGACCTGCCCGACGGCACCCAGGTGCGCAAGGGCGCGGGTTCGGCGGTGCTGGCGTGGCTCGAGGCATCCGGCGCTCCCGTGAGCGCTCCGACGCGCGCGCTGCTGACCGCCGAGACCGACGCCATCGCGCAGTCCGGCGGCACGCCGCTCGTCGTCGCCACCCTTCGCCCGTCCACGGAGTCCGCCGCCGAAGCGCGGGTGCTCGGCGTCGTGCACCTCAAGGACATCGTCAAGGAAGGCCTGCGTGAACGGTTCGACGAGCTGCGCGCGATGGGCATCCGCACGGTCATGGTCACCGGCGACAACCCGCTGACCGCCGCCGCGATCGCGAAGGAGGCCGGCGTCGACGACTTCCTCGCCGAAGCGACCCCCGAAGACAAGCTGGCCCTCATCCGGCGCGAGCAGCGGGGCGGCAACCTCGTCGCCATGACCGGCGACGGCACGAACGACGCTCCGGCGCTCGCGCAAGCCGACGTCGGCGTCGCGATGAACACCGGCACGTCGGCGGCGAAGGAGGCCGGCAACATGGTCGACCTCGACAGCGACCCGACGAAGCTCATCGACATCGTGCGCATCGGCAAGCAGCTGCTCATCACGCGCGGCGCCCTCACGACCTTCTCGCTCGCCAACGACATCGCGAAGTACTTCGCGATCATTCCGGCGATGTTCATGGGCGTCTTCCCGGGCCTTACAGCGCTGAACGTGATGCAGCTGAGCTCGCCGGCCTCGGCGGTCACGAGCGCGATCATCTTCAACGCCGTCGTCATCGTGGTCCTCATCCCTCTCGCCCTGCGGGGTGTGGCGTACCGGCCGGCGAGCGCCTCGCAGATCCTCAGCCGCAACCTGCTCGTGTACGGGCTGGGCGGCGTGATCGCCCCCTTCCTCGGCATCAAGCTCATCGACCTCGTCGTGAGCCTCATCCCGGGCTTCTGACCCTTCGAGCCAGACAGGAGACCACCATGTCCACTTCCACCCGCACCACCCTCCGCACCGCCGGCGTCGCCGTCCGCGCGATGCTCGTCTTCACCCTCGTGCTCGGAGTCGGCTACACGCTGGTCGTGACCGGCATCGCGCAGCTGGCACTGCCATGGCAGGCGAACGCCTCGCCGGTGCACGACGCCCGCGGCGAAACCGTCGGGTCGGCGCTCATCGGTCAGTCCTTCGCGGATGCCTCGGGGGCGGCGCTGCCCGAATACTTCCAGTCGCGTCCCTCGGCGGCCGGTGACGGCTACGACGGCGGCGCCTCGAGCGGCTCCAACCTGGGTCCCGAGAACCCCGACCTCGTCGCGTCCATCGGGGCCCGCCAGGTCGCGATCGCCGAGCTCGAGGGCGTCGATGTGTCCGAGGTTCCGGCCGATGCCGTCACTGCATCGGCTTCCGGCCTGGACCCGCACATCAGCCCCGCCTACGCCCAGCTGCAGGTCGGCCGTGTGGCCGACGCACGCGGGCTGGAAGAGGCCGACGTACGCCGTCTCGTCGACGCCCACACCCAGCAGCGCGACCTCGGCTACCTCGGCGATCCCCGCGTGAGTGTGCTCGAGCTCAACCTCGCGCTCGATGCCCTGGGCTCATGACCGATCCCGGCCCACGGCATCCGTCCCCCTCCGGTCAGCATAAGAAAAGTCGGGTCCGTCACGCCGACACGCCGGCATCGGATGCTGCGGCCCGGCGTGTCGGGTCACCGACCCGCTTTTGGAACACCGACCGGAATCGCCACCACCAGGAGGGTCGTAGGGTGACCACATGAAGCGCGGCAAGCTGCGGGTGCTGCTCGGGGCAGCGCCCGGAGTCGGCAAGACGTACGAGATGCTCGAAGAGGGCCGCCGCCTCGCCGACGACGGCCGCGACGTCGTCATCGCCGTCGTCGAGACGCACGACCGCGCCGCGACGGCCGCCCTCGTCGAGGGCCTCACCGTCGTCCCCCGCACGACCATCTCGCATCGCGGGGTCGAGCTGACCGACATGGATCTCGAGCGCGTGCTCGCGCGGCATCCCGCGATCGCGCTCGTCGACGAGCTGGCCCACACCAACGCTCCCGGGCTGCCCCACCACAAGCGCTGGCAGGACGTCGACGCGCTCCTGGACGCCGGCATCGACGTGATCACGACGGTCAACGTGCAGCACATCGAGTCGCTCGGCGGGGTGGTCGAGCAGATCACGGGCGTCGCCCAGCAGGAGACGGTTCCGGATGCCGTCGTCCGGGCCGCCGATCAGGTCGAGGTGATCGACCTGTCGCCGCAGTCACTGCGCGACCGCCTGTCGGCCGGGCTGGTGTACCCGGCGGAGCGGATCGACGCGGCGCTGTCGAACTACTTCCGGCTCGGCAACCTGACCGCGCTGCGCGAGCTCGCGCTGCTGTGGCTCGCCGACGAGGTCGACAGCGCGCTCAAGAGGTACCGTGCCGAGCACGGCATCAGAGGCGCCTGGCAGGCGCGCGAGCGCGTGGTCGTCGCGCTCACCGGCGGGGCGGAGGGCGAGACGCTGCTGCGCCGCGGTGCCCGCATCGCCGCGCGATCGGCCGGCGGCGAGCTGCTCGCGGTGCACGTGTCGAGCCAGGACGGTCTGCGTGCCGGCGACCCGGGCGCGCTCGCCGCCCAGCGTGCACGGGTCGAGTCGCTCGGCGGCACGTACCACCAGGTCGTCGGCGACGACGTCCCGCGATCCCTCGTGGAGTTCGCCCGCTCGGTGAACGCGACGCAGCTCGTCATCGGGGTGAGCCGCCGGGGGCGGCTCGCGGCCGCCCTGACCGGTCCAGGCATCGGCGCGACGGTGATCCGCGAGTCCGGCGACATCGACGTGCACATCGTGACGCATGCCGCCGCCGGCGACCGGTTCCGGCTGCCGCGCATCACCGGCGGCGCCCTCAGCATGAAGCGGCGACTGCTCGGCTTCCTGCTGGCGATCGTCGGCGGCCCCCTGCTGACGTGGCTGCTGGTCTCCATCCGCAGCGACGAGACCATCACGAGCGACGTCCTGGCGTACCAGCTCCTCGTGGTGCTGGTCTCGCTCGTCGGCGGGATCTGGCCGGCCGTCTTCGCGGCGGTCATGTCAGGGCTCACCCTCAACTTCTTCTTCGTGCCGCCGTACTACACGGTCGGCATCGCCGATCCGCGGAACGTGTGGGCCCTGCTGCTGTACGTCGTCATCGCGGTGCTCGTGAGCTTCATCGTCGACCGCGCGGCCCGCGCGGCCCGCGCCGCTCGACGGGCCGAGGCCGAGGCCGAACTGCTCGCGACGGTCGCCGGGAGCGTCCTGCGCGGCGACTCGGCGGTGCCCGCACTGATCGCACGGACGCGGGAGTCGATCGGCCTCGCAGGAGTGCGGCTCGTGGATGCCGACGGCTCAGTGCTCGCCACGGACGGCGAGCCCGTGCGCGACGGGCGCTTCGATGCGGTGACCGTCGCCCGCCGCAACGGCGGCCCGCCGGCCACGCTCGAGCTGCACGGCCACGTGCTCGACGCGTCGGAGCGCCGCCTCGTCGATGCGGTGACGGCGCAGCTCTCGGCCGCGCTCGAGCACACCGACCTCACGGCGGCCGCGCGCAGGGCCGGCCTGCTGGCCGAGACCGACCAGGTTCGCAGCGCCCTGCTGTCGGCGGTGAGCCACGATCTGCGCCGCCCGCTCGCGGCTGCCGTGGCTGCGGTCGGGGGGCTCCGCGCCTCCGGCGCGAACCTGTCGCCCGAAGACCGGGCCGAGCTGATCGCGACAGCCGACGAGTCGCTCATGACGCTGTCGGCACTGGTCACCGATCTGCTCGACGTCAGCCGCGTGCAGGCAGGGGTGCTCGCCGTGTCGCTGCAGGCGGTCGACAGCGCGGGAGTCGTGCTCGCCGCGCTCGACGAGCTCGGCGCCGGGCCCGACCGGTTCGAGCTCGCCCTCGACCCGGAGCTTCCGTCCGTCGAGGCGGACCCGGTGCTCCTGCAGCGCGTGCTCGTGAATGTGCTGGCGAACGCCGCCCGCTACACGCCCGCCGGCAGCCGCGTCCGGGTGACGACGAGCCGCCTCGGGGGCACCGCCGAGATCCGGGTCGTCGACCACGGCAGCGGGGTCTCGCCCGATCGCCGCGACGACATGTTCACGCCGTTCCAGAGACTCGGCGACACCGACAACACCGCCGGCCTCGGTCTCGGGCTCGCCCTGTCCAAGGGCTTCACCGAGGGCATGGGCGGTACGCTCGCCCCCGAAGACACTCCGGGAGGCGGCCTCACCATGGTCATCTCGCTGCCCGTGGCCGACCCCCTCCACGCCGAAGAGAGGCCGCTCTCATGAATGACCTGTCGTGAAGGTGCTCATCGCCGACGACGATCCGCAGCTCGTCCGGGCTCTCCGCATCACCCTCGCCGCCCACGGCTACGAGGTCGTCGCCGCTCCCGACGGGGCGTCGGCGGTAGCCCTGGCGGCCAAGGAGCATCCCGAGATCGTGATGGTGGACCTCGGGATGCCGCGGCTCGACGGCGTGCAGGTCATCCAGGCGCTGCGCGGCTGGACGACGGCCCCGATCATCGTGGTGTCGGGCCGCACGGGTTCGGCCGACAAGGTGGAGGCGCTGGATGCCGGCGCCGACGACTACGTCACCAAGCCGTTCCAGATCGACGAGCTGCTCGCACGGCTGCGGGCACTGTCACGGCGCGTGGGCGCGGCATCCGGAGTTCCCGTCGTGACCTTCGGCGACGTCGTCGTCGACCTCTCGACGAAGACCGTCACCCGCAGCGGCGAGCGCGTCCATCTGACGCCGACGGAGTGGCGCATCCTCGAGTTCCTCGCCCGCAACCCCGGGTCGCTCGTCACCCGGCAGGCCCTGCTCAAAGACATCTGGGGCACCGAGCAGGTGGCCGACACCGGCTATCTGCGGCTCTACATCTCACAGCTGCGCAAGAAGCTCGAGGCCGACCCCGGCCACCCCTCGCACCTGCTCACCGAGTCGGGCATGGGCTACCGCCTGCTCACCGACACCCCCGACCCCGCCTGACGGTGCGACGCCTCCCTGACCGGGGCTGGCCGCGTCAGCGTCAGCCGAGGCCCTGGCGCTCGTCGGCGGCGGCGCCAAGCCCTGTCAAGGGGGTTGCGCCTGGGCATGCACCCCCAACATGCTGGGCATCGTCAGCCCATTCCCCTGCGGTCATATGCACCTGCGTAGTGTGGGCCCTAGCGACCGGCATTCGTCTGTCGCTTCGCGTCGACCAGGCGGTCGGCAATCGACCAGAGCAGGTGCGATCATCGCCACCATCACCGCTGTCGCACCTGAGGTCGCCCGTCTGGGCCCGGTCCGTCAGACCTATGCCGGCTCCGAGACCTTCCCCCCCGTCGCGCGGGCCTATACCGAGGTGTCGCAGGTAGTACGCGAGACCGGCCTGCTCGCGCGGGCCCAGTGGTTCTACGCGCTCGTCGGCGCCGCACTCGTGCTCGCCCTCGGCGGCGCGATCACCGGATTCATCCTGCTGGGCGACACCTGGTACCAGCTGCTGATCGCCGGCGCGCTGGGCGTCATCTTCACCCAGGTCTCGTTCCTCGCGCACGAGGCCGCCCACCGGCAGATCCTCGCCTCCGGACCGGCGAACGACCGGCTGGGCCGCGTCCTCGCCTCCGGCATCGTGGGCATCAGCCTCTCGTGGTGGAACAACAAGCACAACCGCCACCACGCGAACCCCAACCGCGTCGGCAAGGACCCCGACATCGAGGTCGACACGATCCGCTTCCTCGAGGAGGATGCCGCGAAGGTGAGCCGCCTGGGCGCGCTCATCACCCGCAAGCAGGGCTGGCTGTTCTTCCCGCTGCTCACGCTCGAGGGTCTGAACCTGCACTTCCTCGGCCTCAAGCACCTGCTCTCGCGCGGCGAGGTCAAGGGCCGCTGGATCGAGCTGTCGCTGATCGCCGTGCGCTTCGCGCTCTACCTCACGCCGCTCTTCCTGTTCCTGCCGGTCGGCATGGCGTTCGCCTTCCTCGGCGTGCAGCTGGCCGTGTTCGGCGTGTACATGGGCGCCTCGTTCGCGCCGAACCACAAGGGCATGCCGATCATCGCGGCCGACGCGAAGCTCGACTTCTTCTCCAAGCAGGTGCGCACCTCGCGCAACATCCGTGGCGGCTGGTGGGCGACGACGCTCATGGGCGGCCTCAACTACCAGGTCGAGCACCACCTCTTCCCGAGCATGGCCCGCCCGCACCTGGCCAAGACCCGCGAGATCGTGATGGAGCAGTGCCGCACACGCGGCGTGCCCTACACCGAGACCAGCCTGATCCAGTCGTACGGCATCGTCATCGCGTACCTCAACCGCGTCGGCCTCGCGGCCCGCGACCCGTTCGACTGCCCGATGGTGAACCGGTTCCGCAGCGTCTGAGCTGACTTCGAGAGAAGGGGACGGATGCCGCGGCATCCGTCCCCTTTCCGTTCAACCCGCGGATCCGACCAGGCGCTGCATCTTGTCGAGGCACTGCTCCAGCCCCATGCGGGACATGTCCCGCGCCTCGGGGGTCAGGTAGCCGTGCTCGACCATGTCGAGGCGGGTGCGCCCGTCCCCGAGGTCGGTCAACGTCACCTCGTGGCGGCCGTCTTCGGTCGTCGCCGTGGGGACTCCGGCCTCAGCCGGTGTGATCGGCGTCCCGTCCTCGTCACAGAATCGCATGACGTAGCGCAGGGTCGTCGGCGCCTCGAGCTCGGTGATGTCCCAGCGGTTGTGGTAGTCGGCTCCACCCCATTCCGCCGGCGCCCGCATCGTCACGATGATCGCGCCGCCGACCCGGATGTCGGCTTCCGCGCGAGGGCACGTGAACCCCTCCGGTCCCCACCACTCCCGCAGGTCGGCGGGCGTGGTCCACGCCGCCCAGACGCGCTCGATCGGCGCCTCGAACTCGCGGCTCACTTCCACGTCGAACGTCATAGCCATCGTCGTCTCCCTTTCTCCGGTCACACCGCGGCGAGCACGCCCTCCGGGGCGCGGGTAGCAGGGTCTCGCCGTCGAACCCGTGGCGCCGCGACGCCGGCGGCCCCATACGTCAACCGAGAACCTCCTGAAGGCGGGCGGCAAAACCCGCCGGGTCGCCGGGGTAGCCCGGCTGATCGGTGAAGCCGGCATGGTGGCTGGGGAAGTCCGCCACCGGTACGCCTACGGCGGCGGCGACCGAACGGCCCCCGCGTGCGGCCAACGCGTCGCCGGACTCCACGCCGACCGCGACGACGAGGCGTTCGCCCCGCGCTCGCAACGCGTCGACGTCGATGCGGTACGCGATGGTCGCCGGCATGTTCCGCATCAGCGGATTCGTGCGGGCGCCGTCGTCCTCGGACGACATGCCGAACATCGCGGGGTCGGGCGCGGGCCCGTCGAGGTAGTCGTCAGGCACCGGTCCGTCGAGCATCACGAAGGGGATGAACTTCGCCATCGCGGCGCCGTCGCCCTTTTCGCCGTAGGTGCGTTTCATGTCGGCAATCACGGCGAGCACTGCGTCGCGGTCGTCGAGATGCTCGGCGACCGGCGGCTCGTGCGCGACCGCGATACGCACGTCGCCCGGGTGGGCGGCGGCGAGCGCGAGCAGGTGCACCGCCCCGCCGCTGGTGCCGAAGGCATCGACGGGGCCCGCACCGAGCGCCGCGATGACGCGGTGCAGATCGGACGCGTGCTGCTCGACCGTGATGTCGGCGGCGCCGACAGGGTTGCGCCCGGCGCCGCGCGGGTCGTACGTCACCACCGGTCTGTCCGAGACGTGCGCGGCGAGGAGTGCGAGTCCGCTCGCGTCCATCGGCCCGGCGAAGAGGAACAGCGCGGGCCGATCGACCGTCGCCTCCGCCAGGTCGCCGTGGATGTCGTAGGTGATCGCGTCGTCTCCGGCGCCCACGACGTGGGTGGTCACGGCACGCGTGACGGTGTTCTCGGTCATCATCGTCTCCGTGTCGACCGTCAGACGGCGGCCAGCACACCCTCGAGGCGTGCGTAGCTGGTCTCCATGCCGTCGGTCATGCCGGTGGCGAGCACGATGTCGCGCGTCTCCTTGTCGGGGTACTCGATGAGCAGCGTGATGAGCGTGGCGCCGTCCTCCTCCTCGAGGTTGAGGTCGTTGAGCGTCGACGGGTAGTCGGTGCCCGTCATGTGCTCGGTGGTGACGGCACGACGCGGCGCCTCCGACAGCACGGTCTCGCCGTCGAACCCGAAACGCTCGCCCTCGGTGCCCTCGAGGGGCTCCCACTCGTAGCGGTAACGACCGCCGACGGCAGGATCGACCTCGCACACCGACATCCGCCAGCCGTCGGGGCCGAGCATCCACTTCTCGAGGAGCTCGGGCTCCTGGTGGGCGCGCCAGACCAGGTCGATCGGGCCCTCGATGAGGCGGGTGATCCGCACATGCGTGTCGTCGAGGATCTCGGTCTGCGTGCCCTTGCCGGCGGCGTAGTCGCGCAGGCCCTGCAGCACCCGGTCGAGCTGGTTGATCGCCATCGTCGAACCCTCGATCATCCCCATCGCCACGACCTGCTCCAGCGCCTCGGCCGACGTGAAGCGCGTGACGCTCTCGAGCCGCGCGCCGGATGATGTGGGCTCGAAGGCGAGTGTCATGCGCGAGGTCGGCATGTCTTCGCGCACGTCGCCGTTCTCATCGGCGAACGAGTCCAGCACCGCGAGCGAGCGGGGGCCATTGATCTCGAGGAACTCCCAGGTCGCGTGATACTTCTCGCCCTGTGGACTGGTCATGAGATAGCGCGCGCGGCCGCCGACGGTGAGGTCGAACGACGTGAAGGTCGCGGGGTATCCGGGCGGGCCCCAGAAGCGCTCGAGCTGGCGGGGGTCGGTGAAGACCTCCCAGAGCCGCTCGACCGGGGCCGGGAACTCGGCCGTGATCGTCATGGTGAGCGCTTCCGCGTCGGTGGTGACATCGGTGACAGGCATTGTCATTCTCCTTGCGTGGGTGATTCCTGCGTCGTGGATTCCTGCGTCGTGGATTCATCGGGGCCGGGGTGCGCAATCGGCGGCCCCGACCCACGGGGGCCCGCCAGGAGTGCGTCGAGCCGGTCGATGCGCCCGCGCCACATGTCTTCGTAGTGCCCCAGCAGCGCACGCGCGCGGGCGATCATCGCCGGATCCGCACGGACGAGCCGCTCGCGGCCCTCGGCGCGCTTGACGATGAGCCCGGCCGCCTCGAGCACGGCGACGTGCTTCTGCACCGCCGCGAACGACATGTCGTAGTCGCGGGCGAGCGCCGAGACCGAGTGCTCGCGCTCGATCGCACGGCGCAGGATGTCACGCCGCGTCGCCGTCGCGAGCGCGTGGAACACGCGATCGGTCTCGTCATCGGTGAGTTCAATTCGTACAACCATTTGGTTGTACGTTACGCCCGGGTGCGGCATCCGTCAACCGTTTCGTGCGCATCTCTTCGCCGAGGCCGGGGTTTCCGCCCGAGACCGAGGGCGACGCCGCCCGGCATGGCGGCAGATCCCCTGGTTCGAGGCTGCCGTCGCACGAGACGAGCGGATGCCGCGGCCGAACTAGACTGGACCGGTCCGGCATCCCCCGAAATTTCTGGAGCTGAGCCGCGTGACCACCCCCTCTTCCACCGCTGTCGCCGATACCGTCGAGAACGCCACCGCCACGCCGGAGAAGGAGCAGCCGTACGCGGCGCTCGGTCTCAAGCCCGACGAGTACGACAGGATCCGCGAGATCCTCGGCCGCCGCCCCACCTCGGGTGAGCTGGCGATGTACTCCGTCATGTGGTCGGAGCACTGCTCCTACAAGTCGTCGAAGATCTACCTCCGCAAGTTCGGCGAGAAGGTCTCGGACGAGATGAAGACCCGCCTCATGGTGGGTATGGGCCAGAACGCCGGCGTCGTCGACATCGGCGAGGGCTGGGCGGTCACCTTCAAGGTCGAGTCCCACAATCACCCGAGCTACATCGAGCCGTTCCAGGGCGCCGCGACCGGCGTCGGCGGCATCGTGCGCGACATCATCTCGATGGGCGCACGCCCGGTCGCCGTCATGGACCAGCTGCGCTTCGGCGCCATCGACAACCCCGACACCGCTCGCGTGGTGCACGGCGTCGTCTCGGGCATCAGCTTCTACGGCAACTGCCTGGGCCTGCCGAACATCGGCGGCGAGACCGTGTTCGACGCGGTCTACCAGGGCAACCCGCTCGTCAACGCGCTGGCGGTCGGCGTCCTGCGCCATGAGGACCTCAAGCTCGCCAACGCGACCGGCGCCGGCAACAAGGTCGTGCTGTTCGGCGCACGCACCGGCGGCGACGGCATCGGCGGGGCATCCATCCTCGCCTCGGACTCGTTCGACAGCACCGGCCCGACCAAGCGCCCCGCAGTGCAGGTCGGCGACCCGTTCGCCGAGAAGGTGCTCATCGAGTGCTGTCTCGAGCTCTACCGCGATGAGCTCGTCGAGGCCATCCAGGACCTCGGCGCCGCCGGCATCTCGTGCGCCACGTCCGAGCTCGCCGCGAACGGCGGCTCGGGCATGCGCGTCGACCTCGAGAACGTGCTGCTGCGCGACCCCTCGCTCACGCCGGAGGAGATCCTCATGAGCGAGAGCCAGGAGCGCATGATGGCGATCGTGGCTCCCGAGAAGCTCGACGCGTTCCTCGCGGTGGTCGGCAAGTGGGATGTCGAGACCAGCGTCCTCGGCGACGTCACCGGTGACGGGCGCCTGCAGATCTTCTGGCACGGCGAGGAGATCGTGAACGTCGACCCGTCGACGGTCGCCGTCGACGGACCGGTCTACGAGCGCCCCGTGGCCTACCCGACCTGGATCGACGCGCTGCGCGACGACTCGGCATCCGCTCTTCCCCGCCCGACCGACGCCCAGACGCTGCGCGACCAGTTCACGCGCCTCGTCGCGAGCCCGAACCTGGCCGACACGTCGTGGGTGACCAACCAGTACGACTACTACGTCATGGGCAACACCGCGCTGGCGTTCCCCGACGACGCCGGCATGATCCGCGTCGACGAGAACTCGGGCCTGGGCTTCGCGATCGCCACCGACTGCAACGGCCGTTACTGCCAGCTCGACCCGTACCAGGGTGCGAAGCTGGCGCTGGCGGAGGCGTACCGCAACGTCGCCGTCACCGGCGCGGTGCCGACCGCCGTCACGGACTGCCTCAACTTCGGCAGCCCCGAGAACCCCGAGGTCATGTGGCAGTTCTCGCAGACGGTCGACGGCCTCTCGGACGCCTGCCTCGAGCTCGGCGTGCCCGTCACGGGCGGCAACGTCTCGTTCTACAACCAGACCGGCGACCAGCCGATCTTCCCGACGCCCGTGGTCGGCGTGCTGGGCATCATCGACGACGTCGCCCGCCGCATCCCGTCGGGGTGGCAGGACGCCGGCGAGAACATCTACCTGCTCGGCGTCACCGCGACCGAGCTCTCGGGCTCGCAGTGGGCCGGCACGATCCACGATCACCTCGGCGGTCGCCCGCCGGCGGTCGACCTGGCGCAGGAGAAGAAGCTCGCCGAGCTGCTCCACGCCGGGGGCCAGCAGTCGCTGGTGTCGTCGGCGCACGACCTGTCGTCGGGCGGCCTCGCACAGACCCTCGCCGAGGGCGTCATGCGCTTCGGCGTCGGCGCGCGCGTGTGGCTGAACGAGATCATGGAGCGGGACGGTGTGGATGCCGCCACCGCCCTCTTCTCGGAGTCCACGGGCCGCGTCATCGTCACGGTGCCGCGCGAGGACGACGTGAAGTTCCGCGGCCTGTGCGAGGGCCGGGGCTACCCGGTGCTGCGCATCGGCGTGACCGACTCCGCCGCGGACGGCGACGAGCCGGCGCTCGAGGTGCAGGGACTGTTCACGGTGCCGCTGGCCGAGCTGCGCGGCCTGTCGACGTCCACCCTGCCCGACGCCTTCGGGCCGATCGTCACCGAGCACACCGCCTGACCCCGGGCGTTTCGTCTCGGGCGCCAGAGCGCCCTTCGCTCAGCGACCGCTCTCCGCCGGGCGCCACCTCGGCCGCACCCGCGTTCGTGCGCGCGCGAACACCCACCGCGGATCGTTGAGCGAGCGAGGAACGAGCGAGACGAAACGTCGCGGACCATAGGATGGGACGCATGGCGCCGGAAGACGACGAGTACAGCGGTTTCAACGACACCCGGCAGCGGCGCGTCAAGATCATCGCGTGGGTGACGATCGTCGCCCTCATCCTCGTCGGCGGCGGAGCCACGGTGTTCGCCCTCCTCTTCGGCTGATCCGCTCGCCCCCCGAAGCGCTCGCTTCGAGGGGTCGCATCCCGTAGGGTCTGGCCATGAGCCAGAAGCCGTCGCTGTGGACCCGGGTGCGGAACTTCTTCTCGCCCCCGCGCGAGTCGTACGACACCCGCCAGGTGCGCCCCGGCGAGCCGGCCGAAGGCCCGGGCAACCCGGTGTACGAGGCCACCGACCGGCGTCGCCACGGCGGGACGATGGACATCGGCTCGCACTGATCCGGATTCCACCCTCCGCCCCCGCGCAGATCGTCGGCGAACTCCCGGACTCGGGACGGCAGCCGCGGCTACCATGGCAGGGTGGAGCCGATCCTCCTGATCGTGTCGAGCTGGTGGTGGATCGCTCCGGCCGCCGCCGGCGCCGGAGCGGCGACCTACGCCGGCCTAACGACGCGCAGCCGCCGAGCCAGAAGGCTCGAGCTCGATGCCGCGCGCCAGGAGGAATCGCTGGCTTACCGCGAGCTCGTCGCCGCCAAGGCGCGCGTGCGCACCGCGACCGCCGACCTGCTGACGGCGAAATCGCGCCACGGCGCACCGGCGTTCCAAGCCGGCGATGCGCGCCGCGAGTTGCTCGCGGCCAAGCAGGCGGAGAAGACGGCGTCGCTCGCGCTCCGCGCGAGCAGGTCCAGGGTGCAGGCGGGCTACGCCCAGTACCGGGCGGCGACGTCGAGCGATCCCCTTCCGATCGACAGGCTGTACGCCGCGCATGATGCCGTCAACCTGCGATGGCTGGCCTACGAGACCGATGTCGACCGGGCGCTGAAGTACCCGCAGATGACCGACGTGCGGCATCCGGCCACCGTCGCGTTCCTCCGTGCCCAGCGCGAGGCCCTCGCCGCGCGCCCGACGCTGCGCGAGCGCGCGACGCCCGAGCAGTTCCGCGAGTACAGCGCCGCGGTGCGCCATCTCGAGTCCACGTTCGACGAGGCCGAGCGTCAGGCCGGGGTCCCCGGAGCCGCCCGCCCCGCCTCACCCGCAGCGACGGCCGCCGCCGGGCTGACGGCCGCGGCCGCCGTCATTGCGGAGCTCGCGGACCGCCTGCCCTCGCTCATCGCACGGATGCCGCCGCCGCGGCCGACCGACCCGCCCGCTGGCAGGGTGCCCTGAGCACGACACAGCGGTCCGCGAGGCCGTTAGCATGACAGGGTGGAGCCGTTCTTCGAGTTCCTGCGCGACTTCTGGTGGCTGGCCTTCCCTGCGTTCGGCCTTCTTGCCGCCTTTGGAAACGCGTGGGAGCAGAGCACGAGACGCCGGCATAAGCGGCGTCTCGAGGTCATGCACGCGAAGGCCGAGCTCAAGGCCGCACAGGCCGCGGCACGGGGCAAGGCGGTTCCGGCGGCATCCCTGCCTTCCGTCGACGCCGGCTCGATCACCCAGAGCGTGAGCGATGAGGTCGCCGCAGGCAGAGGGGCCGCCGCCCCGGTGCGCGAGACCCAGACCACCCAGCTCGAGCGTCTCTTCGCGACGCATGACGCCGTCACGGCGCGCTGGCTCGAGTACGAGCTCGACGTCGCCAAGATCATCGCGTTCCCCGCGATGAGCGACGGTCGCCAGCCGCTCACGGCGGCGTTCCTGCGCGCCAAGCGCATCGCCGACGGGCTGCGACCGGCATCATCCAAGGCGCGTCCGTCGAAGGAGCAGCTCACCGAGTACCGCAACGCCGTGGCCGACTTCGAGGTGGCATTCGACGTCGCCGAGCGCGACGCCCGGCGCCTGCGCGACTCGAGCTTCACCGAGGTCGAGCGCAAGCGGCTCGACACCGCCAAGAAGCTTCTCACCGTCGCCATCGACGAGGCGGCCACGCCGGCGGAGCGCCAGCTCGCCTACCGGCGCGTGCGCGAAGAGCTCGACGGGCTCATCTCGATCTCGGACGAGGCGATCGAGGTGCTCGAGAGCAAGGTGATGCTCGAGCTCGGACCCACCACGACGCCGACACCGGCCGCAGCCACGCCCACATCCGAACCCGTCGCACCCGGGGCATCCCCGCCGACGACGACGCCGGAGCCTGTTGCCGAACCGCTGCCCGCGCCGAGGCGCCCGAGCACGACTCCGCCCGCGGCCACCCAGTGGCCCATTCCGTCACGCGGCACCGGCGACATGCCCGGCCGTGTGACGCACCCCAAACCCCACCGCTGAGCGCCCGCACACACCAGTCGCCGCGCGCGGTCAGGCGCTGACCACGGGCTGCGCGTCGATCCACGCGTCGATGCGTGCGAACCAGTCGAACAGCCAGGCGGCGCGGGCCTCCAGGTCTTCGGGCACGTCCGCACGGGGGACGCGCCAGGCGCGCATCGTGATGCCCTTGTCCATCGGCAGCTCGCGCCAGATGTCGCGGAGGGTGACGAGCCGGTCGAGGCCGGTGTGGGCGATGAAGACGACGTCCGCGTCGGGGGCGGCATCCAGCGCAGCGTGCATGCCGCCAGGCTGCGGCGCCATGACGTGCCGCAGCGCCTCGGCCCGCACGGCCATCGCCTCGCGCCCGGCGGCGCGCAGACGGTCGATCCGCGAGCGGCGCCGGGTGGGGCTGACGTTGCCGCCCTCCGGGAAGATGACGAACGCGTCGTCGGGTCCGAGTCCCGCCGCCAGCGCGGTGAGCGCCTCCTCCACGCGCAGGCCCCCGCCGATGTGACGGTTCCCGAAGCCGGTCGGCACGATGAACCGCGACGGCACGCGGTGCAGCAGGATGTCGACCGCGGGGTCCCACTGCAGCGTGTACTTCAGCACGATGCGCGGCTGCCGGGCGACGTCGTTCAGCAGCGTGTGGATCAGGATCAGCGAGTCGCCGGGTCCCCCGTGCCGGCTGGCGACGACCAGCGGGGTCCTGGAGGAGAAGAGCCGCTCGAACGCGGCCCGGCCCGACGCCGCCTCCCCTCCATCGGCCCCCGTCGTGGTGATGGTGAGCCGCAGCACGCCGCCGAAGATCCGGAACAGCACCCGCAGCCCCCAGCCGGCGAGGCGATAGTGGGCGGTCACGAAGCCCGGTCGGCGGAGCGCGTACCCGAACCCCGAGCCGATCCACAGCCCGAACATCACGATGACGAGCATGGCGTCCCACAGCAGGTACACGGTCACGAGCCAGAGCACGCGGGGCAGCCGGAACCGCCCCGGCACAAGCGACGTGAGGGCGAGCGCGACGAGCAGCCACACCGGCGTCAGCACCAGCATGACGAGGGCCGCGACGATCACGAGCGGCGCCAGCAGGATGCGGCGCACCCAGGTCGGCGGCACGCCCATCAGGCCTCGCCCTCACCGCGGGCGGTGTCGTCCCCGCGGAGCGCGTCGCCGCCTCGGGCAGGCTGCTCGCCGCCGAGGCCCCGCTCGGCCAGGAACGACCGGCTCGCATCGTAGGCGGCGTCGATGCGCCGGCGGACGGTGGCCATGCGGCGGTACGACATCAGCGCATCGTCGCCGTCAAGCCCGCCGCCGCTGGGCAGCACGTGAAGGGCGACGCCCGCCGGCAGCGTGGCGACGTCGTGCGCGTACCGGTGGCGGCGTGCGATCTCGAAGGCCACGCGCGCGGTCTCCACCGCCGACTGCGGCGCGACGAGCGGCGTCTCGATGCGGCCGACCTGCAGTACGAAGACGGTGCGGGCTCCCGCATCCACCGCCTGATCGATCGGGATCGAGTTCACGATGCCGCCGTCGATGAAGTGCTCGTCGCCGATGCGCGTCGGGGGCAGCAGGCCCGGCACCGACGCCGACGCGAGGATCGCCTCCACCAGCGGGCCCGACTCGAAAACGTGCTCGGCGGCGCGCTCGATGCTCGCGGCGACCACCCGCAGGCGCACCGGCAGGTCTTCGAAGCGGGTGTCTGCGCCGAGCGACCGCTCGAGAAGGTGCCGCAGCGGCGCCGGCGAGTTCAGGTGCGTCTTGGTCTTCACGAGCCGCGTGAACTGCGCGAAGAACGAGTCGCCGTAGACGGCGTTCGCCGCCGGCGAGGTCCACGCGTCGAGGAGGCGGTCGACGACGGCGGGCGTCGGGTCGCTCGCGACGAGCGCGCCGTTGATGGCGCCGATCGAGGTGCCCACGACGAGATCGGGACGGATGCCGGACTCGAGGAGCGCCCGCAGCATGCCGATCTCGACGGCGCCGCGGACGCCCCCACCGCCGAGAACGAACGCCACCGTCATGCCCACACCCTATTTCGGGTGCGGGGCCGCGGCAGAGATTCCCAGGGTCAGCGCGTGAGGCCGTCGACCCAGTCCCGGTTGTCGGCGATCCACTCCGCCACGACGGGGCCGTAGTCGTCGCCGTCGTACGCGCCGAACATGGCGTCCTCGAGGGAGTACAGCAGCTCGTTGTCCATGCGGAAGTCCTCGAGCCAGCGCGAGACCTCGGGCTGCTCCTCGACGAACGCGGTCGAGGAGACCGTGTGGATGCCCTCCGCGTCGCCGAGCAGGCCGTCGGGGTCTTCGAGGTCCTTGATCGGGAACGCGTTGTACGCCCAGTGCGGGCGCCAGAGGGTGACGGCGACATTGCGCCCGGCTGGGCCCCCGCCGCCCGAGGCTCCGGGCGACGCGCCAGCGGCGTCTGGAGAGGCAGCGGGGACCGTCGCGGCCTGCAGCTCGGTGAGCATGGCAGGGGTCGAGGCGGTCACGAAGTCCATGCCCTCGAGGCCGTACCCGGGGATGACGTCGTCCTGGGTCACGGTGACGAGGCCGGATCCGGCCTCGATGCCGACCAGGCGGTTGCCGAACAGATCGGCGTTGGCGGCGAGCTCGGTCAGGGAGTCGATGGGGGCGTCCTCGTTCACCGCGATGGTGAGCTTCGCCTCGTCGTTCCAGGCACCCAGGTCGACGAGGTCGTCGCCGTAGGTGTCCATGTAGTCGGCGTGCGTGAGCGGCAGCCACGTGTCGAGCGTCAGGTCGTAGTCGCCCTGCGCGATGCCCGTGTAGGCCGCCGCGGGGTCGGCGTAGGCGAGCTCGACGGTGTACCCCTCTTCCTCGAGCACGGCCTTCCACAGCTCGGACGCGGCGATGCCCTCGTCCCAGCCGTTGAAGACGGCGATGGTCAGGTGGCCCTTGCCGGCATCGCCGGCGCCGGTCTGCGCGAGGGCGCCGGTCACGAGCAGTCCGGCGGTGCCCGCCAGGGCGATGCCGGCGGCGATGATGCGTCGCGTGATCATGTCAGTCCTCTCGGGTCGGTCAGACGTGGGCGGGCTCGGGTCGCGCGGACGGCGCGTCGTCGGGGACGGATGCCGCTGCCTCGGTGGCGGGTAGGCCTCCGCCGACGGTCACCGGGCGTGCGGCATCCGTCTCCGCGTCCGGAGTCTCACTCGCAACGGCGGCGGCGCGGCGCACCGTCCGCGGGCGCGGCGTGGAGAATCCGGACGTGACACGGTCGAGGATCATCGCGAGGATCACGACGGACAGGCCGGCTTCGACGCCGAGGCCGATATCGATGCGGCTGAGGCTCTGCACCACCTGTCCGCCGAGACCGCCGGCGCCGACCATGCCGGCGATGACGACCATCGACAGGCTCAGCATGATCACCTGGTTCACGCCGGCCATGATGCTCGGAAGCGCCAGCGGCAGCTGGATCTGCCGCAGGATGCGCCCGGGCGAGGCGCCGAACGCGTGACCGGCCTCGACGATCTCGGGGTCGACACCGCGGATGCCGAGCTCGGTCAGGCGCACGCCGGGAGCGAGGGCGAACACGATGGTCGCGACCATGCCGGGCACGGGCCCGACGCCGAAGATCAGCATCGCCGGGATCAGGTAGACGAACGCGGGCATCGTCTGCAGGAAGTCGAGGACGGGGCGCAGCGCGGCCGACACACGGTCGTTGCGCGCCGCCCAGATGCCGAGGGGAACGGCGATGGCGATCGCCACCGCGGCTGCGAGGATCACGAGGGCGAGCGAGTCCATCGCGTTGGCCCATTGCCCGACCGCGACGATCACCAGCAGTCCGACGGCGCTGCCGATAGCGAGCAGCATGCCCTTCGACCAGTATGCGAAGGCGGCGATCACGAGGATCACGACCCAGAACGGCGGGGTCGACAGGGACGCGTCGAGCCAGCCGTAGAGGCCGTTGAAGATGAGGGCGACGACGTCGAAGAAGCCGCCGAGCACGTCGATCATCCAGCGGACGGCGGTCTCGACCACATCGCCCAGCGGGAGGCGGAAGACATCGTTCATCGGGCGGCTCCCTCGGTCGTGGCGCGGGCATCGGTCGTGGCTCGGCTCCCGGTTGCCGGACGGGCGCCGGGCGCGGCGACCGCCGTCGGTGCGGCCGAGCGGGAGAGCAGCGCGGCCGCGGGCTGCTCGACCGCCGCGAGCGTCTGCGTGATCTCACTCGCCGGCACCGTGGCCGGCAGGTCGATGACCGGGTTCTCGCGGGTGACCGGCGGCACGTTGCCGAGTGCGGCCAGCAGGGTCACACGGGGGATCGCGCCCACGAGGCGGCCGGCGTCGTCGACGACGGCGACGGGCACCGGGCGCTCCACGGCGCGCTCGACGACATCCGTCAGCGGGTCGTCGACGTGCACGGCCGCGTGCGCAGTGTGCACGATCGCGCGAAGGTCCGTTCGACCGTCCTTGACGGCCCGGATCACCGCACGGTCCGTCACCGTGCCGAGGAACCTGCGGTTCTCGATGACGGACACGGAACCGACCTGCAGGTCGCGCATCACCCGCAGCGCTCCACGCACGCCGGCACCCACCGGCGTGGTCGCGGCGGGCGGCGCCATGACGGAGCCGGCGGTGAGCACGCGCGCCCGGTCGACATCCTGCACGAACTGCGCGACGTAGTCGTTCGCCGGGTCGGTGAGGATCTCCTCGGGCGTCCCGTTCTGGACGATGCGGCCGTCGCGCATCACGGCGATGCGGTCGCCGAGGAACATCGCCTCGTTGAGATCGTGCGTGATGAACACGATGGTGCGTCCGAGCTCGCGCTGCAGCTCGATGAGCTGCTCCTGCATCTCGCGCCGGATGAGCGGGTCGAGGGCCGAGAACGCCTCGTCCATGAGCAGGATGTCGGTGCCCGAGGTGAGCGCCCGGGCCAGTCCCACGCGCTGACGCATGCCCCCCGAGAGCTCGTCGGGCATCGCGTCGGCGCGGTCGTCGAGCCCGACCTTGCCGAGGATCTCGCGCGCCCGCTCGCGTCGCTCGTCGCGCCCGACGCCCTGGATCTCGAGCGCGTAGGCGGCGTTGTCGAGCACCGTCAGGTGGGGCAGCAGCGCGAAGTGCTGGAACACCATCGAGACGGAACGCTGGCGGATGCCGCGCAGCGCCTTCGCCGAGGCCTTGGTGACGCTCTGCCCCTGCACGAGCACGTCGCCCGCGGTGGGCGGGAGCAGTCCGTTGAGCATGCGCAGCACGGTGGACTTGCCGGAGCCGGACAACCCCATGATGACGAAGATCTCTCCCGGCTGGACGGTGAAGCTCGCGTCGATCACGGCGGCCGAGCCGGCGTCCGCGACGTCGGCGCGCGTCGCGCCGGTGCGGAGCCGCCGGACGGCGTCCTTGGGGTTTCGTCCGAAGACTTTGAAGAGGCCCTTCGCCTCGATGGCAGGAGGAAGCGTCACTGTGTGCACCTCGGCAGCTTCCGTGCAGAAGCTGCAGCGGTTGCGCCCGGGTGGCGGCCGTACACGCAGCGGATGTCGGATCCGCGCGTCGGCCGCCGACCATACGTTCACCGGTCTGACGCCCCGTGAGGACGTCACCCGTGACCGCGGACTGGTCGGGAACAGCCCCATGAGGGGCCTGATCCACCGTTTCACGACGGCCCGCGGCCGGGCAAATTGGACAGGCGTCTGCTCGCTGGGTAGGTCGCGCACGCGCGATATCACGACGCGCGCGGTGCTGGGCCGTGACGCGGACGGACGCGCGGCGACTTGCGGCACTTGACATGCCGACCACTGCCATGGTTAGTTACTCAAGTAAGTAACCAACCCACTCAGGAGTGTCGTGATCGAAGAAGGCCGTGCCCTGTTCCTCCAGGTCGCAGAGAGCGTCGAGGACTCGATCATCGACGGCTCACTCGCCCCGGAGGCCCAAGCGCCGTCCACCAACGAGCTCGCCGCCTTCTACCGGATCAACCCCGCCACCGCCGCGAAGGGAATCGCCATGCTGACCGACAAAGGCGTGCTGTACAAGCAGCGCGGCATCGGGATGTTCGTCACCCCTGGCGCACGGGATCTGCTGCTCGCCGAGCGCCGCAACGCGTTCGCCGACCGCTTCGTCGATCCGCTGCTGGCGGAGGCCCGCAAACTCGGGCTCGGGCCCGACGACCTCGCTCTGCTCATCCGCGACCGTGCCGGCGCGCACGCCGCGACAACCATGGAAGGAAGCACACGATGACGACCGGGATGCCCGTCATCGAGGTGAAGGGCCTCACCAAGCGCTACCGCGACGTCGTCGCGGTGGACGACGTGAGCTTCACGATCGAGAAGAACACCATCTACGGCCTGCTGGGGCGCAACGGCGCCGGCAAGACCACCGTCATGTCGATCCTCACCGCGCAGAACTTCGCCACGAGCGGCGACGTGCGCGTGTTCGGCATGAACCCCTACGAGAACGCGAAGGTGCTCTCGCGCCTGTGCTTCGTGCGCGAGAGTCAGAAGTACCCCGACGACGCGCTCGCGAAGCACGCCTTCGCCACGGCACGCCTGTTCTTCCCGAACTGGGACCAGGACTTCGCCGACCAGTTGATCGAGGACTTCCAGCTGCCGGCGAAGACGCGCATCAAGAAGATGTCGCGCGGACAGCTCTCTGCGGTCGGCGTGATCATCGGCCTCGCCGCCCGTGCCGAGGTCACCTTCTTCGACGAGCCCTACCTCGGCCTCGACGCCGTCGCGCGGCAGATCTTCTACGACCGGCTGCTCGAGGACTACACCGAGCACCCCCGCACCGTGATCCTGTCGAGCCACCTGATCGACGAGGTGTCGAACCTCATCGAGCGCGTGCTCGTCATCGACCGCGGCCGGATCATCATGGACGAGGCGACCGACTCGGTGCGCGACCGCGCCGCGAACATCGTGGGCGACGCGTCCGCCGTCGACGCGTTCGTCGCGGGCCGCCAGGTCATCCACCGCGAGCGCCTGGGCAATGTGGCATCCGTCACCGTCCTGGGCGCCCTGTCGCTCGCCGACCGCGAGCGCCTCGATGCCGCCGGGCTCGACGTCGCACCGGTGTCGCTGCAGCAGCTCATCGTGCGCACCACCACGGCGCACGGGCAGGACGCCGGCGAAGCAGCATCCACCCTCGACGAAGGAGCTCTGCGATGAACCGCACCGTCAACGTCGTGCGCATGCAGCTGATCAACAAGCAGACGTTCGTCTGGGTGCCGCTGATCGTCCTCGGCGCCTCGTTCGCCATGTCGATCGTGATCTACGCGATCCTCTACAGCTCCGGCCTGCCCGGGCCCTTCTACGGCGGCGGCTCGCAGGCGCCCCTGTGGGTGCTGCTGTTCGTGGGGATCTCGTCGCTGACGCTCACGTTCCCGTTCTCGCAGGCGATGAGCGTGACGCGGCGCGAGTTCTTCTTCGGAACCATGCTGGCGGCCGCGATGTGCGCGGTGCTGCTCGCCGCGGTCTTCGCCATCGGCGGCCTCGTCGAGGAGGCGACGAACGGCTGGGGCATCAACGGCTACTTCTTCGCACTCGACTGGGTCGTGTCGCGGGGAGCGCTCGGCGCCGCAGCCTTCTACTTCGTCATGGCGATGCTCATCTTCATGCTGGGGTTCTGGTCGGCGACCGTGTACAAGCGGTTCGGCGCGCTGTTGCTGACCCTCATCTGGGTGGGCGTCGCCGTGGTGCTGCTGCTCGCCGTCTGGGCGATCACGCGCTGGGAGATGTGGGCGGACGTCTGGACGTGGTTCGTCGTGCAGGGCCCGCTCGGGTTCGCCCTCGGCGGTCTCGTCCTGACGCTGGTCCTCGGCGGGATCTCGTACCTGACCCTGCGGCGCGCGGTGCCGTAGAGCCTCTCCGGGCCTCGGGCTTCCGCCCGGAGAGCGGATGCCCCGACCTGGCGCTGTGCGCCGGGTCGGGGCATCCGTCGTCTCAGCGGCTGTCGGCGGCCTCGGTATGGTGGCGGATGACCTCTGCCACGACGAAGTTGAACCACTTCTCGGCGAAGGCGGGGTCGAGGTCGGCCTCTTCGGCGAGGCGGCGCAGGCGGGCGACCTGCTGCTCCTCGCGGGCGGGGTCGGAGGCGGGCATGCCGTGCTCGGCCTTGAGATGGCCCACCTGCTTGGTGGCCTTGAACCGCTCGGCCAGGAGATACACCAGGGAGGCGTCGATGTTGTCGATGCTGCTGCGCAGACGCCGCAGCGTCGCCGTCGGATCCTCGGTCATGCAAACCTCCTCGCGACGACGATACCCGAGCCGCGCGACCCGACCGCGCCAGCTCGACCCTGCGGGGCGGCGTCCCCCGATCAGCACGAAATCTCGGCTCCTGTCCGTCCGTGTGCCCGCCCGCCCCTAGAGTGTGACGCATGACCGACGCCTCGTCCTCGCTCGGCGCGAGCGCCACAGAAGCCGCCGACCCGCTCGCCGTCGATCCGGCCGCGGGCACCGACGCCGTCGGCGATGCTCCCGCCGCCGACGGCACAGTTCTCGCCAGTCCCACGGATCGGTCGGCGAAGCCGTTCTGGGCGCGCCTCGACAGCCCCTTCACGGTCGGCTTCCTGCTCACCTTCGGCGGACTCGCTGCCGCCCTGCTCGGGCTCGCGCTCGTCAACATCTCGACGGTGATCATCTACATCGCCTTCGCGATGTTCGCCGCGCTGGGGCTCGATCCCGTCATCAAGTGGTTCGTCCGCCACAACGTCAAGCGCGCGTGGGCGATCACCATCGTCTTCCTCGCCTTCGGCGTCGTGCTGATCGGCCTCATCCTGCTCGTCGTCCCGACGCTGGTGGAGCAGATCGGGGCGTTCATCACCGGCATCCCCAATACGATCGACAACTTCGAGGACTCCGACTTCTTCCACTGGCTGGAGGGGATCTTCGGCACCGGCCTCGGGACGCTGGTCACCGACGTCGAGAAGTGGATCACCAACCCCGCGAACATCGCCGCGATCTCGGGCGGGCTGCTGAAGGTCGGCGCCGGCATCGCCACGGCGATCTCGGGCGGCCTCATCGTGATCGTCCTGACCCTCTACTTCATCGCCTCGCTCCCCGGCATCAAGGAGTCGCTCATGCGGTTCGCTCCGGCGCGCAACCGCGTGAAGGTGCGGTCGATGACCAATGAGATCACCGACTCGGTCGGCAGCTACCTCATGGGCATGGTGGTGCTGGCGTTCTTCAACTCGATCGTCGCCTTCCTGCTGCACTTCTTCCTGCAGCTGCCGTTCCCGCTGCTGATGGGCGTGCTGGCGTTCGCGATCACGATCATCCCGCTCGTGGGTCCGGTGCTCTACTGGATCACCGCGTCGGTCCTCGCGCTGTTCACGAGCCCACTGTCGGCGCTGATCTTCGCCATCGCGTACCTGATCTACATCCAGATCGAGGCGTACGTGATCACGCCCAAGGTGATGAGCAAGGCGATCGAGATCCCCGGATCCCTCGTCGTCATCGGCGCGCTCATCGGCGGCACGCTGCTCGGCCTCCTCGGCGCGCTGGTCGCGGTGCCGGTGACCGCATCGATACTGCTGATCATCAAACAGGTCTTCATACCGAAGCAGGACGCCAAGCTCTGACGCGGGTCGCCCCCCTCGCCGGGTCGCGGTCGCGCGATCCCGGTCGATTCGGGTGACGGATGCCGCGGCCCGCGGCATCCGTCATTCCCGGCCTCAGTAGTCGACGCGACGACCGAAGCGGCGCTCGCCCCGCGGGCGGGGCGAGCAGGTCGCGGCTTTGCGCAGCCGCACGATCTCATGCGGCTGCAGGCCCACGGCCTCGCCGAAGTCCTCGACGGACGTGAAGCCGCCCTGCGCTTCGCGCTCCTTGACCGCCCGGCGCGCACGCGAGCGGGTCATGCCGGGCAGCTCCTCGAGCTCGGCGGCGGGGGCGGTGTTGACGTCGATCGGCGCCGGGGCGGGGGCGTCGCCCTCGAGGTAGTCGGAAGGCGACGCGCCGGCCGCCGCCGCGAGCCGGTCCGCTTCGTCGGCCCTCGCCCGGGATGCTTCGTCGGCCTTCGCCCGGGACGTCTCGTCGGCCTTCGCCCGCGAAATCTCGTCGGCCGCCGCCTCGGCCTTCGCCTCGGCTTCGGCCTTGGCGGCCGCGCGGGTGGCAGCCGCGCGTGAGCGCCGCCACGCACGCGAGGTGGGCTTCCTCGTCGTGCTCGTACCTGAGCCCGACGAGCGACCGGAGCCCGTCCCGCCCGTCCGCGACGCGGCGTCACCACGCCGGCCCGCTCCGTCGAGGCGCCGCTGCCACATCGTGCGGAGCCATCCCGGATTCACCATGAGGGCGACGAGCATCCCCGAGAGGTAGACGATCCCCCGGACGAGCGGCTGCCACTGTCCCCAGATCTCGAGGCTCACCAGGATCGCGGCCGCGCCCCACACCACGGCGAGGATGAGAAGGCGCCGGCTGCGCGATGCGACCCCGATGATCGAGAAGCCGAGCCAGGTGACGATCGGTCCGGGAATGACCGTCAGCAGCATCCACGAGCTCATGCCGAGCATCCACGCGATGCTCGGGGCGTCCTTCGCGGTGCCCATGCGGGTGGAGGTGCTCATGCGTAGTCCTTCACGTCGAGCACCATCGTGACGGTGTCGTCGCCGTCGCGCGTCTCGGAGACGAGCTCGAAGCCGGCGGATGCCGCGCGCTCGCGGATGCGCGCCGCTACCGACTGCTGCACCCGCAGTGCATAGGCGGCGTCCAGCCGCTCGACCAGTGCCGCGGCATCGGCCTCAGCGAGCTCGAGACCGTCCGGGCGCCGGAAGTGCGCGCCCCAAACCCCTTCCGGGGTGCGCGTCATCGTGAGCTCGACGCCGTCGATCACCGCGGCGAGGTCGTCGCCCTGCCGCGTGAGCTCCGTCGCGCCGATGTCGCGCAGCGCGTCGCCGAGCAGGTCGGGGTCCTTCATGCGGGTGCGCACCGAGATCGGGCGGGGACCGTTGTCGGCGGTGGCGTCCGTGCCGGCGCGGTCGTCGTCGCGCACCCCGCCGGTCTGCGAGAGCGCGCCGATGCCGCCGGCGGCGGTGATCGCGGTGACAGCGGCGAGCGCCGCGGGGATCAGGATCAGCGACACGCTCATCGCGCGGCCTCCGCTCTCGTTCGTGCACGTGATCCCGCCGCGACCTGCGCAGGGCTGTCGGCGCGCGGGCCCAGGTCGTCCAGCAGGCCGGCGAGCGCGGCATCCGTCGCCCAGCCGTTCACCGCGACGGTGCCGTCGCGGGCGATCCGCACCTCGATCCGGTCGGCGCCGCCGTCGGTGGCGATGCGGCGCACGTCGTCGGCGTAGCGATTGGTGAGCGCGCGGATGCCCTGGTTGCGCGAGCCCACCCAGGGGCGCGCCACGTCGGGCAGACTGCGCAGGTACGGCCCGTCGCAGAGGAGGTCGGTCGCCTCGAGCAGCGCGGCGATGTCGTCGCGACCGCCGGCGGCCCACGCGGTGAGGCGGTCGAGGGGGTAGCCGGTGAAGGTCATGACGCCGAGGCCGGCTGCGCGGAAGGCGCGGGCGATGGATGCCGCAGCCCCCGCCTGATCGAACGGCTCGCCGCCGAGCAGGGTCACGCCCTCCGCCCCGGCCGCCGTCGCACGCTCGACCCACTCGGAGGCGAGCGCATCCGAGTCCCCGACGAGTCCGCCGCGGTCGGCCCACAGCTGCGGGTTGAAGCACTCGGGGCAGTGCACGGCGCACCCCTGCAGCCAGACCGCGGCGCGCACCCCCGGCCCCTCCGCCTCGGTAGCCGCGAGGAACCGCGACCAGCGCAGCGTGGGCGCCATCCCCCGGGACGTCCGACGCACCGGCTCGACCGTGCCGAGGAGCGAGGTCTCGCCGCCGACGCCCGGTGACTGCATGACGACGGGTGTCATGAGGCGCCGTCCTTCTGCTCGGCCTCGAGCCGGGTTCGGCCCTCCACCGACGCGGTCGTGTAGTCCTCGGTGAAGCGCGACGAGGCGGTCTCGGCGTCGAGCAGCGCCTCGAGCGCCTCGATGTGATCCAGACACTCCGCCCCGTGCATGCCGATCGTCTCGGCGTCGACGGTGCCGTCGGCGCGGAGCCTCACCACGAGCTGCTTGGCCATGATCTGGTCATCCTTCCGTCGGCGGCGGTTGTGGTGCTCAATAGTCCACAGTGCGGCCGCCGCGACGCGACGACAGTGCACCCTCGGCGACAGCGCCGGTCGATTCGGCCGGGTCCAGATCCTCGCTGCCGGTGGCACGGACCGCACGCTCGGTCGCCCACGTGCGGATGCGCTGGACCTCCTCGGCCTGGGTCACGGCGAGCGGGATCATCGTATCCACGACCTGTCGCACCACGTCGGCCGTCACCTCGCCGCGCGTGGTGAAGCCCTCGTACAGCGCCGAGACGACCGACTGCTCGATCTCGGCACCGGAGTGGTTCTCGCTGGCGGCCACGAGCGCCGCGATCGCCGCGTCGTCGGATGCCACCGCCTCGAGCCCGTTCGCGTCGGTGGCGCGCGAGCGCAGCTGCAGCCGCCAGATCACCTCGCGCTCGTGGGCCGTCGGCAGGTCGACGAAAAAGATCTCATCGAACCGGCCCTTGCGCAGGAACTCCGGCGGCAGCGCGTCGATGTTGTTGGCGGTCGCGACGACGAACACCGGGTGGCGCTTCTCCTGCATCCAGGTGAGGAAGGTGCCGAAGACCCGCGCCGTCGTGCCCGAGTCGCCCTGGCCGGTCGTGTTCGAGAAGCCCTTCTCGATCTCGTCGACCCACAGCACGCACGGTGCGACCGCTTCAGCGGTGGCGATCGCGGTGCGCAGGTTCTGCTCGCTCGAGCCGACGAGGCCCGAGAAGATGCGGCCGATGTCGAGCCGCAGCAGCGGCAGCCCCCATGACGCCGCGGTCGCCTTCGCGGTCAGGGACTTGCCGCAGCCCGGTACGCCGGTGATGAGCACGCCCTTCGGGGCGGGCAGTCCGTACGCGCGTGCGTCGCCGAGCCACGAGCCGTCACGGCGCGACAGCCAGCGCTTGAGGTTGTTGAGCCCGCCGACGTCGTCCAGGTCGATCTCGCCCCGCACGAACTCCAGGACGCCAGACTTGCGGACGACCTGGCGCTTCTCGTCGAGCACGATCGGCACGTCATGCCCCGACAGGCGCCCGTCGTTCACCATGGCGCGGGCGAACGCGTTCTCGGCCTCGGCCATCGACAGGCCGAGTGCCGCGTGCACGAGCTGGTCGCGGGCGGTGTCGTCGGCATCCACCCGGATCCTGCCGTCGCCCGACGCGTTGTTGTCGATCATGGTCTCGAGGAGCCCGCGGATCTCGGCCGCGGTCGGCAGCGGGAAGTCGAGCAGGTGTGTGACCTCGTCGAGCTCGGGCGGGATGACCCGCACCGGCGCCGTGATCACGAGCGTGCGCGACACGTCGCCGTGGCGGAACTCGAGCGCCGTCTCGCGCACGGTGCGCACGAGAGCGGGGTCGCCGGCGCGGTGCTCGCCGCCGAAGTACGCGTGCAGGTCGCAGAACACGAACACACTCGGGTCGTGGATGCCGGCGACGTGCTGGAGCGCCCGCGCGGGGTTCGCGGTGTTCGCCACGGCCTTGCCGTCGGGGCCCAGCAGCCCGAGCGCCGCCGTCCAGGTCCAGAGGGCGCGGGGGTGCCGCTGCGTCTCGGCCGCGTCCGAGATCGCGCCGATCGCGCGCACCTCCTCGCCGGTCTCGATGTACAGCAGCGGAAGGCGCGCCTTGAACGCCTCGGTGAGAGTGTCGGCGAACGTCACATCTGCTCCTTGTCGGTCGGATGCCGCGTCATGGCGTCGGCGCTGGTGTCGGGGTCGTCGAGGGCGCGGGATCGCCCGCGGGCGTGTCGAGCGCGATGGTCCAGGAGCCGTCGCCCGTGTCGGCCTCGACCTGGAAGACGACGCGATCCGTCGGCTCCCAGGAGGCGCGGACGTCCACCTCGTCGAACTCGTTCACGAGGAGGTCCCACCCGCCGACGGTCACGACCGCGACCATGAACAGGCCGCTCCCGGTGTGCTGGAACCGGCCGCTCAAGGCCTCGCCCTCGTACACCAGCACGGCGTTGCCCTGACCGGTGGCGGTCTCGCCCATCGGCAGCGCCTCCGGTGTCGAGACGCGCGCGGTCCAGTCGGTGAGCGAGGGCGAGAACCACAGCAGCCCGTCCTCCGCGCCCGGCAGCACCAGGACGTCGGAATCGGGATACAGCGAGCCGAGGTAGGCCGGGTACTGCCACTGCTCGGAATCGACGTCGAACTCGACGCCCTGCTGCTGGAAGACGCGCACCCAGTCGGCTTCGCCGGCGCCCTCGCGATTCTCGAGCATGAGGAGGTCGGAACCACCGTCGATCCGCAGGAAGCCGCCCGCGGCGTTGCCGTCGATCACGCCGTCCACGATCTCGTACTCCTGCGGATCGTCGGCGAGCCACGGCTGATAGTCCTCCTCGCCGGGTTCGCCCACGTACACGTCGCCGGTCTGCGGGTTCACCGCCACCTGCGGCAGCACGGTGAAGGCGATCGCCGCGATGACGATGGTGCCGACGATCCAGGTCACGAGTGAGAACCGCCGAATGCGATCGGCGCCCGCCATCAGGGGCTCACCCCTGTGGCGCCCGGCTCGGGCGTCGGCGCGGGTGTGCCGGCGGGGGTGGATGCCGCGTCCTCGGGAAAGACGATGGTCCAGCCGGCGTCGTCCCAGGCGTCGATCACGAACAGCACGGGCTCGCCGTCGGCCCAGGCGATCGAGCGGTCGGTGGGCTCGTTCTCGCTGAACACCTCGGTCACGCCCGCCGATGTGACGGTCTCGATGCTCACGCGGCCCTCGCCGCGCATGCTGACGCGCGCCGTGGTGGCGGTCGCGTCGAGCGCGAACACGGCGGGCCCGAAGCCGCTCACCGTGCCCGAGCGCTCCTCGACCGGCGGAGTGGTGACCTTCATGCGCCAGCGCTCGTCGCTGAACCCGTCGATCCAGAGTTCGACGTCCGCCTGCGGCACGATCACCCAGTGGCCGTCGGATGCGATGTACGACTCGAACTCGGCGGGCCCGCCGTATTCGCCCTCGGTGAGGATCTCGCCGCCGGGACCGGTCACCGACACTCTGCCGACGTACGTGTCATCGAGTTCGGTGATCAGCAGCGGCTGTGCCGGATCGAGCCCGTCGAGCGGCACCATCGCGCCCTCGACCCCGCTGTACACGCCATCACCCTCGTCGTCGGCGAGCACGGGATCGGGGTTCAGCCACGGCTCATACGCGTAGTCGTCGGACGCCGAGACCTCGTCGCCCGTCTCCGCGAGCAGGACGGCGCCGATGATGACGATGACGACGAGCCCGAAGATCCAGACGAACCCGTTGAAGGCGAGCAGGCGTCCCCGCGCGGCGCCGCTCAGCGTCGTGTTCGAACTCATTCCCGCCTTCCGACCCCGACCAGGCTATACAACCCGACGCGATCGCTCCCGTTCAGCGCAGGGGCAGCAGACAGGTCGGCGACGGGGCGTCGGTCCGATGCCGCACGCGGCCGGGCACGCCGGTGCGCGTATCGAGCGTCAGCGAGGCGACCTCGTCCGAGAGCTGCCCGGCGACGAGCAGGATGTCGCGCACCACCGCGTGGTGCCGCGGCCAGTCAACGCCGGCGTCGACGAGCGCGACCGGAGCGACCTCGTCGCCCGCGCCGCGCACGCGGAGCGCGGCGAGGGTGTTGCTGCCGCGTACGCCGGCGTACACGAACTGGCTGTCGCGCGCGAGCGCCAGCTCCGCAGCGCTGTCACCGGGGAGCGTGCCCGCCCCGAGCGGGGTGCCACCTACCAAGCGCCACGTGCCGTCGATCGACGGCGCGAGCACGAAGAGCTCGCACGACAGCTCGGTGACGACGTACAGGTGACCGCTCGGGTGCCACACCATGTGCCGCGGTCCGCTGCCCTTCGGGAGCGTCACCTGCTGCATCGGCCGCAGCCGATCGCCGCCGTCTCGCCAGAAGCGCACGACGTCGTACCCGAGGTCGGTCGTCGCCACGAGCCCGCCGGGCAGGAAGACGGCCTGGTGCGCCCGGGACGGACGCGTCGCATCGGCATCGGCATCGG
>NZ_MWLQ01000014.1 GCF_010634855.1 Microbacterium sp. B35-30 | reverse complement strand
TGTCAAGAATCTTTTACACACCGCTGGAGGAGCCATGGTCTACGAGGAGCGCAACATCTGGGCGAGCCTCATCGTCAGCGTGATCGGGATGGGCGTGTACGTCGTGATCGTGCTGCAGCAGGCAGCCGGCGGGCCGCTCACCGACGTCGACTGGGTGCCGATCATGCTGTGGACGATCGGAGCCAGCATCGTCGGCGCCATCGTGCTCAGCATCGTGTGGGGCATGCTCGCCGGTGTGAAGGATCCCGAGGGCGTCGGCAAGAGCGATCAGCGCGACCGCGACATCGCGCACATGTCGACTCGCGTCGGGCAGGCGTTCCTCGTGATCGCGGGGCTGGGTGTCATCGTCCTGTGCGCCTTCGAGGCGGACTGGTTCTGGATCGCGAACACCATGTTCTTCGGTTTCGCGGTCTCGTCGATCATCGGCGGGATCGCGAGTGTCATCGCGTACCGGCGCGGACTCGTCTGATGGTCAAGCCCACCAAGGTCACCAACTCGATCCGAGTCGTGCGCGAGGCGGCCGGGATCACGCAGGCCGAGCTCGCCCGCCGGATCGGCGTGACTCGACAGACCCTCATCGCCATCGAGCAGGGCAGGTACTCGCCTACGCTCGAGCTCGCCTTCCAGCTCTCCCGCGCGTTCGGCGTGGGCCTCGACGACCTCTTCGACTACCCGGAGGAATGACATGTCCGCGAACAGTCCCACGGCGCTCGGCACCGACGCGATGCCCGCCTGGACCCAGCATCGCTACGGCGAGGCCGACGCCGTCACGCGCGAGACGGTCGACGTCCCTGCGCCCGGACGCGGCGAGGTGCTGCTGCGCCTGCGCGCCACGGGCCTCAACAACGGCGACATCCGCGTCATGCGCGGCGAGCCGCTCCTCGTGCGTCTCGCGTTCGGTCTGCGCCGGCCGCGCCAGCCCGTGCGGGGGATGGATGCCGCGGCCACCGTGATCGCGATCGGCGAGGGCACGACCGGCGTCTCCGTGGGCGACGAAGTGGTCGGCGAGCTCCCCGCCGGCGGGGGACTGGCGACATACGCCGTCGCCCCCGCGGCACGGCTCGTGCCGCGCCCGGCGGCGCTGGCACCCGGCGCCGCCGCCGCGCTCCCGGTCGCGGGCGGAACCGCGTGGCAGGCCCTCGCACGCGGGGAGGCGGCATCCGGTCATCGCGTCCTCGTCATCGGCGCCTCGGGCGGCGTCGGCACGTTCGTCGTGCAGCTCGCGGCGCTCCGGGGCGCTGAGGTGTGGGCGCTGTGCGGCGAGCGCAGCCGCGCGGTCGTCGAAGGCCTCGGCGCAGCGCGCACGTTCGACTATCACCGGGTGCAGCCCGGTGCACCGGAGCTCGAGGACGGCACGTTCGACGTCGTCGTCGACATCGCCGGCACCGCACCGCTGCGCGTGCTGCAGCGCCTGGTGCGCGACGGCGGCCGGGTCGTGCTCGTGTCGGGTGAGGGCGGCCGCGTGCTGGGCCCGATCGGCAGGATCCTGCGCGCCGCGCTGATGTCCATCGGCTCCCGGCGGCCGCTCCGCCCGCTCGCGGCGACCGCGACGCCCGAGGTGCTCGCCCGACTCGTCGCGCTCGCCGCCGACGGGTCGCTTCGCCCGGTGATCGAGCGGACGTTCGCGTTCGGCGACGCGCCCGCCGCCCTCGCACACGTCGCCGCCGGCCACGCGGTGGGCAAGGTCGTCGTTACGGCGGGCTGACGCCGCCGGGCGTACGCGCTCCCAGGGCGCGCACAACCTTCGTGAGAGAATGGTGTCGGCGTGCCCGGTTGCCGGCTTCTCCAGCTCCGCCGGGCCCCTGGACAGCGTCCGCCGCCCCTCGTACAGGAGCAAGATGTCCACGCAGAACACCGCGCCCGCCCCTTCGACAAGCTCAGTGGCCGGAGGTGCGGCGGCTTCTACAAGCTCAGCGGCCTCGCCCGCTGCCGACGGAGGCCGCATCCAGCAGGTCCGCCGCTACCTGATGTGCCGCCCCGAGCACTTCACGGTGAGCTACACGATCAACCCGTGGATGGAGCCGGCGAACCCCACCGACACGGCCCTCGCGGTGCGCCAGTGGCAGGCGCTGTACGACACGTATGTCGCGCTCGGGCACGAGGTGCACCTCATCGATCCCGTCGAGGGCCTGCCCGACATGGTCTACACCGCCAACGGCGGCTTCGTCATCGACAACGTCGCCTACGGGGCCAAGTTCCGGTTCCAGGAGCGCGTGCCCGAGGGTCCGGCCTTCATGGACTGGTTCCGCGCGAACGGCTTCGAGGTCGCCGAGCCCGTCGAGGTCAACGAGGGCGAGGGCGACTTCCTGCTCGTCGGCGACACGATCCTCGCCGGCACCGGCTTCCGCTCGACGGGCGACAGCCACCGCGAGCTCGCCGACGTCTTCGGCAAGGAGGTCATCAGCCTCAACCTCATCGACCCGCGGTTCTACCACCTCGACACCGCCATCTCGGTGCTCGATCCGGTCGAGGGGCCGGGCGGCGTCGAGAAGGCCAACATCGCCTACCTCGAGCACGCGTTCGACGAGCGCAGCCAGGCGATCCTCGCCGAGCGCTACCCCGACGCGATCCGCGTCGCCGACGCCGACGGCGCCGTGTTCGGCCTCAATTCGGCCAGCGACGGCCGCAACGTCATCATCTCGCCGCGGGCCAAGGGCTTCGAGGCGCAGCTGCGCGAGCGCGGCTACAACCCGGTGCTCGTCGACCTGTCCGAGCTGCTGCTCGGCGGCGGCGGCATCAAGTGCTGCACGCTCGAGCTGCGGCGCTGACGGCGGGAAAGAGGAGCACCATGACCGCCACCATCCCCTCGGTCGACGCGGCGATGAGCCAGATCATCGCCGCCGAAGAGGAGCACGTCGCGCACAACTACCACCCGCTGCCGGTGGTGATCTCCCGCGGTGAGGGCGCGTGGGTGACGGATGTCGAGGGCAAGCGCTACCTCGACCTGCTGTCCGCCTACTCGGCGCTCAACTTCGGGCACGGGCATCCGGCGCTCCTCGCCGCCGCGCAGGAGCAGCTGAACCGCCTCACGCTCACCAGTCGCGCGTACCACAACGACCGGCTCGGCCCCTTCGCGGCCGCGCTCGCCGCGCTGTGCGGCAAGGAGCTCGTGCTGCCGATGAACACCGGCGCCGAGGCGGTCGAGACCGGCATCAAGGTCGCACGTGCGTGGGGTCGTCGGGTGAAGGGCGTGGCTCCGGATGCCGGGCGCATCATCGTCGCCCACGGCAACTTCCACGGCCGCACGACCACCATCGTCGGCTTCAGCGACGACCCGCAGGCGCGGGCGGACTTCGGGCCGTTCACTCCCGGATTCGTCTCGGTGCCGTTCGGCGACGCCGCCGTCATCGACGCGGCGATCACCGCCGACACGGTCGCCGTGCTGATCGAGCCGATCCAGGGCGAGGCCGGCGTCATCGTGCCGCCGGAGGGATACCTCCGTGCGGTGCGGGAGATCTGCACGCGCCGCGGCGTGCTGCTCATCGCCGACGAGATCCAGTCGGGTCTCGGCCGCGTCGGCGAGACCTTCGCGTGCGATCGTGAAGGCGTCGTGCCCGACGTGTATCTGCTCGGAAAGGCGCTGGGCGGCGGCATCCTGCCCGTCTCGGCGGTCGCCGCCGACCGCGATGTGCTGGGGGTGATCCGCCCGGGTGAGCACGGCTCGACCTTCGGCGGCAATCCGCTCGCGGCGGCCGTGGGCCTGCGCGTCGTCGAGATGCTGCAGACCGGCGAGTTCCAGCGTCGCGCGAAGCTCCTGGGCGAGCACCTCGAGTCGAAGCTGCAGGGGCTCGTCGGCCACGGCGTCACCGAGATCCGCGTCGTGGGACTCTGGGCGGGCGTCGACATCGATCCCGCGGTCGGCACCGGCCGCGAGATCGCCGAGCGGCTCATCGGCCGGGGCGTCCTGGTCAAGGACACGCACGGCCAGACCATCCGCATCGCCCCGCCGCTCGTCATCCGCGGCACCGAGCTGGACTGGGCGGTCGAGCAGCTGCGCGTGGTGCTCGCGGCCTGAACCGGGTCGGCGCCCGGCGCGCCGTCAGTCGAAGACCGACACCGTGCGCCAGTGCCAGCCGGTGGCCCCGTCCGGGGCAGGCGGAGCCGTGTCCTCGGTCTGCACCTCCCCGGCCTTGCTGGTCGCGCGGCATTGGATGACGTGGTCACCCGTCGTCGCGGTCCAGGGGAAGCTCCACTGCACCCAGGTGTCGTCCGAGATGGCCGTCGCGAGGGCCGCCGGCATCCACTCGCCCTCGTCGATGCGCACCTCGACGCCCTCGACGCCCACCTGCTGCTGCCACGCCACGCCCGCCACGACCACCTCGCCGGCCCTCAGCTCCTGGCCGCCACGTGGCACGTCGATGCGTGACTGCAGCTTGATCGGTCCGCGCTCCGACCAGCCGCGCGTCGTCCAATAGGCGGTCGCCCGGTCGAACCGCGTCACCTCGAGATCGACGACCCACTTCGTCGCCGACACGTAGCCGTAGAGCCCCGGCACGACCATGCGCACCGGGAAGCCGTGCTCCGTCGGCAGCGGGGCGCCGTTCATGCCGACGGCGAGGATCGCGTTGCGTTCGTCGGTGAGGGCCTCGAGGGGAGTGGATGCCGTGAACCCGTCGATCGATCGCGACAGCACCATGTCGGCATCCGCGGTGGGCCGCGCCCGGGCGAGCAGCTCGCGGATCGGGTAGCCGAGCCAGCGGGCGTTGCCGATCAGCGTGCCACCGACCTCGTTCGACACGCACGCGAGCGTCGTCCACGACTCCTCGAGGGGCAGCGCCAGCAGTTCGTCCCACGTCAGCTCGAACTCGTTCGCCACCATGCCGTGCACGCGCAGGCGCCAGTCGGCGGGATCGACCTCGGGCACGATGAGGGCCGTGTCGATGCGGTAGAACCGGTCGTTCGGTGTGACGACGTCCGCCAGGCCGGGGAGGTCGAGCTCCGCCCCATCGGGGACGGCGGATGCCGCGACCGCCGGCTGCGGGAGCTTCACGGCCCGCCGGACGGCCGCCACCGTCGCGGACGTCGCGCCGCGCACACCCACGACCGCCGCGAGGATGCCGGCTGCCGCCGCGGCCCCCGCCCACGCGAAGAACGCGCGGCGGCTGGGCGGCTCGAGCGGTCCCGGTTCCCGGTCGAGGGTGGTGGTGCCGGTGGGGTGGCCGGGGTCCGCAGCGGCGGGGATGTCGGGCGAGGCGCCAGGTGTGGATGCCGCAGCGGGGGGTGCCGCGGCATCCGTCCGCACCTGCGGATCAGATGCCGGGCGGGTGGTCGCGGCCTCCGCGTCCTTGCGCGCGGCCGAGGCGCGGTGCGAGGTGGACGGACCCAGCAGCCGGATCAGGAGCCAGAGCGCGACGGCGCCGACCGCACCTGCGACGAGCGAGGGCAGCCAGGCCAGGGCGCCGGCCCCGGGTCGGGTCGCCGCGACGACGGCACCGGTGACTCCGAAGACCGCGACCAGGACGACGCCCCACGGCGGCCTGCGCGCCTGAAGCCAGCCCGCCAGGGCGGCCAGCACGAGCATCGCGAGGGCGATACCGACGACGAGCGCGATCTTGTCCGCGGTGCCGAACAGGGCGATGGCGGTGTCTTTCGCCCAGGAGGGCGCGACATCGATGAGGGCAGAGCCGATCGCTGCCACCGGACTCGCCGAGGGGCTGACGATCATGGCGACGAACTCACCGAGGCCCGCCGCCAACAGCACGGCGGCCACGCCCGCGATCCACGTCAGTGGGGCCGGGGCGCGTGCCGCACCTGGGGCCGCTGCCATGCTGCCAGCGTAGGCTTCGCGTGCCGCGGCCGGGGCCGTTCGGCAGCACGCGATGCGTGCGACGCGTCGGGGCGCTCATCGCGGAGACAGCGCGGCGGCGCTGCCGCTCGTGGCCGGCGCGGTCGCCCGGGCCGCGGCATCCGTCGAAACACCGCGGCAACACGGTCCCGGTTAGGCTGTGCGGATGGGTGATCTGTTCGACGGCTACGGCTCCACGCTGGCGCCGCGCAAGACGCCCTCGGGGGTTCCCGCGTTCGACGAGATGTTCGGGAACCCGGCCCACCCGGGTGCGCCGGCCGAGTCCCGCGAGGCGTACCGGGAGCTGTACCAGGCGCTCGCCCAGATGACCCAGGACGAACTGCGCGGTCGCACCGATTCGCTCGCCAGCTCGTACCTCGCCCAGGGCGTCACGTTCGACTTCGCGGGCGAGGAGCGACCCTTCCCACTGGATGCCGTGCCCCGCGTGATCACGTACGACGAGTGGTCGCGCATCGAGGCCGGTGTGAAGCAGCGGGTGCGGGCGCTCGAGGCGTTCCTCGACGACGCGTACGGGCACCAGTTCTGCGTGCGCGACGAGGTGCTGCCCGCCGGGCTGATCGCGAGCTCGCAGTACTTCTATCGCCAGGCCGCCGGCATCCACTCCGCCAACGGCGTGCGCATCCAGGTGTCGGGCATCGACCTGATCCGCGACGAGCACGGCGAGATGCGCGTGCTCGAAGACAACGTGCGCGTGCCGTCGGGCGTCAGCTACGTCATCTCGAACCGCCGGGTCATGGCGCAGACCCTGCCCGAGCTCTTCGTCTCGATGCGGGTGCGTCCGGTCGGGGACTACCCCAACAAGCTGCTCGCGGCGCTGCGCGCCTCGGCGCCGGCCGGCATCGAGGACCCGAACGTCGTCGTCCTCACCCCGGGCGTCTACAACTCCGCCTACTTCGAGCACACGCTGCTCGCGCGGCTCATGGGCGTCGAGCTCGTCGAGGGCCGCGACCTGCTGTGCATCGGCGGCAAGGTGTTCATGCGCACCACCCGCGGGCCCAAGCGCGTCGACGTGATCTACCGCCGGGTCGACGACGAGTTCCTCGACCCGCTGCAGTTCCGCGCCGACTCGATGCTCGGTGCGCCCGGGCTCATGCTCGCCGCGCGCCTGGGCAACGTTACGATCGCCAACGCGGTGGGCAACGGCGTCGCCGACGACAAGCTGCTCTACACCTACGTGCCCGAGCTCATCCGCTACTACCTGGCCGAGGAGCCCATCCTCAAGAACGTCGACACCTGGCGGCTCGAAGACCCGGGCGCCCTCGAAGAGGTGCTCGACCGGCTGGACGAGCTCGTGGTGAAGCCGGTCGACGGCTCGGGCGGCAAGGGACTGGTCGTCGGACCGGATGCCTCGCCCGCCGAGCTCGAGAGGCTCCGGCAGCGCCTGCGCGCCGACCCGCGCGGCTGGATCGCGCAGCCCGTGGTCATGCTGTCGACGATCCCCACCCTCGTGGAGGACGGCATGCGCCCGCGCCACGCCGACCTGCGGCCCTTCGCTGTCAACGACGGCGAAGACGTGTGGGTGCTCCCCGGAGGCCTCACCCGCGTCGCGCTGCCGGAAGGCCAGCTCGTCGTCAACTCCAGCCAGGGCGGTGGATCGAAGGACACCTGGATCGTCGGCGGCTCGGCGCCCGGGCAGGTCGAGTACGGCCACGGCCGCGGCGTGCCCGAGCTCGTCGCCGACCAGGCGTCCACGGTGACCGCCGCCGTCCCGATCATCTACGACGCCCAGACCGAGCCGACGCACTCGCCGCACGACCGCCCGCGTTCGCGGGTCGAGCAGCAGGAGCAGCAGCAACAACAGCAGCAAGCCGCGGTCGAGGCATCCGTCTCCTCCCCCCGCCGTGTCCCGATGTCGGCGAAGGATGTCCCAGAATCCCCCGCAAGAATGCCCAGGAACGACCGAAATCGGGACATGTCAGGTGGTGAGCGGGGATGCTGAGTCGCATCGCGGAGAGCCTGTTCTGGATCGGGCGGTACATCGAGCGCAGCGACGGCACGGCGCGCATCCTCGACGTGCATCTGCAGCTTCTGCTCGAAGACCCGTGGATCGACGAGGACACCGCGTGCCGGTCGCTCCTCAGCGTCATGGGCTCCGCCCCGCCGCCGGGCGTCGAGCACGTCCGCCGCGAAGACGTGCTGGCACGTCTCGCCGTCGACCGCATGAACCCGTCGAGCATCGCCTACGCCCTCACCGCGGCGCGCGAGAACGCCCGGAGGGCGCGGGAGATCGTCTCGTCGGAGCTGTGGGAGACCCTCAACACCACGAATGCACGGATGCCGCGGCGCCTGCAGAACGACCGGGTGCACGAGTTCTTCCAGTGGGTGCGCGAGCGCGCGGCGCTCGCCGTGGGCATCGTGGACTCGTCCACCAGCCGGGACGAAGCCTGGCAGTTCTTCACGCTCGGACGCAGCATCGAGCGCACCGACATGACGGCGCGCCTGCTGGCGACGCGGTCGCTGACCGAGGCATCCGGTCCGTCGTGGACCACGATCCTCCGCTCGTGCGGCGCCTACGAGGCGTATCTCCGGACGTATCGCGGCATGCCGAGCGCCCGCAACGCGGCCGAGTTCCTCCTCCTCGACCGGCTCTTCCCCCGCTCGATCATCTACTCGATCCAGCGCGCCGAGGAGTGCATGAGCGCGATCGACCCGCGGGCCGACCGGGTCGGCCACTCGAACACGGTGCTGCGGGCGCTCGGGCAGATCCGCAACGATCTCGAGTACCGGCCCATCTCCGAGATCCTCGGCGAGCTGCCGACGCACATGGACCGTGTGCAGACGGTCACGCGCGAGGCATCCGAGGCGATCCGCGGCCGATTCTTCCCGACCCAGGCCGAGCCCAGCTGGATCGGAGAGATCTCATGACTTTTCGACCGGTTGGTGAGCCTGTCGAACCACAGCACCCAGGGCGGCGATCATGAAGAGACTCCGCATCGAGCACCAGACCGGCTTCGGCTATCTCGGCGACGTGACGGCCTCGTACAACGAGGCCCGCATGCTCCCGGGCTCCACCGACAGCCAGTTCGTGCTCAACTCGTCGCTCGACATCGAGCCGTCGACATCCGTCAACCAGTACGTCGACTACTTCGGCACGCGGGTCGCGGCGTTCGACGTGCTGTCGCCGCACTCGTCGCTCACGATCACCGCCCGCTCGCTGGTCGAGGTGCGTCCGCGCCCGCTCGAGCACATCGACCTCACGTGGGACGAGCTCGCCCGCGAGTCGGCCCGCTCGATCGAGACGGTCGAGCAGCTGTCGCAGACCGGGCGCACGCGCCCCCACGCCGAGGTTGCGGAGCTCGCGCGCAGCATCGCCGCAGAGCACGACCACCCCGGCCGTGCGGCGCACGCGATCTCGGTCGCGGTGGGTGACGCCGTGGAGTACATGCACGGCATCACCGGCGTGCACTCGACCGCGAGCGAGGCGTGGGAGGCGCGCAAGGGCGTCTGCCAGGACATCGCGCACGTCACCCTGGGCGCCCTGCGCGAGGTCGGCATCCCGGCGCGCTACGTTTCGGGCTACCTGCACCCGCGGCCGTCGGCCGAGGTGGGTGTCGCCGTGACCGGCGAGTCTCACGCGTGGGTCGAGTGGTTCGCGGGGGAGTGGCAGGGCTTCGACCCCACCAACAACATCGAGATCGGCGACCGGCACGTGCTGGTCGGTCGCGGACGCGACTACGGCGACGTCCCGCCGCTGCGCGGCGTCTACGCCGGACCGTTCAAGAGCAACCTGCACGTCAAGGTGACCATCACCCGCGAGGCGTAGGGCTCGGACCCTTCGTCAGCGGCCCGCTTCGGTCAGGCCGGGGGGTTGTCGGGGTCCAGGGTCTCGAGAGTGTCGGCTTCGACGGGGTTGTCGGCCTCCAGCTGCTCTTCGGTGGTCTCGTCCCCGCCGACCGGGTTCTCGTCGCCGCTGCTGGGCCTCTCGTCGCCCGGGGTGGCTTCGCCGGGCGTCTGGTCTTCGGTTCGCGGTTCGTCCATGGAGACACGCTAACCCCGGAAGGATGCCGGGAGCCGGGGTCTTGACATCGCCGGCTGCGCCCCGGATGAGCGTGGGCCCGACACGTGTGCGCGCCGCTTGAGGCGCGGCATCCACCTTTCCGCGTGTGGATCACGGTGGGAGAAGAACCTTGACGTTCATGGATGCCGCGTGTCACCGTAGAGCGGTCTACATATGTAGAGCGGTCTACGGATCGCTCCTCGACGGAGAGGAACGACGATGACGTTGTCCGAGAACGAGCGACAGCCGCGCCGAACGCACAGGCGTCGACGTGTGATCGCGGTGCTGCTGGGTGCCACGCTGGTGAGCACCGGGGCGGTGGTCGCGGTCGCCGCGCCGGCCGCCGCGGTGGACTGCGCGACGGTGCCGTGGATGGATTCGTCGAAGTCCGCCGACGAACGGGCCCAGGCGCTGCTCGACGCCAGCTCGCAGCACCAGAAGTACCGCTGGCTGGTCGAGCAGCCGGCGAACGACCCCGCTCGGACGACGTGGAACCCCGGATTCACCGGCGAAGCGCCGGTCGTGTACCCCGCGCAGGTGGCCTGTACGCCGGTCGTCATCTACGCCAACGGACCGGACGGCGTCTACCAATCGGCGGGGACCACGGCGTGGCCCGGGCCCATCGCCGTGGCCGCGACGTGGAACCTCGAGCTCGGCGAGCAGAAGGCCGTCGCCCACGGCAGCGAGTCCTTCGACAAGCGCAGTGCGGTCGTCCTCGGACCCGGCATCGCCTCGGGCCGCACACCGCTGTCGGGCCGGGGCTCGGAGTACTTCGGCGAAGACCCCGTGCTCTCTGGCCTCATGGCCGCGGCGAACGTGCGCGGTCTCGAGGACGGGAACCCGGACAAGCCGGTGATCGCGAACCTCAAGCACTACGTGGCGAACGAGCAGGAGATCGCGCGGCAGTCCAGTTCATCCAACATGGACGAGCGCACGTTCAAGCAGATCTACGACCTGCCGTTCGAGATCGCGGTGCGCAAGAGCGATCCCGGCAGCCTCATGTGCTCGTACAACCAGGTCAACGGCGCCTGGGCGTGCGAGAACGAGATCCTCACCACGAGCCTGCGACAGGACTACCCCTTCGAGGGCTATGTGATGAGCGACTTCGGATCGGTGCACTCGACCGCTCCTTCGCTGAACGCCGGTCTCGATCAGGAGCTGAACCGCCCGCGCTGGTTCACGCCCGCACGTCTGGATGCCGCACTCGCCGCCGGTGAGATCACGCAGGAGCGGATCGACGAAGCCGCGTTCCGCGTGGTGCGCTCCTACATCGCGGGAGGCCTGTTCGACCACCCGGTGCCCGCGACGCCCGTCGCGAACGTCTCCACGCCCGAGCACAAGGCGCTCGCCCGCGAGATCGCCGAGCAGAGCACGGTGCTGCTCAAGAACGACGGCGTGCTGCCCCTGGCGTCGGGGGATCTCACCGTCGCCGTCATCGGGCAGACGGCGTCGAGCGTCCCCACCGGGGGTGTCAGCGCGCAGACCGGCTGCGGCTGGGACTTCCCGTTCGGACCCGGAGGGCCGGTGCTGAACTGCACCGCGCTCGTCGACCCGCTCACCGCTCTCACCGAGCGCGTGACGCAGGCCGGCGGAGAAGCCGTGTACGACAGTGGTGCCGACGTGGCGCAGGCCGCGGCGGTGGCATCCGCTGCCGATGTCGCGCTCGTGTTCGGCCATTACACGATGGGTGAGAGTCAGGACCTGCCCGACCTCCGGCTGGACGGCAACGGCGATCAGCTGATCGCGGCGGTCGCGGCATCCGCTCCCTCCACGGTGGCGGTGCTCAACGCGGGGTCCGCCGTCGAGATGCCGTGGATCGACGACGTCGACGCGGTCTTCCACGCGTGGCACTCGGGGGAGCAGTTCGGCCCGGCGCTCGCGGCACTCGTGTACGGCGATGCGAACCCGTCGGGAAAGCTCCCGATGACGTTCCCCGTCTCGCTCGCCGACACGCCGACCGCCGGTTCGGAGGCGCAGTACCCCGGCGTGCTGGACGCGTCCGGCATCCGGCAGGTCGACTACAGCGAGGGCCTGCAGGTCGGCTACCGCTGGTATGAGGCGCAAGGCATCGAGCCCCTGTTCGAGTTCGGTCACGGTCTGAGCTACACCGAGTTCTCGTACGACAAGGTCACGGTGACGCCGCAGTCGACCACGGGAGACAAGGAGATCCGTGTGCGGTTCAAGCTCACCAATACCGGCGACGTCGCCGGCACCGAGGTGGCCCAGGTCTACCTCGAGCTGCCGGACGCCTCGGGTGAGCCCTCGAAGCGCCTGATCGGCTGGGAGCGCGTGACGCTCGAGCCCGGCGAGCACCGCAACGTGCAGGTGACGCTGTCGGCAGAGGACCTCGCCGACATGCACCTGCTCGAGTACTGGGACGCTGGTGCGTCGGCATGGGTGACCGCGCCCGGCACCTACACGGTGTCGGTGGGCGGCTCGGTCGACGCCGACGCCGAGGCGTCCTTCTCGGTCAGGTAGCCCATGACGCCGGAGGGGGCGGTGACAGCGCGCGCGGTCCCCTCCGGCGTCGCTGCGCCGCCCGCCACTACCCTCGTCTCATGAGTGTCCATCGGCCGCGTGCGGCGACCATCGAAGACGTCGCGCTGGCGGCAGGCGTGTCGCGTGCGGCCGTGTCGAAGGTGCTGCGTGACGCCTACGGCGTCAGCGATGCGATGCGCGCGCGTGTGACGGCGGCGATGACCGAGCTGAACTACCGCCCGCGGATCGCCGCACGCGCGATGCGCGGGCGCACGTACACGCTCGGCATCGAACTCCCTGACCTCGCGAACCACTTCTTCGCGCGGATCGTGCGGGGAGCGACGGGCGCGCTCGAGGGGACGCCGTACCAACTCATCATCGCCCCCGCCGAGGCAGGGTCGCGCGAAGGGCTGCGCGCGCTCGAGGCTCTGGTGGACCGCCAGGTCGACGGCCTCATAGCCGTCTCGCCCCGCGTCGACGAGGCGGGGCTGGAGCGGATCTCGGCATCGGTGCCGGTCGTGATGTTCGGGCGACACGACACCTCCGACCGTTACGACGTGGTCGCCGGCGACGACGCGGCCGGGGCGCAGGCGGCGATGCAGCATCTGCTGGCCCTCGGGCACACGCACATCGCCCACCTGACGCTGCCCGAGTCCGACCACGCCGAGCCCTTCCCGCACGGCGTGCGCCTGCGCGAGTATGCCGCGGCCATGGCGGCCGCCGGCCACCGCGACCGGGCCGTCGTCTGGCGCACCGACGAGGGGGAGGGGAACTCCTACCAGGTCGTACGCCGCACGCTCGAGGCCGGCACGCCGGTCACGGCCGTGTTCGCGGCTCACGACGAGCTCGCCTTCGGGGCGATGCGCGCCGCCGCCGAGCTCGGGCGGCACCTCTCCGTCGTCGGCTACGACGACGTGCCGATGGCGTCGCACCCCGCTCTCGGCCTCACGACCGTGCACCAGCCGGGCGAGGCGATGGGCGCGCGAGCGGTCGAGATGCTCCTCGAGCGCTTCGCCGGGCGCACGGAGCCCGTGCACGAGGGCTTCGAGATCGAGCTGAAGGTGCGCACGTCGACCGGACGCCCGCCGGCCGGAGGCCGCTAGACGCCCGACACCACCGCGTTGTCGAGCTCGTCGGCGTCGACGCCGGGCCGCTCCGCCTGGTTCGTGAGCAGCACATAGGCGATGCCGGCGGTCGGGTGCACCCAGAACTCGGTGCCCGCCCAGCCGCCGTGGCCGAAGACGTCGCGGTCGATGAGACCGGGCGCTCGCGTGCGGAGGTTGAAGGTGAAGCCCCAGTCCTGGCCGCGCTGGGCCGGGTAGGGCTCGAGGCGGGGGATGTCGCCGGTGAGCGGCCGCAGCATCATTCGCAGCGTCGCCGGCTGCACCACGCCGCCGGGCTCGCCCTGCCCGATCCGCAGCAGTGCTGCCCCGAGCGCGAGGAGGTCGCCGGCGGTGCCGATCATGCCTGCGCCGGGGCTGCGGTGGCTCGCGAACCCCCGCATGTCGAGACCGAGACGCTCCGCATCGACCACGGTGTGCGGGTCGGCGGCGGGGTCGAGCGTGAGCCCGCTCGCGCCGAGCGCGGGCGCCCACCCCGCGATGTCGGCATCCCATGTCCGTCCGGTGCGGTGCCGCACCAGCTCGGCGATGCCGTCGAACGCCACCGTCGAGTAGCGCGAGGCGGTGCCGGCGGCGAAGTCGCGACCCGGTGCCAGCAGGGCCGTGCGCAGCCCCTCGGCGGGGTCGAGAGACGGCTCACGGATGCCGGAGGTGTGGCTTGCGAGGTGACCCAGGCGCACCACGTCGTCGCGGTCGGCACCGAACTCGGGGATCGCCGACGACAGCGGCGTCTCGGTGGTGAGCTGCCCGCGTTCGATCGCGCGCGCCGCGGTCAGGCCCGTCAGCACCTTGGTGATGGAGAACAGCCAGTATGGGTCGTCGACGGCGGCACGGCGGCCGTTCGTCGCGCCGAACGCGTCGAGGGCGGCCACGCCGTCGGCGGTGGCGACGCCCAGGACCGCCGTGGGCAGGCGCTCCTCGTCGACCTGCCGTCGCGCCCAGTCGAACGCCGCTGCGTATGCGGTCACGTGCTCACTCCTTCAGCTGCTGCGCGGTGCCCGGCCGCGGCACCCGCGCCCGCGCCGGCCGTGCGTTGGACTACGCGCGCGGCTCGTATCGTACGGGAGCCACGCCGGCCGCGACCGCGCGGCGCAGGTCCTCGAGGGTCGCGTCGGGTCCGAACCAGCCGTGCGCGCGCGCCTGCACGAGCACATTGCCGAGCGCGGTCGCCTCGACCGGGCCCGCGAGCACAGGAAGCCCGGAGCGGTCCGCCGTCGCCTGGCACAGCAGCCGGTTGAGGGCCCCGCCGCCGACGATGTGGATCACGTCGATGTCGCGGCCGGTGAGCCGGCCCGCGGTCGCCACGGCGTCGGCGAACGCCTGGGCGATGCTCTCGACGATCGTGCGCGCGAACGCCTCGCGGGTCGCCGGCACCGCGGCGCCGTCTTCGGCGAGCACGGCCGCGATGCGCGCGGGCATGTCGCCGGGAGCCGACAGACGCGAGTCGTTGGCGTCGAACAGCGGGATGTCGCCGGTGACGGCGGCTGCGGCATCCAGCAATCGCGGAAGATCGATCGCCGCGCCGTCCTCGGCCTCCCAGGTGCGCACCGCCTCGCTGAGCAGCCACAGGCCGGTCACGTTGTGGAGGAAGCGCACACGTCCGTCGACGCCGCCCTCGTTCGTGAAGTTCGCTTCGCGCGCCGCGTCGCTGACGACGGGCTCGTCGAGCTCGACGCCCACGAGGCCCCAGGTGCCGCACGAGATGTACGCCGCGTCCGGGGTGCTCAGCGGCACGGCGACGACGGCGGAGGCCGTGTCGTGCGAGCCGACCGCGATCACCTCGAGCGGGGCGCCGATGCGCTCGCGCGCCTCACCGTGCAGCGTGCCGAGACGCTCGCCCGGATCCACCAGCGGGGGGAGCACGGATGCCGGGATCCCGACTCGCGTAGCGAGCTCGAGGTCCCACTGTCCGGTGCGGACGTCGACCAGACCCGTTGTGGAGGCGTTCGTGCGCTCCGCCACGCGCACCCCGGTGAGGAGGAACGCGACGAGATCGGGGATGAGGAGCGACACGTCGGCGTCGGCGAGGCGCGCCTCGACGGCGTACTGGTACAGCGTGTTGAAGGGGAGGAACTGCAGTCCGTTGCGGCGGTACAGCTCCTCGAAGGGGGCCTCGGCGTGCACCGCCGCGACCCCGCGGGCGGTGCGCTCGTCGCGGTAGTGGAACGGCTCGCCGAGCAGCTCGCCGCCGTGCACGAGGCCGTAGTCCACCGCCCACGAGTCGATGCCGATGCTCGCGATGCCCGGCTCGCGTCGGAACGCCTCGGTGAGCCCCTCCACGATGTGGCGGTACAGCGCGGAGAAGTCCCAGTGGAGCCCGTCCGGCCCCGGCACGGGACCGTTCGGGAATCGTGCGACCTGCTCGAGGCGCAGCATCCCGTCGTCCACGTAGCCGAGCATGACGCGCCCGCTGGTCGCGCCGAGGTCGACCGCCGCGACGACTCCGCCGCTCATGATGGGTCTCCTGGCGTTTCGACGCGCTTCGCTCGCTCAACGACCGGGATCTGGTGGCGGTCGTTGAGCGAGCGAGGAACGAGCGAGACGAAACGCCCAGAACGCGGGGTCATCGAAGGAACGCGGCGGCGACGCCGGAGTCGACCGGGATGTGCAGGCCCGTGGTGCGCGTGAGCTCCGGGCCGGTCAGCACGTACACGGCGTCGGCGACGTTCTCGGGCACGACCTCGCGCTTGAGGATGGTGCGGTTCGCGTAGTACTGGCCGAGGTCCTCTTCCTTGATGCCGTAGGTCGCGGCGCGGTTGGCGCCCCACCCGGATGCGAAGATGCCCGAGCCGCGCACGACGCCGTCGGGGTTGATGCCGTTGACGCGCACACCGTGCTCGCCGAGCTCGACCGCGAGCAGGCGCACCTGATGCGCCTGGTCGGCCTTGGTCGCCGAGTACGCGATGTTGTTCGGACCGGCGAAGACGGAGTTCTTCGACGAGATGTAGATCACGTCACCACCGAGCTTCTGCTCGATGAGGATCTTCGCGGCGGCCTTCGAGACGAGGAACGAGCCCTTCGCCATCACGTCGTGCTGCAGATCCCAGTCCTTCTCGGTGGTCTCCAGCAACGGCTTCGACAGCGACAGGCCGGCGTTGTTGACGACCAGGTCGACACCGCCGAACGCGAGCACCCCAGCGTCGAAGGCGGCCTGGATCGCGTCGGCGTCGGCGACGTTCGCGGCGACGCCGATGGCGACATCCGTGTTGCCGAGCTCGGCGGCAGCGGCCTGCGCCTTCTCGAGGTCGAGGTCGGCGATGACGACGCACGCGCCCTCGGCGGCGAGGCGGACGGCGATCGCCTTGCCGATGCCGGATGCCGCGCCCGTGACCAGGGCGATACGTCCCTGGTGGGTCTTGGGCTTCGGCATGCGCTGCAGCTTCGCCTCTTCGAGCGCCCAGTACTCGATGCGGAACTTCTCGGCGTCCGAGATGGGGGAGTACGTCGACAGCGCCTCGGCGCCGCGCATCACGTTGATCGCGTTGACGTAGAACTCGCCGGCGACGCGGGCGGTCTGCTTGTTCGCGCCGTACGAGAACATGCCCACGCCGGGGATCAGCACGATGAGCGGGTCGGCGCCGCGGATCGCCGGGCTGTCGGCGGTCGCGTGGGCGTCGTAGTAGGCCTGGTAGTCGGCGCGGTACGCCTCGTGCAGTTCCTGCAGCCGCGCGATCGAGTCCTCGACGGAGGCCGAGGCGGGCAGGTCGAGGATGAGCGGCTTGACCTTGGTGCGCAGGAAGTGGTCGGGGCAGCTGGTGCCGAGCTCGGCGAGGGCCGGAGCCTTCTCCGACGCGAGGAAGTCGAGCACGACGTCGGCGTCGGTGAAGTGGCCGACCATCGGCTTGTCGGTCGACGCGAGTCCGCGAACCGTCGGTGCGAGCGCGGCGGCCTTGGCGCGGCGCTCGGCGTCGGGGAGCGCCTCGAAGCCGGCGCGGACGCCGCCGAAGGGGTCGGCCTTGCCGTTCGCGGCGATGTACGCGGCGGCGGTCTCGATGATCCAGAGCGAGTTCTGCTCGGCCTCTTCGGAGGTGTCGCCCCACGCCGTGATGCCGTGGCCGCCGAGGATGCAGCCGATGGCCTGCGGGTTCTTCGACTTGATGTCGGCGATGTCGAGGCCCAGCTGGAAGCCGGGGCGCCGCCACGGCACCCACACGACCTTCTCACCGAAGGCCTTCGCGGTGAGCTCCTCGCCGTCGGCGGCGGTCGCGATCGCGATGCCCGAGTCGGGGTGCAGATGGTCGACGTGCGCCGCGTCGACGAGACCGTGCATGGCGGTGTCGATCGACGGCGCGGCCCCGCCCTTGCCGTGCAGGCAGTAGTCGAACGCGGCCACCATCTCGTCTTCGCGCTCGACGCCGGGGTAGACGTTCACAAGGGCGCGCATGCGGTCCAGGCGCAGCACCGCGAGCCCCGACTCCTTCAGCGTGCCGAGGTCGCCGCCCGAGCCCTTGACCCACAGCAGCTCGACGGGCTCTCCGGTGACCGGGTCGGTCTCCGTGCCCTTCGCCGACGTGTTGCCGCCGGCGTAGTTGGTGTTCTTCGGATCGGCGCCGAGGCGGTTGGACCGGGTGATGAGGTCGGAGACGGCCGGGTTGGTCATGGCTGGATTCCTTCTGAGGTGGCTGATGTCGCTCAGGCGAATGAGGCGGGAGCGGAGGCGGGTGCTGCGAGGCGAGCACCGGCGAGGGACAGGGAGGCGAGGCGGGTCGCGAAGCGAGCGAGGGTGACGGATGCCGCGGGCTCCTGCGGGCGGTTCAGATGACCGTGATCGGTGCCCGGCTCGGTGACGACCTCGATCGGACGCCCGGCAGCCCGCAGGGACGCGGCGAACGCCTCACCCGAGACGCGGAGCTCGTCGACATCGCCGTTGACCATGAGCGTGGGCGGGAACTCCGCGAGATCGTCAGGGCGGGCGTTCCCGGGAATCGCCGCGAGCGGCGCGTCGTCGATCGGGCCGCCCAGATAGTTCTCGTACATGGCGCGGACCATCTCCGGCCGGAACCGGTCGGCCGCGGGCTGCGCGTCGAGCGCGGCACGGAGCGCGGCATCCGGCGCCGGCTGCACCGCGAGCAGCGTGGGGTAGGCGAGCAGCACGAGGGCCGGAAGGTTCACCGCCCGTCGTTCGATGAGTCGCAGGGTCGCCCCGGCGGCGAGGTTGCCGCCGGCGCTGGTGCCGCCGATCGCGAGCCGCTCGGGATCGATCCGCAGGCGGCCCGCGTTGTCGACGGTCCACGACCATGCGGCGAGCATGTCATCGGATGCCGCGGGGTAGTGGTCGCCGCCGCTCGTCCGGCCGGCCGCATCCCATCCTTCGGGAACGGGGGCGAGGCGGTAGTCGACCGAGACGACCGTCGTGCCGCGGGCGGCGAGCTGCTCGGCGACCCAGTCGGACTCGGGCATGTCGAGGTCGCCGAACGCGAACGCGCCGCCGTGCGCCCACACGAGTCCGGTGCCGTGGGGCTCACGGGCGGGGTAGACGCGCACGAGGCCGTCGGCGGCGGAGTAGGGCTCGCTCATCTGGATCCTTCGGGTCCGGACCCGGCAGCAGTGCCGGGATCGAGGTGGTGCACCGGGGGTGTGGGGATCGGCATCCCACACCCCCGGTGGGTCTTGGTCCGCGTCAGCGGCCGGGGGTTTGGGGCGTAGCCCCATTGGGTGCTGTACGAGGTCAGGCGCCCCAGCCGGCCTGCGTGCCGCCGACGCGGTCCGCGGCGATCTGCTGCTGGTAGCCGGATGCCGCGTACGCGGCCATCGGGTCGGCGGCGAGTCCGCGGGACTCGCGCCACTCGGCCAGAGCGGGGCGGACGTCCGTGTAGAACGCGTCCATGAAGACGGCGTTGGCGCCGAGCACGTCGTTCGCCTGCTGCGCCGCGGCGAGGGCGTCGCGGTCGACGAGGAGGGCCCGCGCGGTCATCTCCTGCACGTTCAGCACCGAGCGGATCTGGCCGGGGATCTTGTCCTCGACGTTGTGGCACTGGTCGAGCATGAACGCCACGTCGGGGTTGTTGAGCCCGCCGCCGCGCACCACTTCGAAGATGATGCGGAACAGCTGGAACGGGTCGGCCGCGCCCACGATGAGGTCGTCGTCGGCGTAGAAGCGCGAGTTGAAGTCGAACGAGCCGAGCTTTCCGAGGCGCAGCAGCTGCATGACGATGAACTCGATGTTGGTGCCGGGCGCGTGGTGGCCGGTGTCGAGGCAGACCATCGCCTTGTCGCCGAGGGAGGCGACCTGCGCGTAGGACGTGCCCCAGTCCGGAACGTCGGTGTGGTAGAACGCCGGCTCGAAGAACTTGTACTCCAGCACCAGCCGCTGCTCGTCCGACAGGCGGTCGTAGATCTTCTGCAGCGAGTCCTGCAGGCGGTCCTGACGCGCGCGGATGTCGGCCTGCCCCGGGTAGTTGGATCCCTCGGCGAGCCAGATCTTCAGGTCGCGCGAGCCGGTGGCGTCCATGATGTCGATGCACTCGAGGTGGTGGTCGATCGCCTTGTTGCGGATGCGGTCGTCGTGGTGCGTGAGCGCCCCGAACTTGTAGTCCTCGTCCTGGAACGTGTTCGAGTTGATGGTGCCGAGGCTCACGCCGAGGTCTTCGGCGTGGCGGCGCAGGTCGGCGTAGTCGTCGACCTTGTCCCACGGGATGTGCAGGGCCACGCTGGGCGCGAGCTTCGTGTAGGCGTTGACCTGCGCGGCGTCCGCGATCTTCTCGTACGGGTCGCGCGGCGTGCCGGCGGTCGTGAAGACGCGGAAGCGTGTGCCGGAGTTGCCGAACGCCCAGCTCGGCAGTTCGATGCCCTGGCCTTCGAGGGCGGACAGGATGTCGGGTGACAGCGTCGTCATGATGCGTTGCTTTCGTTGTCGGATGCCGCGGCCGAAGCTGCGGCGAGTTGGTCGTGCAGGTGGAAGATCTCGGTGAGGGGGGTGGCCGCCTGATCGGGCCGGCCATCGAGGCCGACGAAGAAACGCCCCATCTCGGCCTCCCAGCGGCCGGCGACCTCGGAGTTCGCGAGAAATGCCTGGGCCGCCTCGTCGTCGTCGGTCTCGTAGTACCCGATGAGGCGCCCGCCCTCGCCCAGGAAGAGCGAGTAGTTGCGGCGGCCGGAGGCCTCGATCTCGGCGAGCATCTCGGGCCAGACCGGGGTGTGGCGGGCGACGTACTCGTCGAGCAGTTCGGGGCGTACCAGGAGCTGGAAGCAGACCCGCCGCACGCCCGCGCCCTGGTGCGCCGACGCGCTGCGCAGAGCCTCAGGACGCCCGTGTCCGGCTGGCGTGGTCTCGCTCGTCATGGCGTGGTGTTCCTTCGTGTGTGGCCGTGGTGTCGGCGGTGACAGGCCATCGGGGCGCTGAATCGTTTCAACGATACGACATCTTTTCGACCCCCGCAACCGGAAAGCGCTTCCCGTCGAATCGTACGCGGTCGGGCGTCGTGGTGTCGATAGCGTGGTGCCCGACCCGATGCGAAGGAGCACACGTGGAGCAGCACGAACGGGCGCTGGCCGCCTATGTCGATTCGGTGCGCGAGCAGCCCGGCGCGCTGGCGGTCGTCGCGATCGGATCGGTGGCGCAGGGCAGGGAGCGTGCGGACTCCGACGTCGATGTGTACTTCGTCGTCGACGACGAGCGCTTCGCCGCCGAGACCGCGGCGGGACGATTCGCCTGGATCGAGCGGTACGGGGTGGATTATCCCGGCTCGTACATCGACATCAAGCTCGCGAGCCCCTCGTACCTCGAGACGGCGGCTCAGCGGGCCGACGACCCGACGCGTGCCTCGTTCCGCGGCGCTCGCGTCGCCTGGAGCGTGCTCCCAGAGATCGAGCCCACGCTCGAGCGGATCGTCACCCTGCCCGACGACGTGTGGGACGAACGTGTCCGCTCCCACCTTTCGCAGGCGCGGTTGTACGGCGGGTACTTCCTGCGTCAGGCGGTCGAGCGCGACGACGAGTTCCTGCGCCGCCACGCCGGGCTGCACCTGACGCTCGCGGCCGCACGTGCGGCCCTCGCCGCGGCGCACGTCATGATGCCGGGCCCGAAGTACATCTCGAAGCTGGTGCGGTCCGTTCCCACCCCGGACGGTTTCGTCGAGGCGTGGGAACGGGCCGTCGCCGATCCCGATGCGCAATCCGGAGAAGCGCTGCTCGGCATCCTGTTCGAATGGCTCGGCGGTGGGCTCACTCAGGAGGAGACGCTGTCGATCTTCATCCGCGACAACGAGCTCGCCTGGCTCCGCGGGACCGTCCCCGCGGAGTTCTGGTGAACGCACGGCGCATCACCCCTTGACCGCTCCGCTGGTCATACCCGCGACGATCTGCCGGTTGAAGAAGATGTACATGATCAGCGGCGGGATGGTGATGAGCAGGATGTCCATGAACAGCAGGTTCCACTCCGTGAGGTTCTGGCTGGAGAAGCTGTAGAGGGTCACCTGGACCGTCGCGTTCGCCTCGCCGGGCAGGAAGTACAGCGGGTTGGTGAAGTCGTTGAACACATTGACGGCCTGCACCACGATGACCGTGATCACGACCGGCTTCAGCAGCGGCAGCACGACCTGGAAGAACAGCCGGATCGGCCCGGCGCCGTCGATGGTAGCCGCCTCGTCGAGCTCACGCGGGATGGTCGCGACGAAGGCGCGGAACAGCAGTATGCAGAACGAGAGTCCGAAGGTGACCTCGATGAGGATCATGCCGGGCATCGTCTTGAACAGTCCGAGTCCCTGCATCACCCAGATGGTCGGCACGACGGCGGGCGGCACGATGAGTCCGGCGAGCACGAAGAAGTTGATGAGGTGGTTCCAGCGGGACTTGCGACGCTGCAGCACGTAGCCGACCATGGCGGCGAGCACGACCATGATCGCGACGCTCGCCACGGTCAGGATCGTGCTGTTCACGAACGCGCGGACGAGGATGAAGTCCCGCGTCTGCAGCACCGTGAGGAAGTTCTCCCACAGGTACCAGCCCTGCTGAGGCAAAGAGAACTCGAGAAGCGATGACTCCTGCGAGTTCTTCGCGGCCGTGAGGAAGATGAAGACGAACGGCACGATGAAGACGACGATCGACAGCAGGATCGCGATGATGCCGAGCAGGTACTTGCGCAGGAAGCGCCGGACGGTCATGGGGCGGCGGTCGGCACGCGGGATCCGCCCCTTGGTGTCAGCGGTGGTGATGGCGCGGGTGAGGGTCATGATTCCACCTGCCGGCGAGTGAGGAGGTACTGAATGGGGATGATGATCGCCGCGACGACGAGGAAGAGGACGACGTTGCCCGCGGTCGACAGGCCGTAGAAACCGGCCTGGTATTGCTTGTAGACCACCGACGCGATGACGTCGCTGGAGAACCCGGGACCACCGCGGGTCATTGCCCAGATGAGCTCGAACGATCGCAGCCCGCCGATGAGCGACAGGAGCACCACAGTCGCCGTCGCGGGGCGCACCAGCGGCAGCGTGATGTGCCAGAAGTTCTTCCACGCCCCGGCGCCGTCGACCTTCGCCGCCTCGTAGTACTCCTGCGGGATCGCCACGATGCCCGCGATGTAGATCAGCGTCGCGATGCCGACGCCCTTCCAGATGTCGACGAGCGCGATCGAGTAGATCGCAAGAGCGGGATCGGTCAGCCAGTCCGGGCCGTCGATGCCGAAGGCGGCGAGCGACTTGTTGATGAGACCGTCGAACGGGTCCATCAGCACCTTGAAGGTGACCCCGACGCCGATGGTCGAGACGAGCACCGGGAAGAAGATCGTCGAGCGCAGGTAGCCGCGGCCGAGGATGGCTCCGGTCAGCAGCACCCCCAGGGCGAGTCCCAGCACGACCTTCGCTCCCGACGTCAGGAACGCGTAGATGAAGGTGTTGATGAGGCTCTGGAACATCATCGGCTCGGTGAAGAACGTCACGAAGTTGTCGAGCCCGATGAAGGTGGAGTCGAACAGCGTCCATCTCGTCAGTGCGAAGTAGAACGACGCGAACGTCGGGACAGCGAAGAGGACGATGTAGAGCACCGCGGACGGGATGTAGAACCACGTCGGGTACATGCTCTTCATGGACTTGCGCTTGGCGCGTGGCGGTGGGGCGGTCTTCTCGCGCGGGCGTTCCGCGATGCTCGTCATTGTCATCTCCGTTGATGTCGTCGGGGGTCGCGCCGCGGACGACGCGACCCCCACAGGTTTACTGCGATATCAGGCCCGGTGGGTCACCAGCCCTCGAGGCCGAGCTGCTGAGCCTGCTTGACGACATCCTCGTCGTACAGGGCCGCGCCGTCCTCCGCTGAACGGATGCCGGAGCCCACCTCGACGGTGATGTTCTCGAGGTTCGGTCCCTTGATCGGGGAGAGGAACTCGAGCGCGGGGTTGGTGTTGCCCTCGTCGAAGTACGGCTGCATGTCCTTCAGGAGCCCGGGCACGTCGTCGGGGAGCGTGCAGGCGCTGGTCGCGAACGGCCCGCTCGGCACCATCACCGTGGTCTGGACCTCGCAGCCGCCGGGCGAATTGAGGAACTCGACGAACGTCTTCGCGGCCTCCAGTTGGTCACCCTCGGTGGTCTTCGGGATGTAGACCGCGTTGGGCAGCCACACCGTGAGCTTGGTGTCCTCGGCGTTCTGCGCGGGCAGGGGGAACACGCCGATGTTCTCGAGCTCGTCGGGGTAGTTCTGCTGGAAGGTCGAGACGATGCCGGTCAGGATCGGGTAGTGCGCACCCTCGCCCGTGGCGACCATGCGAGCGCCGTCGTCGTACAGCGCGGACGCGAAGTCCTCATTCCACCACCCTGCTTCGAACCCCGCCTGCTGGTTGGCGAACCCCGCCAGCGCGGGCTCGTCGACGTACTTGCGCTCGCCCGCGGTGTAGTCCTCGGCCCAGTCCGGGTCCTGCGCGAGCACGTTGCCGAAGTCGCCCAGGATGAACAGCTGGCTCGTCCAGGTGTCGCCGTAGGTCTGGATGACCGGCGTGATGCCGGCGGCCTTGATCGCCTCGTTGTTGGCGGCGAACTCGTCCCACGATGTGGGCACCTCGAGCCCGAGGTCGGCGTAGACCTGCTTGTTGTAGACGACGGCGCCGGCCTGCGTCGCGCCGAACGGCGCCCCGTAGATGCCGTTCTCCGTCGACACGACGGGAGTCATGGTGTCGAGGAGGTCGTCCACCCAGGGCTCGTCGTCGAGGGGCACCAGGTTCTGGTCGGGGTTCATCGCCTGGAACAGCGATCCCGAGTTGTAGTAGAAGACGTCCTCCATCTCGCCGGTGGCGAGCTTGGTCTTGATGAGGTTGTCGCCCTCGGTGCCTGCGGGCTGGGTCTCCAGTCGCACCGTGATGTCGTCGTGCTCGGCCTCGAACGCCTCGATCAGCGCCTCAGCGACCTCGACGTTCGTGCCCGTGTTCTGCGTCAGGAACGAGATCTCGACAGTGCCGTCGTCACTGCCACCACCACTGCATGCGGCCAGCGGCACAGCCAGTGCCACGATGCCCGCACCCGCGAGGAGCAATCTCCTGGTCGGGGAGCTCTTCATCTTTACCTCCTTGTAAAGCTGAGCGGATGGTCCGCCCACGCTGCCGGATTCCCTGGTGCTTCTGCCGAGCGGAGTCGATGCCCTCAGGGCATTGAAACCATTCAACCCTCGTAAGGTACGTCCGTTCGAGGGCCGGGTCAACAGGCGATCGGGAACTTATCCGTCACGATCGTGTAACGGTCTACACTTCGATTGACAAGAACCATGAATCGTTTCACGATGGTGGAGCGGGTCGGCGATGCGGCCGACCGACGAAAGGACACAGCCATGACGGCTCTTCCCTCTCCCTCGGCAGTGGATGCCGCGACGCGCGTCGTCGCACTCCGCACGCAGCACGGGACCGGCCTCCTCGGTGTGCCCCGCGCAGGCCTGCGTCTGAGCTGGCGCGCCGAGACCGACGACGCCGGTGCCCGGATCGAGGGCTACCAGCTCGCAGAGGGTCCCGAGGGTGCCGAGATCGTCGCGTCGGAGCCCGTCGCATCCACCCGCACTGCGGGCGTCGCGATCCCCGGAGCGCTCGCGCCCCGCGAGCGCCGCGCCTTCGCGGTGCGGGTCGCGACGACGACCGGCTGGACCGCGTGGAGCGAGCCGATCGTGGTCGAGGCCGGCGTCGAGGGCGCCGACCTCGAGGCGGCCGTCATCGGCACCGACACGCCCGCCGACGGACCCGTCCCACTGCTGCGCACCGAGTTCCCCCTCGATGGCGTGCCCGCGTCGGCGCGCCTGCGCCTCAGCGCTCTCGGCCTCGTCGACGCGTGGATCAACGGCGCGCGCGCCACCGATGCGCTGCTCACGCCGGGCTGGACCTCGTACCAGGAGCGCGTCCTCGTCGACACCGTCGACGTCACCCCGCTGCTGCGCGAGGGGACGAACGTCGTCGTGCTCGCCGTGGCCGACGGCTGGTACCGCGGCAGCTTCGGCTTCGCGCGGCGCCAGGCGATCTACGGTGATCGGACCGGGGCCCTCGCGCAGCTCGAGGCCGACGGCGAGATCGTGGCGAAGACGGATGCCTCGTGGCAGGCCGGCTTCGGAGCCGTGCGCAGCGCCAGCATCTACGACGGCACCGTGACCGACCTGCGCCTCGACGACCCCGCCGTTCACCAGCCGGGTTTCGCCCCGGACGGCTGGCGCGCGGCATCCGTCATCGACATCGACCCGGCACGGTTCGAGCCGCGGTCCGCAGCGCCGGTACGCGTCGTCGCCGAGTTGCCCATGCAGGCCTCCGCCCACGACGGACGCACGCGCCTCGACGGCGGGCAGAACGTGTCGGGCTGGGTGCGACTGACCGTTCGCGGCCACGCCGGCGATGTCGTGACCGTGCGCCACGCGGAGGTGCTCGAGCCCTCGGGCGACCTGCACGTGAAGGCTTTGCGGTCGGCGAAGGCCACCGACGTCTACACGCTCGATCGCGACGGCGAGCACACGCTCGAGCCGGCGTTCACGTTCCACGGCTTCCGCTACGCCGACGTCGAGGGCGCCGAAGTCGTCTCGGCGACCGCCGTCGCCATCTCGAGCGACCTCGCTCCCCGCAGCACGTTCTCGTCATCGCACGAGGCGCTCGACCGCTTCCACTCGAACGTCTTCTGGTCGCAGCGCGACAACTTCGTGTCAGTGCCGACCGACTGCCCGCAGCGCGACGAGCGCCTCGGCTGGACCGGTGACGCCCAGGCGTTCGCCGCGACGGCGAACACGCTCATGGACACCGAGGCGTTCTGGATGTCGTGGCTGCGCGACCTCGAGATCGACCAGACCGACTCCGGCGGCGTGCCGGCGGTCGTGCCCGACATCATCCGCCCGCAGGACATGCTGATGGGCGGCGTGCCGACCGAGAACATGGGCCGTGCGGGATGGGCGGATGCCGCGACCATCGTGCCGCTCGCGGTGTACGAGTCGTACGGATCGACGGAGGTGCTCGCGCGCCAGCGGGGCAGCATGCGGCGCTGGGTGGAGCACCTCCGCCGCCGCGCCGGCGACGGCATCGTGCTGCCGACCGGCGACTTCCAGTTCGGCGACTGGCTCGATCCCGATGCGCCCGGCGACCGGCCGTGGGAGGCGAAGGTCTCGAGCGACTTCGTGTCGAACGCGTTCTACGCGCACTCGGCTCGTCTGCTCGCCCGCGCCGAGCGGATCCTCGGTGACGAGGACAGCGCCGCGGAGTACGACGCGCTCGCCGACCGCGTCACCGCCGCCACCTTCGAGCGCTGGGGTGAGGAGGCGGTCCTCACGCAGAGCGGTGCCGCGATCGCCCTCGAATTCGGACTCGCGCCCACCGGACGCCGGGCCGAGATCGCCGACGGCCTCGCCGAGAACGTGCGCCGTGAGAGCGGCCGTATCGCCACGGGCTTCCTCGGCACCCCGCTCGTGCTCTTCGCGCTGTCGCGCAGCGGCCACCTCGACGAGGCGTACCTCATGCTGCTCCGCCGTGAGGCGCCGTCGTGGCTGTACCAGGTCGACCGCGGCGCGACGACCGTGTGGGAGCGCTGGGACGCGATCCTGCCCGACGGCAGCATCCACTCGGGCGCGATGGACGCCCTGCCGACCGAGGACGCGTCCGAGGACGACACCGGCATGCTCTCGTTCAACCACTACGCCTATGGGGCGATGATCGACTGGGTGTACCGCACGGTGGCGGGCCTCGCTCCGGATGCCGACGATCCCGGGTATCGCACCGTGCACGTCGCCCCGCGGCCCGCGCTCGGGCTGTCGCACGCGTCGGCGTCGATCGACACCCCGCAGGGCCGTCTGGCGATCGACTGGCGCGTCGACGGCGGGGTGTTCGAAGCCACGCTCGAGGTGCCGTTCGGCGCGCGCGCCCTGCTCGATCTCCCCGTCACGGCGCAATCCACCGCCACCGTCGGCGGGGCCCCGGCGCCCGCCGAGCTCCGCCACGGCACGCACCGCATCGTCGTCACCGCACCCGCGGTCGCGGCATCCGGCGCCGTCGTGCCGGCCTGATCTCGACATCCGTGCCCCCAGACGATCCCCACCACACCGACCATCCCCAGAGGAGTGCCATGAGCAGCCCCGTTCCGTACATCGTCATCGACGCACCGCACGGCAGCGACGTCGTCGCGTCGCCCGCCCCCGAGCTCGGCTGGCGCACCGAGACCACGACGCCGGACTGGCTGCAGGCGGGCGCCGACATCGAGCTCACGCGTGACGGCGACCCGTCGACGCACCACATCGACGGGCGCGCCTCCACGCGCGTCGCCTGGCCGTTCGCTCCGCTCGCGCCGCGCGAGCAGGTGTCGCTGCGCGTGCGGGTGACCGGCGAAGACGGTGCGCAGGGTGAGTGGAGCGCGCCGCGCCGCGTCGTGGCCGGCTTCCTCGGCGCCGACGAATGGCAGGCGGCGACCATCGGATTGGCCTCGCCGTCCGAGACCGCGCAGCCCGCGTACCTCCGCACCGAGTTCGAGGCGACCGGTCCGGTCGCCCGCGCCACCCTCTACGCGACCGCGGTCGGCGTGTACCAGGTGGCGATCGGGGGCGTCGACGTGGACGACCAGGTGATGAAGCCGGGCTGGACGCCGTACGAGCAGCGCACGATCCACGAGACGACCGACGTCACCGCCCTCATCGCGGAGGGGCGCAACGCGATCGGCGTGCGGGTGGCCGGAGCGTGGGCGACCGAGCGCTTCGGGTTCCGCGACAGTGCGCGCCCGCTCTACGGCGACCAGCCGAGGTTCGCCGCGCAGCTGCTCGTCGAGTACGCCGACGGATCGAGCGAGTGGGTGGTGACGGATGCCTCGTGGCAGGCGTCGACCGGACCGATCACCGCCAGCGGGCTCTACGCGGGCGAGGACTACGACGCCCGCTTGGCGCTCGTCGACGGCGAGGGCCGCGGCTTCGCCGAGGCGGGCTTCGCGGCCGAGGGCTGGGAGGCGGCTGCCGAACAGGAGCCGATCCACGCGCCCGAGGCACGGGTGTCGCCGTTCGTGCGGCGCATCGAAGAGCTGAGCGTTCAGGAGGTCATCACCACCCCGAGCGGCAAGACGGTGCTCGACTTCGGGCAGAACCTCGTCGGGCGGCTGCGCATCCGGGTGTCGGGTCCGGCGGGCGCCGAGGTCACGCTGAAGCATGCCGAGGTGCTTGAGCACGGTGAGCTCGGCACGCGGCCGCTGCGTGCCGCCGCGGCGACCGACCACTACACGCTCGCGGGCGACGGGATCGAGGAATGGGAGCCCGAGTTCACCTTCCACGGGTTCCGCTACGCCGAGGTCGAGGGATGGCCCGGCGAGTTCGACCCGGCGGCCGTCACAGCGGTCGTGATCCACAGCGACATGGAGCGCACCGGCTGGTTCGAGGCATCCGATCCCCTCGTCAACCAGCTGCACGAGAACATCGTGTGGGGGCTGCGCGGCAACTTCCTCTACCTGCCGACCGACTGCCCGCAGCGCGACGAGCGCCTCGGCTGGACCGGCGACATCCAGGTGTTCGCACCCACCGCGTCGTTCCTCTACGACGTGCGCGGGTTCCTCGACTCCTGGCTGCGCGATCTCGCGCTGGAGCAGGTGGACGGCGTCGTGCCGTTCGTCGTGCCCAACGTGCTCGGCGCCGCCCGGCCAGCCGCCGCGTGGGGCGATGCGGCGACCATCGTGCCGTGGGTGCTCCACGAGCGCTACGCCGATGTCGCCACCGTCGGACGCCAGTACCCGAGCATGAAGGGCTGGGCCGACGCGCTCATCGAGCTCGCAGGTCCGCGTCGCCTGTGGGAGGGCATGTTCCAGTTCGGCGACTGGCTCGATCCCGATGCGCCCCCGCACCTTCCGGCGAACGCCAAGACGGATGCCGACATCGTGGCGTCGGCGTACCTCTTCCGGTCGGCGGATGCCGTCGCCCGCGCGGCGGCGCTCCTCGGCGAGGACGACGAGGCCCGGCAGTACGCGGCTATCGCCGAGGAGGTGCGCACCGCGTTCCTCACCGAGTACGTGACCCCGGCCGGCCGCATGATGTCGGACGCCCAGACCGCGTACGCGATGGCGATCGTGTTCGACATCGCGCCCGCCGACCAGCAGCAGGTGCTCGGTGCGCGACTGGCCGAGCTCACACGCCTGTCGGGCTACCGCATCGGCACGGGATTCGTCGGCACGCCGATCATTCAGGACGCCCTCACCCGCACCGGGCACCTCGAGACGGCGCGGCGCCTGCTCACGCAGACCGAGAACCCGTCGTGGCTGTACCCGGTGACGATGGGTGCGACGACGATCTGGGAGCGGTGGGACTCCATGCTGCCTGACGGCTCGATCAACCCGGGCGAGATGACCTCGTTCAACCACTATGCGCTGGGCGCGATCGGCGACTGGCTGCACCGCGTCGTCGCCGGTCTCGCGCCGGAGGAGCCCGGGTACGCGCGGCTGCGCATCGAGCCGCACCCGCTCACGGACTTCGACCACGCGTGGGCCGAGCACCTCACCCCCTACGGCACCGCCCGTGCCGGCTGGAGCCGCCGGGATGGCGTGGTGCGGGTCGAGGCGGTCGTCCCGCCGAACACGACGGCGGTGGTCGTGCTCCCCGACGGGCGCGAGCTCGAGGTCGGGTCGGGGACCCACGAGTGGGAGGTGCAGGATGCCGCACCGCCGGTCGCCGCCACCCGCGTCGGCCTCGAGTCGACTCTGGCGGAGGTCATCGACGACCGGGAGGCATATCGTGCGATCGTCGAGGTGCTCGAGGCGGCGAAGCCTGAGGCGGCGCACGCCTTCCGCACGAACACCAAGTGGTCGCAGCGCCGCGAGCTCGGCGAGGCGCTGTTCATGCACGCCGGACCCGGCACGCAGCGCCGGATCGCGGAGCGTCTCGCCGAGCTGTCGGCGCAGCGCGAGGAGGCGAGGGTCGATGCCTGACCGGCCGCCGGGGAGGCGGGCGACCGCCTCCCCGGCCGCGCCGCCCGCGGCCCGTCGATGCCGAGGCGCGGCTGTGCCCTACACTCGCGGACAGCGGCAGGAAGTCGGAGGGGCGCCATGGTGGTGAGTGTGCGGGATGTCGCGGCTGCGGCATCCGTCTCCGTCGGCACGGTGTCGAACGTGCTCAACCGGCCGGAGAAGGTGTCGCCCGCGACCGTCGAGCGCGTGACGCAGGCGATCGAGGAGCTCGGCTTCGTGCGCAATGACGCCGCCCGTCAGCTGCGGGCGGGGCGCAGCCGCAGCATCGCGCTCATCGTGCTCGACGCGGGCAACCCGTTCTTCGCGGAAGTCGCGCGCGGGGCGGAGGACCGGGCCGCCGAGGCGGGCATGAGCGTGCTGCTCGGCAACAGCGACGAGCGCTCCGATCGCGAGGACGCGTACGTCGAGCTGTTTCGTGAGCAGCGGGTCAACGGGGTGCTCGTCACACCGGTCGACGGCGACCTCGGGCGGCTCGAGCGTCTCCGCACCGGCGGTGTGCCCGTCGTGCTCGTCGACCACGAGGATTCGGCGCGGGCGTTCGGGTCGGTCTCCGTCGACGACGTCGAGGGGGGCTACCTCGCGGTGTCGCATCTGCTGTCGACCGGCCGCCGGCGCGTCGCCTTCATCGGCGGCCCGGGTTCGATCCGCCAGGTGGCGGATCGCCTCGAGGGCGCGCGACGCGCCATCGCCGAGGTGCCCGGTGCGACCCTCGAGGTCATCGAGATGTCGGCCCTCTCGGTGCTGCAAGGACGCGAGGCGGGCGAGCTGCTCCGGGCCCGGACCGCGGCGGACCGTCCGGACGCGGTGTTCGCGGCCAACGACCTGCTCGCGGTCGGCGCGCTGCAGGCCTTCACGCTCATGTCCGACCTGAAGGTGCCGCGCGACATCGCGCTGATCGGCTACGACGACATCGACTTCGCATCGGCCACCGTGGTGCCGCTGAGCTCGATCCGCCAGCCGGCGCATCTCATCGGCTACACCGCCGTCGACCTGCTCCTCAAGGACATCGAGGCTCCAGGCGGGGAGCACGAGCGCACGGTGCGCTTCCAGCCGGAACTCGTCGTCCGCGAGTCGACCGCCGGCTGAGGCCGATCGGGTCGGAGGCGCCGGCTACGGGCGGGTCGCTTCCTCGAGGAGCTCGAGCACGTGCCGGTAGTCCGAGCCGGTCGCGCGGGTCATGCCGAGCTCGCACGTGCGGTTGCATGACGCGTGCGCATCGGCGCCGAGCGCCCGCACCTCCGTCGCTTCGGACGCCGTGGCCGACGCCGTGAGCTCGGGATGCAGCATCCCGCGATCGCCCGCGAATCCGCAGCACGACCAGGCGTCCGGCACGACGACCTCGTCGGCGACGGCTCCCGCGACGCGGCGCAGCGCCGGGTCGAGCCCGAGCTGGGTCGACGAGCACGTCGGATGCAGGGCGAGCGTGCCGACGAGCGGCGTCGGGGTACCGAGCCGGGGCAGCAGGACGCGATCGGTGAACGCCACGGCGTCTTCGACGCGGATGTCGACCCCGGCATCGGCGAGCAGATGGATGAAGCCCTCGGTGCAGCTGGAGGCATCCGTCACGAGAGTCAGTTCGCCATCGCGCGATGACTCCACGATCGCCGCGGCCACGCGCCCCGCCATCACCTCGCGACCACCCGCGTAGCCCTTCGACGTCCACGGCGTGCTGCAGCACAGCGAGTCGACCTGCTCGGGCACCAGAAGCCGCACTCCCGCGCGCTCGGCGAGCCTGCGGAACGCCTCGGTCACGCCGACGCCGTCGCCCGCGGGTCCGAACATGGTGTTGACGCATGCCGGCAGGTACACGGCGACCGGCGCGCCTTCGCCCGCCCCGACGCTGCCGCCGAGACGCGCGCGTGCCCGCCCGCCGCGGGGCAGGTCGCCGGAATAGCGCGGAACCGTGTCGGCGCCGAGGACGGCGCGGCCGAGGTCGGTCGTCGCGGTGACGAGCCCGGCCGGAAGGCTCTCGGCCACCGTGAGACCGGCGCTCGCGACGCGCGTCGCGGCGCCCCAAGCGTGCGCAGCGCCCTTCCATACCGCGCTCGCCGTTGGGCCGGCGTCCTGGCGTCGCAGCCGCTTGACGAGGCTCCCGGTGTTGATCAGCACCGGGCAGGCGGTCTGGCACATGCCGTCCACCGCGCAGGTGTCGATGCCGGCGTAGTCGTAGTCGCGCTCCAGCTCGCGGACAAGGGCCTGATCACCGGATGCCTCCGCCCGGGCGATCGCGCGGCGCGTGACGATGCGCTGCCGGGGCGTGAGCGTCAGATCCTTGCTCGGGCAGACCGGCTCGCAGTACCCGCACTCGACGCAGCGGTCGGCCTCGGGCTCGATCGGGTCGGCCAGCTTGATGTGCCGGAGGTGGGCGCTCGGATCGTCGTCGATGATCACGCCCGGGTTGAGGATCCCGCTCGGGTCGCAGAGCGCCTTGAGCTCGCGCATGACCTCGTACAGCTCGTCGCCGTATTGGCGACGCACATACGGCGCCATCACACGTCCCGTGCCGTGCTCGGCCTTGAGGTTGCCGCCGGCGCCGAGCACGAGGTCGACCATGTCTTCGGTGAACGCCGAGTAGCGCGTGAGCTGGTCGGGCGACTCGAAGCGGTCGGTCAGCATGAAGTGGATGTTGCCGTCCTTGGCGTGCCCGAAGATCACGCTGTCGCGGTAGGCGTACTGCTCGAACAGCGACTGCAGACGGGCGCACGTCGCGGCGAGGCGCTCGACCGGCACCACGACGTCTTCGAGGAGCGCGGTCGTCCCGCTGGGACGCGCTCCCGCCACCGACGCGTACAGACCCTTGCGGAGCTTCCACGCGGCAGCCCGCACGGCCGCATCGGTCGAGAACGACGCGGCGGCTTCGAGCGGGAGTGCGGCGAGTGCGCGTGCGCCGCCCGCCACGAGCGCTGTCAGCTCGTCCTCGTCGTGCCCGTGGTACTCGACGAGGAGCGCGGCCTGGTCGCGCACCGTCAGGCCCGTGATCTCGCGCGGGGCACCGGCGAGCGACTGCCCGACGCGCAGTGAGGTGGCATCCATGAGCTCGAGGGTTGCCGCACCCGTCGCGACGAGTTCGGGCAGGGCCTGGGTCGCGGCATCCAGATCGGGGAAGACGGTGAGGGCCGTGGCCATGCGCGGCAGGATCGGCACGGTCCGGTAGGTCGCCTCGGCGACGAAGGCCAGTGTGCCCTCGCTGCCGACGACGAGGTGGGCGAGCAGCTGCGCGGGCGCGTCGAAGTCGAGGAACGCGTTGATCGCGTAGCCCATCGTGTTCTTCATGGCGAACTGGCGCCGGATGATGTCGACCGACCGCGGATCGGAGACGACGCGCTCGCGCAGCCGCACGAGGCGGTCTACGAGGTCGGGTTCGGCGGCACGGAGCGCCGCGTCGGCGTCGGGTGCGCCCGAGTCGACGACCGTGCCCGAGGGCAGGACGAACACGAGCGACTCGAGGGTGCGGTAGGTGTTCTCGGTGATGCCGCATGCCATGCCGCTGGAGTTGTTGTTGACGACGCCGCCGATGGTGCAGGCGAGCTCGCTGGCCGGGTCGGGTCCGAGCCGATAGCCGTGCCGAGCGAGGCGGGCGTTCACCTGGCGAACGGTCGCACCCGGCTGCACGCGCACCCGACGGCCGCCGTCGAGCACGTCGATGTGCCGGAACCGCTGGCGCACGTCCACGAGCAGCCCGTCGGTGGATGCTTGACCCGACAGGCTCGTGCCGCCGGAGCGGAACGTGAGCGGGGTCGCGCCGGCGCTCGCCGCGCGCATGACGCGGCCCACCTCCGCCGCGTCGGCGGCGACCAGCACGGCCTGCGGGGTGAGGAGGAAGTGCGAGGCGTCGCTCGCGTACGCGACACGGTCGATGGCGCGCGTCTTGAGACGTGACGCCTCGGCCACGGTGCGGGCGATGGCGTCGGGTACGTGGGCCGGGGACAGCGTCGCGGCGGCGGGCGTGGCCGCGGGCGTGGCCGAGGCACCGGCGTTCCTTCGCATGGGGACTCCTCGCTGAGCTAGACTGCAATCGCATTCAAGAGAGAATGGATATGCAAGCTCCTATGGACATGCAGACTAGCCGATCGACGACCGCCTTCTCCAGCGGGCCGGAATCAGCCGAGGCTTCCACACCGGACCGTCCGTACTGGGAGAGCACGACCCCGGGAGCGGGCAGACGGATGCCCCGCGCCGACGCGACCGGCGATGCCGCGGTGCTGAGCCTCAACGGGCAGTGGCGCTTCCGGCTCTGGCCGACGGCCGCCGGCACAGGCGTCGCCTTCCTCTCCGCCGAGTTCGACGACTCCACGTGGGATGCGATGCCGGTGCCGTCGCACTGGGTGCTCGAGGAGTTCACGCCGCTCGCCGGGGGTGCCGCCCGCCGCATGCTCGGCACCGAGGAGGGCCCGCTCTACACGAACACCGCGTACCCGATCCCGCTGGATCCGCCGCGGGTCTCGACCGAGAACCCGACCGGCGACTATCGGCTCGTCTTCGACGTCGCGGCCGACTTCGGGCCTGCGGTGCTGAGATTCCAAGGCGTCGACTCCTGCGCCAAGGTATGGCTCAACGGCGAGGAGCTCGGCTGGTCGACGGGCAGCCGCCTGCCGTTCGAGTTCGACGCACCGGTGCGCGCCGGCCGCAACGTGCTGTGCGTGAGGGTCCACCGCTGGTCGGCGGGCACCTACCTCGAAGACCAGGACATGTGGTGGCTCCCCGGCATCTTCCGCGATGTCGAGCTGCTCTCGCGTCCGGCCGGCGCGATCGACGACCACTTCGTGCACGCCGATTACGACGCCGCGACGGGCGTCGGCACGCTGCGGGTGGATGCCTCCACCGATGCCGTCGTCGAGATCCCCGAGCTCGGCATCCGCATGTCCGCCGGAGAGACCGCGACGGTCGACGTCGAGCCGTGGAGCGCTGACCGCCCGCGCCTGTACCGGGGCACCCTGCGCTCGAGCGGCGAGACCATCGAACTCGCCGTCGGGTTCCGCCGCGTCGAGATCGTCGACGGAGTGTTCACCGTCAACGGTCGCCCTGTGACGTTCCGCGGAGTCAACCGGCACGAGCATCACCCCGACACCGGCCGTGCGCTCGACCGCGACACGATGATCCAGGACATCGTGATGATGAAGCGCGCGAACATCGACGCCGTGCGCACGAGCCACTACCCGCCGCATCCGGAATTCCTCAGGCTCTGCGACGAGTACGGCCTGTGGGTCGTGGTCGAAGTCGACCTCGAGACCCACGGCTTCATCTACGAGGGATGGGCGCACAATCCGCCGGCCCTGCCCGAGTGGCGCGAAGCCCTCATGGACCGACTGCGGCGCACCGTGGAGCGCGACAAGAACCGCCCGAGCGTCGTCGTGTGGTCGCTGGCGAACGAGAGCATGACCGGCGACGGCTTCGGCGACATGCGGCGGTGGCTCGATGAGCGCGACCCCTCGAGGGCGGTGCTGTACGAGCGCGACCCGAGCTATCGCGACTCCGACCTCTATTCGCTGATGTACCCGTCGCTCGAGCTGCTCGAGCAGATCGGCCGGCGAGAGGAGCCGCGCGGCGGGCGGCTCAGCATGCACGGCATGGTGTTCGGCGAGGGGGATGCGGTGGCGCCGCTGCCCGATGGCGTCACCGAGGCCGACGAGGAGCGTCGGCGGGGGCTGCCGTTCCTTCTCGTCGAGTACGCCCACGCGATGGGCAACGGCCCCGGCTCGTTGCAGGATTACTGGCGCATCATCAACGGGCACCAGCGGCTGTGCGGTGCGTTCGTCTGGGAGTGGATCGATCACGGCTTCCACGCGGTGACCGCCGACGGCGTGCCGTTCGTGATGCACGGCGACGACGTCGAGTACGAGCCGCGGGGCGGTCGTTTCAGCCTGCACGGCCTCGTGTTCAGCGACCGGACGCCGACTCCGGGCCTGGTCGAGCTGGCCAAGGCGCACGAGCCGGTGTCGATGAAGTTCGACGATCGCCGGGTGTACATCACGAACAACCGACATTGTGCAGACACATCCGATCTCGTCTTCCGCTGGTCCGTCGAGGCCGCGGGCGAGACCGTCGCGAGCGGAGTGCTGCCGGCGCAGACGGTGGCGTCGGGCGAAGCGCTGGGCGTGGAGATTCCGGATGCCGCGACCGCCGCTCTCGCCGACCCCGACGCGTCCGGAGCCGGCGAGATCGTGCTCACTGTCGAGGCCGCTCTCGCTGCCGAGGCGCTCTGGGCTCCGGCGGGTCACGTGATCGCCTGGGCCCAGCGCTTCGCGTCTGCTGCGGTTGCGGGCGGGACGGCGCCCGCGCCTCTGGGCGGCGAGCTGCCGTCACCGCGGGAGACCCCCGCAACGGTCGTTGCCGGGCCCCCGGGTGGTGTGCGCGCTGCCGATGAGCGGCGCAGCGAGGATGACGGCACAGCTGCCGCGGATCGCGGCTCCGCCATCCCACTCGGAGCGGGACGATTCGACGCTGAGACCGGTCGTCTGGTGCGGCTCGGCGACCTCGAGATCGACGGCCCCGTGCTCGACCTGTACCGCGCACCCACGGAGAACGACCAAGGGCAGGGCGACCTCAACAACGTCGCGGCGGTGTGGCGCAAGACGATGCTGCACCGGCTGCTGCATCGGGTGGACGCAGTCGCCGCGGGCGATGGGCGGCTGCGGGTGACGGGGCGGACGGCGCCGCGGACGCACCCGCATGGGGTTGACTGGACGATGACATGGACCCCGGACGGCGACGGACTCCTGCTCGACGTCGAGGTCGACTTCGTCGGGCCGTGGGCTGATACGCCGTACATGCACCGCGACATCCGGGTGCCGCGACTGGGCCTTCTCTTCGGGCTGCCGGGTGCTGCTGAGCGCGTCACGTGGTTCGGCCGAGGGCCAGGCGAGACGTACGCCGACTCCTACGAGGGATCGCGCGTGGGGCGGTTCGAACGCTCGATCGACGACCTGCAGGTGCCCTATCCGGTGCCGCAGGAGAACGGCAACCATGTGCAGACGCGCCGGCTCGAGGTGGCGGGCCCTGGCATCCCGTCGCTGCGGGTCGAGGGGCGTCCGCACTTCGACTTCACCGCCCGCCGCTGGACCTCTCACGATCTCGACGGTGCGGCCAAACCGCATCAGCTGGTCGACGCGGGGCGCGTGTGGCTCAACATAGATCACGCGCAGCAGGGGCTGGGTTCGGCATCCGTCGGTCCAGCTCTTCCCGAGCGGTACCGGATTGCGCGCGAGCGCACCGCGTGGAGCGTGCGGCTCGAATCGCGGTGAACGTCTATCAGCCGTCGTTCGGCTCGGGGCTGCGGACCGGCGCGGGCGCGCGCCGCAGCAGCTCGCCGGGGGCCGCGGCGAAGGGCCCGCCGGGGTAGAGCTGGTTGGCGACGCTCTGGATGTCGCGGGCCATCGGGAGACGGATCGTCGACAGGATGCGACCGTTGTGCGCGGCACGGAAGACGTCGGCCTTTCCGTCGGCGTTGCCCGCCCACACCGCGGTCGTCACCCGGGTGCTGGACTCGACCAGCCAGGTCTGGATCTGCTCATGGGTGCCGGTCTTGCCGAGCATCGGCGTGCCGTCGTTCGGGTTGCCTCCCGATCCGGTGCCGCCGGGCACCATGACGCCCTGCAGCGCGAACGCCGTCGCCGCAGCCACCTCGGGGCTGATGTTCTGCGAGCATCGGTTACCGGGCACGGGAAGCTCGACGCCGTCGGCGTTGACCACGCGCTCGATCACCCGCGGAACGCAGTAGACCCCGTTGTTCGCGACGGTGGCGAACGCCCCAGCCATGGCGACCGGTGCGATGTTGTTCGTCCCGATGATCGAGGCGGAACCCTCGAGGTCCACCGGCAAGCCGTCGCCGCGCGTCACGCCCATGCGGGCCGCGACGTCCTCGATGTCGCAGAGGTCGAGCTTCTCCGCCATACCGAGGAAGCCGCTGTTCAGCGACTGCGCCGTGAACTGCATCGGCGTCCCGGTGTAGCCGGGGACGTTGCCGAAGTTGCGCACGACGTGGTTCTCGCGGTTGATCCATGTTCCTTCGCAGCGATCCTGAAGGCGGGGGATGGCCCGGAGGCTGCCGTTGACGCTCTCGAACAGGGTGTGGCCCCTCTCGAGCCAGTCGACCAGGGTGAAGAGCTTGAACGTCGATCCGGTCTCGAATCCCGTGGAGACGCCGTGCACCAGGTCGCCCGCGTAGACCAGCGAGGTGTAGGCCGGGTCGTTGGCCGAGAGGTCTGCGTCCTCGGTGAACCGGTTGTTCTGGCTGATCGCCAGGATGCGCCCGGTGCCGGCTTCGATGCTGACCGCAGCCGACCCGAAGTCCATGCCCGGCACGGTCTCGGGCGCGTACCGCCGCATCGCCTCCTGCGACGCGTTCTGCAGCCGCCAGTCCAGCGTCGTGTAGATGTGCAGACCCTCGCGCGTGAGCGACTTCTGGCGCTCCTGCGCTGTCGCGCCGAAGGCACTCGCGTAGTCCGGATCCGAGCGCACGGTGTTCACCACGTACTGGCAGAAGAAGGGTGCGGAGGTCGCCACGCACCCGACATGCGCGGGCTGCAGCGCCGGCGCGATGGGCTCCACCGCGGCCGCGACATACTGGTCGGCGGTGATGCGGCCGTCCTCGCGCATCCGGTCGAGGACGTAGAGCTGGCGCCCCTTGGTCGCACTGTACGCATCACCGGCGGCGAGGTGCTGCTCCGGCGTGATCGTGCCCTCGGCGAGGAGCGTATCCAACCCCGCGAGAGTTCCGGGTGTCACATCGTCGATCGTCCCGTCGGCCACCTTGTTGTAGGTGCTCCCGTCCGCGCCGAAGATGGACCCCGTGGGCCGGTCGATGCGGAACGTGTTGGGATTCTGCACGATGCCGGCGAGCGTCGCCGCCTGTACCAGCGTCAGGTTCGCCGCCGTCGTGCTGAAGTAGTAGCGGGCCGCGGCTTCGATGCCGTAGGTCGTGCCGCCGAAATTCGCGATGTTCAGGTAGCCCAGCAGGATGTCGTTCTTGGAGTACTCCTTCTCGACCTGGACGGCGTAGCGGATCTCCTGAAGCTTGCGCTCGTACCCCTCCGCACCGCGCGCCTGCGTCGCGTCGAGCCAGCAGGCCCGCAGCACCTCGTCACGTGTCTGCGTGTCGGTCTTGACGGCATCACGCTCGCACCGCTGCACCAGCACGTTCTTGACGTACTGCTGACTGATCGAGGAGCCGCCCTGGACGGCGCCGCCCTGCGCGTTCCGGATCAGGGCGCGGGTCGTGCCGACGATGTCGACACCGCCGTGCTGGTAGTAGCGAGGATCTTCAGACGCCAGGATCGCGTCGTACATGACAGGCGCGACCTGGTCGAACGCCACGGGAACGCGGTTCTGGTCGTAGAACGACGTCAGCTCGACGTCTTGTCCGGTAGCCGGATCGCGCGCGTAGATCGTCGTGGGCAGCATGAGGCGGTCGATCGCCAGGTAGCTGGGCATGCCGTCGAACAGCGAGACGGCACTACTCGCCGCATGCCCGGAGATCGCGATCACCGGGGCCAGAGGAGCGACGATCAGCAATCCGGCGATCATGCTGAGCGCCACGAGGCCGACGAGGCCGCCGACGACCCCCGCGAGTGTGCGCCTGTACGGCGGCAGGCTCGCGGTCTGTGGAGAAACCCCTGGTGATGGCTTCACGACGGCGTCCAATGTCCGGTGGGAGACAGCATCGCAGACCGGCCGCGATTTCGCGACGGGCTGACCGCGGGCGCGCCGAACTCCCTCGCCCAGCAGGTCGACGTCAGGGGGCGGCGATGTCGGTGAAGAGGGTGTCCGAGCCGACCTGACCGCCTTTGAGGAGCAGTTCCAGCCCGTCGATCGCGGGGTCGCCCGACTGGGCGCGCAGCAGCACGACGTTGCCCCACGGATTCGCGGCGATCGACAGCGACTCGACCCCGAGCAGCCGGGTGACACGGCTCGACGTGTCGCCGCCGCACACGATCACTCGCCGTGATGCGCCGTGGCGCGCGACAGTGGAGATGACGGATGCCGCGGCCTCCGCGATCGCCTCCAGCACCGGCCGGTCGCCTGCTGTCGCGGCGTCGATGTCGTCGGAGGTCAGCACGACACCCCGACCCGAGAGCAGCACGCGGACGACCTCGGCGGTCGCGACGTCTCGTTCGGAGGCACGGAGGGGGAGAGGCTGGACCAGCCAGCCCGCGGCGGCCGCGGCATCCGCCTGCCGACGCGTCTGCGCGGAGCGGCTGCCCGACACGACGAGCACCGGACCGCGCGCCGCGGTGGAGGTGGGCACGGCCGGTGCTTCGCCCGGCGCTGCGGCGGCGACGCCGTGCGAGAGTCCGCCCGAGCCGATCGCGAACACCGGCGCGGGCAACGCGCCCAGCGCCTCGCCGATCGTGAGGAGATGCTCGTCGGTGAGGGCGTCGAGTACGAGGCCGGCTTCCGCCGCGTCCTGAAGCCGCGCCGCGAGGTCGTCGAACTCGACGAGCGGCACCGAGCCGATCGGAAGCGCCGTCTGGTGGCCGACGTGCACGGCGAGATCTGCCTCGGTCATCGGGGTCGAGGGATGCCGCGACATCGTCGGCTGCCGGTCGAGCCGGTACACCGTGCCTCGCTCGGCGGCGAAGTGCTGGCCGAAGAGCGTGTAGCGGCCGAAGTCCGGCTGGGCGAAGAGCATCGGTACGGCGCGGCCGCCGAAGACCTCGCGGGCGAGCTCGACGACCCGGCCCAGGCTGCCGACGTGCGGTGCGGAATCCGCGGTCGAGCAGGCTTTGTACTGAACGAGTTGGGGCTCGAGGTCCGCGAAGGCGGCGAACACCGGTCGAAGCTCGTCGTCCATGTCCGCCGGCGCGAGGGACCGCGAGATCCCGGCCACCCCGACCACGTCGACCTCGTCCGCCGCTCGACGCAGGGTGGCGGCATCCGGCAGTCCCGTGAAGAGGCGCCCGGTCCAGCCGCGCCGTGCGAACTGCAGGAGCGCGTCGACGCTGCCGGTGAAGTCGTCGCCGTAGAAGGCGACGCGAGCCCTAGACACGGACGGGGCCGAACAGTTCCGCCGCGCGGCGGAGGGCGGACGAGTTCTCGAACGCGTGGTCCGCGCTCTCGCCGCGCGCGGCCGATGCCCACGCCTCGCGCATGCTCGCCACCCCGGCGGTCGCACCGTCCGGATGGCCGTGGATGCCGCCACCGGCGAGCACGAGCAGGTCGGTGGTGCCGACCGCGGCGTAGGTGGCGTGGGCGAGGCCGCCCCACTGCCCCGACGACAGCACCGGAAGCGTCGGCGTGAGGCCGAGGAGCGGCTCGCGCACCGCGGCGATGGAGTCGAGCACCTGGTCGTCCGTCTCGTAGAACTTGTTGCTGATGCCGTTCGTGTGCAGGTGATCGGCGCCGGCGAGGCGCGCGAGCTTCTGCCACGCACGGAACCCTATCCCCACCTGCTCGGAGCGTCCGAACGAGCCGAACATGGCGCGATGACCGTGGATCGGCACGTCGCTGTGGCGCCGGAGGAACTCCAGACCCGGCAGGCCGATCAGGTTCACGCAGGCCATCACGCACGTGCCCCCCGCGCCGACGACGAGGTCGTGGTTCGCCTCGAGCCGTCCGATGTCGTCGGTGATGTTGAACGCGTACATGGGCTTGCGGCCGGTGCGATCGGCATAGCTCTCGAGGACGGGCATGACCGCGGCGACGCGGGCCGCGAGCGGTGCGCTCGGGCCGTTGCCCTGCAGCTCGTCGTCCTTGATGAAGTCGATGCCTGCTTCGGCGAGCTGCGACACCACCTCGGCGAGCTCGTCCGGCGAGAGCCCGATGCTGGGTTTGACGATCGTGCCGATCATCGCGCCCTCGGGCCGACTCATCAGCCGTCGCGTGCCCTCGACGCCGAACGCCGGACCGGGGTAGCGCTCGGCGAACGCCGGCGGCAGCTCGAGGTCGATGAGGCGGATGGCAGACAGCTCTTTGATCTCGAACAGATTGCCCGCGACCGCCGCCATGAGGTTCGGCAGGGAGGGGCCGAAGTTGTCGAGCGGGAACCGCAGCCGCAGCCGGGCGCGGCGGCGGAGCGCGGGATCACCGACGGATCCGGGCAGGGGCGAGGCGCTGGTGAGGGGGAGCTCGTCGATCGATTCGACCTGGGCGGCGAACCGCGCACGCAGATCGTCGGACTCGCGCTCGACGCGCACGAAGGTGCCGGTGGACTGCTCGCCGGCGAGCACCTCGGCGGCGTGCTGCAGCGGCAGGGAGGTCTCGATGACGTAGGTCGCTGTGACGTGCTGAACAGACATGCGCGTCACCACACCAGGGGGAGCCAGACCGACATCTCGCCGGCGCCGCGGTTGCCCCACGCGAAGTAGGGGACGAGCCGTACGGGCGCGGTGGCGAGATCGGCGTCGGCGACGTCGTCGTAGAGCGCGGTCTCTGCAGTGCCCGGCAGCACGACCGCCTCGGTCTCGAGGGCGACGACGCGGTGACCGGCGATCTCCGTCTCGGCCGGCGTGAGCGCTGCGCCGCGGCGCAGCGCGACCTGCTCGAGCACGACGCCGTCGGGCAGATCGGCGCTCTCGACGCAGTAGACGACGGGTCCGCGGCGCACCGCGACCTGGTTGGTGGCCTCTTCGGCGAGGCGGTGGGCGCGGAGCACCCGGACGGGCATCGGCAGCGCCAGCTCGATGAGGTCGCCCTGCTGCCACTCGCGTTCGATGCGCGTGTAGGTGCCGGGCTCGCTCACCGTCACCGGCTCGCCGTTGACCGTGAGGGTCGCGCCAGACGACCAGCCGGGGATGCGCAGATGGAGCGGGATGCCGCGGCCCGCGGCATCCGTCACGGTGAAGGCGATCCTCTCGCTCCAGGGATAGTCGCCGTCCTCGCGCAGGGCGAGCCGGCCACCGTCCTCGGTGGTGACGTCGAGGGCACTGCCGCCGTACAGGTGGACGTACAGTCCTTCCTCGCCGACGGATGCCGCACGCTCGTGGAACCGTGCCAGGGTGCGCGCGATGTTCGGCGGGCAGCAGAAGCAGCTGAGGTACGGCTCGCGCAGCCGCTCGTCGGACGGCGGGGGCGGCGGTGTCGGGTGGAGGGCCGTATCGCCCGGGCGGCGGAGCGGGAAGGGAAGCTCGCGCACCTGGCGCAGCGGGTTGGTGTAGAAGTACTCCGTGCCGGCGAGGCTGATGCTCGAGAGCAGGCTGTTGAAGGCCACCTGCTCGATGACGTCGGCGTACTTGGCGTCGCCCGTGAGCGACAGCATCCGCTCGCTCCACAGGATGAGGCCGATGTTCGCGCACGACTCGTTGTGCGCGGTGGTGTGCGGCAGCTGGTACGAGCGGCCGTAGGCCTGGTGCACGCGGCTGATCTGGTCCTGCCACGGCGAGCCGTCGGGCGACGCTCCGTCGTACAGCGCTCCCGCGCCCCCCGTGATGTAGAGCTTGGTGTCGACGACGTCGTGCCACAGCCGCTCGAGCACCGCCTCGAGCTCCTGGTCGCCGTTCTCGGCGATGAGGTCGGCGAGACCGGCGTACAGGTAGTTGGCGCGCACGGCGTGCCCTGCGACGACGGTCTGCTCGCGCACCGGAAGGCGGTCCTGGTTGTCGTCGCCGCCCTCGAAGTCGTCGCGCACCCGGATGAAGGCCTCCGACAGGCGCAGGTACTGCTCGTCGCCGGTCGCACGGTAGAGGTCGATGACGGCCATGTAATGCGACGGGCAGATGGCGCTGCGGGCGAGTTCGAGCGGCTTGTTCGTCGCGAGGTCCTCGAGGAAGCCGGCGGCCTTGCGCGCGGCATCCAGCAGAGTGGTCGACCCGGTCACCTCGTAGTGGCGCACGCCGGCGGTGATGAGGTGACCGAGGTTGTACGTCTCGAAGTTGAAGCGGTCGGCGAGCGCGATCGCGTCTTCGTGGTTGCGGCTCGAGATGATCGTCGGCGTGTGCAGGTACCCGTCGTCGCGCTGCACCGAGGCGATCAGCTGCGCGATCTGCTCGATGCGGGCCGCGAGCTCAGGGTCCGGATCGGTCTCGAGGCGGGCGATGGCGGCCTCGAGCCACTTGTAGAAGTCGCCGTCCATGAACGGCGGGCCGGCGTGCTCGCCGCTGTCGAGGCCTGCGGCGATGCGGAAGTTCGTGAGCCCGGCGCTGACCGCGGGGTCACTCAGGGAGGACCAGATCTGGGGGATCGTCACGTCGCGCGTGCGATCGTGGATGTCTCCCCAGAAGCCGCTCGCCCAGCGCGCGCTTGCGGCGCCGAGGGGTCGCAGCCGGGCGTGAGCCCGGGTCGCGGTGGTGGCGGTCATGGCTGTTCCTTCCGAGTGGCGTTCAGTCTCGTGCTCGCTGCTGCATCGCGGCAAGCCAGGTTCCGTGCAGGTCACATTAGGCAGGCCTGAAAATTCTCGCAACGCTGCATGGAAATGCAGTCTAACCCTTGAATCGTCTCAAAGTGAATAGAATTTCAGTACTGACTGTTGACACACATCGAAATCGTGCCTACTGTCGTGCTCGTACCTTTCACCCGCATGGTCGTCGTCAAGGAGGACGCTATGAACACACGCAGCAACCGTCGCCGCATCGCGGCGCTCGGCATCGCACTCGCCGCGGTGCTGCCGCTGGCCGCCTGCGCCGGAGGAGACACCGGAACCGACAACGGATCCTCGGAGGGCGGCGCCGGCGCCGGCGGGACCGACCCCGAGACGTTCACCGTGATGACGGCGAACGAGAACCCCGTTCTCGAGGAGCAGCTCACCGCGCTCTCCGAGGGCGCCTGCGAGGCCGAGAACGAGGCGCTGCCGCTGGAGCACCAGAAGGTGGCGCAGGCCGACACCGTGCAGAAGGTCACGCTGCTGGCCAGCCAGGGCGCGCTGCCGACCCACACGATCGCGGGCACGGCGCTCATCCGTCCCGATGGCGACCTCAACGCGGCCGGCCTCGTCGGTGACCTGAAGGCCGCCCTCGAAGACGCCGGCACGTGGGACAACGTGCTGCCGGCCGCGGCCTCCACCGTCGAGCAGGTCTACGGCGGTGTGTACTCGATGCCCTACCAGTACAACATCGAGGGCATCTTCTACAACAAGGACATCCTCGCCGACAACGGCATCGAAGAGCCCCAGACCTGGGATGAGCTCGTCGAGGCGGCCGACACTCTCGCCGGCGCCGGCGCCGACGTCGTCCCGATGACCGAGGCCGGCGCCAACGGCTGGCCGCTCACCCGCATCATGGGCATGTACATCTTCCGCAACGTCGGTCCCGACGCCATGGCCGCCATCCGCGACGGCGAGGCGAAGCTCACCGACCCCGAGTACGTCGCCGGCGCGCAGGCGCTCGCCGACTTCGCCGAGGCCGGCTACTTCGGCGAGGGCTTCTCGACCCGCGACGGCGACACCTCGTCCAACATGTTCCTCACCGGCCAGGCCGCGATGACGTACGACGGCTCGTGGCTGCTGAGCGCGATCAACGACCCCGAGCGCAACGAGATCGGCGGCGAGAACGTCGGCTTCATGCCGTTCCCCGAGGTCGACGGCGGCAACGGCTCGATCGACCAGTATGCGGCGAACGCGGGCGCCCCGATGATCATCAACGCCGAGCAGTTCGGTCCGAAGGTCGTCGACTGGGTGAGCTGCATCGCCGAGAACTACGGCCAGCAGGCGCTGCAGGATGCCGGCGTCATCTCGGGCTTCAAGGTCAACGGCGATGTCACCGACATCTCGGAGAACACCGCCGAGATCCAGGAGCGGATCGCGGGCATCGACGAGACCGTACTGTGGTTCGAGGCCCTGATGGACTCGAAGAGCAACTCGCTGGCGTCGACCAACGTGACACTGCTCACCACCGGCCAGTTGACCGCCGAGGATTACATGGCCCAGCTGCAGGCGAGCATCGACGCCAACGGCTGAGACCCCGCACCGGCTCCCCGGGCGGTCGCTCGGGGAGCCGGTTCACGACAGAAAGCAGTTCGCAGATGAACTCGATCTTCGGAGATCGGAAGACGATCTTCATCCTGCTGGCACCGGCGCTCTTGCTGTACACCCTCCTCAAGGTCGTGCCGGTGGGCTGGTCCCTCGGCCTCTCGTTCTTCGAGGGCAACTCCCTCCGCGGCTTCGACTGGGTGGGTTTGCAGAACTTCACCACCTTCTTCACGGACCCGGCCGCTCTCCAATCGATGTGGGTGAGTGTCTTCTTCGCGATCGTCGCCACCGCTCTGCAGGTCGCCTTGGGCTACGGTCTGGCCCTCCTCTACGTCTTCGTCCTTCGCAAGGGCTCGACTCTGGTGCGGACGCTCGTGTTCTTCCCGACCGTGCTGCCGACCGTGGCTGTGGCCATGCTGTTCCGCAGCTTCGTGGCCGTCGGCGACAACCAGGGCCCGATCAACGACATCATCAACTTCTTCGGCGGTGAGAGCGTCGAGGTGCTGGCGTCGACCGTCGGCACGATGACCACGGCGATCGCCATGACGCTGTGGAGCTCGATGGGCTTCTACGCCGTGCTTCTCTACGCCGGCCTGCTCGACATCCCCGAAGAGGTCATCGAGTCGGCCCGACTCGACGGAGCCAATGGGTTCAAGCTCGTCCGTCACATCGTGGTGCCGCTGTCGCTGCCCATCCTGCTGTCGTCGATCATCTTCAGCCTCAATGCCACCCTCAAGGTCTTCGACAGCCTGCTCGCCCTCAACGGCGGCGGGCCCGGCACTTCGACCGCGCCGATGACGCTGTACATGTACCGCACGGCGTTCGAGTACGCCGAGTACGGCTACGGCTCCACCATCGCCGTGATCCTCACGGCGCTCTGCCTCGTGTTCACCCTCGCGATCTTCCGATCGTCGCGCCGCAAGGCGGAGGTCTGAAATGACTCTGACGCACACTGACACCGCGTTTACGGTCGCCACACCCACCGTCCGCAGGACGGGCCCCGGCCGCACGCGGCGCGGGCTCACGAAGGCCCTGCGCCGGCTCCCGGTGTGGATCCTCGTCGCGATCCTCATGGTCGTGGTGCTGTATCCGCAGGTCTGGATGGTGCTGGGCTCGTTCAAGACGCAGTCCGAGTTCCTCTCCAACCCCGCCCTGTCGCTTCCCGAGACGTGGAACTTCGACAATTACGTCACCGCGCTCACGAACGGCAACGTCGCGCGCAACTGGCTCAACAGCGTGCTGGTGACGATCCCGTCGGTGCTGCTCATCGTCTTCATCGGCGTTGCCGCGGGCTACGCCCTCGAGGTGATGATCTGGAGGGGCCGCAACGGGGTCCTGCTCTACATCCTCGCCGGCATCATGGTGCCCGGCCAGATGATCCTCGTGCCGCTCTTCATCACCTACTTCCGCATCGGCATCACCGACACGCTGTGGCCGCTCATCATCACGTACACCGTCATGGGCCTGCCCCTGACGACGTTCCTGATGGCCACCTACTTCCGATCGGTGCCGCGGGAGATCTTCGAGGCGGCGACCGTCGACGGGTCCGGGCCGCTGCGATCGTTCTTCGTGATCGGCATCCCGATGATGAAGAACTCGATCATCACGGTCGCCCTGGTGCAGTTCTTCAGCGTGTGGAACGACCTGCTCATCGCGCTGACCTTCACGACGCGGCCCGACCTGGCGACCATCCAGGTGGGCCTGCTGAGCCTGAGCGACGAGTACGGCTCGACGCAGTACGGCCCGCTCTTCGCCGCCGTGAGCATCAACATCGTCGTGCTGCTGATCCTGTTCCTCACGCTCAACAAGAAGATCATGGCCGGCATGGCCGGCGGCGCCCTCAAGGGCTGAGAAGCTGGAAGGCTTGTTCGCATGACCTCGTCCGCACCCCGCATCGCGTTCCTGCACACCGGAGCCGTCAACATCGCTCCGTTCGGGGCGCTCGCCGCCGAGCTCCTACCGGATGCGACGATCGTGAATTACCTCGACGACCGCATCGTCGCCGACCTCGGCGACCAGGAGCGCGCGGGCTCGGTGCCTGCCCGCGTCGACGACCTCGTGCGCGCGGCTGCGGCCGGGGGAGCGGATGCCGTCATGTTCACGTGCTCCTCGATCTCGGAGCTCGCCGCGCGTGCCGCGGCTGCCGCCGGGGTGCCGGTGCTGCGTGTCGACGAGGCGATGGCGGATGCCGCGGTGCAGGCGGGACGCCGCGTGCGCGTCCTCGCGACGCTGCCGACGACGTGCGGACCGACGCTGCGGCTCCTGGAGGAGCGCGCCGCGCTGGCCGGTGTGGAGCCGGAGTTCACGAGCGAAGTCATCGAGGGTGCGTTCGCAGCAGTCGCCGGGGGCGACCGAGCCACGCACGACCGGCTCGTCGCGGCCGCGATCGAGCGGGGGGCGGCCGAGGTCGACGTCGTCGTGCTGGCCCAGGCATCCATGGCGACTGCCGCCGAGGCCGTCTCGGTCGACGTTCCGGTGCTCACCAGCCCGCGGCTCGGGGTCGAGCGCCTCGCCGCGTCGTTCGACGAGAGCTGATTCCCGTCGCGAGTCGGACAGTCATCGCGGCCTGAATGCGTCGGTCCAGATCGTCTTTCGCTTCTACCTCTGCAGCCGCCTGAGCGCGGCCGTCAGGCGCTCGCCCATCAGCCGATAGCCTGCGGCATCGGGATGGACGCCGTCTGACAGCAGGTGAGTCTCGTCGAAGCCGAGAATGCCGGGGCCGTCGATGAGGTGCAGGAGGTCGTCGGCCGTGCCGGCGACCACCTCTGCTATGGCGTCCCGCATCCCCGCCAGCGTGGTGCCAACGGCGTTCGGGGTGTTCTCCAGTCCCGGCGCCACGATCGGAGTGATCACGGCGATCGGGGCCGACGGGTGCGCTGCGCGGACCTGGTCGATCAGCCCTGCGACCTGTGGGGCGAAGGTGCGCGGTGACATCGAAGCGCCACCCATCACGTTGATCCCCAGGCACAGGCTGATGATGTCGGCCGGCACCGCCGCGATCGTGCGGGTCGATATCGGGTCGAGATGGCACTGGCCGCCGAAGCCGAGGCAGGTCAGGTCCCAGTCGAGAGCACGTGCGACGAGCGCCGGCCACGTCTCGCTCGGACCACTGGCAGCGTTGCACTGCGAGATCGAGGATCCGTAGGTCGTCCATCGGGTGGATGCAGTCGTGGCGGAGACGGTCGAACCGCTCAGCTGTACCGACCTGATCCACGTCTCGCCGACCTGCGGCAACCACACCTGAACCCGGTGCGCGCCGGTGGGCAGGGGGACCACGACGGTGAACGGTCCCGAGACGAGGTCGATACGGCGATGCAGTTCGCCATCGACCAGGACATCGATGCGCGAGTCGCGGGGGATGTCGAGCAGCAGATCGCCATGGAGCGTGACGCTCTCGGCGTCCGTGTCGATGTCCAGCCGCACTCCCACAGATTGGCGCGCGTTCGTGATCAGATCGGGAGCGAACGCCCTGTTCACGAGCTCTGGCAGCAGCCTCCATGCGCGTATCGCTCCGTCGCGCTCTTCCCAGCCCACCGCCCCGCGCCAGGCGTCGGGCTGGGTGTCGGGTCGGAGATCATGCGCCACGATTGACGAGCGTAGTCCACGCCGACGGACAGAAAAATCGTTATACGAGCGAGCCGCCGATTCGTTCGCTCAGAGCACTACGACAAGGGATTGGTCGCGGTGAATCGTTTGCGCGAGCTGCATTCCTCCGGTTACCATCCGAGGATGGTTACTCTGCGGGATGTCGCCGGCCACGCCAGGGTCTCGGTTTCGGTGGTTTCGCGCGTGCTGAACTCCGATCCGTCCGTCAGGATCCGTCCGGAGACTCGGCAACGGATCCTCGACTCGGCGCAGCTGCTCCGATACGCGCCGAACTCCGCGGGGCGCTCTCTGCGTCGTTCGCGTACGCACATGCTGGCTTTCGTGGTCCCGGATGTCACCAACGCCACCTTCACGGATCTCGTGAACGGGGTGGAGTCGCGGGCGCTGGATCATGACTACTCGGTTGTGCTGGCGTCGAGTCCGCGGATGCAACCCGGCAGCGACGGGTTCGCCCGGCTGCTGAACGAGCGCCTGGTCGATGGCGTGCTGCTGCAGAAGGGGGACGAGGCGCCCCTCGACCTTGTGGCGCGAGCGCTCTCGCACCCAGAGCGGACCGTGCTGATCAATTCCGGTCCCGTCGACGGCGTGACCACCGTCGCGATCGACGATGTCGCCGCGGGTGCGCTGGCGGCTCGACACCTGCTCGAGCTCGGACACACCCGCATCGGCTATGTCGGCGGCGTTCCGACGTCCGACACCAGCGACCGACGACGAACCGGTATCGAGCATGCACTCGCTGCAGTCGGGCTGTCACTGGCGCCGCTGCACACGACTGCCCTGGGCTACACCTACAGATCGGCTGGGGATGCCGCGCGGTTGCTGCTCGGTCGTCAGCCGGCGCCGACCGCCGTCGTCGTCGGCAACGTGAACGCCGGGATCGGCGTGCTGACGGAGGCGGCTCAGATGGGCATGCGCGTGCCGGAGGACCTGTCGGTCGTGGCGATTCACGACATCTGGCCGGCGATCACGTGCGCGCCCGCACTGACCACCGTCCGCCTGCCGATGGCGAATCTCGGAGCGGCCGCGGTGGACCTCCTGCTCGCGGGACTCGAGGCGGCTGGGGCAGGCGGAAGTCCCGCGCGCCCCACCAGCGGAGTCGTCGACGATCCCGCCCCGGAGCTGGTCCTGCGTGCATCGACCGCGCCGCCGGCGGCATGACGCGTTCCCGCGGGCGTCAGGAGTCCGGGATCGGGTGACCGCCGGCACGACTCGCCTCGTGCGCCGCTTCCAGCACGGCCATCGTGCGCAGCACGTCATCCGCGGAGGTCGGCAGCGAGCTCGACTCGCCGGTGACGTATCGCTGAAGGGCGCCCATGGTTCCGGCGAAGGCATCGGGGAACCAGCTTCCCTCGACCGCGACATCCCACCAGCCGTCACCGGTGGTGAGTTCGAGTCGGTCAGGTCCGCCACGCGGATAGTCGAGCAACAGCCCCAGTTGGGCACGGACGGCTCCGTCCGTGCCGTGCCAGATGACGGCAGACGCCTGGTGCTCCGGGCCGAACGTGTGGTCGTGATTGGTGCTGATGGTGACGCGCAACGGTCGGTCGGCGTAATGGAGCAGGTAGCCGGTTCGCGTGCTGGCCAGCGGCTTCCCGGGATGCCCGACCGTCACGGCGCTGACACCGCTCGGATCCCCCACGAAAGAACGCACGAGGTCGACATAGTGCACCGAGTGCATCGGCATCTCCATGCGTTCGAGACCGAACACGCTGGGAAACAGCGCCCAACGCGTCTCGACCCTCACCAGGACCTCGATATCGACGAGCTCCCCGATGGCGCCCTCGGCGATCAGGGCGCGCGCCGCTGCAACCTGCGGAGCGAACCGCAGCTGAGTGTTCACAGCAGCCGTGAGTCGCTTTCGTCGGATGATCTCGATCAGGTCGCGCGCCTGCGCAAGGGTGTAGCCCAATGGCTTCTGCAGCTGCACGGCAGCTTCGTCGGGCAGCCCGTCGATGATCGAGGCGAACGCATCCGGCATGACGGCGACGTCGTACACCGCTGCCGTGCCGTGGGCGGCGACTGCAGACGCGATGTCCGTATAGGTGCTCGACACGTCGAAGGCCCTGGCGAGATCGATGGCGCGATCAGAGTCGAGGTCCACGACAGCCGCGACCGGCAGGCCGGCCTTCCGGTAGGCCGGCAGGTGCGCGTCGCGGGCGATTCCGCCCGCACCGATCAGGACGATCGGCAGCGGATGGCTCGGCGGACCGGCGGCGTAGGCGGGGTCAGGGGAGTGTTCCAGGCGTTTCACGGTGTCAGTCCGTACACGCGGATGGCCGTCCGCTGACGCAGCGCGGCCGACTGATCGGGCTCGAGCGCATCCACCGCGGCCATGAGCATGCTCAGCGCCGCATCCGTCCCGCCGGCGACGGTGCCCATGGGCCAATCGCTGCCGAGCATCAGCCGATCCGGTCCGAAGGACGCGAGCGCGGTCGCCAGGATCGCCCGCAGCTGCTCGGCCGTGTCGGAGGCATCCGCGTCGCATGGAGCGGCCGGATAGATCCCGGAGACCTTCGCGACGACGTTCGGCAGGGCGGCGGCCTCTGCGATCTGAGCGGTCCATCGGGCGTGATCGGCGGAATACCCGACCGGCGGCTTGCCCAGGTGGTCGAGCACGATGGTCAGGTCAGGATGCCGGCGCGCGAGCGTGGTCAGGTTCTGAAGGTGACGAGGCGACACGGCGACGTAGTCGAGCGGTACACCGGAGGCTTCGAGGTGGGCGAGGCTGCGGCGCTGGTTCTCACCGAGGATCCAATCCGGGTCGGGGCGATCGTGGGTGAGATTGCGCACGCCGACGAAGCCGGGGTCTGCCGTCAGTCTCGGCAGCTGATCTGCGACGATCGCCGGCGCCTCCAGCGGCAGGTAGCAGACGGCACCCGCAACCCGAGGGTCGGAAGCCGTCAGCTCGAGCAAGTACTGCGTCTCGTCGAGTGTGTCATCGGCCTGGACGAGCACCGCACGATCGAACCCGTGTGCGGCCACCGCCGCGAGGCCCTGCTCCAAGAAGTGATCGGCGCGCAGCGGCTCCGGCGCGTCGTCGAGCCAGTCGTACGACGAACGAGCACGGGCCCACACATGCAGATGCGTGTCGATCACGTGCGTTCACCCCGCCTTGTTGACGACGTACAGATGCACGAGCGACAAGACGACGTCGCCGTGCTGGTTGGTGACCCGCACCTGCTCGTCCACCCGGCCGAGTTCGGGGCGGCGCGGGTGATCGGCGATCGTGACGATCTCCGCCTCCACGGTAATGGTGTCGCCGAGGAAGACCGGTTTGATGAACCGGATCCGGTCGTAGCCGTAGCTCATCGCTTGCGGATTCACATCGCCGGCGGTCATCCCGACCGCGATCGCGATCACCAGGGTGCCATGAGCGATCCGTCCGCCTAGCCCTGCTTCGTTCACGCACCAGTTCTCATCCATGTGATGCGGGAAGAAGTCGCCGGTCTGCCCAGCGTGCAAGACGACATCGGCTTCGGTGATGGTGCGCCCAAGCGTGCGTCGCACCTCCCCGGGGACGTAGTCCTCCAGGTATCGATCAACGACCAGCATTCACGGCTCCCAACGATTCGAATAGCCGATCCAGATCCGCGAGCAGGTCGGGCGCGGGGTCGCGGTTCAGCAGGCCACGGTGCACCCGCTCGCACGCGGCATTCTGCACCGTCATATACGCCGGATGCTGCGGGCGCAGGCTGGCCAGATCCATCGTGCGGCGTGTGGCGGCGAAGAACCCGCCGGTCAGTTCGTCGAGCGAGGCATCGGTCCAGGCGGAGACATGGCCGGGCTGTCCGCCTGCGCGCGCATACACACCCCTCTGCACGTCGCCCGTGGCGGCCCACGTCACAAAGGCGATAGCCTCCGCGCGGTGCTCGGTGCGGGCCGAGACGGCCAGCCCTGCGCCGCCCAACATCGATCCGCGGGGCTGCCCATCGATCTCAGGGATGTCCGTCCAGCGCAGCACGTGCTCGCGGAAGCCCGTCCTCGCGTAGTTGCTGTACCCGTAGAGCAGCGGGGCATAGGCCCAGCTGCTCGACGCGGACAGGCGGTCGGCGGTCTGGATGGGGTTCTCGTCGAGGCACTCGGCGGGTACGAGATCGCGCAGACGGCTGAGCACGTCCCATGCCTGCGCGAACGCCGTCGGTTCAGCGAAGCCGGTCCGACCGGCGTCGGCATCCTGCAGCCCCGAGGAGAGCGTGAATATCGACGCGAATGCATCGATCGGCTTCGCAGGCCAGCGCACCCCACCGTCGCGTGCCAGGTCCAGGACCTCGGTCCACGTGCGCGGCGGCTCGGGGAGCAGGTCGGGGCGGTACGCCGCGACCTGCGCGGCGGCGTCGATGGCGAGGGCGTACCGAGCGTTCTGCCAGTGATAGCTCTCATCGGAGCGCCCTACGAATGCGTCCGGTCCCTCGGCGTCCGGGAGGGGAGCGAGCAGCCCTGCGTCCGCGGCGTGGGGGATATGGGGGTGATCGATGACGAGCAGATCGTACGACCGCGTCAAGGATTCCAGGTCCTGGTCGGCGAATGCCTGCAGGGATCGTGCTTCCCATTCGACTTCGACGTCGTGCCCGGCGTCCGCGTAGGCGTGGGAGGCAGCCACGATGCTGTTCCGGCCGCGCTCATGGTCCCAGGTGATGCCTCGGAGGCGGACGGTCACGATACGCTCCCGCCGACCGGTTCCCTGGCCGGGGCCAGTTCGTCGCGGATCCGATCGGTGTCCGCGCCGAGCACGGGCGCTGCGCCGGTGCCCCAGAGCCGCTCACCGTCCAGACGGAAGGGCAGCCGGGTCGTCGTTACTGTGGTGCGGGCCCCGTCGCTCTCCTCGCGTTCGAGCGTCTGGACCATGTCGATCGCCCGGAAGCCGTCGTGCTCGACAAGTTCATCCACGGTGTGCAATGGAGCGCACCAGATGTCGGCGGCATCGAGCACCGTGAGCCAGCTCGCCGTGCTGCGCGTCCGGAGGCGGTCGGCGATCAGTGTCTCGATGCGACCGCGCTGATCCCACCAGGATGCGGGATCGGTCAGCTCCACGAGCTCAGGGATCTGCAGCAGTGCGCCCAGCTGTGGCACGGGGTTCATCGCGATCGACAGGTATCCGTCGGCGGTCGGATATACGCCGTACGGCGCCGGGAGAAACGTGTGCGCGCTGTGCGGTCCCCGCGGGCGCTGCGCGTCGACCGCGTCCGGCTCCGTGAGTCGCACCGAGAGCATCTCGAACTGCAGGTCGAGCATCGCCTCGAGGAGCGAGGTCTGCACCTGGCCGCCGATGCCAGTCCGCAGCCGGCGCAGCAGCAGCGCCGTGATGCCGTGGGCGAGATGGCAGGAAGCGAGGTGGTCGGCGATGGCGATCCCGACGGGGCGGGGCTCCGGATCCGCCTGCAGCCACGGCAGAGCGGCGATCGACTGCGCGAGCAGGTCTTGGCCGGGGCGGTCGCGCCACGGTCCTTCGTCGCCATAGCCGGTGATCGAACCGTAGACCACGCCGGGGTTGGCGGCGCGGACGGTGTCGTAATCCAGCCCGAGCCGCCGCATCACGCCGGGCCGGAAGTTCTCCACGACCACATCGGCCTGCTCGACGAGTCGACGCACGAACGCCAGGTCATCCGGATTCTTGAGGTCGGCCGCTACGCTCTGCTTGCCGCGGTTCATGGCATGGAATGAGACCGTATCCGCGCCCGCTCGTGCACCGGCGAACGCCAGCCCGCGGCCGATATCCCCGATCACAGGGCGCTCGATCTTGATCACCCGCGCGCCGAGATCAGCGAGGCGCAGAGCGGCCACGGGGCCGGCGAGGAACTGGCTGAAGTCGAGAACCAGGAAACCGTCCAGCGGACGGAGAGACCCTTGCTGCGGGGCGGTCATGATGCGTGCTCCTGAGAGATGCCGGTGAAGGTGAGGCGCGCGGGTCGCCCGGTGGTGAGGTCGAGGACGCGCTCTCGGGAGCCGTGCACCACCCGCACGCTCTTTGCCCCCTCGGGCAGCGGCGTGATCGTGGCCTCTGTCAGCGCGCCGGCGCTCCAGCGGAGATCCACGACGAGCCCGCCGCGTGCACGCAGGCCTCGAACTTCACCGTCGCGCAGGCCGGATGGCAGCGCGGGGAGCAGTTCGAGGTAACCGGCGTGGGACTGGACGAGGCACTCGACGAGTGAGGCCACCAGGCCGAGGTTGCCGTCGATCTGGAACGGCGGGTGGGCAGAGAACAGGTTGCGGTAAAGGCCGCCCCGCCAACGTCCGCCACCGGGAGCGGGTTCGACCTCGATGTTGCGGCGGACGAGCAGGTCCAGCAGACGGCCCACCGCCTGCGGTTCGTGCAGTCGTGCCCGCATCGCCATCTTCCAGGCGAGCGACCAGCCGGTGCCTTCATCACCGCGGGCATCCAGGCTTCGGCTCGCCGCTTCCGCGGTGCGGGGTGTCGGCGGCGCGTTGGTCGGATGCAGACCGACCAGATGAGCGATATGGCGATGATGCGGATCGTGCATCTCGTCGAGGTGGGCCCACTCCCGCAGCAGCCCGTCGCTGTCGATTCCGATCTCGGGAAGCCTGGTCAACGCGGCTTCCGCTTCCGCGCACAGATCCTCGGACTCCGAACGCAGTCCGTAGTCGTCGGCGGCCCGTAGCAGGGAACGCAGCAGATTCCGGGAGAGCTCGAGGTCCATCGTGGAGTCGGCCGCCACGGACGAGACAGCTCCGTCCGGTGCCACGAACCGGTTCTCCGGTGAGGTGGACGGCGAGGTGCCGAGTGAGCCGTCGGCGCGGGGCTCGAGCCAGTCGAGGACGAACCGTGCCGCGCCCGTCAGCATGGGCCAGAAACGGCGTGCGGCAGCGTCGTCGTGCGTGAAGGTGATCCGATCCACCAGATGGGAACTGAGCCAGACGCCGGCGAACGGCCAGAATGCCCAAGCCGGGTCGTGTGTTCCGTCGCCCATCGGATCCGCGAACGCCCAGATGTCGCTCGCGTGGTGCGACACCCAGCCCGATGATCCGTAGATGCGTGCGGCAGGTTCGCGTCCGCGCTCGGACAGCGCCGCGACGAGGTCGAACAGGGGCTCTGCGCACTCGGCCAGACCGGTGGTCTCGGCCAACCAGTAGTTCATCTCGAGGTTGATGTTCATCGTGAAGTTCGAACTCCACGGCGGCTGCATCTGCTGGTTCCACAGCCCCTGCAGGTTCGCGGGGGTCCCGCCGGCCCGTGAGCTCGAGATCAGCAGGTAGCGCCCGTAGTTGAACAGGAGGGCGACCAGCTCTGGAGCGTCAGCGAAACCCTTGGCGGCGGCGTCGACGAGCGCGTCCGTGTCCGCCACGATCGCCTCGCGCTCCCGGGCTGCGTCGGAATTCCCGAGCCGTAGCTCGGCTCTGTCGTAGAGCTCGAAGTGCGCGGCCGCGTGCTCATCGTGGAGTCGGCCGACGCCGATTCCGGCGGCCGTCTGGCACAGCCCCCTGGCACGTGCCACGGCACCGGCGGCATCCGGTTCGGGATCGCGCCCCAGCTCCGTGAAGGTGGTCTGCACCGCGACGATCAGCGTGGTGTCGCCGTCGACCTCGACGGCGAGGCCGGCAGACGTCGAACGGGTGCGCACCGAGCCGCCGAGGGCCCGTAGGACGACGGCGGCCTGCACCCCTCGGCGCTCCTCGGCCCATCGCACGGGATCGGGTACGCGCTGGTAGGCGGGGACCACGTCATCGGGCGCCCGAAGCACTGCCCACGCTTCCGGCCCGTCGGCCTCTGCATGTTCGAGGTGCAGAGGCGAGTCGAGCACGAAGGACACCGGGCGCTGCGAAGCGGAGACCTCGATGACGAGGACCTGATGCGGATCGCTCACGAACGTCCGCTGGTCCACGCCGGAGCCTCGAGTCCACGCGACCGCTGCGCGCAGGTCGAGCCCGCGCGCGTAGCCGGCGGGGCGCTGGATGCCGTCGTCGAGCATCGCGGGGCCGTCCCGTTCGGGGACGACATCGCCCTGTGGCGATGGTTCAGGCGCCGGGGCGCCGATCGTCCGGCGCAGCCGGGCCAGCGGCTGGAACGACTGAGGATAGGAGTGCTGCAGCAGGCGCAGGGAGTCCTCTGCCGCCACATAGTCACCGGCGGCGATCGCCGCTCGCGACGCCGAGATCGCTGCCCGGGCGGTCTCGGCGCTGACGGGGTGCGGGTCCGGACGGCGACCCGGCCCCGACCAGACGGACCCCTCGCTGAGCCAGATCAGCTCGTGCTCCTCGCGGCCGTAGACCATGGCGCCGAGACGGCCGTTGCCGATGGGCAGCGCTTCGACCCACTCAGCGGCCGGGCTGGCGAACGCGAGCCGATGCATCGGGGATGACAACTCTGACAACTTCCTCACCTCAGATAATCGTTTTACTGATCAAGGACACCTTAGACGGTGCACCGGTGGATGCCGCAACATCGTTCGGTCCGATATCTCGCGGAAATGGCATCCATCAGGAGGCAGGTTGAATATTTAGGCAGGGTTGCATCCCTGTTGATTCGATGACTAGGATTCAGGCAATCGATTTTTCGGACGACGAGGTCTCGACGCATCCCGCCCTTGGGGGACGGTGGTACGCGCCATAGGCCCAGCTCATCGACAAGGAGTCAGCGGTGGTGCAGATCGACGTGGAAGCGCCCACGGCGCGCGTGCGGAAGGCGGAGGCGCCGGCGACGGCATCCTCGTCCGCCGGACGGAACGCGTCACGGCGCCGACCTGGTCGGCTGCGCAGGTCCATCCGGCGCCACTGGCAGCTGTACCTGCTCGTGATTCCGCCGCTGCTGTACTTCGCCCTGTTCAAGTACGTGCCGATGGCGAACGCGGTCATCGCGTTCAAGGACTACAACGTCATCGAGGGCATCTGGGGCAGTGCGTGGGCGGGCTTCGAGCACTTCGAACGCCTCTTCTCCAATCCGGCGTTCGGCACGATCGTCAGCAACACGTTCCTGCTCAGCCTGTATGCCCTGATCGCGAGCCTTCCCATTCCGATCATCCTCGCGCTCGCGCTCAACGAGATCCGCGGACGCTTCTTCAAGCGCACGGTTCAGATGGTGACGTACGCGCCGTATTTCATCTCCACAGTCATCATCGTCTCGATGGCGATCCTCATCCTCTCGCCGCGGATCGGGATGCTGAGCACGGTCACCGGATTCTTCGGCCTGCCCGCGGTCGACTACCTGGCGCAGCCGGACTTCTTCCGGCATGTATACGTGTGGAGCGAGGTCTGGCAGACCGCCGGCTACTCGGCGGTCATCTACATGGCCGCGCTCGCCGGCGTCGACCCGGCCCTCTACGAGGCGGCCAAGGTCGACGGGGCCAATCGGCTCCAGAAGATCTGGCATGTCGATCTGCCGAGCATCACGCCGACGATCGTGGTCGTGCTGATCCTCTCGGTCGGCAGCATCATGGTCGTGGGGTTCGAGAAGGCGTTCCTGCTGCAGAACCCGCTCAATCTCTCGCAGTCCGAGATCATCGCCACCTATACCTACAAGATCGGCATCCAGAATGCCGACTTCAGCCTCGGGACGGCCGTCGGGCTGTTCAACTCGGTGATCAATCTTGCGCTTCTGCTCGTCGTGAACGCCGTGTCCAAACGCGTGACGGGGAACGGACTGTGGTGAACAACGCGAAGACGGCTCAGCGCGGCCTCGGCCGATCGATCAAGGTGCGCGAATCCACTGTGGACCGGTTCTTCCTCATCGGTGTCTACATCCTCCTCACGACCTTCCTGCTCGTCGTGCTGCTGCCGCTGTGGTTCATCGTCGTGAGCTCGTTCAGCAGCCCCGCCGCCGTGTCAGCCGGAGAGGTGTTCCTCTGGCCGGTCGACTTCACGCTGCGCGGGTACGAGGTCGCACTGAGCAGCCCACAGATCCTCAACGGGTTCGCGAATTCGCTGTATTACACGGTTGTCGGCACGGCCATCAGCGTCGCCCTCACCGTCATGATCGCCTATCCGCTTTCGCGGGTCGATTTCGTGGGACGCAAGGTGCTCACCGGCGCTGTCGTCTTCACGATGCTGTTCGCCGGCGGGCTGATCCCGACCTATCTCGTGGTGCAATCGATGGGAATGCTCGACACTCGGTGGGCGATGCTGATCCCGAATGCGGTCGCGGTGTGGCCGACGATCCTCGCCATCACCTACTTCCGCACGGCGATTCCGGACGAGCTGCGAGAGGCGGCCGAGATCGACGGCGCGAGCGATCTGCGCATCCTGTGGAAAGTGGTACTGCCGCTGTCGGGCCCGATGATCGCCGTCATCGCGCTGATGTACGCGATCGTGCAGTGGAATTCCTACTTCGACGCTCTGATCTACCTCCGTGACGACAGCCTCTACCCGCTTCAGCTGGTACTTCGGAACATCCTGATCCTCAACAACGACGCCGGCGGGGATGCGACCTCGGCGCTGGAGAGACAGCAGCTGTCGAACCTTCTCAAGTACTCGCTCATCGTGGTCTCCACGGTCCCGATGATGCTCATCTATCCGTTCGTAGCGCGCTATTTCACCAAGGGACTGCTCCTGGGCGCTGTGAAGGGCTGATCCCCTCCGGGCCGCCAGGACGCCGGGTCCCGGTGGCTCCCACCTCACGATGAAGAGAGGCAACACATGAATCGCTTCAACCGAACCGCGGCGGCTATCGCCGCCGGCGGGCTCGCGCTGACGCTGGGCGCGTGCACAGCGCAGCCGGAGAAGCCGGACGACGACGGCGTGATCAAGATCTTCAGTCCGCAGGGAGCGGATTCGGATCTCAACACGAACGAGTTCACGCTCTTCCTCGAGGAGGAGTTCGACGTCGACCTGCAGTTCGAGACGACCACGTGGGATGGGGGCTCCGCCTCGGAGGCTCGTCAGATCGCGCTCGCCAGCGGGAATTACCCGGACGCGTTCCTGATGATCCCGTGGGTCGATCAGTTCACCCAGGCGGAACTGATCAAGTTCGGAAACCAGGGTGTGATCCGGCCGCTGAACGATCTTCTCGAGGAGAACGCGCCCAACCTGGTCAAGGCGTGGGAAGAGACTCCTGAATGGGAGCAGCTGGCGACCTCGCCGGACGGCAAGGTCTGGGGGCTGCCTCAGTGGAACGACTGCTTCCACTGCAGCTACCCGTCGAAGCTCTGGATGAATTCCGCCTGGCTCGATGCCGTGGGCATGGAACAGCCGACGACGCCCGACGAGCTTCGCGCGGTGCTGACAGCCTTCCGCGACCAGGATCCCAACGGCAACGACCAGGCCGATGAGGTGCCGCTGTCCGGCACGCCAGGAGCCAACTCGGTGCTGCCGTACCTGATGAACCCGTTCGTCTACGTGCCGGCGGCTACGGCCGACGCCTCGATCCCTGCTTCCCTTGCTCTGGACGGCGACACGGTGACACTGCAGCCTGCCTCGGACGGATGGCGCGACGGATTGCGCTTCGTGAACTCGCTCTACGAGGAAGGTCTCGTCGACGAGTCCGCGTTCACGCAGAACCAGGACGCGCTCCTCGCCCTCGGAGACGTCGCCGGTGACCCGATCCTCGGGGCGGCCTCCGTCGGACACCCCGGTGTCTTCGTCACGATCGGTCAGGAGGATGGTCGTGACAAGCAGTACGACGCGGTCCCGCCGCTGACCGGACCGAACGGCTCGCCGGCTTCCGAGTTGCTCTCGTCGGTGCCTGGTGCGTCGCTCGTCATCACCAACAATGCCAGTGACGCGGACGCCGCGAACCTGGTGAAGATCGTGGACTGGATGATCGACTACGACAACCACCTTCGAGCCGAATGGGGTGAGGAGGGCGTCGCATGGGACCGGCCTGCCGCCGGCGATGTCGCGCTGGACGAGTCGCTCGAGCCCTTGTACCTGCGTCACCGGCTCAGTGGTGCCGAAGCCACGCAGAACGCCAACGTGGCCTGGGGTCCGCTTTCGCAGTACTACGGAAGCACGGAGTTCCGCGGCGCGCAGGTGGTGTCGGAGGACATCTACGATCTCGCCGGGTATGACCGGCGTCTGTTCGAGGCCACCGAGCCCTACGCGGCGAACAGCCCGGCCGAGGCCTTCCCGTACTGGAATCTCTGGATCTCCGAGGATGACTCATCCGAGCTGTCGACCGTGCAGACCAACGTCGAGTCGCTCGTGCAGCAGGCCAGCGCGGAGTTCGTGACCGGTGTGCGCGACATCGAGAGCGACGCCGACTGGCAGGCATTCCAGGACGCCCTCGCTTCGAACGGCAGCGATCGTTACGTCGAGATCTATCAGACGGCCTGGGACGCCTCGAAGTAGGAGCGCAACCGGCGAAGGCCTCCCGTCGAGAAGCGAGACAGCTTCACGACGGGAGGCCTTACGTCTCAATTCTCACCGCTCAGCGAGGGCCTCGGCCGAGCGCAGGTCGGTGACGAGCGTCGTGACCCAGTCGCCGGCGAGGGCGCCGTGGATCGCCTCGAGCTTGCGCTCGCCGCCGGCGATGCCTACGCGGCGCGGGATGCGGCGCAGGTTCTCCACCGTGATCGCGATGATGCGGTCGTCGAGCGCTCCGCGCACGAGCGAGCCGTCGCCGCGGAAGATGCGGTGGCAGATGTCGCCGACGGCGCCCTGCCCGAGAAGGTCCTGGCGCTCCTCGGCGGCGAACGCGTTGCCGCTCGTCGCGAGGACGTCGGACGGCTCGATGCTGCCGATGCCCATGATCGCCATCGTGAGCTCGTTCCAGTGCCGGGCGACCTCTTGCATCGAGGGGTCGCGCAACAGGCTGTCGCGGATCGCGGGGTCGCCGACGACGCCCGGCGCCTGCACGTACACCGGCTCGGCGCCCAGTGTGCGAGCGAGCTCGCCGAGGATGCGATTCGAGTGGCTCTGCGCCTCGGGTGCGCCCACGCCGCCGAGCAGCTGCACCACCTCGGTCGCACCACGGACGGTGAAGGGGCGCATGCGGTCGACCATCGCGAGGATGGTCTGACTCCACGACGAGACGCCGATCCGGTCGCTCCCCGAGAGCGTCGCCTCCAGGTAGGCGGCCGCTCCGGCCCCGAGCGACGCGAGCAGCTCGCCCTCGTCGGCGTCGTGGTCGACGTCGACCACGACGGCCTCCGCGAGCCCGTACTTCTCCTCGAGCTGCTCCTCCAGCTCGGCGTAGACGCCCGGAGCGACGGTGACGATCGTCCGCACGATGCCGACGGATTCCGCGCGCTTGAGCAGACGCGAGACCTTTGCCTGTGAGATATTGAGCGCGGCCGCGATGTCGGCCTGGCGCACGCCCCGCTCGTGGTACATGCGCGCGACCTTGGTGAGCAGGCGCACCTGGCCGTCTGCGGGCCGGGTGTAGGGCGTCAGGGGCACGGCGATCTCCGATCGTGGCGATCCGAGGGGGTGTATTCGGATTCGCTAACGAAAGGATATTCAGTCGGAGCCTGTGAAGCCAGCCCGAGTTCCGACGAAACGCCTGATCGGCGCCCAGAGGCGTACATGGCGGCGGGGCCGGTGGTGAGATCGCCGACCCAGGCTTGCGCGCGCGAACGATGCGGACTGCGGATGCCGCGCCGCGCGGCATCCGCAATCCCAGAGGTGTCAGAACTCAGACGTTCCCGTGCCGGGCCGGGATCAGCCGGCCGCCCCGACCTCCACCGGGACGTCGACGACACGGGTGTGGGTGCCAGGGCTCAGCCTCTCTTCGGGAGAGCCCTCCAGGTCGAGCACCGCCTCGGCGCCGACGGGCACCGTGACCTCGACGTGGATCTGCCCGTGCGTGGTGCGCCACGAGATCGCCGCCTCGCCATAGGCGGTGAGCTGGCGGGCCGAAGCTGAGGTCAGCCCACCGCCGGGGCGAGGGGCGAAGCGGATGCGGCGGTAACCGGGGGCATCCGGCGCGAGGCCGCCGACCACGCGATGCATCCAATCGGCGACCGCGCCGAGCGCGTAGTGGTTGAACGACGTCATCTGGCCGGGGTTGACCGTGCCGTCGGGGAGCAGCGAGTCCCACCGTTCCCAGACCGTGGTCGCCCCCTGCTCCACCTGGTAGAGCCACGACGGGCACTCTCGCTCGAGGATCAGGTCGTAGGCGGTCGGCACGTGCCCGCCCGCACTGAGGGCGTCCGATACGAGCGGCGTGCCCACGAAGCCGGTCGCGATGCGGTTGCCAGCCTGGTGTACGAGCTGAGCGAGTCGTGCGGCCGCGGCATCCCGTTTCTGCGGATCGGTGATGAGGTCGAACCGCAGGCCGAGGGCGTACGCCGTCTGAGCATCGCTGGTCATGGTGCCGTCGTCGTTCACGTAGGCGCCGTCGAAGGCGGCCGCGACCTCGTCGGCGAGCGCGTCGTAGTGCGCCCGCTCGTCGCCGAGCCCCAGCACCTCCGCCATGCGCGCGACGGTGCGCGCCGACTTGGCGAAGTAGGCCGTCGCGACGAGGTAGCGGTCGGTGAGTGCGTCGGCCGGGTCGTCCGGCGGGGCGGCCGGGTCGAGCCAGTCGCCCAGCTGGAAGCCGGTGTCCCACAGCCGCGAGCGGCCCGAGAGGCGTTCGAGCAGATCGACCCAGCGCCTGGCGCTGTCGAACTGGGTGCGCACCACGCCGACGTCGCCGAAGCGCTCGTACAGCGTCCACGGCAGCAGGGTCGCGACATCGCCCCACGCGGCGCCCGGTCGCATCGGCGTCCACTTGTCGACGGCGGGGATCACGGGCACGTACCACGGCACGGTGCCGTCAGGGAGCTGCTCGATCGCAAGGTCGCGCAGCCAGCCCGACAGCATCCCCGACACGTCGTACAGCGTCGAGGCGGTGGGGCCGAAGACCTGGATGTCGCCGGTCCAGCCGATGCGCTCGTCGCGCTGCGGGCAGTCGGTGGGGATGTCGACGAAGTTGCCGCGCATGCCCCAGAGAACATTCTCGTGCAGGCGGTTCAGAGCAGGGTCGGACGACTCGAACCACCCGGTGCGCTCGAGGTCGGTGTGGTACACCCGGGCCACCAATGCGCCGGCTGCGGCATCCGCGTCCAGGTCGCCCGGCCAGCCGGTGACCTCGACGTAGCGGAAGCCGTGGAAGGTGAACCGCGGCTCCCACTCCTCGACGTCGCGGCCGGCGAGCGTGTAGTTGTCGGTCGAGCGCGCCGCGCGCAGCGGCCGCGTGTAGATCTCGCCGTCCTGCATCACCTCGGCGGTGCGCAGCGTCACTGTGGTGCCGGCATCGCCCGAGACCCGGATGCGCACGCGGCCGACGAGATTCTGCCCGAAGTCGAGGATGCGCGAGCCGCTGGGGCCGGCGAGCACCGCGATCGGCCGCAGCTCCTGGGTCGCCCGCACCGGCGGAGCCGTCGGCGCGACGAGGGTGGCGGGGTCCCGGTGGCGCTCCTGCACCGCTTCCCAGCCGGAATCGTCGAAGTCCGCCGTCGACCAGCCGGGCTGCTCCTCTCGCGCGTCGTAGTCCTCGCCGTCGTAGAGGCCGCTGTGCAGGATGGGGCTCGGCGCCGAGCGCCACGACGCGTCGGTCGCCACGACCTCGCGGCTGCCGTCGGCATAGGTCAGCTCGAGCTGGCCGAGGAAGGACTGGTCGTACCCGTAGACGTTGCGGAAGCCGCCGCGCCAGCCGAGCCGGCCCCGATACCAGCCGTCGCCGAGCCAGGCGCCGAGCGCGTTCGCTCCGGGCCGCACCAGGTCGGTGACGTCGTACGTGTAGTACCGCAGGCGCCGGCCGTACACGGTCCAGCCGGGCGAGAGCGTGTCGTCGCCGACGCGCTCGCCGTTGAGCTCGGCCTCGTAGACCCCGTGAGCCGTCGCGTAGAGCCGTGCCCGCACGATGTCGTCGCGCACCTCGAACCCGCGGCGCACGAGCGAGGGGCGGCGCTCGTCGGAGTGTGGGTTCTCGTTGCGGAAGGCGCCGACCGGACGCGCGACCCAGTCGCCGGGCTCGAGCAGGCCGGCTTCCAAGACGGTGGGGACGGATGCCGCAGACCACGCACCGTCCTCACCCCTGACCGCGATGCGCACCGTGACGATCTCGCGCGAGCGCAGCGGGGCGGCCGGCCAGTCCACGAGCACCTGCTCGGGCGAGTCGACCACGTACGTCGTGACGTCGCCGTCGCGATCGACCTCGACGGAGAACGCGGTCTGCCGCCAGCCGGACGGCGCGGAGGCGACGCGCCACGAGAGGCGCGGCATCCGCTCGCCGATCCCGACGGGCTCGCGGTGGTGTTCGATGCGGGGTGCGTCGACGGTGACGGACATCCGTGCTGTCTCCTTGCGCTGTGGCCGGGGCGTTGCGAAACGTTTCAAGATGGGAGTTTGACACCGATTTCGAAACGTTTCAAGTACGCTGTCGAGGGAGCCGTGACCCCGGGCGGCAGAGGAGGATTCGATGACGATCGGTGTGACAGGCAGCGGCGGCAAGCTCGGCCGCGCGGCGATGGAGCGACTGCGGGCCGACGGGCACGACGTGATCGGCTTCGACCTCGCCGGAACCCCCGGAACGGGCTTCACCCGCGTCGACCTCACCGACTTCGGGCAGACGCTCGACGCGTTCCTCTCGGTGACCGCGCGCCACGACGGACTCGACGCCCTCGTGCACCTCGCGGCGATCCCGGTGAACGGCCTGGTGCCGGATGCCGCCACCTTCCACAACAACATGACCGTGTCGTTCAACGCCCTGTTCGCGGCGCATCGCGCGGGCATCCGCACGATCGTTCTCGCCTCGAGCATCACCGCGATGGGCTTCCCGTTCGAGGAGGCGCCGCCGGCGCTCCCCGTCGATGAGACGTACACCAGCGCCAACAACACGTACGGACTCGGCAAGGTGGCCGAGGAAGCCATCGCGGCCCAGCTCGCGCGGTGGCATCCCGAGACCTCGATCACCGCCCTGCGGTTCACCAACGTGGTGGCCGGCGACGAATACGCGACGTTCGACCGCGCGGCCGAGCCGGACTACCGCCGCGACCTCGTCGGCTCCTGGATCGACGCCCGCGACGGCGCGGTGGCGGTGGCGCTGGCGCTGGCGGCGGCGCAGCCGGGCTTCGAGGTGTTCAACGTGGCCGCGCCCGACTCGGGCAACGCGCAGCGCTCACGCGAGGTCGCGGCGCGCTGGTTCCCGGGTACACCCATCGCCGAAGACCTCGGCGAGTTCGAGTCGCTCATGTCGACGCGGAAGATCCGCGAGCGACTCGGCTTCGCCGCCGAGCACGACTGGCGCTGATGGCGCCGGCGGGCATTCGGGACGTCGCGGCGCTCGCGGGCGTCTCGATCGGCACGGTCTCGAACTACCTCAACCACCCCGACAGGCTGTCGGCGGCGATGGGCCGCCGCGTGGCGGACGCCATCGACACACTCGGCTTCGTGCCGAGCAACGCGGGCCGCCAGCTGCGACTGGGCGTGAGCACCGTCATCGGCTATCTCGCGGCCGACATCGGCAATCCGCACTTCGGCGAGATCGCTCAGAGCGTGCAGCACCGAGCCGCAGAGCTCGGCCTCTCCGTCTTCCTCGCCGATTCTCAGGCGGACCCCGCGCAGGAGGATGCGTACCTCGATGCCTTCGCGCAGCATCATGTACGGGGCCTTCTGGTCGCCTCGCACCATCCGGTCGAAGAGCGGCTCGCGCTGCTGCGCCGTCGCGGCACGCCGACCGTCCTCGTCGGCCAGCGGGCGCAGTCGCCCGAGCAGCCGTCGGTGTCGGTCGACGAGGTCGCCGGCGGTCGCCTGGCCATCGCTCACCTCGCGGAGAGCGGATGCCGCCGCCTGGCGTTCGTCGGGGGGCCCGACGACGTCGTGTACGTAGCCGCGCGACTCGATGGAGCGCGTGCCGAAGCTCGCGCCCGCGGCGTCGACCTCGAGGTGATCGCGGTCGGCGAGCGCTCGCTCGCGTTCGGACGTGAGGCGGGAGCGGCGATTGCGGCGCGGCCAGCGCGGGAGCGACCCGACGGGATCTTCGCCGTCAACGACCTGCTCGCGCTCGGGATGCTGCGGGAACTCGTAGCGCGCGGCATCCGTGTGCCCGAGGAACTGGCCCTCGTGGGCTACGACGACAACGAGTTCGCCGAAGCGTCGCTGATCCCGCTGACGAGCATCAGCCGCCGGCACCGGGACGTCGGCTCGACGGTGGTCGACATGCTCTTCGAGACGCTGGAGGGGCGGGCTCTGGCGCAGATTCACCGCGTGCTCCAGCCGCGGCTCATCGTCCGCGAGAGCACCGCTGGCTTTGCGGTCCGGGGGCGTCTGAGCGGCGCTCAGCCGGCGGCCGCCGGAGCCACAGGGACCGATTCCATCGGCGCTGCGACCACCGGCGACCAGGCAAGCGCGATGCCGCGCATCTCGGGCTGGGAGTAGCCGCCGATCGCGACGGGGGCGCCGAGGCGCTGCACCGCGCAGTAGTAGTGCTCGAGGCGATCGCCGGTGCGGATGACCGCGGGCTTGTGCGCGTGCCAGTCGTCGAGCGCGCCGGCCTCGCCGGGTGCCACGAGCACGGTCGGTGACTTCGTCCAGGCGATGAGGTCGGGCGAGGTGGCGAGCAGATCGACCGCGGGGCCGCCCGCGCACAGCCCGAAGTAGAACATCAGCCACGTTCCGTCCGGAGCACGCAGCACGAACGGGTCGGAGGCGAACCGGTCGTCGGGGGCGCCTGCAGTGCCGACGGGCAGCAGCGGGGCATCCGATACGCGGTGCCACGAGGCGAGGTCGTCCGACACCGCGGCGCCGGTCTGCTCGATCCAGCGACCGGTGGCCCGGTCCTTGGCGTTGTAGAAGAGCCAGAACCGGTCGTCATGGCGCAGCAGGTACGACTTGTACAGCCCGCCCCGCTCCCAGGCACCGCCGTCCTCGGGACGGAGCAGATCGCCGACCTCTTCCCATTCGACGAGGTCTCGGCTGCGGACGAATCCGATGACGGCCGAGCCCTGTTCGTAGCCTGCGTCGGGGTACGCGTGATAGGTCCCGTAGTACCAGCCGTCGATCGGGAGAAGCTCGCCCGCGCCGTACAGCTCGGTATCTCGCAGGATCGAGGTGAGCGCGGCGTTGTGGCGTCGGTGGGCCGACGCGGGATCACGCGGGAACACCAGCTGCGGCGCCGACCACTGCGCGCCGTCGTGCCACGCGAGCCCGGTCTGGTAGCCGCGGCCGTCCCACCCGACGACTGTCATGCCGAGCGCGCCGTCCTTGCGGAAGACGAACGGGCAGTCCACGCCGTGGCTGTTCCAGTCGCCCGCCCGGTGGGTGGGGGCGACGACGAGAGCTCCGCTTTTCGCGGTCGGACGGACGCTGTCGGCGAGATCGTGCACATCGATCATTCGGTGTCTCCGTGAGGTGAGATCGGGGTCGACGGGGGATCAGGGCCGCGGCGCGAAGCCCTCCGCCCGGATCGTCCAGCCCTCGGGAAGTCGGTCGCGCGGGCTGCCGTCGTCGTCGGTCGCGAGCATCGCGATCGCCGCGAGCAGACCGCCGTTGCCGGGCAGGTACAGCGGCAGGCGGTTCGGCACCTGGAAGTTGTGCCCGTTCGACAGCGAGCGGTTGCGGGGGAGGTCCGTCAGCAGCAGATCGAACGCGGTGTCGAGACGGCCGAGTCGCACCGCGCACATCGCCAGCAGCGGAAAGTCCCAGCCCCACGTCGAGCCCCACTCCCACGCCTCGAGCACGTGGTCGAGCGTGTTCGCCATGACCTCGGGGTCGACGAGGCGGGTCGGCGGGACGAAGCCGTACGCGCCGACGAGCGACGGATGGTCGAAGAGCGCGGTCTGCCCCCGCACCGCCTCGTACCGACCGTTCGCGACAGGGAGCGGCGCGATGCCGTCGACGGCGCGGGTCCATGCCTCGGGCACGTCGCGGCTCTGGCGCCGCCGCCACTCGCACGCGGTCTGCAGCGCCCACAGCACGTAGGCGAGCTCGAATGTCGGGTCCCACGTGGTCGCGGCCTCGTAGCGCTCCTGCGCCGGCATGAGCGGCGGCGCGAGGTGAGCGGTGCCGTCCTGCCACCACACGAGGCCGGCGAGGAACTCGGCGGTCTCATCGACAAGTTCCGCGTACTGCTCGAGCACGCCGGCATCTTCGTCGCGGGCGTGGTAGATGAGCTCGGCGAACGAGATCGGGTGCGGCTGCTGCCACAGCAGCAGCGGTCCGATCTCGTTGGGGCTCTCGACCCCTTCCGGCCCGACGTGCTTGGGCCAGCGCGCGCCGGGGTAGCCGTTGCGGTGCGCGTTCTCGCGGGCGACCGGCAGAATGCGCTGGTACCACGCCAGACTGCGTTCGAGAAGCGCCGGCCGGCTCCACATCGGGAAGTGCGCGGCGTGCCACCAGTGCATCTCGAGGTGGAACGTGCCGCCCCACGAGTTGCAGACCAGACCGCTCTCCTGGGGCGGCAGCGAGCCGGCGCACTGAATCGTGGTCAGGTACTGCGACAGGACGATCCGTCGCTCGAGCTCGTGCGCACGCGGGTCTTCTGATCGCGACAGGTCGACGAAGGCGCCCTCGCTCCAGTACGCACGCCAATGCTCCACGGCGGCCGCGAAGGTCTCGTCGGCGGTGGGGAGGGGAAGATCGGATGCTTCGGGCCCGAACTCGACGACGAGCTCGATGTCGTCGGCCTCGGGCACGAGGTCGATCGAATGCCGCGCGGAGGCCGAGACGCGGCATCCGCTCGCCCGCACCCGCACGGTGTACGACGCCTCGTCCACACGGCGGGTGATGCGCACGATGCCGTCGTGACCGACCTCGACGTCGGTGGAGTGGGTGCCGGGGCGGGTCCAGTCCTCGTCGGCCTCCCAGGTGTCTTGGATGGTGGCGAACGAGATGCGCAGCGCCGCCGCGCCCCCGGTGAAGAGCTCGGACGACGCGGAGACGGCGAGGATGTCGCGGTCCGGGTGCACGGCGGTGCGCGTGCGCGTGCGGAGCCCACCGAGGGCGAACGTGCTGTCGAGCAGTCCGCTCCACAGATCGAGCGTCTGGGCGGTGCCGGTGAGCTCGCCGGGATCTGAGACGGGCTCGCCGGTCACGGGATGCCGCAGGACGTACGCGACGCGCCCGAGGTGGAGGCGCTGGGGGTTCACCCAGTAGTAGTAGCCCGCCGGCTGCAGGCGACGGGCCTCGGCCTCGGTCAGGCGCCAATCGTAGGTCGTCGGGTAGTCGACGGGCGAGCCGTCGGGTCGCTCGAAGCGCACCATCGTGTCGTCGAGCGTGAGCCCGTCGGGATTGGGGGCCCAGTGGAACGCCCACTGCGCCTGGGTTCCCAGCGGCGTCGCGCTCCGCGCGTCGGCGCGCGCCGCCGCACGGCTGTGCCAGTCGGCGAACGTCTGCAGGCCCGTGGCATCGGCGGTGAAGCAGAACTCGCCGTTGCCCACGGTGAGCGGTGCCTCCGCATCGACGCGCGTTCGGCGGATCCGATGCCGGTCGACGACCGCGTGTCTGTCGATCGCCGCTGCGGGGTCCATGCTGCTCATCCCTTGACCGCGCCTGAGGTCGCGCTGCTCATGACCTGCTTGCGGAACAGCAGGAAGACCACGATGAGCGGCAATGTCGCGAGCAGTGTCCCCACCATGACGACGGGGTAATCGCTGGTGCCGTAGTTGCCGTTGAGCTGCTGCAGCGCAACAGGGAGTGTGTACAGATCGGAGTCGTTGAGCACCAGCAGCGGCCACATGTACTCGTTCCAGTTCCACATGAACTGGAAGACGGTGAACCCGGCGATGGCGGGGCGCAGCGCCGGCACGCCGACATGCCAGAACACGCGCAGGAACCCGGCTCCGTCGACGCGGGCCGCCTCGATCACCTCGTACTGCACGGCCTCGCGCGCGGCCTGCCGCATCCAGAAGATCCCGAAGGCGCTGGCAGCGCCTGGCACGATGAGCGGCAGGTAGGTGTTCAGCCAGCCCAGGTCGACATAGATCTGGAACATCGGCACGAGCATCACACCGGTGGGCAGCGTCATGGTGGCGAGCAGGATGCCGAAGAGCCATTTGCGGCCCGGGAACCGGTACATCGCGAACACGAACCCGGACAGCGCCGCGATCGTCACCGTGACCAGCGTGGCGATCACCGAGACGACGACGGAGTTGAGGAAGGCCTGGCCGAAGTCGATGCTCTCGAAGAGCCGCCCGATGTTCTCGAAGAGCTCGGGTCCGGGGATCAGCCGGGGAGGGCTCGAGAAGATGTCGGACGTCGTGCTGGTCGACATGACGATCAGCCAGTAGAACGGGAACGCGAACAGCGCGGCGGCGGGGATCAGAACCAGATGCTGCAGCCAGGCGCGACGAGGGGTCTTCATCACATCTCGTTTCGGCGTCGGGCGATGACGCGGGAGTTGAGGATGGCCAGGAGGATCAGCACGACGAAGATGCCCCAGCCGATGGCGGTCGCGAAGCCGAGGTCGGGTCGCACCGTAGGCAGCGTCGCCCCCATGTAGCCCACCTGGAGGAACATCAGCGTCACGACGGAGTTGCCGGGTCCGCCGAGGCCGTTGGTGAGCACCTGCGGCTCGGTGAAGATCTGAAAGCCGCTGATCGTGCCGGTCACGGCGACGAAGAGGATCGTCGGCCAGATCATCGGAACCGTGATGGAGCGGAGGATGCGCCACGGCCCGGCGCCGTCCAGGCGCGCGGCCTCGTACAGCGACGGCGGGATCGACGAGATGCCGGCGAGGAAGATCACCACGAAGTAGCCGAAGCTGCGCCAGAAGATCATGAGCGCGACCACGAGCCGCACGCCCCACTCGGTGGTCATCCAGGGAACAGCCGACAATCCGATCGCCTCGAGGAACGCGTTGATGATGCCGTACTCGTTCGAGAAGACGGACTGGAAGACGATGGCCACCGCGACGACCGAGGTCACCTGCGGCAGGAAGAACAGGGTCTGGTAGAGGCCCTTGGCGCGCAGCCTCGGCGAGCTCAGCAGTGCCGCGGCGCCGAGGGAGGCGAGGATCACCGGAACCTGTGCGATCACGAAGATGATCACGGTGTTGCTCAGTGCTCCCGCGAACTCGCCCGAGCTGAACAGGCGCTCGAACTGTTCGAGGCCGACCCATTCCGGCTCGCCGAGGCCGTCCCACGAGACCATCGAGAGGTAAACGGCGAACACGAGCGGGAAGAGCCCGAACACCGCGAACAGAATGTAGAACGGCGAGATCGCCAGATACTCGCGCCAGTAGCGCAGCAGTGCCGGGCGACGGCGTCGGGATGGCGGCACGGGTGCCGGCGTCGTCGAGGGCGGAGTCGCCGTCGAAGTTGCGGTCGAGGTCATGATGCTCCCTGGAAGGCGGGGGCGGCGCGCGGCCGCCCCCGCCGGTGTCACTCGGCGGAGTTCTTCTCGACGAGCGAGGAGTACACCTTCTCGGGGTCGTCGTCGTTGAACGAGAGGTCGTTCAGCGCGACGAAGAACTGCGAGGCGACTGTTCCGCTGTCGGGCGCCTGGTAGACCAGCGGCGCCTCCACGGCGGTCTGTGCGAGCGCGCCGAGCGTGTCCTGACCGCCGTAGTACTCCTGCGGCGAGGCGGCGTCGGGGTCGGCGGCCACGCCGGTCGACGCCGGGAAGAGGCCCTTCTCGAGGTAGCCGATCTTCTGGAACTCGGTGCCGCCGATGAACGCCGCCAGCTCCGCCGCGGCCTCGGGGTGCTCGCTCGCCGACAGCGCCGAGACGAACGTTCCGCCGGTCGCGGCGGCGCCGCCCGGAACGGTCGTGACGCGCCAGTTGCCGGACTGCAGCTCGCCCGCGGACTTCAGCAGGCCGTCCTCCCACGCAGGCCCCACGAAGCCGACGATGTCCTCCTGCGTCAGGGCCGCGTTGAACTCGGGCGTGTACGGCTCAGCGTTGGCGCACAGGCCGTCCTGCGCGAGCGAGGCGGTCTCGACGAACGCGTCGTGCGAGATGGGCGAGTCGACGATGTTGACGTCCTCGCCGTCCTCCTGCTCGAAGTACGCGTATCCCTCCTGGGCCAGGCGCGCCTGGTAGACCTGGCCGGCGTGGTCGCACACGAAGCTGCCGGCTCCCGCCGCGGCGGTGGCGAGCTCGCGGTAGGCGTCCCACGAGTCGACGGCCGCAGCGACCTCTTCGGGCTCCGTCGGATAGCCGAGCGTCTCGAGCACGTCGGCCCGATAGAAGAAGCCCCACGGGCCGATATCGGTGGGGAGCGCAACCTGACGACCATCGGGCGCCTGGCCGAGTTCGAGGCCCCACTCGACGGCGTCGCTCTCGGCGGCCTGGTCAGACAGGTCGACGAATTCGTCGGCTACCGTGAAGAACGACGGCAGGCTGCCGCCCATCATGACGACGTCGGGCAGGCCGCTGCCCGAACGCAGGGCCGCGCGAAGCTTGTCTTCGATGTCGGGGATGTTCTCGAAGGTGATGTCGTAGTCCGGGAACTGGTCGGCGAGGATCTGCTCGACATCGTCGGGCACCGAGTTGCCTCGGGCCCACAGGGTGAGCGCCACGTCTTCGCCTGCGTCGCCGGCGCCCGAGCCGGCTGAACTGCAGCCGGCCAGCAGGCTGACGGCGAGGAGGCCGGCGGCGCCGGCTGCGATCTTGCGAGAAACCTTCATTGTCTTCTCCGCTTCTGGAATGTCCGGGTGGAGTGAGTGCCCCTGCCAGCCGTTTCGGGTGTTACCGGTAACAACCGTGGAGGGTGCATGTTCATTCATCTCCTGCAGATTATGCACGACTTTGGTACGTTTCAATAGTCGGTGACGATCGCCGTAGATTCGGAAGGATGACGATGTCCCACTCGCTGTACCGTCCTGTGGAGCTGGCGTTCGAGGCGCCGTCCGCTCTCGCCGTCGGCCTGGAAGCCCCGCTCACCGTGACCTTCCGGCACGCAGATGCCGGCGATATCGCGGTGCCAGGATTCTGGGACGGCGGCACCACCTACCGGGTCCGCTTCGCACCGGACTTGGAGGGGGAGTGGTCGTGGATGACCGAGAGCGCGGATGCCGCGCTCGCGGGCCGGACCGGCGCGTTCGAGGTCTCACGCGGCGCCGAGCACGGGCCGGTGCGCGTCGCCCACCGCTTCCACTTCGCCCACGCCGACGGCACGCCGTTCCGCCCGGTCGGAGCGACCGCGTACAACTGGCTGCACCAGGACGAGCCGCTGTTCTCGTCGACCGTCGACGCGATCGCCGAGGCCGGCTTCAACAAGTTCCGGTTCATGGTGTTCCCACAGGGCGGCGGCTACATCGAGCATGTCCCGAGCCTGATGCCGTTCGAGAAGACCGACGGGCGCTGGGACGTGACCAAGCCGGTGCCCGCGTTCTTCCAGCGCCTCGACCGGGCCGTCGAGGCGCTGGGTGAGCGCGGCATCCAGGCCGACGTGCTCATCTACAACGCCTACGACCGCGGCCAGTTCGGTCTCGACGAGCTCACCGAGGAGGAGGATGCCGTCTACCTCCGCTACCTCGTGGCGCGCCTGGCCGCGTACCCGCACGTGTGGTGGTCGCTCTGCAACGAGTTCGACCAGCTCGAGCGCCCGGCCGACCGCTGGGACCGCACCGGCGCGCTGCTGGCCGAGATCGACCCGTACGATCATCTCCGCTCGATCCACAACTGGATCGAGCTGTACGACAACAACCAGCCGTGGGTGACCCACGCGTCCCTCCAGAACGGCTCGGCCACGACGGACTTCGGGCGGGCCAACCTGTACCGCGACGTGTACGGCAAGCCGGTCGTCCTCGACGAGATCAAGTACGAGGGCGACATCCCCGACCGGTGGGGCCACCTCAGCGCCGAGGAGCTGGTGCATCAGTTCTGGATCACCACGGTGGCCGGTTGCTACGCCTCGCACGGCGAGAGCTTCGTGACCGCCTCGGGGAGCCTCCACATGGTCGAGGGCGGGCCACTGCGGGGCGCGTCGCCCACGCGGCTGGCGTTCCTCCGCCGCGTCCTCGAAGGGGTGCACGGCGCAGGGCTCGATCCCATCGACAAGTGGGACGACCCGGCCTTTGTCGCCGGCATCCCGCGGCAGCTGTACGTGCAGTACCTCGGTCGGTCGGCGCCGGCGACGTGGGACTTCCGGCTGCCGATCGGGTTCCCGGGCGAGCGGCCGGAGCCGGGCGACACCTTCGACGTCGATGTCATCGACACGTGGAACATGACGGTCACGCCCGTCGGCCGGCGCTTCACGCTCGACGACGTCCAGCGCAACGATGCGTACGACCGGGCCTCCGCAGCCGTCGAGCTGCCCGCCGGCGAGGCGCTGGCGCTGCGCATCACGCGCGTGGCGGGCTGACCCGTGGCAGACTCGCGCGTGCCAGGGGCGCCTGACGAGGGCCGGGCCGCGGCATCCGATCGCCTGAAAGCCTGGCGGGGCGGCCCCCGACTCGGGACGGCGTACTACAACGAGTACCTGCCCGACCCGTCGCGGCTCGAGACCGACCTGCGACTCATGACGGATGCCGGCATCACGTGCATCCGCGTCGGTGAATCGGTGTGGTCCACGTGGGAGCCGCGCGACGGAGAGTTCGATCTCGAGTGGCTGACGCCCGTGCTCGACGCGGCGCACGCGCACGGGATCGACGTGATCCTCGGCACGCCGACCTACGCCGTGCCGCCGTGGCTCGCGCGGTCACACCCCGAGCTCGCAGTCGTGCGCAAGGACGGCAGCACCGTGCCGTGGGGCGGCCGCCAGGAGGTGGACTACACGTCAGAGCTGTTCCGCGGCTACGCGGAGCGTGTCATCCGCGCGGTGATCGGCCGGCATGGCCGGCATCCGGCGGTCATCGGCGTTCAGCTCGACAACGAGGCCGGCCTGCATCTGATCCACAACGACCACGTCGTCGGACGATTCCGCGACTGGGTCGCGGACCGCTACGGCGATGTCGACACGCTCAACCGCGCGTGGGGGCTGACGTACTGGTCGCACCGCATCGCCGAGTGGGACGAGCTGTGGGCGCCGTCGGGCAACACGACTCCCGCCTACGACCTCGCCTGGCGGCGGTTCCAGGCCGAGCTGACCGCGGACTTCATCGGCTGGCAGGCCGACCTCGTCCGCCCGCTCGTGGCCGACGACACGTTCCTCACGACCTGCATCGCCTACCAGCGCCCGGCGATGGACGACGTCGCCGTAGCTGCGCGGCTCGACATCGCCAGCGGCAACGCCTACTACCTGTCCCAGGACGCGATGGACCTCGAGCGCGAGGGCGCGGGCGGCCAGTGGTACGCCGACGACGTGCCGCAGTTCGTGCTCATGGCCGACCGCATGCGGGCCTCTCGGCAGGAGCCGTTCCTCGTCACCGAGACCGGTGCGGCCTCCATCGGCCCCGCGTGGCTCACCCGCCCGCCGTACGACGGTCAGCTCGCTCAGGCGGCGTGGCTGCTCGTCGCGCGCGGGGCGCGGCTCGTGTCCTACTGGCACTGGCACACGCTGCACTCGGGCGCCGAGGTGCACTGGGGCGGCATCCTCGGCCATGACCTCGAGCCCGGGCGCATCCATGCCGAGATCGCCGCGATCGGCCGGCAGTTCGCCGCGGCGGCGCCGTGGCTGACGGATGCCGAGCCCGACGCCGACGTCGGTCTCGTGTACGCGCACGACAGCGAGTGGATGATGGCTTTCGAGCCGCCGCTCGCGCGCGGCGCCGATGCCGACCGCGGCGGGTACGCCCGGATCGTGGGCGCGTTCGGTCGCGCAGCGGTCGATTCGGGGCTGCAGGTCGGATTCGTGAACGAACGGCAGCTGCCCGACGCGGGCGAGCTTGTGCGGCGGTTCCCGGTGCTCGTCGTGCCGGGGCTGATCGCGGCATCCGATCCGACGCTCGAGACGCTCGTCGAGTACGCCCGTCTCGGCGGACGGCTCGTGATCGGCCCGCGCACCGGGTATGGCGACGACGAAGGCCGTATGCGACTCGAGCGGGCGCCCGCGATCGTCGGACCGGCGGCCGGTGTCGGCTACCGGGAGTTCGGGGCGCTCGCCGAGCCGATCGAGGTTGTGCGCGACGGCGCGGTGGTCGGCACCGCGCACGGCTGGGCCGACGGGCTCCAGCCGGACGGCGCCGACGTCGTCCTGGGGTACCGGCATCCGCTGTTCGGCCGATGGGCGGCGGTCACGCGCCGCGAGGTCGGTGCGGGCGCGATCACGACGGTCGGCACGCTCCTCGACCGCGCGACGCTGGCCGACGTGATGACGGATGCCGCGGCCCACGGATCCGGGCGCGATGCGGCCGTGGCGGCTGCGAACGCCGGTGCCTCCGCCATCCTCGCGGCGCGCCCGGCCTCGGTCACCGCTCACTCCCTGACAGGCGCTCAGGGTCGCGTGTGGGTGGTGCACAACTGGTCACCGCAGACCCGCACCGTCCGGGTCGCGGCGGACGCGGCATCCGTCCTGGATGACGCGGTGCACCGGGCGGGCACGGAGGTCGAGCTCGCACCCTGGGATGTGCGGATCTGGCGCGAGGCGCCGGCCGTCACGGCGTCGAACTCACACGTCGTGTGACCTCGGGCGCGGCACGGCGTCGAGCTGAATCAGTTCACTTGCGCTGAACGTACGCCCATCGGCCGGTTTCGCGTACGTTCAGCGCAAGTGAACGGGGGTGAGCGGGGACGGCGGGAGCGGGCGGCGGGAGCGGCCGGCGCGTGGAGCGCGGCGCGTGGAGGGTGGGGGCAGCGACGGTCAGAGCGGCAGGAACGACCCGGGCAGCACCTCGGCGGTGCGGGTCGCGCCGCCGGGAAGCTCGACCTCGACCCGGCGCGGGCGATCGTCGAGGTTGGCCACGAGGACGGTGTCGCCGCCGGCGGCGCGGGCGCCGAGCGCCCAGACGAGACCGTCGGGGGAGTCGCCGCGCAGGCCCGTCGCGCCCGCCAGCGCGGCGAGTGCCGAGACCGCGGCGAGCACAGGAAGGGCGGTGCCGTCGGCCGTGCGGACGCCGCGCGGCCCCCACTCCTCGAAGTAGGCGAGCGTGGCAACGCCGGGCACGGCGAGGGCCGCGGCGCTGGCCACGGTCCACGCGGCGAGCTGCGGTGCCGACTGCCGCACATCGCCGGCGTCGAGCAATGCCGAGCCGTAGCCGTCGCGCAGGTCGTCGTGCGCGGGCATCGGCGGGGGCGTCGTCGCCACGTCGTTGAAGTGCGGACGCAGGGAGATCGGGCCGACGTGCACGGGGAGTCCTGCGGCGATGCCCACACCCTGCGTGGCGACGATCCGCTGCATCGGCAGCGCCTCGATCAGCTGTGCGGTGCTGAGGCTGTGGAACAGCGGCGTGCTGCTGAACACGATGCCGGCGAGCCCGCGTGGCAGGCGATGGTGCTCCCGGTTGAGTTCCGTGAAGTGCGAGCGCACTCCGCCCACCACGGCGATGTCGAGACCCGCCTCGGTCAGCGCGTGGCGCAGCCGGGCGATCGCGTCGAGATCGGAGACGTGGCGCGCCGGGCCGGTGGGCGGGAACGCGGTGACGCGCACGATCGGGAGGCCGCGGAGCGCGTGCACGGCCTCGTCGATGCTCGAAGGGTCGGAGTCGTCGAGCACGAAGCGCACGTCGAGCGCAGCAGCAGGCCCCTCGTCTCGGGGACGCTCGCTCAGCGAGCTCGGATCGGTGCGGGCGTCTACGCCTCGCTCGCGCTCGCTCGGCGACTGGGGGCGGCGGTCGGAGGGATGCCGGCCTGCCGCGCGACCGAGGGCCGCGCGCCAGTTGCGGGTCGCGAGGTCGAGCTCGACGAGCACCGCCGCAGGCCAGACGCCGCCGTCCGCCGGCCACCGGTCCGCCGGGGCCGGGTCCGGCGCCGTCGAGGCCGAGACGCCGATCGCGGGGAGCGGGGGTCCTTCGTCGAGCCGGATGCGGGTGACGGGATCCGGAGCTGTGGCCGTGGGAGTGCCCGACACGGCGACGTCGATCGCCTGCACGACCCGTTCGCCGGCGGCGACCGTGTACGGGAAGGGCAGGGCGAGCGGGCGGCTGTAGGTCTTGTACGAGGCATCCGTCCAGTTGCGCTGGTCCTCCATCTCGAAGACGTCGCCGGTGAAGCGCATGTCGAGCTCGAGCCCTTCGTGCGACCACGACAGGCCCGCGATGTCGAGAGCCGGCTGATGCGGGCTGATGCGCTCGGGGAACCGCGAATGCGCGACCGTGCCGTCGGAGTGCCGGATGTGCAGGCCCACGCCCGCCAGCGCGGGCGGGTGCAGCACGACGAGACCGGTGCGGTTGGTCGCCAAATCCGTCTGAGGCTCGAGGTCCGTGAGCACCCGCAGGCGCCCGGGCCCGCGCACCTCGGCGCGGACGATCCCGCGCAGGTCCGAGCCGAGGCCCGTCGAGTGCACGTGCAGCGTCAGTGCGAGGTCGGATCCGTCGACGCGGTCGACGACCAGGCCCGCCGTGTCCCAGTTGCGGTCGCGCACCACGGCGCGCACCGACCGCAGCACGACGTGACCGTCGTATGCGATGTCGGCGAATTCGTCGTCGCGCAGCTCGAGCGACCACGGTCCGCTCCGCCACGCGGTCGCTGCGCCGCTCCACACGTCGGTCATGCGCTCCATCCTCGTCTTCGGCGCGCCGATGCGCCTCCCCTGTCGTGTTCCGCACGCCCAGCGCGCCGATGGCGCCAGGAAAGTCGACAGCGGGTCAGATCGTCATGCCCCCGTCGACCGCGAAGAGCGCGCCCGTCGCGAACGCGGCGTCGTCCGACGCGAGGAACACCATGATCCCCTCGACATCGCCCGGCGCTCCCGCACGACCCATCGGGATGCGGCCGATGATCGCCGCGCGCGCCACAGGGTCGCTGGTGATGGTGTTGACGAGCGAGGTCTCGGTATACGCCGGGACGACGGTGTTGACCCGGATGCCGCGATCGGCGTAGGCCGCCGCGACCGTGCGTCCGAGGCCGTGGATGCCTGCCTTCGATGCGCTGTACGCGGTGAAGTCCTGCCCCTCGCCGTTGATCCCGGTCGGGCTGCCGGTGAGGATGATCGAGCCGCCGCCGGTCTCCAGCATCGAACGGATGGCGTGCTTGACGGTGAGGAAGGTGCCGGTCAGGTTGACGTCGATCGTGCGCTTCCACACGTCGAGATCGAGGTCGGCCGCGGCCGCATCCTGCCCGAACAGCTGCACACCGGCGTTGGCGACGACGACGTCCGGCGCCCAGCCCTCGGCGCTCAGCAACCCGAAGGCGGCTTCGACCGACGCCTCGTCGGAGATGTCCATCACAGCAGCCCGGGCGGCGAGCCCGATCGCATCCGCCGTCGCGCTCGCGGCAGCGGCATCCCTGTCGGCGATGACGACGCGAGCTCCCTCGCGGGCGAACCGCTCCGCGACGGCGCGCCCGATGCCGGTGCCCGAACCGGTCACGAGTGCGGTCTTGCCTTCGAGTCTGGTCATCGTCGTCCTCAGCGCTCGATGTGGTCGAGGTGCAGCATGCGCGCGAGGTTCTTGTCGAGCTCGTCGTCGCGGAAGATCTTCTTCCAGTCCTCCTTGATGATGCTCTCGCGGCCGTAGTCCATGGCGATGAGGCACGCGTCCGAGAACGGGTTGTCGCCGCGCAGGCCGTTGGCGAGCGCCACCTGCGTGTGGCCGTACAGGATGCTGCGGGCCGCCGCCTCGGGAACGCCCATGGTGTTCACGGCCTCCTGCAGAGCCTCGTTGAGGAGGGCGCCGATCATGCACGCGACCGTCTCGACGAGCGTCGGCTCGAGCTGGGCGAGCTGCTTGATGGTGACCCAGTGGACGTCGATGACGGGCGCATAGATGGCGCGGACGGTCGCCTCGACGATCGCCTGCTTCTCGGGATCGTCCGACTCGATCGCCGCGATCGCGTCCTGCGGGGCCGCGATGCCGCCGAACGTGTCGGCCCACTCCTCGGGCGTCTGGCGCTGCAGGAAGATCGATGGGTGGCAGGGGTGGGCGACGGCCTGGATGACGTCCTCACGCGTGGTGAGCAGACCCGCGTAGGCGGCGGCCGGGTCGAGCGTGAGCACGATCGCGCCCGACTTGAGCTGCGGCACGAGGTCGGCGGTGACGGGGCCGAGCGCGAGGTCGGGCACGGCCAGCACGACGATGTCGGCGTCGGCGACGGCGGTGCCGGCATCCGTCAGCTCTCGTCCTGCGTCGAGGGTGCGCTGCTGACCCGCGGGCGAGTTCTCGACGTACGCGACCTGGTGGGCGGTCTTGACGAGGTTGTCGGACACCCGCATGCCCATCTTGCCGCCGGCGCCGACGACGGCGATCTTGTACGTCTCGGTCGAGGTGGTGCTCATGTCGTGCTCCTCAGATATTCGATGGTTCGGCGGGTCCATTCCCGCTCGGTTCGGACGGTGGTCGCGGCGTCTGTCTGCCAGGAGAGCCAGTGCTCGACGATTTCGTTGACCCCGTTCTCGCGGGGCTGGACGGTCTCGAGCAGATGGGGGTAGTCGTGCAGGCCGTCGCCCATCGGCGCGCCGCCGTACGTGAAGCCCACCCAGCCGGGTTGCCGGGCGAAGGCGAAGTCCTTGACGTGCACGTTCTTCACGTGGCGAGCGGTGGCCTCGACGCAGTCGCGGGGCAGCTCGAGACGTGCCACGACGTTCGCCGGGTCGAGGCAGATGCCGAGGTGCTCGCTGCCGATGCGGTCGACGAGACCGACGAGGTCGGCGGTTGCGACCTGCTCGTACGTCTCGAGAGCGAGTTCGACTCCGGATGCCTCGTACGCGGGCAGCGCGGAGCGCAGCCACTCCTCTGCCTGCGCGAGCGTCGGACGGTTGTCGGGGGAGTACAGCATGCTGCGCACGAGCCGGGCGTCGAAGACGCCGGCGAGCTCGAGGAAGCGGGCGAGGCGGTCGGGCTCGATGCCCTTCGTGCCCAGTTCGATCGTGAGGCCCAGGTCGCGGGCGGCGGCCGCGGCATCCGTCAGCTCCGCGTCGTCCATCGACTCGAGCGGCGCATAGTCGCAGATCTGGAAGACACCGACATCCAGGGCCATGGTGGCCTCGAACGCGCCGACGAGCGAGAGCGGCTCCGGCACCTGGTCGGAGTGCTGCCAGAAGAAGGCGTACGTCCCGAGGCCGATCATGCGCCGACCTCCGTGCCCGGTGCCTGAGCTCCCGGTCCCTGCGCGTGAGCCTCCGGTGCCTGAGGCTGTCGAAGGGCCCGCGCCTCGACGGGCTCGACGACGGAGGAGCGGGCGTCGACGACGGAGGAGCGGGCGGCGAGAGCGGATGCCTCCTCCAGCACCGCGACGAGGGCGTCCGGGTCGTGCGCGAAGCGGCCGAGGAAGAGTCCGTCGACGCTGTCGCCCAGGCGGGTGAGGAGGCCGGGGCCGGCGGAGCCGCCGTAGATCACGACGCTGCCGGTGCGGTCGGGGTCGGCGTCGATCGCGGCGCGGAGAGCGCGCGTCACGGTGACGATGTGCTCGTCGGGAGCGGGCTCGGCGGCGCCGATCGCCCACACCGGCTCGTACGCGACGATTGCCGGACCGACGGGCACGTTCTCGAGGTTCGCCGCCAGCTGTTCGACGTTGGCGAGCGCGGCTGCCGTGCTCGCCAGGCGCTCCGCCTCGCCGATGCAGACCACCGGCGTGATCCGATGGGCGAGGGCCGCGGCGGCCTTCGCGGCCGTGACGGCGTCCGTCTCGCCGAACAGGCGGCGGCGCTCGGCGTGCCCGATCTCGGCGACCGCCACACCGATCTCGGCGAGCTCGGCGGCGGCCACCTCGCCCGTGTACGCGCCGGGCTCGAACTCCGAGACGTCCTGCGCGCCCACGAGCACCGGCGTGCCGGCGAACGCCTCGATCGCGGCGGGGATCTGCAGGTAGGTCGGGATCACGAAGAACCGCACATCGCCCGATGCCACGGCGGGGTGCGCGCCGGCGCGGCGAGCGACAGCGGCGAACCACGCCCGCGCCTGCTCATGCCCGAAGTACGTCTTCAGGCTCACCCCCACCGTGACCTGCGCGTCGGTCCCGCTGCGAACGGACACGAACTCCTCAGAACCGAGCGACCCTCGCAGATTCTGACGGGAATCGTGAGAGATGGGCTGGTTTCTGCGGAGTTCGTGCCTGGACATCAGCAGCTTCCGGTGGTCTCGTACTCGTCGATGACGGCGACCTTGTCGGCCGAGGCCGACGAGGTGTCGAAGCGGTAGGTCAGCCATTCACGCACCAGGCGCCGGGCGAGCTCGACGCCGACCACGCGCTGGCCCATCGTGAGCACCTGGGCGTTGTTGGAGAGCACGCCGCGCTCGACCGAGTACGAGTCGTGGGCCGTGACCGCGCGGATGCCGGAGACCTTGTTCGCCGCGATCGCGACGCCGAGCCCGGTGCCGCAGATCAGCAGCGCGCGGTCGGCGGTGCCGGCGGCGACCTGCTGGGCGGCCTCGATCGCGACCCTCGGGTACGGGGTGTGGCCGTCGGCGTCCACGCCCACGTCGACCACGGAGGCGACGCCGGGGTTCTGCTCGAGGTCCTTCTTGAGGATCTCCTTGTAGTCGAAGCCGGCGTCGTCGGCGCCGATCACGATCCGCAGCGGCTCTGCGGTCTGGGACTCAGGCATGGGCGTTCTCCTTCGGGGACTTCCGGGCCGTGAGCAGCTCGCCCACGGCGGTCACGATGAGCGCGAGCGAGATCGCGCCCGGGTCGGGGGTTCCCACGCTGTTCTGGCCGTGCGCACGCGCGCGGCCCATGCGGGGGAGCAGATCGGCGGTCGCGTCGGCGGCCCGGGTCGCGGCATCCGCCGCCGTTCGCCACGCGTCGGTGAGCCTCGCGCCGGCGTCGACGGCCTGGGTCAGCGTCGAGGTGAAGGGCACGAGCGCGTCGACGAGCGTCTTGTCGCCGACCTCGGCCTTGCCGTAGTCGGTGACGCCTCGTGATCCGGCGGCGACGCCCGCAGCCACGGCTGCGGCGTCGGGGCTGCCCTCGTCGCCCAGCTTCGCGGCGATCGCGTTCAGGATGACGCCCCACAGTGCGCCGGACGTGCCTCCGGCCTTGTCGGCCCACGCGTCGGCCGCGCGCGCGAGCGTGGTGCGGGCGCCGGCTCCGGCGTCCACCGCGGTCTCCGCAGCGGCGAGCGCGGCGTGCGAACCGCGCTGCATGCCGATGCCGTGGTCGCCGTCGCCGGCGATCGCGTCGAGCCGGCCGAGCTCGCCGACGTGGGCGTCGACGGTCTCGGCGATCGTGCGCACGGCGGCCAGCACCGTCGCGGCGGCGGCACGGGATGCCTCGTCGCCCGGCTCGATGACATCGGCCACGTCGGCCGTGGCGGCCGCGTCGGACCGCTCCTGCGGAGCCACCGAGCCGCGCCGGTAGGCCGGGGTGTCGACCGGGGTCTCCCACAGCGACTCCAGCACGTCGTCGAGCCAGAACAGCGTCAGCGACGTGCCGGCCATGTCGAAGCTCGTGCAGTACTCGCCCACATGCGGGTCGACGATGTCGATGCCGGCATCCGCGAGCAGCTGTGCGATGCGCCGGTAGACGACGAACATCTCCTCGTACTTCAGCGAGCCCAGGCCGTTGAGGATGGGGACGACGCGGGCCCCCCGGACCGCGTCGACCCCATCCGGCACCTCGGCGAGGAGCTTCTCGACGAGCAGTTCCGCCAGGCCGTCGGCCGTGGGGATGCCGGTCTCGTCGATGCCCGGCTCGCCGTGGATGCCGAGCCCGATCGCCATCCGGCCCTCGGGAACGGTGAACAGGGGATCATCGGCGCCGGGCAGCGTGCAGCCGGTGAACGCGACGCCGAACGACCGCGTGCGCTCGTTGGCGTGCTGCGCGAGCCGCGTGACCTCGGCGAGATCCGCGCCGGACGCCGCGGCGGCTCCGGCGATGCGGAACACGGTGAGGTCGCCGGCGATTCCGCGGCGCTTGTGCTTCTCGTCCACCGTCGCGCTGAAGATGTCGTCGGTGACCGTCACGGTCTCGCACGCGGTGCCCTCGGCCCGCAGCCGCTCCTGCGCGGCATCGAAGTTCAGCACGTCGCCGGCGTAGTTGCCGTAGCTGAAGAACACGCCCCCGCCGTTGTCGGCCGCCTTGGCGACCGAGAACACCTGCTGCGTCGACGGCGAGGCGAACAGGTTGCCCATCGCCGCGCCGTGCGCGAGTCCGGGGCCGACGAGTCCGCCGAAAGCGGGATAGTGGCCCGAGCCGCCGCCGATCACGACCGCGACCTGGCCGGCCGGCGACGCCGTGCTGCGCACGACGCCACCCGGGACCCGGCGCACGTAGCGCCCATTGGCCGCGACGAAGCCGTCGATCATCTCGTCGGCGAAGTCCGCCGGCTCGTTCCACAGACGGGTCATCGCGCGTCGCCCTTCGGGTCGGCGGCCGCGCCGAGGGCGGCCGCGTCCACCGTGGGCACGTCGTCGGCGGCCGCGTCGACGGTGACCGGGTTGATGCGGTTGCTGCGGGCCAGGAGCACCATCAGCACCGCCGACACCAGCATGACGAAGCCGACGATGAACATCGGGATCTCGTAGCCGCCGGTCCAGTCGCGCACCGCTCCGGTGATGAACGGCGCCGAGAACCCGGCGAGGTTGCCGATCGTGTTGATGAGTGCGACGCCGGCCGCCGCGGCCGCGCCGGTGAGGAAGCGCGTGGGAAGCGTCCAGAAGTTCGGCAGCGCGGCGAAGATGGCGCTCGCGGTGATCGTGATGACCGCGATCGTGGCGGCGGGGGAGCCCGCGAACAGGGCGAGCGGGATGCTGACGGCGCCGGCGAGCGCGGGGATCGCGATGTGCCAGGTCTTCAGGCCGCGCTTGGAGGCGTCGCGCGACCAGAAGTACATGATGATGGCGGCCGGCAGGTACGGGATGGCCGTGATGAGGCCCTTCTGGAACACGTCGAAGGTCTGGCCGGTCTGCTCCTGGAAGCCCTCGATGATCGTGGGGAGGAAGAAGGCCAGGGCGTAGAGGCCGTAGATGAAGCCGAAGTAGATGAACGACAGCACCCACACGCGACCGCTCTTGAAGGCGAAGCGGGCCGAGACGTGGCCGTGCTCCTTCTTCTGTGTGGCGGCCTTCTCGCGGTCGAGAGCATCCGTGAGCCACACCTGCTCCTCGCGGGTGAGCCACTTGGCGTCGGTCGGCTTGTCCTTGAGGTAGAACCACGCGATGACGCCGACGACGATCGCCGGGATGGCGACGCCGAAGAACATGAACCGCCAGCCCTCGAGGCCGAAGAACACCTCGTTCTGCTGGATCAGCCAGCCGGCGAGCGGAGCGCCGATCACCGTGGTGAGGGGCTGGGCCAGGTAGAAGAGCATGAGGATGCGGCCGCGGTACTGCGCGGGCACCCAGAGGCTGAGGAAGAGAATCGCGCCCGGGAAGAACCCGGCCTCGGCGACGCCGAGGAGGAAGCGGAGCACGACCAGCTGCTCGAAGTTCTGAACCCAGGTGAAGAGCAGCGCGACGATGCCCCAGCTGACCATGATGCGCGACAGCCAGCGCCGGGCGCCGAACTTGTGCAGGGCGAGGTTCGACGGCACCTCGAGCAGGATGTAGCCGATGAAGAACACGCCCGACGCGAAGCCGAACTGAGCGGCGCTGAGCGCGAGGTCGTCGTTCATGCCGTTGGGGGCGGCGAACCCGATCGCGGTGCGGTCGAGGTAGTTGATGAAGAACATCAGCGCCACGAACGGCACGAGGCGGGTCGACACCTTGCGGATGGTCGAGCGCGCGACCGGCGGCGCTTCCGCGGTGTTCTGGTTCTGGTCCACTGTGACTCCTGCTCGTCGACGGTGATCGAGATGACTGCCGACTATTGTGGCAAACCGGTTGACCAATTGCAAGCAGGCGTCCGTATGCCGGAAGTCAGCCCACCCGCGAACGCAGGGCATCCGCGATCTCGAACTCGAGCGTTTCTCCGCCGGCGCTCGCAGCACGGATGCGGAGTTCGACGTCGCCGAAACGCTGGGTCCAGACGTCTGGGGATCCGGCGTGCTCGGCGATCGTCTCCTGCGCGTCGGGGTCGTCGAAGCTCTCGTACACGACCCAGCGCCCGTCGCCGACGCGCTCGGTCGCCGCGTGCTCCGCGCCGCAGAGCCATGCGGCGATGAGCACCGTCGCTCCGGCCCGCGCCCGTGCGCGGAGTGCGTCCCGCGTCATGAGGGGAAGCCGGCTGCCGGCGACGACGACGAGTCCGGCATCCGCGAGCTGATCGGATCGCACGTGCTCGTCGAACACGAGAACGCTCCGCGTCGCCTGGAAGAGGCCGTGCAGATGCGTCTGCGCGGCGGCGCCCGCCTCGAGAGGGAAGTGCGGTCGCGCGATCCCGTCGAGCTCGTGGCGCGGGAACTCGTACCCCGGGATGTGCAGGCAGCTGCCGTGGTCGGGGAGCTGCCCGTGACTCAGCGCGTGCCATGCGGCGAATACGCTGCGCGATGTGGCAGGCGCCGTCGCGTCGCGGTTGCCGAACGGCCGGTGGCCGCGCCCGAAGTCGCTGTCGTCGGCGTGCACGAGCGCGATGTCGGCACGCGCATCGCGGTGGCTCCAATGGAGCGGATGCCGCGGCACGAAGTCGCGCACGAACTCGTGCCACACCTCCCCATGGGCGGTGCGCTCGAACGCACCTGACGCGCGGTGGCTCACCAGCACGTCGACGTTCTCGACGAACAGCCGTGTGGGTGCGAAGAGGTAGGCGAGGCGCAGGGCCGAGGCGAACTCCGCGGGCGAGTGGCCGGGGAATCCGGGGGCCCGGGTGAGCCATGGCCCGATGTCGGGGCCCCACAGATCGGCGCAGATCCACAGCTCGCGGTCGTACTGCACCGCCGCGCCGAGGGCGGTGCCCAGCTGCAGCGGCTGGAACGACTCCTTCATGACCTTCGGCGCCGGAGTCATCCCCGCCCGCGCGAGCGTGTGGAACATGACGGGGAACACCTGCTCGGCGAGCACGGGCACCGGAGCGCCCCCGCCCTCCGCCGTCGCCGCATCGACGTCGCGCACGATGGCCCGCACCGCGGCGTCGATGACGCCGATCGCATCCTCCGCGTCGAGACCCTCGGTCTGGCCGAAATGCGGCAGATGCGCGTCGCGCCGGTACTGGTCGGCGTGGATCTGCAGGTGCTCGGGCTCGTCGTACAGCACGCCGGCGAGCCTGCCCGAGGCCGCGGCATCCCGGACCAGCTCCGCGGGAAGGTCGTACCGGTTGGTGCCGTCGACGTAGGGACCGTTGATGTTGCCGTACTCGTTGCCGAGCACGACGTCGATTCCGGCGTCGTCGAGGTCGCGCAGCAGGGCGCCGTGGTCGTGGACGGTCGGGATGACGTGGTGGACGTAGAAGTCCGCGCCGAGCTCCCGCAGCGCCATCACGAACTCGCGGGGCGTCGGCGCGGGATCCTGCGAGGCGATGGGGATGCCGGTGCCCGTGCGCATGACCGCGTCCGAGGCGTCGCCCGCCCACGGGTCGTGGAAGGCGACGACGGGACCCTGGATGCCGAGCGACGGCCGGGATGCCGGCGCGCGGTCCGGGGGATCGGGAAGCGGATCGGACGTGGGCACGTGTGGCTCCTCGGGTCTGTGGCGAACGGACGCGGAGGCCGGCCGTCACGGTCGGCCTCCGCATCGCGTGCACTACTGGCTGCTGACGACGACGTCCATCTCGGCGAAGAACTGCGCGACCGCCTCGTCGACCGAGATCGTGCCGAAGTTCAGCTCCTCGCCGAGTTCGCGGAACTTCTCGTGCAGCGAGCCGTAGCCGACGATCGGCACCGGCGGAGCGTCGCCCAGTCGGTCGGCGATGGATGCCTCGTAGTCGGCGATCGTCTGGCTCAGCTCGTCGAGATCGGCGGCCTCGCGTGCCGTCTCCGAGGCCGGCAGACCGCGGTTGGTGCCGAAGATCTCGCCGGACTCGGGAGAGTTGATGAGGAAGTCGATCAGCGTGGCCGCCGCCGCCGGGTGCTCGGAGTTCGCGGCGATCGAGTACATCTGCGACGCCTTGAGATAGAGGTCCTGCCCCTCCTTGACCGAGAGCGGGGGAGCGATCAGCTGGATCTCGTAGCCCTCCCCGAGGTTGGCGAGGAAGCCGGCGCCGGTGTTGTCCCAGGTCGCGTCGCTCGCGCTGAGCGCGCTGTCGAAGGCCGTGAGCGGCTGCACCTCGGCGATCCGCTGCTGGGGAACGAACTCACCGCCCTCGCGGGCGGCCGAGGCGGAGTCCCAGAACTCTGCGAGGCGGTCCTCGTCGAAGCCGGGCGTTCCGTCCTCGTCGAACAGGTTCGCACCCTCTGCGCGCAGCTGCAGCTCGAAGTTCTCGATGCGGGCCGTCGGGTCGACGCCGCCCCACGCGTCGACGCCCGCCGACTGCGCCGCGTCGCTCACGTCGGCGATCCACTCGTAGTAGTCGTCCCAGCTGCCATCGGTGAACGGCTCCACGCCGAGCTCGTCGAGCAGGGTGGTGTTCAGGAACATGCCCCACGAGTTGGTGGACAGTGGCACGGCGGTGGTGACGTCGTCCACCACGCCGGCCGAGAGCACCTGTGGCTCGATCGTGTCGGTCTGGATGATGGAGCCGAGGTAGGGCTCGAGGTCGAGCAGCGACCCGCTCTGCGAGTATTGCCGGAGGTAGGCGAGGTCCATGGTGACGACGTCGGGCAGGCCGTTGCCGGCCGCCTCGATCTGACGCTTCTCCCAGTAATCGGTCGGCGCGAGGAAGATGATGTCGACGTCGATGTTGGGCTGCTGTTCCTCGAAGACGGCGATCGCCTCGTTGTAGAGCTCGGCGCGTACGTCGTTGCCCCAGAAGGTGAAGGTGATCGACACCTCCTCATCGGGGTCGAGGGTCGGCTGCGTGCTCGCCGGCGGGCTCGAGGCGCATCCCGTCAGGACGGCGAGGGCTGCCAGACCCACCCCCGCCGTGGCCGCCATGGGCTTCTTGCTCCGGAACTTCATCGTCATGCCTCTCGTCATCGAGCTTCAGGAAACGCTTTCTCACGGTGCCGTGAGAAAGGCGACTGACGTCGCCTCGCCACAGTCTGACAAACCGGTTGACCGAAATCAATCCCGGATCTCGCGCGACTGCCGTAAGTTGTTCGCATGCCCGCCTACCCCGACGACCGCTCGGCCGAGATCACGGCGGCGCTCGGCGCCCTCCCCTCCGGCACTCCGGTGTCGGAGGTCGCCCGTCGCCTGATGGACCTCTTCACGACCGGCGACCTGGAGGCCGGCACGCGGCTGCCTCCCGAGCGGCAGCTCGCCTCGACGCTGGGCGTGGGGCGTTCGGCGGTCCGCGAGGCCCTCGCCGCACTCGAGATCCTGGGCATCGTCGACGTGCGCCCCGGCTCGGGGACGTACCTGCGCGGCACCGCAAGCGAACTGCTGCCGCAGACGCTCCGCTGGGGGCTGCTCATCGGCAGCAAGAACACCGCGGAGCTGCTCGAGCTGCGCTCGGGGCTCGAGATCTACGTGGCCCGGCTGGCCGCCGGCCGGGCCGCGGCATCCGATCTGTCCTCGCTGTCGGGCTCGCTCGCCCGCATGCGCAGCGGCGTCGGCGACCTCAAGGCCTTCGCCCGGGCCGACCTCGACTTCCACAACGCGCTCGCGACCGCGGCCGGCAACGACACCCTCGTCGACCTGCTGCACGTCGTGCGCTCGCTGCTGCAGGTGTACGCCGACCGTGCGGTGCACGACGACGCCGAGGCGCGCATCGCCGTCGACGAGCACGGTGCCGTCTTCCGGGCGATCGAGGCGGGGGATGAGGATGCCGCGGCCTCGGCCATGGCGACCCACATGGCGACCGCATCGCAGCGCCTCGCCGCCGAAGCCGCTCCCTGACCCCCCGCATCAAGCCGTAAGGAGGCGCGATGCCGCGCAATTGGGCTGGAACGTACGAGTACTCCGCGCCGCGGATCGTCGACGCGACGTCGGCCGACGACGTGCGCCGCGTACTCCGCGAGCCGGGGCGCGTCCGCGCCCTGGGCACGCGCCATTCGTTCACCGATCTGCCCGACACCACCGGCACGCTCGTCGACGTGACCGGGTTCGCCGCCGAATTCGAGCTCGACGAGGCCGCGCAGGCGGTCACCGTGCCCGCCGGCATCCGCTACGGCGTGCTGGCCGTATGGCTCGACGACCGCGGCTGGGCGCTGCGCAACATGGGGTCGCTCCCGCACATCAACGTCGGCGGTGCGACCGCCACGGGTACGCACGGGTCGGGCGACGCGAATCCGGTGCTCTCGGCATCCGTCCGCGCCCTGCGCTACGTCGGCGCCGACGGCGAGGTGCACGAGGTGCGCCGGGGGGGTCCCGACTTCGACGCGCTCGTCGTCGGTCTCGGCGCCTACGGCATCGTCGTGTCGCTGACGCTCGACATCGAGCCCGCCTTCCGCGTCCGGCAGGACATCTACACCGGCGTGAGCTGGGATGCCGCGCTCGCTCACTACGACGAGCTCACCTCGGCGGGGTACAGCGTGTCGGTCTTCTCGCGCTGGGAGGAGCCGTCGGTCGGCTACGTGTGGATCAAGACGCGCCTCGACGCCGACGACGACCTCGTGCCCGACACGGTCTTCGACGGCGTCCGTGCCCTCACCGGCGACTCGCCGCTCGGGGTCGAGGACAACGTCACCGAACTGGCCGGCGTCCCGGGGCCGTGGATGCTGCGGCTGCCGCACTTCCGCCTCGACGCCCAGCCCTCGTTCGGCGACGAGATCCAGAGCGAGTACTTCGTCGCCCGCGCCGATGCGCCCGCCGCCCTGAGGGCGGTGCGCGCCGTGTTCCAGCAGTCAGCACCGGACGACGGCATCCGTTCCCATCTCATCTGGACCGAGCTGCGCACCGCTGCCGCCGACGAGCTGTGGCTGAGCCCCGCCTACCGCCGCGACGTCGTGATCATCCACTTCACGTGGTTCAATCACCCCGACGACGTGGCCGCCGCGCTGGGGCGCATCGAGGCGGCGCTCGAGCCGTTCGACGCGCGGCCGCACTGGGGCAAGGTGCACGGCTTCGACCGTGCCGCCATGGAGCGCGTCCACCCCCGCCTGGCCGACGCCCGCGCGGTGTTCGAGCGTCTCGACCCCGACGGGCGCTTCACGAACGCGCACCTCGAGCGCGTCGGGGTGCGCGAGCGGCGCTGACGCCGGCGTCCCCGAGGAGGGGCGTGGACCATCGGAGATTGGTCAACCGGTGTTACAGTTACCGACGAGATCGTTCGTGACGACGCGGCGAAAGGGAAGTCGACGATGACGCAGATTCCGAGCGGAAGCCCCCGCCCGACCGGCCGCCCCGCGCGCACCTGGAGCCTGGGCGAGACGCCCTGGCAGCAGATCCCTCCCGTCGGCGGGCCGCGTGCGCGCGTCATCATCGACAACGACTTCGCGGGCGACCCCGACGACCTCTACCAGCTGGTGCACCACCTGCTCTCGCCGAGCGTCGACATCCGGCTCGTCGTGGCTTCCCACCTGCGCGGCGACGACCCGTTCGACTCTTCCGGCCGCAGCGCGCAGAACGCCGAGGCTGTGGCCCGTGACGTGTTCTCGCGGATGGGACTCACGTCCACGGACATCATCGTCGCGGGGTCGGACGACCCGCTGCCGGACCGCTCGAGCCCACAGCCCGCCCCGGCCGTCGACGCCATCATCGCCGAGGCCCTGCGCGATGACGTCTCGAGCCCGCTGTTCTACGTCGCCGGCGGCGGCCTGACCGACATCGCCTCGGCGTACCTCACCGATCCGCGCATCGCGGAGCGCCTGACGCTCGTGTGGATCGGCGGTGGTGAGCACGACGGCCTTGCCGTGCCGCCGCCGAACCCCATGCCGGTCGAGTACAACCTGCTCATCGACCCGGTCGCCGGGCAGGTCGTGTTCAACGACTCGACGATCCCGCTGTGGCAGGTGCCGCGGGACGTCTACCGCCAGTGTCTCGTGTCGGATGCCGAGCTGCGCGTCCGCGTGGCGGGGGCTGGTCCGCTCGGCCGCTACCTCTACGACGAGGTCGCGTACGTGTGCGCGATGGTCGCTTCGCATCTGGGCGGAGCGTCGGAGACGTACGCCCTCGGCGACTCGCCGCTGGTGCTGCTCACCGCGCTGCAGTCGGTGTTCGAGCCGGATCCCTCTTCGAGCCGATACGTCCGGCGACCGACGCCCGCGCTCGGCGAGGACGGTGCTTACAGCGATGTCGCCGGTGCACGGCCGATGCGGGTCTACACCTGGGTCGACACGCGGCTGATGTTCGAGGACATGTATCTGAAGCTCGCCGAGTTCGAACGGTGGCAGGCGGCGCCGCATGCCGCCCCGGGGGAGCCTGAGGTGCTCTCATGACGGCACCCGCACCCGTCGCGTCGACCATCCCCCGGCCGCGGACGATCGTCACCGCCGATCCCGAGCTCGACGACCTGAACTCGATGATCCGGTTCCTGCTCTACAGCAACGAGCTCGAGATCGAGGGCCTGATCTACGCGAGCAGCCGGTTCCACTGGCGCGGCGACGGAGCGGGCACGAGCTTCTTCCTGCCCGACCGCGAGTACGACGAGCCGCAGACCTCATGGCGATGGGCACCGGGCGAGCGGTTCATCGACGATGCGGTCGACGCCTACGCACAGGCGCACGCGAATCTCGTGGTGCATGACCCGCGCTTTCCGAGCCCGGAGCGGCTGCGGTCGGTCATCCGCGAGGGCAACGTCGACTTCGAGGGCGACACCTCCGCTGAGACGCCCGGGTCGCGCCTCATCGCCGACGTGCTGCTGGACGATCGCCCGGGCCCCGTCTTCCTGCAGCTGTGGGCCGGACCGAGCACCGTCGCCCGTGCGCTGCGGTCGATCGAGGAGCGGTTCCGCGACACCCCTGACTGGGAAGCCGTGCACGCCACCGTGTCGGCGAAGGCGGTCATCACGAAGTTCGCCTCGCAGGACGGCACGTTCGACGACTACATCGCGCCGGTCTGGCCCGGCATCCGGGTGCTCGAGGTGGCCACGCTCGCCTGGGGCTACATGGCGCGCTGGACCATCCCCGCCGCCCAGCACGGGCTGCTGAGTGCCGAGTGGATGCGCGAGAACGTCACGAGCGTCGGCCCGCTCGGCGCGCTGTACCGCGTCTGGGGCGACGGGCGGCAGATGGTGCCGGGCGACATGACCGACTACTTCCACCTGTCGGGGGTGTCCGCCGACGAGCTCCGCGCAGAGGGGTACAAGGTGTGGATCGACCCGCAGCCCGCCGGCGAGTGGATCTCGGAGGGCGACAGCACGAACATGCTGAACCTGCTCGTTCCGAGCCTGCGCGGGCACGAGCATCCGTCCTATGGCGGCTGGGGCGGCAGATACGAGCCGACGTCAGAGGGTGCCGACACGTGGGGTCTCACCGACGCCGCCTTCCACCCGAACGGTGCCGACCTCGCGAACGGACCCGGCGGCGACGAGGGATCCGTGGTGCGCTGGTTCGCCGATGCGCAGGCCGACTTCGCCGCGCGCCTTCGGTGGAGTGTCACGCGCCGCTTCGAAGACGCCAACCACCACCCGGTCCTGGCGATCGAGCAGGGGATCGACCACGGCGTCGAGGCGGGTGGTGAGGTGCGGCTGTCGGCTCTCGTCGACGACCCCGACGGCGACATCGTGCGGGTGCGCTGGTGGATCTACGACGACGCGGGGACGACGGATGCCGCGCTCGCCGCCGTCGACGGGCCCGAGACGACCGTGCAAGTGCCTGCCGGCGCGAACCCCGGCGACACGATCCACGTCATCGCCGAGGCATCCGATGATGCTGCCGGGTACCCCCTGAAGTCGTACCAGCGCGTCATCGTCACCGTCACCGGCGCCTAGCGTCCGACCCGTTCACGTCGAGGCTCGTGCTTCGGGTGGCACGACACGCCGCTACGGGCGACCGGAGGCCACGTGTTGCGTCACCCGGAGGGTGGAGGCATCCGTCAGTCGTCGTCGCCGTCGGCCACCCAGCTCGACACGGCCACCTCGCCGTCGACGGCGTAGACGCCGATGACGCGGCCGGTGAAGGACTCGGTGACCTCGGACGACAGGAAGCGCCCGTCGATCTCGGCGAGCTCGATGCGCTCGCCGTCGATGGTCGCGGCGAGATGGAAGACGTCGCTGGTCGGAAGCATGCCGCCTCCGCCTGCGGGTTTGCGGGAAGCGAGGTGGAGGACGACCGACCCGCCCTGGAACGGATGCGCCCATTCCTGCCGCAGGCCGCCGATCAGTGCGCGGGCGGTGATCGCCGCGCCTCCGGCCTCGAGCTCGATGCGGAAGCCCTCGTCGTACCGGACCGCGATTCCACCGATGCCGTTCGAGACGTCGAGGGCCACCGTGACCTCGTTCGTCAGGTGCTCCTGACGGCGCCCGACGAAGACCGGCTGCGGGGCGGCGAGGGTGCTGCCGTCGGCGGTCAGCACCAGGCGCCCGTCGGTGACGGTCGAGACGTCGGACGGCAGTCGGCGGACCGCGATCCACTCGCCGTCGAGAGGCTGGGAGAAGTCGATCTCGACGTGCGTGCCGGGCCGCGGGGCGAGCTCCACGGGGGCGATCGACGGCCATCCGTCGGTCCACGTCACCGGCGTCACGAAGGTCTCGCGGCCGAGCGCCGAGAACGCACGCGTGCCGCTGCGCGGCCGCACACCGAGCAGCACGCAGAGCCACTCACCACCGGGGCCGCGCACAATGTCGCCGTGGCCGGTGTTCTGGACCGGGCGCGGCGTCGACCGCGCCGAGACGAGCGGGTTGTCCGGAGCCCCCGTGAACGGCCCCGTGGGCGCGTCGCCCCGCGCGATCGAGATGGCGTGACCGCGTTCGGTGCCGCCCTCCGCGATCAGGAGATACCACGCGCCCTCGATCTCGTAGAGGTGCGGCGCCTCGGGGAACATCAGCCCCGTGCCCGACCAGAGCGAGCGCGGCTCTTCGAGGGCTCGATGCGATTCGAGGTCGACCCGCACCTGCTGGATGCCGAGGTGCGCCGGCTGGTTCGGATCCAGAGCGCCGCTCAGCTGCAGGCCCGAGAAGGTGACGTAGCAGGTGCCCGCGGCATCCCATGCGATGTCCGGGTCGATGCCCTCGATCGTGCCGGAGCCGTCCGCCTTCAGAAGGAGGTCGCCGTCGCTCCAGGGCCCGGCGGCATCCGTCGCCGTGAAGTGCAGCATGCCCCGCCCCATCGCGTCGGTGATGACGAGGTGGAACACGCCGCCGTGGTGGCGGATCGTCGGGGCCCAGGCGCCGCCGCCCGTCGGCACGCCGTCCACGCCGAGCTGGCCGGGGCGCGTGGCGACGTGTCCGATCAGCTCCCAGGTCTCGAAGTCGACGGAGCGATGGATGGGGATCCCCGGCAGGTACTCGAACGTCGAGGTCGCGAGGTAGTACGCGCCGTCCACGGCCACGACGGACGAGTCGGGGTGGAAGCCGTTGATCAGCGGGTTGTGCAGCGTCGTCACGGGTGCCTCTCGGATCGGGCGGGTAGTGGGTGGGTGGGCGGGTGGATGCGTCGGCAGGTGGCTCAGGCCGGCAGGATGCGGCCGAGCTCGACGGCGAGCGCGGCCGCGCGCGGGTCGGCGCCGCCCGGCCACGCGCCGCGGGCGATGGTCCAGGCGAAGGCGATGCCGGTGTCGGGGTCGACACACGCCAGCGCGCCCATCGCGCCGTCGTGCCCGAATGCGCGCGGCCCGCCGAAGGAGACGGTCGACGTCGACTTCTGGAAGACGATCGCGTGCGCGCGATCCGGCAGCCCCAGCACCTCGTCGGTGCCGTGCACCTGCTGCTGGCCGATCTGCCACACGGTGTCGGGGGAGAGGAAGGGCGCGCTGCCGTCGACGCCCGTGACCGCGGCGGCGAAGAGGCGCGCCAGTCCCCGTGCGGTGCCCGTGCCCGAACCCGCGGGATGGCCGTATCGCCAGCTCGCCTCGTCGTTGGCGAGATCGACCTGCGGCCCCGGCGTCACCCAGGTGTGCAGACCGATGGCGGTCGGCTGCATCGTCGTCGTGTCGGCCACGGGACGGATCATCGGCAGGACCGGCACCCGTCGCTCCTCGTGGCCGCTGGGCAGGCCGAGGAAGAAGTCGATGCCGTGCGGAGCGCGGATCTCCTGCTCGTAGTACTCGTGCAGCGTGCGGCCCGTCACGCGGAAGACGAGCTCGTCGCCGAGGTTTCCGATCGTGACCGCGTGATAGCCGAAGGCCGAGCCCGGGTGCCAGAACGGCGGGCTGGCCGCGAGCCGCCCGGCCGCGGCGTGATGATCCAGCAGCTCCTCCCAGGTGAGCGGCGGGGTCGCCTGCGGGATGCCGGCCTGGTGCGACAGCAGCTGCCGCACCGTGACGGCACCCTTGCCCTTCGCCGCGAATTCGGGCCAATAGTGCGCGACGCGTTCGTCGAGGTCGAGCTCACCGCGCTCGACGAGGAGCCCTACGGAGAGGCCGATGGTGTTCTTCGTGACCGAGTACGGCACCATCACCGACTCCTCGGAGAGGTGCGGGCCGCCCCAGGCATCGAGCACCGCGACGCCGTCGTGGAACGCGGCGACCTGGAACGACAGATCCGGGTCGGCTGCCAGGTAGCCGTCGAGGCGGCCGACGATCTCGTCGAGGCGTTCGTCGGCGCGTCCTCGCAGGTTCTCGGTGGTCACATCGTTCATCGCGTACCTCTCGTCGGTGAAGCTGGTCTGGGGTGTGGGCAGCGGCGAGGCGCGGCATCCGCGTACGAACTTCGCAGAATCTCGCGTCGTTCGCAGGGATCCGGCGAGACGCTCCGAGTTTCGCGCGATTCTGCGAACGTCCCACGCCGGCCGCCGTCTACTGCACCGCGGACCAGTTCACGGAAAGCGGCAGGTCGGCTACCGAGGCGCCGGCGTGCAGCGTGTACTCGCCGGGCTCGATGACCCACTCGCCGTCCCAGTGCGCCAGGCGTCGCCCCGGCACCGGAACGTGCGCGGTGACGGTCTCGCCCGCCTCGGCCTGCACCGTCGCGAATCCGACGAGCCAGCGCACGGGGCGCTCCACCGCGGAGTCCGCGCGCTCGGCGTAGACCTGCACGACCTGCTTGCCGGCGCGGTCGCCGGTGTTCGCGAGCGTCACCTCGAGGGCGTCGCCCACGCGCTGGGCCGCACCCCACGACCACGTCGTGTAGCCGAGGCCGTGGCCGAACGGGAACGCCGGCTCGGCATCCGTCTTCAGCCACGCGCGATAGCCGATGTGCAGACCCTCGCGGTACTCGAGACGACCGTCGGTGGGCACCACCTCCGTGACGGGCACGTCCGCGAGCGCGGCCGGCCAGGTCGTGGGCAGTCGCCCGCCGGGCTCGGCGGCGCCGGTGAGCACGTCGGCGATCGCGTGCCCGAACTCCTGCCCGCCGAAGTACCCCTGCACGACCGCCGCGACGTCGACGGCCCACGGCAGCGCGACCGGCGAGCCGGCGTTGACCACGACGACTGTCGGCGTCCCGGTCGCCGCGACCGCGCGCACCAGGTCGTCCTGGTGGCCGGGCAGGTCGAGGCTGGTGCGGTCGTAGCCCTCCGACTCGACCTTCGCGTTGGTGCCCACGACGACGATCGCGACATCGGATGCCGCGGCCTCCGCCGCCGCACGGGCGATGAGCTCCGCGGGATCGGTGCGCTCGGGGGCGATGCCGAGCGTCGCGCTCAGCGCCCCCGACAGCGCACCGCCGGCGGCGCGCGTGAACTCGACGCGCACGGCCGTCTCGCGGCCGGCCTCGACGGCCACCGTCGCCGTGATCGACGGCGGGTTCAGGAACGCGGCGCCGAGGTCGGAACCCTCGATGACGGGTGCGTCGTCGAGCACGAGGCGCTCGTCCACGAACAGCCGCCCCGGGTTCGCGCCGGCGAAGCCGAGCTCGATGTCGCCGGTCTCGGCGGGCGTGTACAGCGTTTCGAACACCACCATCGCGCTCGCCGCGATCGGCGCGTCGCCGCCGAACCAGACCAGGGCGGTCGAGAGGCGGTTCTCCGCGAAAAGTTCGGTGCCGTCGGCGTCGAAGAACGCGACGCGCATGCCCGCCTCGCCCGTTGCCGGATTTCGCAGCTGTGCGAGCGGGATCTCGGCGACGCCCTCCTGCACGACGGCGCCGATCTCGTACCGCACGTCGGCTTCCGGCACGGCGCCGCGGATCGCGTCGAGGGGCGAGACCACGGCCTCGGGGATCACGGTGGCACTGCCGCCGCCCTGCGTCCGGGCCTCGCGCGCGTTCTGGCCGATGACGGCGACGCGACCGAGCGAGGCGGCATCCAGGGGAAGAACGCCCTCGTTGCGCAGGAGCACGGTGCCTTCGATCGCCGCGGCACGCGCGAAGCGGGGGCCGTCGAGCGGCGCCGGCTCGATCGGGGCGGCATCGCCGAGCGCGCCGACCCGCTCCGCGAGCAGCAGCAGGCGCAGCACCTTGCGGTCGAGGTCGGCCTCGTTCAGGTGCCCGTCGCGGATCGTCGCGACGAGGTCCGCCCACGCGGGGGCGGGACCCGGCATTGCGAGGTCCTGTGCGGCGGGCACGGCGCCGAGCGAGCGCACCGCGGTCCAGTCGCTGATGGTGACGCCGTCGAATCCCCACTCGGAGTTGAGCGGCGTCTCGAGCAGGTCGTTCTCGGTCATCGTCACGCCGTCGACGGCGTTGTAGGCGCTCATGAGGGTCCAGGCGCCGGCATCGACTGCGCGTTCGAACGGCGCGAGATACAGCTCCCGCAGCGCACGCTCGGCGACCTGGACGTCGACGGTGAAGCGGTCGGTCTCGGAGTCGTTGGCCACGTAGTGCTTGGGCGTGGCCGCGACCCCGTTGTCTTGCAGGCCGCGCACGTAGGCGGCGGCGAGCTCCGCGCTCAGCTCCGGGTCCTCGCTGAAGCACTCGAAGTGACGGCCGCCGAGCGGCGAGCGATGGAGGTTGATCGTCGGCCCGAGCACGACGTCGACGCCCTTGCGGCGGGCTTCGGATGCCGCGGCCGCCCCGTACCGGTACGCCAGGTCGACGTCCCACGACGCGGCCAGCGCCGACCCCGAGGGCAGGTTCAGCGACGGCTCGCGCTCGTCCCAGCGCGGACCGCGGACGCCCGCCGGGCCGTCCGACAGCGTCATCGCGCGCAGCCCGATCTCGGGGAGCGGGACGGTGGTCCAGAAGTCGGCGCCCTGCACGAGCGCCGCCTTCTGCTCGAGTGTCAGGCGCTCGAGCAGCGGAACGAGGTGGCGCACCGCGTCGGGGTGCGTGGCGATGTCGGTCATCGGGGGAGGTTCTTTCTCAGAGGAGGGTCAGGAGGACGGATGCCGCAGCCCGCCACCCACGGGCCGGGCCGAGCTGCGGCATCCGAGTCGTCAGACGGCGCCGGCGGCCGCTTCGGAGGTGAGCAGTGCGCGACGCGCGATGCGACGCTGCTCCTGCTTGTCGGGGTCGGGGACCGGCGCGGCCATGAACAGGCGCTGCGTGTACGGGTGCTCCGGCTGCGAGGTGACCCGCTCGCCGTCGCCCGACTCGACGATCTCGCCGCGGTACATGACGGCGACCCGGTGGCTGATGTGGCGCACCACCGCGAGGTCGTGCGTCACGAACAGGTAGGCGACGCCGGTGCGGTCCTGGATGTCGATGAACAGGTCGAGCACGCGCGCCTGGGTTGAGAGATCCAGCGCCGACACCGGCTCGTCGCACACGATGAGCCGCGGCCGCAGGGCGAGGGCCCGGGCGATCGCGACGCGCTGGCGCTGGCCGCCCGAGAACTCGCGCGGCAGGCGCCCGCGCGCGTCGGCGGGGAGGCCGACCTGGTCGAGCAGGTCGTGCACGCGGGTCTTCGCCTCCTTCCCGGCGACGCCGGCCGCGGTCAGCGGCTCGGTGAGGATCTGCTCGATCGTCATGGACGGATTCAGCGACGAGTACGGGTCCTGGAACACCACCTGGATCTCGGAGCTGAGAGCGCGCCGCTCCTGCCTCTTCAGGTGGGCGATCTCCTTGCCCTCGTACCGGATCGAGCCCTCGGTGACGGGTGCGAGGCCTAGTGCGGCCCGGCCCAGCGTGGTCTTGCCGGATCCCGACTCGCCCACAAGTCCCACGGTCTCGCCCGGAAGGATGTCGAGCGAGACGCCCTTGAGCGCCCGGAACGGCTGGGCGCGGAAGCCCTTGCCCGGGTACTCGACGACGAGGTCCTTGATGTCGAGCAGCGGCGTCTGCGGCGTCGGAGTGCTCATGCTCGTGCTCCCTTCTCGGTCGACGGCAGTGCGTTCGAGGTCGCTGCGCTCGACGGCGCTGTGCTCGAGGGCACCGCGACGAGCGGGCCTCGGGCGGGACCCTCGTCGAGGATCGCGTCCAGCAGCGCCCGCGTGTAGGGGTGCTGCGCGTCGTTGAAGATCGCGCGCACGGGTCCCTGCTCGACGAACAGGCCGCTCTGCATGACCGTGACGTGGTCGCAGAGATCGGCGACGACGCCGAAGTTGTGCGTCACGAGGAGCATGGCCATGTGCCGCTCGGCCTGCAGGTCGCGCAGCAGCTCGAGCACCTCGGCCTGAACGGTCACGTCGAGGGCCGTGGTCGGCTCATCGGCGATGATCAGATCGGGATCGGTCGAGACAGCACCGGCGATGAGCACACGCTGCGCCATGCCGCCCGAGACTTCGAACGGGTACGCGTCGAACGTGCGCCTCGGGTTCGGGATGCCGACCCGCGCCAGCAGCTCGAGCGAGCGGTCGGTCGCGGCCCTCTTCGAGAGCCCGTGGTTCTTGCGCAGCGGCTCGACCAGCTGGCTGCCGATCGTGAACGCGGGGTCGAGGTTCGACATCGGCTCCTGCGGGATGTAGCCGATGCGCTGGCCGCGGACGCCGGCGTACGCGCGCTCGTCGCCGTCGGCGAGCTCGGTGCCCTCGTACAGGATCGAGCCGGCGGTGACGTGACCGCCGCGGGGGAGCAGGCCCAGCACGGCGAAGGCCGTCTGGGTCTTCCCCGAGCCCGACTCGCCGATGAGACCGTGCACCTCGCCCTTGCGGATGTCGAGCGAGACGCCGTGGACGACCTCGATGTGCGAGCCGTCCGGCTGGTCGTACCCGACGCGGAGATCGCGGACCTCCAGCACCTTCTCGCTCGCCTTGCTGCGCACGTCGTCCTGGTGGACGATGACGCCGGAGCTCTCGAAGATCGGCGGCTCGTCGAGGTCGACGACGTCTCCGCCGCCGGTCGAGAGCGACGTGGTGACGGCTGCGATGGAGCCGGTGGCGGTGGCGACGGCGCGGCGGCGCTTGCGCCGCACGGACACCGTGCGCTCGAGCTCGTCGCGCATCACATTGGCCAGGAGCGTCAGCGCGATGCACGTGAGCCCGATCGCGAGCGACGGCCAGAGCATCAGGATGGGCTCCTTGTAGATGTTCTTGAACCCGTCGTTGAGCATCTGGCCCCACGTGGGGACGCTGATGTCGCCGAGGCCGAGGAACTCCAGTCCCGACTGGATCGCGATGGCGATGCCCGCGATGATCGCCCCCTGGATGATGATGGGCGCGCGCACGACCGACAGCACGTGGCGACCGATGATGCGGGTGTCGCTGAGCCCCGAGACGCGTGCGGCGTCGACGTACAGCTCCGAGCGCACCGCGGTGACGGAGGCGTACACGAGGCGGTAGAACGCCGGGGCGAGCAGGATGCCGAAGATGAACATCGAGATCCACACCGACGGGCCCAGCACCGCGCGGGCTGCCAGCAGCACGACGATGCCGGGAAGCGCCATGTTCAGCTCGGTCACCCACGTCGCCGTGCTGTTGAACCAGCCCTGGTAGTAGCCCGCGATGAGGCCGCTGGTCACGCCGAGGACGACGGCGACGACGAGAGCGAGGAGGGCGGCGGAGACACTGATCTGCGTCGCCACCAGCAGGCGCGACAGCACGTCGCGACCGCTGCCGTCGGTGCCGAGGATGTGCTCGGCACTGGGCGGCGAGAGCACGTTGCGGATGTCGGCGTAGTTGGGGTCCTGCGGTGCGATCCACGGTCCGATGATCGCGATGACCGCCACGAACGCGAGGAAGAGGAGGGAGGCGAGTCCCAGGGGGCGCCGCACGAGACGTCGCCAGAGCGCAACGCGCACCGGCGCGACGGGGACAGCGAGGGGAACGTCGACAGCGGTCATGACAGTCGCACCTTCGGGTTCAGCGCCGCTTGGGCGAGGTCTATGAGGAGGTTGACGACGACGACGATGATCGCGAAGACGATCACCAGGGCCATGACGACGGGGATGTCGCCGAGCGTCGTCGCCCGGACGGTGAGCTGGCCCATGCCGGGGATGGCGAAGACCTGCTCCACGATCACCGCGCCGCCGAGAAGGCCGATGAACTGCACGGCCAGCACCGCGAGGGCGGGGCCGCCGGCGTTGCGGAGCACGTGGCGGTAGACCACCGAGTTCGCGCTCAGCCCACGCGAGCGGAGCGTCCGCACGTAGTCGCGGGACATGGCGTCGATGACCGAGCCGCGCACCTGCTGGGTGACGGTCGCGATCGCGCCGATCGACAGGGCGATGATCGGCAGCGTGACCGACGACAGCCACCCTGGCACCGATGTCGCAAGCGGGATGTACCCCGTCGCCTTGAACCAGCCGAGGTTGATCGCGAAGACGAGCACCAGGAAGAGGGCGATGAGGAAGCCGGGGATCGCGAAGCCGATGAGCGAGAACACCTGGACGGTGCCGTCTACGGCCCCGCCGCGCCGGGCGGCGAGGACACCCACGACGACGGAGATGATCGCCGAGATCACCGTCGCGCCGATCACGATCGACAACGTCACGGCGACGCGATTGGTGACGCTCGTCGTGACCAGCTCACCGGTGAACCAGCTGCGGCCGAGGTCGCCGGTGAACGCCGACGTCAGCCAGTCGAAGTACTGGGTCAGCAGCGGCCGGTTGAGGCCCAGTTCCTCGGCCTTCTTGGCGACGGTGTCGGCGGTCGCGTTCTCTCCGAGGATGCGGCGCGGGATGTCGCCTCCGGCCGCGTAGAGGAGGACGAACGCGAGGAAGGAGATCACCGCGATGAGGATGACGCCGGACAGCAGGCGTCTGAGGATGAATGCAAGCATGTCTGTCGCTTCCCGTGGGTGGTGTCGCCCCGCCCGCGCGCGACGCGCGGGCGGGGCGAGGACTCAGTTCTTCGGCGAGAATCCGAAGATCGAGGGGTAGGCGTTCGACGGCCAGAACTCGAGGTCCGTGTTCGCGTCGACCGCGTAGGTTCCCTGCACCCGGAAGAACGGGGCGAACCAGGCGTTCTCGACGATCCAGGCGTTCAGGTCCGTCGTCGCCTGGTCGGCCTCTTCCTGTGTGCCGTTCTGGATGGTGCTGATGTACTCGTCCACCTGTGGGTCCTGCGAGTGGAACGGGTTGAAGGTCGCGTCAGGCGCGATCATGAAGTTGATCAGCTGCCAGTCGGGGTTCTGCTCCAGCGCCATCCACGTCGCCGGGTACTTCGGCGCGAGCATGTCGGTGATGAAGTTGCCGGTGCCGGGGTCGGTGTAGTTCACCGTGATCCCGATGTCGGCGAGCTGCTGCGCGACGAGGTCGAACGTGGTCTGGAACGCTGCGGTCGACATCATGTTCAGCGTGAACCCGTCCGGGTACCCGGCCTCGGCGAGGAGCTCCTTGGCGCCTTCGGGGTCGTACCCGTAGGTGCTGTCGAGTGCCTCGTCGTAGCCGACCGACGTGGTCGGGAAGACCTGCTCGGTCACCGTGCCGTAGCCCGCCTGCAGCGCCTCGAGGAGCGCCTCGCGGTCGAACGCCATGTTGATCGCCCTGCGGACGTTGACGTCGGCCAGCTCGGGCGCCATCGTGCCGGCGCGGTCGAACAGCAGCAGGCCCTGGAAGTCGAGCTCGTTGGCCTCGATGGTCCAGCCGGATGCCTCGATCTCGGGGATCGTGTCGTTGTTGACGATCTTCGCGCCGTTGGCCTCGCCCGCCTTGAGGGCGTTCAGGGTGGCGGTGGGGTCCTCGATGACGTTGATCGTCAGGTTGTCGTACTTGACCACGTCGGGGTTCCAGTACTCGGGATTGGCCGTGTAGACGTACGTGGTGCCGGTGACGCTGGCGGCCGTGTCGAGCACGTAGGGGCCGGAGCCGACAGGCTCGGTCGCCGAATCCGGGTCGTCGAACGTCGAGGGTGCCTGGATCAGCCCGGGTGCGATCGACAGCAGGTTGACCAGCGACGGGTCGGGCGCGGGCTGGGTGATCGTGACGGTGGTGGCGTCGACGGCCGCGAACTCCTTGCCCACGAGCGTCGCGGCCTGCGGCGCGGTGCCGTCGCGGAAGCGCTCGAGGCTGCCGACGACGGCCTCGGCGTCGAGCGGAGTGCCGTCGGTGAACTCGACGTCGTCGCGGAGCGTCAGCGTGAGCACCGTGTTGTCTTCGTTGTACTCCCAGTCGGTGGCGAGCCAGGGCTCGATCTCACCCTCGCCGTTCTTCTGCAGCAGCGTGTCGAACACCGCCTGGAAGAACGGGCTGCGGTTACCGTACTCGGCGCCCTGACCGATGTCGTAGCTCGTCGGGCCGATGATGGCGGTGAGGGTGAGCCGGTCGGCTCGGCCGGAATCGCTCGTGCCGGAGTCATCCCCGCCACCGGCGCAGCCGGTGAGGGCGATCGCGGCGATCGCGATGGTGGCTGCTGTGGCCTTCCAACGGAACATCCTTGGTCCCTTCATCTGTGGCGATACCCCTGCGGATCGCCTACTTGCCGGGAGACGCTAACAGCAATATCGAGTGAGCGCTAGGTTTTTAGAACAAAAAACTAGCGAAGACTCGGAATTCGTTATAGAACGGAGAGGAAGGACCCCGGCGGGCACCGATGGCGGTGCGCGAGACGACCCGGGGATACGGTGAGACGATGACCGAGACGACCTCCGCCGCGAAGCGGGAGGGGACCGCTCCCACGAGGATGCGCAAGCCCCGCGGCGAGTATGCGAAATCCGCCGCGACCCGCACCGCGATCCTGGACGCTGCCCTCGAAGTGTTCGCCGAGTCCGGCTATCGGGCCGGCTCGCTGCGGGAGGTCGCGGAGCGCGTGGGCATGAGCGAGGCCGGACTGCTGCACCACTTCCGCAGCAAGAGCGCGCTGCTGATGGCCGTGCTCGATCACCGTGACGAACTGGCGCGCGCTCTCGTCGACTTCGACCTGCCCGACGGTATCGAGGCGCTTCGCGGCCTGGTGACGCTCGCCGAGCACAACGCCTCGATTCCGGGGGTCGTCGAGCTCTACTGCACCCTGTCGGCCGAGGCCACTTCTCCGGCGCATCCGGCGCATGCCTACTTCGTGAATCGCTACGAATCCGTGCGCGAGAGCATCACCGCGTCGTTCCGGCGCGTCGCCGAGGCGGGACGCCTCAACCCGGGTGTCGACCCCGGCCGCGCGGCCGTAGCGACCATCGCCCTCATGGACGGGCTCCAGGTGCAGTGGCTGCTGGACCCCGGGTCCACCGACATGGCGGAGGCGCTCGCCGAGGCGTTCCGCAGCATGGTCAGCGGTTACGACCTCGCCGGCCTCGAGCAGGTGCTCGACGCGCGGTCGCCGGCTGCGGCATCCGTCGACGCCGTCGAGACCAGCGCTGCCGCCCTCCCGGCGACCGGCGCAGCGACCGAGGCAGCAGAGGCATGATCCGCGAGCCCTTCCTCGACGGCTGGACCGTGGGGCCGAAGCTCGGCGCGTTCGAGGCGGCGACCGCCGAGTCCGCGCCGCGCGCCGTGCGCATGCCGCACGATGCGGTCCGCGACCTCCCCCGCTCGGCCGACAGCGACCAGGGCGTGCACACCGGCTACGTCCCCGGGGGCGTGTTCGAGTACGCCAAGACGTTCGAGGTGCCGGACGCCTGGCGGGAGAAGACCGTGCGGCTCGAGTTCGAGGGCGTCTACCGCGACGCCGTCGTCTTCCTGAACGGCGACGCGGTCGTGCACGAGCCCAACGGCTACAACGCGTTCGAGGCCGTGCTCGACCCCTACCTCCGCTACGGGGAGCAGAACCGGATCACCGTGGAAGCTCGCGCCCACCGCGACAGCCGGTGGTATTCCGGAGCGGGCATCTATCGGCCGGTGCACCTCGTGGTGGCCGATCCGGTGCACATCCCGCTCGACGGCACGCGCGTGACGACGCCCGACATTGACGCCGAGCGCGCGATCGCGAGCATCGCGACGACGGTGCGGAACGCCTCGCGCCATACCCGCACGCTGCGCGTCGCCTGGGTGGTGATGGCGCCGGACGGCTCCGACGTCGCGTCGGGCACGGCGCCGGTGACGGTGCTCCCCGGCTCCGAGGCGGTGGCGCGCGTGCGCCTCGCCGTCGAGGGCCCCGCGCTCTGGAGCGACCAGTCGCCCTCGCTTCACCGCGTGCGCACGAGCCTCGCCGACGAGGACGGACAGGTGATCGACACGGATGCCGCGACCTTCGGCATCCGTCGCCTGCAGGTCGATGCGCGGCACGGACTGCGGATCAACGGCGAGAGCGTAAAGCTGCGGGGCGCCTGCGTGCACCACGACAGCGGGCCGCTCGGGGCGGCGACGTTCGCCGACGCCGAGGACCGGCGCGTGCGCCTCCTCAAGGAGGCGGGGTTCAACGCGCTGCGGAGCGCCCACAATCCGATGAGCCGCGCGATGCTCGACGCGTGCGACCGGCACGGCGTGTTCGTGATGGACGAGCTCACCGACACCTGGACCCGTTCGAAGGTCGCCTTCGACGCGGCTCCGGGCTTTTCGGCACGCTGGCGTCACGACGTCGACGCCCTCGTCGCGAAGGACCTGAACCACCCGAGCGTCATCATGTACTCGATCGGGAATGAGATCCTCGAGCTCGCGACGCCGGCCGGGTCCGCGTGGAGCCGGCGCCTCGCCGAGGCGATCCGCGACCTGGACGACACCCGCCTGGTGACGAACGGCATCAACGGCATCATCGCCAACCTCGGCCGCTTCGAGACGGATGCCGCGCCCGGCGATGAGGCCGCGCCAGACGCCTCCGACCCGAACACGATGATGGCCGCGATGGGCGACATGATGGCCGCGGCCAACGCGTCGGAGCTCGTGACGCAGTCGACCGAGGAATCGGCGTCGGTGCTCGACGTCGTGGGCTTCAACTACGCCGAATCGCGCTATGAACTGGACGGCGAGCTGTTCCCGAACCGCATCATCGTGGGCTCCGAGACGTTCCCGTCGCGCATCGAGAAGATGTGGGAGCTCGTCGAGCGCCTCGACCACGTCATCGGCGACTTCACGTGGACCGGCTGGGACTATCTCGGCGAGGCCGGCATCGGCCGCGTCGACTACACCGACGAGCCGGGCTACGAGCCGACCGGCACGGCGGGCCCGTACCCGCACCTGCTCGCCGGCTGCGGCGACATCGACATCACCGGGCACCGCCGCCCGGTCTCGTACTACCGCGAGATCGTGTTCGGGCTGCGCACCGAGCCGTATCTGACGGTGCATCCACCGCGACACCACGGCCGCCCGACCGCGACGACGCCGTGGTCGTGGGACGACTCGGTGTCGTCGTGGACGTGGGATGCCGAGCTCGGCGTCCCCGTCACGGTCGACGTCTATGCGCCCGCCGAGGAGGTCGAGCTGCTCCGCGACGGCGTCTCGCTCGGCGTGGCGACGGTCGGCGCCGAGAAGGCGTTCCGCGCGCGGTTCGAGACGGAGTACCGGCCCGGCGAGCTCGTCGCGGTCGCCCGCAGCGGTGGCCGCGAGGTCGGCAGGACGGCGCTGCGCACGGCGGGAGAGCCCGTGCTCACGGCATCCGTCGAGCAGTCCCAGATCACGGTGGACGGTCTCGGGTTCGTGGCCGTCTCGCTCGCCGACACCGACGGAGTCATCGCGTCCGACGCCGATCGCCTCGTCACGGTGTCGGTCGAGGGCGATGCCGAACTGGTCGGCCTCGGCACCGGCCGCATCCGCACGGAGGAGTCGTTCGCCGGTCCGTCGGTCACGACCTTCAACGGGCGCGCGCTCGCGATCGTCCGGCCGACGGGTCCGGGCCGGGCGACCGTGACCGTCACTGCCGAAGGCCTCGCGCCCGCCGTCGCGTCCCTCGCCGTCTCCAGCTCCGCCCCACGCTGACGCCCCCCGCCGGGAGCCGCGACAGGGGAGATTTCCGCACGCCGGAGCGTGCGGAAATCTCCGCTTTCGCGCGTCCGCGTGCGGGGGCGGGAGGGGGTCAGCTTGCAGCGCGGGTGCGGGCGGGCAGCTCGTCGTCGTCTCGCGGCAGCGGGATCGGCGTGGTGCCGGCGACCTCGTCGCTGAACTCCTCGGGCACGACGACGCTGAGCGGCCGCGTCTCGTCGAGCGTCAGGCGGAACCGCCTGCGCTCGTGGCGGTGCAGGCGGCCGGAGACGAGCAGCCACGTCGCGCCGATCGCGAAGGCGACGAAGGCGGCCGCAGCGCCGACCAGGATCGCGGCGCGGGGGCCGAACTCGGCGGCGACCCAGCCGACGATCGGTGCGCCGATCGGCGTCCCGCCCATCAGGATCGCCATGTACAGCGCCAGCACGCGGCCGCGCAGCGCCGGGTCGGTCGTGGTCTGCACGTAGCCGTTCGCCGTCGCCATCATCGTCACGACGGAGAAACCCGTGAACACCAGCGTCGCGGCGTACATCCAGTACGTGGGCATGAACGCAGACACCACCGCGGCGACGCCGAACATCGCCGTGCCCACGATGAGCACGCGCAGGCGGGCCCGATCACGACGGGCGGCCAGCAGCGCGCCCGCGACTGAGCCGATCGCGAGGATCGAGCTGAGCAGGCCGAAGCCGTCGGCCTCCTTGCCGAACTCGACCGCCATCGTCGACGCCAGGATGGGGAAGTTCATGCCGAACGCGCCGATGAGGAAGACCATCGCGAAGGTCACGATGAAGTCGGGACGCCGGGCGACGTACCTCACGCCGTCGGCGAGGCGCGACGACTGCGGCGCCTTCACGCGCGGCACCAGCTCGTTCGTGCGGATCAGGACGAGGGCGCCGAGCATGGCGAGGAAGGTCACGGCGTTGGCCACGAACACCCACCCGGTGCCGATGGCGACGATCACGATGCCCGCCACCGCGGGGCCGATCATGCGCGCGCCATTGAACGACGCCGCATTCAGGGCGACGGCGTTGGAGGCGTTCTCACGCGCGACGAGGTCGGATACGAATGTCTGTCGCGCCGGGTTGTCGAAGGCCGCGACGACACCGAGTGCCAGCGCGAAGCCGTACATGATCGGCAGCGTCATCACGCCGGCGAAGATGAGCGCGCCGATGGCGACGCCGAGCAGCAGCAGCAGGCTCTGTGTGAGGAGGAGGAGCTTGCGGCGGTCGAAGCGGTCCGCGACGAGCCCGGTGACGCCCACCAGCAGCAGCGGCGGAGCGAACTGCAGCGCCATCGTGACACCCATGGCGGCGGCGTCGTTGGACGTCAGCTCGGTCAGCACGACCCAGCTGATGGCCGTCGCCTGCATCCATGCGCCGATGTTCGACACCAGGGCGCCGATGAACCAGACGCGGTAGTTGAAGGCCGAGAACGACCGGAACATGGCGCTCATCGCGCCACCATCCGCTGCATGATCTCGGCGGCTGCGGCGATGGTGTCGCGCTCGGCGGGCGTGAGTTCGGCGAGGGATGCCTCGACCCACGCGTCGCGGCGGCGTGCCGTCTCTTCGACCACGGCCTCGCCGTCGGGCGTCAGCGAGATGACGACCTTGCGGCCGTCGCGCTCGTCGGCGGCGCGGACGATGTAGCCGGATTCCTGCAGGCAGTTGACGGTGCGGTTCATGGAAGGCGCCGACACGCGCTCGCGCTCGGCGAGCTCGCCGAGGGTGTGCGCGCCGTGCACGCGCAGGGCCGCCAGAACGGCGAACTGGCCGTCGCTCATCGAGTCGACGGCGCGCTGCGTGCGCATCCGCCGGGCCAGGCGGAACGTGGCGATCCGCAGCTGCGATGCGGCGGGGGAGAGGTCGGGCTGGTCGCCCGGGTCGGTGCCGGTGGCTGGAATGGGGATCACGTTGCTGTTCATGCGATTACTTAGCATAGCTCATTAGTCCTGCTAAAGAAAATGGACCGGTGCCGCCTCCCGGGTTCGTGCGCGGGGCGTCGGCGTCCCGCACCTAGACTTCTGCGCATGCCCGAGTTCATCGATGCGCACGGCATCACGATCTTCTTCGACGTCCACCCGGCGAAGACCGAACCGCGGGCGGTCGTGCAGCTGCTGCACGGCGTCGGCGAGCACGCCGGGCGGTACGCCGTGCTGGTTGACGCGCTCACCGCGCACGGCTACGCCGTGTGGGCCGCCGACCACCGCGGCCACGGTCGCACCGGCATGACCCAGCACGGCGGCGACGTCGCCCTGCTCGGACATCTCGGGCCCGGTGGCCTGCGGGCAGCGCTCGCCGCGATGTGGCAGTTCACCGAGCAGGTCCGCGCCGAGAACCCCGATCTGCCGCTCGTGCTGCTGGGGCACTCCGGCGGGTCGGTGCTCGCTCAGATGCTCGTGAACCTGCATCCCCAGTCGTACGACGGACTGATTCTTACAGGCTCAGCGCTGCGCATGCCGGGATCGATCCACACCAGCGGACTGAACAAGCCCTGGGACGGTCCCGACGCGATGGGCACCGAGTGGCTCTCGAGTGATCTGTCGGTGGGGCGTGCTTTCCTGGACGATCCGCTCACGACCAGCGAAGAGCCGATCAAGCTGATCGGCGTGCTGGACTCGCTTCGCATGTACGGTCTGCCCCGCAAGAACCTCGGTCGCGACATCCCGACGCTCCTCATGGTGGGCCGCGACGACACGGTGGGCGGGCCGCGCAGCGTGCACAGGCTCGCCGATGCGTATCGCACGCGCTCCGGCTTCACCGACGTGACGACGCTCGTCTACCCGGAGGCGCGCCACGAGATCTTCAACGAAGTCATGCAGCAGGATGTCCGCGCCGATCTGCTCGCGTGGCTCGATCGGACCGTGCCCGCCCGGGACTGAACCCGGCCGCTGCCTCCGGCTGGCTCGGCTGTCCCGCTTCCACCGTTGACGACCGGCGGCTGATGAGTCATCCTGGCCGCAGTGGTCACTATGGGAGCGCTCCCACGTCGGGTTCGGATGTCCGGCGAGCCGTCAGTCCCGCAGTGCCGCTCCCCGGGCGACGGTGCCCGGAGGTCGACGACGACCAGGAGGCCCACATGACCCACCCACTCGCCAGACTCCGCGCGCGTCCGCCACAGCGCGCCTGGGCACTGGGCGCCGCTGCTGCACTCGCGGTGGGGCTCGCCGTGCCGCTGAGCGCGACCGCGGCTGCCGCCGACGAACCGGACGGCGACCTCGTCGGCTCCGAGCTCTACGTCAACCCGTGGAGCACGACCCTCGAAGCCGCCCAGTCCCTCACCGGACAGGCGCGGGACGACGCCCAGTTGCTGGGCTCGATCCCGTCCGCGGACTGGTTCACCTCGGGCACGCCGGCCGAGGTCGAGGCGGCGGTCGATGACGTGGTCACCGCTGCCGCCGCGCAGGGCCGCATGCCGGTGCTCGTCGCCTACAACCTGCCCTACCGCGACTGCGCGCAGTACTCGGCGGGCGGAGCGGCGGACACCGCGGCGTACAACGCCTGGATCGACGGGTTCACCGCCGGCATCGGGGATCGTGCCGCCACCGTGATCCTCGAGCCCGACGGCCTCGGCATCATCCCGCACTACGTCACGCTCGACGGGCAGATGGAGTGGTGCCAGCCGGCCGAGGTGCCCGCCGACACAGCTGCCGCCGACCGCTTCACCCAGCTGAACCACGCCGTGGATGCGATCGGCGCTCTGCCCGAAGCATCCGTATATCTCGACGGCACCAGCTCGGCGTGGCTCAACGTCGGCGAGATCTCGGACCGTCTGATCAAGGCCGGCGTGCAGGACGCAGACGGGTTCTTCCTCAACGCGTCCAACTACCAGTTCACCGCGAACAACACCGCATACGGCACCTGGGTGTCGCAGTGCATCGCCTACGCCGCGCAGGTCAACCCGGGTGACTTCGGCTCGTGCGGCAACCAGTACTGGAACGGCGGCCCTGCGACCGATTGGCAAGGTGTGGCCATGTCGCCGTACGGCGAATGGAGCGCAGATGCCGCCGACCCCGCGCTGAACACGAGTGGCGTCGATTCGCGCTACGCGGCGATCCTCGGCGATGTCGAGGCCACCACGCACTTCGTCATCGACACCAGCCGCAACGGCCTCGGGCCCTGGAACCACGAAGGCCTGTACGGCGACACGCACGAAGACTGGTGCAACCCGCCGGATCGCGGCCTGGGCACCCGCCCCGACACGACGACGGGTGCGCCCCTCGTGGACGCGTACCTGTGGATCAAGGTGCCGGGCGAGTCCGACGGCAAGTGCTACCGCGGCACGGCGGGACCGCTCGATCCGGAGCGCGGCATGGAGGACCCCGCGGCCGGTCAGTGGTTCGTCGAGCAGGCGCGCGAGCTCATCGCCCTCGCGAACCCGCCGATCGCGCCGCTCGACTGCCATGTCGAGTGGGCCGCCGACGGCGAGGAGGTCGCCTTCTCTGCGACGGTGCGCCTGTCGGGCGTCGTCGCCGACCGGTGGACGCTCGCGTTCGCCGTACCGGACGGCCAGACCGTGACGAAGGCCACGCGCGCCACCGTCACGCAGTCCGACGGCACGGTGAGCGTCTCGGGCACGACCAAGAAGGGTGGCAACGCGCCCGACACGGTGATCCACGCGAAGGGCGCGGCCAGCACGCCGTGGCAGTTCCTTCTCGACGGGCGGGCCTGCACCTCATAGCAAGGCGCGTGCCGCACTCCTGAGAGGCGGCGATGACGGATGCCTCGCCCCGTCGTCGCCGCCTCTTACCAGTCCCGCGGGTGCCGCGTCCAGCCCCGGCTTGTTTCGGAGGCCCGGTGCCGCGCGTCGATAGGCTGACCGGCGCCGCGGCGGTTGCCGCGGCATCCCTCGCGAAAGGTTCCCCCCACCTTGATCACCCTCAGCTGGCTCCTGCTCATCGCGCTCATCGGCGGCGCGCTCGCCCTCTTCGACGGCATCCTCCGGGTGCGCGGCAAGGGCAACACCGTCGTCGGCATCATCGAGATCGTCGTCGCGGCGCTCTTCATCCTGTCGCTGTTCCTGCCCGGCATCCCGTTCGGGTCGCTCGTGCTGGCGATCGCGACGCTCATCGTGATCGTCGTGGGGCTCCTGCTCCGCGGCCGTCAGGGCATCGGCATCGCGATCGCGGCTCTCGCGGTCATCGCACTGTGGATCGTGCTCGTCAACCGGTGGCTGGTGATCCCCGGGATCAACTGACCTGGTCGGCCGGGCGTCGCCTTCGGGCGGCGCCCGGCCTGCGCGCCCTGGGTGGCCGCCCGGCCTCCGGCGCCCCGGCAATAGGCTGAACGCATGCACGGCGAATACAAGGTGCCCGGCGGAAAGCTCGTCGTCGTCGACCTCGAGGAGCGCGACGGCCGCATCGCGGACTTCCACCTCGCAGGCGACTTCTTCCTCGAGCCCGACGACGCGCTCGGCGACATCGATGCCGCCGTCAACGGACTGCCGATCGAGTCGGACGTCGCGACCATCGCCGCCGCTGTGCGGTCCGCCCTTCCGCGCGGGGCGCAGCTGCTGGGCTTCACCCCCGAGGCGGTCGGCACCGCGGTGCGCCGGGCCCTCGTGACCGCGCCCGGCTGGCGGGATTTCGACTGGGAGATCGTGCACGACAAGCCCGTCTCGCCGCGCATGAACCTCGCGCTCGACGAGGTCCTCACCGGCCGCGTCGGCGACGGTCGACGGCGTCCGACGCTGCGGATCTGGGAGTGGGACGAGAACGCCGTCGTGATCGGCTCGTTCCAGTCCCTCCGCAACGAGGTCGATCCCGAGGGCGCCTCGAGGCACGGCTTCGACGTGGTCCGCCGCATCTCGGGCGGCGGCGCGATGATGATGGGCGCCAACTCGATCGTCACCTACTCCCTCTACGTGCCGGCATCCCTCGTCGCCGGACTCACGTTCGCCGACTCGTACGCGTTCCTCGATGACTGGGTGCTGCAGGCGCTGCGGGCGCTGGGTGTCGAGGCGACCTACCAGCCGCTCAACGACATCGCCTCGCCCCAGGGCAAGATCGGCGGCGCGGCGCAGAAGCGGCTCGCGAACGGGGGAGTGCTGCACCACGCGACGCTCAGCTACGACATGGACGGTCAGATGATGACCGAGGTGCTGCGCATCGGCCGCGAGAAGCTCAGCGACAAGGGCACGACCTCGGCGGCCAAGCGCGTCGACCCGCTGCGCCGCCAGACCGGCCTGCCTCGCGAGGCCATCATCGCCAAGCTCGAGGAGACGTTCGCCAACCTCTACGGCGCCGTCCCCGGTCGCATCACCGACGACGAGTACGCCGAGGCCGAGGCGCTCGTGGAGTCCAAGTTCGCGACCGACGCGTGGCTGCGCCGGGTCCCGTGACGGGCCGGCGCGCGTGAGCTCGGCTGCGGGCGGAACGGATGCCCCCGGCAGTGCGACCGCCCCCGGGAGCGCGACGGCTGCGGCTGGGGCTGAGGCCCGTGGCAGCGCGGCGGCCCCCGGGAGCGCGCGAGGTCCGGGTGCGGCCTCAGCGGCGGGCGGGGCTCCGGTTCCGGGTTCCGTGGAGATCCACGAGGGCGACAACCTCGAGGTCATCCGGCGGCTGCCCGACGGCGCGTTCACCCTGATCTACCTCGACCCGCCGTTCAACACCGGCCGCCCGCAGGAGCGTTCGATCGAGACGGCCAGGTCGCGGCATCCGTCCCCCGTGTCGGGCCCCGAGCCGCGCGGCGACGGCATCGTGCGGCGCGGGTTCCACGGGCGCGAGTACGAGCGGATCCGCGGCGACCTCCGCGCCTACGACGACCGGTTCGACGACTACTGGGGGTTCCTCGAGCCCCGGCTGCTCGAGGCGTGGCGGCTGCTCGCCGACGACGGCACGCTGTATCTGCACCTCGACTACCGCGAGGCGCACTACGCCAAGGTGCTGATGGACGCGCTGGTCGGGCGCGAGCGCTTCCTCAATGAACTGATCTGGGCCTACGACTACGGTGCGAAGACGCGCAAGCGCTGGCCGACCAAGCACGACACGATCCTCGTCTACGTGAAGGATCCGAAGGCGTACTGGTTCGACTCGGATGCCGTCGACCGCGAGCCCTACATGGCGCCCGGGCTCGTCACGCCCGAGAAGGCCGAGCGGGGCAAGCTCCCGACCGACGTGTGGTGGCACACGATCGTGCCGACGACCGGGCGCGAGAAGACCGGGTACCCGACGCAGAAGCCCGAGGGCGTGCTCCGCCGCATCGTGCAGGCTTCGTCGCGGCCGGGCGATCGTGTGCTCGACTTCTTCGCGGGCAGCGGCACGACCGGCGCCGTCGCCTCGGCGCTCGGTCGCGACGCCGTGCTCGTCGACCACAACCCCGAGGCGGTCGCCGTGATGCGCGAGCGGATGCCGCACGCCCGCGTCCTCCCCTCCGGTTGAGGTCCCGAGCCCTCCCGAGAAGAGAACCGCGAAAGGGTAGATCTCCGCACGGGCGCGGGGAGGAGACATACCCTTTCGCGGTTCCAGCAGCGAGGGTCCGGGGCGCCGGGCCGAGGCATCCGTCATCCCCATAGGCTGAGCACCATGCGTTTCGGAACCTTCATCCCCCAAGGCTGGCGATTCGATCTCGTGGGCATCGACCCCGCGGAGCACTGGGCGGTGATGAAGGGGCTCGCGCAGCGCGCCGATGAGGGCCCCTGGGAGTCGCTGTGGGTGTACGACCACTTCCACACGACCCCGGTGCACTCCGACGAGGCGACGCACGAGGCGTGGACGCTCATGGCCGCGTTCGCCGCGACGACCGACCGCATCCGGCTCGGCCAGATGTGCACGTGCATGGGCTACCGCAACCCCGCCTACCTGGCGAAGGTCGCCGCGACGGTCGACATCTTGTCGGGCGGGCGCACCGAGATGGGCATCGGCGGCGGCTGGTACGAGCACGAGTGGGAGGCGTACGGCTACGGCTTCCCGCCGGTGCCGGAGCGGCTGCGGATGCTGCGCGAGGGCGTCGACATCATGCAGCAGGCCTGGACGACCGGCCGTGCCACCCTGGACGGCAAGCACTACCAGGTCGACGGCGCGATCGTGCAGCCGCTGCCCCTGCAGGACGGCGGCATCCCGATCTGGGTCGCCGGCGGCGGCGAGAAGGTGACGCTCAAGATCGCGGCGAAGTACGCGTCGTACACGAACTACGCGGGGTCGCTCGAAGACATCGACCGCAAGAGCGTGGTCTTGCGCGAGCACTGCGATGCGCTCGGCCGCGACTTCTCGGAGATCACGCGCACCTCGAACTTCAACACCATCGTGGGTGCGACCGAGGCCGAGGCGCACGAGCGCCTCGCCGTCGTCAAGGAGCGCCTGCTGCCGCACGTCGGTCAGGAGCGCGCCGATCAGATCGAGCACGACTACGTGACCTCGCCCGCCTTCGGCGCGGTGGACCAGGTCGTCGAGCGTCTCGCCGAGCGCGAGCGTCACGGCATCACGTACGCCATCCACTACTTCCCCGAGGCGGCGTACGACCTGTCAGGCGTCGAGCTGTTCGAGCGTGAGGTCGTCAGCGCGCTGTCCTGACACCACCCGCACTCTCCCGCACCCCCCTGCCCCCCCAAGCCCCCACGCTCCGCAGTCGGCTTCCGCCCGCGCACCTCGGCACGTCGCGGCGTCTTCTGACTGCGGAGCGTGATGACGTCCGGTCCCGCAGTCAGATTCGGGCGTGCGGGCAGGGCCCGAGCGGCAGGAAGTGACTGCGGAGGTCAGAGCAGAGGGGCGACCGAGGCGTAGCCGTCGGGGTCGATGTCACGCGCGCCGGCGGGGGCGCCGAACACGCGCGTCGTGCCGGGAACGGCCGACCACGACGGCCAGCCCGGGTCGCCGCCCACGACGAGCCCGACCGCGGCCGCATGCGTCTGGTCGGCGAGCGCCTGCGGCGGGTTCGGGCCGGTCAGCGGCTCGATCTGCACGGAGTCGAGGCAGTCGAACCAGAACGGCACGTCGATGCAGTGCACCGCCGCGTCGTGGACCATGCCGGGCTGGGTCGAGCGGAAGGCGTAGCGGTACACCCACGTCGGAGCGGCGCCGCGCGCCCGCGCCGTCCGGACCACGGCGGTCTTGAACATGCGGTCGGTGATGTAGCGGCCGAGCAGGGCGGCGTGCCCGCGCGTCACGACATCGCGGTTGGCGGCGATGTACGCCTTCCGCTGCGCGCCCTTGAGACCGGACTTGCCGAGCAGCAGGCCCAGCGGGATCCAGCGGAGCGTCTTCGCCCGCCCCGCCACGACCATCGAGAACTCGTCGTCCGTCGCGCCCAGCACCAGCGGCTTGTCGGCGCCGACGCCTGCCGCGAGCGAGGTGACCGTCGGGCGCGTGATGAGATCGCCGTCGATCGACGGGCCGAGCTGCAGCCCGTCGTCGAGCAGCTTCGTGAAGCCGTCGGGACCGGCCACCGCGGTCGCCGCCTTCTGCGCCTCGATGAGGCCCTCCTCCGACACCATCGAGAGGGCCGCACGCGTCGGAGAGACGCCGGCACGGCGGGCGATGTCGCGTCCGAGGGCCTCCCAGCGATCGGTGGCGACATCGGCCGTCGCGCCCGACAGCGCCCACACCGAGTGGAAGAGGTGCTGGGCCGCCGGCATCCCGAGCAGCGTCAGCACCGCCCCGCCACCGGCGGACTGCCCCGCGATCGTGACCCGCGACGGGTCCCCACCGAAGTTCGCGATGTTGTCCTGCACCCACTGCAGTGCGAGCAGCCAGTCCCGCACACCGCGGTTCGACGGCGCGTCCTCGATCCAGCCGAAGCCGTCGAAGCCGAGTCGGTACGAGATCGACACGGTGACGACGCCGTCGCGGTTGAACGAGCGTCCGTCGTACCAGGGGCTCGCAGGCGAGCCGGCGAAGTAGCCGCCGCCGTGGATCCACACGAGCACCGGCAGAGCGGCAGCCTTGTCGCCCGGCACCGGTGTGAAGACGTTCACGTTCAGCGTGGCCTCCCCCGGGATGGACGGCTCGGGGATGAGTGTCACCCCGGGATCTCCCCGCTGCGCGGTCGGCCCGAACTCCAGCGCGTCCCGCACGCCCGTCCAGGGCTCGGCCGGTTCCGGGGCGGCGAACCGCAGCGGGCCGACGGGCGGCTTCGCGAAGGGGATGCCGAGGAATGCGGCGGAACCGCCGGCGCCGGGCTCGCCCCGCCAGAGGCCGCGCACCCTTCCGGTGACGGTGTCGGCCTCCGCATGGCGGATGGTCGTCGTGGTGTCTGTCATGGAGCGGGTCCCTTCCTGCGGACTCTAGCGGACGCCCTTGATGGGCGCCGTGGCGATCGCTGCGAGGATCACGAACACGATCGCGAACACGAACAGCATGGCGTACCCGCCGAGCGACGAGATGATGAGCAGCGCGATCGACGGGCTGAGCGCCTGCGGAATGTTCGTCGCGACGTTGAGGATGCCGAGGTCCTTGCCGGCGTCGGTGCCCTCGCTGGGCAGTACCTCAGTCATGAGGGCGGCGTCCACCGACATGTACACGCCGAAGCCGACGCCGTTGATGATGCTCATCAGAATCATGCCGGTCATGTCGGGCATGAGGAGCGGCATCGCGAGGCCGACCACCATGATCGCCGAGGCGGCGTAGATGAAGGCCTTGCGGCGGCCGGCCTTGTCGCTCCACCACCCCGACAGGCCGATGGCGATGAGCGTCGGGATGAAGGCGACGAGCGTCAGTGTGAGGACGGCGCCCTGCGCTTCGGGCAGCGACAGACCGACGTACTGCTGCAGCAGGTACAGCTGGTACGTCGCGACGACGAAGTAGCCCAGGATCAGCAGGAACCGCGCCGTGAATGCCCAGAAGAAGTCAGGGTGCGTGCGCGGGTTCACCCAGAAGCCTCGGAAGAACGCGCCCCAGCGGAACGGCTGCACGGCGGCGTCCTTCGACGACCAGTCGCGGTTGATCAGCACGAACAGCAGCGTGACGACGATCACCGCGCCGCCGAAGATCGAGTACGCGACGCCGAACTGTGCGGCGAGGGCGCTTGCGACCATGATGCCGACGGTCATGCCGACCTGGGTTCCGAGCCCGATCATGGCGCTCGCCCCGCCGCGCCTCGAGCGTGGGAACCGGTCGGCCGTGATGGTCGTGAGGGGCGCCTGCAGGAAGTTCAGGGCGACCTGGATCACGACCCAGAACACGGTGATCCAGATGAGGTCGGTGAGGGATCCCATTCCGAAGAGCAGGATGCCGCCCACCAGCGCACCCAGCACCATCCACGGTGCGCGGCGGCCGAACCGCGAGCGGGTGCGGTCGCTGAAGGCGCCGGCGATCGGCTGCGCGAAGAGCGTGAAGACGAAAGAGGTGGTGGTGACGATCGCGAGGTTCGCCTCTTTGTGGTCGTCGCCGAACAGCAGCTGGATCTGCGTGGGCAGGAGGATCGCGATCAGGCCGCCGTACGTGGCGAAGAGCGTCAGCGCGGCTACGAGCATGCTGGGCAGCAGCGCCTTGCGGGCCGGGGGGCTGGCCGGCGGCTCGCCCGGTGCGGGCGGCGCGGACCGGATGAGCCCGGTCGGGGCGATGTCGATGGCCGGATCGGGCGCGGGCTGTGCGGTCATGGTGACTCCTCGTCGTCGAGACGTCTCGGGGGTGAGGCGCGAAATGCGAACGGCATTCGGGATCAGTGTGCCGCAATGGCGTACAAAATTCAATATCTGAATTATGTGTAACGATCGTGCAACGACCCCTCGCGCCAATCCCGAAACTCGCTAGCGTTTGGCCGTCCTATCGAAGGAGATGACATGACCCGAAAGACTGCGCGGATCGCCCTCGCCACTGCCGCCGTGCTGGGAGCCACCGCGCTCGGCGGCTGGGCGGCGGCCCCTGTCGAAGCGACGGCCACCACCGCAGCGAACCCGCCGACCTCGAACCGCGACGCCGTCGTGCAGGTGTACCTGACCCGCCACGGAGAGACGATGCTCAACGCGCTGCACCTGGTGCAGGGCTGGTCGGACTCGCCGCTGACCGCGGCCGGTCGCTCCAGTGCGACGACGATCGGCGCGAACCTCGGCACCGAGATCGGACAGATGGATGCCGCGTACTCGTCCGACATGGTGCGCCACCATGAGACCGCGACGCTCATGCTGGAGGGCATGGGCTCGAAGCTGTCGGCCACGCGAGACGAGCGTCTGCGCGAGCTGAACTTCGGCGGCTGGGAGGGTGCGAAGCAGAGCGAGATGGGCGCCGCCGTGTTCGGCGGCCTGGCGCAGCAGGGGATCACCGAGCCGACGCTCGGGCAGCTGACCGACGCGATCAAGGCCACCAACCCGGTGCCGGCACTGCCCGCCGAGGACTGCGAGGAGGTCTCTGACCGCATGCAGGACTCGCTGGACGCGATCGCGGAGGATGCCGCGAAGCATCGGGACGACAACGTGCTGGTGGTCTCGAGCGGTCTGTCCATCTCGTGCCTGCTCGTCGACCTCGGCGCGGCGCACCTCCTGCCCCCGACCGGGCTGGCGAACGGCGCCGTCAACCTGCTGACCTACACGGCCGGCAGGTGGACCGTCAAGACGGTCAACGACACGCACTTCGCGGCGCAGCCGTGACCTGACCGGGGCGGGGCGGGCGTCGCCGGGCCCGCCCCGGCCTACGATGGCGATCATGCCTCTCGCGACCCCGGACGTCCGCCGGCACAACCTCGGCCTCGTGTTGGGGCGTGTGCTCGAGGGCGCCGGGGAGGCGCGCGCCGACATCGCCGATGCGACCGGGCTGTCGCGCGGCTCGGTGACGTCCCTGGTCGCCGAGCTCATCGATGCCGGGCTCGTCGAAGAGAGCGACGTCGTGGCGCCGGCCGGGATGGGCCGGCCGCGGACGATGCTCGTGCTCGCGGCATCCGCCCCGTGCGTGCTGATCGTGATGCTCGACGCCGACCATGCCACAGCGGTCGCCGGCACCCTGTCGGGGGAGGAGCTCACCCGCGTCTCGCGGCGTCACGGACGGCCGATGGGCGACCCCGCCGCCATCGCCGACGTGCTGGCCGGAGTCGTCGATGAGGCCGCCGAGTGCATCGCCGCGACGGGCCGACGGATCGCGGACGTGTGCGTCGTGGTGTGGGCGCCCGTCGGCGGCACGCCGGTCCGGGTGCTCGCCGACACCGATCTCGACTGGGGCGAGGTCGACCTCCTCGGGCTCCTGCGCGCTCGCTCAGCCGCGCTCACCGCGTTCGAGGAGGCGGGTGGCGATGCCCGGCTGGTGCCGGACTCCGACGTCGCCGCGCTCGCCGAGCACGCCGCCGTGGGCGGCGACACGCTCCTCTACCTCAAGGCCGACTCGGGCATCGGCGGCGCGATCGTCCTGACCGACGAGGTCGCCGGCACCCGCGTCCTCGGGGCGGCGCTCGGTCATCTGCCGGTGGTGCCGGACGGCACGCGCTGCGCGTGCGGCCAGCGCGGGTGCCTCGTCACCGTCGCCGGGCCTGACGTTCTGCTGGCACGGTCGGACCTCGGCGCTCTGGCGGCCGCGGAGGGGCTGACCGTCGCGCTGGAGGCGTTCGTCGCACAGGTGCAGGCCGGAACGGAGCCCGCGGCGGGCGTGTGGCGGGGCGCGGTCCCGGAGATCGCGCGCACGCTGCAGATCGTGGCGCTGACCGTCGCGCCGGACGTCATCGTGCTCGGCGGCTTCGCCGCAGCGCTCGCGGCCGACGTCGACGCGGTGTTCCGCACGATCCAGCCCCGCATCGCGCGGGCGCCGGTGCTCCCGGTCGCGCCGGTGGTCGGCAGCGCGCTGGGGGCAGACGCCGCTCTGCGCGGTGCGCAGCGCGACGCGCGTATGCGGCTCCTCTCGGATCCGCTCGGGATCTGACCAGGCGCCGCTCGGCGGTCAGGGCGCTCGTGTCGACCGTCCCGCCCTTCCTCAACGACCGGTCGCGTCGTCCGTTGCACCCTCGCCGCCGGCGGGGCGGGCGGACAGCAGCTCGAACAGGGCGTCGACCGTGGCGGCCATGTCGACGTCGGGTTCCAGCATCCACTGCACCTGCAGGCCATCCGCGACAGCCTGGAAGATCCGCGCCAGGGTGTCGGCGTCGACCCGGTCGGTGATTTCGCCCGACTCCTGCTGGGCGGCGATGGCCCCGGCGAAGAACCCGCGGAGACTCTCGCCCCGCGTCACGAAGAACTGGTGGGCCGGATGCCCCGGATCGGCGGCGTCGACCGACAGTCGGGCGAACAGATGCACGAGGCCGGGGACGTCGGCGTTGTGGCGGATGACGCTGAGGTAGCCGGCCCGGATGTCGGGGAGCGGCGTTGCCTCCGCGACGAGGCCCTGGTGCAGGTCGCCGGCGAGCCCCTGATCGACCGAGTCCAGTTCGTCGCGTTTTCGGAGGATCTCGGTGAAGAGCTCCTCCTTGCTGCCGAAGTAGTGGAGCAGTCCCGCCTGGCTCAGGCCGACGGCATCCGCCAGCTCTTTGATGGATGCCCCGCGGTAGCCCTCGCGGGCGATGACGTCGAGTGCGCGGGTGAGGATCTCCTCGCGCTTCGCGACGCCTTTCGCGTAGGAGCCCCGCCGCCCCGTGCCGCCGCTGTCTCTCATAGGGACAGTAAACCCGAACAACGCTTGATTTTTCAAAACCAAATGACGTAAGGTTTCCGCGAGTGGCTCACCGTCGAGTCGCGCGATACCCGAAAGCAAGGATCCGCCCATGACAGCGCCGTCTGCGAAGTCGTTCGCCAAGGACCTCGGCGTCGTCAACCTCGCTGCGACGCTGCCGCAGACCCTCGCCCCGGGCGTAGCGGGCGCCATCGTGCTCGTGTTCGGCTACCAGGGTCTGTTCCCGGTCGCGATCGTGCTCGGCATCCTGGGCGCCTTCGCGATCTGGCCGATCAAGGCCGTCCGCTGAGCTGAACCCGGGCGCCCGCGACCCGACCCCCGACCCGCATTCCCGATGAAAGGAACCCGATGAGCATCCCCGATGTCACGGAACTGACCCTCGAAGAGAAGGCGTCGCTCACCAGCGGCGCGAGCTTCTGGTACACCAAGCCCGTCGAGCGCGTGAGCGTTCCGGCGATCATGGTCACCGACGGCCCGCACGGTCTGCGCAAGCAGCGCGAGGGCGGTGACCACCTCGGCATCGGTGACAGCGTGCCGGCCACCTGCTTCCCGCCGGCCGTCGGACTCGGCTCGTCGTGGGACGTCGACCTGATCCACCGCGTCGGCGAAGCGCTCGGCACCGAGACGTCGATCGAGAACGTCGCGGTGCTCCTCGGCCCCGGCATCAACATCAAGCGCTCGCCGCTGTGCGGCCGCAACTTCGAGTACCTCTCCGAAGACCCGATCGTCTCGGGCGTGCTCGGCGCCGCGATCGTGAACGGCATCCAGTCGAAGGGCGTCGGCACCTCGCTCAAGCACTTCGCCGCCAACAATCAGGAGGACGACCGCATGCGGTCCTCCTCGGACGTCGACCCGCGGCCGCTGCGCGAGATCTACCTGCGCGGGTTCCAGCGGGTGGTCGAGGACGCACAGCCCTGGACGGTCATGTGCTCGTACAACCGCATCAACGGCGTGTACGCGTCGGAGGACCCGTGGCTGCTGACGCAGGTGCTGCGCGACGAGTGGGGCTTCGAGGGCCTCGTGGTGTCGGACTGGGGCGCGGTCAACGAGCGCGTCCCGGGCCTCGCCGCGGGCATGGACCTCGAGATGCCGTCGTCGAACGGCGTCACCGACGCGCAGATCGTCGCTGCGGTGCAGGACGGCTCGCTCGATGAGTCGGTGGTGGATGTCGCCGCCGGCCGCGTGCTCGACCTCGTGCGCAAGGCGACCGACGGCGCCGGAGCGGGCGCGGGACCGCTCGACGTCGACGCGCACCACGCCCTCGCGCGCGAGGCCGCCGGCCGCTCGATCGTGCTGCTCAAGAACGCCGGCGTCCTGCCGCTCGCGAAGGACGCGAAGCTCGCGGTCATCGGCGAGTTCGCCGCGAAGCCGCGCTACCAGGGCGCCGGGTCGTCGATGATCAACCCGACGCGCCTCGACACCGCGCTCGACGAGATCAGCGCGCTCTCGACCGGTGACGTCGCCTACGCGCAGGGCTTCAGCAACGCGCTGGAGGTCTCGGCCGAAGAGACCGTGGCGCTCCGCGACGGGGCCGTGGCCGCGGCATCCGCTGCCGACGTCGCCGTGGTGTTCCTCGGTCTGCCGGCCCGTCTCGAGTCCGAGGGCTACGACCGCGACGACATCGACCTGCCGGCCGCACAGCTCGAACTGCTCGACGCCGTGCTCGCCGCCAACCCGAACACCGTCGTCGTGCTCTCGAACGGCGGCGTCGTGGCGCTGCCGTTCGCCGACCGCGTGCCCGCGATCCTCGAGGCCTGGCTGCTCGGCCAGGCCGGCGGCGGCGCGACGGCCGACGTGCTGTTCGGGGCGGTCAACCCGTCGGCGAAGCTGACCGAGACCATCCCGGTGCGCCTCGAGGACACCCCGGCATTCCTCGACTTCCCCGGCGAGTTCTCGCACACCCGCTACGGCGAGGGCCTCTTCGTCGGCTACCGCTGGTACGACGCGCGCCGCCTCGAGGTGGGCTTCCCGTTCGGCCACGGACTCTCGTACACGAGCTTCTCGTACGCGGATGCCGCAGCCGCGGTCGCCGCGGACGGCGACGTCGAGGTGACCGTCGCGGTCACCAACACCGGCGAGCGTGCGGGCCGAGAGGTCGTGCAGGTCTACACGTCGCTGCCGGGCTCGTCGGTGCAGCGCGCGCCGCGAGAGCTCAAGGCCTTCGCCTCGGTCGCTCTCGAGCCAGGCGAGACCCAGGTCGTGACTCTCACGGTGCGTCGCAAGGATCTCGCGTACTGGGACATCCGCGCCGACCGCTGGGTCGTCGAAGGCGGCGAGTACACGGTCGATGTCGCAGCCTCGAGCCGCGACATCCGTTCGACCGTCTCGGTCGCGGTCACGGGCGACGAGTTCACTCTGCCGCTGTCGCGCACGTCGTCGATGGGTGAGGTGCTGCACCACCCGGTCGCGGGCCCCATCGTGCAGGCCGCGATCGCGCAGATGATGGGCGGTCTCGACCAGAGCGCCGCATCGATCATGCCCGAGGGCGTCGACATGTCGAAGATGATGGAGTCGTTCCCGATCGGCCGCATCGGCATGATGGGCGCGCTCGGAGGCGGCGACGGTGCGGGCACGAGTCCCGAGATGATCGACGGCCTCATCGCGATGGCGAACGCCTCGCAGCAGTAGCCCGTCCCGGAACGCCGAAAGGGTAGATTTCCGCGCGCTCGCCGTGCGGAGATCTACGCTTTCGCGCCTCCGGACGGGTCGGGCCTGTGGGCGGTTGGTGCCGCGTATGGGCGGCGTTCGCGCGTCGTTCACCTCTCGTTCTCCCCGCGCTGTGACGCTCCAGGGGTCCATTCGGATGCCGGTCTGGGGCCGGCACGACTCGCGAGGAACCCCCCGTGCACACGCATCACCGCGGCATCGCCGCCGCTCTGGCCGCACTCATCGGCTTCGTCCCAGTCACCGTGTTCGCGGCGGCGCCCGCGTCGGCGGCGGTGGGCGACCAGATCCGCATCAACGAGGTCAGCTCCGACCCCGGGGACTGGATCGAGCTGACGAACACCGGTAGCGACGCCGTCGACATCTCGGGCTGGCTGCTCGCCGACAACGCCCGCCTCTCCGACGCCACCCACCTTCAGGCGATCGCGGCTGGGACCACGCTCCAGCCGGGCGGCTTCGTGAAGATCGACTACACCGCGGCCGGACTCGGCAAGGGCGACGAGGCGAACCTCTACCTGCCTGACTCCGCGACCCTCGTCGACACCACCACGTGGCCGGCCGGCGTCCATGCGACCACGTGGGGTCGCTGCGCCGACGGGATCGGCGCCTTCCAGGCGACGACGCCGAGCCCTGCCGCCGCCAACGCGTGCACGCCGACGCCGACGCCGACCCCCGCGCCGGCGCTCGACCCGAACTGGGACGACATCGAGATCAACGAGATCGCCTCGCTCAATGACGACGACCCGGGCAATCCGGGCTTCGGCGATGCCGTCGAGCTGGTCAACACCGGCTCCCACGACGTCACCATCGAAGGCTGGCACCAGACCGACAGCGGTGCGGCCACGGGCGCCTCGCCGCTGACCCTCGCGGACCTCAAGGTGTGGGACGGCGATTCGTTCGAGCCGGCCGGCTCATGGATCATCCCCGCCGGCGGCTACGTCGCCTTCAGCTCGAAGAAGGGCCTCTCCGGAGAGGGTGACGCCGTCAAGCTCTACGGCCCCGGTGCCGACGCGGCGACCCGCCAGCTGATCGACCAGCAGGCCTACGGCGACGGCGACGGCGGCGTCTCGGACACGTACGACTCCGACGCGCGCGCCTTCGCGGCCTGCCCCGACGCGTCGGACGACTTCTGGCGCGTGACCGCGAACAGCTTCGGACAGGACAACACCCCGTCGTGCGAGACGAAGTCACGGCGCCTCACCACGGCGGTCGTGCTCAACGAGGTCTCCAACGTCGGTGGCAAGGCCGAGCTCCTCAATACCGGCGCTGAGACGGCGGACATCTCGGGCTGGCAGCTGGTCGACTCCGACGGCGCGGTGGTGCACACGGTCCCCGCCGACACCACGATCGCGGCCGGCGCCTTCTACGTCGGCGACGACATCGCCGGCCTCGACAGTGCCGACTCGCTCACCATCCGCCGGGCCGTCGACGGCGCCAGCGTGGTCGCCCACACCTGGTACGAGGACGGCATCGCCTCGTACAGCCGCTGCGACCTGTTCGGCACCGTCTCGTACGTCGAGACCCCGACGGCAACGTGGGGCGCGGTGAACGCGTGCCCCGGACTGGTCACCGAGGCCTGGCCGGGCGCCGCCACCGTGTCCGTCGTCGACGCGGTCGACGCCTTCACCGACCTCGACGCGAACGACGAGGGCGATGTGTCGGGCGCGGCCTTCGATCCGGCTGACCCGAGCATCCTCTGGGTCGTCATGAACAAGGGTCGCCTCTTCAAGATGCACAAGGTCGACGGCGTGTACGCGGCGTTCCCCGAGTGGGACGGCGGCCTCCCGCTCCGCTTCGCCGACGGGGGCGGCGAACTGGATGCCGAGGGAGTGACGATCGGCCCGGACGGCGCCGCCTACATCACCTCCGAGCGCGACAACGGTCGAGCCAAGTCCACGTCGTACAACAAGGTCGCCCGCTTCGACGTGGGTGCCGTGACGCCGGCCACGACCGAGCTCGTCGCGACCCACGAGTGGGACGTGAACGGCTTCGTGTCGACCGGCACGAACCTCGGCCTCGAAGGCATCACCTACGTGCCCGACGAATTCCTCGTCGAGTCCGGCTGGAAGGTGGACGGCGTCGCCTACGCGGCCGCCGCCCACGCCACGCCCGGACTGTTCGTGACGGCCGTCGAGGCCACGGGAGCGCTGCACTTGTTCTCGCTCGCCGCCGGAGCGGCACCGGTCGAGGTGAAGGTCGAGAGCTCCGGCCTGCCGTGGTCGATGGATGTCGCGTACGACGCGGATCGTGCCGCGCTGTGGGCGCTGTGCGACGACGGCTGCGGCGGCGTCTACAACCTCCTGACCGTCGTCGACGGCGACTTCGACGTCGCGCACTCCTACGTGCGGCCGGCCGGGATGGCGAACCTCAACAACGAGGGCATGGCCGTCGCACCCGTGTCCACATGCGCCAGCGGCTTCCAGGAGGTCGTGTGGGCCGACGACGGCGACACCGACGGGCACTCGCTGCGCGCGGGCACCCTGCCGTGCCCGGCGACCGGCGGCCCGGGTGAGCCCGGCGGCCCGAGTGAGCCGGGTGGCCCCACCCCGACCCCGGGCACGCCGGGCACGCCGGGCACTCCCGGGCCGGTGACGGACGCACAGCTCACCGACGCGACGCGCGGGCAGGTGGACGCGCCCACCTCGGTGGCGCCAGGGCAGACGGTGACGCTCTCCGTCGGCACGCAGTACGCAGGCGACACCGTGTGGGTGTGGCTGCACTCCGCCCCGATCCTGCTCGGTGCCCACGTGGTGAGCGCCGCAGGCACCGTGACGGTGACCCTGCCCGCGGGCGTCGCCCCGGGCGAGCACCGCCTGGTGGTGCTGGACGCCGACGGCAACGTCATCGGCTGGACCGAGGTGACCGTGACCGGCCCTCTGGCCGCAACCGGGGCCGACGGCGCCGGACTGGCGGCGACCGCCGGGCTCGCCGCCGCCCTCATCGCCGCGGGCGCGTTCGCGGTCGTGCTGCGCCGCCGCCGCGTGCAGTCATGACATCGGAACGACGGATGCCCCGGCACCTGGTGCCGGGGCATCCGTCGCGTCGTGCGGTCAGCGGTGGAGGAACGCCAGCAGGGCCTCGTTGACCTCCGCGCCGTGCGTCCACAGGAGCCCGTGCGGGGCGCCCTGGAGTTCGACGTACGTCGCGTCGGGGAGGAGGTCCTTGAACCGGCGCGCAGTCACGTCGATCGGCAGGATGTTGTCGGCGGTGCCGTGGAGGATGAGCGCCGGCACGTCGACCGCGCCGATGTCGGCCCGGAAGTCCGTCGGCCACGTCAGCGGCGCGGCGGCGATCGCCGTGTTGCCGGCGAGGTTCGCGACCTGTGCGCTGGCGTCCACGGCCTCCTGCGAGATGCGCGTGCCGAGGTTGTCGTCGAGGTTGTAGAAGTCCTTCAGGAACGCGGTGATGAACGCGTAGCGGTCGTCGCGCACCGATTGGGCGATGCCGTCGAAGAACTCCTGCGGACCCGCTCCGTCGGGGTTTTCGTCGGTCTTGAGCAGGTACGGCTCGAGCGAGCCGAGGAACGCCGCCTTGGCGACGCGGCCGCTGCCGTACCGCGCCAGGTAGCGTGCGATCTCACCGGTGCCCATCGAGAAGCCGACGAGCACCGCGTCGCGCAGGTCGAGGTCTTCGATGAGCGCATGCAGGTCGGCCGCGAACGTGTCGTAGTCGTACCCCGCACCCGCCTTCGTCGACGCGCCGAAGCCCCGGCGGTCGTACGCGATCACCCGGAACCCGCCATCGAGCAGCGCGGCCTGCTGCTTGCCCCACGACTCGCCGTTCAACGGGAAGCCGTGGATCAGCACCACCGGCTGGGCATCGGAGGGCCCCTGGTCGGTGTAGTAGAGGTCGACGTCGACCGAGTTCTCGGTTTCGACGGTGATGTACGCCACGATCGCTCCTTCCACGCCGCGAACGGATGCCGCGGCCCTGCGTTCGACGCTAGGCCGCTCCTATCCATTCCCGCCAGGTCTTGCGCTCGGTGTGTCCCCTCGTTCCTCGCGATTTCACTTGCGCTGAACGTGCGCTCTCACGCGGGATCGGCGTACGTTCAGCGCAAGTGAACAAGGGGTCGAGACGAGGAAACCGCGGGCGGGCGGGGCAGGAGGCGAGGGGTCGAGGGGGTCAGTCGCGGGCGGCGCCGGCGGAGGGCGACACCGTGAAGATCGTCGGAGCGGCGAATCCCGCGGCGGCGAAGGCGGCGGTGGCGGCATCCGTCACGGCCTGCACGCGGTCGTGCGACACCAGCGCGATTGCGGCGCCGCCGAAGCCGCCGCCGGTCATGCGGGCGCCCACGGCGCCGGCCGACAGCGCCGCCTCGACCGCCGTGTCGAGCTCGGGCACCGAGATCTCGAAGTCGTCGCGCATCGACGCGTGCGACGCGACGAGGAGGTCGCCGATCGCGGCGGGTCCCTGTTCGCGCAGGGTGCGGACCGTGTCGAGCACGCGCTGGTTCTCGGTCACGACGTGCCGGACGCGGCGGAAGGTCACGTCGTCGACGAGCTCGGCGAGGCGCGGGAGGTCGTCGGGCGTCACGTCGCGCAGCGCGGGAACGCCGAGCGCTGCCGCGCCCCGCTCGCACGCCGCGCGGCGCTCGCCGTAGCCTCCGGTCGCGTGCGAGTGCTTCACACCGGTGTCGATGACGACGAGCTCGAGACCGGCATCCGCGAACCCGAGGTCGATCACCTGTGCCTCGAGCGAGCGGCAGTCCAGGAAGATCGCGGCGTCGGCGCGGCCGAGCAGCGACGCCATCTGGTCCATGATCCCGGTGGGCGCGCCGACGGCCTCGTTCTCGGCGCGACGGCCGACCTTCGCGAGCGCGACGCGGTCGAGTGGGACCACACCCCACGTCTCGGCGAGGGCGACGGCGGTCGCGCCTTCGATCGCCGCCGACGACGACAGGCCGGCGCCGATGGGCACGTTCGAGGCGAAGGCGAGGTCGACGCCGGTGACGGTGGAGGGGTCGGTATCGGATGCCGCGAGCAGCGCCCACGCCACGCCCAGGGGATAGCGGGCCCACTCCGGCACCTCGTCGCGCCGGTCGGGGAACAGCGCGTCGAGCTCGTCCAGCTCGACCTCGGCCGTCGCGTCGTCGAACGTCGACGCGACGCGCACGCGGAACAGGCCGTCGGTGCGCGGCGCGAGGGCGACGTGCGTGCGGTGCTGGATCGCGAACGGCAGCACGAACCCGTCGTTGTAGTCGGTGTGCTCGCCGATGAGGTTCACGCGGCCCGGGGCTGACCAGGTGCCGACGGGCTCGATGCCGAAGCGCTCGGCGAAGAGCGCGCGGGCGGCGTCGGCGGTGTCGCGCGCCCGCGGCGTGCGGGTGTCGGTGGTGGTCACAGGGTCTCCTCGGGGACGGATGCGACGGCCTCGCGCAGCCTTGCGGCGGCCGTCTCGGGCGGGATGTCGCCGATCCAGGCGCCCATGGCGGCCTCGGATCCGGCGAGGAACTTGAGCTTGTCGGCCGCGCGGCGGGGTGACGTGAGCTGCAGGTGCAGGCGCGCGGTGTCGCGCCCGCGGTGCACCGGCGCCTGGTGCCACGCCGCGATGTACGGAGTGGGCGAGTCGTAGAGCGCATCGATGCCGCGGAGCAGTCGGAGGTAGAGCGGTGCGAGCTCGTCGCGCTCGGCATCCGTCGTCTCGGCGAAGTCGGCGACGTGGCGGTGCGGCAGCAGGTGGATCTCGATGGGCCAGCGAGCGGCGAACGGCACGAACGCGGTCCAGTGCTCGCCCGCGAGGATGACGCGGTCGCCGGCGCGCTCGAAGTCGAGGATGCGGGCGAACAGGTCGGGACCCTCGCGATCGATCGACGCGAGGAGGCTCGTCGTGCGCGGCGTGATGTACGGGTAGGCGTAGATCTGCCCGTGCGGGTGGGGGAGCGTCACGCCGATCGCCTCGCCGCGGTTCTCGAACGGGAAGACCTGCTCGACGCCGGGCAGCGCCGACAGCGCGGCGGTGCGATCGGCCCAGGTCTCGATGATCGTGCGCGCCCGCGTCGGGGTGAGCGAGCCGAACGAGCCGGAGTGCTCGGGGCTGAAGCACACGACCTCGCAGCGGCCGACGCTGGTGCGCGTGCGGCCGAGTCCGGGAGCGGCGAGGTCGTCGAGATCGCGCGGCGCGTCTGTGCCTATGAGAGCTTCGCCAAGAGGGCCCGCCGGTGCATCGCCGTGCGCGACGGCGAGTGCCGGGCCGAATGACGGCGACTTGTTCTCGAAGACCGCCACGTCGTAGCGCGATGGGATCTCGGAGGGGTTGGTCGGCGTCTGCGGGGCGAGCGGGTCGAGCTCGGCCGGCGGGAGGAACGCGCGATTCTGCCGCGCTGCCGCGACCGACACCCAGTCGCCCGTCAGTACGTCGCGCCGCATCGTCGCGGTGTCCGGGCGGGGGGCGAGCTCGCGGGCGTCGATCGCCCGCTCGGGTCCGAGAGTCGTGCCCGGGTCGTCGTAGTAGATGAGCTCGCGTCCGTCGGCGAGGCGTGTCGAGCGTTTGACGACGCCGGCGCCGAGCGTCTGCGACGTGATGTCGGCGGCGCGGACGGCACCGTCTGACAGAAACTCAGGTGTGTTCACGTCAACACGGTACCAACCGCGCTATGTTAGCGTCAACATGGACGGGTGATGTGGAGTTTTGACCGAGCCGGTGCCCGAGAACCTCTGGGCCGTTCAGTGTCGGGAAAGCGGGGGAGATGACGGCGAGACGGGTCTCGATGGCCGATGTCGCGGCACGCGCCGGCGTCTCCGGCCAGACGGTGTCACGCGTCGTCAACGGCAGCCCTCGCGTCGACCCTGAGACGCGGACGCGCGTCGAGGCCGCCATGGCCGAGCTCGGCTACCGCCCGCACCGCGCCGCCCGTGCGCTGCGCACCGGGCGCACGCAGACGATCGGGCTCGTGGTCTCGACGCTCGCGTCGGTCGGCAACTCCCGCATGCTGCAGGCGGTGGCGGATGCCGCAGCCGCCCGCGGCTACGCCCTCACCGTCGTGACGCTCGGCGCCGACGGCGACGTGTCGGCGGCCTTCGAGCGCCTCTCCGACCAGGGCGTCGACGGTGCGATCGTGCTGAACGAGGCGACCGAGCGGGTGCGGGAGGCCGACCTCCGCGCGGCGGGGCTGACGCTCGTGGTGGTCGACTCGCCGCGCGACGACCGCTTCGGCATCATCGAGACCGATCACGCCGGCGGCGCGCGTGGGGCGGTGAACCACCTCCTCGAACTCGGGCATGAGACGGTCCACCATCTGGCCGGCCCCGCGGGCTCGTTCGCCGCTGCGGAGCGCGAGCGCGGCTGGCGGGACGGCCTCGAGGCAGCCGGTGCCACGGTGCCGGCGGTGGTGCGGGGCGACTGGACATCCGCGTCGGGCTTCGCCGCGGCATCCGCTCTGCTCATCGACGGGGTGACCGCCGTCTTCGCGGCGAACGACCAGATGGCACTCGGCCTCCTGCGCGCGTCCGCTGAGGCGCGCCGCGCGGTGCCGGGCGACGTGAGCGTGGTCGGGTTCGACGACGTGGCGGATGCCGCCGACTACCGCCCGCCCCTCACGACCGTGCACCAGGACTTCGACGCGCTCGGGGCGCGTGCGGTCGCCGCGCTCGTCGACGGGATCGAGGCCGGCGCGCCTGCCGCGTTCGAGACGGTGCCGACACGGCTCGTCGTGCGGGCGAGCACGGCGCCCGCCCGCTGAGCTCTCCCTCACCTCGGCGAGGGGCGACCGCCCGGGTCAGCCGGCGGCCCGGCGGGCCTCCCAGCCCGAGCGGACCATCTCGTCCACCGTGTACCGGTTCTGCCAGTCGAGGTCGCGCGCGGCGAGCTCGCCGGTGGCGACGATGCGGTCGGGATCGCCGGCGCGGCGCGGGGCGATCTCGGGCGTGAAGTCGACGCCGGTCACGCGTGCCATCGCGTCCATGATCTCGCGCACGCTCAGCCCGTTCTGCGAGCCGAGGTTGTACGCGGGCTCGATCGGCCGGTTCGCGAGGAGCCGCTGCGCCGCCGCGACATGGGCCGCCGCGATGTCGGCGACGTGCACGTAGTCGCGCACGTTGGTGCCGTCCGGAGTGTCGTAGTCGTCGCCGTTGATGCGGGGCGTGCGTCCCTCGATCAGCGCCTCGAAGACGAGCGGGAACAGGTTGTGCGGGCTGGTGTCGTAGACGCTGGGGTCGCCGGAGCCGACGACATTGAAGTAGCGCAGCGCCGTGTAGCGGAGGGCTTGCTCCGACGCGGCGGTCGCGATCGCCTGGTCGCGGATGAGCCACTCGCCGATGAGCTTGGACTCGCCGTACGGCGACGCGGGACGCTTGGGCAGGTCCTCCGTCACGAGCGGCACGTCGGGCGTGCCGTAGACGGCCGCCGACGACGAGAAGACGAGGTTCGCGACATCCGCCGCCTGCATGGCCTCGAGCAGCACACGCGTGCCCTCGACGTTCTGCGCGTAGGTGTGCAGCGGGCGCTGCACCGAGACACCGGCGTACTTGAACCCGGCGAGGTGGATGACCCCGTCGACCGAGTGCTCGCGGAGCGCCCGCTCGACGAGGTCGCGGTCGAGGATCGAGCCGCGCACGAACGCCACGTCGTCGGGCACGAACGTCGCGTGTCCGCTCGAGAGATCGTCGATGACGACGGGCGTCAGCCCCGCGCCGGCGAGAGCGCGGACGATGTGGGCGCCGATGTAGCCGGCGCCTCCGGTCACGAGCCAGGTCATGTCACTCCGTGGGGTTCGGGTCGCCGAGCGGCGCCGCATCCCATTCTGCCCGCTCCGGTGTGGCGTCCCTGTCGGGTGACGAGGCGGGACGGATGCCGCGGCCCGCGTTCCGACAGGTCAACCGGCCTTCCACAGGAGGTTGATTCCTTTCACTCTCCTGTGGAAGCGCGGTTGACCTGTTGGGGGTGTCCGGCGTCGGGGGCAGGGCGTCAGGCGTGCGACGGATGCCGCGGCCGGGGTTCTGTCGAGGACGTCCGGCGTCGGGGGCAGGCGTCAGCCGAGAGGCGGATGCCGCGGCCCGCGTTCCGACAGGTCAACCGGCCTTCCACAGGAGGCTGAATCGATCCAGCCTCCTGTGGAAGCGCGGTTGACCTGTCGAGTCCAGAGGCGTCAGACGCGCGCGGCCCAGCGCGCCGCGCGCTGGATCAGCGCGACGTGCTCGGGGGAGTCGTACGCGCGCGCGTCGTGACCGAGCGACGACACGACCGCGCGGGTCGGCTGCTCCCGCACCCACACCGCCGCGTGGGCGGTGCCGTCGACGTCGTGCTCGGCGAGCACGCGGGCCCCGTCGTCGACGGCGAGGTCGCTGTAGCGCTCGTCGAACACGTCGATCCCCGGCATCCCCTCCGTCACAGGGTGATCGGCGTCGACGACCCGCACGTGCGCGTCGGCGATGGGAGGGTGCCAGGAGCGTCCGGGTTCCCACTCGCCGCCGATGGCCTCCCGCCAGGCGGGATGGTCGCGCAGCGTCGACAGCGACGCGTGCACGGCGACGATGCCGATGCCGCGGGCGATCGCGGCCGTCAGTCCCGCGTCCGCGGCGGGGTCGGCGAAGTGCTCGAGCTCGACGTCTCCGTGGCGCCAGGGGTCGCCGGCGTTGACGACGAGCAGGTCTACGCCGTCGAGGTGAGCCAGGGCGTGGTCGACGTCGTCGTCGACCGTGACGTCCCAGCCGTCGTCCCGCAGGGCTGCGGCGATGCACGCGGACGTCTCGGGGAACGGATGCCACGGATCGGCGTAGCGGCCGGTGCCGGTGGCGATCGTCGCACGAGGGCGCTCGGGCTGGGTTTCCGCTGAGTCCATGGATACCATGATCGGCAGGATAACGCTTTCCCGCACGAATGTCTCCGCCCGGTCGTCGCCCGCGCGGGTGACGCGCCCGCACTCCCGAGGAGAATGACGCCATGACCCGCACCGTCGTGATCGCGCCCGACTCGTTCAAAGGGACGATCGGAGCCGCGGCCGCGGCCGCGGCCCTCGCCGCCGGGTGGCGTGCCGAACATCCCTCCGACCACGTGCGGCCGCTGCCGATGGCGGACGGCGGAGAGGGCACGGTCGACGCGTTCGCCGCGGCCGTGCCGGGCGCGCGCCGGATGCCGGTGACGGTGACCGGTCCGGAGGGCACGGCGGTGGCGGCATCCTGGGTCCTCCTCCCGCCGAGCCCTGACGCGCCCCGCGGAACCGGCGTCGTCGAGCTCGCGAACACCAGCGGCATCGAGCTGCTCGGCACCCCGCCCCGCCTCCGGGCCTTCGACGCGCACACGCGCGGCTTCGGCGAGGCGATCGCCGACGCCCTCGCCCACGGGGTGTCGCGGCTCGTGCTGGGCATCGGGTCGAGCTCGTCGACCGACGGCGGCACGGGCATGCTCACGGCGCTGGGGGCGCGATTCACGGATGCCGCCGCCTCGCCGATCGCTGACGGCGCCCGGGGCCTCGCCGCGGTGGCATCGGCGGACCTGTCAGGACTCGCGCCGCTCCCGTCCCACGGTGCGACGGTGCTCAGCGACGTGACGAACCCGCTCCTCGGCGTGCGGGGCGCGGCGGCGGTGTTCGGCCCGCAGAAGGGTGCGGCGGCAGAAGACATCGCCGCGCTCGACGCGGGGCTGGCGCGGCTCGCAGGGCTGGCCGCATTCGCCGGCACGGATCCGGATGCCGCGGGCGCCGGCGCGGCCGGCGGCACCGGGTTCGGCCTGCTGGCGTGGGGCGCGACGCTCGTGCCCGGGTCGGCTGCGGTCGCGGACCTCGTGGGTCTCGCCGCGGCGGTGGCGGACGCCGCTGCGGTGGTCACGGGGGAGGGGTCGTACGACGGCCAGTCGGCCGCCGGCAAGGTCCCGGCCCACGTGGCGGCGATCGCCGCGTCGGCGGGCGTGCCGGTCGCGCTGGTCGCGGGGCGGATCACAGCGGACGCCGATGTCGCAGGCTTCGCGGCGACCGCGTCGCTCACGGAGCTCGCCGGCTCCGGTGTGGCGGCGATGGCCGATGCCGGGCACTGGCTCGAAAAGGCAGGCGCGCAGCTCGCGCGGGCCGTCTCCGACCGCTGACTCGCATCCGAGCCAGGGCTTCGCGGCGGTTCGAGGCGTTTCGTCTGCGGGCGCTAGAGCGCCCTCCGCTCAACGACCGGAATCACGCGTGTTGCGAGCGAGATCGACGGCGTCCGCAGTCCCGGTACTCCGCGTCTCCGGTCCTTGGCGCCGGGAGACGGATCGCGTCCGGATTTCCACGCGCTCCGCTGGTTCCGGTCGTTGAGCGAGCGAGGAACGAGGGAGACGAAACGGGTCTGGCGGTCCAGAAGCGCCAGCCCGCTCCCTGGACGCCCTACGACAGGCTCGGAGAGCGACCGGGTCAGGACCGCCCGGTCACGGGGCTCGCAGCACGCCGTTGCGGCGGTGCGGCAGGCGCTCGAGGGACTCGTCGCGGAGCACCGGCGGCAGGAGCGCCTCGGGTGCGTCCTGGAACACGACCGGCCGGAGGAAGCGGCGGATCGCCGTGGCACCGACCGACGTGTGCAGCGACGTCGTCGCGGGCCAGGGGCCGCCGTGCTGCTGCGACCAGGTCACCGCGACGCCGGTCGGCCAGCCCGCGAAGAGCACGCGGCCGGCCTTGCGGGTGAGCACCTCGAGCACGTCCGCCACCTCGTCGGAGGGCTCCGAGTGCAGGGTCGCGGTGAGCGACCCGGGCACCGCCTCGAGGGCGGCCTGCAACTCCTCGGCCGACGAATAGCGCACCAGCAGCGTGACGGGGCCGAAGCATTCCTCGAGCAGCGTTTCGGGGCGCGCGGCGACGGCTGCGGCATCCGTCGTCAGCACCACAGGCTGCGCCGCTCCCGCCTCGACGGGAAGCCCGTGCGCGACGACCGACACCGACGGGTCGGACTCCAGGTGCTCGATGCCGGCCGGGAAGGCGTCGGTGATGCGGTCGGTGAGAAGTGGTCCGCCGGCGGCTCCGGAAGCGAAGCCGGCGACGAGCTCTTCGAAGCCCGCGCCGGCGGGCACGAACACCACGCCGGGCTTGGTGCAGAACTGTCCGACGCCGAGCGTGAACGATCCGACGAGACCCTGCGCGAGCGCCTCGCCGCGCGCGGCGGCCGCCGTCGAGGTGATCACGACGGGGTTGACCGAGCCGAGCTCGCCGTAGAACGGGATGGGGTCGTGGCGCCCCGCCGCGAGGTCGAAGAGGGCGCGGCCGCCCGTGAGCGAGCCGGTGAAACCGGCAGCCTGGATCACCGGATGCTGCACCAGCGCGTTGCCTGCCTCACGGCCTTCGACGAGCGCCAGCGAACCCTCGGGCGCACCGGCCGCCACGAGCGCGGAAGAGACGATCGCGGCCGTGCGCTCCGACAGGCGGGGGTGCCCCGAGTGCGCCTTGACGATGACCGGGTTGCCGGCCGCGAGCGCCGACGCGGTGTCGCCACCGGCGACCGAGAACGCGAATGGGAAGTTCGAGGCCGAGAACACCGCGACCGGGCCGACACCGACGAGCATGCGGCGCAGCTCGGGACGCGGCGGGGCGGCCGATGCGTCGGCGTCATCGACGGTGAGCTCGAGGTACGAGCCCTCCTCTACCACGCTCGCGAAGAGGCGCAGCTGGCCCGTGGTGCGTCCGACCTCGCCGCGCAGGCGGGTCTCGCCGAGGCGGGTCTCCTCATCGGCGATCGCGACGAGCTCGTCGGTGTGCGCGTCGAGCGCGTCGGCCGCTGCACGCAGCCACGACGCGCGGGTCGCGGCATCCGCTGCCCGCCACACGGGGGCCGCCGCGGCGGCGGCAGCGGCGAGAGCGTCGAGTTCGGTGGCTGAGGTGGTGGTGATGGCGGTGGTCATGAGAGTCCTCCGGAGGCTCGCAATTCGGTCATGAGAAGCGGATGCCGAGACCGGCGTGGTCGACCTCGGTGAGTATGCCGTCCGCGATGCGCACGGGCGAATCGTCGACGAGAGCGCCGAGCGAGCCGAAGCCGGCGTCCTCGACGTCCTCGGTCATCGGCTCGGGGACGCCGGGCACGGCGCGCAGGCACAGGGCGAGCTGGCCCGACAGCTCGGGCAGCAGATGGGGGTGCACCGCGGCGCCGTGCTCGGCGGCGATCGCCGCGATGCCCAGGAACGGTGTGATGCCGCCGACGCGCACGATGTTGGGCTGCACGATCTGCGCGGCGCCGGTGCGGAGGAAGTCGTCGAACCGGAAGACGTTGTGCAGGTTCTCGCCGACCGCGATCGGGATCCGGCTCGACGCGCCGAGCCGCTTCGAGAGCTCGATGTGCCCGTACAGATCGTCGGCGCGCAGCGGCTCCTCGATCCATGCCGGCGACACCTCGGCGAGCACCTCGAGCGACGCCGTGGCGCGGTCGAGTTCCCAGCGCTGGTTCGCGTCGATCATGAGCGCGCGATCGGGGCCGAGCACCTCGCGGACGGCGCGCATGCGGTCGAGGTCCTCGGCGACGTCGGGCTTTCCGACCTTGACCTTGACCGCGTCGAACCCGGCGGCGACCCAGCGCCGCACCTGGGCGACCAGTTCGTCCGGCGTGTAGTGGAGGTTCACGCCCGAGCCGTAGGCCCGGACGCTCTCGCGCTGGGCGCCGAGGAAGCCGGTGAGCGAGGTTCCGGCATCCCTCACCGCCGCGTCCCACAGTGCGAGATTGAGCCCGGCCATGGCGATGGTGGTGATCCCGCCGCCACCGGCCTCGTGGAGGTGCTGCCAGAGCGAGAGCCACTCCGAGCCGGGGTCGGCCGGCCGGCCGACGGCGAAGGCGGTGATGTCGTTCGCGAGCAGGGCGTGTACCGCCTCGGCGCCGATCTGCGGCGTCCAGGAGAAGCCCCAGCCCTCCGCGCCGTCCGACCGGACGACGTGCGTCGCGATGACGCCGATCGTCGTGACGTCGGCGCCCCACGGGCGCGTGAGCGGCACGCGGAGCAGCCGCGCGTCGAAAGCGGCGATCGTCGGCGCCGCGTCGAACGACGCCGCGCCCGCGCCGAGCGCGGCCGTGGACGAGGCGTCCGCCACCACGCCGGCCTCCGCAGGGTTCGTCATGACAGCAGCGCCCGCCCGGCCTCGAGGATCTCGGCGAGGCGCTCTTCCTGCGCCGGAGTCGGGTCGACCAGCGGCGCACGCACCGAGCCGACCGGCAGGCCGCCGAGCCGCAGGCCCGTCTTGATCAGCGAGACGCCGAAGCCCGGGGTCTCGTCCCGCAGCTTCACGAGCGGTGAGTAGAAGCCGTCGAGCAGCGCCGCGCGGCGCACCTCGTCGCCGTCGACGTACGCCCGGTAGTAGGCGCCCGCGACCTCGGGGATCATCGCGAACGCCGCCGACGAGTACAGCGGGATGCCGATGCCGCGGTACGCGCCCTGCGTCAGCTCCGCAGTGAGGAGGCCGTTGAAGAACGCGAAGTCGTCGCGTCCCTCGGCGGCGACGGCGCGCACGATCTGCTGGGCGAGACCGACGTCGCCCACGCCGTCCTTGAAGCCGACGACCTTGGGGTTCTGCGCGAGCCGGCGCACCGAGTCGACCGAATACTGCGCGGTGCCGCGGTGGTAGATCACGACGGGAAGATCGGATGCCGCAGCCACCGCTTCCACGTAGGCGACGAGTCCCGCCTGGGGACCGCCGACCAGGTATGGCGGCAGCACCAGCAGTGCGTCGGCGCCGGCGTCTGCGGCTGCCCGGGCGAGCGTCTTGGCGTGGCCGAGGGGCCCGCCGGTGCCGGCGACGACGGGCACGCGGCCCGCGACCGTCTCGGTCGCCACCTGCACGACGCGCGTGGCCTCCTCGGTGGAGAGGGCATGGAACTCGCCCGTGCCGCACGCGGGGAACACGCCGCCGGGGGCGTGCGCGAGCGTTGTGTCGAGGTGCTGCCGCAGCAGGTCTTCGTCGACGCGGTCGTCGGCGTCGAACGGGGTGACGGGGAAGAAGAGGATGCCGTCGAAGTTCACGCCAGCACGTCCTTTCGGGTTGAGGCGGGGTCCGCGTCCGGGGCGTTTCGACTCGCAAGCTCGCTCAACGGCCGGGAGTCGACGTCCCCACCCGGTCGTTGAGCGAGCGAGGAACGAGCGAGTCCAAACGCGTCGGAGGCGGGCAGGGGTTCACCCAACTCGCCGCGCCAGGTGTGGGCCGGGCGCCAGCCGAGCACGCGGCGGGCCTTCGCATTGGAGAACGCCGGCGCGGTGCCGGTCAATTCCGCGGCGAGTTCAGCGGTGCCCGGCACGAACTGCGGCAGCAGCTCGGCGAGCGGGCGGCGGGCCAGTGCGTCGTCGGCGCCGACGAAGAACACCTCGGCGTTCGGGATTTCGGGCAGCGCCAACAGGAGGGTGTCGATGAAGGTCGCGACATCCCGCGCGTCGACGTAGTTGAACAGGGCGGGCGCCGACAGCGCAGGGTCGTCGAGGCGTTCGGCCACCGTGTGGCCCTGCTGGGTGGGTGCGCCGTCCCACTCCTCGGGCGCGATGACGTAGCAGGGGCGGAAGGCCGCGAACCGCGTCGCGTCGCCGGTCTGGCGCGCGAGCATCGCGACGGTCTGCTCTGCGAGGTGCTTCGACAGCGCGTAGGCGTTCCACGGCTTCGGCGCCGTCTCCTCGTCGAGCGGGAAGCGGTCGGGCAGCCATCCTCTCGGCGCGCCGTAGCCGAGGACGGTCGGGCTCGACGCCGCCACGATCTTCGCGACACCCGCCGCGACGCCCGCCGACATCACGTTCAAGGCGAGGGCCGCGTTGGTGCGGAGGATCACGTCTTCGGGTGCGCTGAACGGCACCGCAATGGCCGCGAGATGGATCAGCGCGTCGGCCCGGGCATCCGTGATCGCGCGGGACGCGGCATCCGGATCCGTCAGATCCACGGCGACCTGCTCGACGTTCGCCAGCTCGGCGGCCTCGGAGACGGCCCGGTCGAGCGACACCAGCTCGTGGCCGGCGCCGGCCAGTCCGGCGACGAGGCTGCGACCGAGGCGTCCGGCGCCGCCGGTGACGGCGATGCGGCTCATGCGCGGACGGCGACGGCGGGAGCGCCGTCGGCGGCGAGGAAGCGGATGCCGAGCTCGGCCACCTGCACCGGCAGGCCGGTCTCGAGGGAGCGGTTGCCGGCGATGCCGACGGCGATGGAGCGCACGCCGTCACGCCAGTCGGCGGGGCGGGCGAGCGGGTCGTCGCCGGGGCCTTCGAACACATCGGCGAGGAGCAGGTCGTCGCCGCCGCCGTGACCGCCTTCTCCCGCGGCGACGATGGGCACCTCGTAGGCGGCCTCCCAGTGCTTCTGCACGATCAGTCGCTCGCCCTCGGGGCGCAGCGACCCCGACGATCCGGCGTCGACGGCCGACGGGTCGAGCACCGGGTGCAGTCCCTCGTCGGCGAGCACGGCGCCGCGCTCGACCACCTCGAGCTCGGCGCGCCCGAGCGTGCCGTTGACAGCGACGCGGTAGCCCTCCCAGGGCGAGTGCGCGTTCAGCGAGTACGACAGGGTCGCGCCGGAGGCGTAGTCGACGACGAGGGCGAGGTTGTCTTCGATCGTGATGCCCTCGCCGAACACGTCGCGGTCGCGCAGGTAGCCGTCGTGCTGCTCCGCGTCGAGGTACAGCGCCTTGAGGCGCTCGTCGGAGCGCAGGTCGAGTTCGAAGGCATCGCTCCCGTCGTGGGTGCCACGGGCGGGTCGGCCATGGATGCCGCGTGCCGTGGCGTTGCCGGCGCCGTAGAAGCGCAGCCCACCCGAGGCGAAGACGCGGCGCGGTGCCGAGCGGATCCACCAGTTGACCAGGTCGAAGTGGTGGCTGGCCTTGTGCACCAGCAGGCCGCCCGAGTGCTCCTTCTCGCGGTGCCAGCGGCGGAAGTAGTCGGCGCCGTGCTTGGTGTCGAGCACCCACGAGAAGTCCACGCTCGTGACGTCGCCGATGGTGCCGTCCTGGATGACCTGCCGGAGCGCCGAGTTGCGCGGCGAATACCGGTAGTTGAAGGTGATGACGACCTCGCGGCCGGTGCGGTCGATGGCGTCCTCGATGGCGGCGGCCGACGGCCCGTCGATGGTCAGCGGCTTCTCGACGACGACGTCGGCTCCGGCATCCAGTGCCCGCACGATCAGGGGCGCGTGCAGGTCGTCGCGCGCACAGATCACCACGCGGTCGACGCGCTCGGCGCTGACCATCGCCTCGAGGTCGTCGGGCCCGTACACCGTCGGCGCCGGGAAGCCCGCCTCGACGACGCGGTCGACGTAGTACTGCGCGCGGACCGGGTTCGGCTCGCAGATCGCGACGAGCACAGCGTCGTCCGAGTACCGCCCGATGATGGCGTCGACGTACATCTGGGCGCGGTGTCCCGCACCGACGAGGGCGTACCGGCGGTGGCTCATCTCACTCCTTCAGGAAACGTTTTCTCAGACTACCACGCCGCGGCGACGTGGTGCCCGGAACAGGTGTCCGGACGAGCCCGTCTTGATCGATCCCTAGCCGCCGGCGGACGTGGCGCGTGCCCCGGCAGGGCCGCTCGAGCCGCGGACCGTCAGCTTCGGCAGGACGGTGAGCGGATGCCCCGGCTCGGCGCCCTCGAGCAGCTCGCGCATCCGCTCCCACGCCCGGGCACCGAGCTCGGCGGCGGGAACCGCGGCCGTGGTGAGCGGGGGAGTCGTGTACTGCGCGAACGGGATGTCGTCGAAGCCGACGATGGAGAGATCGCCGGGGACGCGGCATCCGCTGGCCTGCACGGCGCTGAGAAGGCCCATCGCCACCAGATCGTTGAAGGCGACCGCAGCCGTGGCGCCGGATGCGAGCACGGCGGCGCCGGCAGCGGCACCGGCTTCGAAGTCGACGCCGCAGGGGATCTCCGAGATCTCGGTCTCGGGGTGAGCAGCGACGAACGCGGCGATCGCCTCGAGCCGGGCGGCGTTCGCGACACTGCGCGGCGCGCCCGCCAGGAACACGATGCGCCGGTGGCCGAGGCCGTGGAGGTGGGTGAGTTCGTCGGCCAGGGCGCCGCCGTAATCGGCGCGCACCGACGGCACCTCGCCGGACGTGCGGTTGATGAGCACGACGGGCCGCAGCCCGCCGACGAGCCGGTCGAGCTCGTCCTGCGGCAGGCGCGGGGAGCACAGGATGACCCCGTCGGTGCGCCGCCGGGTCGCGCCGGCGAGCACGCGCTCTTCCTCGACCGACTCGGCGGAGTCGGCGACGAGGACGTGGTAGTCGTCGGCCGCCGCGGCCCGGCTCAGGCCGCGCAGGATCGCCTGGAACGTCGGGTTGCCGAGGTCGGGCACGATGACGGCTACGGTCTGCGTGCGGCCGAGCACGAGGCTGCGGGCGACGGGGCTCGCGGTGTAGTCCAGGGCGGCCGCGGCATCCTTCACCCGCTCGGCAAGTTCCGGATCCACCGTCGGGTTGCCGTTCAGCGCGCGCGAGACCGTGGACAGCGAGACCCCGGCACGGGCGGCGACGTCGGCGATCGTGACGCGCGTCATTCCGTCGGCGCGGGGCAGTCGAGGCATCCGTGACTCCTTCGGTCGCACGGCGCGCTCAGCCTACCGGGGAACGTTTCCTGAGCGGTTCGGCGCACGCGGCGATCTCGCCCGTGAACCGGCGGAGCCGTCAGTCTCGCGGCGGGGTGCTGCCTCGCACGATGACCTCGAGCGGCAGCTGCGGCTCGGCGGCCTCCCATTCCGGGTCGGTCGCCGCCTGCAGTGCGCGGTATCCGAGATCCTCGAGAGGCACGCGCACGGTCGTGAGGCCGGGACGGATGTCGCGCCCCGTGGCGATGTCGTCGAAGCCGGCGACGGCGATGTCGGCGCCGACCTGGCGTCCGGCATCGCGGACGGCCGACGTGATGCCGATCGCGACGACGTCGCTGATGCCGAAGATGAGGGTGCCGGCGGGGACGTCGCCGCTGAGGAGGTCGGATGCGGCCTGGTAGCCCGCATCGCGGGTGAACCCCGACCGTCGCACGTCGCGGATGGCACCGCCGGCTGCGGTGAAGCCCTCCGTGAACCCGGCGAGGCGATCGTCGGAGGTGCGGATGCCCTCGGACGCCGCGACCACGATCGCCTCGCGGTACCCGAGTCCGGCGAGCTCGGCGCCGAGTGCACGTGCGCCGCCGTGGTTGTCGACCGCGACCGATCGCGCATCGCCGCCGCCCGGCCCGACCACGACGACGCGGCCGCCCATGTTGGCGAAGGCGTCGAGTTCTCCTTGAAGGCCGACGGCGTCCGGTCCTTCGACACGGGATGCGGCCAGGATGAGTCCGCGCGGGCGCTGACCGCGGAGCGCGCGCACGAGCTTCACCTCACGCTGCGGGTCGCGCTCGGTGATCGCGATCGTGACGACGAGCCCCGCTTCGTCGGCGCCGCGTGCGACGCCCGAGGCGAGCTGGCCGAAGTAGGGGTCGGCGATGTCGGCGACCAGCAGCGCGACGATCGCCGACGTGCCGCGCGCCGTGGCCTGAGCGGAGAGGTTCGCCGAGTAGCCGAGCTTCTCGGCCGCGGCCTCTACGCGCTCCCGGTAGCTCTCGGCGACCTTGCGGGTGGAGCCGTTGAGGACGCGCGACGCCGTGGCCAGCGAGACTCCTGCCTCACGGGCGACGTCGTGCAGGGTGGCGGCGCCTCGGGTCGGCGCGATGATGTCGCTCACAGGCCAGAGTCTAGGCCCTGTGTGTCCGGTTCGGCAGGCTTATCGAGCAAGCGTTTACCGACGAGTCGGCGCGCGTGTCCCCATCCTTCGTGCCCCGGCAGACACCGCATGCCCGACGAGCCCCCCGCCGCGGACGGTGGGGGCTCGTCGGGATGCGGTGTTCGCAGTCTGCCGCGGACGCCGGTACACCACGGTTACGGCGGCGATCAGCCCTTGAGCCCCGTCTGGGCGAGCCCTTCGACGAACTGCTTCTGCGCGAAGACGAACACGATGAGCACCGGGAGTGCCGTCATCGTCGAGGCAGCCATCTGCACGTTCCACATCTCGCCGCCGTACGCGTCGGTGTATCGCGTGAGCGCCTGCGGAAGGGTGAAGAGCTCAGGCGAGAGCAGATAGACGGTGGGCTCGAGGTAGAGGTTCCAGACGTGCAGGAAGGTGAAGATCGCCACCGCGGCGAGCGCCGTCTTCGAGAGCGGGAGCGCGATGCGCCACCAGATCGACCAGCGGCCCAGCCCGTCCAGGCGGGCTGCTTCTTCCAGTTCCACCGGCAGGGTCAGGAAGAACTGGCGCATGATGAAGGTCGCCAGCACGCTGGGTGCGCCGAACGTGGTCACCAGCAGCAGCGGCCAATGGGTGTTCACCATGCCCCACGAGTTGAACATCTGGAACAGCGGGACGATCGTGACCTCGCTCGGGATCAGCAGGCCGACCAGCACCACCATGAACAGCAGGTTCTGACCGGGGAACTTGATGCGAGCGAACGCATAGCCGGCGAGTGCCGCGACCAGCATCGTGCCGGCCGTCACCAGCACGGCGATGTAGACGCTGTTGAAGTACTGCCTCGCGAACGGCTGGATGGTGAACGCGTCGACGTAGGCCTGGAGGGTCGGATCGGCGGGCCACAGCGACGGCGGGAACGCGAAGATCTCGTTGACCGGCTTGAGAGACGACGTGATCATCCACCACGTCGGGAAGACGAAGGGGATGGCGATGAGGCAGAGCGCGCCGTAGAAGATCACCTTCTTCCAGGCCGGCGCCAGCCGCCGGGGTGCCCGCGAGGGGCGGTCGGCGAGTTCATCGAGGTTGGGGATGAGGGATGCCGCCGGCTCGGCCGTCGGAGCCGTGTCAGTTCTCATAGAAGACCCATCTCTTGCGCAACTGCCACTGGGCGATGGTCAGCACGAGGACGATCAGGAACAGCAGGAGCGCGAGCGTCGAGCCGTACCCGAAGTGGTGGAAGTCGAACGCCTGCTGGACGAGGTAGTAGACGAGGACGGTCGTGGAGATCCCCGGGCCGCCCTGCGTGAGCACCGCGATCTGCGCGTAGACCTGCAGCGAGCCGACGATCGTGATGATGAGGGTGAGCAGGATCGTCGGCGAGATGAGAGGAAGCACGATGCGGCTGAAGATCTGGCGATCGTTCGCGCCGTCGACGCGTGCAGCCTCCTGCAGTTCGCGCGGCACGCCCTGGAGCGCGGCGAGGAACAGCACCATGTTGAGGCCGACGTTCTTGAACACCTGGACGACGATCACGCTCAGCATCGCCGTCGGACCCTCGCGCAGCCAGTTGGGTCCGTCGATGCCGATCATCGCGAGCAGGCCGTTGATGCCGCCGTTGTCCTGCAGGAGGAAGCCCCACACGATCGTCCAGGCGACCAGAGAGACGACGACCGGAGAGAAGAAGATCGTGCGGAAGACGGTGATGCCGCGCCACCGCCGGTTGAGCATGACCGCGAGCAGGAGTGCCAGCGTCAGATTGAAGACGACGAGCCCGACCGAGAAGACGCCCGTGGCGGTCAGCACCGACGCGAGCTGGGGATCGCTGAACAGCTTCTCGACGTTCTCGAGCCCGACGAACGTGAAGGTGCCCGCGAGGACGTTCCACTCGTGGAACGAGTAGTAGAAGACGAGCACCAGCGGCACGAGGACGAACAGCACGATGCCGGCGAGCTGCGGTGCGATGAAGAGGTATCCGGTGAGCGCGTCGCGTCGCTGGTATGTCAACCACGGTCGCCGCGCGGTGCCGGGGGCACCCCCGGGCCGCAGGGTGCGGCCCGGGAGTGCGTCCGTTGTGACGGTCATGTCGTCCTTCGCCCGCTACAGGAGGGGATCGATCGCCGAGCAGGTCGCCTCGAGGACGGCGGGAATGTCCGCGTCCGCCACCCACAGGTCGTCGAGCGAGGCGCGGACCTGCTGCCCGATCTCGGCCGAGTCCGTGTGGCTGGGGCGCACCTCGCCGTTCTCGATGCCGGGCACGACGACCGACTCGATCTGCTCCTCGCTCAGGAGGGGGTTGGCGGCGGCGAGCGTCTCGGCGTTCAGCAGCGACGTGCGAGGGGGCGGGAAGTAGGCGGCCAGCTTCTCGGCGTTCTCGGGGTTGGTGAAGAACGCCAGGAACTCCGCCGCGGCCTGCGTGTTCTCACCCTGGCTCATCACGCCGATACCCGCCTGGCCGGTGACGGCGTACTCGCCCACCGGGCCTTCCGGGAGCGGCAGGAGGTTCCAGGCGAAGCCGCCCTCTTCGAGCAGGTTCGCCCGCGAGATCTGTGTCACGGTGAAGGCGGCCTCGCCGGCGAAGAAGTCCGCCGTCGTGCCGGGGCCCGGCATGGACTGCGACGTGAATGCCGCATCGTGCAGGAACTCGAACGCCTCCACCATCTCGTCGTCGGCGAACGTGCACGTCGCACCGTCTTCGGTCCAGGGCGCAGCGCCCCAGCCGTTCCAGACGGTGCTGAGGTAGTCCCAGTTCAGGTAGTCGAAGTCGCGGACGACGAAGCCGGCCTTTCCGGTGGCCTCGCGCACGGCTGCGCCGATGGAATCGACGTCCTCCCACGTCCACGAGCCGTCGGCGAGGAGCTGGGCGGATGCCGGCTGCCCCGCCTGGGCCAGCAGGTCATCGTTGGCGAACACGACGAACGGCGAGGTGCTGAAGGGGTAGGCGAGCAGCTCGCCCTCGCTCTCCCACAGCGCGGTGGCGCTCGGGGAGAGGTCGTCGAACTCGTAGCCCTCGGTCGACTCGAGGACGTCGTTCAGCGGCACCAGCGCCCCGCTCGAGACGAAGTCCGGCGCCGAGTTCTCGAGGATCCACGCGAGGTCGGGTGCGTTGCCGCCCGCGAGCTGCGTCGTGACAGTCGAGGTGTAGTCGTCGAAGGGCAGCGGATCGAAGGTGATGGACGCGATCTCCGGGTGGTCGGCCATGTATTCGTCGGCGATCGAGTCGAACAGGGAGAGGTGATCCTCGTTCGAGGTCCACACGGTCATGCGCAGATCGATGTCTTCCGCGGGTTCTGCATCGGGGGCAGGGCCGCCCGCGCAGGCGGTGGCGACGAACGCTGTCGCCGCGAGCAGGGCGGCGGCGGTCAGCGGCTTTGCTGATCTCATTCGGATTCTCCTAGTAGCCGGCGACGTCGGGCCAGTGGAGCTCGACGCCGGTGTCAGTGAGCAGGGACTGGAACTCCTGCAGGAGCGCAGGAGTGTTCCGCACCGCACGGGGGGTGGTCGTGCGATGCAGGCTGAAGGCGGCGAGCGACCCGGCGGCTTCGCCGATGTTCCACTCCACGGGATGGAGCCGGAACGCGCCGTTGGTGATGTGCGTGGTGCCGGCGTTCTTGCCGGCGGGCAGCAGGTTCTCGAGCCGCCGCGGGATCAGGATGCCGAGCGGAATCTCGAAGGGCGCGCTGGCCACGTCGAGGTAGTTGTCTCCGCCGGTCGTCGGGTGAAGATCGATCCGGTACATGCCGACGCCGATGGACTCCGGGGTCGTGAAGGGCCGCCCGTGGCCGCGGAGGGCGATCGAGAGGTCATGCTCTGTCACGCGCTGCTCCGTGAGCAGGCGGCGGGACTCCCGGATGTACGGGGCCATCGCGAGTCCGTCAGGACCCTCGGTGACGTCGCCGCGGAGCCGCAGTCCGGGGAACCCCGTACCGCCGTCGGGCCGGGGAGCCTCGGTCTGCAGCCAGTAGAGCATCGACAGGGACTGCTGGCGCGCCCTGGACTTCTGCTGTTCTGCCTCCTCGGCCGAGACGTCCACCAGTGTGCCGCCGAGGTAGTCGATCATCGGCCAGTTCACGAGCACGAGGTCGCTGGGGAACGAGCCCGGCGTGAAGTTGTCGCGCGCGAGGATGCGGCGGAAGGTCCACAGCTCGCGATCGCCCGGGTCCTTGCCCTGATCGGCGAGGACGGCCGGTCGGGCTCCGTGCGGGGTGAAGGTGCGCGTGAGCGTCTCGAGAGTGCGGGGGTCCGGCCCTGTGAGCGACAGCATCGGTGCTCCCCAGTACGACGGCTGCTGCGTGCGCCACATGTCGTATTCGGCCGGGCGGTCGATGGTGTGGTCCCCGTCCACGTGGTCGACGACGAAGCACCAGCTGAAGGCCTGCTGGTTTCCCGGCTGCGCCTCGTCGGGCGCGCTGGGTTCGCCGGTATCGGACCGTCCCTCGAACCCGGTGACATACTCGGCGCCGGTGAGGGGGAGCAGGTCGCCGAGCTCTGTCGCGTCGATGACGTAATCGGCCGCCACCACGACCTCGGAGCCGTCGTCCAGACGCCGGAGGGTCACGGCCCGAACGCGGTCGTCGTCGACGTCGGCGGCGACGGCGACCGCGGGCTGGATGAGGGTGAGCCGCCCGGCCGCCCGGTGCGGGGCAAGCAGCGCCTCGATGACGGCGACACCGGCGCGGGGCTCCGCGCACAGCCGGCTGACCATGCCGTTCCCGGGGTTGAGAGTGGGCTCGGCCAGGGCCTGCGCGGTCAGGGGATACCAGCGTCGGTAGTGGTCACGGATGCCGTCGCGCAACCGCCGGTACCGGGCTGTGGCTCCGAACTGCTCGATCCAGCTGTGCTCGTCCATCGGCACCGCTTGGCTGGTGAGCTGTCCGCCGAGCCACCGGTACTCCTCGCTGAGCACCACCTGCCGGCCGGCATCGAGCGCCGCCAGCGCTGCGGCGACGCCTCCGAGGCCACCTCCGACGACGAGGATCTCGGTGCGAAGTTCGGTCATCGGGTGGTCTCCTGAGCGGTGCGGGGGCGGGCGAGGGTGGCTCCGTCGGTGATTGTGCAGTCGAGGGTGATGCGCAGTTCCGACTCGTCGACCTCGGCGGACGGATCGAGGATGCGCGACAGCAGGGCCAGCGCCTCCGAGCCGAGTCGTGTGCGCGGCGGGCTGAGTCGCGTGAAGTCGAGGTCGCTCTCGGATGATCGCGAGGGGTCGGCCAGCGCGACGATCGAGAGATCGTCGGGAACCGAGAGGCCGTCGCGGAGGATGTGCGGAAACATCCCGATCGCATACGTCGGGTTCTCGACGAAGAGCACCGTCGCACCCGAGGCGCGCACCTGCTGCCAGTCAGCCGCGGCATCCTCCCCGGCACTTGCGATGAACGTGGTCGCATCGTCGGCCGCGATCCCCCTCCGCTCGAGCTCAGCGCGGAAGCCGCGCTGACGGTCGAGCACCGACTCGCCTCGGCTGTCGGGATGGACGTATGCGAAGCGGCGATGGCCGAGGTCGACGGCGCGAGCGGCGAGCGCCGCTGTGCCCGTCACGTAGTCGGCGGCGACATAGGGCACGCCCTCCGCCTCGCGACGGCCGATGGCCACGAAGGGGAATCCGCTCGCGACGAGCCGCTCGAGCTCTTCGGTGTCCATCTCCTGCCCGAGCAGAAGGCACCCGTCGGCCAGTCGCAGACGGTTGTTCTCATGGAACAGGCGACGCCGGGAACCCTCGACCGGTGCGCTCGTGAACAGCAGCAGGTCGCAGCCGAGCACCTCGGCCTCGGACTCGATCCCCGTGAGCAGAGCCGCGTAGAAGTCGAGGCTGGCGCTCGGAAACGCCGGCTCGTAGGTGAACACTCCGATGATCTTGTTCCCTACGCCGGCCAGCCGCCGGGCGGCGGGATCGGGGACATAGGTCGTGCTGTTGATGACGTCCAGCACGCGACGGCGCGTCTCTTCCGGGATGCGCGTCGACGCATCCGCCTTCCCGTTCAGTACGAGCGATACCGTCGCCTGGCTGACGCCGGCGAGCTCGGCGATGCGGCGCTGGGTGATGCGCCCATGCGCGCTCGGTGGTGTCGTCATCGATCTTCCTCTGGTGAGACGGCGTCCTCGCCGTACCTGCTGGGCCCTTCGGTGCGAGAAATCCTCTAGCCGAAGTGGGTTATACGCATTAGCATAGCGAATCGGCGGTGGTAATGCGCATTAGCAGATGCCGCCGAGTATACGCACAGACCGCAGGGACGTGTCAAAGCGGGCACGGGCGACAGCGGGACACGCATCAAAGGAGATACGGATGAGAACAACCGCGAGACGCCGCTCGAGCGTCGTCGCCGCGCTGGCGACGGCGACGGCAGCCCTCGTGGTCGGGGCACTGGTGGCCCCGTCCGCGCATGCGGCACCGGCGGGACCGAGCGCACCTGCGGCCGCGACCGGGGTGGCGCCGACGGCCCTGGCGCCGCCGCCCGAGGGCTGGCCGACATTCGGCTACCAGGGCGTCATCACCGACAAGTCCCAGATGGACTACAACCCGACGAACGAATACATCTTCCCGAGCGTCTTCCACGCCGGAGCGCACTTCGAGAACCCCCTCGGCGAGTGGTACCTGTACACGGCACCCCACGATTCGCCCGCGGGTGTGCTCCTGATGTACGCCGACAGCCTCGAGGGCCCGTGGATCGAATACGGGTCGAACCCGATCATCGCGAGCGAGTGGCTGCCTCACTACGACGTCAGCCACACCTCCAGTCCGGACGCGATCTGGAACGAGGAGGCCGGGAACATGTTCATGTACTTCCACGGCGAGAACTCGGTCACCCGCTACGCGACGTCGGACGACGGCATCCATTTCGAGTACGGCGACATCGTGGTGTCGAATGCCATGGGCGGACCGAACGTCACCGAGACGAGCTACGCCAGGGTCTTCGAGCACCCCGACCCCGCCTCGGGCTTCGCGTACGGCATGTTCTACATGGGCAACGAGCGCGACAACATCCGGCGCATCCGCCTCGCCGAGTCCGTCGACGGGATCACCTGGACCGTTGATCCCGACTACGTCGTAGCCCCCGGCGCCGAAGAGGGCCAGAACGTGTCGGCGGGCAATCTCTGGGAGTGGAACGGTCAGCTGTACGTGGTCTACCACGCGTCGAGCGGCAAGAGCTACGCGCGCACGATCGACAAGACGCTCCGGGAGGTCGGCGAGGTGCCGATCATCCTTCACCAGGCGAGCGGCCTCGGCGCAGATGTGGGCCGCGTGGCGTCGCCCGAGATCGTGACCCATCAGGACGAGACGTACTTGTTCTACGAGTCGGGTGACCGTCTGGGCGCGACGATCGCGTGGGCCAAGGACGGCGCCGAGCCGGTCGTGGAGATCCCCGGGGAGTTCCCGGTCGATCCCGAGAACCCGGTGTTCGAGGCGTGCGCGGCGGATGGCTCGGATGAGTTCAAGGACGGCATCGGAGATGTGTGGGACCGCGTCGTCAGGGAGCAGTCGGCGCGTCACGCGGTGGAGGACGGAAAGCTCGTCATCCCGACGTACGCCGGCGGGGTGGCCGCGGCGCCGTTGCTCCAGCAGGAGCTTCCGGAAGGTCCGTGGCAGCTCACTGCCCCCGTCGAGATCGACCCCACCCAGCCGTTCCAGCAGGCCGGCCTGCTGCTGTACGCGACCGACACCCACTACGCCAAGTTCGATCTCGGACGAGCGACGCCCGGCCGCACGGTCGAGTTCGTGTACCACCGCAACGGATCCAACCGCCAGGACTCCTCCCCGCCCGCGGTGGCGGGCGCGACCAAGATCTGGCTGCGTCTGACGAGCGACGGCACGCAGATCACGGCGTCGGTGTCGTACGACGGCGCAGCCTTCTCGGCGTTCGGTCGTCCGATCCTGGTGGCTGATGCGCCCTTCACGCACGTCGGGCCGTTCGCCTTCCGTGGGTCGACCGCCGCCGCGGAGATCACGGGAGCGTTCGACTGGTTCCGCTGGTCGCCCACGCCGGACGAGTACGAGGAATGCCTGACCCAGGAACCCCCGCTCCCGCCCGACACCGAGACGGCTCCGCCGGCTCCCGGCGTGCTGTCGTCTACGAGCGGATGGGCCCACGGGCTGCATGACGGGAACTTCGAGCTCCGGTGGAACATGTGGTGGGGCCCGAACGCGGCTCGGCTCAAGGTCTACGAGAACGGCGCGCTGATCCACACGGCAGACCTGGCCGCCGCCGGACCGGCGGCGCAGTCCGTCGTGGTGCCCGTCGCGGGACGGGGGAACGGGGGAGTACGTCTACACCGCCGAAGCGATCAACTCGCAGGGCGTGACCAGTCCCTCGCCGGTCACCGTGAAGGTGACGGATGCCGCACCCGGCGTCCCGCGTCTCTCGGCCGCCAACCGTGACGGCGATGGCACCTTCACCGTCACCGCGAACTTGTGGTGGGGCACCAACGCGAGCGCATGGCGCCTGTTCGAGAACGACGTCGAGGTCGCCTCCGGGTCCCTCGTGCCGGCCAGCCCGGCTGCTCAACGTGTCGAGGTGCCCCTCGAGGGACGCGCGGCCGGCGAGCACCGCTACGTCGTCGAGTTCTCGAACCCCGCCGGTGCGACGCGCAGCGAGGTGCTGGTGATCCGGGTCGACGGCGAGTGAGCCGTCTGGGTGCGGACCGCGGGCCGGAGCGCGTCCGCACCCACGTCTCCCCGGGGTCAGTCCGGCAGCACGGCGGCCAGGAACCCGGCACCGTCACGCGGGCGCCGCGTCAGGCCGGCGGCGCCGTCGACGCGCGCACGATCAGCCGGGGATCGACCTGAAGCTGCAAAGGCGGCTCGGCCGTGCCATGGTCGATCAGATCCAGCAGCATGCGCACCGCGTGTGCCCCCACCCGGCGTCGGTCCGGCGCGACAGCGGTGATTGGAGGGTCGGCGTGCGCCGACACGTCGTCGTCGTAAGCGACGATCGACAGCTTCTCGGGCACGGAGAGTCCGCGGCTGCGGGCATTCTGCACCAGCCCGAAGAGCGAATTCTCGTCGCCGTGGCTGAACACCGCGGTGGCGCCGAGCCTCTCCACCGTGTCGAGCACCACATCCGCGCTCCCACGCTCCCACGTCGGGCCGGCTCCCAGCTCCCGCGGTCCGAGGATGACGCTCTCAGGATCGAACCCCAGTCGCTCGACCGCATCGCGCCAGCCGCGTCTCACGAACTCGGCGCTCTGCGAACTGCCGCGGCTGACCATGACGAGCCGGCGATGGCCGAGTTCGCACAGGTGCCGGAGCGCGCTGACGACGCCGCGCTCGTGCGCCGAACGGACCGAGGAGACGATCGCGAGCCCGCCGCCCGGAGTCTCGCGTTCGACGAACACGACGGGGACGCTCAGCGCGGACGTGAAGGCGGCGAACTCCGGAGCTTCCTCGAGCTCCGACACCGTCGGAACCCACAGCAGCCCGTCGACGCCTGCCTCCACCAGTTCCTCGATCAGCCGATACTCGACCTCGAGGTCGTACTCCGAGATCACCAGCTTGAACTCGCCGACCCCTTCGAGAGCATCACCGATGCCGTCGACGACATAGCGGTAGTAGTACGACGTCGGGACGACGACGCCGATCGTCACCGACGATGTGCGGGGCGGTGTGGCATGTCCGGCCGGGAGCATCGCTCCGCCACGCACTTTGTCGAGGGCCTTCTCGGCGACGAGGGTGTCGAGATCCCGCCGCACCGTCACGTGCGAGACGCCGAGGTCCGCCGTCAGCCGCGAGATGCTGACGGCGCCGTCCTGTTGCGCGAGCTCGAGGATGCGCGCGCGTCGTTCCGCTGCGAGCATGTCGCCCCTCCCGTCGCCATAACCACGCTCAGACTAACGTTCCTCACGAGAACTCACAGGATTCTCGAGATCGCTCAAGATCGATCATGCGATGTGGCTGAGGCTCCGTCGGTCGACACGGTGAAGCGGTGGCTGGGATTCGTTGATCCGCCGCAGCTCCTCCAGCACGGCATCGGCGAGCCGGTGGGTCTCGGCATGCATGGCGCCCGCGATGTGCGGCGTGAGCACGACGCCGGGGGTCGTGAAGAGCGGCGAGTCGGCAGGGAGCGGCTCCGGCTCGGTGACGTCGAGGATGGCACGCAGCGTGCCCTCCCGACAGCGGGCCATGAGCGCCTCCGCGTCGACGAGGGAGCCGCGCGCCGTGTTGATGAGGACGCTGTCGTGCCGCAGCAGGGCCAGACGCCGTGCATCGATGAGGTGCCGCGTCTCGGGGAGCTCGGGTGCGTGGATCGTCACGATGTCGCTCTGCGCCATGAGATCGTCCAGCCCGATGAGCTGCGCGCCCACGAGCGCGGCACCCCGCGCATCTTGCAGGGGGTCTGCGGCGAGCACCCGGAAATCGAAGGGGCGCAGCAGCTCGGCCACGCGCCTTCCCACGCGCGAGAGCCCCACGATGCCGACCGTGCCTCCGAAGCCCAGGGCGGGTGGAAGGTCATGTCGCCACGCACCCGCGACATCGCGCGTGCGGGCATAGCCGTCGATGTATGCCGGAACCCGCTTGGCCTCCAGCAGGATCGTCGCCACCGTGTACTCCGCCACCGGTATCGCATTCGCGTCCGCAGCGCTGGTGACCAGCACGCCGGCGTCCCAGATGGCCTGGCTGATTTGACCCTTCACGGATCCTCCGGCGTGCAGGACCGCGCGGAGGTGCGGAGCGGTCGCCAGCAGCATCGGTCCGAGTCGGGGCCCGCCCCACCCGGTGATGAGCACTTCGACGTCGCGCAGGCGGGCGAGCACGTCCGACGACGTCAGGTCGTCGACGCGGACAGGGTCGTCGATCCGCGAGAGCTCGCGCAGCGCCGCCAGCCGCGGGGCGTCGAAAAGGTCCGCGAATGCGGAGGCGCCCATCGCAACGAGCGCTGCGGGGCGGCTGGGGGACATCGGTGCCATGCCGAGATCACATCACAATCGGCCCATACTTCACAAGTTATAAAGTTCGAGTTAAGAAAATGTAAAAAATGCTTGCGTAACGCAAAGTCAGCCCACATACTGGCCACGACGCACGACGGAGTGTGACCGGATCCTCTGATCCCGCCGTCCGCGAAACCGCGGCACCGCCGCACCTGTCCCTATCGGAGGAAACATGCACCAGCGAACGCGCCGGCTCCTCGCCGCGCTCATCACTGTTCCGCTGCTCGCAGGCACAGCGGCCTGCAGCAGCACGTCGGGCGGCAACCCCGATCCGACCACGGCCGGTGAGCCCGAAGACGTGACGATCACGATCATGGGCAAGCCGGCGGCGACGAACACCGCGGCGCTCGCGCTCTTCGAGCGCCAGGTCGAGGAGTTCCAAGAGGCGAACCCGCACATCACCATCGAAGCGTCCGATGTGCCGTGGGATGCGAAGACCTTCGCCACACGGCTCGCGGGCGGCAGTGCGCCGACGCTGCTTCGTGTGCCCCTCACCGAGCCCCCCGCGCTCATCGAACGCGGGCAGGTCGCGGATCTGGCAGACGTCACCGACGAGATCGAGGGCTTCGACGAGCTGAACCCCCGGGTGATGCAGTTCCTCGAGCGGGACGGCGCCGTCTACGGCATCCCCGAGAAGAGCTATGCGTTCGGCCTCGTCTACAACCGTGATCTCTTCGAGCAGGCGGGACTGGACCCGGATTCCCCGCCGACCACGTGGGACGAAGTGCGCGAGTACGCCGCGCAGATCTCTGAGAAGACCGGCAAGACCGGCTTCGGCGAGATCAGCACCAACAACAGCGGGGGCTGGCACCTGACTGGCTACACGTACACCAACGGCGGCTCGATGATCGAGCAGGCCGCGGACGGCACGTGGTCGGCGTCTTTCGATGACGATCCCGCACGCGACGTGCTGGAGCAGTGGAAGCAGATGCGGTGGCAGGATGACTCGCTCGGAGACAACGTCCTGGGCAAGCAGGAGGATCTCGTCGCCGACTTCACGGCGGGGAACGTCGGCATGTGGGTGTCCGCGCCGCCGGACGTGTACCCCAACTACATCGCGCAGGGCGGGGATCCGGACGCGTTCGGAGCCGGGCCCATGCCGCAGGGCGGCGCGGATGCCACTCTCGCCGGTGCCACGGTGCTCATGGTGAGCGCCACCGCGACCCAGGCTGAGAAGGAGGCCGCTGTGAAGTGGATCGTGTTCCGGGCACTCCGCCCGAACTACGACTTCGATGTGGCCGCCGAGACCGCAGAGGCGTCGGCTGCCGACGGGTTGCCCGTCGGCGTACCCGTGCTGCCGATCTTCAGTGACGAGACCTATGCGGCCTATCGGGACGCGATCGATGAGTTCGTGAATGTCCCCGTCGAGAACTTCGCACCGTACGTCGCGTCGCTCTCGGAGTTCGAGTACGTTCCCGAGCCGGTGGTGGCGTCGCAGGAGATCTACGCGGCGCTCGACCCGGTGGTCCAGGCGGTCCTCACGGATCCGAACGCGGACATCGACGCCCTTCTCTCCGACGCTGAGAGCCGGGTCGAGACGATCCTCGCCCAGCACGCGCAATGACGGTCGCTCCCGAGCGCCTGGGCGGCACGGTCACGCACCGTGCCGCCCAGGCGGGCCGCCCGGCGCGCCGGCCACCGCGCCGCACGATGTCCATGCGTCACCGCGCAGCCTGGGCCGGGCTGATCTTCCTGCTGCCGGCGCTCGTCGTGTTCGCCTACTTCGCGTGGTGGCCGATAGCGCAGAGCGTGCTGCTGGCATTCCAGCAGACCAATCTCGTCACCCCCGCCGAGTGGGTCGGCTGGCGCAACTTCGAGGCCCTGTTCGCCGACCCTCTTCTGCCCAAGGCTGCGCTGAACACCCTGTGGTTCACCGTGCTCTCGCTGGCGATCGGGCTGCCGATCCCGCTCCTCTGCGCCGTGCTCATGTCGGAGCTGCGCCGTGGCGGCACGGTGGCGCGCGTGCTGGCCTACCTTCCCGTCGTCATCCCGCCGGTCGTGGCCGTGTTGTTGTTCAAGGTGTTCTTCGCACCCGGAGAGTCGGGCGTCGCCAACAGCCTCCTCGCGGTGGTCGGACTCGGGCCGCTGCCGTGGCTGCAATCCGCCGAACTTGCGATGCCGAGCCTGGTCATCGTCGCGACGTGGTCGGGCGCCGGCACCGCCATCCTCATCTATCTCGCCGCCCTCACCGGCGTGAGCACCGAGCTCTACGAAGCTGCGGAGCTGGACGGCGCATCGGTATGGCGGCGGGTCTGGCACGTCACCCTGCCGCAGATGCGCGGCGTCATCCTGATCCTGCTTCTGCTGCAGATCATCGGCGCCATCCAGGTGTTCACGGAGCCCTACGTCATGACCGACGGCGGACCGGCGAACGCCACCGTGACGGTGATGCTCATGATCTACCGCTACGCGTTCCTGTTCGGCAATTACGGCGTCGCGACCGCATTGAGCGTCCTGCTGGCGATCGTCCTGGTGCTCGTGTCGGCCCTCTACCTTCGCCTCACCCGATCCTGGAGCACCCGATGACCGCGCCGACCCTCACCGCCCGCCGGCGCCGGCAACGCGCCGAGCCCAGCGACCGCGGCATCCTCTCAGCCCATGACTGGCGCCGCCCCGCAGTCGGGACCGGATGGCGACTGGTGCACATCCTCTTGTTCGCCGGGCTGATCGGCTTCGGGGCGATCCCGCTGGTGTGGATGCTGCGCGCGGCGATCTCCACGACCAGCGACCTGGTGAATCGGCCGCTGAGCCTCATTCCCGAGCCGGCGCTGTGGGAGAACATCCCCACGGCATGGAACCTGCTCGACATCGGCCAGTACCTCGGCAACACCGTGGTGCTCGTGCTCGGCTCGTGGGTCGTCCAGCTCGTCGTGTCGACCACCGCCGGGTTCGCCCTCGCGGTGATCCGGCCCTGGTACGGCCGGTTCGTCTACGGCGCCTTCCTGGTCACCCTGTTCGTGCCGGCCACCGTCACGCTCATCGCGCTGTACCTGACGGTGCTCGACCTCCCGCTCCTCGGCTTCGGCATCACCGATACACCCTGGGCGGTCTGGCTCCCCGCAGGAGCGAACGCGTTCACGATCCTTCTCGTCAAGCAGTTCTTCGAGGAGATCCCGCGGGAGCTCTTCGAGGCCGCGCAGATCGACGGCGCCGGCTGGTTCACCGTCTTCTGGCGCATCGTCCTGCCGATGTCACGGCCGATCATCGCCGTGGTCTCGCTGTTGTCGATCATGTCGGCATGGAAGGAGTTCCTCTGGCCGCTGATCGTCCTGACGGATCCCGAAACCCAGCCCTTGGCGGTCGCGCTGCCTCGCTTGGCGCAGGCGACGAACCCCGCGTATCTGATCTCCGGGCTGCTCATCGCCAGCATCCCGCCCATCATCATCTTCCTGATCTTCCAGCGGTCCATCGTCCGGGGGATCGGCTTCACCGGTCTCAAGGGCTGAGGCCCGTGCTGCCCCTCGCACCCGCAGAAAGGACCTCCGTGCCCGTGCCCGCGCCCGTCCCCACGACCACCCCGATCCCCGCAGCGACCCCCTGGCGAGACCTCAACGGAAACGGCGTGCTGGATCCGTACGAAGACCCTCGGCTCGATCCGGTCGCACGGACGGCCGACCTCCTCGGCCGTCTCTCGATCGAGGAGAAGGTGGGACTGATGTTCCACACGGTCATCGAGAGCGGACCGAACGGGACGCTCCTGGATGCCCCGGGCGCATTGAGCAAGTCCTCGACGCGCACCGTCGTGCTTGAGAAGCATCTCAACCATTTCAACGTCCACGCCCTGGGAGCGGGCCGGGATGCCGCACGGTGGGCGAACGCCCTCCAGCGGCTCGCGGAGCAGACGCCCCACGGCATCCCGGTCACGATCAGCACCGACCCGCGTCACGCGTTCGTCGAGAATGCCGGCACGTCCTTCACCGCCGGCGCCTTCTCCCAGTGGCCGGAGCCGCTCGGTCTCGCCGGACTCGACGACGACGACATCCGGGCGTTCGCCGACATCGCACGCCGGGAGTACCTCGCCGTCGGCATCCGGATGGCGCTTCATCCGCAGGTTGATCTCGCCACCGAGCCGCGCTGGGGGCGACAGCTGCACACGTTCGGGGCCGATCCGGAACGGACCACGCGGGCGCTCAGCGCCTACATCGAGGGGTTCCAGGGGACCGAGATCAGTGAGTCATCTGTGGCATGCGTGACCAAGCACTTTCCCGGAGCGGGCCCCCAGCAGGACGGCGAGGACGCGCACTTCCCCTACGGACGGGAGCAGGTCTACCCCGGCGGTGCGTTCGACCTGCACCTCGCGCCCTTCCGCGCGGCCGTGGCGTGCGGCACCGCGGGAATGATGCCGTACTACGGCATGCCGGTCGGTCTCGAGCTCGACGGCCGGCCGGTGCCGGCGGTCGGCTTCGGCTTCAACCGTCGCATCGTCACCGGTCTGCTGCGCGAGCAGCTCGGGTTCGACGGTCTTGTGGTGACCGACTGGGAGCTGGTCAACGACAACGTCGCCCACGGGCAGGTGCTGCCCGCGAAGGCGTGGGGCGTCGAGCATCTCAGCCCGGCCGAGCGGATGCTGGCGATCCTGGATGCCGGATGCGACCAGTTCGGCGGCGAGGAATGCGTCGAGATCCTGTGCGAGCTCGTCCGCGACGGTCGCGTGCCGGAGGCGCGCATCGATGAGTCTGCCCGTCGGATCCTCGAGCTCAAGTTCCGCCTCGGGCTGTTCGACGATCCCTTCGTGGACGAAGACGAGGCCGAGCGGATCGTCGGCAACGCCGACTTCCGCGCGCTCGGATTCCGGGCGCAGGGCGAATCGCTCGCCGTCCTTCAGGACGAAGGGTGGATGCTGCCCCTCTCGGCGGACGCGCGCGTCTATGTCGAGGGGTTGTCGCACTCGGCGGCGGCGGCGCTCGGAACCGTCGTCGACCATCCGGGGGATGCCGACATCGCTGTGGTGCGACTTGCCGCACCGTACGAGCCGCGCGACGATCTGCTGTTCGAATCGCTGTTCCATCAAGGGTCGCTGGAGTTCCGCCCGGGACTGGTCGCGCGACTCGCCGCCATCGCCGCCGAGGTGCCCCTGGTGATCGACGTGTCGCTGGAGCGCCCGGCGATCCTCGAGCCCCTGGCCCGGATCGCACGCGTTCTCACGGCGAGCTTCGGCACCGGCGACGAGGCGTTCGTCGCGGCGCTCACCGGCGTCATCCACCCTCGGGGCAGCCTGCCGTTCGAGATTCCGCGCTCGATGGAGGCGGTGCGTCGATCGCGCGAAGACGTGCCGCATGACACCGTGGATCCGCTCTTCGCGTTCGGCCACCGCGTCGTCGTGCCGGCTGCGGTCACGCGATGAGGCGTGGGGGGTGGCGGACGGAGCCGGACCGCGTGGCCGATCGGCTCGACAGGCTGGTCGGCGAGTCGTTGACGGCGGCCGTCCACACGCGGACCGCGCCGCTCGAGATCCTCGCGTGGGAGGCGCCGGGAGAGCCCGTCCCGTTCGCCGACGCGGCGTGTCAGCGGTACGCACCGTTCGCGGTCGGGGAGCCGTGGGGGCGACCATGGAGCACCCTGTGGCTGCGCGTGCGTGGCACCCTGCCGGGCGAGTGGCCACGGGACGCCCGGCATCGCCCCGAGGTCGTCGTCGATCTGGGCTTCGACGGGCTCATGCCGGGGTTCCAGGCGGAGGGTCTCGCCTTCCGGCCCGACGGCACCGTCGTGAAGGCGGTGTCCCCCCGGAACTCGCATCTGCCGGTCGTGGGTGCAGAGATCGACTACTTCCTCGAGCTCGCGGGGAACCCCGGCATCCCGCCGGAATCGCACTGGCGATCGACGCGCCTCGGCGACAGGGCGACGGCCGGCGTCGAGCCGCTGTACCGGCTCCGCCGGCTGGAGATCGCGCTCGTCGACGTCGGCGTGTGGGAGCTTCTGCAGGACATCGAGGTCGTCCGCGGGCTCGCGGAGCAGCTGCCGGCGGACGGTCCGCGCGCCCTCCAGCTGTGGAGCGCGCTCGACCGGATGATGGACGCGATCGATCCGGATGACGTGAGCGGCACCGTGCTCGTCGCCCGACGCGCCCTCGCGCCGGCGCTGGCGGCCCCGGCCGCGGCCAGCGCCCACACGGTGCTCGCGACCGGTCATGCGCACATCGACACCGCGTGGCTGTGGCCGGTGCGCGAGACCGTCCGCAAATGCGCGAGAACGTTCTCGAACGCGCTCGCACTGATGGACGAGCATCCGGACTTCCGCTTCGCGTGCTCTTCGGCGCAGCAGCTCGCGTGGGTCAAGGAGTCGTACCCGGAGCTGTTCGCACGCATTCGCGAGAAGGTGGCGTCGGGGCAGTTCGTGCCTGTCGGCAGCCAGTGGGTCGAGCCCGACACGAACATGCCCGGAAGCGAAGCCACGGTGCGGCAGCTCGTGCACGGCAAGCGCTTCTTCCTCGAGGAGTTCGGCCTCGAGACGCGTGAGGTATGGCTGCCCGACACGTTCGGCTACTCGGCAGCGCTCCCGCAGATCATGAAGCTCGCCGGCGTCGACTGGTTCATGACGCAGAAGATCTCGTGGAACCAGACCAACGCCATGCCGCACCACACCCTCGCCTGGGAGGGCATCGACGGCACTCGGATCTTCGCGCACTTCCCGCCGATCGAGACCTACAACGCCGAGCTGTCCGCGGCGGAACTGGCACACGCCGAGCGCACTTATCGTGACCACGACGCGGGCACGGTCTCGCTCGCGCCGTTCGGCTGGGGCGACGGTGGCGGTGGGCCCACACGCGAGATGCTCGCGGCTGCCCGCCGGCAGGCGGACCTGGAGGGCTCTCCCCGCGTGCGCCTCGGAAGTCCCGGCGACTTCTACACCGCTGCTATTCAGGAGGTGGACGAGCTCCCGGTCTGGCGCGGCGAGATGTACCTCGAGCTCCACCGCGGCACCCTGACGAGTCAGTTGCGCACGAAGCAGGGCAACCGCCGATGCGAGGAGCTGCTCCATGAGGCGGAGCTGTGGGCGACCACCGCCGCCGTTCAGGCGGGGACCGGCTATCCCTACGACGCGCTCGACCGCCTGTGGAAGCGGGTGCTGATGCTGCAGTTCCACGACATCCTGCCCGGCAGTTCGATCTCGTGGGTGCATCGTGAAGCCGAGGCCGACCACACGGCCATCGTGCGAGAGCTCGAGGGCATGGTCGCGGTGAGCCTCGATGCTCTGCGCGTCGCCGGTGAGGACGGGCCGCTGCTGTACGCGAATGCCACTGCGGTGTGGCTCGCCGGTGTGCCCCCGCACGCGGTAGCCGCACCAGCTGACCCGGCCGGAGCCGCACGGTTCGAGGAGACCGCCGACGGGTGGGTGCTCACGAACGGCATCGTCCGGGCGGTGGTCGACAGGCGGGGACTGCTGGTGTCGCTGCAGGGGCCGGACGGGCGCGAGGCGATCCCCGCCGGCGAGGCGGCCGCCCTGCTGAGGCTGCACCGGGATGCGCCTGGCAAGTGGGACGCCTGGGACATCGAGCGCGACGACCTCCGTCACGCCGTCGACCTCACCGAGCTCGAGCAGCTCGGCGTCGTCACGGAGGACGGCGCGGTCGTGGTGAGATGCGTCAGGCGATTCGGGTCCTCCTCCGTCACGGAGGAGCTGACACTGGCACCCGGACGGGCGGCAGTCGACATCGCCCTCGACGTGGACTGGCAGCACCGCGGGCGCCTGCTGAAGCTGATGTTCCCGCTGGACGTCCATGCCGAGGAGACCCGGAGCGAAACCCAGTTCGGTCACCTTGCGCGGCCCACTCACGCGAACACCTCGTGGGATGCCGCGCGGTTCGAGGTCTCCGGACAGCGCTGGATCCACGTCGGCGAGCCGGGTTACGGCGTCGCCATCGCCAATGACTCCACGCACGGGCATTCGGTGCAGCGGCGGACGAGGACGGACGGCGGCACGACGACGATGATCGGGATGTCGGTCATCAGAGGCCCCCGCTTTCCGGATCCCGATGCCGACCGCGGAAGGCATCGGGTGCGGTTCTCGCTGCGCCCGACGGCCAATATCGCCGACGCGTGCGAGGAGGGCCTGCGCCTCGCTCATCCGCTGCGTCCGGTGCGGTCATCCCGGCCGGCCGAGGCGCTCGTCACCTGCACCGACCCGCATGTGCTCATCGAGGCGGTGAAGCTCGCCGATGATCGCAGCGGAGACGTCGTCGTGCGTCTCTACGAGGCGTCCGGGGGTCGACGGCGGGCGACGGTCCGCGCCTCGTTCCCCGTCGCGGGCGTGCAGCGCACCGACCTGCTCGAGCGCCCGCTGGACCCTCCGGTCGGAGCGTCGGAGCCCTCGTCCGTCGCGTTCGAACTCCGCCCCTTCGAGATCGTCACGCTGCGGTATCGCCGTGCGCGGGTCGGATGAGCGCCTGCGTCAGGAACGCCCGCGCCTCGTCCTGCATCGCGGCGGTGAACTCGTGCGCGGCGTCGTGCCAGGCGCCGGTGTAGCGGGCACCGAGCAGGGTGCGGAGCCGGGTGTCGGCATCCGTCATCCCCTGCCGGGGGAAGAGCTCGTCGCGCTCGCCGTACTGCACGAGCACCCGGCGGCCCAGCGCCGCGACGTCGGGCAGGTCGAAGCGCGCCGCGAGGCCTGGGCTGTGCAGCAGCCACGAGTGGGTGTCGAGGTAGTCGGGCACGAGCGACGCAGAGGTCGCCATCATGCCCGCGACGACGGATGCCGCGACCCGGCCGTCGAGCGCCCCCACGAACAGCGCCCGGCCGCCGCCGCCCGAGAAGCCCATCGCTCCGAGGCGTCCGGCATCCACGCCCGGCCAGTCCGCCAGCAGGTCCAGCGCCGCCAGATCGTCGGTCGCGACGGCGCCGGCGAAGGTCGTGCCGAGCGCGCCCGCAGCCTTCGCGATGCCGTACTCGTGCAGCGACGACAGCTCATCGAAGCGCTCATCGGCAGAGAGCGTCTCGTGGCGTTCGCGGTGCAGGGCGTCGAGCGCCGCACCCAGGCGCGCCAGCACCTCCGGCGGCGACGACAGGTCGAACGCGCGACTGGCCCACGAGAACGCGTCGGGTACCAGCACCACGAAGCCGTCGCGGGCGAGGTCGTTGGCGGGAGTGCGTCCCGCGTAGCAGCGGGCGCGCATGCGGGCCGCCGAGGGGCTGGGCGCGCGCCCCGTGTCGACGAGCTGTTCGGCCCCGGTCGAACGCACGCCGCCGTGCGCGTGGAGGGCGAGCACGCCGGGGAGATCGCCGTCGTGGTCGGCGGGTTCGAGCACGTAGGCCCGCGTCCGCGGGCCGAAGCCGAGCCACCAGCTCAGCTCGCGGCCGCGCACGCCGTCGGCGACCCACTCGCGGTCGACCTTCAGGTCGGCGGCGGTCGCCGCGCGCACGCCCAGTACGTCGACGAGGGCGCGGCGGGCGTCGGCGACCGTGCCGGTCGCGCCGTCGTTCCCTGGCGAAGCGGTGCCGTCCTCGCCGGCGCCGGGGTTCCGGCGTCCGTCGAGACCGACCGGCACGAACGCCGGAGCGCCCGCGAGGTAGGCCGGCCAGTCGGCGTATCCCGCGAGCGCTCCCGTGCTCATGCCCGAGCGTTCAGCTCGCGACGCGGGCGCGGAGGTGGGGCGAGACGGATGCCGCGAACCCGGCGGCCGTCCGCTGCACGGCGACGAGCGGGTCGGTGGCCCAGATCTCCTCGTTGAAGATCTCGACCTCGATGTCGCGGTCGTAGCCCGTCGCCTCGACCGCACGGGTGAGCGAGCCGAAGTCGATGACGCCGTCGCCGGGGTAGTGACGGCTGAGCAGCACATCGGCCGCGAGCGGCGTCTTCCAGTCGCACACCTGATACGTCGCGATGCGGCCCTCGCGGCCCGCGCGCTCGATGGAGGCCAGGACGTCGGGGTCCCACCAGATGTGGAAGGTGTCGACGGTGGCGCCGACGACGGCCGGGTCGAAGTCCGCGGCGATGTCGAGCGCCTGCCCGAGCGTCGAGACGACGCAGCGGTCGGACGCGTACATCGGATGCAACGGCTCGATGGCGAGCGTGACACCGGCGGCCGCGGCATCCGGAACCAGTTCGCCGATCGCGTCGCGCACCCGCTCACGAGCGCCGACCAGGTCGCGAGACCCTTCGGGCAGGCCCCCCGCGACGAGCACGAGGATTGCGGTCGACCCCTCGGCGCCCGCAGCGGCGAGGGTCGCTGCCTCTTCGATCGCGACGCGGTTGTCGTCGATCGACGCGCGGCGCGCCGGGCCCTCGGGCATCGTGAAGAAGCCGGAGCGGCAGTGCGTCGTGAAGCGCAGGCCCGAGTCGGCGAGCATCTTCGCGGCGGTCGCGAGGGCGACCTCCTGCACAGGCTCGCGCCAGAGGCCGATCGCCTCGACACCCGCCTCAGCCGTCACACGCAGTGCGGTCGCGAGATCGGCGTGCTTGATGGTGGCCTGGTTGATCGACAGGCGCGGATCGACAGCGGTCATCGCGCGTTCCCTTCCCTCATGTCCCGATTTCGCTCGCTCACAATGCCGCCGACCAACTGAAATCGGGACACGAGGGCGAGATTTCGGGACACGGATGCCTCGGCGGCGGTCATGCGAGCACGCCTGGTACGTCGATGCCGTTGTGGCGCAGCATGCCGTGCCAGCGGATCATCGCGAGCTCCGGCCGCTCGAGCGCGAGCGAGGAGTTCGCCAGCTCGACGATGCTCGACAGGTGGGGGAGGCTCCGTGCCGAGTGCAGTCCGCCCACCATCTGGAACGCCGGCTGGTGGCCGTTGAGCCAGGAGAGGAAGGCGACACCGGTCTTGTAGTAGAACGTCGGCGCGGCGAACACCTGGCGGCTGAGCTCCTCGGTCGGCTCGAGGATCTCGAGGTACCGCGCGGGGTCGCCGGCGTCGAGCGCCTGGATGGCCGCCGAGGCGACCGGCGTGATCGCGGCGAACGCGCCGAGCAGGGCGTCGGAGTGCTGGCGCGGGCTGTTCGCGTCGCGCTCCGGCTGCCGGGCGTCGGGCACGTCGGCGCCGCCGATGAGTCCGACGTAGTTGAAGTCGTCGCCGGTGAACATGCGCACACCCTCGGGGAGGCGCTCGCGCACCGACACCTCGGACGCGGCATCCAGCAGGCTCATCTTCACGCCCGCGACCTTCTCGACGTTCTCCTCGATGATCTCGAGCAGCACCGCCGACGCCTCGCGCCAGTCGGGAGAGCCGAAGTAGCCCTCGAGCACCGGGTCGAACGCGGTGCCGAGCCAGTGCAGCACGACGGGGGTCGTCGCCGAGCCGAGCACCTCGCGGTACACCCGGCGGTAGTCGTCCGCCGACTCGGCGGCGCGGGCGAGGTGGCGCGATGCCATCAGCACAGGCCCCGCGCCCTGCTCCTCGGTGAAGTGGAGCTGCTGCTTGTAGGCGTCGATGACCTCGTCGACCGAGATCCGCTCTGCCTCGACGTGGTCGGTATTGACACCGACGACGACCGAGCCGCCCTCCTCGCGGGCGACCTGCGCCGACCGGGCGATGAGCTCGCGCGTCGCGGCCGCGTCCAGGCCCATGTTGCGCTGGGCCGTGTCCATGGCGTCGGCGACGCCGAGACCCCAGGAGTACACCGCGCGACGGAAGTCGAGCGTGGCGTCCCAGTCGACCTCAGCCGGCCGGCCGGGGGTGTTGTCTGCCCAGGTCTGAGGCACGACGTGTGCGGCGGCGTAGGCGACCCGGCTGCGGAGCGGGTCGGCGGGCTTGGTGTAGCCCGGCGACTCGCTCAGCTCGACCGCCGAGAGAGCCCCGGCGTCGGAGAGGAGGGTGAGTTTCGGCATCCGACAGTTCCGTTCGGTGGGTTCGGGCCGGTCAGTCGAGCGACAGGGTCGGCAGCTCGACCTTGCGGCCCTCGCGGCTCGACTGCAGGCCCGCCTCGGCGAGCAGCACGCCGCGCGCGCCCGAGAGCAGGTCGAACTCGTACTCTGTGCCGAGCACGTACGACTCGAGGAACTCCTCCCACTGCTGGCGGAAGCCGTTCTGGAACACGTCGTTCGTCGGCACCTCGGCCCAGTCGGCGTCGTAGTCGTGGTCGTCGGCGAGGTCGGGGTTCCACACCGGCTTCGGGGTGGCGTTGCGGTGCTGGATCTTGGCGCCGAACAGACCCACGACGGCCGAGCCGTGCGTGCCGTCGACGTGGAACTCGACGAGCTCGTCGCGGTTCACGCGCACGGTCCACGACGAATTGATCTGCGCGACGATGTCGCCCTCGAGCTCGAAGATGCCGTAGGCGGCGTCCTCGGCGGTCGCGGTGTAGTGCTCGCCCTTCTCGTCCCAGCGGTCGGCGATGTGCACGGCGGCCTGGGCGTAGACGGACTTGACCTCGCCGAACAGGTTCTCCAGCACGTAGTTCCAGTGCGGGAACATGTCGACGATGATGCCGCCGCCGTCCTCGGCGCGGTAGTTCCAGCTCGGGCGCTGGGCGGGCTGCCAGTCGCCCTCGAAGACCCAGTAGCCGAACTCACCGCGCACCGAGAGGATGCGGCCGAAGAAGCCGGAGTCGATGAGGCGCTTCAGCTTCTGCAGGCCCGGGAGGTAGAGCTTGTCGTGCACGACACCGGTCTTGACGCCGGCCTCCTGCGCGAGCTTCGCGAGCTCGAGCGCCTCGTCGACGGTCTCGGCCGTGGGCTTCTCGGTGTAGATCGTCTTGCCGGCGGCGATGGCCTTGCGCAGTGCAGAGGCGCGCGCCTTCGTGACGAGGAAGTCGGCGTAGATCTCCCAGCGCGGGTCGGCGAGGGCGGCGTCGAGGTCGGTCGTGTAGTCCTCGATGCCATGCTTGGCGGCGAGGTCGGCCAGCTTGGCCTCGCTGCGTCCGACGAGCAGCGGCTTGACGGTGACCTTGGTGCCGTCGGGCAGCTCGATGCCGCCCTGGTCGCGGATCGCGAGGATCGAGCGCACCAGGTGCTGGCGGTAGCCCATGCGGCCCGAGACGCCGTTCATGATGATGCCGATCTCGCGCACCTGCGGACGAGCGGATGCCTCGGCCGAGGCCGGAGCGAGTGTCGTGTCGGTCATGGGGTCCTGCTTTCTGCTCTGAAGGCTGTGGGGTACCCGGCACCGCGGAGTGCGGAGTGGGTAAACGCTTTCCAATAGTGTGACACGCGATCGGGCGTCATGCAAGCGCCTCGTACCAGAGGGCCCGCTGGTCGATCTCGGCGGCGTCGAGCGTGCAGACTGCGTCGACCGATGCCGCGAGGCACGCGGCGGCGTCGGCGGGCAGGTGCACGCCGCTGTCGCGCCGGAGCGGCAGCACGTGCAGCTCCACGCGCGTGGAGGGCGAAGCGCCGATGTCGCGCAGGTTCGCGACGAACTCGGAGCCGTCCCAGAACCGGTCGGTCGCCGTCACTCCGTCGACGCGCAGCTGCGCGAGATCGCCCGCCCAGCGCACCCGCAGCACGGCGTCTTCGTCGACCCACTCGGGGATGTCGAGGCGATACACCGCGGCGTGCGCCTCGAGCACCGCGTCATCCGGCGCGGACGGCCGGCCATCGCGCGACCCGTACCGGCCGGACGGCATCGACGCCGAGCGCACCGTCTCGACCGCGACGCTCTCGGTGACCGCAGCGCCGCCGACGTGGTCCCACGCGAGCTCGCGCCAGACGCCTCCGGCGTACTCCCGCATGTCGGGTGCCGACCCGCTCGCGCGCACCGACACCGTCCCTGCGGCATCCCACGTCAGCTCGTCGGACCCGACGAACAGCCGTCGTCCACCGGCGGCCGCGTCGACCACCCAGATCTGCGCCGCCTCGTCGGCGGGAAGGACGAGCACATCGAGCGCCGCACCATGGGGCTCCTCGATGTGCAGCGGCGACGGCCCGGGTGTCACGCGATGGGCGAGGCCGTCGTGCGCGATCTCGACCGGGATGCCCGCGTCTTCGATCAGCACGAGGGTCGGAACGGAGCCGGATGCCGGGATGCCGGGCAGCACCGTGACCGCCGACGCGGTCGCCCACTCGACCCTGACGCCGCCCACCTCGAGACCGAGGGGCCACCGGGCGAGGGTGCCGGGAGGGACGTCGACGGGCGTGCTCGGCAGCGTGACGACACCGTCCGCTGTCTCGATCTGGAACTGCGCGCCGCGGTACGTCGACAGCGGCACGTGCGGCTGATGCCATCCGATGAACACGACGCCCGCGCCGTCGTCGGCGCGGACGGCCCAGCGCAGCGTCTCGGCGTCCTCGACGCCGGCCGGGCGCTCCGCAGGAAGGTGCGACGGCATCGGCGCGAGGCTTTCCCCGAACGCCTCGATGAACGCGTGCTGCAGGCGCAGCGCGGCGTGACTCGGGGCGGTGCGGCCGGCCTCGCCGATCGCCGCGTGGAAGTCGTAGCTCAGGCGGGTCATGTCGTTGGGGTACCCCGTGGCCTGCGTCTCCTCGAGCCCCGGCCCCGGGTTCGTCCCGCCCGCGTACATGTAGAAGCCCTGCCACGCCGATCCGCTGCCGAGCTTGGCGTGCGCGACGGCGGCGATGTCGAGGGCGTCGGGCCGAGGTCGCCGGTGGTATGCCGTCGCCATGCCCCCGCCGAGCTCGCAGGTGGCGGCCGGGAACCACGGCGACAGTTCGGCGGACCCGCCGGTCGCCTCCGCACCGCGCACATCGGCGCCGATGCCGGGGTCGTCCCACTTGTCGGAGAAGAAGTAGTGCGCCCGGAAGGTCGGATCCCACGGCTCGCCGGGGTCGACCCAGAACCCGTCGCCGTAGCCGCCCCACAGCGGCAGCACCTCGGGATCGGGAAGTTCGGCGCCGCCCCACGCGGTCGCGGTCCACAGCGGTGCCGACAGTCCTGCCTCGCGCGCGAGCCGCTTGAGCGTGACGAGGTGGCCCGGCTGGTCGTACAGCTCGTTCTCGAGCTGGATCGCGAGCACCGTGTCGGGGCGGCAGCGCCCGTCGAGGGCGCGGGCGAGGTGCCCGAACCACTCCCGCACGAGATCGAGATACGCCGGGTCGTCGGTGCGGTGCTGCACCGGCGCGTGCTGCACCCAGTCGGGGAATCCGCCGTTGCGCATCTCGCCGTGCGCCCACGGACCGATCCGCAGCACGATCTCGAGCCCTTCCGCGCGCACCGCGTCGACGAACGCCGCGACGTCGAAGCGCCCGTCGAAGCGCACCTCGCCCCGGACCGGTTCATGGTGGAGCCACGGCACGTACGTCGACACGACGGAGATGCCTCCCGCCCGCATGAGCCGCAGCCGCGGGGTCCACCGCTCGCGCGGAACGCGCGTGTAGTGCAGCTCGCCCGACACGGGCAGCCACGGACGTCCGTCACGGATCAGCGCGCGGCTGGTCAGGCCGAGCCCGGCGCGCGCATCCTCGGCGTTGGCCATGCGCGGGCGCCTCTCGGCGCGAGCGTCGCCGGTCGCGTCGAGCCGCAGCGGCGCGGCGAGCGCGGTCGAGCCCGCGACTGCTCGCGTGCCGTGAGCGCTGCTCATGCGAGCCGCACCGCGGCCCACGACACGGCGGGGAGGGTCACCGAGAGCGATTCGCCGTCGACGGATGCCTCGGCCGCGCGCACGCCGACGCGCTCGGGATCGTCGAGGGTATTGGCCGCGTACACGTCGTCTTCGTGCAGCAGGTGCGACTCGACGACGGCGACCTCGCGCCCGAGGGTCCGCACCAGCGGGGCGAGGTCGACACGCAGGTTCGCGGCATCCGTCGCCGAACGGTTCACGACGAAGAGCGACACGCCGTCGTCGTCGATGGTCGCGACCGCGTTCAGGGTGGGGACCTCGCCGAGCTTCTCGCTCGCGAACGTGCTCGACGCGACCGGCACGCGCACCGCGCGCCCCTGCGCGAGCCGCGATGTGATCGAGAAGGGGAAGAACGTCGTCTGCCGCCACGCCGGTCCGCCCGGCTCGGTCATGATCGGGGCGATGACGTTGACGAGCTGGGCCAGCGACGCAGAGCGCACGCGGTCGGCGTGCTGCAGCAGCGTGATCATCAGGTCGCCGAAGACGACGGCGTCGAGCGCGCTGTACTTGTCCTCGAGCAGGCGAGGCGCGACCGGCCAGCCCTTCTCCTCCGGCTTGTCGTTCTGGCCGCCCTCGTCGTCGTGCAGGTACCAGATGTTCCACTCGTCGAACGAGATCATGATGCGCTTCTCGCTCTTCTTCGTGGCGGCGACGGTGTCGGCGATCGCGACCACCGCCTCGATGAACTTCGCCATGTCGACGCCCGACGCGAGGAACTCCTGCGCGTCGCCGTCGTGCTCCTGGTAGTAGGAGTGGCACGAGATGAAGTCCACATCGTCGAAGGTGTGCTCGAGCACGGTGCGCTCCCACGAACCGAAGGTGGGCATCGCCCGCGCCGACGAGCCGCACACGACGAGCTCGACGGCGGGGTCGAGCATCCGCATGCCCTTCGCCGTCTGCGACGCGAGCTTGCCGTAGTCGTCGGCGTTGCGGTGCCCCAGCTGCCACGGTCCGTCCATCTCGTTGCCGAGGCACCACATCTTCACGCCGAACGGCGTCTCGCGTCCGTTCGCGGCGCGCCGGTCGGTCCACGCTGTCTGCGCGTCGGCGTTGGCGTACTCGAGCAGGTCGAGCGCCTCCTGCGTGCCGCGCGTGCCGAGGTTCACGGCCAGCATCAGGTCGCTCCCGACCCGGTCGAGCCACGCCTGGAACTCGTGGAGCCCGACCTCGTTCGTCTCGGTCGAGTGCCACGCGAGATCAAGCCGGCGCGGCCGCTCGGCCTTCGGCCCGATGCCGTCCTCCCACCGGTAGCCCGAGACGAAGTTGCCGCCGGGGTAGCGGATGGTCGAGACGCCGAGCTCCTTCACGAGGTCGATCACGTCGGTGCGGAAGCCCTCGTCGTCGGCCGACGGATGCCCGGGCTCGAAGATCCCGTCGTAGATGTGACGGCCCAGGTGCTCGACGAACCCGCCGAACACGCGGCGGTCGATGTCGGCGATCTCGTAGTGCGGGTCGAGGCGGGCGGACGCGTCGGTCACGGGGATCCTCTCGGGATGGGGGGTGGGAGACACGGATGCCGCGGCACGAGGCCGTGCCGCGGCATCCGTCGAATCGGTCAGGCTCAGGCTTCGAGAGTCTCAGCCGAGGATGGCGTCGGCCTCTGCGAAGAACTGCGTCACGGCGTCGTCGACCGAGAGGGCGCCGAGACCGATCGACTTGCCGAGGTCCCAGAAGGTCTGCTCGAGCGAGCCGTAGCCGACGACCGGAACCGGCGGGGCGTCGCCGATGCGGTCGGCCGCCGACTCGATGTAGTCGGCCACCTGCTTGTCGGGGCCTTCGAGGGTCGCGCCCTCGAGCTTCGACGACGAGGCCGGGAACCCGAGCGTGGTGCCGAAGATCTCGCCGGCCTCGGGGCTGTTCACGACGAAGTCGAGGAACAGGGCAGCGGCCTCGGGGTGCTCGGTGTTCTTCGCGATCGCGACCTGCAGGCCGGCCTGTCGGTAGAGGTCCTGCGAGCCCTCCTTCGCGGTCGGGGGAGCGACGATCGAGATCGACGAAGCGCCCGAATCGGCGAGGTAGCCGCCCAGGAAGTTGCTCCAGCTCATCTCGCTCGCCGTGATCGCGGCGCCGAAGCCCGACTTGGGCGAGAGCTCCTCGAGCTTCTGCTGCGGCACGGTGACGCCGTCGCGGATCTCTGCACCCGATTCCCAGAACTCGCGGAGCTCGTCCTCGGTGAAGCCGAGCTCGCCGTCGTCGGTGTAGAGGTTGCCGCCGTCGGCGCGGAGCACGAGCTCGAACACCTGGATGCGCTGGGTGTAGTCGGTGCCGCCGTACACGGTGCCGCCGGTGGCGTCGGTGACCGAGGCCATCCACTCGTCGAAGTCGGCGAAGCTCGTGCCGGCCTCGGGCGTCTCGACGCCCGCCTGGGCGACGAGGTCGTCGTTGACGAAGTTGGCCCACAGGCTGTAACCCGTGGGGAGCGAGTACTGCACGCCGTCGAGCGCACCGGTGCCGAGGAGCGACTCCTCGAACGTCGTCGTGTCGATCTGGTCCGACACCTCGGCGAGGTCGAGCAGATTGCCGGACTCGCCGTACTGGCGCAGGTAGCTGTCGGAGAACTGGAAGACGTCGGGGAGCCCACCGCCCGCGGCCTCGGTCTGCCGCTTCTCCCAGAAGCTCGGGAAGTCGGTGAACGAGGTGTTGATCGTGATGTTCGGGTACTCCTCGTTGAACGCCGCGATCAGGTCGTTGTAACGGGTGGCGCGGTCGTCGTTGCCCCAGAACGCGAAGTCGAGCGTGACCTCCTCGTCGGGGTCGAACGCGTCGGCGGCGTCGTCGGACGCGCCGCCGGCGCAGCCGGCGAGGACGAGCGCGGCGCTCGCGGTGAGGGCGGCTGCTGCGAGCAGACGGGGTGCGGGCATGGAGGTCTCCAGTCTCGAAGGGAAGTGGGGGAGGTCAGAAGCTCGGCACGGACTCGCGCGCCGAGGGTTCGGCGGCGGGCGTGGCGAGGGCGGGCGGGACAGCGGCGGGTGCGAGGAGGAAGGCGACGCCTTGGGCGTCGAGCGCCACGCGCTCGACGGCACGGCCGGTCTCGGCATCCGTGCACTCGATCGCGATCTCGACGCGGGCGTCGCCGTGGTTGATGAGCGTGACGAGATCGCCGCGACGAGCGGCCTCGACGCCGGCGGGCAGGCCCTCGACGACGGGGCGGACACCGGATGCCTCGACCACGGCCGCGACGACGGCGTCGAGCGCGTCGGGGGCGGTCCCGGCGGCCGAAGGCGAGTTGCCGACGGGCTGGGTCGCGACGTACCAGGCCTCGCCGGCGCCGAACCGGTGGCGGGTCAGTGCCGGCGCGCCGGCCTGGAGCCCGGAGTCGAACGCCGCCACGACCGACGCACCGGTCGCGTGCACGGACTCGGCGACGAGCCGGCCGGACTGCGCGGCGCCCCCGAGCCGGAACGTCGCCGCGGCACCGGCCACGGCTCCGGCGCCCGGTACCGCGGCGGTTTCGGCCTTGAGGCCGCCCACGCCGCTGGCGCTCACCGCAGCGCCGGCGAGCGCGCCGAAGTCCTCGAAGCGCAGACCGAGCACGGGGCCCAGCTGGGTCAGGAACCCGCCGTCGCGGAACTGGTCGTGCGCGTCGACGATGTCGGTGAAGGGGCCGGTGAGCAGCGTGCCGCCGTCCTCGACGAACCGGGTCAGCGCCGCGGCGCCCTCATCGCGCAGCAGGTAGAGCGCCGGTGCGACGACCAGGTCGTAGGCGCGGTCCACCTCTTCGGGTCCCACGATGTCGACCTGGATGTTGCGCGCGTGGAACGCGCCGTACCACTCCAGGATCAGCGCGAGGTAGTCGATCTGCGTCGGGTGGTCGCGCTCCTCGACGGCCCACCAGTTCTCCCAGTCGAACACCAGGGCGACCTGGGCGTCACGGCCCGGTGCGGGCAGCTCAGGGAGAGCACCCAGGCGAGCGCCGAGGTCGGTGACCGCGTTCCAGGTCCGGGTCTCGGTGCCCGCGTGCGGAAGCATCGCCGAGTGGAACTTCTCGCTTCCGGCGCGGGACTGCCGCCACTGGAAGAACATGATGCCGTCGGCGCCCCGTGCCACGGACTGCGCCGTCTCGGCCATCAGCGCCCCCGGCTGCTTGCCGGCGTTCGCGGGACGCCAGTTGACGGCATCCGTCGCCTGCTCCCAGAGCAGCCACGGCACGCCGGGCTTGAGCGAGCGGATCAGATCCCGCTGGAACGCGGCGTCGCGCACGCGATGCGGGTTCGCCGGATCGGGGTAGCAGTCGTCGGCGATGACGTCCATGTGCGGCGCCCACTTGCGGTAGTCGGCGGGCTTGAACGGACCCATGAAGTTCGTCGTGATCGGCTGCGTCGCGCCGGCCGCCAGCAGGATCTCGCGCTCCATCAGGTAGCACTCGAGCAGCATGTCGCTCGTGAAGCGACACCAGTCGAGCATCGACGACGGGTTGTGGCTGTACGGGGCGAGGCGCGGCGGGAAGATCTCGTCGAAGCCGCCGTAGCGCTGCGACCAGAAGCTCGTGCCCCACGCATCGTTCAGTGCGTCGATGGTGGCGTACCGCTTCTCGAGCCACCCGCGGTACGCGTCGCGCGCGGCATCCGAGAAGTCCATCCAGAGGTGGCAGCCGAACTCGTTGCCGACGTGCCACATCACCACGGCCGGGTGCTCCGCATAGCGCTCGGCGAGGCGGCGCACCAGTTCGCCGGCCAGGCGCCGGTAGGTGGGCGACGACGGCGCGAAGTGCTGTCGGCTGCCGGGCCAGTAGGAGGCGCCCGACTCGTCGGCCGGGAGGGTCTCGGGGTACGTCGCGCTCACCCACGGCGGGGGAGAGGCGGTCGCCGTCGCGAGGTTGACAGCGATGCCGCCCGCGTGCAGCTTGCCGATGACGGTGTCGAGCCAGGCGAAATCCCACACGTCCTCGGAGGGCTGGATGCGCGACCACGCGAAGATGCCGAGGCTGACGATGTTGACGCCGGCCTGCTGCATGAGGCGGACGTCCTCGTCCCACACCTCCTCCGGCCACTGGTCGGGGTTGTAGTCGGCGCCGTACAGCACGTCGAGCTCCTTCTTCTGGCTTCGGTGACAGGTGATTCGGTCGGTGGGGTTCAGCGGCGGCCGCGCCGGGCGGGGACCGCCATGACGGCGAAGGCGGCGCAGCCCAGGCCCGCGACGATGAGCGGGGCGAGCATCCAGGTCATGACGACGACCAGCACCGCCGCGGCGGCGAGATACGCGGCTCCGATCGGGTCCCGTGCGATCGACGACGGGATGCCGCGGACCGCCGGTCGCCAGCCGCGTTCGGGGGTCCAGGCTCCCGCTGCCAGGAGCAGTGAGACCGCCGCTGTCAGCAGCCCGGCCCAGCCGATCACGGCGATGAGGGGGCCGCCGGGGAGTGCGCCGGAGTTCGCGAGGTCGATGTCGAGCAGCAGCAGCACGGCGAGCGCCACGCCGACGACTCCGACCACGACCCCACCGGGCAGCGCCCTGCGCCAGTCCTGCCAGAACGTGCGGACGTGCGACTGCTCCGCGCCGGCATAGCGACGCAGATGACGGATGCCGGCGGCCAGTGCCGCAGGCAGGGTCACGACCAGCAGACCCGCGACGGTGACGAGCAGGCCGGTGAGCAGCACCTCGCCGAACAGCGCGAAGGCCCCCTTCGCACCCGGGTAGCGGGCAGGGTCGCGCTCTTCGAGCGTGGGCCCGCTGCCGGACGCGTCGGCCCGGCGTGCGGCGCGGAGTGTCTTGCGGTCCATGAGCTGCGGCATCCCTTCTCGTGCGTGTGTGGGTCGTGCGAAACGGCGGTCGGCGCTTGCCGCCCGTCAGCCCTTCAGGCCCTGGGTGGCGACGCCGTCGACGAGGAAGCGCTGGAACACCAGGAAGAAGAGGAGGACGGGGATGAGGGCGATGAAGGATGCGGTGACGGTGGCGCCGTAGTCGCTGACCGAGGTCTGGTCGTTGTAGAGGCGCAGCGCGATGGGGAGCGGGTAGTTCTCGGGGCTGGTCAGGTAGAGCAGGGGCCCGAGGAAGTCGTTCCACGCCCAGATGAACGCGAAGATCGAGCAGGTGATCAGGGCGGGCTTGATCAGCGGCAGGATGATCGACCAGAAGATGCGGACGTGGCCGGCGCCGTCGATGCGGGCCGCTTCGTCCATGTCGCGGGGCATCTGGCGGATGAACTGGACGAGCAGGAACACGAAGAACGCCTCGGTGGCGAGGAACTTCGGCAGCAGCAGCGGCCAGAACGTGTCGATCATGTCGAGATTGTTGAAGATGATGTACTGCGGGATGATCACGACGTGGAACGGCAGCAGCAGGGTGCCGATCATCGCGGCGAACAGGACGCTGAGGCCCTTGAACTGGATGCGGGCGAACGCGTAGGCGGCCAGCGACGAGGACAGCAGCACGCCGATCACGGAGCCGGCGGCGATGATGAACGAGTTCAGGAAGAACCGCCACATCGGCACTCCGGCGATGCCTTCGAACACCTTCGTGTAGTTGTCGATGGTGGGCGCGTTCGGGAGGAGGCCCATGTTCGAGCCGAACTCGCTGTTCGGCTTGAACGTGGAGAACAGCAGCCACACCAGCGGGTAGAGCACGACCGCGGTCACCGCGATGAGCACGATGAACCAGATCGCGGTCTGCCAGGTCTTGCGCTTGACTTTGCGGCGGGGGGCGCGGGGTGTCGCGTCGAGCTGGTTCTCGAGGGTCGCGATGGCGGGCTCGCCGAAACTTGTGGTGCTCATCGGTTGTCTCCGGCGTAGTGGACCCAGCTGCGCTGGGTGCGGAAGAGGATGAAGGCGATGACGGCGACGACGATCAGCAGCACCCAGGCGATGGCGGCGGCGTAGCCCATCTGGCCGTCACTGAAGCCGCGCTTGTAGAGGTACAGGGTGATGAAGTTGGTCATGCCGGCGGGGCCGCCGGTGCCGTTCGAGATGATGTAGGCCGATGCGAACACCTGGAAGGCGCCGATCAGGCCGAGCAGCAGGTTGAAGAAGATCACGGGGCTGAGCATCGGCAGGGTGACGGCGCGGAACCGGTGCCAGGGCCCGGCGCCGTCCATCTCTGCCGCCTCGTAGAGTTCTTTAGGGATCTGCTTCAGGCCGGCGAGGAAGATGACCATCGTGGCGCCGAACTGCCAGATCGCCAGCAGGATCATCGCGGGCAGCACCAGAGCCGGGTTGCCGATCCAGCCGCCCAGGTCGATCCCGATCGCCGACAGCGAGGTGTCGACCGGGCCGTCGGAGGCGAACATCGCCCGCCACACGATCGCGACGCTGACCGATCCGCCGATCAGCGACGGGGCGTAGAACGCGGAGCGGAAGAACCCGGCGCCCTTGTCGCGGTAGTTCAGCAGCATCGCAACGGCGAGGGCCGCGGCGAGGGTGATCGGGGTGCCGACGACCACGTAGATCAGGGTGATCTGCGCGGACTGGATGAACGCCGGGTCCGACGTGAACATGCGGATGTAGTTGTCGAAGCCGATCCACTTCGGCGGCGAGAAGATGTTGTAGCTCGTGAACGACAGGTACAGCGAGTACGCCATCGGGATCAGCGTGAGCCCGAAGAATCCCACCAGCCACGGCACGAGGAACCCGTAACCGGCGACCGTCTCCTTCACGGCACGCTGTCGCATGCCCGGACGATCCACCCGCTCCGGCCGGGACCTGCGGAACAAGGACCGACGCGAGGACTTCTCACCGGTCACGATGACTCTGGTCGCTGTGGTGCTCACGAGACTCTCCGATACAGATTCATGGAGTGGTGTTCCGGGTCCGGGCGCATCGTACGCCCGGACCCGAACGGTGTCACTGGTTGAGGACGACGTCCATCTCGGCGAAGAACTGCGAGACCGCGTCATCCACCGTGACCGTGCCGAAGCTGAGCTCGGTGCCCAGCTGGCGGAACTTCTCCTCCAGGGTGCCGTAGCCGACGATCGGCACCGGCGGGGCGTCGCCCAGGCGGTCGGCGATCAAGGCCTCGTATTCCTTGACCTGCTGGCTCAGCGGGTCGAGCTCCGCGGCGTCGAGGGCGGTCTCCGAGGCCGGCAGGCCGCGGTTGGTGCCGAAGATCTCGCCCGACTCGGGAGAGTTCACGAGGAAGTTGACGAGCGTCGCCGCCGCCTCCGGGTGCTCCGTGCTGGCCGAGATGGTGTGGAGCATCGAGGGCTTCAGGTAGAGGTCCTTCGCGCCTTCCTCCGTCACCGGGGGAGCGATCAGGCCGAGCTCGGTGTAGTCCGCGCCGAGGCCCGCGAGGTAGCCGGCGCCGAAGTTGTCCCACGTCAGCTCGCTGGCGGTCAGCGCGCTGTCGAAGGCGCCCTTCGGGGCGACCTCCTCGACACGCTGCTGCGGGATGCCGATGCCGTCCCGGATGTCCTGGCCGGACTCCCAGAACTCCGTCAGGCGCTCCTCGTCGAAGCCGGGCGTGCCGTCCTCGTTGAAGAGGTTCTCGCCCTCGGAGCGCAGCTGCAGCTCGAAGTTCTGGATGCGGCCGGTGAAGTCGGCACCACCCCAGAACTCGCCGCCGCCGCCGTCGGTGACCTCGCCCATCCACTCGGCGTAGTCCTCCCAGCTGCCGCCTTCGAACTCCGCGACGCCGGCCTTCTCGAGGAGGACCGGGTTGGTGAAGAGGCCCCACGCGTTGGTGGAGGTGGTGATGCCGTAGGTCGTGTCGTTGACGACGCCGATGTCGAGGATGTTCTCCGGCAGCGGGTCGGTCTCGATGATGTTGCCGAGGTAGGGGTCGAGATCGAGCAGCAGGTTGTTCTCGGAGTACTGACGCAGGTACGAGTAGTCGAACTGCATCACGTCGGGGAGGTTCCCGCCGGCCGCCTCGGTCTGCCGCTTCTCCCAGAACTCGGGGAAGGTCAGGAACGTGGCGTTGACCGTGATGCTGGGGTATTCCTCGTTGAACGCGTCGATCGCCTGGTTGTAGAGGTCGGCGCGCACGTCGTTGCCCCAGAACGCGAGGTCGAGGGTGACCTCCTCGTTCGGGTCGAACGTGGGGGCCGCGTCGGGGGCTTCTTCGCTGCCGCCGGCGCAGCCGGCCAGCACCAGGGCTGCGCCGGCCGCGATCGCGGCTACGGCGAGGGCCCGCTTCTTGCTGAACATCCTTGTCCTCCTTGTGAACGTCTGCGTTCGCTGTCCGCGGGAGACGTTCGTCGTCTGTGAGTGCGGTGTGGGCGCATCCGGGTGCGGATCATGCGGTGCTGGAAAGCGCTTGCCCGCTACGGTACCTCGTCTAAAAACGTTTCGCAAGCCATCATTCCGAGAAATTAGAACGATTCAGTAACGGCGGACCCGGCCTTTGCCGGCGGGGCCGTGCACGGTCCCAGTCCCTGGCCGCTGTCCGAGCTGCGCGACGGGGATCGGGCCGGTGCGGAGGACACGAAACGTTTCTGAGATTTGCATGAGACGTTTCACTTCTGGAGGTGCATGGAGTTGACTCCGCTCGCGGCGGCGGTTTACGGTACTCGTGGCTTGGCCCGGGAAAACGTATTCCATGGCCAGCGCCCTCGCCCACAACGATGGAGATGTGATGACGGAGTCTGCGTCTGCCGTGCCGACGTGGGCCGTGCGTGCTCACGCCGTCTTCGACTGGGTGTGGTGGATGGCGTACGTCAACGCACTGTGGTGGGCGTTCGCCTTCGCCGGAGGAATCGTGTTCGGCATCGTGCCCTCGAGCACCGCCGCCGCCCACGTCACACGGCGCCGCCTGCGCGGCGAGGTGTTCCCGGTGGCACGGACCTTCGCCGCCGCATGGCGGGGCGACCTGCGGAAGTCGAACGTCGCGCTCGGTGTCGGATTCCTCGTGACCGGGATGCTGGCGGTCGGCGTCGCCGGGCAGCTCGCAGCCGGGGCCCTCGGCTCGGTGCTCGGTATCTCGACCGTCGTCGCCCTGGCCGCAGCCTTCGTGATCACGGCTGTCTCGGTCCCGCTGTACGCGCACTACGAACTGCCGCTCGGCGCCTACCTCCCCACCGCCAGCCGCTGGGCGATGCGCAACCTTCTCCACGTGGTGCTGCTCCTGCTGGGCGTCGTCGCGATCGCGGCGGTCGCCAGCATCCTTCCCGGCGTGGTCCCCTTCCTGACGGTGGGGGCGTGGCTGACCCTCAGCACCGTCCTGTGCATCTCGTTCTTCACCGCCAACGACCGCGCCGTCGCCGACCGTGCCGTCGCGGCATCCCCCTCTTCCTGATCCTCTCCGCCCACCTCCCCCAGAGAAAAACCCCCACCCCGAACGAAGGAGTTCCTGCAATGAACCACAGCAAGCCGCTCGTCGGCGTCGGCATCGCCGTCGTCGCCGCCCTCGCCCTCACCGGCTGCTCCGGAAGCAGCACCGGCGACGATGATGCGACCAGCACGGATGCCGCGAAGCTCGAGAGCCTGTCGATCATGGCGCCGTTCCTCAGCACCAACGCCCCCGAGGAGGAGAACGAGATCGAGACCGCCCTCGAGGATGTCATCGGCGTCGACCTGGACATGACGTGGGTGCCGAACGCCTCCTACGGCGACAAGGTCAACATCACGCTCGCCGGCGACGATCTTCCTCAGGTCATGGTGATCCAGGGCAAGGACCCCGGGTTCGTCCGCAACGCGGAGGCGGGCGCGTTCTGGGATCTGACCGAATATCTCGACGACTACGAGAACCTCAAGACCACCTTCCCCGAGGTGCAGCGGGCGTCGAGCGTGAACGGCAAGGTCTACGGAATCTTCCGCGCGCGCGATGTCATGCGCGAAGCCGTCATCATCCGCAAGGACTGGCTCGAGAACGTAGGACTCGAGCTGCCCGAGACGACCGAGGACCTCTACGAGATCGCGAAGGCCTTCACCGAGGACGACCCCGACGGCAACGGCGCGGACGACACCTACGGTCTCATCATCCCGAAGTGGCCCGGCACCATCGGCACCAACAGCCCGTGGGATGCGATCGAGACCTGGTACGGCGCAGGCACCCGCTGGACCGAGCGCGACGACGAGCTCGTGCCGAACTTCACGACCGACGAGTGGCTCGAGGCCGTGCAGTTCGAGCGGCAGCTGGTCGAGGAGGGTGTCGTGAACCCCGACTACGCGACGTTCGACTCGGCGAAGTGGAACGAGCCGTTCCTCACCGGCAAGGGCGGCATCATCATCGACGTCCACTCGCGTGTCGGCCAGCTGATCAGCCTGGTCAAGCAGTCGGACCCCGAGAACTTCGAGAACTTCGTCGACGTCACGGGCAACCTGACCGGGCCTGACGGCGAGCTGTACGCACTGCCCACTTCGGGCTACAGCGGCTTCCTCGCGGTCCCCAAGGCTCAGGTGCGCACCGAGGAGGATCTGCGGGGCGTGCTCGAGGTGCTGAACGAGCTCAACTCGGCAGAGGCGGGGCCGATCCTCAACAACGGCATCGAAGACGTCACCTACACCCTCGACGGCGATCTCGCCGTCGCGGTGGACGACGTGCCGCAGGCGCTGAAGGACACCGTCGGCGCCTACGCCCAGCTCGGCATGAACGTCAACGGCTTCCAGGGGTATCTGCCCAAGCAGCCGTCGGACTACGAGCAGGAGATGTACGACAAGCGCAAGCAGATCGAGGCGTCCGACCTCGAATCGGCGCAGTTCGACCCGGCAGCGCCGTACGTGTCGCCGACATACGTCTCGAAGGGCGCGCAGCTGGACACCATCGTCGCCGATGCGCGCATCCAGTACATCGCCGGTCAGATCGACCTCGACGGGCTCGAGGACGCCATCGAACTGTGGCGCTCCAGCGGCGGCGACGACATCATCGCCGAGATCAACGAGCTGGCCGACGCCGACTCCTGATCGCCGGGCCGGGGATGGCGGGCGCCTGCGCGCCCGTCATCCCCGGCGCTGACCGAGAGGCCCCACCCATGGCAATGCTCGACACCGCCGTCACGGCGACCGAGACGCTGACCGTCCAGAAGCAGAGCAGGCGCCGTCGCGGCGTGCGCGTCCACTTCACGCAGTTCAAGTGGCTCTACCTTCTGCTCCTACCCGGCATCGTCTACTTCCTGCTGTTCCGGTACTGGCCGATGTACGGCGCGATCATCGCCTTCAAGGACTACGTCCCCTTCCTCGGGATCGCCGACAGCCCCTGGGTCGGATTCGCGCACTTCGAGGACTTCTTCGCAAGCCCCGACTTCCCGCGTCTGCTCGGGAACACGATCATCCTCGCCCTGCTGTCGCTGCTGATCGCGTTTCCGCTGACGATCATCGTGGCGCTGCTGCTCAACGAGATGCGCGTGACGATCCTCAAGCGCACGACGCAGACGCTCATCTACGTGCCGCACTTCCTGTCGTGGACCGTGGTCGCGTCATTGACCTACCTGCTGTTCGCTCTCGACATCGGCCCGCTGTTCCAGCTGGTCAACGGCATTCTCGGCACCGACATCAACTTCCTGGCCGATCCGGCCTGGTTCCGGCCGATCATCGTCCTGCAGGACATCTGGAAGAACACCGGGTGGGGGACCATCATCTTCCTGGCCGCACTCGCGGGTGTCGACCAGGCGCAGTACGAGGCCGCGATCATCGACGGCGCGGGCCGCTTCCAGCGGGTATGGCACATCACGATCCCCTCGATCATGCCCACGATCATCGTCATGCTCGTGCTGCAGATGGGGCAGATCCTCAACACCGGGTTCGAGCAGATCTACCTGATGACCAACTCGCTCAACCGTTCGGTGGCCGACGTCTTCGACACCTACGTCTACTTCATGGGCATCACGCAGGGCTCCTACAGCTACAGCACCGCTGTCGGCCTGTTCAAGGCGGTCGTCGGCGTCGTGCTCATCTTCGGGGCGAACTGGGTCGCCAAGCGCTTCAACCAGGTAGGGATCTTCTGATGGCTCGCGAGAAGTACCGGTTCAACACTCCCGCCGGCCGCGTGTTCGACGTGTTCAACGTCGTGCTCCTGATCGCGATCGGCATCGTCGCGCTCGTGCCCTTCGTCTACGTCCTCGCAGGGTCGTTCGCGACGGAGGCCGAACTGGCGACGCGCTCCTTCTTCCTGTGGCCGGAGACGTTCTCGCTCGACGCGTACGAGGCGATCTTCACGAGCCCCGCCTTCATCCGGGCACTCATCACGACGATCGCGGTGACGGCCGTGGGCACCGCGGTCCAGTTGGCGCTGACCGCGACGATGGCCTATCCGCTGAGCAAGGCCAACCTGCCGGGCGGCCGTGTGATCCTCTCACTCATCGTCTTCACCATGGTGTTCGGGGGCGGCATGATCCCGACGTTCCTGGTGGTGAAGGACCTCGGCCTGCTCAACAACTACTGGGCGCTGATCCTCCCGATGGCGATCAACCCGTTCAGCCTCATCATCATCAAGAACTTCTTCCAGCAGCTTCCCGCCGAACTGGAGGAGTCCGCGAAGATCGACGGCGCGAACGAGCTGCAGACGCTGTGGAACATCGTGCTGCCGCTGTCGAAGCCGGTCCTCGCGACGTTCGCGCTGTTCTACGCGGTCGGGATCTGGAACGACTTCATGTCGCCGCTGCTCTACCTCAACGACAACTCGATGTGGACGCTGCAGATGTTCCTGCGTCAGGTGACCGTCGCGACCGACCTGTCAGTCGTGGAGCAGGATCCGACGCAGCTGCCGCCCGCGCAGGGCATCAAGTTCGCGGTCATCATCGTCGCGACGCTGCCGATCGTGCTCTTCTACCCCTTCCTGCAGAAGCACTTCGCGAAGGGGATGCTCATCGGATCGGTGAAGGGATGACGCTGCTCTACCGCAATCCGCTGGCCGCGGCATCCGATCTGCAGGGATGGGTGGCAGAGGGACCGGTCGCCGTCCGAGCGGACGACGGCGGGGTGAGCCTGTCGAGCTCGGGCGGCTTCGACGACCACTGGACGCTGTGGTGCCCGGAGGTGTTCGGCGACCGGATCCGCATCACGTGGGAGTTCTCGCCCCGTGAGGAGCCGGGGCTCGCGATGCTGTTCTTCGGTGCGACGGCGGTCGACGGCGGCAGCATCTTCGACCAAGGCGTCGCGGCGCGCTCGGGCGCATACCCGCAGTACCACTCGAGCGACGTGCGGACGCTGCACGTGTCGTACTTCCGGCGCCGGTGGGAGGACGAACGGGCCTTCCACACGTGCAACCTGCGGAAATCGCCCGGGTTCCATCTGGTGTGCCAGGGCGCAGACCCGCTGCCGCCCGTGGTCGACGCGCGTGACGCGTTCTACCGCATCGAGGTCGTCAAGGACGCCGAGAGCGTCGCGTTCTCGATCGACGGGCTGCCGCTCTTCTCCTGGACCGACGACGAGTCGACCGGTCCACGCATCCGCGAGGGACGGATCGGCTTCCGCCAGATGTCTCCCCTCGTCGCCCGCTATCGCAACCTGGAGGTTCACTCGCTGTGACCGGCTCCGCTGTCCGTGTCCCCCTTCGCTGGCTCGACGACGCTCCGCCCGACCGGCTCTCCGGCGGCGCGACCTGGGGGGTGCCGCTGCCTCGGGGCGCGGTCGACTCCATCGCGCGGCTGAGGCTGCGCGAGATCGCAGGGCCCCCGACAGGCTCCGGGGCGGATGCAGGGGCAGAGGACTCAGGCCGAGGCGCCGAGGTGGCCGCGCAGTTCTGGCCGCTCGCGACGTGGCCCGACGGCTCGGTCAAGTGGGCGGGCGTCGCGATCGGCGCCATGCAGGCGCCGGTCGAATACGAGGTCGTCTCGGGGGCCGCGGCGTCCTTGTCGGCCGGCGAGCGGGCGAGCGGGCAGGACTCGTCCGCACCTCGCGTCACGGTCCGCCACGACGATGCCGAAGTCGTCGTGGCCAACGGGACAATCGAGATCGCCTTCGCGCGGCCCGAGCACGGTCCCGTCGACACGATCGCGCGGCGGCTCGTGCGCGACGGGCGCACGGTCTCGGAGGACGTCCGCCTCGTGAGCCTGCTGCAGGACGAGGTGCGCGAAGACGGCGGGTCGGCCCCCCGGCGCCGCTTCCGATCGCGGGTCACGACGGTCGAGGTCGAGCAGGACGGTCCCGTGCGCGCTGTCGTGCGCGTCGAGGGCGTCCACCAGCAGGAAGACGCCGAGCGCGCATGGCTGCCGTTCACGGTCCGCTTCGTGGTCATGGCGGGAGCGGCCGAGGTGCGACTGGTCCACAGCCTCGTGTGGAACGGCGACGCCGAACACGACTTCCTCGCGGGGCTCGGCGTACGCGCGGATGTTCCGCTGCGGGCACCGCTGCACGATCGTCATGTGCGGCTCGCCGGCGCGGACGGCGGCTTCTTCGCCGAGGCCGTCCGCGGCCTCACGGGCCTTCGCCGTGACCCGGGCACCGAGGTGCGCGCCGCGCAGGTCCGGGGTGTGGCCACCCCGCCGCTCGCGCAGTGGAACCCGCAGGTGTCCGAGCGTCTCGAGCTCATCCCGGCATGGGGCGATCTGACCCTCACGCAGCTCAGCGCCGACGGGTTCGGCATCCGCAAGCGCACCGCGCCCGGGCACGCGTGGATCGACGCCGGCGCCGGCACCCGCGCGGAAGGCTACGTCGCGATCAGCGACCCCACGGGCGGGTTCGGGATCGGCATCCGCTCGTTCTGGCAGTCGCATCCGGGCCAGCTCGACCTCCGGCGCGCGACCGAGGACCGCGCGGAGCTCACCGCGTGGCTGTATGCGCCGGAGGCTCAGCCGATGGACGTGCGGTTCTACCACGACGGGCTCGGCCAGGACGATTTCGCCACCCAGCTCGAAGGGCTCGAGATCACCTATGAGGATTACGAGCCGGGCTTCGGCGATGCGCACGGCGTGGCCCGCACCCACGAGCTGACGCTCTTCGCGTACGCGGCGACCCCCGCGATCGAGGACGTGGCCGCTGCCGTCGCAGCGGTGCAGCGGCCGCCGCTGCTGCAGCCCACTCCCGCGCACCTCCGCGCGGTGGGCGTCTTCGGGGACTGGGCGCCGGTCGATCGCTCGACGGTTGCGCGCGCTGAGATCGAGGACAGCATCGACTTCCTCCTGGAGTTCTATCTCGGTCAGATCGACCAGCGCCGCTGGTACGGTTTCTGGAACTTCGGTGACGTCATGCACGCCTACGACCTGGACCGGCATGTGTGGCGCTACGACGTCGGCGGCTACGCGTGGGACAACAGCGAGCTGTCTCCCGATCTCTGGCTCTGGTACTCGTACCTGCGCACCGGGCGTGCCGATGTGTTCCGCCTCGCGGAGGCGATGACACGGCACACCGGCGAGGTCGACGTCTATCACCTCGGCCGCTGGCAGGGCCTGGGCTCGCGCCACAACGTGCAGCACTGGGGCTGCAGCGCGAAGCAGCTGCGCATCTCGAGCCCGATCTATCGGCGCATCTTCTACTTCCTCACCGCCGACGAGCGGGTCGGCGACCTGCTCACCGAGCTGCGCGACAGCGACGAGCGCTTCGTCGACACCGATCCGACGCGCAAGGTGCGCACGGATGCCGCGACCTATCGTCCCGATCGCGGTGCACTCGCGGTCGGGCTCGGCACGGACTGGGGAGCGCTCGCCGCGACGTGGCTCGCCGACTGGGAGCGCACCGGCAACGAACGCTCGCGCGACCGCCTGCTGGGCACGATGGCCGACATCGGCGCGCTGCCGAAGGGCTTCCTCACCGGCGAAGCGCTGTACGACATCGAGACCGGCCGCTTCGACACGACACGCGACCGCGTCGCGGTGTCGCACCTCAGCGCCGTGTTCGGCCTCGTCGAGGTGTGCAGCGAGCTCATCGACCTGGTCGACGTCCCGGGATTCCGCGAGGCGTGGCTCGAGTACTGCCGCCTGTACCTCGCCTCGCCCGAGGAGCAGGTGGCGGTCGTCGGAGAGCGGCCCACCGGCATCCATCTCGAGCAGGCGCACAGCCGTCTGACGGCCTACGCCGCGGCGAGCACGGGTGACGAGAAGATGGCGGATGCCGCCTGGCAGGCGTTCGAGGGCATCGGAGAGTGGCTGGTGCACAGGCGCGATTTCGTGCTCAGCCGCATCGACGGTCCTGCGGTGCTGAACCCGGTGGACGAGGCACCGAGCGTCGGCACGAACGACGTGGCGCAGTACGGCCTCGCCGCGATCCAGAACCTCGCCCTGATCGGCGACCGCCTGCCCGAACGCTCGTAGCGGATCCACGGTTCAGGTGGCGGTCTTCGCCCACCACGGGTAAGTGGGGCGATCGCCGCCCGGCCGCGGTCAGCCTTGCCCGGCCGCGGTCATCCTCGCCGGGCAGCGGTCATCCGGTCGGTGCCGATCCTCGGCGATCGGCGACCGGACTGGCGAAGCCGCGCCGGTGTGTGGGGTGAGCGGCGAGCGCGTCCGGGGTCACGACCGTGCCGTCGCCGGCGGCTGAGGCGTAGATCGCCGCCACGAGTTCGAACGACCGCGCGGGCTGATCCCCGACCGCGGGAAGGGGCCCGCCGCTGCGCAGCGCGTCGAAGACGTCGCGGATGAGCACGTCGTGGCTGCTGGGCTCCTCGGAGTCGGGGAGTGCCCAGTCGCCGGCCTGGTCCTCGAAGCCGGGGGCAGGCGTGATGCGCCAGTTCTCGTGCCCGTGTCCGTACAGGTGGTCGACGGTGATCGTCGCGCGCTGCGTGTCGATGCGGATCGAGCTGGTCTCGCGGGGTGACACGGCGCTCGTGACGACCGAGGCGATCGCGCCGTTCGCGAACGCGACGGTCGCGGTCGAGGCATCCTCGGTCTGCGTCTCTCGATCGAGGCGCCAGAGCCGCGCCTGCACGCTCTCCCACTCTCCGAGGAGGAAGGCCAGCAGATCGACCTGATGGATCGCATGTCCGAGGGTCGGGCCTCCGCCCTCCGTCTCCCACTTGCCGCGCCACGGCACCGCGAAGTAAGCGGGGTCGCGGAACCACAGCGTCTGGCACTGCGCGATGAGCGGGCGCCCGAACGCGCCGTCGTCGAGCAGGCGCTTCACATGCGCCGCGGCGGTGCCGGTGCGCTGCTGGAACACCACGACGAGCTCGCGCCCCGCCGAGGACGCCGCGGCGCGCATGTCGTCCAGCTCCTCGAGGCTCGGTGCCGGCGGCTTCTCGACGATGACGTGCGCGCCGGCGGTCGACGCTGCGACCGCCTGGTCACGGTGCGCCACCGGGGGAGTGCAGATGTGCACGACGTCGGGACGCTCAGCCTGGAGCAGGGTGTCGAGGTCCTCGTACACCTTGGGGCCGCCGAACTCGTCCGCGAATGCCGACGCGGAATCGCGGGAGAGATCGGTGACCGCGACGAGCTGCGCGTTCGGGTACGCCGCGATTGCCTGACCGTGGGCGTGTGCGATCGCTCCCGTTCCGACGATGGCGCAGCGGAGGGTGTCGGTCACAGTGGCTCCTTCGACGGGTGGGGAACGGATGCCGCGGCCCGCGGCATCCGTATCTCCAGGGTAGGCGGTATAGCCGGAAAGCGCTATCCCAATGCGCACCCCTCGCGCGACATCGTCGCCGCATCAGGTGATTTCGCGAGCGTAGGACGTTTCGCGTCAGATCGTCCTACCTCGGTGAAATCACCTGATCTCGGCGCGCGGGGCGGCGGCGACTCGGCACGCGGGGCGGCGACGACCGTGCGCGTGGGGCGGCGGCGACCGGCGCGCGGGTCGGCGGCGACTGTGCGCGTGGGTCTTCGGGTGCGCGGCGGCGAGACTCAGCGAGGGAGGCCGGACTGCGTCGCGTGGAGGTGGGCGTAGCGGCCGCGCGCCGCGAGCAGCTCGTCGTGGGCGCCGATCTCGACGACCTCGCCGTGCTCGAGCACGACGATGCGGTCGGCCTGGCGGATCGTCGACAGGCGGTGCGCCACGACGAGGGTGGTACGGCCACTCATCAGGCGGTTGAGCGCCTCTTTGACGAGCTCCTCCGACTCGGGGTCGAGGGCCGAGGTCGCCTCGTCGAGGAGGAGGATGCGCGGATCGCGCACGAGCGCCCGCGCGATCGCGAGCCGCTGCCGCTGCCCGCCCGACAGGCGCGCGCCGCGCTCGCCGACGACGGTGTCCCAGTTCTCGGGCAGACGATCGACGAACTCCGCGGCGTTGGCGTCGCGCAGCGCCGCGCGGAGCCTCTCGTCCGACACGTCGTCGAGGCCGTACGCGATGTTCTCGCGGATCGTGCCCTCGAACATCACCGACTCCTGCGGCACCACCGACACCGACTGGCGCACGGTGCGGAGGTCGAGGTCCTGCATGTCGGCGCCGTCCAGCAGGATGTGGCCGGACGTCGGGCGCACGAAGCCGAGCACCAGGTTGAGCATCGTCGACTTGCCCGAGCCCGACGAGCCCACGAACGCCACGGTCTCGCCCGGCGGGATGTCGAGCGAGACGTCGTGGACGGCATCCCGGTCGGCACCGTCGTAGCGGTGGGACACGTGTCGCAGCTCGAGGTGGCCGCCCACCTGCGCGACCGCGCTCTTGCCCTCGTTCTGCTCGAGGTCGGGCTCCTGCAGCACCTCCGAGATCGACCGCATCGACTCGAGCCCGCGCGCGCCGACCGGGATGAGCATCAGCAGCGCCGTCAGTCCCGACGTGAGCAGCGTGAAGTACGACGACAGCAGCACGACTTCGCCGGGGGTGATCGGGAGGATGCCGGTGAGCGCGAAGATCGCCGCGAGCACGAGGCATCCGAGTCCCAGCAGCTGCATCGCGACCCACGAGATCGACGCGACGTGGCCGTTGAGCATGTCGAGGTCGAGGCCTGCGCGGCGGACGCCGTCGGCGCCGGCCTGAACCCGCGAGACGGCGGTGCGCTCGAGGCCGTGCGCACGGGTCACCGGGATGAGCGAGGCCATCTCACCGACGCGCGCGGCGAAGCCCTCGACCTCGCGGCGGAACACCTCGTTGCGCGCCCGCGAACGGCGGCTGAGGGCGGCGCGCAGCCCCAGGGCGATGGGCACCGCGAGGGCGTAGACGGGCAGGAACTGCGGCACGGCGATCGCCGTCATGACGATCGCGCCGATCAGCACCATGGTCGCCGACAGCAGCGGGTGCGTCACCTGCTGCAGCATGAGCTCGACGTTCTCGACGTCGCGCACGACCTTGGTCTGCACGATCGAGGAGCTCACCCGCGTGTGGTACCCGATCGACAGGCTCTGCAGCCGCGCGGCGAGGGCGTTGCGGAGGTCGGCGCCGGTGTCGCGCACCACCGTCATGAAGTTGCGCGTGTAGACGATGTGCATGGGGTAGTTCTGGACGAGAAGCGCCGCCGCCACGCTGAACCAGATCAGCACCGTCGACACGTCGCCGCCGGTCGCGACGAGGTCGATGATCTGCGCCGTCACCACCGGCAGGAACCACAGCGGGATCTCCTTGCAGGCGAACGCGAGCATCGCGATCGCCATGCGGGCGGGACGACGCGCGAGCAGGCGCAGCACCGATCGCCCGGGACGGGGGCCCTGGGCGATGGAGATCGTGCGGATGGCGCCGGTAAACGCTTTCTGCGTCATGATGCAATGGTATCGAGGATGCCGCGACCCGCACCCGGAAGGGCACAAGATGACGTATCACCTGGCAGGCGACTCGACGGTCGCACCCGCGAAGCCCGACGAGCTGCCCATGACGGGGTGGGGCTCGTATATCGCACCCGTCGTCGAGGCGCCGGTGCGGAACCTCGCCTACGGCGGGGCGACCACCGCGTCCTTCCTCGCCGACGGCTCGTGGGTGCGCCTGCTCGACGGCGTCGAGCCCGGCGACACCGTCGTCATCCAGTTCGGGCACAACGACCAGAAGCTGCCCGAGCTCGCCTCGCGCGGCGGCTACACCGCGAACCTGCGCGGCATGGTCGACGACGTTCGCAGCCGGGGCGCGAACGCCGTGCTGTGCACGTCCGTCGAGCGGCGCTGGTTCGACGGCGACCGGGTGACTCCCACGCACGGCGACTATCCCAACGCCGTCCGAGACCTGGCGCACGACCTCGACGTGCCGCTCATCGACCTGACGGTGTTCACCACGTGGCTCTACGAGGAGCTCGGGGCCGAGGCATCCGCTGCTCTGCTGTCGCACTTCGCGCCGGGCGAGCATCCGCTGTGGCCGGACGGGCTCGCCGACGACACGCACTTCCGTGAGGAGGGGGCGCGCCGGATCGCGGCCTACGTGGGCCGATCGCTGCGCGCCATCGAGCGGCGGGACGGCGATGGGCCGGCCAAGGGCTCGCAGCTCGTCAGCTGACGGCTCAGCCGCCGGTCGATGCGCGGACGACGAGTTCCGGCTGGTAGACCACGTTGCCGAGGTCGGCGCCCGCCGTGCCGCCGATGCGGGCCAGGAGGATCTCGGCCGCGGTGCGGCCCATCTCCCGCGCGGGCTGGCGCACGGAGGTGAGCGGCACGGCGGCGATCGCGGCGAACTCGATGTCGTCGTAGCCCACGACGGCGACGTCCTCGGGTACCCGCACGCCGTGCGAGATGAGACCGTGCACGAGGCCGATCGCGAGGTGGTCGTTCGACGTGACGATCCCGTCGGGCCGGTCGGCGGGGGAGCGGGTCGCGAGCTCCGCGCCGTATGCGAGGCCGGCCGCGGACGTGGTGCGCGCCGTCCAGATCGGCTCGAGCGATGCGCCGGGGTGCGCCGTCACGGCGAGCCGCGCACCCTGCAGGCGCTCGCGCACCTGGCGAACCTCTTCGCGGGCGCCCACGAAGGCGAGCCGGCGGCGGCCGGCGTCGAGCAGGTGCTGGGCGGCGAGCCGGCCGCCGGCGATGTCGTCGAAGGAGACCGAGGGCAACTCGCCGGTGTCGTCGACGGCATCGACCATGACGACGGGGATGCCGCGGCCGCGCAGTCGCTCCAGCCACGGCGCGAGCGGACCGAACGGGCTCACCAGGGCGCCCTCGACCTGCACGCGCTCGAACAGCTCGAGGTGATCGCGCTCCTTGGCGGCGTCGTCGCCGGAGTTGCCGACGAGCACTCGCAGTCCGGCAGCCGAGGCGGCGTCCTCGGCGCCGGCGACCATGTCGGCGAAGAACGGGTTGGCGATGTTGATGACCGTCATGCCGAGGAGGCCCGATCGACCCGCGCGCAGCTGCTGAGCGGCTTGCAGAGGCACGTAGCCGAGCTGGTCGGCCGCCGACCGGACGCGATGGATCAGCCGCTCGCTGACCATGTGGGGACGGTTGAGCGCGTTCGAGACGGTGCTGATCGAGACGCCGGCGCGCTCGGCGACATCGCGGATGCCGACTCGCTTCATCTCGCCTGTTCCGTCCCTCTCACCCGGCGCCTGACCGGGGGCGAGCGCCCCCGCGCGTCCGCTGCGACCATGGTAGGCGCTTTCCAGGCGGTGGTCGCCGCGCCGGGCGAGCCGGCGATCGTTACCTCGGCGTTACGGGAAGACATTTGACGAATGGCGTGCTCGCGCCTAATCTTCAATCGAAGCGGTTCGAAATCGAAGCGGTTCGACAACGAACCTCGGATTCCGCCCCCCCCGACGGAGCGGCACCACGTACACGAAGGAGTGACATGGGACGGCGTCATGCTCAGACGGCGGCGACCTCGACGGTCCGCCACCCGGTCACGGTCCGATGACCACCCAGGCGCAGGCGCAGACGGTCTTCCAGGAGGCGGCCGTCCACAACCTCGATCAGAACGCGCAGAAGCGGCGCGGCCGGCGGCTGCGGCCCGCGGGCAGCCGGACCTCGTTCACGCTGTTCCTCTGCATCGTCCCGTTCCTGATCCTGGCGTTCCTGTTCTCGTACCTGCCGCTGTACGGCTGGATCTACTCGCTGTACGACTACAAGCCGGCGCTCGGGATCGAGGGCAGCGAGTTCGTCGGTCTGCAGTGGTTCCAGATGCTGGTGAGCTCGCCCACACAGATGGCCCAGATCGGCCAGGTGCTGATGAACACCCTGGCGATCAGCTTCCTGGGGATCGCGACATCCGTCCTGCCGCTCTTCTTCGCGATCCTGCTCAACGAGATCAAGGCGCCCTGGTTCCGCAGCTCTGTGCAGACCCTCACGGCGCTGCCGAACTTCATCTCGTGGGTGCTCGTCTACATGATCGCCTTCTCGCTGTTCTCCAGCTCGGGGCTCGTGAACGACGTCCTCAACGACGCGGGCCTCATCACCACGCCGATCAAGT
>NZ_MWLQ01000013.1 GCF_010634855.1 Microbacterium sp. B35-30 | reverse complement strand
AGACGAAACGCCCCGCACCCGGCGCATCAGCCAGGTTCGGGGCGTTTCGTCTCGGGCGCCAGAGCGCCCTTCGCTCAACGACCGGGGGTCAGTGCTCGCGCGACCCGTCGCCCTGCTCGGCGTGGTCGCCCTGCTCGGCGTGGTCGTCCTGCTCGGCGTGGTCGCCCTGCTCGGCGTGGTCGTCCTGCTCGGCGTGGTCGCGCTGCAAGGCTTCGTCGCTCTGCTCGGCGGGGACGTTCTCGCTCAACTCGCCGTCGGCGTCTCCCTCGTCGTCGCCCGCGGCGTCCTCTGCCGCGAAGAACTCCTCGGCAGCCTCGGCGTCGCCACGCTCCGTCTCGACGGGCTGAGCATCGTCGCGCTCGACCTCAACCGACGCCTCCTCGACGGACTCGGCCTCGACCGGCTCGCCGGGTGCGGCATCCGTCCCCTGCGTGTCGGCGTCGGCTACCGGAGCCTCATCGTCCGCGCTGCCGGCGGACGGGAGCGGCATCTCGGGGCGGATGAGCTCTTTGACCTCCGCCATGAAGCTCATGAGCTGATGCTGCTGCCAGCGCAGCTGGCGGGTGCGGTCCTCGGCGTCGCGCAGCACGGCCTGCGAGTGCGACGTCACGAGGTCGATGACGCGCTCGGCCTTCACGTGGGCGCGCTCGAGGTGCTCGCGCGCGCGCAGCTGCGCGTCGGCCTCGATCTGCTGCGACTGCGCCCGCATCAGGCGCTCGAAGTCCTCGGCCTTCACCGACACGCGCTGCGCATGATCGAGCGACGCCGCGACCTGCTCGTTGGCGTCCTGCGTGATGCGCTCGGCGTGGGCGACCGCCTGGTTGTGCAGCACGAGGAACTCCTGGTGCGCATCGTCCTGCCGGCGGGTGAGGGATGCTTCGAACTCGAGGGCGCGGAGCCGCAGCTCGCGCACCGCCTCCTCGGCCTCGGACCGGTCGCGCGCCGTTTCACGGGCGATAGCGGAGCGCAGCATGGCCGCACCCTTCTCGGCCTCGGAGCGGATGGCCGCAGCCTCCCGCTCGGCCTGCGACACCTTCTCGGCGGCGTGCGCCGCCTCCCGCTCGACGCGGGCCTCGTGCGCGGTCAGCTCGGTGTCGATCTTGAGTCGCACCTGCTGGGCATCGTGCTGCGCCTGCGAGATGATCGCCTCGGCCTCCGCGTGCGCCGACGACCGGCGGCTCGCGATCTCTTCCCGCGCGGCCTCGAGCAGACGGTCGCCCTGCGTCGTGGCGTTGCGGAGGAGCAGGCTCGCCTGGTCTTCGGCGACGCGCAGCACCTCTTCGAACTGCTGGCGGTTCGGCGACTCGGTGGTCGCGCCGACCAGCTCGTCGCTCAGAGTCTGCACGCGCTGTTCGGCGTCGGCGATCTTGGCGTTCGCGAGCTCGAGCTCTCCCCGCAGGCGCGCGACGACGTCGCCCTCTTCCTCGCGGGCGGCGGATGCCTCGGTCGCGACCCGCGCGACCTCGGTGCGGCGGCTCTCCTCAGCCTCGGCGAGCGCGGCCTCGAGGCGCTCGATCTCGGTCTGACGGGCCACCAGCGCGGCATCGATCTCGGCCTGGCGTGCGGCGATCGCGGCGTCGATCTCGGCCTGACGCTTCTCGGTAGCAGCCTGCAACTCCGCTTCGAGGCGCTCGGCCTTGGCGCGGCTCTGCGCGACGGCGGCACCGGCACGGCGCTGGTGCTGCTTCAGCTGAGCGACCTCGTCCTGCGCGGCCCGCACCCTCGCGTCGAGTCCGGCGATCGCGGCGTCGACCTCTTCCTTGTCGTAGCCGCGGAACGTGGTCGTGAACCCCGACCCGAAGGACGTCGTGGACGAGCCGCCGCCGATGAGGTTGTCGAAGGGTGTGGGGTCTTCCTGGCCCGGATTTCCGGCGCTCACGGCGTGATCGGACATCGGTGTGTCTCCGCTTCTGGCTTGCTGTGTCGGCGAGTGCTCTCGGCGGAGGCGTGCGTGCCGCGCGACGGCGCCGGTGAACATGTCGCCGGGCGCGCGAGCAGCGGTGGCCGCACCGTCCTCGACGACACCGGGGGGTTGTGTCGCAGGTGGCTGCGCAGGGGGTAGGTGAACCCTACATCGCGCCACCGTCCGCCGAGAACCTCAGGCGCCGGCGAGCCACTCCCGGTACGCGTCGAACGACGACGGGCGGCCCAGGAACCCCTCCACGAGGTCGTGCGCGTCCCGTGAACCGCCGCGTTCGAGCACCTCGGTGCGGTAGCGGCCGGCGGCTGCGGCATCCATCAGTCCGTCACCGAAGCCGCTCAGCAGATCGCGCGCGATCACGAGGCTCCACTGATACGTGTAGTAGCACGCGCCGTAGCCGGTGAGGTGACCGAAGCCCGCGTAGGAGTGCAGGCCCGGCAGCGGCTGCACGGGACTCGCTGCCGCGTAGAGCCGCTCGGTCTCGGCCTGCAGATCGGCCGGCCGATCGACGTGCAGGTGGTACGACACGTTCGCGTGCCCCAGCTGCCGCCGCACCTCGAGGGCGCGACCGAAGGAATCGGCGGTGCGCATGCGCGCTACCAGGTCGGCGGGGATGGGCTGGCCCTCGGCGTTGCCGCTGAACGAGGCGAGGACTCCGGCATCCCATGCCCATTCCTCGAGCAGCTGGCTCGGCGCCTCGACGAAGTCCCACTCCGTCGCCACTCCGCTGAAGCGCGCGAAGCGCTGGCGCCCGCCGAGGATGTCGTGCACCAGGTGGCCGAACTCGTGGAAGAACGTCACCACCTCGTCGTGCTCGAGAAGCCCGCGGGAGAAATTGCACAGGAGCGCAGCCTCGGGAAGGACCCGGCCCGTGACGCCCGGAGCCAGCGGGAAGCACGCGGCGTGACTGAACTTGCCCTCGCGGGGGTGCAGGTCGAGGTGGATGCGTCCGAGCCGCTCACCGCCGCGGATCACGTCGAACGACTGGACGTCGTCGTGCCACGTCGGCGCGTCGACCGGCACGTACTCGACATCGAGCAGGCGCCCGATCACGTCGAGCACACCCGCGACCACCCGCTCGAACGGGAAGTAGGAGCGGACCAGCTGCGCATCGACGTCGTACTGCTCGCGCTTGATCGCCCCCAGCAGGTACCAGAAGTCGGCGATCGAGACGACGTCCGCGTCCGGGACGTCGCGGCGCAGCCGCTCGAGCAGCAGTGGGTACTCCGCCTCGGCCGCCGGCTGCGAGGCGTCGTCGAGCCGCGACAGGAACGCGGGGATCGCCGCGCCGGAGCCGATCATGCGGGTCTCGGTCTCGTAGTCCGCCCAGTCGGGATAGCCGAGCAGCCGGGCCCGCTCGGCGCGGACATCGAGCAGTTCGGCCAGGATCGCGTCGTTCTCGGGCCACGCCAGGTCGTTGTAGGCGCTCACGAGGGCCACCCGCGTCGCGCGGTCGTGGGCGTAGTCGCGCACCGGCATGAGGTCGGGGTAGTCGGTCGAGAGCGTCACGCGTCCGTGCTCGTCGGCGGGGTGGGTGTCGATGAAGTCCTGAGGCATGCCCGCCAGGCCCTCGACGGGCACGGTGATCTCGCGACGTCCGTCGCGGATGTTGCGCGAGAACGCCAGCGACAGCTCGGTGTCGCGGTCGGCCAGCTGCCGGGCGCGCTCGCGATCGGCGTCGTCGAGCTCCACACCGCTGCGGCGGAAGTCCCGCAGCAGGTGGGCGAGCAGTCGCGCCTGATCGTCCTCGAGATCGGTCGTCTCGGCATCGGCGAACGCGCTCCACAGCTCGCGGTCGAGCAGCCGGGCCGCCGAGAGCGACTCGACGGTCTGCACCTGTTCCTCGGCCCGATCGCGCACGGCCGGGTCAGGGTGTGCCTCGCTCAGCACATACGACTCGCTGAGGGCCGCACTCAGGGCGATATCGGCGTCGTTCCAGAGCTCCAGGCGATCTGCGGTCGTGAGCGCGGACTCGGCCTTCAACCGACCGTCGATCTCGTGCACGCGGGCGATCCGAACGGTGGGGCGCTCGTCGACGAAGGCCGCCCAGCCGGCGGCGTCGGACGGGAAGGGCAGGGATTCGAGACTCACCCTGCGAGCCTATGGGGCGGCTCGGACAGCTGGCGAGGAATTTCCCGCGGTGGCGAGGACTGCTCAGCGCAGCGCGCCCACGCTCGCGAGCGCCAGCCGCACGAGGGTGCCGCGCCCGCCTTCCATCTCGGCCGAGAGGGCATCGGATGCCGCCTCCTCCGGCGTCAGCCAGGTGACCTCGAGCGCGTCCTGCCGCGGCTCGCACGTTCCCGTGACCGGCACGACGAACGCGAGCGACACGGCGTGCTGGCGGTCGTCGTGGTACGCGCTCATACCCGGCAGCGGGAAGTACTCGGCCACCGTGAACGGCGTCGGCTGCGGGGGGAGCATCGGGAACGCCATCGGACCGAGGTCGTTCTCGAGATGGCGGAAGAGGGCGTCGCGGACGGTCTCGCCGTAGCGGACCCGGCCCGAGACGATGGTGCGCGAGATCTCGCCGACCGGCGTCGCGCGCAGCAGGATCCCGACCTGCGTGACCTGCCCCATCCCGTCGGTGCGCACCGGCACCCCCTCGACGTAGAGCATCGGCAGTCGCCGGCGCGCCTCCTCGAGCTCGATGTCGCTCAACCACGCGGGGTTGGAGATGTTCCCGGCCGGCGGGCCGAACGGCTCGTCGCCCGCGGGTTCGGGGTCAGGAGTGCGTACGGACATGCCTCCTGTATACCCGTTCCCTCCGGTTTCCACCGCGCGTCCTCGCCGCCGACGCCGAGGCCCCAATAGTCTGAGGCCATCGTTTCCGGGAGGATGGCATGGCGGACGAGCGCACCGAGAGCCGGATGACCCGTGTGCAGGACATCGTCGGGGTGTTCCTGTTGTCGGTGACCGCGGTGCTCACCGCCTGGTGCGGATTCGAGGCGTCGAAGTGGGGCGGCGAGATGTCGATCGCCTTCAGCCAGGCGTCGGCCGCCCGCATCCAGGCCGCCGGCGCGGCGGACCAGGCCCGCTCTGCCCAGCAGTTCGACCTGACCGTCTACGCCGAATGGGTCGTCGCGACGGCCGAGGGCAACACCCAGCTCGCCGACTACATCCAGGACCGCTTCCAGCCGTGGTTCACGGTCGCCTTCGACGCGTGGCAGGCCGACGGCATGCAGGAGAACGGTCCCTTCATCCGCGAGGAGTACGTGCCACCCGGTGAGGTGGAGGCGGACGAGCTGAACGCGCGCGCTGACGCGAAGTTCACAGAGGCTCTCACGAACAATCAGCGCGGCGACAACTACTCGCTGCTGACGGTGCTGTTCGCACTCGTCCTGTTCCTGACGGCGATGTCGGAACGCAACGTCAAGACGTGGATCAGCCGCGTCCTGCTGGGCCTGGCGATCGTGGTGGCCTGCGTCGGCGTCGGCATCCTGCTGACGTTCCCGATCAAGATCTGATCGGCGCGGTCGAGATCCGGCGGCGCCGGCGCCGGGCATCGCCTTCGCGGTGTCGGCCGCGGATGGCAGGATGTGGGGCATGTCGGAAGCACTCGTCCTCGACGCCGACGCCGTGCTCTGGTCGACCGACCGGTCGGTCCTCGACGGACGGCATCTGCTGCTGCTCCTGCACGGCTACGGCGCCGACGAGCACGACCTCTATCCGCTCCGCCAGTACCTCCCCGACGCGTTCGCCGTGGCGAGCCTGGCCGCCCCGCTGGCACCGCCGTGGCCGGCGCCCGGCCGCTCCTGGTACCCGATCGAGGGGCTCGAGGGGCGCGACGCCACGCACGTGACCCGCGCCGCCGAGGCGGTCATCACGTGGATCGACGCGCATGCCGCGGGTGCGGCATCCATCGGCCTCCTCGGCTTCTCGCAGGGCGGTGCAGTGTCACTGCAGGCGATGCGCCTCGAGCCGCAGCGCTTCGCGTACGCCGTCAACCTGTCGGGCTACGCCACGCCCGGTGAGGTGGCAGGGGATGCCGAGCTCGCCGAGCTGCGCCCGCCGGTGTTCTGGGGCCGGGGCACGAACGACGACGTCATCCCGGAGTTCGTCGTCGCGCACACCACGCAGTGGCTGCCCGCGCACGCCGAACTCAGCGGCCGCGTCTACCCGGGCCTCACCCACAGCGTCTCGGAGCAGGAGATCGCCGACGTGGCCACGTTCCTCGACAAGCAGCTGCAGACGCTCGACGCCGCCGACTGATCGCGCTCCCTGGCCACCGCCGGAATCGTCCGCTATCGTGTCTCTCGGCCTTTGTCCCCTCGGTGAGGAACTCCCTTGAAGCTGATCGACGCAACCGCGCTGTAATCGCGCTGCTCCGTCGACCCTCGACGTCTCGCAGCGCTTGTAGATTCCGCGCTGCACGTCGACCATCGCTTCCCCGCCGGTTCCGGGCCCCTCTGCGGCCCCGGTGTTCCGGGCGGATTCCGCGGTCCTCCGTGTCAGCGCATGACCGACACAGGAGGCCTCATGCCTGCCACCACTCTCACACCTGTCATCGTCCTCGACCGGGTCTCGTTCGCGTGGGCCGACGGCACCGTCGCTCTCGCCGACGTGTCCGGCTCGTTCGGCACCGGCCGCACCGGGCTCGTCGGTCGCAACGGCTCCGGCAAGTCCACGCTGCTGCGCCTGATCGCGGGCGACCTCACCCCCTCCGCGGGGCACATCGCACGGACAGCGGATGCCGCGTACCTGCCGCAACGGCTGACGCTCGACGTCGACCGGCCCGTCGCCGACCTGCTCGGGGTCGGCGACACCCTTCGCGCGCTGCGCGCCATCGAGTCGGGCGATCCCGATCCGCGCCACTTCGACGCGGTGGGCTCCGACTGGGACATCGAGGCACGCGCGCACGCCGCGCTCGCCGAGGCCGGGCTCGCGCCCGACATGCTGGACCGCAGCGTCGGGCAGCTGTCGGGCGGCGAGGCGGTGCTCACCGCGATCGCCGGCATCCGTCTCCGCGCACCCGAGATCACGCTGCTCGACGAGCCCACCAACAACCTCGATCGCGACGCCCGCGCGCGCCTGTACGACATGGTGCGCGCGTGGCGGGGCGCACTCGTCGTGGTCAGCCACGACACCGCGATGCTCGAGTTGATGGATGACACCGCCGAGCTCTACGCCAACGAGCTCTCGGTGTTCGGCGGCCCGTACTCGCACTGGCGGGCATGGCTGGATGCCGAGCAGGGCGCCGCCCGCGACGCCGAGCGAGCGGCACGTCAAGCCGTCAAGCGCGAGAAGCGCCAGCGCATCGAGGCCGAGACGACGCTCTCGCGCCGCGCCGCGATGGGGCAGAAGGCGTACGACGAGAAGCGCGTGCCGAAGATCGTCGCGAACGGACGCCGGATGGCGGCCCAGGTCTCGGCGGGCAAGCTGCGCGGCGAGAAGGCCGACCGCGAGGCATCCGCCCGCGAAGCCCTCGATGTCGCAGAGCGCCGCGTGCGCGACGACGACATCGTGAAGATCGACCTGCCCGACCCCGGTGTCCCCGCGGGCCGTCGCATCGCCACCCTGGGCGACGGCGAGCGCTCGTGGGTGATCCAAGGGCCCGAGCGTGTCGCGCTGATCGGCCCGAACGGCGCCGGCAAGACGACGCTGCTCGAGCGGCTGGTGGGTTCCGGCCTGCAGAACTCCACGGATCGCGAGCCGAATCAGCCCGGAGACGCCCTGTCGGGCGATTCGGCGCCGGGATGGTGGAGTTCTGCACGCGGCACGCTGCACACGGACCGCGTCGGGTACCTGCCTCAGCGTGTGGACGGGCTCGATGACGCGGCATCCGTGCTCGACAACGTCGCGCCGTCCGCGCCCGGCGTCACGATCGTCGAGCTGCGGAATCGCCTGGCGCGGTTCCTCATCCGAGGGGCGGCCGTCACGCGCCCGGTCGGGACACTGTCGGGCGGCGAGCGCTTCCGGGTGGCTCTCGCCCGGCTCATGCTGGCCGATCCGCCGCCGCAGCTGCTCGTGTTCGACGAGCCGACGAACAACCTCGACCTCGACACGGTCGACCAGCTCGTCGAGGCCATCGCCGCCTACCGCGGCGCGGTGCTCGTGGTGAGCCACGACGACGCGTTCCTCGAGCGCATCGGCGTGGGCCTCGTGCTCGAGATCGACCGCGACGGCCGTCTGCACGAACACTGACGCGCGAGTGACCGAGCGCTGAGGCGGCGCGCGGCATCCGCCTCTTGGAAGGGGACGGATGCCGCGGGCCAGCGCCCCTCGGATCCCGGGGGTCTGCACCCCTGCGCCCGGCAGGCAGGTGGCACGATGATGGACTCATGAACGCACTCGTGAGACCTCAGCAGGGCCGATGGATCGCCGGCGTCTGCGCCGCCGTCGCCAACCGCTTCGGCTGGAACGTGACGCTCGTGCGCATCCTCACCGCGCTCGCCGTCGTCTTCTTCGGTCTGTCGCTGTGGATCTACATCCTGCTCTGGATCCTGGTCCCGTCCGAGGGCTGAGCCCAGACGGCGGTCAGCGCCAGTCGGACGCCGCGCGGGCGAGGGCGATCGCGGCGTCGTCCGCGGACCACGGCGCATCCGTCGCGATGTTCGCCCCGAGCCTGTTCACGCCGTCGGTCATCGCGTAGCTCGCGGACGTCATCGACTGGACGCTGGAGTCCCGCCAGGCGGTGATCCCGGGCACACCGGTGTCGAAGGGCTCGTCCTCGGTCGTGCTCGGCAGGACCCACGCCTGACCGGCGGCTGAGTCCACCTCGAGTGTGTGCGCTCCGTCCACGAGGTAGCAGCTCGACCAGTTCGATGCCTGAGCCGCCATCAGCACGCCGGGCAGCGGCGGATCGATGTACCCGCCGGTGTTCCCGGCGAACATCGCATCGAGGAGGCCCGACATCGTGTCCGCGAGGGCCGCGCAATCCATCTCGGACCACCATCCCGTTCGGTCGCGTGTCCACGGCTCGCTGCCCGAGGCACGAACGTTCTCGAACACGATGTCCGCGAGGGCTGACGTCCAGCGGTCGATCTCGGCGCGGTCCGCCCCGGGGAAGTATTGGAACGACGCGCTCAACCACAGGTCTTCCGCCTCCGCACGCCCGGAGCAGACCCACTGCGGATCGCATTCCTCGAAGTAGTACGGCACCTGATCTGCTGGGAACTCTGCACCATCGAGTCCGGCACGCGGCAGGATCTCGACGCGCACGGCCGAACTTCCGGCATCCCAGCTGCAACCGAGCCCACCGGCATTACCGACGTCGCCGTCGCTGTCGGAGGAGGTGAGCTGCATCTCGAGGCCGGTGACCGAGAGCAGATCCGCCGGACTCAGCGCTGCGGCGCAATCCCCCTCCAGCAGGACCGGTGGTTTGTCCCCGGCTCCGACCACGAGAGCCTCCTCCGTAGGCGTCGGCGTCGGCGTCGCATGATGGGTCGGCGTGGGGGTCGCTTCAGGCGGCTCCGCCGGCGCGCACGCGGTGAGGGTGCCGAGAACGGCAAGGGCGGCAAGGGCGAGGGGAAGGGATCGTCGCACGGCATCTCCATCGAGGGGTCCCGCGACTCTATCGACGGAACCGCAGGAGAGTCACTGATTCCGCAAAGATTCGGACGCACCAGCGCCGTCGTCTTCTTCGGTCTGTCGCTGTAGGTCCTACATCCTGCTCTGGATCCTGGTCTGTCCGAGCGCTGACGGTGACCAGCCGTTCGCCGACCCCTGGCGCGGATACAATCGCCACGCGATGATGAACCCATGCATCGCCTGGTTCGTCCCCGACGGGGACGCATCATCGCCGGGGTCTGCCAGGGCATCGCGGACCGCTTCGGCTGCAGTGTGGTGCCGGTACGCGTGCTCACCGTCGCGTCGACCGTGTTCTTCGGCGTCTCGATCCTGATGTACCTGCTGCTGTGGATCCTCTTGCCGGACGAGAACTGACGTCGGTCAGGGACCTCGCGGACCTGACCTCCGGTACCCGCCCTGGGGGAGAGAACGCGACCGCGGTCAGGGCCGCTTGGGCTCCTTGGTGCGGCCCGGGGCGGTGCCGCTGTTGCCGGGGTCATCGGAGGCGTCAGCCTCCTCGGTCGGCGGAGGCGCTGTCGGCGCCGGTACCGGAACTGGCACGGCCACGGGCTCGGAGGTCTGCGCCTCGACCGCGGGATCCGTCTCGCTCTCGGCGGGCGAGGCCGTCGGAGTGGGGGTGAGCATCGGCGTCGGGGCCGGCGTGGTGGGCCGCGGCGTAACGCGCGTCTCCGCGACCGGTGCGGGATCCGCAGGCAGCGGTGAACGCTGACCCTGCACCGCCGCGAACACCGCGGTGACCACGACCACGAGCGAGAGGGCCAAGGCGCCCACGAGTGCTCCGAGGGCGAAGGTGTGCACCCGTCGCGAGCGCACCCAGGACGCATCGTCGGCTGTGGGGGTGGCCGTAGGGGTGAGCGCCGCCGGGGTGTCCGGCACGCTCGAGGGCGTCGACTCCATCGGGATCCTCGGGCGGTGAACGCGTGCGGGGGAACACGCGAGCACCGATCTTACGCGACCGGCTCCCCCGCGGCCTGGCCGGATGTCGGCGATCACGACGAAGATGGAGTGATGGGCGACGTGCTCGAGCGGTTCGGTCCTGCCACGCAGGACTGGTTCCGCGGCGCCTTCCACGCCCCCACCGACGCTCAGAAGGGCGCGTGGCAGGCGATCTCGGCCGGCAAGCACGCTCTCGTGGTCGCGCCGACCGGCTCGGGCAAGACGCTGTCGGCGTTCCTGTGGGCGATAGACCGCATCTTCCACGACAAGGCGGCGGCCCCGGCATCCGTGGCGCCAGCCGGACGGAAGAAGAAGGTGGGCGATGCCGCCGCCCCTGCGACCCGGATCCTCTACATCTCGCCGCTCAAGGCGCTGGGCGTCGACGTCGAGCGCAACCTCCGATCTCCCCTCGTCGGTATCGGACAGTCGGCGCGGCGCCTCGGTCTCACGGTGCCCGAGGTCACCGTGGGGGTGCGCTCGGGTGACACGCCCGCTGGCGACCGGCGCAAGCTCGTGCAGCGGCCGCCCGACATCCTCATCACCACGCCCGAGTCGCTCTATCTCATGCTCACGAGCCGGGCCGGCGAGACGCTGCGCGACGTGCACACGGTGATCGTCGACGAGGTGCATGCGGTCGCCGCCACCAAGCGAGGTGCCCATCTCGCGGTGAGCCTCGAGCGGCTCGACGCGCTGCGCCGCTCGTTCGCGCCCGACGCCCCACCGGCGCAGCGCATCGGCCTGTCGGCGACGGTGCGGCCGATCGACGAGGTCGCCCGGTTCCTGGGCGGCGCGGAGCCGGTCGAGATCGTCGCCCCGCGCGCGACCAAGTCGTTCGACATGAAGGTCGTCGTGCCGATCGGCGACATGCTCAATCCGCCGCCGCCCCCGAGCCCGTATGCGTCCGACGCCGAGGCGTGGACGGCTCCGGATGCCGCGGCCACTGCCGCCGACAGCCCCGAGGAGGCGATCGACGAGGACTGGTTCGCCGACGGCGGTTCAAAAGCCGCCGGGTCTGACCGACGTGCGTCCGGAGCGGGCGAGACCGAGATGACCGGTTCGGTGTGGCCGCACGTCGAAGAGGCGATCGTCGATCGCATCCTCCTGCACCGCTCGACGATCGTGTTCTGCAATTCCCGCCGCCTCGCCGAGCGGCTGACAGGGCGGCTCAACGAGATCTACTCCGAGCGTCTCGGCCTCGACCTCCCCGAGCAGCACGTTCCCGCAGCGATGATGGCCCAGGCGGGCGCGACGGCGGGCGCCGACCCCGTGCTGGCCAAGGCGCACCACGGCTCGGTGTCGAAGGAGCAGCGAGCGCAGGTCGAAGAAGAGCTGAAGTCGGGCGTCCTGCGCTGCGTCGTCGCGACGTCGAGCCTCGAGCTCGGCATCGACATGGGCGCCGTGGACCTCGTCATCCAAGTCGAGGCGCCGCCCAGCGCAGCATCCGGTCTGCAGCGCATCGGCCGCGCCGGCCACCAGGTGGGCGAGGTCAGCCGCGCGGCGCTGTTCCCCAAGCACCGTGGGGACGTGCTGCACACCGCGATCGTCACCGAGCGGATGCTCGCCGGGCAGATCGAGGCGATCACGATCCCGCAGAACCCGCTCGACATCCTCGCGCAGCAGACGGTGGCCGCCGCCGCGGTCGCCCCCGTCGACGTCGAAGGCTGGTACGAGACGCTCAAGCGCAGCGCCCCGTTCCGGTCGCTCCCCCGGTCGGCGTACGAGGCGACGCTCGACCTCATCGCCGGGCGGTTCCCGTCCGACGAGTTCGCCGAGCTGCGTCCCCGCGTCATCTGGGACCGCGACCTCGGCGTGCTCACCGGGCGCCCGGGCGCGCAGCACATCGCCGTGACCAGCGGCGGCACGATCCCCGACCGGGGTCTGTTCGGCGTCTTCATCGCGGGCGAGTCGCAGAACGCGCGGGTCGGAGAGCTCGACGAGGAGATGGTCTACGAGTCGCGGGTCAACGACGTGTTCACCCTCGGCACGACGAGCTGGCGCATCGTCGAGATCACCCACGACCGTGTCAACGTGGTCCCCGCCTTCGGGCAGCCCGGCAAGGTGCCGTTCTGGCACGGCGACGGCATCGGCCGCCCCGCCGAGCTCGGCGAAGCGCTCGGAAAGTTCTCGCGAGAGGTGTCGACGGCGAAGCCCGAGAAGGCCGAGTCCCGCCTGCACGACGCCGGGCTGGACGAGTACGCGCAAGACAATCTGCTGGCCTACCTCGCCGAGCAGCGCGAGGCCACCGGCACCCTGCCCACCGACCGTCAGCTGACCGTCGAGCGCGGGCGCGACGAGGTCGGCGACTGGCGCGTCATCCTCCACTCCCCGTATGGCATGCAGGTGCACGCGCCGTGGGCGCTGGCTGTCAACGCGCGCATCCGCGAGCGGCTGGGGGTCGACGGCTCCGCGGTGGCGAGCGACGACGGCATCATCGCCCGGATCCCGGATGCCACGGCCGAGCCTCCGGGCGCCGACCTCTTCGTCTTCGATCCCGACGAGCTCGACCAGATCGTGACCGAGGAGGTCGGGGGCTCGGCGCTGTTCGCCTCGCGGTTCCGCGAGTGCGCGGCGCGCGCGCTGCTCATGCCGCGGCGCAACCCCGGCAAGCGGACGCCGCTGTGGCAGCAGCGGCAGCGGTCGGCGCAGCTGCTCGAGGTCGCCCGCCGGTACCCGACGTTCCCGATCATCCTCGAGACGCTGCGCGAGGTCCTGCAGGACGTCTACGACGTGCCCGCACTCCTCCGCCTCATGCGCGGCATCGGCGAACGCCGCATCCGCCTCATCGAGACCGAGCCCGCGCAGCCCTCGCCGTTCGCGCGCGACCTGCTGTTCGGCTACGTCGGCGCCTTCATGTACGAGGGCGATTCGCCGCTGGCCGAGCGACGGGCTGCCGCCCTGTCCGTCGATCCGGCGCTGCTGTCGGAGCTGCTCGGCAAGGTCGAGATGCGCGAGCTTCTCGACCCCGACATCATCGCGCAGTTCGAGCGCGAGGCGCAGCGCCTCGATCCCGAGCGTCGCGCGCGCGGGCTCGAGGGCGTCGCCGACCTGCTGCGCCTGCTCGGCCCCCTCGATGCGAGCGAGGCCGCCGCGCGGCTGGAGGCCGACGGCGACGGCGTCAGAGGCGTTTCGTCTCGCTCCGCTCGCTCGACGACCGAACCTGATTCCCGGTCGTTGAGCGAGGGAGCGCCAGCGACCGAGACGAAACGCCCCGAGCCCACGAGCGACCTCGAGCACGCGACAGAGGGCGAGGCATCCGCTCTGCTCGATGCGCTGGTCACGGCGCGTCGCGCGATCCGGGTGACCATCGCCGGGGCGACCCGGGTCGCCGCGATCGAAGACGCCGGACGCCTGCGCGACGGCCTCGGCGTGGCGCTGCCCGTCGGCATTCCCACGGCGTTCCTCGAGCCCGTCGCCGACCCGCTCGGCGACCTGATCGCCCGGTACGCGCGCACCCACGGGCCTTTCCGGGCGGATGCCGCAGCCGACCGGCTCGGCATCGGCGTCGCCGTCGCACGCCACACCCTGCAGCGCCTCGAGTCCCAGGGCCGCGTCACCAGTGGGTTCTTCCTGCCCGAGGCGGCGCCCGCGAGCGCCGAGTCACGCGGCGACGAGGCGGAGTGGTGCGACACCGAGGTGCTGCGCCGGCTGCGGATGCGCTCGCTCGCCGCGATCCGGGGCAGCGTCGAACCGGTGCCGCAGCACGCCTACGCCCGGTTCCTGCCGGTGTGGCAGCACGCCACCCGGCCGCTCGAGGGGATCGACGGCGTCGCGGCGGTCGTCGAGCAGCTCGCCGGCGTGCCGATCCCGGCGAGCGCCTGGGAGTCGCTCGTGCTGCCGGCGCGCGTCGCCGACTACACGCCGGGGATGCTCGACGAGCTGACCGCCACCGGCGAGGTGATCTGGTCGGGCCATGGCAGCCTGCCCGGCCGCGACGGCTGGATCGCGCTGCATCCGGCGGATACCGTGCCGCTCACGCTCACCCTGCCCGACGATGCCGACGAGATCGCGCCGGGATCCCTCGACGCCCAGCTGCTCGCCGCGCTCGAAGGCGGCGGTGCGTACTTCGCCGCGCAACTGCGCCAGACCACGGGGGCCGACAACGAGCAGTCCGTCGTCGACGCGCTGTGGCGGCTCACCTGGGCAGGGCGGATCACGAACGACACGTTCGCCCCCGTCCGCGGGCTCGTCTCGGGTGGCTCGCAGGCGCACCGGGTGAGCCGGCGCACCCCTCGGGCGCGCCTGTACCGGGGCGCCGCAGTGCGGTCGGTCGCGGCATCCGTCCCCGCCCGTCCCCCCGCGATCGGCGGGCGATGGTCGCTGCTGCCGGCCGCCGAGCCGGATGCGGCCCTGCGGGCGACCGCGACGGCGAGCCTGCTGCTCGACCGCTACGGTGTCGTGACGCGCGGCGCGGTGCAGTCCGAGGGCGTGCCGGGCGGATTCGCGCAGACGTACCGCGTGCTGGCCGGCTTCGAAGAGGCCGGGCACTGCCGGCGCGGGTACGTCATCGAGCAGCTCGGTGCGGCGCAGTTCGCGGCATCCGCGACGGTCGACCGCCTGCGCGAGTTCGCCGGGCTGTCCGATCCGCCGCCGCTGCGCGCCGTCACGCTCGCCGCCACCGATCCCGCGAATCCGTACGGCGCCGCGCTCGCATGGCCGGGGCTCGAAGGTGTCAGTCATCGTCCGGGACGCAAGGCGGGCGCGCTCGTCGTGCTGGTCGACGGTGCTCTCGCGCTGTACCTCGAGCGCGGCGGCAAGTCTGCGCTCGCCTTCACCGGCGAGGAGGCCGTGCTGGCCGCTGCCACGCGCGACCTCGCTGCGACGGCCCGCGTGCGACGGCTCGACACCCTGACGATCGAGCAGGTCAACGGTGTGTTCGTGTACGGCACTGCCGTCGGACGTGCGCTCAGGGACGCCGGTTTCGTCGAGTCTCCGCGCGGACTCACGCTGCGGCGGCTCACCGCGGGCGACGCCCTTCGACAGGCTCAGGGACCGGGGCGCGAGGGCGCCCGTGCCTGAGGGGGACACCGTCTTCCGCACCGCCCGGCGCCTCGACGCCGCGCTGGCCGGCGCGACCGTGACGCGCTTCGAGCTGCGCGTCCCGCAGGCGGCCACGATCGACCTGCGCGGCGAGGTCGTGCACGGCGTGGTCTCGCGCGGCAAGCATCTGCTCCATCGCATCGGATCATGGACGCTGCACACCCACCTCAAGATGGAGGGCGAATGGCACGTCTACCGCCGCGGCGACCGGTGGCGGGCACCGGGATTCCGCGCCCGCGCCGTGATCGGCGCCACCGCGCCGGACGGCACCGAGTGGGAGACGGTCGGCTTCGACCTCGCGGACATCAAGGTGGTGCCGACCGCCGACGAGGACGACCTGGTCGGCTACCTCGGCCCCGATCCGCTCTCAGATTCGTGGGACCCGGTCGAGGCCGCCCTGCGGCTCGCCGCCGACCCGCGCGCCGTGCACGTCGCCCTCCAGGACCAGCGCAGCATCGCCGGGTTCGGCAACGAGTACGTCAACGAGATCCTCTTCGTCCGCGGCATCCTTCCGACGACACCCGCGAACGAGACGGATGCCGCGGCCATCGTGGATCTCGGAGCCCGGATGATCCGCGCCAACCGCAACCGGTCGGGCCGCACGTTCACCGGCGACGAGCGCCCCGGGCGTTCGACGTGGGTCTACCGCCGCGAGGGCCGGCCGTGCCGGCGGTGCGGCACGCTCATCCGGGGCGGAAGCCTGGGCGCCGATCCCACCCGCGAGCGGATCGTCTTCTGGTGCCCGGTCTGCCAGCGCTGAGGCGGCTTGCAGCACGCTTTCATCACGATGCGCGGCGGACGAAGTGTCGCGCCGGGTCGAGGCATCCGTCCGACGCGACGCGTCCATCGTTGAAACATCGCGGTTCCCTGGCCGTCACACAAGTCCGGACGAACTGTCGCGCCGCCCCCCGCCGGCACCGCGAATCGTCTGGTTCGCTCCGGGGCGCATTGCGGGGCGCCGGGGCGCGATATTGAATACGTGACACACCCGAACGGCCGTGCAGCGTTGCGCGGCCAGCGACCAGAAGGACCCTCACGAGGTGACGATGTCCACAGGCACGGCGACCGCAGCGGCGGAGCAGGTTCCCACCGAGAGCGAGGCCGCGCGCGGGTCCGTCATCCTGTCGGGGATCACGAAGTACTACGGCGATCAGGTCGCCGTCGACGACCTGTCGCTGACGATCCAGCCGGGCGAGTTCATCTCGCTGCTGGGGCCGTCCGGCTGCGGCAAGACGACCACGCTGCGCATGATCGCGGGCTTCGAGCGGCCGGATGCCGGCGACATCCGCATCTCGGGACGCTCGGTGCTCGCCGCACCGCCGTACAAGCGGGACGTCAACACGGTCTTCCAGGCCTACGCGCTGTTCCCGCATCTGTCGGTCGCCGAGAACGTCGCGTACGGACTGCAGCAGCGTCGCACCCCGAAGTCCGAGGTGCGCGAGCGCGTGACCCAGGCGCTCGACATGGTGCAGATGCGGCGGTTCGGCGACCGCAAGCCCACGCAGCTGTCGGGTGGTCAGCAGCAGCGCATCGCGCTCGCCCGGGCCCTGGTCAACCGCCCCGCGGTGCTGCTCCTCGACGAGCCGCTCGGAGCCCTCGACCGTCAGCTGCGCGAAGAGATGCAGCTCGAGCTGAAGCTGCTGCAGTCGCGCCTGGGCATCACATTCGTCTTCGTGACGCACGACCAGGGCGAGGCCCTGTCGATGAGCGACCGCATCGCGATCATGCGCGCGGGCCGCATCGAGCAGCTCGCCGATGCCGACACCGTGTACGCCCGCCCGGCCTCGGCCTACGTCGCGGCGTTCGTCGGCCAGCAGAACTTCTTCCGCGGCCCCGCCGCCGAAGCCGGCGCGGCGATCACCTCGCCCTACGCGCTGGTGCGTGCCACCTCTCCCGTGCTCACCAGCACGAACCTCGGCGAGGCCGCCGTGCGGCCCGAGTTCATCCGGATCGACATGGACCCTTCGACAGGCTCAGGGACCGGATCGGGCTCAGGCACGGGGGCGGGCGCAGGCGCCGGCGCGAGCCTTTCCGAGGCGAACGCGGCCCGCGGAGAGCTGATCGGGGTGTCGCACCTCGGCGACACGATGCAGTACCTGGTGCGACTCGGCCCCGACCAGAGTCTCATCGTGCGGCGCCCGACGCCGGAGGCACCGGCGCTCTCCGTCGGCGACCCCGTGGTCTGCACATGGGCGGCGCACCACGTGCTGCTGTTCCCCGCCGCCGACGCCGCGGCCGCCGAGGAGGGCGGCTACATCGCGCCCCCGACGGCCTGACTGCCGCTCCCCGAAACGCACGCTCCACCCGCACAGCTCCACCTGATCCGCACCACACGCCCGACCCGACCCGACGCACACAGCACCGACGCACGACGCACCCGACGCACGCCCTGCAGCCGCGGCATCCGCCTTCCCGGCTCTCGACCCGACCTGGAGTACCCGATGACCCAGCCTCGTACCCCGCTCCGCATCCTCGCCCCCGAGGCTGCCGCACCCGCGATCGTGCGCGAGCTCTCGCGGCGCCGCTTCCTGAGCTTCGCCGCGCTCGCGGGCGGGGCCACCGTGCTCGCCGCGTGTGCGCCGGGCGGCAGCGGGGCGCCCGCCCCGCAAGCGACCGGCGGGGACCTCGAGGGAGACGTCTCGGTCTACACGTGGGGCGACTACGACTCGCCGGACGTCGTCGAGGGCTTCACCGCCGAGCTCGGTCCGAAGGTCACGCTCGACTCCTACTCCTCGAACGAGGAGCTCATCGCGAAGCTCGTCGCCGCGAAGGGCACGTCCGGCTACGACATCGTCGTGCCGACCGGCGTCTTCATCCCGCAGATGATCGAGAACGGCCTGCTGACGAAGTTCAACAAGGAGCTTCTGCCCAACATGTCCAACATGGACCCGGCCTTCCTCGGCCGCGCGTGGGACCCGGGCAACGACTACTCGGTCTGCAAGGCATGGGGAACGACCGGGTACGTCTACGACAAGACCGTCATCACGCGCGAGCTCACCACGTGGGCCGACTTCTTCGACGCCGCCCAGAACGAGGCGAGCGGCAAGACGGCGATGTCCGACGACCCCGCCGGGATCATCGGCGCCTACTTCTGGGCCAACGACCTCGACTGGAACACCGAGGACCCCGACGAGCTCGAGGCGTGCCGCAAGTTCCTCGTCGAGGAGATCGCGCCGCACATCTCGGCGTTCGACTCCTATCCGGGCACCAACGCGATCCCTCAGGGCACGCAGGTGCTGATGCAGGCGTGGAACGGCGACGCGCGGCTCGGTCTCATGGAGTCGAGCGAGCCGGAGCGCTGGCAGTGGGTGCTCCCCGGCCCGGTGACCGAGCTGTGGATGGACAACTGGGCCATCGCCGCGGGAGCGCCGCACCCCGAGGCGGCACATGCGTTCATCGACTACTCGATGACGCCCGAGAATCTCATGCTCAACCTCGACTACATCGGCTACAACGTGGGCGGCAAGGACATGGAGTCGGCGGCGGAGGAGAGCGGCCTCGACCTGGCCGACATGATCTTCTTCACACCCGAGCAGCTCGAGACGATGCACGAGCAGGAGCTCAACGACTCGCAGACCACCCGCGTCTCGATCTACAACGAGGTGAAGGCTGCCGCCGGTGCGTAGTCGTGCCGCAGGAGCCGCGCTCGCCGTTCCGGCGTGGGCATGGCTCCTGCTCTTCTTCGTCGCTCCGGTGGCGATGGTGGTGTGGTTCAGCTTCGGCTACAAGCCCGGGGTCTTCGGCAGTCACGCCAACGACATCCTGTCTTTCGACCGATACGTCGAGGCCTTCTCGCCGACGTTCTTCGCGACGTTCCAGAACACCCTGTGGGTCGGTGTGATCGGCACCGTGCTCTGCTTCCTGATCGGGGCGCCGGTCGCGTACTGGATGGCGTTCAAGGTCAAACCGGAGCGCCGCGGCATCCTCATCGCCCTGGTGCTGGTGCCGTTCTGGACGAACTTCCTGGTACGCACGATCGGCTGGCAGGTGATCCTCGCGCCCGAGGGCTGGCTGTCATCGCTGCTGCAGGGCATCGGCGTGCTCGACGGTCCGCTCGATCTGCTGTACACCCGCACCGCGGTCATCATCGGCGTCGTCTACAACTACCTGCCACTGATGATCCTGCCGCTGTTCGTCGCGTTCGACCGCGTCGGCCCGGCCCTGCGCGAGGCGTCGAAGGATCTCGGCGCCGGCAAGCCCGCCACGTTCCTGCGCGTCACGCTGCCGCTGTCGCAGCCGGGCATCATCGCCGGCGTGCTGCTGGTGTTCATCCCCCTGATGGGCGACTACATCACCGCGACCGTGCTCGGCGGCGCGAAGGGCAACATGGTCGGCCAGCTCGTCGCGAGCCAGTTCCAGACCGCCCAGAACTGGGCGCTCGGCTCGGCGATGGCGGTGCTGCTCATGCTCGTGATCATGCTGACGATCGGCGTGGCCGCGGTGATCATCTGGCTCGTCGCGCTGCCGTTCCGCTCGCGCAGCCGGCTGGTGCTGGGGCCGGTGGCCGAGACGGCGAAGACGGATGCCGCGCCCGCGGCCGCTCTGGAGGTGACGACGTGACGCTCTCTACGGATGTCCAGACCGACACCGAGACGATTCTGCAGTCCCGGGCTCGCGCGGCCGTTCGGCCCTCCGCGCCGCGCCGACGCGCACGGAAGTCGTGGTCGGATGTCGCCTTCACCGTGTGGGGCATCGCCGTGATGCTCTTCCTCTTCCTGCCGATCATCGTGATCGTGATCTACTCCTTCAACACCGGACGCCTGCTGGTGTCGTGGGACGGCTTCGGATTCGACGCCTTCGGCACGATCCTCGCGAAGCCGGCCATCCAGAGTGCGGTGCGGGTGTCGCTCATCACGGCGCTCATCGCCGCCGTCATCGCGACCGTGCTCGGCACCCTCGCCGGCATCGCGATGGCCCGCCACCCGGGCAAGTGGGTGTGGTGGTTCCTGGGGCTGCTGCTGCTGGTGTCGGTGACACCCGAGATCGTCGACGCCGTGGCGCTGCTCCCCTGGATGGTGTTCCTCGGCCAGGATCTGGGCATCTCGCTCTTCAACGACGGCATCGTGCGCCTGTCGGTGGGCTCTTCGCTGTTCGCCACCGCCGTGGTGTCTTACATCGTGCGCGCCCGTCTGGTGGGTCAGGACATGAACCTCGAAGAGGCATCCGCCGACCTGTACGCGAAGCCGTTCGCCACGTTCCGCCGCATCACGCTCGCGCTGGCGATGCCGGCGGTGCTCGCCGGCTTCCTGCTGGCGTTCACGCTGAGCCTCGACAACACGATCGTCGCGGCGTTCGTGCAGGTGTCGGGCACGACGCCGTGGCCGGTGTACGTGCTGAGCGCGCTGCGCTCGGGCCTCCGCCCCGAGATCGCCGCAGTGTCGACCATCATGCTGCTGCTGACGCTCGTCGCCCTCGCCCTGGTGGCGCTCGTGCTCAAGCGCGCCGGTGACTCGGCGACGCAGATCGCCCGCACGATGACCGGCGGCTGACCCGTTTCATCCCGAGGAGGCGAGTTCCCCGCCCGCCGGGAGTTCCCCGGTCGTTGAGCGAGGGAGCACCACCACCCCACCTCCCGGTCGTTGAGCGAGGGAGCACCACCACCCCACCTCCCGGTCGTTGAGCGAGGGAGCGCCAGCGACCGAGACGAAACGCCCCGAGGCCACAGGAGACCCATGCCCTACGCCGACCTCGTGTTCACCGGCGGACCCGTGTTCACCGCCGACACCGTTCGTTCGCGCGCGGGCTCGGTCGCCGTCACGGACGGGCGCATCGTCGCCGTCTCGCCCGGCGACCTGGGCGACCTCGTCGGCCCCTCGACCGAAGCCGTGGACCTCGCGGGACGCATGCTGATCCCCGGTTTCCAGGACGCGCACGTGCATCCGGTGTGGGGCGGGCTCGACATGCTCCGCTGCGACCTCTCCGGGCTCAGCACTGCCGCCGAGTACGTCGACGCCATCGGCGGCTACGTCCGCGCGCACCCGGACGACGAGTGGATTCTCGGCGGCGGGTGGCAGATGTCGGCGTTCCCCGGCGGCACGCCGACCGCATCCGCGCTCGATGCCGTCACCGGCGACCGCCCGGCGTTCTTCCCGAACCGCGACGGCCACGGCGCGTGGGTGAACTCGGCCGCGCTGCGGCGCGCGGGCATCGACCGCGACACCCTCGACCCGGCAGACGGCCGCATCGAGCGCGACGCCGACGGCGCCCCGTCGGGCACGCTGCACGAGGGCGCGATGGCACTCGTCAACCGCCTGCTGCCCGAAGAGCCCCTGGAGCGGCTCACCGAGGCGCTGCTGCTCGGCCAGCGCTACCTGCACTCGTTCGGCATCACCGGCTGGCAGGACGCCATCGTCGGCTCGTACGGGGATGCCGGAGACCCCGGCCCCGCCTACCTCGCGGCAGCGGCCGACGGCACCCTGACGGCGCGCGTCGTCGGAGCGATCTGGTGGGACCGAACCCAGGGCCTCGAGCAGATCCCGTCGATCCTCGAGCGGCGCGAGCGGTACCGGGGCGGGCGCTTCGCCGCGACATCCGTGAAGGTGATGCAGGACGGCGTCGCCGAGAACTTCACCGCCTCGATGCTCGAGCCGTACTGCGACGGCCACGGCCATCTCACCGACAACTCGGGGATCTCGTTTGTCGACCCTGCCGTCCTCAATGAGGCGGTGCCCCTCCTCGACGCGGCGGGCTTCCAGGTGCACTTCCACGCGATCGGCGACCGCGCCGTGCGCGAGTGCCTCGACGCGGTCGAGAATGCGATCGCCCGCAACGGCCGCCGCGACAACCGCCACCACATCGCGCACATCCAGGTGGTGCATCCCGAAGACATGCGCCGGTTCCGCGAGCTCGGAGTCGCCGCGAACATGCAGTCGCTGTGGGCGACGTACGAGCCGCAGATGGTCGAGCTGACGCTGCCGTTCTTCGGTGAGCAGCGCAGCGCCTGGCAGTACCCGTTCGGCGACCTGCTGCGCTCGGGCGCCGTGCTCGCAGCGGGGAGCGACTGGTCGGTGTCGACGCCCGATCCGATGGCCGCGATCCACACCGCGGTCAACCGCATGGCCGCGCCCGGTCAGGAGGAGGGCGAGTACGACCCGTTCTATCCCGAGCAGTCGATCGACCTCGCGACGTCGCTCACCGCGTACACGGCCGGATCGGCGTGGGTGAACCACCTCGACGACGTCACGGGCACGATCGAGGTCGGCAAGTACGCCGACCTGGCCGTGCTCGACCGGGATCCCTTCGCCGGGCCGGCCGACCGGATCGGCGCGACCCGCACCCTCCAGACCTTCGTGCAGGGCGAGCGCGTCTACGCCGCGCCGGACGCCTGACGCGTTCTGAGCCGCGCTCAGGCGTTTCGTCTCGCTCGTTCCTCGCTCGCTCAACGACCGGTGAATTCGCCGCGCCGGACGCCTGACGCGACGCATCTATGCTGTTGCGGTGACCCGACTCCTGCTCCTCATCGACATCCAGCGCGACTACTTCCCGGGAGGGCGGCATCCGCTCGTCGACGCGGATGCCGCCGCCGATGCCGCTGCGCGACTTCTCGCCGCCTTCCGGGCGACGGGCGAGCGGGTCGTGCACGTCCAGCACGTGTGGGACGGTCCGGATGCCGCGTTCTTCGCCCCCGGGACGCCCGGTGTGGAGTTCGACCCGCGTGTCGCCCCGGACGGCGCCGAGCACGTCATCGTCAAGCACGAGCCGAACGCCTTCCTCGGCACCGGGCTCGAGGCCCTGCTGCGGGCGGCGGCGGCCGATGAGATCGTGGTGGCCGGGATGATGTCGAGCATGTGCATCGATGCCACTGTGCGCGCGGCATCCGATCTCGGCTTCCGCCTCGCCGTGGCGCAGGACGCCTGCGCGGCGCCCGACCTCGCCTACGACGGCAGGACCGTGCCCGGCGCCCAGGTGCATCTGGCGTTCATGGCAGCGCTCGACGGCAGCTACGCGCGAGTCGCCGACGTCGACGCACTGGCAGCCGAACTCGCGGCGGTCTGACGCCGCGCCCTGACGCGGGCGCGACAACCTGTCCGACCGGCCCGTCAAGTCCCGACAGGCGGGGCCTGCGGCGCCGGCCCGAACCGGCGAGGATGGGAGCACCAGACACCGCATCGGAGTTGATACCCGTGGGCACGACCGTGTTCGAACGACAGCGGCCGGCAGCATCCGTCGTCCAGCATTCCCTCGCCGACACCCGCCACGCGGTGTTCTGGCGCGACGACCTCCCTGACTCCCTCCTCCCCGACCGGCCGTCGCTGATGGGCACGCATCGCGCCGACCTCGTCGTCGTCGGCGGCGGCTACGCCGGCCTGTGGACCGCATTGCTCGCCACCGAGCGCGACCCCGCGGCGAAGGTCGTGATCGTCGAGGCGCAGCGCGTCGGCTGGGCGGCGTCCGGCCGCAACGGCGGCTTCTGCGAGGCGAGCCTCACGCACGGCCACGAGAACGGCATGGCCCGGTGGCCCGACGAGATGCCGCTGCTCGACCGGCTCGGGCGCGAGAACCTCGATGCGATCGAGGCCTCCGAGGCGCGCTACGGCATGGACTTCCAGTTCGAGCGCACCGGCCAGTTCGCCCCCGCCGTCGAGCCCCACCAGGTCGAGTGGCTCAAGGAGTGGGCCGCCGAGGGCGAGGAGGGCGTCGTCTATCTCGACCAGGCGGAGGCGCAGGCATCCGTCCACTCCCCCACGTACCTCGCCGCCGTCTGGGAGAAGCACGCGTGCGGCATGCTGCACCCGGCCCGCATGGCCGCGGAGCTCGCGCGCGTGTGCGAGGAGCGCGGCGTGGAGATCTTCGAGCGCTCGCACGTGACCGGCCTCGACACGACCGGTCCGGGAGTCGTCGTGGCGACCGCCGACGGCCGCGTCGAGGCATCCCGAGCCGCGCTCGCCACCAACGTCTTCCCGTCGCTCATCAAGCGCAACCGGCTCATGACGGTGCCCGTGTACGACTACGTGCTGATGACCGAGCCGCTCACCGACGCGCAGGTCGCGTCGATCGGGTGGCAGGACCGCCAGGGCATCGGCGACATGGCGAACCAGTTCCACTACTACCGGATCACGAAGGACAACCGGATCCTGTTCGGCGGGTACGACGCGATCTACCACTACGGCCGCAAGGTCGATCCCGCCTACGAGGAGCGCCCCGAGACGTGGGCACGCCTCGCGAGCCACTTCTTCACCACGTTCCCGCAGCTCGAGGGCCTGCGCTTCACCCACCAGTGGGCGGGCGCGATCGACACCTCGACGCAGTTCACGGCCTTCTTCGGCACCGCCCGTGAGCGCCGGGTCGCCTACGCCGCGGGCTTCACCGGGCTCGGCGTCGGGTCGACGCGCTTCGCCGGCGACGTCATGCTCGACCTGCTCGACGGGGTCTCGAACGAGCGCACCGGGCTCGAGATGGTGCAGAAGCGCCCGCTTCCGTTCCCGCCCGAGCCCGCGGCGTCGATCGGCATCAACGCCACACGCTGGTCGCTGGACCGCGCGGACCACAACAAGGGCAAGCGCAACCTGCTGCTGAAGACGCTGGACGCGGTCGGACTGGGGTTCGACTCGTGAACCCGGGAATCGTGACGGATGCCGACTCCCTCGCGCTTGCGCTCGAGCCCCTGCCCGCCGAGCAGGTGGTCGAGGGCTCGCCCCGCACCGGCTTCGCCGAGCTCACCGACACGATCGGGGTGTGGGAGCACACGCCCGGCGTCTCGACCGACGTCGAGGCGGACGAGGTGTTCGTGGTGCTGTCGGGCTCGGCGACGGTGTCGTTCGACGACCCGGCACTCGAGCCGATCGAGCTGCGGGCGGGCTCGGTCGCGCGTCTCACCGCGGGCATGCGCACGGTGTGGACCGTTCGCGAGACGCTGCGGAAGGTCTACATCCTCGGCTGACGGCCGTCTCCTGCAGCGCGACGCGGGCCCCTCGGATCAACGCCCCGCCGACCTGCGCACGAGCAGCGCGAGGTGCAGCGCGGTCTGGGTCTCGCCGTCGTCGAGATCGGCGCCCAGCAGCTCCTCGATGAGCGCGATGCGCTGGTAGAACACCGAGCGGGAGAGATGGGATGCCCCGGCCGCCGCCGTGCGGTTGCCCGGGTGCGCGAGCATCGCCTCGAGGACGTCGAGCAGATCGCCCGAGCGCGCCAGGTCGTGCGCGATGAGGGGCGCGAGCATCCGCTCGCCGTGCTCGAGCACGCGGTGGTCGTCGCGGAGCGCCGCCACCAGCTGCACCAGCGGACGGTTCTCGGCGCGTCGAAGGTGCGGTCCGCGTCCGGTTCGGCGGCGTCGGCCGCCCGCGAGGTCGACGGCTTCGTGCACCGAGGCGAGGGCCGCGTCGATGCCCTCGGCACCGCGCCCCACCGACACGGTGACCCGCTCCACGTCGACGGCGTCGACGAGGGCGCGCACGAAGGCCACCACCGCTGCGTCGTCGAACACCGTCTCGGGCGGCAGTGACACCAGGATCGTCGCCGCGGGCGCCGCGACGCCGGACGGCGCCGATCCCGCGAGCGCTCGTCCGCGCAGGGCGCGGGCCGCGGCATCCGCTCGCTCCACCGCAACGGGCGCGCCCGACACGACCAGGCCGTGCAGCTTCGCCCCGCGGAGGGGCAGGCCCGCGGCCTCGAGTCTCGCGGCCGCCCCGCCGACGCCCGCGAAGCGTCCCGCGAGCAATCCGTCGACCAGGCGGCGGCGGCCGATGCGCACCCACTCGTCGGCGTCGCCGTCTGCCAGGCGCCCGACGGCGAGCGCGATCGCGCCCTGTTCGAGCACCGCCATGCGCCCGGCTGCGTGCTCGGGTCCGGGCAGGGCGATGAGGTTGCCCCAGCGGATGCCCCGTGCCTCGACGGGAACGATGAGCCAATCGTCGGGGCTCGCCGCGGCGCCCCGCTGCCGGCGCTGCTCGGAGCGCCGGTGCGCGGAACGCGAGCGCAGCTCCCACTCGGTGAACAGCTCCTCCTCCATCGCGAGCGGCACCTCGGCCGCCACGACTTCGTAGCCGAGGTTCTCGAGCACGATCGGCGCGCCCAGCGTCTGCGCGACCTGGTGCACGATGAAGTCCGCGGGTGAGCCGCGCAGCACGAGAGCGGTGAAGCGCTCGCGCACCTCGTCGCGGGCCCGCAGCGCGTCGGTCTGTCCGGTGATGATGCGGCTGTGCACCGCCTCGGTGACGGTGACGAACTTCACCTCGCGGTGCAGCACGATGAGCGCCAGACCGCGAGCCGCCGCGGCCTCGACGACCACGGCGGGAACGTAGCGGTAATGCGTGCCGAGTTCGAGCACGAGACCCGAGAGACCGGCATCGGCGAGCTCGTCGACGAAGCGGCGCAGGTCGGCAGGTTCGACGGGCCAGGACGAACCGGTCGACAGCAGCAGCTCGCCGCCGTCGAGCAGGCGGGCCACGCCGGCGCTGTCCGAGACGTGCAGCCAGCGCACCCGCGCATCGAGCGCGTCGCCGCCGGCGAGCACCTCCGGAACACCGTGCGCGACCGCGTCGAGAGCGATCACCTCGCGCACGGTCGGCAAGGTCGCATCTGCGACTCGATCAGCCGGACGATCCGTTTGGTTCGTGCGATCTTCGCGACGGTCGGGCACCGTTGACGCCTCTTCTTCTCTGACAGGCTGGGACGGGTCAAGCCTAAGGGATCGCCACACGATCTGTCCGACGCCGAAAGGGACCACTCATGAGCATTGCCGAGAGCACCGTCGCCCCCGCGACCACAGACGCCGATGTGCGGGTGATCTCGCACTGGATCGATGGTGCCGAGCGGGCGTCGACGTCCGGCCGCACCGCACCCGTGTACAACCCGGCGACCGGCATGGTGTCGGCCCGGGTCGCACTGGCCGACCGGGCCGAGATCGACGCGGCGATCGCGTCGGCGGTCCGCGGATACGAGGTGTGGTCGCAGTTCTCGATCGCGCGTCGGCAGTCGGTGCTGTTCAGCTTCCGCGAGCTGCTCAATGCCCGTAAGCGGGAGCTGGCCGAGATCATCACCGCCGAGCACGGCAAGGTCGTCTCGGACGCCATGGGCGAGATCCTGCGCGGCCAGGAGGTCGTGGAGCTGGCGACCGGGTTCCCGCACTTCATCAAGGGCGCGTTCAGCGAGAACGCCTCGAGCGGCATCGACGTGTACTCGCTGAAGCAGCCGCTCGGGGTCGTCGGCATCATCAGCCCGTTCAACTTCCCGGCGATGGTGCCGATGTGGTTCTTCCCGATCGCGATCGCCGCCGGCAACGCGGTCGTGCTCAAGCCGTCCGAGAAGGACCCCTCGGCGGCGCTGTGGCTGGCGGCGCTCTGGCAGGAGGCTGGGCTGCCGGACGGGGTGTTCACGGTTCTGCAAGGCGACAAGCTCGCGGTCGACGGGCTTCTGGAGAGCCCGGACGTGCAGTCCATCTCGTTCGTGGGCTCGACGCCGATCGCGCAGTACATCTACGAGACCGCCTCCAAGCACGGCAAGCGGGTGCAGGCGCTGGGCGGCGCGAAGAACCACATGCTGGTGCTTCCGGATGCCGACCTCGACCTGGTCGCGGACCAGGCCGTCAACGCCGGCTACGGTGCGGCGGGTGAGCGCTGCATGGCGATCTCGGTCGTGCTGGCCGTCGAGCCGGTCGCCGACGACCTCATCGCGAAGATCCAGGAGCGGATCGCGAAGCTGCGCATCGGCAACGGTGCCGGCGTGGACGGCGTCGAGCCCGACATGGGGCCGCTGATCACCGACGTGCACCGCGACAAGGTCTCGAGCTACGTCGACATCGCCGAGGCCGACGGCGCGAAGATCATCGTCGACGGCCGGGGCTTCACGGTCGATGGGCACGAGGACGGGTTCTTCTTCGGCCCCACCCTGATCGACGACATCCCCACCACCAGCCGCGCCTACCAGGAGGAGATCTTCGGACCGGTCCTCTCCGTCGTGCGCGTGCCGTCCTACGACGAGGGTCTGGGGCTGATCAACTCGGGCCAGTTCGGCAACGGCACCGCGATCTTCACCAACGACGGCGGAGCCGCCCGCCGCTTCCAGAACGAGGTGCAGGTCGGCATGATCGGCATCAACGTGCCCATCCCGGTTCCGGTCGCCTACCACTCCTTCGGCGGCTGGAAGCAGTCGCTGTTCGGCGACGCCAAGGCCTACGGCGTGCACGGCTTCGACTTCTTCACGCGCGAGAAGGCCATCACCAGCCGCTGGCTCGACCCCGCCACGCGCAGCCAGTCCGGCCACACCGGCATCAACCTCGGCTTCCCCCAGAACAACTGACCCGTTTCGTCTCGCAAGCTTGCTCAACGACCGAGATTTTGGCCGTTGAGCGAGCGAGGAACGAGCGAGACGAAACGCCTGAACCCACGAGCAAGCGCCGTTTCGTCTCGCTTCGCTCGCTCAACGACCGGACACGACGACACGCAAGGACTCCCCATGACCGACACGCTCGCCGCCACCGCCGCGTACACCGACCCGTCCGGTGACCGCCGCCCGCTCCCCGACCCCGACGCCGAGGCGCGCGTGCGCGCGGACGACCGCGGTCACGTGTTCCACTCCTGGAGCGCGCAGGCGCTCATCGACCCGCTGCCTGTCGCGGCGGGCGCGGGTGCGACGTTCTGGGACTACAGCGGCAACGCCTACCTCGATTTCAGCTCGCAGCTGGTGAACCTCAACCTCGGGCATCAGCATCCGGATCTCGTCGAGGCCATCCAGCGGCAGGCCGGCCGCCTGGCGACCATCCAGCCGTCTATGGCGAACGATGTGCGCGGCGAGCTCGCCCGGCGCATCGCCGACGTCGCCGGCGATGGCTTCGAGAAGGTGTTCTTCACGAACGGCGGCGCCGACGCGAACGAGAACGCCGTCCGCATGGCGCGTCTCGTGACCGGCCGCCGCAAGGTGCTGTCGATGTACCGCAGCTACCACGGCAACACGACCACCGCCATCTCGCTGACGGGCGACCCGCGGCGCTGGCCGAACGAGCCGGGCGACGGCTCGACGGCGAAGTTCTTCGGGCCTTACCCCTACCGCTCGGCGTTCCACTCGTCGAGCCCCGAGGAAGAGACGCAGCGCGCGCTCGAGCACCTCGAGCAGACCATCGTGCTCGAGGGCGCGTCGACGATCGCCGCCATCGTCATCGAGACGATCGTCGGCACGAACGGCGTGCTGGTGCCGCCGCCCGGCTATCTCGCGGGCGTCCGAGAGCTGTGCACCCGCTTCGGCATCGTCTACATCGCCGACGAGGTGATGGTCGGCTTCGGCCGGGTCGGTGAGTGGTTCGCGTTCCAGGCGTTCGACGTGCAGCCCGACCTCATCACCTTCGCCAAGGGCGTGAACTCGGGCTACGTGCCGCTCGGCGGCGTCGTCGTCTCGGACCGTATCGCGGCGCACTTCGACACCGTCTCGTTCCCCGGCGGGCTCACGTACTCGGGGCACCCGCTGGCATGCGCCGCGGGCGTGGCGACGTTCGAGGTCTTCAAGCGCGACGGCATCCTCGAACGCGTCCGCGACCTCGGCTCGCGCGTGGTCGAGCCTCGCCTGCGCGACATCGCGGAGCGGCATCCGTCCGTCGGCGACGTGCGCGGCATGGGCCTCTTCTGGGCGATCGAGCTCGTCAAAGACCGCGAGACCCGCGAGCAGCTCGTGCCGTTCAACGCGAGCGGGGCGGATGCCGCACCCATCGTCGCCGTCGCCGCGGCGTGCAAGCGCGAGGGCGTGTGGCCCTTCACCCACTTCAACCGCGTGCACGTCGCCCCGCCCCTCGTGATCACCGAGGACGAGCTGGTGCGCGGCCTGGACGTGATCGACCGCGCGCTGTCGGCCGCCGACGAGTTCGTGGCGCACTGAGCGAATGGCTGCCGGCTCCGCATTCTCGGGAATGCGGAGCCATTCTCTCGGGGTGACCGAATCGTTCTGATGCGCGGGAATATATGCCCTGCGCCCGCCGTTATTTCTGTACTCAGCACTCTGTGCTGGCTCCAGGAGGGGACCGTGGGCAAGAACTACATCGACATCGAGAACGACCAGGGCGAGACGCTGCGCTACCGCAAGCATGTCAACGGCCGTGGTCTGATCGCGCATGGAGCGAAGGTGCACCCGAGCGCCGTCGTCGAAGCGGGGTCGTATGTCGAACCGGGCGTGCAGATCGCCGCGGGCGCGCACGTCGGCCGCGGTGTGTGGGTCGAGTCGGATGCCGTGATCGGCCCCGACGCCGTGATCGAGCCGCACGCCCACATCGGTCCGCGCGCCGCGATCGGCCCGAAGGCGAAGATCGGCGTCCGCACCCACGTCGGACACGACGCCCGCGTCGCCGGAGGCTCACTCATCGGCGACGACCAGACGATCGCCGACGGCGAGCGCGTCGCCACCGACCAGCGGGGACTGCGCCTGGCCGCCTGATCCCGCGATCGCGGAGCGTCGCGCGCACGGCATAGGCTCGCGACGTGTTCAGACGCGTCCTCATCGGAATCCTCCTGCTCGCCGTCGCGGGCGCGGCCGTCTGGTGGTGGGCCGGGCGCGACGGCGACTCGGCAGAGGTCGGCGTCGCGACGCCCGGCGCAGCGCCGACGATGCCCGCGATTCCGTCCGATGCGTTCGAGATGACGGTCGAGAGCGTGCACGACGGCGATACGCTGCGCGCTCGGGCGGCGACGCCGAACGCCGTCGTCGAGGACGTCGAGTCGACGCGTGTCCGCTTGCTCGGAATCGACACCCCCGAGATCTCCCCCGAACTCGACTGCTGGGGCTCGGAGGCGACGGCGAAGCTGACTGCTCTCGTCCCCGCCGGGTCGACGATCTGGGTGGCGCCCGATGCCGAGGTGCACGACCAGTACGGCCGGACGCTGCTCTATGTCTGGACACCCGACGGCCGGTTCGTCAACGGGGAGCTCGTGGCGCAGGGCGATGCGCGCGTCGAGATCTACTCGCCCAACCGCAGCCAGGAGGCGCTGCTCCGCTCCCTCGAGTCGACGGCGGTCGCCACCGGAGTCGGCCGGTGGAGCGCGTGCGGCTGAGCCGTCAGGCGAACAGGAACAGCACGAAGCCGATGAGCGGCAGCGTCCCCTGGATGAGCGCAGCGCGCAGGTAGCGCATGCCCGTGCTCAACAGCACGAGCGCCGCCGCGACCATCGATCCGAGGCTGAACAGCACGAGCGCGAGGCCGGCCGCGCGGACGGGTGCGGTATCCGAGCCCGCGAAGATCAGCACGAGGCCGATCACCACGCCGATCGCGAGGAAGAGGTTGTAGAACCCCTGGTTGTAGGCCATCGGCTTCGTCGTGTCGGCGGCCGCCTGGTCGGCGACGCCGAAGCGTTTCCAGATCTTCGGCTGCGTCCACTGCACGCTCTCCATCACGAAGATGTACAGGTGCAGCAGCGCCGCCAGCGCTGCGAAGACCGTTGCGAGGATAGCCACCATGAGCGAACGATAGCGCCCGGGCTACGCTGAACGGTATGGCGAAGGGTGGGTCGCGCGCAGGCGGACGGGCACGGGATGCCGCGGGCAAGCGCCGTGGCGCAGCATCCGGCTCCGCAGCGAAGGCGAAGCCCGCGAAGCCGCAGCCCGTTCAGCCGCGCCGGCCGCAGCCGTCGCCCGGGCCGTCGCCGGTACCCCCCGCCGAGCCGCCGATGCCGGCGACGTTCCTCCTCGGCGCGATCCCCGGTGCGACGCCGGGCAAGTGGATCGACACCTGGAAGGAACGGATGCCGCGCACGAGCCTCGAGCTCGTGCCCCTGGCCTTCGCCGACCAGCGACGGCCCGTCGTCGACGGCGAGGTCGACGCCGCCCTCGTGCGGCTGCCGATCGACAAGGACGGGCTCCACGTCATCCCGCTCTACGACGAGGTGCCGGTCGTCGTGTGTGCGAAGGAGTCGCACCTGACGGCCGCCGGAGAGCTCGACACCGCCGACCTCGTCGGCGAGGTGCTGATCGTTCCGGAGGACGACGTGCTGCGCATCAGTGTGCCCGGCACCGAGAAGCCGCGCTTCGCTCCCCCGGCCGACACGGCCGAGGCGATCGCGACCGTCGCCGCAGGGGTGGGGATCGTCATCGTGCCGATGTCGCTCGCGCGGCTTCACCAGCGCAAGGACGTCGAGTACAGGCCGCTCCTGGACGGCCCCACCTCCACGGTCGCGCTGGCGTGGGCCGCGGATCGCACAACGCCCGCCGTCGACGCGTTCGTGGGCATCGTGCGAGGACGCACCGCGAACTCCTCCCGCGGCTGAACCGCCGTCAGGACGCAGGAGGAGGGGCGCCGCCCCCAGTCCCCAGTGCGGCGCCCCTCATGGATCGGCGCGAAGACCCGCAGCCCGACCTGCGTTCCCCAGAGTGGCCTTCTGCTCTGCACCCGACCCCCCGCCGGCGTGCACGAGCCGTTCCGATGACTTGGAGCAGGCGTCATCGGCTCTGATACATGCCGAAGCGAGATCTCAGATGGCTGAGTTCGTCTTGCCGTGAGGGCTGATGATGCCGGCGAAGCCGCGTTGATCAGAATCCGGCGCCGTGGACCTGGAAGGGAGCCACGATCCCTGTCCGCCGAGACGCCTCGGCCAGTGCGATCGACGGTGCGACGCCCGCCGCCAGACCCTGGTGCATCGCTCCCAGAAGCTCGCACGCCGCGTCGTCGGCGACCACGACTGGCGCCGCGATGACGCTGCGCGATCCGGCGTGGAGCCAGACGCGGGTCATTCCGACGGCCTCCTCATGCCAGCGGATCGACGACCGGCCGACCTCGCACGCCGACAGCACGACCGTATGCGGCACCTTCTCAATGAGATCGACGTCGTAGCCGAACAGGGTTCCGTCGTGGAGCTGCAGACCCGAGAACAGCGGGTGCTCCGCGGAATGGCGGCCATGCGCGGCGACATGCAGCACGTCGACGCGGGACGCGGCACCGGTGAGCGCCATGACCGACGCGTCCTCGTCCCGCAGAACGATCGGATCGGGCCATGCCTCCGCGGCCCGCGCGACTTCTTCGGCGGCGCGTTCGACTCGTGGCCCCGCCGCGAAGGCGACCCGCCGAGCGTCGGAGCGCTCCCTCGTCGACAGCCACTGCGACGCGGAAGTGGCCACGGTGAAGACCCTCCCGCGAAGTGCCGGCAGCAGCGCCCACGGGATGCCGCCCAGGATGCCGGGGACGCTGAGCACCAGCTTCCGGTCGCCGACGACCTCCGCCACCGGAGCGAGCAGCGCTGCCGACAGCGCCGCGACGCGTTCGTCCAACGAGCGTTGCACCACTGCGGCCATGGGTCCCGCGCGCACGGCGGCGCTCACATCGGCATCCGCTCGCAACGCAGCCACGCTCCGCCCGACCTCCGGCCACGCGTCGATCCGGACGACGCGGGCACCATCCCGCCGCGCCGCGACGGCCACCATCCCCGAGCGATCGAAGACATATGACACCGATGCCGTCTCGTCGTCGAGTCCCTCCTGCAGCTCGTCGAGCGATGCGCGCGGACGTCGACCCGCCGCACCCGAGGTGGCCCACTGCCGCTGACGCAGCTGTTCGCCCAGTTCCCGGGCCCTGCCTGACGAGAGCCAATCGGGGCCGCCCTCGACGCGCAGCGCGCGAAGCTCGGCCAGGTCGGCCGCCAACTCGGGATCAGGTGGCGGGCGAAGCGGCACGACCTCCTGATTCAGGAACCGGGCGCGCTCGGCCCACTCGAACACCACGTCCGGGCGCATCGAACGAACAGCCGACTGCAGTCCCGCAAAGATCAGCCCCTCTCCGTACATCACGAGCGAGGTCGCAAGATCGAGGCTGCCGAACGACGCCTGCCACTCGCTGAGCGCGTCGAGTCCGGCGGCCGCACGAGCGCGCACCAGATCTTCACGCCCCTGCGCAAGGGCGCGGGCAGCCTGCACCTGGCGGGTGAGCAGGGTGAGCTGGATCGGGGCGGTCGGGCGGACGCGCACTCCGCCGTGATCTCGGTCGTCGATGCCGACCCGCGCGCGCCACAGGTCGGCGGTGAGCTGCAGCGCCTCAGCCTCTGCCTCGAGCCGGTGATTCCGGAGCGCGTCGGACAATTCGCCGACCGCCCTGAGATCGATGCGCCGCGCGGAGCCGCTGCCGGCGGTGCGGCCGCCGCTGCCATCCGGAATCGACGACAGGAGCGCGGCCCTCAGCCGAACGCCGTCGGCCCGGAGCGCCCACCACTCGGAGTGCACCCTGCGGAACCGCTGCGCCGCGCGACGCGCGACCTGCTCCGCGCGGGCGGGAGCGTGTGTGAGCAAGGCGCGGGCCAGATGGAATTCGGCCTCGGCTCGGGCCTGTGGCATTCGGTTCGCACCGAAGGTCTGAGCGACGCGGACCAGACTGGTCTCGGCTTCGACGACCAGCCCCGCGTCGCGCAGGACCTCGGCTCTGTCGAGGTCGCAGATCGCGGCGTTGACGTCGGAGGCTGCAGCGAGCGCGTCCCGCGCCGCCGCCATCGTCGACAGCGCCGCGATCAGATCGCCTTCCAGGAGGGCGACGTACCCGGCGTTGTGGACCGCCATGGCACGCTCGACATCGTTGCCGGTCGCCGCGTAGTCGGGTGCGGCACGTTCGAGGTCCGCCCTGGCCGCACGGAACCGCCCAGCCTGACTGTGCGCGAGGCTGCGGTTGAGCAGCATCGGGGCTCGATGCTCTGCCTCGTCCCCGATGCCGTCGATCGCTTTGTCGAGCCAGCTCACCGCCTCGTCGAGTGCACCTCGCTCCAATGCCAGGAGCCCCAGCTGCCCGTGGAGCATCGCCGATGTCTGGCGGGACAGCCGCGGATATGCGAGTGCTTCCTTGCAGAGGCGCTCAGCTGCTTCGGGATCGCCTTGTCGGATCACGACGGCTGCCATCGAACCGGCGATGCGCGCCCGAAGATCGGGATCGTCCGTCCGCGCCGCGGCGCGCGCGAGCTCGCGGCGTGCCGCCGCGTTGCGACCCCCATTGAGGTGAGCACGACCACGCCGATACAGCTCCCCAGCCGTCAAGGTCATCCTCACAGCATGGCGCGAATTCGCCGCGCATGCGACGAAGGTCTGGCGTGCGGTGGCTAGTCGGACGGCTTGATCGCCGACAGATCCTCCTTCTCCGTCATCTGTTCGTCGAGCACTTCCTTGACGACCCGGCTCACGTGCTGCACGAGCGGCTGGGACTTCGCCGATGCCGACCCCCCGCGCGCTTCTGCCAGCCGCTGCGCGATGCGGCCGGCCACCAGGGGCGCCGCGAAGGACGTGCCGCTCCACACGGCGAACCCCGACCGGAAGTCGTCGAGGTCGAGCGTCTCGCGCCGATGACCGTACTCATCGCTGCGCAGGTCGGATTGGATTCCGCCCTCGAAGTCGACCGGGATGATCGAGAGCACCGACACGCCTCGCACATAGGTCTGCACCCATTCGCCGATGTTGGAGAAGAGGGCGACCGTGTGGCGGGAGGGGTTGAGTGCACCGACCGTCACGAGGGGGACCAGGTCGGCTTCCTTTTCCTTCTCGATCCCGCAGTCGGCACCATCCCAGTGGTGCATGGAGGCAGGAGCAGCGGGGCGGTCGGTCGCGTCATTTCCGGCTGAGCACACCACCACCGTGCCGGCCCGTCGCAGACGCGCGAGCAGGTCGTAGAGCTCGCTCTCGACGGACTGCCGCTCGGGCGTCTCGTGGTAGAAGCTGAACGAGAGGTTCACGACATCGATGCGGCCACCGCCGTCGGTGTCCTCCACGATGTCGACGAGCCTGCCGAGCGCCGCGATCAGATCGTTCTCGAGAATGAGCCCGTCACCATCAGCGATGCGAACCGGGAGGATGCGGGCTTCCGGGCACGCCTGCAGCACGATGCCCGCGATGAAGGTGCCGTGCCCGGCAGCACTGTCGACCACGCCGTCCAAGGGGCTGCCGATCGACGGGTAGCGGTCGGGGTCCGTTTGGCCGTCGACGATGCCGATCTCGCCGCCGTACTCCGCGACCGCATCGATCACGGCTTCGTCGAGCCACGGGTGGCTGCCATGTCCCGTGTCCAGGATCGCCACCACCGGCCGGTCCTCGAGAGGAAGCTTCGGCTCGGGGAGGTCTCCACCGATGAATGTCACCGGCTGCCGTCCCCCGAGGCCCGGATAGGCGTACCCCTCGATCCCCGAGGGGTTGCCCTTGAACGGGTTGCCCTTGAACGGGTTGCCCTTGAACGGATTCCCCTTGAACGGATTCCCCTTGAACGGATTCACATCGAGCGAGTCGGTCGAGAGGACGTGGTTGAGCCCGATGCCGGTGACTCCCGCGCGACGGGCTTCAACGAGCAGGCGCGCCGCGTCGGGACGGGTGAGCGGCTGCTGCGTCTTCGGGTCGGGAGCGACGCCGATGCGTACGCGCTTGGTGCGCGCCACGCCCTGGCGTCGGCGGGAGCCGGCGGCGACCGTGCTCTTCGAAGACCCGACCGACCGGGTCGCGACGCCGTCTTGCGGCTCTGGGTTCTCGAGGTCCTCGATCTCGACGGTCCAGCCCAGCCTCTCCGCGATCGCGGCAAGGGGCGACTTGTCGAGACTCCGCGGCACGGTCTTGCCGGTCGGTGCGAGCAGGAGCACGTCAGGCTCGTAGACCGTCGGAGCGAATCCGGTCCCCACCGGCAGGATGTCGGGGTCGAGAAGCGCGGCACGTACGCGGCGCGCCTCTCGCTGCCGCCAGGTCAATCGTGGAGTGTGGGTCGGCTTCTGCGGATCAGGCATGATTCCCCTTCATGTGTGACTGCACTGCGCATGGCGAATCGGATGCCTCAGCAGAGGCATCCGATTCCGATAATCAGACTTCGAACTGCGGGGTCTGGAAGTCGCGCAGTGCGCCGTCGGCGTCCTTCACGACCAGGCGAAGTCGCGCCACCCCAGGCGTGACCTCGTCGAAGGCGAAGCGTCCGTGCTCGCCCGGTTCGGCCGACCACTCGTGGTCGCCCTGCACCAGCCGGATGGCCAGCGCCGTGGCATCCACCCATCCGTCCACGCGTCTGCCGCCGTCCTCGGTGGCGGTCACGTGCAGCAGCACGCTGGTCGTGCCGTCGCTGAACTGCAGCGTCGCGGTGTCGGTCTCGCCGCGGACGGCCGCGAGGGTGCCCTCGACGAGCGTCAGCAGGGCGTACTCGCGCGACAGGTCCTCGACGGCGACGGCAGCGACCATCCGGTCGACCAGCTCGGCCGGCACCGGATCGACGTCCTCCCACATGCGGCGCATGCGTGCGAAGAGCGCGGCGTCGGCCGCGAAGTCCTCAGTTTCCATCGTCGTCACCTCTCCATCCGTCGCCCTCGAGCACGGCGCGGAGCTTTGCGAGGCAGCGCTGGCGGGTCGGTCCGATCGATCCGATGGGCATCGCGAGGTCTTCTGCGATACGGGCATAGTCGGGGCGGTCCTCGAACGCGACGATCCGCAGCAGGCGCTGGCATCGATCGTTGAGCGTGGCGACCGCTGTCCAGAGGCGACGGGTCTCGTCGTCCTGCGCCGCGGTCTGCTCGGCGGATTCGTGGACAGGAAGGTGCGGTTCGAGCGACTCGGCCTCGGTGGCATCGGCACGCCGATGCTGCTTGCCGACGCGCCACGCCTCGCGGCGCGCACACATCGTGAGCCACCCCGACACCGCGAGCGGGTCGTTGATGGTCTCGTGACGGCGTACGAGCGTCAGCCAGGTCGTCTGCACGACGTCCTGTGCCAGCGCAGGGTCGACGCCGTACGCCCGCACGACGTGCCACAACGGCGGCGTCATCAGGCGGACGAGTTCGTCCATCGCACGGCTGTCACCCTCACGCCACCGCACGAAGAGTGCGGCGGCCCGCTCCCATCGCGCCGGCTCCGCGGAGTCGACGGATGGCTCGGCGCCAGCCTGTGTCATAGCGCCCATTCTGTCCACACCATGCCCGAGCGCGATAGTGCCGGTTTGATACACGCATACCCGTCGAATACCGCGGATGTCGCCCCTTCGCACGCGCGGCGACCCGCGACCTAGAATTCGTGCATGACAACCGCGCCGCTGCTCTATGTCTGCGTGCGGCCGCAGGTGGGCGCGGCGGCCGCCGAGTACGAGTCGTTCCGGGCGGCCATGCACCTCGACGAGAGCCGCCTCGCACGTCACGACCTCGTGCGCGAACCGCTGCCGGCAGACGCTTTCGAGCGCTACGCAGGCTTTCTCATCGGCGGCAGCCCATTCAACGTCACCGACCCGGACTCGACGAAGACCGACGCCCAGCGCCGCCTCGAGGCAGACCTCGCGCGCATCGCCGAACACACCGCGTCTGGCATGGGGCCGGCCGCGCTCTTCACCTGCTACGGCATCGGCGTCGCGACGCGCACGCTCGGCGGCATCGTGAGCCGGGCCTTCCCCGAAGACACCGGCCCCGTCATCGTCGAGCTCGGCGATGCTGCCCGCGCCGACCCGGTGTTCGGCGGCCTCGCCAGCCGCTTCACGGCGCTCACCGCCCACAAGGAGGGCTGCGAGGAACTGCCCCATGGAGCGGTTCTGCTGGCATCGAACGACGGATGCCCCGTCCAGGCGTACCGCGTCGGCGATCGCCTCTACGCCACCCAGTTCCACCCTGAGCCGACCACGAAGGCGTTCACCGAGCGCATGGCCGTGTACCGCGACGACGGCTACTTCGACTCGGCGGACTACGACACCATCGCCCGACGTGTGCTCGCGGCATCCGTCACGGAGCCTGCGCGACTGCTCCGCGCTTTCGCTGATCGATTCTCGTCGGCCTGACTCACGCCTCGGCGTTGCGCACACCCGTCGCCACGCGCAGCACGGTGCCGATCACCCCGGCCGCGAGGATCAGGCCGGCGACGATGAGCGCCGTCACGCCGATCGCAGCGCTGGACGGGTCGCCGGTGAGCCTGGCCACCGCGAGCCAGCTCAGCCCCCAAGCCAGGGCGAGCGCGGGCGCCAGCCGCCAGCGGCTCGCCGCCTCGATGCCGAGCCCCACCACCCCGACGACGATGAGCACGATGACGCCCCACAGGTCGGCGGCATCCGCCCACTCGGGCGGGGCGATCGAAGTCAGCCACGCCGTGATGTTCGCGACGGTCGCGAGCGTCACCCAGCCGAGGTGAAGGCCCGTGACGCCGTCGACGAGCAGCCTGTCGGCCCACCCGTCTGCCGGCTCGATGACCGTGCGGTGGAAGGTGACACCCAGCACCGCCAGCAGCACGATGATCGAGAGCACGGTCATCGCGAGCGAGCCGAACTGCGCGATCACCAGCCACAGGCCGTTCAGCGCCATCGTGCCCGCGATGAGCCAGCCCAGTGCGCGCTGTCGCTCGCTTCCCCGCTGCCGCGGCAGAGCCTGCCAGACCGTGTAGGCGAAGAGGCCGATGTAGATCACCGACCAGATCGAGAACGCCGGGCTCGCGGGGGCGAGATACGAACCGTCCTCATCGAGCGCGCCGTCCTGCAGATCCTGCACCGGCGTGCCGCCGAACAGTCCGGTACCGACCATCGCGGCGATGATCATGAAGCAGAACGCGCTGATGACGACGATCTGACGTGTGAGGTCCCGAGCGGCCATGCCCACACCGTACGGGGCCCTCCTGGCGCCGCTGACCGTATTGACACGTCGCGCTCCGCCCAGTAGCGCCGGGTCTACGCACCGCCCGGTCTAGGCACCGCCTGGAGGATCGAGCAGCAGAGCGACCCGCTCGGCGAGGTACGCCTCGAGCGGCATGAGTCCCCCGGCCGCGCTCCACCGCACGCTCGCGACGCCGTCGAGCGAGACGAGGGGGCCGGACTCTCCGCCGGCGTCGACGACGTCGGGTCGCAGCACCCGCCATCCGAGGTGGACCGTCTCGCCCTCTGCGAAGCCACCGCGGCGTGCAGCTGCGGCGAGCTCGGCGCGCTGCCGCTGGGACTCGGCGGCGTAGCCGCGCCGGGCCTCCTGGCGCGCGCGGACGATGTCTGCCGTCGCGAGCGCGGCGTCGTCGGTGAGCAGCAGCGCGCCCAGATGCCACGCGGCACCGCGCCGCTCGACGCGCGGGGCGCGCGCGACCCCGAGGATGCGCCGAGGAACGACGAGCTCGCCCAGCGCTTCGCGCGGGGCGTCGGCGAGCCGCGCGCGGGCGGCGTCGAAGAGCTCGAGGGTGCTCACGCCATGTCGTCCTCGCGCGCCGGCGTGGCCTTCACCCGCTCGCCGCGGAGAGCCATGCCGATGAGGGGGAACAGCAGGACCGACAGCATGCCGCCGGCGACGAGCACGGTCTGGTGCGACGTCGTCAGGATGTCCTCGTCCACGCCGATCTGCGTGACCGCGACGATGATCGGGAGCCCGGTTGCCCCGAGCAGCGCGATGGACAGCCGATCGCGCCGCGCCGATCCCTCGGGTGCGGCGAGGGTGGATGGCAGCCCACGCACCACCAGCAGCGCCACGAGCACGACCGGTACCAGCAGGAACGTGGCCGGCTCCTCGAGGAGCGCCTCGAGGTCGAAGGTGACCCCTGTGTAGATGAAGAAGATCGGCACCAGGAACCCGAACGCGACCCCTTCGATCTTGCTCTCCACCGCCTCGCGATCGGGCTCGGAGGCGTCGCGCATGAGGAGGCGCCAGATGATGCCGGCGGTGAAGGCCCCGAGCAGCAGGTCGAGGTCGAGCACGATGCTGAGTGCGACGAGCGCCGCGAGGATGACGAAGACCACCCGGATCGCGAACTGCCCCGAGGTGTGGAGGGTGGAGCTCACGAACGCGTGCATCGCGCCGCGCGGGACCTTGAACGCCAGCCAGATGGCGAGCGCCGCGAAACCGGCGAAGAGGGCGAGCACCACGGTCGACAGGCCCGGTTCGCGGCCGCCGAGGAAGATCGAGATCGCGATGAGCGGGCCGAACTCGCCGACGGCGCCGATGGCGGCGACGGCCTTGCCGAACGGCGTGGGCAGTTCGCCGGCGTCGCGGAGGATGGGGAGGAGGGTTCCGAGCGCCGTCGAGCACAGCGCGACGCCGATCACGATCGCCGCCTCCCCCGATGCGAGCACGAAGCCCGCAGCGATCCCCGCGGCGAGGCTGATGAGCCACCCGAGGGACGCCCGGCGGCCGAGGCGGCCACGGAACGAGCCGAACTCGATCTCGGTGCCCGCGACGAAGAACAGCATCGCGAGCCCGAACTCCGACAGCGTGTCGATGAACTCGCTCGGCACCGCCCAGCCGAGCACGGCGGGACCGACCAGGATGCCGAGCACGAGCTCGAACACCACCACGGGGACGCGCATCCACCGGCCGACCCCTCGCGCCAGCAGCGGCGCCAGCACCGCCAGGAGCGGGATCACCAGCAGCGTCGGTTCGAGGTCGTCCACGCGAACAGACTAGCCAGGACACGTCACGCGGACGCGCGCTCTCGGCGAGCAGGTCCCGCGGGAGCGCCGAATCCGGCGCCGCCCGTGGGGGCGGCGCCGGAACGCGCATCCGTGCGGCCGGTCAGCGCGCGAGCGGCTCTGCCGGTTCGAGCGACGCCACCGGCTCCGCGGGCTCGGCAGGCTCGAGCTGACGCGCGGGGGGCGTCAGCTCGGCGCGGGTGCGCCGATGCCCGATGAGCGCCAGCACGACGCCGCCGACCAGCCATGCGCCCAGGATGATCCACTGCGGTGCGGTCGAGGCATCCGGGAAGTACATCACCGACCGCAGCAGCGTCGCCGACGCGCCCGGCACGAAGAACTGGCCGATCGCGCCCCACGGCTCGGGCAGGAACTGCGGCGGCATCGCGGCACCGGCGATGGGATTGGCGATGACCATCGTGATGACCGCGCCCACGCCGATGCCGGGAGGGCCCATCAGCGCCGCGAGGCCGATGATGAGTGCAGAGGTCGCACTCACGCCGAGGCCGATGACCGTGGCGTTCAGCAGCCAGTCGCCCGTCAGCATCCCGAACCACGTCTGCATCACCAGCGTGATCAGCGCACCCGCGGCGATGCCGAAGACGACGAGTCCGATGAGTCGTCGCACGACGCCCTGCACGAGGAGCGTGAGCAGGATGCCGCCCAGCATGCCGCCCAGCACGAGCGGGAAGACGGATGCCGCGAGCCCGGCGCCCGTGCTGTCGCCCTCGGCGAGCGGCACGACGTCGGTGACGGTCACGGTCGGGATCTCCGGCGGGGCGCCCGCGGCACCCTCCGGCAGCTGCGGCCTCTGGCCGGACTGCAGTGCGCCGACGATCGCCGTCAGCTGATCGGTGAGCGCCGTCTTGGCGGCGGTGTCGATCTGCGACTGCAGCTGGGTCGCCACCCCGCGCAGCGCCTGCGCCGCGACGGGGCTCGCGGCGGTCGCGACCAGCACCTCGGGCTCATCGCCGAGGAGGATTGCGCCGTAGAGCGCGCGGGATTCGATCTGCGCGACCGCGTCTTCCCGCGAGTCGACCTCGTGGAGGTCGAAGGGCGCAGGGTCCTGCTCGCCGAGCTTGTCTTCGACGGCGGTGACGGCATCCGTCGGTCCGGAGATGCCGACCGGCAGGTTCTGGGGCTGCGACGTGGCGGCCGGCCAGACGAACGCCATCACGATGACGGCGACGATGACGGAGCCGAGGAGCCCGAACGCTGCGGCGACGGGCCAGCGGGTGGGGCGCACCGGAGCGTCGGTGTGTGCGCGGTGAAGAGACATCGCGACCTCCTTCTATGAGTGGAATTAAAAGAGAATGGTGGTTCTGTTTGTGAGAATAACAGAATCGGTATTCTGTTTCCATGCCGAAAGTGTCGGAGGAGTACCGCGAAGCCCGCCGCGACGAGATCGGTCGCGCCGCGCTGCGGGTGCTCGAGCGCAAAGGCGTGCGAGACACCTCCATCGCCGACATCGTCGAGGAGTCGGGCCTCTCGACCGGGGCGATCTACTCGCATTTCTCCACCAAGTCGGAACTCGCCCGTTATGTGGTCGGGCGCTTCCTCATTCCGCGTCTCGACGCTCTGGAGGCCGCGGGCGCCCGCGGCGAGGTCCTGACGCCTCGGCAGGTGCTCCGCCGCATGCTGTCGATCTTCAGCGAAGCCGGATTGTCGACCTCGCTCGTCCTGCAGTTCTGGGGTGAGGCGATGGTCGAGCCGGGGCTGCGCGACGAGATGCTCCGCACGGCAGGACGCCTGAGGGCGGCCCTCACTCACGCGATCGGGCCGTGGGCGCGCGCACAGTCAGTGGATGGAGCCAAGGCCGAGGCTCTCGCCGCCGACACCGCCCGCTCGATCGTGGCCCTCGCGCAGGGCTATGTCGCGAACACCGCCGTCTTCGGCCCTCGTGACGTCGACGAGTACCTCGCCGGCACGGGCGCCGTCCTCGCGAGCTGAGCCCACTCGACCGATCCGGCGAGACGAAACGCCGCCCGTGAGCCCGAGGCGCTTCGTCTCGGTCGCTGGCGATCGCTCGCTCAACGACCGATACCTCTCCCCCGGTCGTTGAGCGAGCGAGGAACGAGCGAGACGAAACGCGCCGAACGCTCCGGTGCGCTTGAGCCGAGGCGTCAGACTGCCTGCAGTCCGCCGTCGTCGCGGCGCCGGGTTGCGGCATCCGAGTCTCCCGTCGCCGGAGCGGCAGCGCCCGTGATCTCGCGCACGGCGACGGGCGCCGCCTGCCCGGCGCTGGAGCCCTTGATCTGCCAGGCGCTGCCAGCACGAATCTCCCTGTGGAGGCGCTCCATGCGGGCGTCCAGCTCGGCAGCGGTGTCGGCGGCGTCCTTGAGGCTCTCGAGCAGCTCGTCCGGCACCTGCGTGGCGTACTTGTAGTAGATCTTGTGCTCGAGGCTCGCCCAGAAGTCCATGGCGATGGTGCGGAACTGCACCTCGACGGGCACCTCGATGCGCCCTGTCGAGAGGAACACCGGCACCTCGAGGATCGCGTGCAGGCTCTTGTAGCCGTTGGGCTTGGGCTGGGCGATGTAGTCCTTGACGTGCAGCACCCGCACATCGTCCTGTGCGGTGAGCAGGTCGAAGAGGCGGTACACGTCGGCGGTGAAGCTGCAGGTGATGCGGATGCCCGCGATGTCGGTGATGCTGCTCCTGATCGAGGCGAAGTCGCCGTCGATGCCCTTGCGCTGCACCTTCTCGACGAGACTGTCGGGCGACTTCACCCGACTCGAGACGTGCTCGATCGGGTTGTAGTCGTGGGTCAGCAGGAACTCTTCGCGCAGGATGCCGATCTTCGTCTCGACCTCCTGCAGGCCGAAGCGGTACTCCATCATGAAGCGCTGCAGCTCGTCCCGCAGCTCCCTCAGCTCGCTGGGCGAGACCGTGATCTCACCCTCATCGGACGCCGTCGCGGGCACCAGCGGTGCGGGAGTCGCCATGCGATCGACGGTAGGGGTCGGGTCTACGAGAGTCCTGTGAAAGACGGATGCCTCTTCCCTGCGCGGCGGTCACGCGCGGCGGTCACGCGTCGTCGGTCAGGCGCGGCGGTCAGGGGAGGTGGTCAGGCGGGGTGGTCAGGCGCGGCGGTCACGCGTCGTCGAGCGCGGCCTGGGCGCGTTCGGACTCCTTCGCCGCGTCGCGGGCCTTCGCCGCGGCATCCGCGCGCTCGCGATCGATCGTCTCGAGCTTGTCGACGGCGCCCGCCTCGTCGTTCTCGAGCGCGGCGAGGTCGCGGCGGAGGTCGTCGATCCGCTCGCGCACGTGGTCGACGCGCTCCTGCGCCTTGGCACGGCGCGCGTCGACGCGCGCGAGTTCCCGCTCGGCCTCGTTGGCGAGCCGCTCCGCTTCGCGGGCGGCCTTCTCAGCGGCCTTGCGCGCCCGGCGCTCGGCCAGGTCGTCACGGGGAGGCGGTGCCACCACCCCCGGCACGGATCCGCCGACCGCCTCGGCGAGCGCACCGGGCTCGATGTCCCCCGCCTCCAGCGCCGTGACCAGCCGGCCGGTGAGCACTGCGGCGGCGGCTGCGGCATCCATCACCGCGGCGTTGATCGTCGTCACGACGTCGTCCTGCGCGGCGGCGCTCAAGCTGCCGCCGGCGTCCTCAGCCAGACCTACGGCCTGCTTCGCGAGGGCCGCGACGAGCTGGCGCCGCTGCTTGCCGAGGCGTCCCAGCTCGGCGGCGTCGAGGTCGTCCTGGGCCTCACGCAGCGCCGCCGACAGCTCGACCGCGTCGGCGAGCTGCCCGTCCTGCGCCAGCAGGTTGACAGCCCACGCGGCCACGGTCGGCTTGCGCAGCGCCTTGATCTGCTTCGCGAGCGGTCCGGCCGCCATGCCGGCGCGCGCGTTGCGCGCCGCGGTGAACTCCGACGGCGGCAGGATGTACAGCTCGGCCGCGATCGCGTCGAGCGCTTCGTCTGCGTCGGGCTGCGGCATCCGCCCATTCTCGCCCCCGGGAATCGCGAAAGGGTAGATCTCCGCACGGGCGCGTGCGGAGATCTACCCTTTCGCGATTCCGAGAGCGGGATGCCGCGTCCCGCGCCAGAGCCAGAGCCAGAG
>NZ_MWLQ01000012.1 GCF_010634855.1 Microbacterium sp. B35-30 | reverse complement strand
CGATGCGGCATCCGTCTGTCGATAGTGTGACTTCCGTGACCGAACGGAACGACTCCGACGGCCGAGACCCCACTCGCGCTCAGGGCCACGAAGAGGCCCGCGACCAGGCGGATGCCGCGCAGCGGGAGGAGGAGTCTCTCCGCGCCCGCTGGGAGGCGACGCAGGAGAGTCTGCGAGAGCGCTTCGACCAGCCGATCAGCCGGGCGACGGCGATCACCCAGCGCACCCTCGCGTGGTTCCCGGTGCGGGTGTGGCGTCACTTCCTGCAGCACAACGGGTTCCTGCTCGCCGCGGGCGTGAGCTACCAGGCGCTGTTCGCGACGTTCGCCGCGATCTACGTGGCGTTCGCCGCCACCGGGCTGTGGCTGGGCGGAAGCTCGGAGGCCGTCGCCGGGCTCATCAACCTCATCAACAGCTATATCCCGGGCCTGATCAGCGACGAGGGGCTGTTCACCCCCGCGCAGGTCACCGAGGTCGCGACGAGCAATGCCGGCGTGCTCGGCGTCACCGGCATCATCGCCCTCGGCACCCTCATCTGGACTGCCATCGGCTTCGTGACGTTCACGCGCCGCGCGGTGCGCGACATCTTCGGCCTGCCGCCCGACCTCCGCAGCTACTTCTACCTCAAGGCACGCGATCTCATCGGTGCAGGAGTCTTCGCCCTCGCCCTCGTGGTGGGTTTCGCCGCGACGACGCTCGGCACGTGGGCGCTGGAGTGGGTGTTCGCCTTATTCGGATGGGGCAACGCGTCGCGCTGGGTGGGAGTGACCACGAGCGTCGGCTCGATCCTGATCTCGTTCGTGATCTTCAGCGCGGCGCTGGCCGGGCTGATCCGGTACCTCACGGGTACGCAACTCCCCTGGCGGCGCATCTGGCCCGGTGCACTCCTCGGCGGCGGCGCAATCACCGTGCTGCAGCTGTTCACGGGCTGGCTGTTCGTCTACACGCCGACCAACGCACTGCTGGCCACGTTCGCGATCTTCGTCGGTCTGCTCCTGTGGTTCCGCATCATCGGCATCATCATGCTCGTCGCGGCCGCATGGGTCGCGGTCGCGGCGAAGGACGACGAGGTCCCGCTGCTCCCCCAGACCGAGGCCGACCGGCTCGCGGCGGAGCATGCCGCGCTGCTGGTGGCCGCCCGGGTGCGCCTGCGCACCGCGCGGGAGGCGCGCGAGACCGCGCCGTGGTACCGCCTGTTCGCCGCTGACCGCGCGGTACGCGCCGCGGAGCAGGAGCTGGCCCAGGTCGAGGCCGCCACTCCCCCGGCACAGAAGAAGAAGGCCGGCAGCCTGTTCGAATGAGTGTCGGCGGTGGCGGATAGTCTTGCCGTCGTGTCTCGCCGTGTTCGCATCGCCTCTGTCAACGTCAACGGAATCCGTGCCGCCACCCGCAAAGGCATGATCGACTGGCTCGATGCCGCCGACATCGACGTGATGGCCCTGCAGGAGGTGCGGGCGACCGAGGAGGAGCTGCGGGCGGCTCTGCCCGGCTGGGAGATCGTCAACGACGAGGCCCTCTCGAAGGGGCGAGCGGGCGTGGCCGTGGCCAGCCGCATCCCCTCGATCGAGGTGCGCCGCGTGCTCGGCCCGGCCGCCGAGGACGCAGCCGAAGTCCTCGACAGCGCAGGCCGCTGGATCGAGGCGGACTTCGACATCGACGGCGAGCGGCTCATCGTCGTGAGCGCCTACGTGCACACCGGCGAGGCCGACACGCCCAAGCAGGACGCGAAGTGGGCCTTCCTCGACGCGATGGAGAAGCGGATGCCGCAGCTCAAGGCCGCGTCTCCGCTGGCGCTCGTCATGGGCGACCTCAACGTCGGCCACCGCGAGCTCGACATCCGCAACTGGAAGGGCAACATCAAGAAGGCCGGCTTCCTCCCGCGCGAGCGGGCGTACTTCGATCGCTTCTTCGGGGACAAGGGCGCCGAGGTGACCGGTGCCGACGGCTCTCAAGGTCCCGGCCTCGGCTGGGTCGACATCGGACGCCGCTTCCACGGCGACGTCGACGGCCCGTACACCTGGTGGTCGATGCGCGGACGCGCGTTCGACAACGACGCCGGGTGGCGGATCGACTACCACCTCGCGACGCCGGAGCTCGGCGCCCGGGTGGTCGACTACCGGGTCGTGCGCGCACCTTCGTGGGACACCCGCTGGAGCGACCACTCCCCCGTCGTGGCGGACTACACGATCGGCCACTGATCGCCCAGGCGGCGGCGGGCGACCGAGGTGAGCCCGCCGGGTCGGTGGGCGGGCGCGGGGCCGCGGCATCCGTTCAATAGACTTGACGGATGAGCAAACCGCGCCTGTACTCCGGCATGCAGCCCTCCGCCGACTCGCTCCAGATCGGCAACTACATCGGGGCCCTCATGCAGTGGCGCGATCTGCAGGAGTCGTACGACGCGTTCTTCTCCGTGGTCGACCTCCACGCGCTCACGCAGCCGAACGATCCGGCGGAGCTCCGCGAGAAGACGCGCCGCACGGCCGCGCAGTACATCGCCGCCGGCATCGAGCCGTCGAAATCAGCGCTGTACGTGCAGTCGCACGTGCCGGCGCACGCCGAGCTGGCATGGATCCTGTCGACGGTCACCGGGTTCGGCGAGGCCGGGCGCATGACGCAGTTCAAGGACAAGTCGCAGCGCTACGGCTCGGAGGTCACCTCGGTCGGGCTCTTCACCTACCCGGTGCTGATGGCGGCCGACATCCTGCTGTACCAGACCGACATCGTCCCGGTCGGCGACGACCAGAAGCAGCACGTCGAGCTCACGCGCGACCTCGCCGAGCGCTTCAACAGCCGTTACGGTCAGACGTTCACCGTTCCGATGCCGGTGATCCAGCAGGAGACGGCGCGCATCTACGACCTGCAGAACCCGACGGCGAAGATGTCGAAGTCGGCGGAGTCGGATGCCGGCGTGCTGTGGATGCTCGACGACCCGGCCGTGTCGGCGAAGAAGGTCATGCGCGCCGTCACCGATTCGGAGGGTTCGGTGCGCTACGACCGCGAGGCCAAGCCCGGCGTCTCGAACCTGCTGGTGATCTACGCGGCCCTCACCGGCCGGCAGATCCCCGCGATCGAGGACGAGTACGCAGGGCGTGGCTACGGCGACTTCAAGAAGGGCCTCGCCGAGGTCGTGGTGAACGAGTTCGGTCCTGTGCGCGAGCGCGCCCTGCAGCTCCTCGACGATCCGGCCGAGCTCGACCGCGTGCTCGCCGCGAACGCCGCCAAGGCCGAAGCGGTCGCCAACCGCACGCTCAACGACGTCTACGACAAGGTCGGCCTCCTGCGCCGGTCTCGCTGAGCCAGGGCGCGGGCCGGTAGCGTGGGCGGGATCGAGCCCTCCATCTTGCGAACGGACCGCCTCGAACTGTCGTTGCCGGTTGACGGCGACGTCGACGCGATCTACGAGGCGTGCCAGGATGCCGAGATCCAGCGCTACACGCCGGTCCCCTCCCCGTACGAACGCCGGCACGCCGAGGAGTTCGTACCGCGTGTCGCCGCCGACTGGCAGAGCGGCGCCCATGTCAGCTGGGCGATGCGTGAGGGTTCGGTGCTGGCCGGCATGATCGGGCTGTACCGCCTCGACGGACGCGGCTCCGGGGAGCTCGGATACTGGGTGTCGCCGTGGTCGCGTCGGCGCGGCCTCTCGGTCGAAGCTGCCCGCGCTGTGATCGACTGGGGCTTCTCGCCGGAGGGACTGGGCCTCGATCGCATCGAGTGGCGTGCCGTCGTGGGCAACGTCGGCTCCGCGCGCGCCGCGCGCACTCTCGGCTTCCGCTACGAGGGGACGCTGCGGCAGGCGCTCGTCGGCTCGCACGGCCGCGACGACGGCTGGATCGCCGGCGTCCTCGCCACCGACGACCGCACCCCGCAGTCCTGGCCCGCGCTGGACTGACCACCGCGGGGCCGCCGACCCCCTCCCCTGTGGGATCCCCGGTGTCCCCGCCGCGTGGCAGGATGAGCGCATGCCCGAGATGCCCGAGGTGCAGGGGCTCGTCGACTTCCTCCGCGAGCGGCTCACCGGTGTGCGCATCGCGCGAGCGACGGTCGCCAACATCGCGGCGCTGAAGACGTACGACCCGCCGATCGAGTCCCTGGCGGATGCCGAGATCACCGGCGCTGCGCGACACGGCAAGTTCGTCGACCTCGCGACCACCGGGCCGCATCTGGTGTTCCACCTCGCCAAAGCCGGGTGGCTGCGCTGGTACGACGAGCTGCCGAAGACGATCATCCGGCCGGGCAAGACGCCGATCGCCCTGCGCGTCGCGCTCTCGGACGGGGCCGGGTTCGACCTCACCGAGGCGGGCACGAAGAAGTCGCTGGCGGTGTACGTCGTGCGAGACCCCGCCGACGTGCCCGGTATCGCACGACTCGGGCCCGACCCGCTTGACCCGGCCTTCACGCGCGACACGCTCGCCGGGCTGCTGGAGGGACGCCGCACCCAGATCAAGGGCGTGCTGCGCGACCAGGCGACGATCGCGGGGGTGGGCAACGCCTACTCCGACGAGATCCTGCACGCGGCGAAGATGTCGCCCTACGCCCTCGCGACCTCGCTCACCGACGACGAGGTCACCCGGCTCTTCGACGCGATGACCGAGACGCTGACGGATGCCGTCGCCGAGGCATCCGGCAAACCCCCGGCCGAGCTGAAGGACGCCAAGCGTCGGGGCATGCAGGTGCACGGGCGTCGGGGTGAGACCTGCCCGGTCTGCGGCGACGAGGTGCGCAGCGTCTTCTTCGCCGACAACTCGCTGGAGTACTGCCCGACGTGCCAGACCGGCGGCAAGATCCTCGCCGACCGCCGGCTGTCGCGACTGCTGAAGTAGCCCTACGCGCCCAGCAGCCGCTCGACGAACCAGAACAGTCCGACGACGGCGACCGCGGCGGAGAGGATCGCGGCCACCCACATCGCGACGCGGGGCCGCGAGCGCCGCAGCAGCAGGAGAAGCGGGAAGACCACGACGACGATGCTGAGCTGGGCTGCTTCGATGCCGACGTTGAACACCAGCAGCGCACCCAGCAGTCCCCAGGAGAACGGCTCGTCGATGCCCAGTGCCCCGGCGAAGCCGACGCCGTGCACGAGCCCGAAGACGAAGACGATGCCCACCCGCAGCCCATCGGCCCGCGTGAAGCCCAACAGCCCGGTTCGGGCGGTCACTCGGGGTTCGAGGATCGCGGGCGCACGTTCGAGCACCGCGGTGCCGCCGGACCCCTTCGGCCGCGTGCCGGCCGCGGCGGGTCCGGGTCCGACCGGCCCCGACCCGATGTACGCAGATCCGCCGGGGCCGTAGAGCTCCTGCACGGAGCCGCGGTCGCGCCAGAGCCCCCACAGGAACCACAGCGCGACGACGGCGATCGAGAGGGCGATGATCGGCTCGACGATGCTCGCGGGGACGCTGACGACCCCCAGCGCGGCGAGGATGAACGTCACCGAATGCGCGACGGTGAACGCGGTCGCGACGACCACCACGTCGCGCAGGCGCCGCGAGGCGACGATGAGCGCGAGCAGGAACAGGATGTGGTCGGCACCGAACAGCAGGTGCTCGGCCCCCAGGATGAAGAACTCCCCCATCCGTGCGCCCCAGTCCTGCGACGTCGTCATCGTCGGGCCGGCGTCGGTGTCGAGGCTCGCGACCCCGGAGCCGGCCAGCAGATCGTAGGTCACCACCGTGGTGGTCTTGCCGCCGGGATCCGTGCCGGGGAACAACTGCGTCGTGACCCGGTATGTCCCACCCTCCTCCGCAGCGGTGGCGCGACAGTCCGCCTCGAGCACGAGGTGCGCGTGCGGGACGCCGTCGACGTACGTGATCGAATACGGTTCGACGAGCTCGTTCGGGCAGGCCGAGGCATCCGCTTCCGCGCCCGCCGCGATCGTGAATCGCGGCAGCACGTACGCCCGCACCGTCTCCGAGTACTGCTCGAGCACTCGCGTGGTCAGCTTCGTCGGATCCTGCCCGGATGCCTGGACATCGTCGTACGCGTCCTGCTCGAACGCCGCATCGTCCATGGCGCGGGCGCCGTCGGTCGCGAGCAGCACGTACTCGATGTCGAGTTCGGCGCGAACGAGCCCCGGCTCCGATTCGGAGAGCTTCGCGTACACCGTCGCCGCGTAGGTGTGGGCGGCGGCAGGGGCGGCGAGGAGCATCACGGAGACCGCGGCGACCAGGAGGCCGAGCACGCTGCGCAGGCCGAGCACGCTGCGCAGGCCGAGCACGCTGCGCAGGCCGAGCACGCTGCGCGGGCGGCGCCGCGCTGGGGCGGCGCCGCTGGGCAGGTCAGTACGCACCGAGGTCCTTCCACGGCGACTTCCCGCCGGTGCCGGGCTGATCGCCGCGTGTCCACCACGACGCTTGGAACAGGTGTCCCCCGTGAGCGACGATCTCGCCGCCGAGATAGGTCCACGACGCCGTCCAGGCGCGCACCACACCCTGGGGCGTGCTGATCTCGGCGCCCACCTCGGCCCACGCGCCGTTGCGGACCGAATCGGGTGCGATCCCCTGGGTCCACCACTGCGCCTGATACACGCGGTCACGGTAGAGCACGTATTCGCCGCCGAAGTAGACGACGCTCGCGCGCCAGGCCGCCGGAGGGGCGGGCTTCCAGATCGCGTAGAGCGTGACCACGGCATCATGCTCGACCGTCAGATTGCTCACCGTCGCTCCGTCGGCGAAGACCGCCGGGCCGCCGGGCGTGAGAGCCCACCCTGCGAACACGTCGGTCTCGTGCGTGAACGCCACGGCCGGCAGCACCAGCTCCTCGCCATAGGCAGCGGAGGCCGCGGGCTGCGCGCCCGAGCCGCCGTTGGCGTCGAACGCCACCGTGTACGCGTTGGCGGCGAACGAGGCGATCGCCGCGACCGAGGCGTCCGGCTGCGTGTATGTGCCGTCCGCCGCGACCGCCACGAACGCGGGCGTCGTCGTCCAGCCGCTGAAGTGGTAGCCGGTGTCAGGCGTCGCCGTGAGCGTGACCGTCGCGCCGGTCAGCGCGCTCGCGACGTCTGCGGACGCGGTGCCGTGACCGGCCGAGTCCGCCGTCACCGCGTGCCGCTGGCGGAGCATGAACGTCACGGTCGTGGAGTTGCCGGCTATGTCGTACACCACGAGGGTGTTCTCGCCCGCCACCGCCCCGAAGACGCCGGGCTTCACGCCGTTGAGGTCGCTCCAGGGAGCGTCCTGCAGATCCTTGACCGTGCCGTTGAGCACCACGCGGTCGACGCTGCTCGCATCGAAGAGCTTGAACGATACCGCCTCATAGCCGCCGACGCCCGCCAGCGGCTCGTCCTTGGCGATCACCGTCGGCGCTGTCGTGTCGAGGGTGAAGGCGACGGTCGTGACGTTTCCGGCCACATCCGACACCTCGAGGGTGTTCTTCCCGGCCACGGCGCCGAAGACGCCGGGCTTCACGCCGTTGAGGTCGCTCCAGACGTTGTCCACGAGATCCTTCAGCACTCCGTTGAGCTCCACCTTGTCGATCTTCCCGGCGTCATAGAGCTTGAACGACACCGTGCTGTAAACGCCGTCCTTGCCCTTCGACTCGGTCTTGACCGTCACGGTCGGCACGGTCTGGTCCGCGGCGACGGGGCGCCAGGTCGCCGTGTAGGCGCGGTCGCCGAGCGATCCGGACGGGATCGCCACCTCGATCGTCGGACGGTCGAGTCCCGTGCCGGTCCATCCTTCGAACGCGTAGCCAGGACGCGTCGGAGCCGCGAGGGTGATCGCGTCCGACTCGATCGTGTACGTCGTGGGGTTGTCCGCGCTGCCGCCGCCGAGATCGAAGGCGATGGCGTAGGCGATCGGCGTGAACTCCGGAGTCGCTGCGACAGCGGCGGCAGGCATCGTGAAGGTGCCGTCCTGGCCGATCTCGACGCCCTCGGGCGTCGTCTGCCATCCCGTGAGCTCATAACCGGCGTCGGGCGTTGCCGTCAGCGTGACGGTCGCTCCCTCGACGGCGGCCGCGACGTCGGCCGACGCAGTACCGTGCGGAGCGTCGCCGACGGTCACGGCGTGCTGCACCGGGCCGAGGCCGGCGCCGAAGCGATCGGACATCTCGCCGGCGGTGAGAGCGACGTCGTAGAAGGCGAAGTCGTCCACGAGCGCGTCGATGGTCGGCGAGTAGCTGCCGTTGTAGCCGAACCACCAAGGACTCGAGGAGCTGAAGATGCTTCCGGCCGTCACGGACCCCGCGCTGCTCGTGCCGGTCAGCGCACCGTCCACGAAGTAGCGGATCTGCTGTGCCGACCTGTCGACGACGGCGCCGATGTGGTGCCACGTGCCGTTGATGCCGTTCGTGCCCCACGGGTCGGCGTACTGCTTCGCGCCCGCAGTGCCCCAGCACGAGGTCAGCACGCCGTCGGATCCCGTCGCATTGAACAGGGAGAAGCCGTCGCCGCAGCTGCCGTCGGGGCGATTGGAGAAGATCCAGGCGTCACCCGTGAACGAGGTCTGCTTGATCCAGAACTCGACGGAGAAGTCGCCCGCCGCGTCGGTGAGGCCGGCTACCCCCGGGAAGCGGAAGCTGTTCTGCCCGTTCACATGCGCGGCCGTTCCGTGTATGCCCGGCAGATACTCCACGCCGGCGCGCCATGTCGCCGCCACCCCGTTGCCCGTGCGGTCGGCGATGGTCGAGCCCGTCTCGCCGTCGAACGTGTAAGCGACGACCGGATCGGGCGTCAGCGACGTCCCCTCGCCCATGGCCGACACGGTGAACGATGCCTCCGCCTGCTTGAAGGCGCTGTCGGTCGCGGTGTAAACGAGCGTGTGGTCGCCGGTCGCGACCGGCGTGAAGGCGAACCGACCGCCTTCCACCGGCGTGACGGCCAGCGAGGCGCCGTCCGGTCCGGTGACCGCCGCGGTGACCGTGACGCGGCCGGAGTTGTCGACCGCCTGCGCCGCAGGCGCCGTGTACACGGCGTTCACCGTGCCCTTGCTGGGCGGCGGCGGCACGACGCGGACCATCGGTGCAACGGTGTCGTTCGCCGTGAGCTCACGGGTCGAGAGACGGTAGATGTCCTTCTCCGACAGCGGGGCTCCGTAGATGCGAGCGAGGCCGATCGATCCCTGGAAGGGGTACTCGACGCCCCCGGTCGAGGAGATGTCGCCGCCGATGACCCACGAGCGCGCCGCACCCGACGGGTTCTGGACGTTGCCGGATGCCGCGACTTGAGCCTTGAGCACGCCGTTGACGTAGATCTTGAGGGCCGCGCCGTCGTACTGTCCCACCACGTGCGCCCATTCGCCTGCGGTGAGCGCATTCGTCGCGCGGGCCACGACGTAGCTGCCGCCCAGGCGCACCCACAGCTCGGGCGTCACCTTGCCCGCCACGCTGCCGGGAAGCATCTCGAGACCCTGCCCCGACGTCTGCGTGTTGGAGATCATGTCGCGCTCGGTCGTGATCGCGGGCACCTTGGCGAGCGCCTCGATCGCGAAGCCGTCCTGGGTGAGGGCGTAGTCGGCGTCCGACCAGGCGATGCGCGAGCCCTGGGCCGAATCAGCGGTGTACGTGGCCGCTTCCTTGCCGAGGACGGGGTCGACCGCGATCGGAGCGGTCCCCTGAATGACGGCGTGCGCACGCGGAGAGAGATCGGCGACGGTGCCGCCGCCGAAGTCGATGTCGAGCAGATCGGCCGACGGGATGGGCTCGGCGAGCTGCTCGAACGTCAGCGCCGTCGGGTCGAACGGCTGGCCCGGTGTGGTGCCGCCTTCACCCGCGGTGAAGCGCCCGGTGAGCGCCGCGCCCTCTTTGCCCCAGGTGTTCACGGGGGTGACACGCACCTCGTACTCGCGGCCCGCGGTCAGGCCCCAGACCTCGTGATTGCGGCTGGCGGGCAGGGGCAGATTGTAGAAGCCCGACCACTGCAGGAATGTGTTGACGGTCGCGCCGGTGGCGACATCCACCGTCGTGTAGCGGTACTTGTGCACGATGTCCTGCACGGCGTTGGGTGCGGGAACGGCCTGCGGGAAAGTCACCATCGCCTTGTCGCTCGCGATGCCCGTCACCGCGACCGCAGAGCCGGCCGGCCACACCGGCGCGGAGGTCTGGCTCGCGCGATGGGTGTTGTTGAGGGGGAAGCGCTCGTCGTACGACAGGCTCGTGTCGATCGCGTCGGCGACGTCCCACGTCCACGTCTGATCGATCCACTGATCGGCCAGCAGGTCGTAGTTCTTGATGGTGACCTCGGATCCGCGCACTTCGACGATGGCCGTCTGGCGGCTGTTGCCCGCGTCATCCGGGGTGCTGTCGTTGCCGCGGCTCGTGGGGCTGGTGTTCACCACGCCAGACTCGAACTCGAAGTACGCCAGCGGCGGCGCGTTCACCGTCGTGAAGCCCTGGGTGGCGCCGGTGCCGGATCGTCCCTCCTGCCCCTGCCAGATCGACGACGAGATGTTCTGCGGCGTGTGGATGTGACCGCCCCACACGACCGCCTGCGGGAAGCCGTCGAAAACCGAGGTGAGCTGCGAGCCGCACTGGCCGTTGGTCAGGCCCGAGCCGTACCACTCGTTGGACACGTAGTGGGTGCACTTCAGCGGGTGATGCACGAGGACGAACACCGGCTTCGTCGGATCCTCGGCCGTGGCGAGGGCCAGGCGCTGCTGCACCCACGCGGCCGCGTAGGCGTAGTTGCCCGAGCTCGCGACCGACGGCCGGCCCGTCGCGGTGTCGAGCGTGCCCGAACCCGGGCTCACGGTGATGAAGTGGTAGCCGTTGATGACGTAGTCCGCATTCGGCGCCTGGCCGCCGGTCGAGTTGGTGAAGAGGTCGTACGAGCCGAGCGAACTCACATCGTGATTGCCGAGCGCGGCGACGAGCTGGATGCCGTAGCCGGCCTTCGAGTCGATCGTGTCCTTGAGTCCCTGGAACTCCGACGCGGTGGCGCTGTTGGTGAGATCGCCGACGAAGAGCGTGGCGTCGACGCCCTGCGCGTCCCAGAAGTCGTAGGCCTCGCCCAGTTCGCTCCAGCTGTCATGGATGTCGCCGATCGCCGCGAACGTGACATCGGCGTCGGCGTCGGCGTCGGCCGACGTCTGCGGGTCGGTGGCAAGAGCACCGGCCTCGGTCGCCGGCCCCGCCTCGGGCTCAGCCTCAGCCTCTGCGGCCGGGGGCATGCTGCCGTCGCCCACCGTGATGGTGAAAGGCTCGCGAGCGATGTGTCCCGCCTCGTCCACCGCGGAATAGGAGAGCGTGTACGTGCCGTCCAGCGACGGGATGAAGCTGTACGTGCCGTCGCCGTTGGGCGTGATAGCGGATTCGATGTCGTCCGGTCCGCCGACCGTGACGACCACCTCGGCGTCGGCGCCGGTGTCGTCGAGAGCTTCGGCGCCGGGCACGGTGAGAAGCTCGCCGAGCGTCGCCGTCGCCGGAACGTCGCCGGCGACCTCGACGAGGGGTGCCACCGTGTCGAGCGACGTGAGGCTCAGCCTCGACAGCCGGTAGACGTCCAGCTCGGAGAGCGACCGGCTGTAGATCGCCGTGCTCTTGAGGCGCCCGCCGAACGTGCTGCTGACTGCGCCGTCCGCGGTGACGTCGCCTCCGATGACCACGGAGTGCGCACCGTCGGCGCTCGGCGTGACGTCGAACGAGGCGGTGTCCACGGCCGCTGCGAGCGCGCCGTCCACGTAGAGACCGGACCGCGATCCGTCGAAGAAGCCGACGACGTGGTACCAACGGCCGTACTCGAGATCCGCGGCGGGCCCACCGGCCGTCGCCAGCTGGAGCGTGTACCCGGCATCGTCCGCGGCGTGCGCGTCGAGGCCGATTCCGCCCTCCTCCTGGCCGCTCACAACGGCGACCACGTCGGAGCCGGCAATCGGCGTATCGATGCGGAAGGTGGCCTCGACGGCGAAGTCGTCGGCGAGAGCGGCGTAGTCCGCGTCGGACCACAGCGGGGTCTGCCACGCCGACTGCGCTCCGGCAGCGCCCACCGCGACCTGAGAACCGACCTCCTCGTCGTCGGCGACGGTCGCCGCCGCCCCGGCCGTGAGTGCCCGCGCCCGCGGCGAGCGGTCGACGGCCGTGCCGTCCGCGAACTCGACATCGAGCAGGTCGGCAGCCGGAAGCGGCTCCCGCAGCTGCTCGAGCGTGAGCGATTCCGGGTCGACGGCGGCCTGGGCGGGCACCGTCATCCCGGAAGCGAGCACGGCGGCGGTCGCGACGGTGGCGACGACCCGCGCCATCCAGGGATGGATGTGCGAGCGGTGGGAAGCGGGTGAGTTCGACACGGCGGCGTCCTTCGAGAGTCCGGAAGCGGAACAACGCCACGTAACGGGCCCCAGGTGTCGGCGAGGTGAACGGCCTCGGACAATCCGGCGGACTCACGCCCCGATGCGACGATCTCGCCGACCCACTGCGCACAGTGGGTCGAACAGGCACCGCCTCAGAGGCCGGGCGCGGTGCGCGGCTGCTCCGCCACGCCGGCCGCCTGGGCCTCGAAGGCGATCGTGTGGGGTACGTAGCGGTCTTCGCCGAACTCGATGGGCCGCCCGTTGGAACCGAACGTCTCGCGCTGCACCTGCAGGAGCGGACTCGACCGGCGTACGCGGAGCAGACGTGCGTCCTCGCTCGACGCCGCCACGGCCTCGATGCGGTGGTTCCCGAACGCGACCGCGATACCGCCGTCCGCGAGTGCACGCGTCGTGGAGACCACGTCGTCCGGCAGCGTCTCGATGAGTCCGGTGACCCACGGTGCCCACGTGGAGCGCTCCACCATCACCGGCCGCCCGTCGAGCGTGCGGATGCGGGTGAAATGGAGCACCTCCACTCCCGTGCCGATGTCGAGCATCCGCGCTTCGCGGGCCGTCGCACGCCGCCATCGACGCGAGAAGATCATGCCGCCGGGACTGCGGCCGCGGCTCGTCGCCCATTGCGTGAACGACCGCATCCGGTCGAAGCCCTGGGTCTGTCCAGGCTGGACGAACCAGCCGGTGCCCGGGCGCGACTCGATGAGTCCTCGGCGCGAGAGCAGGGCGAGCGCCGTGCGCACCGACGTGCGGGAGACGCCGTAGTGCGCCGCGAGCTCGAGCTCGCTGGGCAGACGCGTCCCCACCGGGTAGTCGCCCGCGACGATGCGCGAGCGCAGGTCATCGAACGTATCGCGGTCGCCCGCCGTGCCGGTCGCCCGTTTCGAGGGGCTCCGGTCTCCCTCGAGCCTCTCCGGCGGTTCCTGCTGCACGCGCGCGACGCTACCACTGCGCCCTCATGCGGTGCTCGCAGCCTGCCCCCGCGCAGCCTGCCGCACCCCGGAGACTCAGTCGCCGATCGTGTCCATGAGGATCCGCGCGTCATCGTCGACCCAGTCCAGGGACTTCGACACGGCTTTGCGCCACTGCCGGAACCGTCGCTCGCGCTCGTCCTCCGGCATCCGCGGTTCGAAGCGCACGTCCTCCTGCCAGTGGGTCCGCAGCTCGTCGAGGCCGCTCCACACGCCCGTCGCGAGCCCGGCCGCGTAGGCCGCGCCGAGGGCGGTCGTCTCCACGACCTTCGGACGCACGACGGGGATGCCGAGGATGTCGGCCTGGAACTGCATGAGCAGGTCGTCGCGCGTCATGCCGCCGTCGACGCGCAGCTCCTCGAGCGTGCGGCCGGTGTCGCCGACGACCGCCTCGATGACGTCGCGGGTCTGGAACGCCGTGGATTCGAGGGCGGCGCGCGCGATGTGCGCCTTGTTCACGTACCGCGTGAGGCCGACCAGCGCGCCGCGCGCGTCCGGCCGCCAGTACGGGGCGAACAGCCCCGAGAACGCGGGCACGAAGTAGGCGCCGCCGTTGTCGTCGACCGTCGCGGCCAGCGTCTCGACGTCTTCCGAGCGCTGGATGATGCCGAGGTTGTCGCGCAGCCACTGGACGAGCGATCCGGTCACCGCGATCGAGCCCTCGAGCGCGTACCGCGCGGGCTCGTCGCCGATCCGGTAGCCGACCGTGGTGATGAGGCCGCTGCGCGAGCGCACGATCTCGGTCCCGGTGTTCACGAGGAGGAAGTTGCCGGTGCCGTACGTGTTCTTCGACTCGCCCGCGTCGAACGCCGCCTGCCCGAACGTCGCCGCCTGCTGGTCACCGAGGATGCCCGCGATCGGCACGCCGTCGAGCACCGACGGCAGCTGCGAGTGCCCGACGACGTCGGACGAGGAACGGATGCCGGGCATCATCGCCCGCGGGATGCGCCAGGTCGACAGGAGCTCGTCGGACCAGTCGAGCGTGCGCAGGTCCATCAGGAGCGTGCGCGATGCGTTCGTGACGTCGGTGACGTGGATCCCGCCGCGGGCGCCGCCCGTGAGGTTCCACACCACCCAGGTGTCGGGTGTGCCGAACAGCAGGTCACCGGCCTCGGCCGCCGCGCGCGCACCGGGGACGTGGTCGAGGATCCATTCGACCTTCGACGCCGAGAAGTACGTCGCCAGCGGCAATCCCGTCGTGTCCGCGAACCGGTCGGGGCCGCCGACCTTGGTCATCTCATCGATGCGCGGCTGAGTGCGCGTGTCCTGCCAGACGAGCGCGTTGTGCACGGGCCGGCCGGTGCGCTTCTCCCACACGATCGCCGTCTCGCGCTGGTTGGTGACGCCGATGCCGGCGACGTCGGCCGCGCTGATCCCGGCGCGCGACAGACATGAGGCGATCACCCATTCGGTGTTCGTCCAGATCTCCACAGGGTCGTGCTCCACCTGCCCCGCGCGGGGGAAGATCTGCTCGTGCTCGCGCTGAGAGACGGCGACGACGGCGCCTGCGGCATCGAAGAGGATCGCGCGGGTGGATGTCGTGCCCTGATCGATGGACAGCACGTGGTCGGGCACCGTCGTCTCCTTCCTCAGCGGGCGGCAGCGCCTGCGGTGGTCGCGCGCGGGGCGCGGGTGCGGTCAGGCTATCGCGCGGACGCCGGGGACCACGCGGGGTCCGCGGCGTGGACCCGGTCGAGGGCACGGACGACCTCCGCCGCCGCCCGGCCGGCATCCCAGCCGAGCACCGGCGCGATCGCGTCGGCCACCTCGGCGAGCGCCTCGGCCGTCGCCGCGCCGATGAAGGCGATGCTGGTGCGCCGCAGCAGGATGTCGTCGAGATGGACCACATCCTCGGTCGCCGCGAGGTGGCGCAGCTCCCCCGAGCTGTAGTCGGGCAGGAACCGCAGCGATGCGTCATCGGGATCGGCGGCGACGGCATCGACCACCGCCTCCGCCACCGTGCCGTAGCGGTCGAGCAGCGTCGCGACGCGCGCAGTCGGCACGTCGATGGCGTGCGCCGCGATCCACTGCTGGCGTGCGCGTTCGGTCGTGGGATAGCCGCGGCCCCCGCCGATCGGCATACCTCTGGTCGAGCGGCGGCGCGGCATCGCCAGCAGCGCGAGGACGCGGTCGGCCAGGTGCTCGGCCGAGGACCGGAACGTCGTCCACTTGCCTCCGACGAGGCTCAGCACCGTCGCGCTCGTGCGGCGAGAAGCCGACGGTGACGCTGACGACCCCGACACCGAGGCGTCGCCGTCGCCGAGCGGCGCCGACTCGACGCGGTAGTCGCGCGAGACGAAGCCCGGCGACACCTCGCCGTGGCCCGGCAGCGGCCGCACCCCGGCGAAGCGGTAGACGATCTGCGCCCGCTCCACCGGGATCGCGGGAAGCACCTGCCCGATCAGCTCGATGAAGTAGTCGACCTCGGCCTCAGTGCAGACGATCGGCTGCGCCATGTCGTGCTCGAGGTCGGTCGTGCCGACGAGCACGCGCCCCTTGAGGGGGTAGATGAGCACGATGCGCCCGTCTTCGTTCTCGAAGAACAGCTCTCTCCCGCCCGTCGCCGCGAGCAGCTCCGGGTGGTCGAGCACGATGTGGGATCCCTTCGTGCCGCCCATGTAGCGGGTGGGGTCCCCCAGTGCGAGATTGGTCTCATCCGTCCACGGGCCGCTGGCGTTGACGATGACGGATGCCGCGAACCGCGTCTTCTCGCCGGTGACGGCGTCGCGCAGCACCACGCCGCCGTCCTCGACGCCCACCGCTGCGGTGTAGTTCGCCGCACGGGCGCGGGCGCCGCCGGCCGAGCGCCCGTCGCGCAGCACGTCGATCGCGAGGCGCTCGGGATCGTGCAGCGAGGCGTCCCAGTAGGTCGCGGTGTACTTCACGTCGGGGTTCAGCTGCGGCAGCTGAGCGAGCGATCGCCGGCGTCCGTGGAACGTGTGCCGCGGCACGGTCGCCGTTCCGAACAGCCCGCCGCCGCGCGAGAAGGAGTCGTAGATCACGAGCCCGACCTTGATCAGCACCGCTCCGCGCCCGCGGTGCTTCCCCCCGCCGTGACGGAGGAAGCGCAGGGGCGCCGAGAGGACACCCGAGAAGATCGAGAAGATCGGGATGGTCGTCTGCAGCGGACGCACGTAGTGCGGCGCGGTCTTCAGCAGGGCGTTGCGCTCGGTGACGGCCTCCTGCACGAGGCGGAACTCGCCGTTCTCGAGATAGCGGATGCCGCCGTGGATCATGTGCGACGACGCGGCGGAGGCGCCGCTGATGAAGTCGTCGCGCTCGACGAGGGCGACATCGACGCCCTGCAGTGCGAGATCGCGGAAGGTGGCGAGTCCGTTGATGCCGCCGCCGATGATCAGCACGTCGGCATACGGACGCGCCTTCAGCTCTTCGAATGCCCGCATCGGACCCACCGTGCTCATCGCCTCACCATCCCCTCCCAGGCTACGTCCGCGCAGGGACATCGGGACGCGCGACACCGGTCGTATGCGCGCTCCGGCACTTCATGCGCAGACATGGAATGTCTGGGCGGATGCCGCGTTGACTACACTCGAGAGCATCAACGTGCTCCGGGGTCGGTGAGAATCCGAACCGGCGGTGACAGTCCGCGAGCCAAGGCTTCAGCATCCGTTTCGGATGACGCCCTGGCCGATCCGGTGGAATTCCGGAACCGACGGTGATGCGACGTGGTTCCTTCGGGAGCGTGGTCGCTAGTCCGGATGGGAGGCAGCACACAGCGACGCCGCGCGCGTCGCCGCTTCCCCTGCCCCCGGAGCCTCGAGATCACGAGACGAGGGGCGGATGGCCGGCACGGCGGAACAGGACGCGATGCGTCGGGCGCTCGCGAACGCGCTGCGCGGTCCGCGCGGTATCAACCCGCAGGTGGGCGCTGTGCTGCTCACGCCCGACGGCGAGATCATCGCCGAGGGCTGGCACCGGGGCGCCGGCACGCCGCATGCCGAGGTCGACGCGCTGTCGCAGCTCGCCCCGGGCGCGGCGCGCGGCGCGACGGCGATCGTGACCCTCGAGCCCTGCAACCACACCGGCCGCACCGGTCCCTGCTCCGAGGCCCTCATCGCAGCCGGCGTGACGCGGGTCGTCTACGCCATCGCCGATCCGGGCGATCACTCCTCGGGTGGCGGCGGTCGGCTGCGCGCCGCGGGCGTCGACGTCGAGGCGGGAGTCCTGGCCGAAGAGGCGACGGCGCTCCTCGATTCGTGGCTCACCGTCCAGCGGCTCGGACGCCCCCACGTCACCGTCAAGTGGGCCCAGAGCCTCGACGGCCGGGCCGCGGCCTCCGACGGCACCAGTCAGTGGATCACCGGACCGGCGGCGCGCTCCGACGTGCACCGTCGGCGCGCCCAGAGCGATGCGATCATCGCGGGGACCGGCACCGTGCTGGCCGACGACCCGGCGCTCACCGCGCGGGACGACGACGGATCCCTGCTGCCCCACCAGCCGGTGCCCGTCGTCGTCGGCACCCGGGCGGTCCCCGCCGGCGCGGCGCTGCGCCGGCACCCGCACGCGTTCCTCCAGTACCCGGGCGACCCCGCGTCAGGCGGCCTGGCCGCCGCACTCGAAGACCTGCGCAGACGCGGCGTGCAGCGGGTGTTCGTCGAAGGCGGTCCGACCGTCGCGGCCTCGTTCCTGCGCGAGCGGCTCGCCGACGAGCTGCTCGTCTACGTCGCACCCGTTCTGCTCGGCGGCGAGCGACTCGCGCTGCACGACATCGGCGTCACGACCATCGGCGAAGCGCAGCGCCTGGCCGTGGCATCCGTCACCCCACTCGGCGACGATCTGCTGTTCGTCGCCCATCCCACGCCCGATCTCGCCGGCGCAGGCGCGCCGCGCGCAGAGCGCCGGCGCGTGGGCACCCCGTCGTCGGAAGGAGACGAGTGATGTTCACCGGAATCATCGAAGAGATCGGCGAGGTCACCGCCGTGGAGCCGTCGGGCGACGGCGTGCGCCTCACGGTTCGCGGACCGAAGTCGGTGTCGGATGCCGGACACGGCGACTCGATCTCGGTCAGCGGTGTGTGCCTCACCGTCGTCGGGCAGGGGGACGACTGGTTCACCGCAGACGTGATGAAGCAGACGCTCGACATGTCGACGCTCGACGGCGTCGCCCCCGGTCGCGTCGTGAACCTGGAGCGCGCGATGGCCGCCCACGGCCGCCTCGGCGGGCACATCGTGCAGGGCCACATCGACGGCACCGGCGAAGTGCTCGACGTGCGTCCCGGCGCTGAGTGGCAGGTGCTGCGCATCTCGCTTCCGGCGGAGCTGGCGCCGCTCGTCGTCGACAAGGGGTCGATCGCCGTCGACGGCGTCTCGCTCACGGTCAGCGATGCGAGCCCCGCCCCTTCGACAGGCTCCGGGACCCCGGCGCAGGCATGGTTCGAGGTGTCGCTCATCCCCGAGACCCTCGCCGCCACCACCCTCGGCGCTCGTGCGCCCGGCGACCGCGTCAACCTCGAGACCGACATCCTCGCGCGCCACGTGCAGCGCCTGCTGTCGTTCCCGGCCGCCATGCCCGCGGCTGGCTCCGCCGACACCGCATTCCCCGCGGACGCGTCCGCACCGACGGAAGGAGGCTCGGAATGAGCCTTTCCACGATCCCCGAGGCCCTCGAGGCGCTGCGCGCCGGACGGCCGGTCATCGTCGCCGACGATGAGAACCGCGAGAACGAGGGCGACGTCATCCTGTCGGCTCAGCTCGCAAGTCCCGAGTGGGTCGCGTGGACGGTGCGCTGGACGAGCGGGTTCCTGTGCGCCCCCATGCCCTCGGACTGGGCTGACCGCCTGGATCTGCCGCCGATGGTCGAGAACAACGAAGACGCGCGGGGCACCGCCTACACGGTCAGCGTCGACGCGGCGGACAAGGTCTCGACCGGCATCAGCGCCACCGACCGTGCGCACACGCTCAACGTGCTCGCCGATCCCGAGTCGAAGCCCACGAGCGTGATCCGTCCCGGCCACATCCTGCCGCTGCGCGCCGTCGACGGTGGCGTGCGCGAGCGCGCCGGCCACACCGAGGCCGCCGTCGAGCTCATGAAGCTCGCCGGACTCGCGCCGGTCGGCGTGATCGGAGAGGTCGTCGCCGACGACGGCAGCATGATGCGGCTGCCGGGGCTCCAGGAGCTGGGCGCCGAGTACGACATCCCGGTCATCACGATCGAGCTGCTCACCGCCTACCTGGACGAGCACGACCCCTGCGACCCCGCGACCCGCAACGCCCACAAGCGTCGCGTGAGCCTGCGTGCCGAGGCGAACGTGCCCACCTCGCACGGCGCCTTCCGGTTCCTGGCGTACAAGGACCGCGTCACGGGCACCGACCACATCGCGGTCGTGTCGGGCGAGCTGGGCGACGCGCCGCTGGTGCGGGTGCACTCCGAGTGCCTGACCGGCGAGGCCTTCGGCTCCCTCAAGTGCGAGTGCGGTCCGCAGCTGGAGGCGGCGCTCGACGCGATCGAGCAGGACGGCGGCGTCGTCATCTATATGCGCGGTCATGAGGGCCGCGGCATCGGGCTCATCAACAAGCTGCGCGCGTACTCCCTGCAGGAGCGCGGACTCGACACCGTGGACGCCAACCTCGCGCTCGGCCTTCCCGCCGACGCTCGGGACTATGCGGCGGCCGCCGGCATCCTGTCGGATCTCGGCATCGAGCGGGTGCGCCTGCTGACCAACAACACCGACAAGGTGAAGCAGCTGCGCGAACTCGGCCTCGACATCGTCGAGCAGGTGCCCCTGCTGGTCGGCGTCGGCCCGAACAACCACCAGTACCTGGCGACGAAGCGTGACCGCATGGGTCACATCATCGCGGAGGCCGACCTCGCCGACGCGATCGCCCACATGCACGAGGGAGCAGAACGATGAGCGGCAAGGGCTCACCCCAGGCCACCGGCACCGTCGACGGCACGGGACTCGACGTCGTCGTGGTCGCGGGGACGTGGCACGAGACCATCACCGACGGCCTCATCGCCGGTGCCGAACGCGCCGTGAAGGCCGCGGGCGCCTCGCACCGCATCGTGCGGGTGCCCGGATCCTTCGAGCTGCCCGTCGTCGCGAAGGCGGCGCTGGATGCCGGCGCCGACGCGGTGGTGGCGCTGGGCGTCATCATCCGCGGCGGCACGCCCCACTTCGAGTTCGTCTCGAACGCGGCCACCGACGGCCTCACGCGGGTGGCGCTGGACACCGGCAAGCCCGTCGGCTTCGGCGTGCTGACGCTGGACGACGAGGAGCAGGGCATCGCGCGCGCGGGCCTTCCCGGGTCGATCGAAGACAAGGGTCACGAAGCAGCGGATGCCGCGATCCGCACCGCCGTCGTGCTGCGGGAGCTTCGCGGCTGACGCTCGTCGGTCGTTGAGCGAGCGAAGCGAGACGAAACGCCTCGGACGTTTCGTCTCGCTCGTTCCTCGCTCGATCAACGACCCGGGCCCCTGGTGATCGGCGAACCTTCAGCTAGACTGATGGCATGGAAACCCTCCGTCACGTCGTCGTGCTCATTCACCTGGTCGGCTTCGCCGTGCTCTTCGGCTCCTGGGTGGTGGAGGCGGTGAACGGCAAGCGGCGCTTCACCCGCGTGATGGACTGGGGTCTCGCCCTCGCCGCGGTCGCCGGACTCATCCTCGCCGCGCCGTGGGGCATCGAGTACGACCTCAACTACGTCAAACTCGGCGTGAAGCTCGTCATCCTGCTCATCATCGGCGCGCTCCTCGGCATCGGCCGGGGCCGCCAGCGCAAGACCGGAGCGCTCCCGCCGGCGATGTTCTGGGCGGTCGGCGTGCTGACCCTCACGAACGCCGCCATCGCAGTCATCTGGCGCTGACACCACCCCGCAGAAGTGCGAGCGGATGCCGTGGCTCTGAGCCGCGGCATCCGCTTTCCGCATCCGGAGCCGCGGCCGATTCGCCGGAGTAGACTCGATGCTCGTGCCGGGCGACAACGCCCGCGCCAACGGTGATCCAGTGCAGTGCCGCCTGACGCGTCACCCTGCGCCACGCGGACGCCCACCGCCGCATCCCACCAGGATGTCCCGCTCCGCGCATGCCCAGGTGAAAATTGACCTCCTCCCCGACCACGGCCGCCACCCCCGCGGCCCCCGCCAATCCCCGTTCCCGCGTCATCCTGGCCAGCCTCGTCGGCACGACGATCGAGTTCTACGACTTCTACGTCTACGCGACCGCCGCCGTCCTGGTCTTCCCCATCCTGTTCTTCCCCACCGGCAACGACACCACGTCGCTACTGCTGTCGTTCAGCGTGTTCGGTGCCGCGATGGTCGCCCGTCCGCTGGGCGCGATCGTCTTCGGCCACTTCGGCGATCGCTTCGGCCGCAAGGCGACGCTGGTCGCCTCGCTCCTCACGATGGGCATCGCGACCTTCCTCATCGGGTGCCTTCCGACCTACAACGAGATCGGCGTGTGGGCGGCCGTGCTGCTGCTCGTGCTGCGCCTCGCGCAGGGCTTCGCGCTCGGCGGCGAGTGGTCGGGTGCGGCACTCGTCGCGACCGAGAACGCCCCGAAGGGCAAGCGTGCCTGGTACGGCACGTTCCCCCAGCTCGGTGCGCCGCTCGGCTTCATCATCGCGAACTCGGTGTTCCTCGCCATCAACTACCTGCTCCCCCACCCCGACGGTGCCGGGCAGCGGTCGGAGGAGTTCCTCGCGTGGGGCTGGCGCGTGCCGTTCCTGTTCTCGGCCGTCATGGTCATCATCGGCCTGTGGGTGCGACTGCGCCTGGTCGAGTCCGAGACCTTCGTGAAGGCCGAGGAAAAGGGCGCGATCCGCAAGTTCCCGCTCGCGACCGTCCTGCGCCACCACTGGTGGCACCTGATCCTGGGCACGTTCATCATGCTGGCGACGTACGTGCTGTTCTACCTGATGACGAACTTCACGCTGTCCTACGGCACCAAGGCCGCCGACCTCGAGACCGCTTCGGCCGCCGCGCAGGCCGCCGCAGAAGCCGCGGGCAACCCGTTCGACGCCACCGCCTTCGCCGCGCAGTTCTACCCGGGCCTCGGCTTCGGCTACACCGACTTCGTGGTGATGCAGATCATCGGCGTCGTGTTCTTCGGCATCTTCACGCTGCTGTCGGGACCGATCGCCGACGCGATCGGACGCCGACGCCTGCTGCTGTGGGTGACCGGACTCATCATCGTGTTCGGTCTCACGTTCAACATCTTCCTGCTGCCGCAGGTCGACCCGAAGTTCACCGGCGCACTCGTGCAGGCGTTCCTCGTGTTCGGTTTCATGCTGATGGGCTCGACCTTCGGCCCGATGGGCGCGGTGCTCCCGGAGCTCTTCCCGACGAACGTGCGGTACTCCGGCTCGGCGATCTCGTACAACGTGTCGTCGATCCTCGGCGCCGCGCTCGCGCCGATCGTCGCGGTGTGGCTGTGGGCCTCCGCCGGCGGAAGCCCCGTGCTGGTGGGCCTCTACCTCTCGGCGATGAGCGTGCTGACCTTCATCGCGCTGATCCTGGCGCCCGAGACGAAGGACATCGACTACGACGCCGACCTGGGGGTGGGAGCGACCGGCTCGCTCTGACCTCGGCCCTGCACGAACCACGGATGCCTCAGCCCGCGTGGGCTGCGGCATCCGTCGTCCGTGGCCGGTGTCAGTCGAGGAACAGCGCGCGCAGGCGCTTCGTCGTGAACACCAGGCCGATCGCGATCATGACGACGTAGTAGAGCACGTGCCACCACATCGCAGGAGTCAGGATGCCGGTGGTCAACCCGCGCACCAGCTCGACCCCGTGCCACAGCGGGAACGCCATGATGATGTGCTGCACCCATTCGGGGTAGATGGTGATCGGGTAGAGCGTCGCTGAGAAGAGGAACATCGGCAGCAGCACGAAGTTGATCCAGTCCATCTGCTGGAACGTCTTCATGTAGCTCGTGACCGCCATGCCGACGCTGGCGAAGCCGAAGGCGATGAGCATCACCGCCGGAAGCGCCAGGATCGCGGTCCACGCGAGGTTGAGCCCGAGGATCTGCATGATGACCATGAACCCGGTCGCGTAGAGCAGGCCGCGCAGCAGCGCGTAGAGGATCTCGCCGAGGGCGACGTCCAGCGGGCCGAGCGAGGTGGCCAGCATGCCCTCGTAGAGCTTGCCGTAGTTGAGCCGGAAGAACACGTTCCACGTCGAGTCGTAGATCGCGCCGTTCATCGCCGAGACGGCGAGGAGGGCAGGGGCGATGAAGGCCGCGTACGGCACCTCGATCCCGCTCGAGGTCTGCACGTCGCCGATGAGGGCGCCCAGGCCGATCCCCATCGAGGCGAGATAGAACACCGGCTCGAAGAAGCCCGACAGCACCACGCCCCAGCTCGAGGAGCGCGCCGCGATGACCCCGCGCTGCACGACGGCTTGCGGGTTGCCCGCCCACAGCGCACGCACGCCGCCGGCGCGCCTGACCGTGGTCTCGGCTCCGGTCGCGACGCTCATGCGCCGAGCCTTCTCTGGAAGACCCGCCGACCGATCAGGTACGCACCGATCGACAGCACCAGCAGGTAGGTGATGTGGATCATGATGGCGAACGGCTCGGCCGGCATGCCGTAGGTGGCGATGCGCCCGAGCTCGGTCGCGTGCCACAGCGGCGAGACCCATCCGATCCACTGCAGCCACAGCGGCAGCGTGGCCAGCGGGTAGAAGGTGCCCGAGAACAGGAACATGGGCATGAAGATGAAGCGCTGCACCATCGCGACCTGGCCCTTGTCATCGGTGATCGACGCGGCGTACGCCATGTACGGGATGCCGAAGGCGAGCCCCGCGAGCAGGCCGATGGGGATGGTGAGCCAGCCGGTCGCGGGGTCGGGCACCGCCTGGAACAGCCAGAGGAACAGGTAGTAGGCCAGGACGACGACCACGATGCGCGCGGACGCCCCGGTCACGACGCCGCCCGCGATCTGGCCCGGCGACAGCCCGGTGGCGCTGAAGCCGAAGAAGTACCGGCGCCACTTGAACCCGGCGATCACCGGGTACGAGAACTCCTCGGACGCCACCGAGATCGCCGCGGTCATGAGCAGGGCGGGCGCCACGAAGACGAGGTACGACACCTCGACGCCGTTCTGCACGATGGGCGCGTCGATGAGCGCGGCGAGGCCGACGGCGAGACCCAGCAGGTACAGGATCGGCTGCCCGAGGGCGCCGACCACGATGGTCCAGCCGTACGCGCGCATCGCCCGCACCATGTGCTCGGTGACGTAGAACGTGCCGAATGCACGGGGCTTGCGGCCCCACTGCATCGCCTCGGCGCGCAGCTCGTCGAGCGACAGCTGCGTGACGGTCGCCGATGCCTGCCCGCCGGACCCGCCGGGGCCGCCGGACGCACCGGGAAGCGGCATCCTTGACTCGACCGGCTCCCCCGAGGGGTGAGCGTCTTCCGGAACCGCGGTCATTCGATCAGCGACCTTCCGGTGAGGCGCAGGAAGACGTCCTCGAGGCTGGAGCGGCGCACGAGCGACGTGATCGGGGTGAGGCCGCGCTGAGTCACGGCTTCGAGCACTGCCTCACCGTCGCGGGCGTAGACCAGGATGCGGTCGGGCAGCACCTCGACGCGCTCGCCGATGCCCTCGAGCTGCGGCGCCACCTGCTCGTTGCGATCCGAGCCGAACCGCACCTCGAGCACCTCGCGGCTGGAGTGCTCCCGGATGAGGGACGCAGGCGTGCCCTCGGCCATGATGCGGCCCTTGTCGACGACGATGAGCCGGTCGCACAACTGCTCGGCCTCGTCCATGTAATGCGTCGTGAGCACGAGCGTCGTGCCGCGCTCCTTGAGGCGGAACAGGCGGTCCCACAGCACGTGGCGCGCCTGCGGGTCGAGGCCCGTGGTCGGCTCGTCGAGCAGCAGGATGCGCGGGTCGTTGATCAGCCCGCGCGCGATCGTGAGGCGCCGCTTCATGCCGCCCGAGAGCTGCTCGACCTTGCTCTTCGCCTTGTCTTCGAGCTGGGCGAACGCCAGCAGCTCGTCGGCTTTCTGGTGGCACACCTTGCCGGGAAGGCCGAAGTAGCGCCCGTAGATGTAGAGGTTCTCGCGCGCGTTGAGCTCGCCGTCGAGGTTGTCCTGCTGCGGCACCACCCCGAGGCGCGAGCGGATCTCGGGCCCGTACCGGTCGGGGTCGAGTCCGAGGATGGACAGCTCACCGCTGGTGCGGGTCGAGACGGCGCCGACCATCTTCATGGTCGTGGACTTGCCGGCGCCGTTCGGACCGAGCAGGCCGAACGACTCGCCGGGCGCCACTTCGAACGACAGCCCGTCGACGGCGAGGAAGTCGGGCTTCCCCTTGACCTTGTAGGCCTTGACGAGGTTCTCGGCGGTGATGACGGGCGCAGGCACCGGACCACCCTAACGCCCGGTCCCGACATGGCGCAGGATCCCCCCTCACGGGCCGCGAGACTTCGCATATGTCACCGAATCGGCCCTGCAGCGCGACATTTGCGAAGTCTCGCAGCCCACGTCGAGCGCCGGCAAACGTCAACGTGAGTTGACGAGGTGAGAGCCGTCAACTAAGGTTGACGACGGATGCCGCGACCCGCGGCATCCGCCCACCATGAGAGGCGACGCGATGAGCGGAGACGACCTGCGCACCCTGATCGGCGCCGCGGACGCACGCGAACCGCTTGCCGAGCTCCACCGTCTCGCCGAGGTGCGCCGCGAGCTCGCGCGCGCCGAAGAGGTGCAGGTGCGGAAGGCCCGCAACCTCGGCTTCTCGTGGCAGGCGATCGCGAGCGCCCTGGGCGTGAGCAGACAGGCCGTCCACAAGAAGTACGGTCGAAGGTAAGCCCTTTTCACGAACGAGGTACACCCATGCCCTCCGCCGAACTCGACGAAGCCCCCGCCGCCGCACCACCTGCGGCGTCCCCCCCTCGCGCCCCGCGCGGCCGCGGGCGTCGCGGCAAGCCCGACGAGGGTCCGCGCGCCAGCTTCGGGCAGCTGCTGCCGTACCTCTTCGAGCACAAGCGCACGCTCGCGGTGGTGGTCGTGCTCAGCATCCTGAGCGCGGCTACGTCGCTGGTGCAGCCGCTGCTCGTCGGCGAGGTCATCACGCGGGTGCAGGAGAACCTCGATCTCGGCCTGCTGATCTGGGCGCTCGTCGGGTTCGTGCTGCTCTCGTCGCTCATCTCGGGCTGGCAGCACTACCTGCTGCAGCGCACGGGCACCGCCGTCGTGTATTCCAGCCGACGCCGGCTCATCGCCCGCATCCTGCATCTCCCGATCAGCGAGTTCGACGCGCGTCGCACCGGCGACATCGTGTCGCGGGTCGGCAGCGACACCACCCTCCTCTACGCCGCGCTCACCCAGGGCCTCGCAGACTCCATCGGCAACGCGCTGCTGTTCGCCGGCGCTCTGGTGATGATGGCGCTCATCGATCCGGTGCTGCTGGGCATCATCGTGCTCGTGATCGGCATCTCGGTGCTCGGAGTCGTGACCCTGAGCGGCCGCATCCGCACCGCGTCCACTGAGCAGCAGGAGAAGGTGGGCGCACTCGCCTCGGGCGTCGAGCGCGCGGTGGGGTCGATCCGCACCGTGCGCGCGTCCGGTGCGACGGAGCGCGAGGTCGAGTCGGTCACTGCGCAGGCGACGGATGCCTACACCGTGGGCGTCCGCATCGCCAAGGTGTCGGCGCTCGTCGTGCCGATCGCCGGCATCGCGCTGCAGGTCTCGCTGCTCGTCGTGATCGGCCTCGGCGGCTTCCGTGTCGCGACCGGGGCGCTCTCGATCGCGAGCCTCGTGACCTTCATCATGTTCCTCTTCATGCTCATCGCCCCGCTCGGCTCGTTCTTCGGCGCCATCACGTCGGTGAGCCAGGCGCTCGGTGCCCTCGGTCGCATCCAGGAGGTGCTCGACCTTCCGACCGAGTCGCAGGACGACGCCGCCGTCGCCGCGCGGGTCGCCGCTGTGTCGGCCCTTGGACAGGCTCAGCGACCGGCAGGCGCCGCCACGGCGGCGGCGATCGAGTTCCGCGATGTGCGGTTCCGCTACCCCGAGAACGTCGTCGAGGCGCGCCGCAAGGCCGAGTCCGAGGCGCGCGCGGTGCTCGAGAGCGCCCACGTCGACACCTCCGCCATCGTCGTCAGCGACGCCGGTGCGACGGCGGACGGCGACGGACGGACGGATGCCGCGGCATCCGTCTCCGCCGATGCCGGCGTGCTGCGGGGCGTGTCGTTCTCGGTGCCGCGCGGCGCGCGCGTCGCGCTCGTCGGCCCCTCGGGCGCCGGAAAGAGCACCACCCTGGCGCTCATCGAGCGCTTCTACGATCCGACGGGCGGAGCGATCCTGCTGGACGGCACCGACGTGCGGGCGTTCGACCGCGACGCGCTGCGCGCGCAGCTCGGCTATGTCGAGCAGGACGCCCCGACGCTGGCCGGCACGATCGGCGACAATCTGCGTCTGGCGTCGCCCGAGGCATCCGACTCCGAGTGCGAGGCGGTGCTGCGCGCCGTGAATCTCGGCGACGTCCTCGACCGCAACCCGCTCGGCGTGGATGCGCCCGTCGGGGAGGCCGGCGTCATGCTCTCGGGCGGCGAGCGCCAGCGCCTCGCGATCGCGCGGGCCCTGCTGGCCGCTCCCCCCATCCTGCTGCTCGACGAGTCGACCTCGTCGCTCGACGGGCTCAACGAGCAGCGCATGCGCGAGGCGATCGACGCGGTCGCCGCCGGCCGCACGCTCATCGTGATCGCGCATCGCCTCTCGACCGTCGTCGACAGCGACCACATCGTCGTGATGGATCACGGCCAGGTCGTGGGGCAGGGCACGCATTCGGAGCTCGTGCAGACCACGCCGCTCTATCGCGACCTCGCGAAGCACCAGCTGCTGGTCTGAGAGGCAGACGGATGAAGGATGCCCCGGCCCCGCACAGGTGGGGCCGGGGCATCCGGTGCGACCGGTCGGTGTGAAGAAACCGCGGGTCGTGCAGGCGCCCGCCCGTTCTGCCAAGAAGACGAAGCGAGCGCCGGTCTGGGATCAGGCGCGCTGCAGGCGGTAGCGCAGGGCGGCGAGCTCGGCCCACAGCGGGGCCGGAACGCGTCCCTCGAAGGTGCGGTAGAACTCCTCGGTGAGGTCGGCCTCCTGCAGCCACAGCTGCGGGTCGACCGCGAACAGCTCGTCGAGGTCGTCCTGCGAGACGTCCAGGTCCGAGATGTCGAGGTCCTCCGTGCGCGGCAGGCGGCCGATCGGGCTCTCGACGGCGCCGACCTCGCCCTCGATGCGCCGGATGATCCAGTCGATCACGCGCGAGTTGTCGCCGAAGCCGGGCCACAGGAAGCGCCCGTCCGAGCCCTTGCGGAACCAGTTCACCTGGAAGACCCGGGGCGCACGATCGAACCGCAGCTTCTGCCCGACCTTGAGCCAGTGGGCGAAGTAGTCGGCCATGTTGTAGCCGCAGAAGGGCAGCATCGCGAACGGGTCGCGGCGGAGCTCTCCGACGGTGCCCTCGGCGGCGGCGGTGCGCTCGGACGACACGTTCGAGCCCATGAACACGCCGTGCGTCCAGTCGGTCGCCTCGACGACGAGCGGCACGTTGGTGGCGCGCCGCCCGCCGAACAGGATGGCGTCGAGCGGCACGCCCTGCGGGGCGTCCCAGTCGTCGGCGATCTGGGGGCACTGCGCGGCGGCGACGGTGAACCGCGAGTTCGGGTGGGCGGCGGGACGACCGGATGCCGGCGTCCACGGCTTGCCCTCCCAGTCGGTGAGCTCTGCCGGCGGCTCGTCGGTGAGCCCTTCCCACCAGACATCGCCGTCGGGCCGGAGCGCGACGTTCGTGAAGATCGTGTTGCCCCAGAGCGTCTCGACCGCCGTCACGTTGGTGGAGGCGCCGGTGCCCGGCGCGACGCCGAAGAAGCCCGCCTCGGGGTTGATCGCCCACAGGCGGCCGTCCTCACCCGGACGAAGCCACGCGATGTCGTCGCCGAGGGTCTCGACGCGCCAGCCGGGAATCGTCGGGCGGAGCATCGCGAGGTTCGTCTTGCCGCACGCCGACGGGAACGCCGCGGCGAGGTGGTAGGCGCGCCCAGCGGGGTCGATCACCCGGATGAGCAGCATGTGCTCGGCCAACCACCCCTCGTTGCGGCCGATCACTGACGCGATACGCAGGGCGAAGCACTTCTTGGCGAGGATCGCGTTGCCCCCGTAGCCCGATCCGTACGACCAGACCTCGAGGGTGTCGGGGAAGTGCACGATGTACTTCTCGTCGTTGCACGGCCACGCGACATCCTTCTCCCCCGGCTGCAGCGGGGCGCCGACGGAATGCACCGTCTTGACCCACGGGGCGCCGCCGGCGATCTCGCGCAGCACCTCGGTGCCCACGCGCGTCATGATGCCGATCGAGGTGACGGCGTAGGCGCTGTCGGTGACCTGAACGCCGATGTGCGACAGCGGACCGCCGACCGGGCCCATCGAGAACGGCACGACGTACATCGTGCGGCCGACCATCGACCCCTCGAACAGCGGCGTGATCGTGGCGCGGATCTCGTCGGGCGCGGCCCAGTTGTTGGTGGGGCCGGCGTCCTCTTCGCGCTCGGAGGCGATGAAGGTGCGCGCCTCGGTGCGGGCGACGTCGCTGGGGTGCGAGCGCGCGAGGTAGGAGCCGGGGCGCCACTCGGGGTTGAGCTTGATGAGCTTGCCCTCGTCGACCATCTCGCGCAGCAGGGCGTCGTTCTCGGCGCGAGAGCCCTCCACCCAGTGCACGCGCGCGGGACGGGTGAGCGCGGCGATCTCGTCGACCCAGGCGCGCAGTGCGACCATACCCTCGCCCTGAACGGTCGGCAGTTCGCCATACGTCCGCACGGTGCCGCTGGGGGCGGCGGTGGGACGTGCGGGTCCAGAGCCTTCGGTCCGGGTGAAGATGTCGGCAAGGGCCATGGTGTCGCTCCTCGTTGATTCGACCGTCAGATGGTTTCGACGATGCAGATTCGTGCTCTTCCTCTACTTTCGACCGTGATGGATGCCTCTTCCCACGAAATCCGGTGTCAAGAGTTGCGATTCTTTCGCTAGCATCAAGGAATGCCGCCGACCTCCCTGGAACTGTCGACCCTGGGCCACCGCATCCGTCATCAGCGTCTCGCCCATGGCTACACGCTGGATGAGCTGGGAGCGGTGGTCGGCGTCGCAGGGAGCCAGCTCAGCCTCATCGAGAACGGCAAGCGCGAGCCGAAGCTCTCGCTCCTGCAGGGGATCGCGACGGCGACCGGCGTGGATGTCGGCGACCTGCTGTCGACCGAGCCGCCCAATCGTCGTGCGGCGCTCGAGATCGAGCTCGAGCGGGCGCAGACCAGCTCGGTTTTCCGTCAGCTCGGCGTCCCGCCGATCAAGGTGTCGAAGGGCATGAGCGACGACACGATCGAGTCCATCCTGGGCCTGCACCGTGAGCTGCAGCGCCGAGAGCGCGAGGCGATAGCCACTCCGGAAGAGGCGCGTCGGGCCAACACCGAGTTGCGGCTCATGATGCGCGAGCGCGACAACTACCTGCCCGACATCGAGAAGCTCGCCGAGAAGCAGCTGAAGGCGGCCGGGCACGTCTCGGGCGCCCTCACGCACCGCACCGTCAGCATCATGGCCGAGAAGCTGGGCTTCGAGCTCCTCTACGTCAACGACCTGCCGCACTCGACCCGCTCGGTGACCGACCTCGAGCACGGCCGCATCTATCTGCCCCCGGCATCCATCCCCGGCGGTCACGGCCTGCGGTCGATGGCCCTGCAGGCGATGGCGCACCGCCTGCTCGGCCACAAGCGGCCCACCGACTACGCCGACTTCCTGCAGCAGCGCCTCGAGATCAACTACTACGCCGCGTGCTGCCTCATGCCCGAGACCGCGTCGGTCGCGTTCCTGCAGCAGGCGAAGAAGGACCGCAACCTCGCCGTCGAGGACTTCCGCGACGCGTTCGGCGTGACCCACGAGGCGGCGGGGATGCGGCTGACGAACCTCGCCACGCAGCATCTCGGCATCCGTCTGCACTTCCTCCGGGTCGACGGGTCCGGCGCGATCACCCGCGTGTACGAGAACGACGACCTGCCGCTGCCGATGGACGTGACCGGCGCTGTCGACGGGCAGATCGCCTGCCGCAGGTTCTCGGCGCGGGCCGCCTTCTCTGAGCAGAACCGCACCACCGAGCACTACCAGTACACCGACACCCCTGCCGGCACGTTCTGGTGCTCCACTCAGACGGGCAGCACGTCCGACGGCGAATTCTCCATCACCGTGGGCGTGCCGTTCGATGACGCGCGGTGGTTCCGCGGACGCGAGACGCAGAAGCGCGCCACCTCCACCTGCCCCGACGAGTCATGCTGCCGCCGCGTCGCCTCCGACGTCTCGGAGCGCTGGTCGGGCAAGGCCTGGCCGAGCGCGCGCGTGCACATGCAGATGTTCTCGCCACTCCCCCGCGGCGCCTTCCCCGGCGTGGACGACAACGAGGTCTACGACTTCCTCGACCGCCACGCCTGAGTACGAGCTGGGCCCCTTCGGCGGCGCACCACGATCTGCTACGTTCGCATTTGTGCGTTCGTTCGTTCGCACCGATGAGAAATGGACCGGAGCCGAACATGGTCGCAGCCGCACGCCACGACGCGATCCTGCGTGAACTGGAGCTGCGCGGGTCGCTCGAGAACGCCGGATTCGCGCGACGCCTCGGCGTCTCGGCGATGACGCTGCGCCGGGACCTGCTCGAACTCGAGCAGCGAGGCCTCGTGGTCCGCGTCCACGGCGGCGCCACCTCACCCGCGGTGGCCGCGCAGCAGGAGCGCGCAGGAGCGGATCGGGTACCGGCAGTCACTCGGCCGGTGGCGACGATCGGCATGATCGTGCCGACCGCGAACTACTACTTCCCGGAGGTCATCCGGGGCGCCAGCCAAGCGGCGCGCGAGCTCAACTGCCGGCTCGTGGTGGGTGCGACAAACTATTCGCCGGCGGAGGAGCTGCGCCAGGCCGAGCGGCTGATCGCCGGGGGCGTGGACGCGTTGATGATCACGCCGCACGACTCCATCCGGGACGAGGTCTCGCCTCTGCGCGACCTGCTGGAATCCGCGCGGATCCCGGTCGTGCTCGTCGAGCGCTCCGTCGAGGAGAGCACCGCGGGGCGGTTCGAGTGGGTGCGCTCCGACCACGTCTACGGCGCGGAGATGGCGGTGCGCCACCTCATGGATCAGGGCCACCGGCGGATCGCGCTGGCCGCCAGGCCCGCGGCGACGGTGGCGAGCCTCCACGACGGCTTCGACCGCGCGATGCGTCGGCTGAACGGTGACGGCTATGCGCTGCGCCGCGACTTGACCACCCCGCGCATCGGCGAGAACGTGACGATCGCCGAGCTGGACGCCCTGCTCGACGACTGCATCGAGCAGGAGGTCACCGCCGCCGTGATCCTGGGTGACGCGGACTCGATGGCTCTCACCGATCTGGTCATCGAGCGAGGGCTGCGCATCCCCGACGACTTCGCGGTCGTCGCCTACGACGACGAGATCTCGGCGCTGGCCGCCGTACCCCTTACGGCTGTCGCGCCTCCGAAGCATGAGCTCGGCCATGCGGCTGTGCGGCTGTGCGTGGACCGCCTCCGTCAGCCGGAGGGCGCACCGCACACGATCGTGCGGATGACTCTGCTGCCCAGCCTCGTCGTGCGGGACTCCACCGTGCGCACGTGAAGAGATGTGCGCCTTTGTGCGTTTGAGCGCATTTCGCTTGGCTGAGGCGCCGCAGCGGCGCAGGATCGGTTCGCACAGGTTTGAAGATTCAAAGGAGAACCCGATCATGTCCCTGCGTCGAACCACAGTCGCCGCCGCCGCGCTGCTGAGCGCCGGCGCGCTCATCGCCGGCTGCTCGTCCACCGCCCCCGAGCCCTCGGCATCCACTCCTTCCGGCCCCGTCACCGGCGAGGTCACGTTCTGGTCGTCGCTGAGCGGCATGGCCGACGTGGCCGCGGCGTTCAACGCGAGCCAGGAGGACATCACCGTCACGTTCGAAGAGATCCCGAACGGCGCGAACGGCGGATACACCAAGCTCTCCGCCGCGATCGAATCGGGCACCGGCCCGGACGTCGCGGGCATCGAGTACGACCGGCTCCCGGGCTTCGTCGCCTCGGACCAGCTCGTCGCGGTCGACGACCTCGTCGCGAAGGACGTGCTCGAGGCGTACGACCCGCAGGTGCGCGAACTCGTCAGCTTCGCCGATGCGTCCTACGCGCTGCCGTACGACGCACCGCCGCTCGTGATGTGGTACCGCCAGGACGTGCTCGACGCCGCGGGTGTCGAGGTCCCGACCACGTGGGACGAGTTCGAGGACGCCGCGCGCGCCGTCAAGGCCGTGAACCCGGACGCATACCTGACGAGCTTCTTCACCAACGAGCCGCAGCTGGCGCCCTTGTCATGGCAGGCCGGCGCCCAGTGGTTCAGCGTCGACGACGACCGCTGGAAGGTCGCGATCGACGGAGACGCGTCGGTGGAGGTGGCCGATTACTGGCAGCGCCTCATCGACGAGGACCTCGTCAAGGCGCAGCTCGGCTTCAGCGATGAGTGGACCGCCGATCTCGGCAGCGGTGTCATCAACGGGTGGGTCGGCGGCTCCTGGAGCGCATCCGGACTCAAGACCCGTACCGAGGGTGCGGGCCAGGCCGGCAAGTGGATCGCCGCAGTCCCCCCGACATGGGACGGCGAGCCCAGCGGCGCCCTGAGCGGCGGCACGAGCTTCGCGATCACCGAGAACACCGAGAACGCCGCGGCCGCCGCCGTCTTCCTGGAGTGGCTGACGACGACACCGGAGGCTGTCGAGGCGCGCGGCGCCGTGGGCACCGCCTACCTCGCGTATCCGGGTCTCAACGAGGTCGCGGCATCCGTCGCTCCGGTCGACTACTACGCGAACGACATCTACGCCGTCTTCGACGACGCGTCCGAGAACCTCGGTCCGTGGGCGTGGGGACCGAGTTACGACATCACCAGCACCGCGCTGAAGGATGCCGTGGCCACCGCCCCGACGCTCACCGACGCGCTCGAGCAGACCCAGGCCGCGACGGTCGACGGTCTGACGTCGCTCGGCCTCGAGATCTCCGAGTAGTCCCGCAGGGCCCCGGTCGGGCGAGCCCGCCCGGCCGGGGCCCCCTCTCGAAGGGTTGCGCACATGTCGCTCCAGATTCGCTCCGGCCGCTCAGCGACCCGCCGGCGCAGCATCCCGGGTACGGGCGGCCGATCCGCGGCGATCTTCCTGATCCCGTTCTTCACCCTCTTCGCGGTCACCATGATCGCCCCCGTCGTTTACGCGATCGGCCTGAGCCTGTTCGCCGAGAAGCGCAGCGGGCTCGGCTTCGGCGATGCGACCGTCGACTTCGTCGGCATCGGCAACTACCTCGCCGTGCTGTCGGACCGTGCCTTCCTCGAAGGCTTCGGACGCCTCGCGATCTACTGCCTGCTCTACGTGCCGACGCTGCTGATCACAGCGCTGGTGCTCGCGCTGCTGCTGGACGCCGCCGTCACCTACGCCCGGCGGGCGTTCCAGCTTCTGCTCTTCCTCCCCCACGCCGTTCCCGGAGTGATCGCCGCCCTCATCTGGGCGTACCTCTACACCCCGGGTGTGAGCCCGATCGTCAAGGCGCTCGCCGCCGGCGGGATAGAGATCGACTTCCTCTCGGTGCAGCTCGTGCTCCCCTCGATGGTGAACATCGCGGTGTGGGAGTGGGCGGGCTACAACGTCATCATCCTGTTCACCGCCCTCCAGACGGTGCCGCGCGAGGTTCTCGAAGCCGCCCGCGTCGACGGCGCCGGAGAGATCCGCACCGCCTTCTCGATCAAGACTCCGCTGGTGTGGCCGGCGCTCGGCGTCGCGCTGCTGTTCACCGTCATCGGCTCGCTGCAGCTGTTCACCGAGCCCAAGATCCTGTCGTCGGCGACGACCGCGGTCACGAGCACGTGGGTCCCGAACATGTGGGCCTACGACGCCGCCTTCAACCGCAACAACCTGCCGCAGGCCGCCGCTGCCTCGATCATCCTCGCGCTCCTGGCAGGTCTGCTGTCGTGGGCCGTCACCCGATTCACGTCGAAGGAGCGCACGCGATGAGCGCCGTACTCGCCACGCCGCCGGCGGCACAGACCGCGGGATCCGCTCCCGTCCGCGCGCAGGCCGAACCGCCGCGGACCCGCAAGAAGATCCTCCGCCGCCTCCCCGCGATCGCGGGGGTCAACGGGCTGCTGCTGGTCGGCTGCGCCTACATGATCCTGCCGCTGCTGTGGCTCGTGTTCGCGGCGACGAAGGACGCGACCGGCCTCTACTCGGGCGAAGTGTTCGCGTTCGGCGGCGCGTTCCTGGCGAACATGGAGCAGCTGTTCACGCAGGACGGCGGCATCTTCGTGCGCTGGCTCGTCAACAGCATCCTCTATGCCGGCGTCGGCGCCGTCGTCGGCGGGTTCATCGCCCTGATGGCCGGGTACGCGTTCGACAAGTTCGAGTTCCGCGGCAAGGGCACGTGGTACGGCCTGGTGCTGGTGGGCGTGCTCATCCCGAACACCGCCACGGTGATCCCGCTGTACCTGCTCGCGGCCTCTGTCGGTCTCACCAACACGATCTGGGCCGTCGTCATCCCCACGCTCTGCAACCCGTTCAGCGTCTACCTCGCACGTGTGTTCAGCGCCGGCTACATCCCCGACGAGACCCTCGAGGCGGCCCGCGTCGACGGTGCCGGCACGGTGCGCACGTTCCTGCGGATCGGACTGCCCATGCTGACGCCGGGCTTCGTGACCATCGCCCTCTTCCAGTTCGTGGGCATCTGGAACAACTTCATGCTGCCGCTCATCATGCTGCAGAACCGCGACCTCTTCCCCTCGAGCGTCGGCATCGCCCTGTGGCAGAGCCAGGTGCAGCAGAACCCCGAGTTCTCGACGCTGGTGATCGCCGGGTCGTTCATCTCGATCCTGCCTCTGGTGATCGCGTTCGTCCTGCTGCAGCGCTTCTGGCGGTCGGGCCTGTCGGCGGGGAGTGTCAAGTGAGCGCTCGCAAGCGGATCGCGTTCGCGATGTCAGAGTCGGTGCGGCCCCGCATGTACCCGCCGGAGCGCGTGGCCGAGTTCGCCGAGGTCGCCGATGTCGCCGGATTCCTGCACGAGTTCCGGTCGGATGCCGCACGCCGCACGCTCGCGGAGGTCGATGTGCTGGTGACCGGCTGGGGAGCGCCCGAGATCGATGCCGACATGCTCGCGGCCACGCCGAAACTGGAGGCGATCCTGCACTCGGCCGGATCGGTCAAGCCGTACCTCACCGAGGACGTGCTGGCACGCGGGATCCGAGTGAGCTCGGCCGCCGTCGCCAACGCGATCCCCGTCGCCGAGTACACCGTCGCGATGATCGTCCTCGCCAACAAGGCCGTGCTTCCGGTCGCCGCCCGCTATCGCGAGCTGCAGGACGACGTGCAGCCGGACGCCGACTTCCCCGACATGGGCAACTTCCGCAAGCGCGTGGGCATCGTCGGCGCCTCGACGATCGGACGCCGGGTACTCGAACTGCTGCGTTCGTACTCCCTGGAGGTCGTCGTGTACGACCCCTTCCTCTCTGAGATGGATGCCGCGACCCTGGGCGTCGCATCCCTCGAGCTCGACGAGCTCCTCGCCAGCTCGGATGTCGTGTCCGTCCATGCCCCGTCGCTGCCGGCGACCGACAACATGATCGACGCACGGCGCATCGCGCTGCTGCGTCACGGCGCGACGCTCATCAACACGGCACGCGGCGAGATCATCGATCAGGATGCGCTGACCGCGCGCGTCGTCGATCGCGAACTGTACGCCGTGCTCGACGTCACGGTTCCCGAGGTGCTTCCGCCCGGCCATCCGCTGTACACGTCCGACCGCGTGCTGCTGACGCCACACATCGCGGGATCGCTCGGCACCGAGCTCGGCCGGCTGGCCGGCTCGGTCCTGGAAGAACTGCGCCGGCTGACCACAGGTCGCCCGCTCGCTCACGAGCTCGCGCCCGAGCGCTTCGCCATCACCGCCTGACCCCGCCACCCGGTCGCGCGTCGATCGGCGGCACCGAACGAAGGACTCCCCATGTCCCGCAGCTCCGCACCGCCCGTCCGACTTCTCGGCGGGGGCGACGCCGTGCTCGCATTCGACATCGGCGGCACCCACATCAAATCCACGGCGGTCGACCGTGACGGTCGCATCGATGCGGTCCGACGAACCCCGACCCCGCGAGGAGCTGAGGCGGTGGTCGCCACGATCGCCGAGCTCGCACGCGCGCACGGCGGGAGAGACGGCTTCGCACTGCGGCTGCGGTCCGTCGGCGTGGGTGTGCCGGGCCTCGTCGACGAGTCGAGCGGTGTGGTCCGGTACGCGTCGAACCTGGGCTGGCAGGACGTGCCCCTTCGGCAGCTCCTCGAGGACGAGCTCGGCCTCCCGGTCGCCGTGCGGCACGATGTGCGAGCCGCGGCGCTCGCCGAGAGTCGCATCGGCGCCGCGTACGGACACGCGTCGGCGGTCGTCGTCGCCATCGGCACCGGGGTCTGCGGCGCACTCGTCATCGACGGAGTCCCCTATTCGGGAGGCGGGTACGCCGGTGAGATCGGACACGCCGTCGCGGACCCCGCGGGAGAGCGCTGCCCATGCGGAGCGGTGGGATGCCTCGAGACCATCGCCTCGGCATCCTCTATCGTCCGCCGCTACGCGGCCGCCTCCGGACACCCGGTTCGCGGAGCGCGCGAGGTGCTCGACGCCGCGCAGCGCGGCGACCGACTCGCTGCGGCGGTCTGGGCTGATGCGGTGACGGCGCTCGCGCAAGGTATCGCCCGCCTGGTTGCGGCGTTCGCCCCGCACGCGATCGTCGTGGGCGGTGGCCTCGCGCAGGCCGGTGAGGCTCTGATCGGTCCGCTGCGGTCGCAGCTGGATCAGCTGCTCTCGTTCCATCGACGCCCGTTCGTCCTCTCGGCACGGTGCGGAGAGGATGCCGGGGTCGTGGGTGCGGCGATCACTGCCCGCGACCACCTGCGGGTCCTTCGTGCCGTCGCAGACGATCCGCGCTGACCGAGCGGGATCAAGATCGACGGCCGGGCCTCATCGTCGATGAGGCCCGGCCGTGACTCACTCGGAGCTCGTGCTCACCCGGAGCTGGTGGCGTCATAGGGCACCGTGCGCACGGTGCTCGCCCCGTCGGCGGCGCGTGTCGCCTCGACGCGGACGGTACCCGCGGGAATCGAACCGGTGCGGCAGGGGAAGCTCGCGACGGCGTTTCGGCCGGCGGCGACGTCCGGGAACGTCTTCTGGCCGTAGGGCGTCGTGATCGTCACCGCGAGCGCACCCTCCTCACGATTCGCCACCTTCACCCGGAGGTGCACCGTCGTGCCGAGGGGGCGCGGCTCCACGAGCACATCGACGTCGATGAGGCCCGGCCTTGCACCGTCCTGGACGGCGACGAGGTTGAGCCCTCGCATCGTGTAGATGACGCCGTTCTCGTCGATGTCGAGGTGCGGTCCGCTGTACCAGCCGCCGTCGATGTCGGCGACGACGGTCGACAGCTGCTGAGTGCCGGCGTCAACCCGGAAGAGCGTCGTGTCGGACACACCATAGACCGTGCCGTCGAAGTAGTTCAGTGCGCCGAAGTCGGTCGCGACGCCACTGACGTCCACCACGCGCACGACCATCCGGCTCTGAAGGTCGATGACCACGAGTCCGCTCGCCCGTCTCCCGAGAGCGAACAGGTGACGGCCATCGGTCGCGAGCGCGGCGATTCCCGTGGGGAGCCCCGGATCGACGCGCCACAGCTCCGCATGGGCGACGGGGTCCCACGCGACGACGGTGCTTCGCGGGCCGCCCGTGTAGAGATTGTCACCGCCGAGGTAGGCGACCCCGTCCGCCGTCGCGACGGCGCGCACCATCTGCCGCGCGTCGATCGGATTCACCGTGGTGGTGTGAGCTGAGCTCACGGGGTCGTAGGTCGTGACGGAGCCACCACCCCCGGTGTCGTTCTGCGCACCGAGCAGAACCAGCCCGTTCACGGCATCCCAGCACACATCCAGCGGGCGGTTCTGGCCGGCCGTGGGGGCGACCACCTGTGCGGGCGGATGGCCCGACGCGGGGTCGTATCGCCAGATCCCCTGGGAGTTGTACTGCCCGGTGTAGAGGACGCCGTCGACGATCACGCCGTCCTTCGCCTCACCCGCCAGTCGTATGCGCGAGACCGTCCCCGTTGCGAGATCGAGCCGGCTGATGGCGCCGGTGCCGCCGACGTACACCGAGCCGGCACCGGCGGCGATGCCCATCACCGCCTGCGGGTCAGCGGGAGCGCCGACGTCCAGCAGCTCCGTGATCGTGCTGGTGCGCGTCGCGGGGTCCACTTCGGCGACGAACCCATACTCGGATGCCCCGACCAGGCGATCACCCGCGAGATCGAGACCCCAGAGCATGGCGAGGTCGCGCGTCTGGAGGTTGGTGATCTTCTTGGTGACCCGGGAGTAGGCCATGACGCTCGGCGCCTTCACGTAGTAGATGTCGTCTCCCCGTCGGCGGAGCTGCACCCCGGTCTGCGGGATGACCTCGTAGGTCGACGGTGCGGCAAGGTTCAGCAGGAGCGACTTGCCGGGTCCCTTGAGTCCGACGCCGAGCAGATCGTCCAGCACCGACAGCGAGGTGACCGAGACGGCGGCCGCGACCTCGCGCGGCAGGACGTCGGCGAACAGACGGGTGCTGCGATCGAAGGCGAAGAGCTTCGCGGTGCTGCCGGCGCCGCCGGCGAGCGTGGACCCGGTTCCGAAGTACACGGTCGACGCGGTTGCTGCCACGGCCTGGGAGATCGTGGCCCCGGGGTCGGGAGTTCCCCAGTTGGTGGCCGCACCGGTCACGGGGTCGACCTCCCAGAGCGACGGCGCCTTCGGCGGCTCACCGCCGCCGGCGACGTAGATCCTGCCGTCCGGGGCGACGGCGATGGCACGCACATCCCGGTCGCCGGTCGTGGCCAGCGGTGTCGCGGGCAGGGCGGGCGTGGTGAGGTCCCACCTGTGCACGCTCGCGCCGGTGTCGTCGTCCTTGCGGAGAGTGCCGATGTACAGCGCCGTCCCGTCCGGCGAGGCGACCATCGCCTGGACCGCGTACCCGGAGTCGAGATCCGTGCGGCTGGTGACCGTGCGGCTGGTCAGATCGAAGCCGATCACGCGGGCCGGCTGCAGATTACGCGACCCGATGTAGAGCGTGTTCCCCACGACGAGACTGCTCATCAGCGGGAACTGCACCACACCCGGACCGAGGTCGCGGATGCGCACCTCGCCGAGTCCGAGCGCAGCGCGTGGCTGCGCCAGGGCGGCATCGCCCGGCCGCAGTGTCATCGCGATCGCGACGGTGCACGCGGTGCCGATCAGCATCTGCCGTCGAGTGAGCTGGGTGGTCATCGATGATCCTCTCTCTCGTCCACCGCGCCTGTGTGGCGGACTCTCCTCGTGTCGGGTCCCCCTCGAACAGCGATCAGCGGCACATGACGGCCTCGAAGACCGCCGGGTTGGACGTCTCCAAACCGTCCGACGCGCGGGCCGCCCGCACCGTCACCGCACCGGACGGCGCGCTCGTCGCGCGCGTGTGGAACGTCGCCGTGGCGCTCTTTCCGGGAGCCACCGAGGCGAATGCCTTCTCGCCGTACGGTGTCGTGATCGCCAGCGCGATCGGCTCCGGCCCGTCGTTCGTCGCGCTCACAATGACGTGCGCCTTCGAACCGAGGCAGCGGGCCTCCGCCACGACGTCCACGGGGATCGGCCGATCGTCGATCCGCACCAGGTTCCGACCCTGCAGCGTGTAGAGGTTGCCGAGCTCGTCGTTGGTGATGTGCGCACCGCTGTACCAGGCGCCATTGATGTCGGGGACGACCTCGGTGACCGCGAAGGTGGCCGGGTGGAACCGGAACACGTCCGTGTCAGACACGCCGTAGACGACGCCGCGGTTGGTCACGAGAGCCGCGAACCCGCTGCTGACCGAGCTGACGTCCGCGGTGTGCACGACGGTGCGCTGCACCAGGTCGACGACGAAGAAGCCGCCCTTGCGGGTCAATCCGTACAGGTGATCCCCCTGCACCGCGAGCGCAGAGACGCCTGCGCCGGGGAGCGGGGCGATCCGCCAGGCCTCCTCGCCGCTGACGGGGTCGACCGCGACGACGGTGCCGGGACCGTCCGCGTTCTGGAGGCCGCCACCGAGGTACGCCACGCCGTCACGCGTGGTGACGGCGCGAACGTACTGCTGGGCGTCGATCGGGTTGAGCAGCATGTCGGACTGGCCGGTCGCCGGGTCGTACGTCCACAGCGAGCCGCCTCCGACGGTGTCGGACTGCACCCCGACCAGCGCGAGCTTGTTCACGTCGTCCCAGTGCACGTCCTGCGGGCGGTTCTGCTCGCCCGGGAAGTCGGCCACCTGGCTGAGCGGAAGACCGTCGGTGGGGTCGTATCGCCAGATGCCCTGCGAGCTGTACTGGCCCGTGATGAGAACGCCGTCGACGGAGATGGCGTCTTTGGCCTCCCCCGGCGCGCGCAGGTAGTCGACGGATCCGGCCGCGAGGTCGTGGTGCGCGATGGCGCCGGTCCCTCCGACGTACACCGAGCCGAGCCCGGCCGCCAAGCCCATGGCCGCCTGCGGCGAGGTGGGTGCGCCGGCCGTGACGAGATCGGTGATGACGGACGTTCCCGCGGCCGGATCGATCTCGGCCACGAAACCGAATGCGGAGGTGACGACCAGCTTGTCGCCCCTGTCGTCGACCCCCCAGATCTCGCCGAGGGAGGGTCCGTCGAACGAGAGCTGTTCGATCGCCCCCGAAGCGGGGGCGTACGACATCACGCCGGCCTCGTTGGCGAAGTACACCGTGTCGCCGATCATCGCGAACTTCTTGGCGGTCTTGCCGATCGAGGTCGCTATCGAATAGCTCGTGAAGTCGCCGAGGTCCATCGCGGCGACCTTCGACTGCTCGGTCGATGCAGCCGATCCCACCATGAGCGTGTCGTCGAAGACCGCCAGTTCGCGGATGCTCGGATCGTTCTGCATCTCCGCCGGGGTGATGTTGGTAGAGGCGCCGGTCGCGCGATCGTAGGCGTAAAGGCCGGCCCTCGCGGCGCCGCCGCCGAAGAGCGTTCCTCCTCCGTAGAAGACCGTCGTGTCGGTGGCGGCCACCGCCCGCGCGCCGGTCGCCGACGGGTCGGGGGAACCGAGGTCCGTCACCAGACCGGTTCCGGCATCGTACTCCCACAGTGGCGGCGGGGTGGGACCGCCGTCTCCGACCGCGAACACGTGGCCATCGGGGGCGACGGCGATGGCCCGCACATTGCGGTTGCCGATCCGACCGATCGGGACGGCTGGCTCCTGGGGCGTGGTGACATCCCATCGGTAGAGATTCGGCTGAGGCCCGGCGGCGTTCTGCAGCACCCCGGCGTAGACGTACCGCCCCGTGGGGTCGGCGGCCATGGCCTGCAGGGAGTGGCCCGTGTCGAGGTAGGTGACCGCGGTCACCTTGCCGGTCGGCACGTGGACGGCGACGATCCGCGCGGGCTCCACGTTGCGCGATCCCACATACAGCGTGTCGCCGATGGTCACCGAGCTCATCAGCGAGAACTGGACGACCGCGGGCCCGAGATCGTCGATCTGTGGCAGGGCGGATACCGCCGTGGGCAACGGCGACGCCGACGCCGTGGCGGGCACGCTGCCCAGCACGGTTGCGACAGCGATGACTCCGCCGACCAGAAGGGCAGCACGTCGGGTGATCTGTGGCCTGTCCATGAGAACGCCTCTCCGTTGAACGCGTGGATGCGACCAGTGAAGAAGACGCGGCCCGGAGACGCAATGAATCGGGGCACAAACGCACAATTCCACACATCACCCGTGCGGTTCAGGTGTTCAGGGAGCCGGATGATCGTCTTTCTCGGGAAACCGCCCGGAGAATCAGCCCACCTTCAGGCTCCTATCCAGAACAGCCGCAGCGCCGATGTGTGCCTTTTTGTGCGTTAGCGGGTTCAGCTGCGCGGGTCAGCGGTGATGAAGTCGCGGTAGCGGTCCAGCGCGGCGGCGACTTCCGCGTCGGTGGAGGCATCCGTCGTGAACAGCTCGGGAATGGGGTCGTCGGCGTGGCGGCCGACGGCGACCGAATGCGTCCACACGCCTACGATCTCGCCGCGCGCGACGATGATGGGCCGCACGATCCCGTTCATCGACGGACCTATCGCCTTCAGGAACTCCGGCGCGCAGGCCACCGTGCGATCGGCGTACGAGATGTAGTACTCCTCGAACGGCGGGAGGGCGACGACCTCGGGTGCCGAGGCGACGCGCCGGGGCGGCGCCGTCGCGGCGACATACTGGGGCTCCGGTTCGTCCGCGACGAGGGTGAGCCGATCGGATGCCGCCTCCGCCGCGGAACGTGCCACCCCCAGAGGCAGCCCCGTCCACCAGGCGAAGTCCCGTGCTCCCGCGGGCCCGTGGGACTGGATGAAGCGGGCGAAGAACTCCGCGAGAGAGTCGTGAGGTGTGGCGACCTCGACGATCCAGTCGTCGGTCAGCACGAGGTACTGCTCGCGGGTCGGGCCGCTCTCGCGCGCCACGACGGGCCCCTGGCAGATGACGCCGCGCAGCGAGAGCGCGACGAGCAGGTGATAGCCGCGCTGCTTGACCGTCGACACGCCGGCCCGCTCGAGCACCTCGAACGTCTCCTTGCGCGTGAGGCGATTGCCGCCGCCGAGCGCGGCGCGCACCGCCGCCTCGGCCCGGTCCAGCTCCGTGTCGTCGATGCCCTCGGCCCGGTGCACCGCCGCCGCCTGGCGGCGCTGTCGATCGGCCGTGATCGACAGGACCCAGGCGAGGTCTTCGGCGGGGATGAGGTGGATGGTGCCCCGCATCGTCCACGAGCGCACGATCTCACCACGGTCGAACGCGGCGTCGACGTCGCGGATGGTGGTGCGGCCGGTCGTGCGCGCTGCGATCGCCCACCGCCCGCCCCAGAACTCCTGCGCCTGCGTCGCGAGCATGTGCCGTGCGGCCTCCGCGATGGTGGGCGCCGGTGCGCTCAGGCGGTGCGAGCGAAGGCGCTCGTGGCGGATGGTCGAGGCCGCGCCTGCGCTGCGGGAAGCTCCGGCCGCTGGAGGGGGCGTGCGGATCATGCGCCCATCATGGCGCAGACCGGGGACGTCGGCTGCCTCGATCGCCGGCGTCAGCGCTGGTGCGCCGCGTCGTATGCCGCGCGGGACTCCTCGACGCGGGGCTGGTTCTCGATCGCCCAGTCGGCGAGCGCCATCGCGAGCTGGATGAGTGTTCCGCCGAGTTCGGTCAGCTCGTACTCGACCCGCGGGGGCACCTCGGCGTGCACCGTTCGCGTGATGAGCCCGTCGCGCTCGAGCTGGCGCAGCGTCAGGGTCAGCATGCGCTGCGAGATACCCGGGATGTGGCGCTGCAGTTCGGTGAACCGCAGCCGCTCGCGGCGCAGGGTGCTGACCACAAGCAGCGACCACTTGTCTCCGATGCGGTCGAGCACGTCGCGGATCGCGCGACCGTGGTCTGTGCCCGCCGGGTCACCCTCGCACGAACGCTCGTATCCGGTCGGGGCGGGATCGCCCGCGACCTCGACGGTGAGTGTCTTCGCCATCCGATGTCACCTACTCACACCCATGTGCCTTTTGCACCCGTCCTTCGCGTGACGCATCATGAGGTTGCTTACAAACAGTAACAGACCCCACGATTCTTCCCCTGGAGTACTGATGATCATCACCCTCTGGATCCTCAACGGCCTGCTCGCCCTCGCATTCATCGCCGCCGGCACCATGAAGATCGCCCGTCCGAGGCCCACCCTCGTTGCGAGCGGCATGGCCTGGGCCGACGACTTCACCGACCCGACGGTCAAGCTCATCGGCGCCGCGGAGGTGATCGGCGGCATCGGCCTGATCCTCCCGCTCCTCACGGGCATCGCCCCGATCCTCACCCCGATCGCCGCCACCGCACTGGCCATCGTGATGATCGGCGCGATCGCCGTCCACGTCCGCCGCAAGGAGTCGGCGACGCCGTCGATCGTCCTCGCCGTGCTCTCGGCGGCGAGCGCCGTGCTCGGATTCCTGGTCGTTCTCTGACCCGACCGACGAGGAGATGAGCGGATGCCGGTGCCGGCCGCATCCGCTCATCTCCTTCTCTTGACGTGCCGCCCCAGACGCGCAATAGTTAGGCATATGCCTAACTATTCCGACGAGCTGGATGCGGTGCTGCGCGCGCTCGCGGATCCCACTCGACGGATGGTGGTGGAGCGGCTCGCGAAGTCCCCAGCGGTCGTGTCGGACCTCCTGGGACTGGTTTCGATGACGTTGCCCTCGCTGCTTCAGCACCTGCGCGTCCTCGAAGACGCGCGAGTGGTGACGTCGAACAAGCAGGGACGAGTGCGCACCGTGAGCCTGCGACCCGGCGCGCTCGACGTCCTCCATCTCTGGCTCGGCGACCAGCGAACGTCCGCCGAACGTCAGGCGGACCGCCTCGGCATCCATCTCGCCCGCGCAATCACCAAAGGAGACCTCGCATGACCCGCGTCCGCATCGGCCTGTTCGCATCGCTCGATGGCTACACCGCCGCGCCCGATCCGTCCTCTGACAATCCGATGGGTGAGGATTGGGGACCCCTCACGACGGCATACGCAGCGACTCGCACGTTCCGGCAGAAGGTCCTCGGCGACACGACCGGCGCGGGGACGACCGGCATCGACGATTCTTATGCCTCGGCGTATTTCTCAGGCGTCGGCGCAGAGATCATGGGCGCGGCCATGTTCGGCCTGCACGCGAACCCCGGCGACCCGGACTGGAAGGGCTGGTGGGGGGACGAACCGCCGTTCGGCTACCCGGTCTACGTGCTCACCCACTCGGCGCCCCGCCCGTCGATCACGATGGACGGCGGCACGACGTTCCACTTCCGCGGCGGCGCCATCGAGGACGTGCTCGCGGAGGCCACGGCCGCCGCCGGCGGACTCGATGTCCGGGTCGGGGGCGGTGTGCGCACCGCCCAGGAGTTCCTGCGCGCCGGCCTCGTCGACGATCTGCACGTCACGATCGCGCCGATCGTGCTCGCCCGGGGCAACCGCGTGTGGGACGACCTCCGCGGCCTCGAGCACACGCACCGCGTGACCACGGAGGTCGCCGAAAGCGGGACGATCCACGTCACCTTCACCCGAGAGGGGCAGCGATGACGATCGAGCGCCGACTCGCCCACGCCGGGTTCACCCTCACCCGTGACTATCCCGTCCCCGTCGAAAGAGTCTGGCGTGCGTTCGCCGACGAAGAGCAGAAGCGCAACTGGATCGGAGACGGCGACACCTTCGAGCCCCGCGAGTGGGCGTTCGACTTCCGCGTCGGCGGGCGCGATGTCGACGAGGCGAAGTTCCACGGTGGCCCGGTGTCCCGGTATGAGGCCGTCTACACCGACATCGTCGAGCACGTCCGCATCGTCACGACCTACGACATGTGGCTGGACGGCGCCCACATGTCGACCTCGGTGGCGGCGTTCGAATTCGAGCAGATCCCCGATGGCACCCGGCTCACCCATGCCGAGCACGGTGTCTTCTTCGACCAGTTCTGGGCCGACGGCCCCAATCGCGAAGAAGGCACCCGCGGCCTCCTCGAATCGCTGGGCAGACAGCTCCGATAATGTCTTGCCGGGAGCACCGGCGACCAGGCGCACGGTCCGTTTCGGCTCTTCTCCGCCGTCGCCTATACTCCACTGAAGTCCCCCCAACGTACGATGCCGTATTTCTCGATACGACGTCGTATCCCCGCACGCGGGCCCCCACCCGCCGTCCATCGGAGTGCATGTGGTTCGAATGCAGCCGAACACGCCCGCCGGCGACAACGCCCCCACGCGCGCGGCCGCGCGTGCCGCGCAGCACCGGAAGCGCTCGCTGATCCTCCTGGCCGTCATCCTGACGCTGGCCGTCGCGATTGCGGTCGTGCTCGGCATCCTGTTCCTGCGCGGCGCCGCGGACGAACCCGAGACGGCGCCGCCGGCGGCGGGCGAGTGTCTGCCGTCGGCCCTTCGCATCACCTCGGATCCCGCGGTCGCCGGAGCGCTCGAGGCGATCGTCGCCGACCTGCCGGGATCCGGGTCCGACTGCCCGGACGTCACGGTCCGCGCCGAGGACAGCGCCGTCACGGCGGCCGCGTTGGCTGCGGGGTCGGCGCCGGACTTCGACGTCTGGGTCCCCGACTCCGCGATGTGGCCGGCGCGGGCGACCGGCCAGGCGGAACTGACGGGCGTCGACGCAGCGGACCTCGTGGTCGGCGCCACCGTAGCCACCACCCCGGTCGTCTTCGCGGCCACCGAACCCACCGCGACGGCGCTGCAGACGGAGGGCGCGGGCTTCGCGACCCTCGCCGGACGCACGGTCGCCGCCGTACTGCCGGATCCGGCGACAGTCGCTGCGAGCTCTGCCGCGCTGCTCGCCCTGCAGACCGCGCTCGGCGGAGACGCACGGACGTTCACCGCGCTCGCACTCGCCCTCGACACCGGCGTCGTTCCCACCGCGGCCGACGCGCTGGCCGCGGCAGCGGTCTCAACGACGCCGACCATCGCCATGACGACCGAACAGGCGGTGCTGGAGCAGGGCGACGACGCGGCGACTCCCCTGGTGCCGGTCTACCCCGCCGACGTGAAGCCGGCGGTGAGCGTGCCGCTCGTGACGCTCGCCGACGCCTCGGGTGACACGCTCATGGCCGTGGACGCGCTCGCCGCAGCGATCGCGGACGCCGGCGACCAACTCGCCGAATACGGGCTGCGCGATGCGGAGGGCAACGCTGCTCCGGGCTCCACCGCGGAGGCTGCCGAGGACCCCGGTGCGGCAGCCGAGCCGAGCGACAGCGCGAACCAGGCAGAGGTGCTCCGTACCTGGCAGATTCTCACTGCGCCGTCGCGGATGCTCTCCCTCAACGACGTCTCGGGATCCATGCTCCAGCCGGCGACGGCCGACATGCGGCGCATCGACCTGTTCGAACAGGCCGCTGTCCGCGCTGTCAACTCACTCTCGGCCGACTCGTCGCTCGCCACGTGGGTGTTCTCCAGCCGGCGGATCGGCGGCCAGGACTGGCAGGAGATCGTCCCGTTCGGTCCGCTGGGCGATCCGGCTCATAAACAGCGCACGATCGACACGGCGAACGGGCTCGACAGCCTCGTCGGCGGCGGGACGGGGCTGTACGACAGCGTGCTGGCAGCGGTGCAGTACATGCGCGACACGTATGTCCCCGGTCAGATCAACCTGGTCCTGCTCAACACCGACGGGTACAACGAGGACGATGACGGCCTCGACCTGCCGGCGCTGCTCACGCAGCTCGAAGCGCTGCGTGATCCGGCGAAACCCGTCGCCGTCATCGCGATCGGCTACGGGCCCGACACCGACCAGGCCGCCCTGGAGCAGATCGCCGCTGCGACCGACGGTGCGGCGTATCAGGCGCTGCAGCCGACCGACATCGGCACGGTGCTGGTGGACGCCGTCACGCAGCGCGGCTGCCGTCCGAACTGCGGCTAGGCCGGGAGAGCTTCGGCCTTGGACGTCCCGGGCCGCGGCTCTCGTCCGTAAGCTGACGGAATGAAGTCGGATGCTGTGGACCCGAGAGTCTGCCCGACCTGCGGCGATCCCCTGCGCTTCGAGATCCTCGACGATGAGCGCTTTCTCGTTGCGTGGTCGTGTGTGAACTGCGGACTCGTCCGCGCCACCGAGCCGGCGTAGAAGCGGCTGCGGCCGCCGCTACTGCTGCTACTCCGTATCCTTCTCGACCCACGTCACCATGAGGTAGGGGCTGTACACGTAGACGATCCTGTCGCCCTTCCACGGGATCTCGATCGTGCCCTTGCCCGCGTTCATGGCGGTGAGGATCTGCGAACGAACGGCTTCCCACGCCTTCTCATCGGTGAACCGGAACTTCTTGTAAACCGTCTCCGGGCCGATGTACAGGCTCACGTCCGTTGTCATGGAACGCACTCTATCGAGCCGCGCGGTCGGTCCGTGACGCGGTCGGCTCGGTGCGGACCTCGCCCGCTACTTGGCGCCCTGTCCCTTCCGGGAGAGTCGCCGGCCACTGCATCGGTGACAGATGTCATCGTCAGGTCGTGACGCGGGGCTGAGGCAGTACGACGCGGCCACGGCGAGGCTGGTGGCATGTACGAGACGCACCTCATCCATCCGGCCCGGCTCACCCGCTCGGCGCCCGGTTCGAACGACCAGGTCGCCGCCGTTCAGCTTTCGAGCCTGGCGAAGTCCTACGGTGCCGTACGGGCGGTCGACGATCTCACCATGCGCGTCGAGCGCGGTGAGATCGTCGCCGTTCTGGGCCCCAACGGCGCAGGCAAGTCGACTGCTGCCGAGTTGATCCTCGGTCTGGCGAAACCGGACGCCGGCTCCGCCACGGTCTTCGGCCTCGACCCGCTCACTGCGGTTCGCACGGGTCGGGTCGGGGCGATGCTTCAGGTGGGCGCGCTGCTCGCCGACACCCGGGTGATCGACATCCTCGAATTGATGTCCGGTCTGCACGCCCGGCCGCTCGCCGTGCGTGAGGTCGTCGAACGTGCCGGCCTCGGCGGATTTCTCAAGACGAGGACGGACCGGCTGTCCGGCGGTCAGGCTCAGCGCCTGCGATACGCGCTGGCACTGCTGCCCGACCCCGACCTGCTGATCCTCGACGAGCCCACCGTCGGGATGGATGTCGAGGCGCGCCGTGATTTCTGGCGTTCGATGCGCGAATTCGCCGACGCCGGGCGGACGGTCCTGTTCACAACCCACTACCTCGACGAAGCCGATGCCTTCGCCGATCGGATCATCGTGCTCGCCCACGGCCGGGTCGTGGCCCAGGGAACCGTTGACCAGATCCGCTCGCGCGTCGCGGGGCGCACCATCACGCTCGCAGCCGGCGGCATCGACTCGGCCTCCCTGCGAGCGCTGCCCTGCGTCGTCGCGATCGTGAGGGTCGGGGCCCGATGGCACCTGCACACCACTGAATCCGATCGCACGCTGCGCGCCCTCCTCCGCGATGATCGCGCCCGCGACGTCGAGGTCACCGCCGCCACGCTCGAGGACGCCTTCCTCGCACTCACCACCACGCCCGACGCCGACCGAGGAGCAATCTCATGACCGTGTTCACTGACCGGCGCCGAACCAGCCGCGCGACCGGGCTGCCACCGGCACTCCATTACGCGCTGCACAGTGCCTCGCTCACAGCGAGGAACGTCACCTTCGTGGTGTTCACCGTCATCATGCCCGTGACGCTGTATCTGATCTTCTCAACCATCTACGGCGGCGAGTCCGAAGCCGGGCTCGCCTCGACGATGATCATGGTCTCGATGGCCGCGTACGGCAGCCTCGGCGCGGCGATGAGCGGGGGCGCACAGCTCGCGCTCGAGCGTCGGTCCGGCTGGTTTCGCCAATTGATGATCACGAGCGTGCCGCCGCGCGACTTCCTGTGGGCCCGAGCGGCCGTGACCATGTTCCTCGTTCTCCCCGCGCTGCTCCTCGTCTTCATCGCCGGCGCAGCCATCGGCGGGGTCTCCGCCACCGCCGGCCAGTGGCTCGCCTCGCTGGGCCTGCTCTGGATCGGCCTTCTGCCGATGACGGTGCTGGGCATGGTGGTCGGGGTATGGGTCAAGGCGGAGGCCGTCCAGGGCGTGACGACCATGCTGCTCCTCGCCCTTTCGCTGCTCGGTGGCCTGTGGTTCCCGGTCGATGCCATGCCGCCGGTCATGGCGGCGGTGGCGCCCGTCCTCCCCACATACTGGCTGGGAGAACTCGGCCGCTTCCCCTTCCTCCCCGACGCCGACTTCCCCTCGAGTGCGATCTGGGTGCTCCTGGCATGGTCGATCGTCCTGACAGCCGTGGGTGCGCTCGGCTATCGTCGAGCCGCGGCCACCAGCAAGCGCTGAGCACGAGGAGGTGCCATGGCTCGATCCATCCTCAACGGCCTGCTTCAGCCCGCGCCCTTCGGGCCGGGGGACGATCCCGAGGCCGCGCCGTGGGCGCTCCCCGGCGGTCCGACCGACCTGCCGTATCGCTGGCGTCGGGTGCGGCCGAACCTCTTCCTGACCTACCTGGTCGGCATCGTCTTCCTCGTCTTCGCAATCCCGACCATCGCCGTCGGGGTGGGTCCGGTCGGGCTCGGCCTGCGGGCGGGCTACCTCGTCGTCTTCGCCACGGCCTATGTCGGCGGAGCCTGGACGACCGACGCCCCGCTCTGGCTCCGCTCGTGCTACGTCGCCGGGTTCACGGGCTTCGTGGTCAGCGGGGCGCTGCTGTGGGGATGGGAGTTCGCCAACTTCGGGGCCTACCCCGCGATATTGACGGCCACCCTCATTCCGTGGCACCAGGCCCGCTTCGCCCTCCTCGGCTGGGCGCTGGCGCTCAGCCTGGCCGGGCTGCTGGGCGGGCTATGGATGCCGGTCCTCATCGCCGCGCTGTCCCTCGGCGTGGGGCTCGGGATAGCGGGTTGGTTGGAGAGCAGCCGGATCAGACGCATGCTGGAGCGCAGCCAGACCAGGGTGGCGATGCTCACGGTGGCCGCCGAACGGGCCCGTATCAGCCGCGACCTGCACGACATCCTCGGCCACTCGCTCACGGCCATCACGATCAAGTCGTCGCTGGCGGCCCGCCTCGCCGACACGGAACCCTCCGCGGCGAAGGAGGAGATGGCTGCCGTCGAGGCGATCGCCCGCCAGGCTCTGAGCGATGTCCGCGCCACCGTGTCGGGACTGAATGAGATCCGGCTCGCCACCGAGATCGCCAGCGCGCGGTCGGTGCTGCTCGCGGCCGGCATCGATGCCCGCACGCCCGCGGCACTTCCGGCGTTATCCGATGCCGTCAGCGAGCTGTTCGGGTACGTGGTTCGCGAGTCGGTCACCAACGTGGTCCGGCACGCGGAGGCGACGTGGTGCGTCATCGACGTGGACGAGCACCGCGTCGAAGTGCGCGACGACGGCGTCGGACCGGGTAAGGAGCGGGCGGGGCACGGGCTGAAGGGGCTGGCGGAACGGGTCGCCACCGCCGGCGGCGTGATCGAGATCGCGGCCGCACCCGGGGGCGGCACGTCGGTCCGCGCCGACCTCACTTCGTCGCCACAACCGAACCGGAGCGCGCCATGATCAGGGTGCTCATCGCCGACGACCAGGCGATCATCGCCGAGGCGCTCGCCGCACTGCTGCGCACCGAGCGCGACCTGGAGGTGGTCGCCCTGGCCCACAGCGCGCCGGACGCGGTCCGCCGAGCCGTCGAGTTCGCTCCCGACGTCGTGCTCATGGACGTGCAGATGCCCGGCGCCGACGACTGCAGAGACGGCATCGACGCCACGGCGGCGATCGTGGCCGCCGACGCCGCGGCGAAGGTGATCGTCTTGACGACCTTCGGTCGCCCTGGCTATCTGCGGCGCGCGATGGAGGCGGGAGCCGTCGGGTTCATGGTGAAGGACGCCTCGGCCGACCGATTGGTGGACGCCATCCGGCGTGTCTCCGCGGGACTGCGAGTGGTCGACCCGATGCTGGCCGCTGCCAGCCTCAGTATCGGCGCTTCACCGCTCACCGAGCGGGAGACGGAGGTACTGGCAGCGGCCGCCGGGGGCGGGTCATCGGCCGTCATCGCCGCGGCCACCTTCCTGAGCGAGGGCACCGTGCGCAACCACCTGTCAGCGGCCATCGGCAAGCTCGGTGCGGCCTCGCGCGCCGAGGCCGTCCGGATCGCAACCGACAACGGCTGGTTGTGAATCGCACACCCCCGACAGCAGGCGTCGTGAGGCTCTGAGCCCGCTGGTGGCCACGGCCGTGATCTCGCGTGAGGTGGCGGCAGAGGGGCCCGGCGCTCGCGCACCGGGCCCATCAGCAGCTCAGGAGTTGATCTGCTCGACGACGTCGTCCGCCGACTCCTCGATCGCCTTGCGCAGCTTCTCGTAATCGTCGGAGTCGATCGCCTTGCTGATGCGCTTGTCGGCCCTGGTCAGGGCCTTCTCGACGTTGTCGGCCCACTTGTCGTCGACGACCGCCACGACGGCGGAGGTCCCGGGCGCGAGGTACTCGTCGACATCGACGCCGAACTGCTTCTCCTCGCGGTTCTTCTTGATCTTTCCGAGGATCGCACCGATGCCGGCCCCGACCGCGGTTGCCGCCAGCAGCGGCGGCGCGAACAGGCCGACCACCACTCCGGCACCCGCGCCCCACGCCACACCGTGTCCTACGGACTTGTCGCCGTGCTCCCTCACTTGGACCTTGCCGTCCTTGTCACGGACGAGCACCACGGCGCCGATGATCTCGTACCCGCCGGCGTCCTGGCCGCTTCGGAGGGCTTGGTAATCGTCCGCCGCGGAGGCCGTGTCGTCGTACGAGCCGACTACCAGTGCGAGGTTCTGCGTACCCATCGATCTCTCCTTCGGTTGATCTCCGAAAGCGACCGGCCGGTCGCTTCCGGACTCTGGGTCAGGGTGCTGTGATCCTATTGCGCAGCCCACGCGCTGGCGAGGATCCGAAGGGTGAATTCTCTGACGGAGTCGGGTCCGTCACCGGGCCGCGGAGTCGGGTCGGGGAAGCTCGCGGAGCAGACGAACGGCGAGGCTGAGTTGCCCGGGTTCACTCCCCAGCTTCTGAAGGATGTCCGTTGCGGATCCCGTGAATCCCCGTGAGTCTATGGCGAGACGGGCGACGTCGAGGACGAGTCCCTTCTCGTTGACAGCCCACTCACCGGCCGCAGCATGCCACGCGTGCGCGATGAGCATGACGGCGTGAGACGCGCAGAGCGCCACGTACGCGACGTCACCTCGCTTCGCTCCCTTCGCCGCGCCGTCCAACAGGAAGTCCACCTGCCAGAGGCTGCGGAGAAACGCTGATTGCAGCGCCGCAGGGAACGGCGTGAGCAGCGCTCTCATGCCCGCCAGGATGCCGTCGGGATCCTCGAGTGGCAGGGCGTTCGCGACTTCGCCGGCGTAAGCGACGTCGAGGAACCCGAAAGGGTGACCGGGTTGTGCGAAGAACGCGAACTCCCCTGCCCGTGCGCGCTCACACTGTTCGCGGACGCGGTCGACATCGCGAAGAATCCAGTCCACGTCGACGCCGTCGACCGAAAGCCACCCGCCGCCGTCGACCCACGGCCCCCAACCCCCGGGCGGCGCGATGTCGACTCGACCTCCGACCCATCGTCGCGCGAGAGCCGCGAGAGCATCGACATCGAGCAGTGCCCGGTCGTAGTAGAGGCCGGGATCGACGTCGGAGTCGGGACGGTGGGTTCCGCGGGCACGGCTCCCGCCGAGAGCCACTGCCCGCACGCCGGGCACGCCCACGAGCTCAGCTGCCATCTCTCGCAACAGGCGATCACTGATCACTCGAGCAACCATAACCAGGCGCTGAAGCGCGCGGGGCACGTTTCGGCAGACGCCACTCAAACGGGCGCGTTCGGTATGGCTGTTTCGGCCATGTTGGCGAGTAGTTGGAGGCGTTCGTGGGTAGCCGATCCGGGTTCGGCGGAGAACACGATCATCTGGAGTCCGCGGTCTGACGCGAGGTCCATTGCTTGGAAAGTGAGGTCCAGGTCGCCGACCGCGGGATGGTGGACGAGTTTCAGGCCGGTGCGGTGGTCGCGGACGTCGTGGGCTCCCCAGAGCCTTCTGAACAGATCGCTGCGCGTGGACAATTCGCCCACAAGGTCCGTCAGCTGACGGTCGTAGGGCGAGCGGCCCGCTTCGGCACGAAGCACCGCCACGATCTGGCGGGCCTGCGCTTCCCATTCCCGGTAGAAGGTCTGAGCGCGCGGTTCGAGGAAGATGAATCGCGCGGCGTTGACCGGCGGGCGGGCGCCGTCGAGCATCTCCGAGAAGAGAGCTGCCCCGAGCCGGTTGGTGGCGACAGCGTCAAGACGGCCGTTCTGCATGAAGACCGGTACCGTCGACATGGCGTCGATGGTCTGCCTCATGCCGGATGTGAGCTGCGTCTTGCGGGTGGTCCTCACTCGTTGCTGCGGGTGAGCGCGCGCGTTGGCGGCGCGGATCAGGTCGTACAAGTGGGCGTGTTCGGCTTCGTCGAGTTGCAGGGCGCGGCTGACACCGTCGATGACTGCTTCGGAGACGCCTGCGGCGTTGCCCCTTTCGAGGCGTTTGTAGTACTCCGCGCTCATTCCCGCCACCAGCGCGACTTCCTCACGGCGCAGCCCCGGAACCCGTCGGCGACCGCCGAAGTCCGGGAGCCCCACCTGCGCCGGCGTGAGCCTCGCGCGCCGCGTGGTGAGAAACTCGCTGATCGCGTCCGAGGCTTCCATGCCACCGAAACTACGCCGACTCCCGGGCGCATAAGGGGTCCCTGTGGGGGCACCCATAGGTAGGGCCACGCTCACTCTGGCGAAGAAGCGTTGACTCGAACCACTACGAACTGTGGGCCATGCCCACCTCACAGGCCTAGACCGTCCGGAACGGAGAACACCCATGAAGAACGCACACCTCGGCAGCCTCGAAGTATCCCGCATCGGGCTCGGCGCTATGACGATGGCCGGCACCTACACGACCGGTGGCGGTCTCGACAACGACGAGTCCATCCGTGCCATCCACCGCGCCCTCGACCTGGGCGTCACCCACATCGACACCGCCGAGATCTACGGCCCCTACCTCAGTGAGGAGATCGTCGGCCAGGCCATCCGTGGCCGCCGCGATGAGGTGAAGATCGCCACCAAGTTCGGGCTCGTCTCCCACTCCGGCGGCGGACCGGGCGTCACCGACAGCACACCTGCGAACGTGAAAGCCGCGGTCGAGGGCTCCCTGCGGCGTCTCGGCACCGACCATATCGATCTGTACTACCAGCACCGCGTCGACCCGAACACGCCCATCGAGGAGACCGCGAGCGCGGTCGCCGACCTGATCGCCGAAGGCAAGGTGCGGCACTTCGGTCTCTCCGAAGCATCCGTCCAGACCATTCGCCGGGCACACGCCGTGCAGCGGGTTTCGGCGCTGCAGACCGAGTACTCGCTGTGGACTCGCGACGTGGAAGCGGAGATCCTGCCGGTGCTCCGCGAGCTCGGCATCGGCTTCGTCCCCTACTCGCCTCTCGGACACGGTCTGCTGACGGGGCAGATCCGATCGGCAGCCGACATTCCCGACGATGACTGGCGCAAGACCAACCCGCGGTTCGTGGGCGCGAACTTCGAGCGCAATCTTCGCCTCGTGGATGAGGTCCGTGCGATCGGTGCTGAGATCGGCGCGACTCCCGCGCAGACGGCGCTGGCGTGGATTCTCACCCGTGGCGACGACATCGCCCCCATCCCGGGCACTCGGCGCGTGGCGCGCGTCGAGGAGAACACCGCCGCCGGCACGGTGGAACTCACGGCGGACCAGGCCGACCGCCTGACCGCGCTCGAACCCGCTGCTGGTGAGCGACACGACGAGGCCAACATGGTCTCCATCGACAAGTGACCGCGAGGGCGAGCGGGAGTTGATGTGCCGGCCGGTCTCTGCGACGGTACTTGCATGACGGACCAGACATCCTCCGCCCCCAGGCCCGAGACCGGCTACGTAGAGCTCGGTCAGCTTCGCATGTACTACGAGGTCCATGGCGATGTCGCCGACGGCACACCGCTGGTGCTGCTGCACGGCGGCCTGTTCGACATCGAGCAGCAGTTCGGCGCGCTCATCCCCGACCTCGCGGTCGGGCGGGGAGTTGTGGCGGTGGACTTCCAGGGGCACGGGCGCACGAACGACATCGACCGGCCGTTCTCTGCCGCCGCTTTCGCCGAAGATGTGCTGGGCGTGCTCGACCACCTTGGTATCGGGCGTGCGGACATCTTCGGTTTCAGTGTCGGCGGGGCCGTCGCGCTCGACCTGGCCATCGACCACCCGGAACGGGTCAGGCGGCTCATCGTCTCGTCGACGTCGTTCGCCGCATCCGGCATGCGCGGATCTGAGAACGCGGATGCGGTGGGCGCGATGACCGTTGACATGATCGCCGGCACGCCGATGGAAGCCGCCTATCTCGCGAAGTCGCCACACCCCGACCTGCAGCATCTCCAAGTGCTGCTCGACAAGCTCGGCGCGACGTACGAGGGCGGGTTCCCTGATCGCACGGAAGCGGAGCTTCGCGCGATCGCGGCGCCGACGCTCATCACCGTGGGCGACGCCGACATGGTCTCTCTCGAGCATGCGGTTGAGTTTCTGCGCCTCCGCGGCGGCGACGTGAATGGCGATTTCGTCGGTGTTCCGGCGTCTCAGCTCGCGGTGTTTCCGGGCACGACCCATTTCTTCGGGCTGGCGCGAACTGACTTGGTCCGCGATGTGGTCGTCGGATTCCTCGACGACCCCTCCGCTTAGGGAGTCACCGCGACAGCCGACAGTTCGACAGGCTCGCGAGCAGGTCTACCGACCTCTTCGAGCAGCGAACCTCAGCGTGTGAGGAAGGCGAGTTCTGTCTCCCAGCGGGTCTTGCGCGGCTCGGTGCGCGGATCGGTGACATACATCTCGAATCGCCCGGCCCACCTGGTGCCTGCACCCGATTCGTCGACGTCGAATCGGATCTGCTGCGCTTCGGCCCATTCGAAGAGGAGCCGGTGCGCGCGCATCGAGTGGTTGATGTACCGCAGCACGACGTAGTCGCCGGCGGGCATCGCGCCTCGCATGACCTTCTCGCCACCCGGGGCTGTCGCGAAGGCGCCGACCTCGATGTCCATCTCGCCGGCCATGTCGACGGTGTGCAGCCGCAGGTAGAACGAACCGACCGGCTGGACACCGCGAGCCTGCATCCAGTCGATGAGCTCGGCGAGTAGGCGATCGCGTTCCGCGAGCATCCCGCGAAATGGGGTGCGCTTTCGCATCCCCAAAGTGGGGCGCGAATTCCGATGTTCTACATGCGGGCCGTCGACAACCTCCACGTCGGTTCCCTTCACCAGAGGCGATCTCGACAGTACTGCACACCGTTCGAGATCTAGGCGTTAGAGTTGCGCGGTATGCCAGGTCCGGACCGAACTGCGGTGCTCTTCGACGTCGATGGCACGCTCGTAGATGCCGTCGCGAATCAGCGGCGGATCTGGGCGCGCTGGGCCGATCTGTTCGGGCTGGACGGCGAGCAGGTCTACGCACTCGCGCTGCGATCGCGTCCCGCCGAAACAGTTGCGCGCTTCCTGCCACATCAGGAACGCGCGGAAGCGCTCGAGCAGTTCCAGCGGCTCGAGGACGATGACGTTCGTGGGGGTGACTACCGGGCGTTCGCCGGCGCCGGCCGGTTGCTGCGAGACATGGAGGCCGGCAGCTGGGCTCTGGTCACGGCCAACCTCCGTCGGCGGGTGGAAGGCCGATTCCGGCGTTTGAAGCTGCCCATCCCTCCGGTGATCGTCGACGCGGAATCCACGACTCGCGGTAAGCCCCACCCTGAGCCGTACCTCGCAGCAGCGACCGCACTTCAGGTCGACCCCGCTCGCTGCCTCGTCATCGAAGACTCAGACTCCGGAGTATCGGCCGGTATCGCCGCGGGGATGACCGTCTGGAGCGTGAACAGCTCGATCCCACCGAGCGGTTCACACCGGCATTTTCCTGCACTGGCAGATGCCACCGCGGACATCATCCGGTTTGTGGGTTAGCTCGACGATTCTGGTGCGTTGACGCCACGCGCGCGGCTGATCGCTGGGATCGGCCCGCGGAACGGATCGACTCCATGGATGCACCACCCTGGGCCCCCGGGCCCGCAGAGCGAACTTCACCGGGGTGGCGGGGCCGACCTACCAGATGGTGCCGCCGCCGAGTGAGATGCCGCCCCACGTGAGCGCGATGAAGATTGCAGCGAACACGACAGGAGCGATGCCCTTGCCGCCCCGCGCGAGGCCCTTGAGGAGGCCGATCACCGCGAGGACCGCGGCGACGATGGAAAGGCCGCCGCCCACGATCAGCCCGATGAACAGTGGGATCGGCATGAGCACGAGGCCGGCGAGGGCGAACCAGAACGCGGCCCATGCAGTCGGATTGGAGCGGCGTTCTACGGAGGAGGACATGCGTCCATTATCCCGTGTGCGCCGACCGCAGCCCGCCGAACGCGGCAGCCACTCCACACACCGACCGGGCCGACGCCCAGCCTCACGCCGATCTCCCCGCGGCAGAAAAGATGAGCGGATGCCCCCTCCCGGGCATCCGCTCATCTCATGTCATCGATTCAGGCGGGGACTCAGAACGGGTTCGGGGTCAGGGTGTACTTCGTCTGCAGGTATTCGTGGATGCCCTCGGCGCCGCCCTCGCGCCCCAGGCCCGACATCTTCCAGCCGCCGAAAGGAGCGGCGGCGTTGGAGACGACCCCCATGTTGAGGCCCATCATGCCGGTCTCGAGGCGCTCGATCATCCGCTGCCCGCGAGAGAGGCTCTCGGTGAAGACGTACGAGACGAGGCCGTACTCGGTGTCGTTCGCGAGGCGCACCGCGTCGTCCTCGGTGTCGAACGGGATGATGGCGAGCACCGGCCCGAAGATCTCCTCGCGCAGGATGTCGGAGCCCGGCTGCACGTCGGTGACGACGGTGGGCTCGTAGAACGTGCCCGGCCCCTCGACCTCGTTGCCGCCGGTGGCGACCTTGGCGCCACGGTCGACGGCATCCTGCACGAGCTGCGACGCCTTGGCGACGGCGCGGTCGTCGATGAGCGGGCCGATGGTCACGCCGTCCTCGGTGCCGCGACCGATCGTGAAGCCGTTGACGCGCTCGGTCACCCGCCGCGCGAACTCGTCGGCGACGGAGCGGTGCACGATGAAGCGGTTGGCCGCGGTGCAGGCCTGACCGATGTTGCGGAACTTCGCGAGCATCGCGCCGTCGACCGCCTTGTCGAGGTCGGCATCGTCGAAGACGACGAACGGGGCGTTGCCGCCGAGCTCCATCGAGGTGCGCAGCACGCCCTGCGAGGCTTGCTCGAGCAGACGCTGACCGACCTGCGTCGAGCCGGTGAACGACAGCTTGCGCAGGCGCGGGTCGCGGATGATCGGCTCGGATACCGCACCCGAGGTCGACGTGGTGAAGACGTTGACGACGCCCTTCGGCAGGCCGGCATCCTCGAGGAGCTTCGCGAAGAACAGGGTCGTCAGCGGCGTCAGCTCAGCGGGCTTGATCACCACGGTGCAGCCGGCGGCGAGCGCCGGTGCGATCTTGCGCGTGGCCATCGCGAGCGGGAAGTTCCAGGGCGTGATGAGGAAGCACGGACCGACGGGATGCTGCGACACGATCATGCGGCCGGTGCCCTCGGGGTTCGCGCCGTAGCGGCCCTGCACGCGAGCGGTCTCTTCGCTGAACCAGCGCAGGAACTCGCCGCCGTAAGCGACCTCGCCGCGTGCCTCGGCCAGCGGCTTGCCCATCTCGATCGTCATCAGCAGCGCGAAGTCCTCCTTGCGCTCCTGCAGCAGGTCGAAGGCGCGACGCAGGATCTCGGCCCGCTCGCGCGCCGGCGTCGCGGCCCACGCCGGGAACGCCTCCACGGCCGCGTCGAGCGCGGCTTTGCCGTCCTCGGGCGACGCGTTCGCGATCTCTTTGACGACCTCGCCGTTGCTGGGGTCGTAGACCTTCAGCGTCTTGTCGCCGGATGCCGGGCGCCACTGGCCGCCGATGAACAGACCGTCGGGCACGGACGCGAGCAGTTCGCTCTCACGGGTTTCGGTGATCGTCGTGGTCACGGGGACTCCCTTGTCGGTTCCGGATGCGGGCTGCCTGCGGCATCCGTTTGTGTCGATGTCTACCGGGCCAATTCTGCCCGTCGCCGCCGCGGCGGCCGATATACGTCATGTACAGCGGAAGAGGTTCTTTCGCCGTCGCGGAGGGCGCTCAGCCGGCGATGGTCGCCGGCTGCCGCTGAGGCAGGAACGACCGCGCGAAGAAGGCGGACAGCTCGTCCGTCGCCTCGAGCGGGAAGACCCCGGCGACGTACTGATCGGGGCGCACGACCACGACCACGCCGTCGCGCGACAGCCCGCGCTCCTCGAAGATGTCGTCGGTCGTCCACGCGCTCGGGGCGGCCGCATAGACCTTCTCCCAGTCGGTGAGTCCGAGCGGTCCCGTCTTCGGCAGGAAGAGCTGGGGCACCCGCGTGAGATCCACATCTTCGTGGCGCTGCTGATAGACGACCTTCACGTCGAGCACCGCGTCGATGTCGGCGCCTTCCGGCGTGAACCGGAGGACGGGCGACTCGGGCGACGCCATGAAGGCGGCCCAGTCCGAGAGGACGGATGCCTCGCCCGCGCTCGGCGCGTCGGCGAAGGCCCCGGCCGCGGTGTCCGCAAAGGCATAGACCCGCCAGCGCCCGTCTGCGCGCGCGTGGTGCCCGAGGTGGATCGGGTTCCCGTCGCATACGCGCACCACCTCGACGGACTTGAAGCGCTTGCCCAGCGGGAAGCCTTCGGCGAGCTGCTGGTGCGCGGCATCCGTCACGATCATCGACGGGCCGTACTGCGTCATGAAGCCGGACGGGAACTCGGCCGTGCCGAGGTAGAACGTGGCGAGCTCCTGCGGGTCGGAGATCTCCTCGGGCTTGCGTGCCATGAGGGCCGACCACTCCCGGTCGAAGTCGATGAGCTGCTGCGCCACCGGCTGCCGCTCGGCGGAGTACGTCTCGAGCAGTGACGCGGGACTGAGGCCGGTGAGAACGTGCCCGAGTTTCCAGCCGAGGTTGAAGCCGTCCTGCATCGAGACGTTCATGCCCTGCCCGGCCTTCGCGCTGTGCGTGTGGCAGGCGTCGCCGGTGAGGAAGACTCGCGGGGCGTGGCTCTGGTCGGGGTCGACGTCGTCGAACTTGTCGGTGACGCGATGGCCGACCTCGTACACGCTGTGCCAGGCGACCTGCTTCACGTCGAGCGAGTACGGGTGGAGGATCTCGTTCGCCCGGCGGATGATCTCGTCGATCGGGGTCTGGCGCACGCGGTGGTCGTCGTCGGCGGCCACCTCTCCCAGATCGATGTACATGCGGCTGAGGTAGCCGCCCTCCCGCGGGATGTGCAGGATGTTCCCGGCGGTGGAGTTGATCGCGCACTTGGTGCGCCAGTCGGGGAAGTCGGTGTTGACGAGCACGTCCATGACCCCCCACGCGTGGGCCGCGAACTGCCCGACGTGCTTGCGGCCGATCGCCTCGCGCACACCGCTGCGAGCCCCGTCGGAGCCGACGACGTACTTGGCGCGCACGGTGCGCTCCTCGCCGGCGCGCTCCCCCGTCACGTACTTGACGCGCACCTCGACCGGGTGCTCGCGCTCTTCATCCACGGTGAGGCCGACGAACTCGATGCCGTAGTCGGGCACGATCCGCCCGGGCCCCTTGGCCGCCGCCTCGGCGAAGTAGTCGAGCACGCGCGCCTGGTTGACGATGAGGTGCGGGAACTCGCTGATCTTGAACGCGTAGTCCTCGGTGCGCGCGGTGCGCACGATGTTGCGCGGGTTCTCGGGGTCGGGCCCCCAGAAGTTCATCCAGGCGATGTTGTAGGCCTCCGCGACGATGCGTTCCGCGAACCCGAACGCCTGGAAAGTCTCGACGCTGCGCGGCTGGATGCCGTCGGCCTGGCCCAGCACGAGCCTGCCGTCGCGACGCTCGATGATCCGCGTCGTGACACCGGGGAACTGCGACATCTGCGCGGCGAGCAGCATGCCCGCGGGACCGGAGCCGACGACGAGCACGTCCATCTCGTCGGGCAGGTCGGCGGGGCGGTCCATGCCGGTCCCGGCGGCATCCTGCACGCGCGGGTCGCCCGAGACGTAGCCGTGGTGGTGGAACTGCATCGGTGTCCTCCTCGGACGACGGTGTCGAGGGCTTGTGGTCAGGGGTGTCGTGTTCTATATTCGAACACGCCGTTCTACTATTGAACAGATCGTATACGACCCGCGTCGACGCGGCAAGGCCGCCCTGTCCCTGGGGCGCGATACTTCACGAATGTCCGCGAAAGGACCCCGCACGATGACATATGTGAAGTCTCGGCAGGGGACGGGGGGCCGCATCGCTCCCGCCTCGCAGACGCTGAGCCGCGGCATCCGGATCCTCGAAGTGCTCGCCGAGGCGCGCGGCCCACTGTCGATCGACGAGATCGCCCTGCGCCTCGACGTGCACCGCTCGGTCGCCTATCGGCTGCTGCGCACGCTCGAGGATCACGGGCTGGTCGAGCGAGACCCCGCCGGTCGTGTCGAACTCGGTGCGCGGATGGCCGCCCTCGCCGCGGGCGTGGCGCACGATCTGCAGGCCGAGGCCCTCCCCGAGCTCACCGCGGTCGCCGGCGACCTGGGTGTGACGTGCTTCCTCGCCGTGCTCGACCACGACGAGTGCGTGACGCTCTCGAGCGTGGAGCCGCGTCACGCCGTGAACCCCGTCGCGCAGCGGCCCGGTACGCGGCATCCGATCACGCGCGGCGCACCGGGCAAGGCGATCCTGTCGCTGCTGCCGGAATCCTCGTGGCCGGACGAGGTGTCGGAAGGGCTCGCGGCGGAGGTGAGGGATGCCGCGGCCCGCGGTTTCGCGACGAGCCACGACGAGGTGATCCCCAGCCTGCGGGCCGTCGCCGTGCCGCTGGTCGTGCGCGGGCGCGGGCCGGCGGCGATCGCCGTCGTGTTCGTCGCCAGCGCGCACACGGACGAGGCGATCGCCGCGCGCCTGAGGGAGTCGGCCACCGCGATCCGCGACGCGCTCGGCGGATGAGGCATCAGGTCTCGCTTTGCTCACTCAAGGACGGGCGTCGGTCTGCCGGTCGTTGAGCGAGCGAGGAAAGAGCGAGACGAAACGCAGCGAACTGACGACGAGCCCTGCTCTGCGCCAGGCTCGTGGCGTTTCGTCTCGCTTCGCTCGCTCAACGACCGGGGAAGAACTCCTGCACGAAGCGGATGTTGTGCTCGGCCACCCGCTGCGGGACGCCGGCGAAGGCCTCGGCGCGTGCGTCCGACGCCATGTACACCTTCTCCAGCGCGAGGAAGGCCGCTTCGTCGCCCTCGGCGCTGACCGCCCACACGAACTCGCTCGTCTCGCGGAGGCCGTAGGCGAACTCGATCGCGAAGCCCGCCGCCGGCCGCACCTTCGGCATCCATTCGCCCCACCAGGAGACGAACGCGTCGTACTCCCCCTCGACGAGCGTGTACCGGCGCAGCTGGATCGTCTTCATGACTCCCATCTTGGCGGAAGTCCTATACTCGGACTGTCCGACGGGAATGACCCCGCCGGTGCTCGAAAAATGGGCACGCAGCGCGCACGCGCGAGACACACACGGCCTCAGCATCCGTCCCTGTCTCGAAAGGCTTCGCCATGCCCGCCAATCCGGCTATGAGCACCGTCTCCGCGCACGTCGCCCTCACCCTCGCCCGCCACATCGACCACGTCTTCGGCGTGATGGGCAACGGCAACGCGTATTTCCTCGACGCGCTCGAGCGGTCCACCGAGGTGCAGTTCACCGCGGTGCGGCATGAGGCCGGCGGCGTCGTCGCCGCGGACGCGTACCACCGCGCCTCGGGGCGTCTCGCGGCCGCAACGGCGACGTACGGCGCCGGCTTCACCAACACCATCACGGCTCTCGCCGAGGCCGTGCAGGCGCACGTGCCGCTCGTGCTCGTGGTCGGCGACGAGCCGACGTCGGGCCCGCGCCCGTGGGACGTCGACCAGATCGCCCTCGCGTCGGCCGTCGGTGCGCGCACGTATACCGTCGGGCGAGCGGATGCCGCGGCCACGACCGTGATCGCCATCGAGCACGCCCTCACCTACCGGGTGCCGACGGTGCTCGCGATCCCCTACGACGTCGCCGCCCGCGACGCCGGCCCGGTGCCCGGGGCGCCGGAGCCGCGGCTTCCCGATCCCGTCGCCCCGACCGGAGAGTTCGCGCGCGCCGCGGTGCGCGAGATCGCCGAGGCGCTCGCCGGCGCCCGTCGGCCGTTCCTGCTCGCGGGCCGCGGGGCGTGGATCTCGGGCGCCGGCGAGGCGCTCGGCGCCCTCGCCGACGCCACCGGAGCTCTCACCGCCTCGACGGCGCTCGGGCGCGGCGTCTTTCCGAACAGCGACTTCGACCTCGGGGTGACCGGCGGCTTCGGGGCGGAGAGCGCGATGGAACACGTGCGCGAGGCCGACGTCGCGGTGGTGTTCGGGGCGTCTCTCAACCAGTTCACGATGCGCTTCGGAGATCTGTTCTCGCCCGGCACGCGCATCTTCCAGGTGGACATCGCGCCGACGGCCACCCACCCGCACGTCGGCGGGTATGTGCGCGGCGACGCGCGCCTGGTCGCCCAGGCGATCACGCACGAAGTGCGGAAGATCGCGGCCGAGCCGACCGACTGGCGCGAGGCGGTCGACGTGGCCGCGGCACGCGGGCACGACGTCGGTGACGGGATAGCCCCCGACGGCCGGCTCGACCCGCGCTCGGTCGCCGCGCGCATCGGCGAGCTCCTGCCGAAGGACCGCGTCGTGGTATCGGACGGCGGTCACTTCATCGGCTGGGCGAACATGTTCTGGCCCGTCGCGTCGCCCGACCGCATGATGATGGTCGGCACGGCCTTCCAGTCGATCGGACTCGGCTGGCCCTCCGTGCCCGGTGCCGCACTGGCGAAGCCCTCGGCCACGGTCGTGCTGACGACGGGCGACGGCGGCGGGCTCATGGCGCTCGCCGACCTCGAGACAGCCGTCCGTGTCGCGCGCGGCCGCGGGCTCGCCGTGGTGTGGAACGACGCGGCATACGGTGCCGAGGTGCACCTGTACGGCCTCAAGGGACTCGCCGAGGCGCCCATGCGCATCCCAGAGGTGGACTTCGCCGCCCTCGCGGCGGGCGTCGGCGCCGAGGGGGTCGTCGTGCGCGGCCTCGAGGACCTCGAACGCCTCGCGACGTGGGTGACCGAGCCCGAGGCATCCCGCGCGTTCCTGGTACTCGACTGCCGCATCTCGGGCGAGATCGTCGCGCCGTATCAGCGCGAGATCATCCGCGTGAACTCCTGACCTCGGCGAGAAGCCGACCGCTCCGTGCGCGTCACTCCCCCGTGAAGTCGGGCTTGCGCTTCTGCTGGAACGCGGCGAAGCCCTCGCGGTAGTCGGCGGTGGCGCGCAGCGCCTCCTGTCCACGGGCCTCCTGCGCGACGGCATCCCACAGTCTCTCGTCGCGGAGGCCGGCGATGAGGCGCTTCGAGGCCAGGAACGCGGCGGTCGGACCGGATGCCGCCACCACCGCCCGCTGCCACGCGAAGTCGAAGACCTCCTCGACGGGCAGGGCGCGGCTGAACAGACCCGCCGCGACCGCCTCGGCGCCGCTCAGCATGTCGCCGGTGTAGATGAGGTCGAGCGCCCGGTGGGCACCCAGTCGCTCGTAGAGCAGGGCGTGGCCGCCGGAATCGAGCATCGCTCCGAGGCTCGCGAACGGCGACCCGATCTTGGCGTCGTCGGCGACGTAGACCACATCGGTCGCGATGGCGAGCCCCAGCCCCACTCCGAGGCATGCGCCGTGAACGGCGGCGAACGTCGGAGCGGGGAACGCGGCGATCCGCCGCATGAGCGTCTCGACGCCGGCAAGATACTGGGGCACATCGTCGGTCTCGGGGTCGACGCCGGCGATGTCGCGCCCGGCGCAGAAGGCCCGGCCTTCGGCCCGCAGCAGCAGCGCCCGCACGCCGGACTCCTCGGCGCTGCGGTAGGCGGCATCCATCTCGCCCAGCGCCCGCAGCGAGAGGGCGTTGAGCTTCTCGGGGGCGTTCAGCACGACCTCGGCGACATCGCCGGTGATGGACAGCTCGATCATCTCGATCCTCCGCGTTCGAAAAGGCTAGACGTCGTAGTCGACGACGACGGTATCGGTCGTCGGGTGGGATTGGCAGGTGAGCACGTACCCGCGTTCGAGTTCTTCGGGCTCGAGCGCGTAGTTCTCGGTCATCGTGACCGACCCCTCCAGCAGCCTGGCGCGGCACGTGCCGCAGACCCCGCCCGCGCAGGCGAAGGGAACATCTGGCCGCACGCGCAGCGCCGCGTTGAGGATCGACTCGTGCGCGGCGACCGGGCTGTCGACCGCCTGCGACTGGCCGTCGAGGGTGAACTCGATGCGACGCACGGGCTCGTCCGGGGCGACGACCACCGGGCGACCGGCCGACGGCTCGGCGCGCTCGCCCTCACCGGTGGTGAACAGCTCGTAGCGCACGTGCGCGGGGTCGATCCCTATGTCGGCGAGGGTGTCGCGGCAGAGCTGCACCAGCTCGAACGGTCCGCAGAGGAACCACTCGTCGACGGTGTCGGGCAGCACGAGCTCGTCGAGGATGCGCCGCAGGCGCGGCTCGTCGATGCGCCCCGACAGCAGCGGAGCAGTGCGCTGCTCGCGCGACAGCACGTGGTGCAGGGCGAGCCGCGTCGGATACCGGTCCTTCAGATCGGAGAGCTCGTCGAGGAACATCACGTCGAGGCTCGAACGGTTCGTGTACACGAGCGTGAATCGCGACGTGGCGGACCGCGCCAGCACGGTGGCGGCGAGCGCCATGAGCGGCGTGATGCCGGAGCCTGCCGCGATGCCCGCGACGTGCGAGCCGTCGAGGTCGGCGAGCTTCGAGGTGAAAGTGCCCTGCGGACTCATGACGTCGAGCTGGTCGCCCGCGCGCAGCTCGGTCTGCGCCCACGTCGAGAACCGGCCGCCCTGGTCGCGCTTGATGGCGACGCTGATGGTGCGCGGACCATCGCCGCCACCGCCCGCGTCCTCCGCGCGGCACAGCGAGTACGAGCGGCGCAGCTCCTGCCCGTCGAGCACCGTCCGCAGTGCCACATGCTGGCCGGCGAGGTAGTCGAACTCGCCGCGCACCTCTTCGGGGATCGCGAACGTCACCTCGACCGCGGCGTCCGTCAGCGGCCGGACCGCTGCGACCCGGAGCGTGTGGAAGCGCGCGCGATGCCGGCTGCCCCGCGGTCCACCCACCGAGGTGGTGAGCAGCGTCTCGGCGATGCGCTGGTTCTCCTGATCCGGTTTTCCCGGTCCCTGGGCCTGTCGAAGGGCGTCGGGCTCCATCAGTGCACCTTGAAGTGGTCGAACGGCTCGAGACAGGCGCGGCACTCGTACAGCGCCTTGCACGACGTCGACCCGAACCGTGCGAGCTCACGGGTGTCGAGCGACCCGCAGCGCGGGCACCGCACCGACAGCTGCACGCGGATCGGACCCGCGACCGCTGCACGCCCGTTCGGCGGCGCGATGCCGTAGTCGACGAGCTTGCGCTTGCCGGCATCCGTCATCCAGTCCGTCGTCCATGCGGGCGCGAGCACGAGACGCACGTCGACGTCGTCGAATCCGGCGGCCGTGAGGGCGAGCACGACGTCGTCGCGGATCGCATCCATCGCGGGGCATCCCGAATAGGTCGGCGTGATCGTCACCGTGACGCGCCCGGGGGCGCCGGAGTCGTCGGCGACGACCTGGACGTCGCGCAGTACGCCGAGATCCTCGATCGTGAGCACGGGCACCTCCGGATCGAGAACGGATGCCGCGGCCTGCCACGCCCGTGCGGCGGCGCTGACGACGGCCGCCGACTGCGGATCGGCGCTGCCCGGAGGCTCGAGGCGTTTCGTCTCTGCGTTTCGACTCGCAAGCTCGCTCAACGACCGCGTTCCTCGCTCGCTCAACGACCGGGTGCCTTGCTGGGTCATCACCACGTCGCCCCCGGATGCTGCCGCGCGAGCACCTGCATCTCGGCGAGGAGAAAGCCCAGGGTCGAGAAATGGTGCCCGTTCCGACCACCGGCCGACGACATCGGCCCGGTCGGAAGCTCCACCTCCGCCTCGGCGAACACGGCGGCGATGACCGCATCGAACGCCGGCTGCAGCGTCGACGGCCGCACGGCCACGCCGTCGAGCCGGTCGATGAGCGGCTCGTCGCGGAACAGCTCCGCCACGTAGGGCCAGACGTCGCCCACCGCCCGGATCATCCGACGGCGCGATTCGTCGGTGCCGCCGGCGAGCCGCAGCGTCCACTGCACGGCGTGGTCGCGGTGGTACTCGACCTCCTTGACGGCCTTCGCCGCGATCGCGGCCAGCGTCACGTCGGAAGAATCCTGCAGTGCCGTGTACAGCTCGAAGAGGTAGACGGATGCCGCCAGCTGGCGCACGATCGTCTGCGCGAAGTCTCCGTCGGGCTGCTGGAAGAGCCAGGCGCAGCGAAACTCCGGCTCGTCGCGCCAGTAGGCGAGGTCGTCCTCGCTGCGGTCGTCGTAGGTGCCCGCGTAGCGGAGGAACGAGCGCGCATGCCCGAGAAGGTCGAGCGCGATGTTGGCGAGCGCGACGTCCTCCTCGAGTTCGGGGGCGCGCGCGATCCACGCCCCGAGCTGCTGGGAGAGGATCAGCGCGTCGTCGCCGAGCCACAGGGCGTACTCCGCGACGTCCGCGGATGCGGCACGCCCCTCCCCACCCGCGAGCTCGGCCGACAGCGCGACCCGCTCGACGGTCACCTCGCCGTGCGGATCGTCTCGGAGATCGGGTCGCGACGTTTCGTCTCCCTCGTTCCTCGGTCGCTCAACGACAGGCGGTGTTGCGGTCGTTGAGCGAGCCTGCGAGTCGAAACGCAGAGACGAAACTCCCTGGTCGTCGGGATACACGTGGATCACAGGTGCGGCACCCCCTCCGACGCCGTGTAGTACGTGGCGTGGCGGTAGTTCTTGCCCGCGGGGCTCTCGAAGAACGCGCCCTTCGAATCGGGGTCGCTCGTGGTGATCGCATCGGCGGGCACCACCCAGATCGACGTGCCCTCGCCGCGACGCGTGTAGACGTCGCGGGCGTTGCGCAGCGCGAACTCCGCGTCGGGGGCGTGCAGCGAGCCGGCGTGCACGTGGCTGAGGCCCCGCCCGGCGCGGACGAACACCTCCCAAAGAGGCCAGGACTCGCGCGGCGAAGCGCCTGAGGTCGTCACCGCGCCACCTCGTTCCCGGTCGTTGAGCGAGCGAAGCGAGACGAAACGCGATCGACGTCCGCCGCGGACTCACTGCGTTTCGTCTCGCTCGTTCCTCGCTCGCTCAACGACCGGGAACGGCGCTCGCCACCGCCGCGCTCATCGCCCAACGAGCGGATGCCGGCCTGCTTGCGGGCGTATTCGGCGGCGGCCTCGCGCACCCAGGCGCCGTCCTCATGCGCGTTGCGCCGGTTGCGGATGCGCTCGCCGTTCATCGCGCCGCGGCCGGCGATCACCTCCTGCAGCTCGGTCCAGTCGATGTCACTCGTGTGCCACCGCTGCGCCTCTTCGTCCCAGCGCAGCTCGGCGTCGGGGAGCGTCACACCCAGCACCTCGGCCTGGGGCACCAGCATCCCGATGAACCGCTGCCGGAGGTCGTCGTTCGAGAAGCGCTTGATCTTCCACGCCATCGACTGCGCCGAGTTGGGCGACGCCTCATCCGGGGGCCCGAACATCATGAGCGAGGGCCAGTACCAGCGGTCCACGGCATCCTGCGCCATCCGCTGCTGGGCCGGTGTGCCCTGCATGAGGGTCAGCAGGATCTCGAAGCCCTGCCGCTGGTGGAACGACTCCTCCTTGCAGATGCGCACCATCGCGCGGCCGTACGGCCCGTACGATGCACGGCAGAGCGGCACCTGGTTGCAGATCGCGGCACCGTCGACGAGCCAGCCGATCGCGCCCATGTCGGCCCAGGTGGGGGTCGGGTAGTTGAAGATCGACGAGTACTTCGCCCGGCCGGCGATGAGCTGCTCGGTCATCTCGTCGCGCGTGATGCCGAGGGTCTGCGCCGCGGAGTAGAGGTACAGCCCGTGCCCGGCCTCGTCCTGCACCTTCGCCATGAGAATCGCCTTGCGTTTGAGGCTCGGCGCACGCGTGATCCAGTTGCCCTCCGGCTGCATGCCGATGATCTCGGAGTGCGCGTGCTGCGAGATCTGCCGGATCAGCGTCTTGCGATAGGCCGCCGGCATCCAATCCCGCGGCTCGATGCGCGAGTCGGCCTCGATGATCGCGTCGAAAGCCGCCTGCTCGGCAGCCTCGTCGATCAGCACATCGGTCGTCATCATCGACTCCTCATTTACAGACCGTTCGTTCAGTAAGTCTACCCCAGGACGGATGCCGCAGCCACCGTCAACCGGCGGTGCCGGGGTCGGCGCGGCGCGTGGTGAACGAGCGTCCGCGGAACTCCGCCACCACGTCTCCGGTCTCGTCGGTCACCGTCACGTCGTACAGCCCGCTGCGGCCGGTCAGGGCACGGCGTCGTGCGTGCGCCGTGAGCGTCTGACCCGCGTACGTCGCCTTGAGGAACGAGATGTCGGCGCCGGCCGCGACCGTGATATCGGCATCCGTGTCCGCTTCAGCCGTGGCCACGGCGTTGCAAGCCATCGCGAACGCTGTGTCGGCGAGGGCGAACACCATCCCCCCGTGCGTGATCGCGAAGCCGTTGGTCATGTCCTCGCGCACGCGCATCGACACGACCGCCTCCCCCGGCTCGTCGCGTTCGACGACCATGCCCAGCGCCGCCGACGCGCGATCGCGTTGCAGCATGCGACGCTGGCCGGCGAAATGCGCGGCAGGATCGGTCACGCCCCGACCCCTGCCGACACGGGGTCTCCCGTTGGCGCGTCCGGCGCCTCCGCAGTCTTGGCCACCAGCGTGAGCACGTCGTAGGTCGCGACGATCTCGTCGCGCTGGTTGAGGATGACGGCGTCCCAGCGCACCTCGCCGTAGTCGTCCGTCTCGCGCGGGGTGATCTGCTTCGCCGTCAGCACGACACGGATCTCGTCGTCGGGCGACACCGGGGTCGCGAATCGCAGGTTCTCGAGCCCGTAGTTCGCGAGCACCGGACCCGGATCGGGGTCGACGAAGAGCCCTGCGGCCCACGACACGAGCAGGTAGCCGTGCGCGACCCGGCCGGGGAAGAACGGGTTCGCGGCGGCGGCCTCCTCGTTCATGTGGGCGTAGAAGAGGTCGCCGGTGAAGTTCGCGAACGTCTCGATGTCGGCGAGCGTCACCGCGCGCGAGGGCGACGCGAGCTGGTCGCCGACGGCGAGTTCGGCGAGCGACTTGCGGAACGGATGCCGGTCGGACCGGGATGCCGCACCCTGGTGCCAGACGCCGGTCAGGGCGGTCAGCATCGCGGGTGAGCCCTGCACGGCGGTGCGCTGCATGTGGTGCAGCACCGCACGGATGCCGCCTAGCTCCTCACCGCCGCCGGCGCGGCCGGGACCGCCGTGGACGAGGTGGGGCACCGGCGCGCCGTGACCGGTCGAGGTGCGGGCGTCGTCGCGGTCGAGGAACAGCAGCCGGCCGTTGTAGGCCGCGGTACGCGCCAGGAGGGTCGCGGCGACGGCGGGGTCGGAGGTGGCGACGCTCGTGACGAGCGACCCGCCACCGCGGCCGACGAGATCGGCGGCCTCGTCCACCGTGCGGTACGCCAGCACGCTGGCCACCGGGCCGAACACCTCGACGTCGTGCACCGCGTCGGGCAGGGCATCCGCCGCGCCGTCGAACCCGATCAGGATCGGGCCGACGAACGCCCCGTCGGGCGCGGGGCCGGTGGAGCCGTCCGCATGCGTCACGTCCGGGGCACCCGTTGTCCCCAGCAGGATGCGGCCGCCGGCGGCCTCCAGAGCGCCCACCGCCCTCAGCACCTCATCGCGCTGCGCGAGCGACACGAGCGGGCCCATCGTGACGCTCTCGGCGCGCGGATCGCCGACGACGACGCGCTCGGCGATCTTCGCCCGGAGCGCCTCGACGAGCGGATCGACGGAGTCTGCGGGCACGATGGCACGGCGGATCGCGGTGCACTTCTGGCCCGCCTTCGTCGTCAGCTCGACCATGAGCTGCTTCACATAGGCATCGAACTCGGGCGTGCCCGGCCCCGCGTCGGGCCCGAGCACCGACGCGTTGATCGAGTCGGTCTCGCTCGTGAAGCGCACCGCCGGAGCTGCCTGTGCGCGCAGGCGCTCCGCCGTCGACGCACTGCCGGTGAAGCCGACCAGGTCCCCGAGGCCGAGGTGCTCGAACAGACCGGGCACCGCGCCGCTCACCAACTGCAGCGACCCGGCGGGAAGCAGCCCTGTCTCGACGAGGATGCGCACCCACGCCTCAGCGACGTACGCGGTCGGTGAGGCCGGCTTCACGATCGTCGGCACGCCGGCGAGGAAGGCCGGCGCGAACTTCTCGAGTGCGCCCCACATCGGGAAGTTGAACGCGTTGATTTGCACGGCGACGCCGGGCAGCCGCGTGTACACGTGACGGCCCAGGAACGAGCCGTCCTTCGACAGCGACTCGACCGGCCCGTCGAGGTACACCTGCCCGTTCGGCAGCTCTCGGCGCCCCTTCGACGAGTAGGTGAAGAGCACGCCGATGCCGCCGTCGATGTCGTTCAGCGAGTCGCGCACCGTGGCGCCGGCCCGCTTCGACAGCTCGTACAGCTCCTCCTTGCGCGCGGTGAGGGCCTTGCCGAACTCCTTGAGCAGCAGCGCGCGCTGGTGGAACGTGAGCGCGCCCAGGCCCGCCTGCCCCACGGTGCGGGCGTGCGCGATCGCCGCGGCGAGATCGACGCCCTGCGTGCTGAGATACGTGACCACCTCGCCCGTCGACGCGTCGAGCACGGGGGCGGCGTCGTCGCCGGTATCGGGGATCCACCACTCGTCGCGCAGATAGCTGGGGAGGATGCCGGTGCGGGGCGGTTCGATCGTCCCCGCCTGCTCGATGGTCCCTGTCTGCTCGATCATCGCTGATCACTCCATTCGTAGAAACCGCGGCCGGACTTGCGGCCCAGATGTCCCTCGGCGACGAGGCGCCGCAGCAGGGGCGGCGGCGCGAACCGCTCCCCCAGCTTGCGGTGCAGTTCATCGGCGATCCCGAGGCGCACGTCGAGTCCGACCAGGTCGGTCGTGCGCAGCGGACCCATCGGATGCCGGTAGCCGAGCTCCATCGCCGCGTCGATGTCGGCGGCCGAGGCGACGCCCTCCTCGAGCATCCGGATGGCCTCCAGCCCGAGGGCGATGCCGAGGCGGCTCGATGCGAAGCCCGGGCTGTCGCGGACGACGATCGGCGTCTTGCCGAGCGCCTCGATCCACGACCGCGCGTCGTCCACGAGCCCCGGCTCGGTGGCGGCACCGGTCACGACCTCCACGAGCTGCGAGGCGGGCACGGGGTTGAAGAAGTGCAGCCCGAGAAAGCGCTGCGGCCGAGCCAGCGCCGACGCCAGGTCGTCGATGGAGATCGAGGAGGTGTTGGTGGCGAGCGCAGCGTCGGGCGAGAGCACCCGTTCCGCTCGGCTGAGGGCCGCGAGCTTGGCCTCTCGCTCCTCCGGCACCGCCTCGATCACGAGCCCGCAGCCGGCGAGGGCCGCGGCATCCGTCCCCGTCTCGATCGCCGCGGCGAGCGCGTCGTAGCCGCGGGGTGTCGCGCCGCGCTCGACGCTGCGCCGCACGGTCTCGAGCAGACGAGCGGATGCCGCAGCCGCCGCCTCGGCGTCACGCTCGACCACGACGACCTCGGCGCCGGCGAGGACGAACGCGTGCGCGATGCCCGCGCCCATGCGGCCACCGCCGATCACGCCGACGCGCTCCGGCACGCTCATCGCTTGCGGCTCTCGAGGAACGCGGCCATGCGCCGCTCCTTCTCGGGGCTCTCGAACAGCTTCGCCTGCAGTTCGAGCTCGATCTCGGGGTGCGCGGTGCGCGGCGCCAGCAGTGCGGCCTTCGTGTAGCGCGTCGCGAGCGGATCGTTCCGGGCGATGCGGTCGGCGATCGCGTGGGCCGCCGCGAGCAGGTCGGCGGGCTCGTACAGCGACGACACGAGGCCCCAGGCGACGGCGGTGTCGGCATCCAGGATCCGTCCCGTCAGCAGCATCTCGGCGGCCCGCGCCTCCCCCACGATCTCGGGCAGTCGCCACGTGGCGCCGGCCGCCGCGATGATGCCGAGGCCGGTCTCGGGGTTGCCGATCTGCAGGGCGGGCGTGCCGATGCGGATATCGGCCGCGTACGCGAGCTCGGCGCCGCCGCCGAGCGCGTACCCGTCGATCGCCGCGATCACCGGCATCGGGAGCCTCCGCACCCGCTGAAACGCGCGGGTGTTGATGCCGCGACGGGCATCGGCGCCGCGTCGCTCGCGCAGCTGCGCGATGTCGGCACCCGAGGCGAACACGCCGTCGGAGCCGGTCAGGATCAGGGTGCGCGGCTCACGCTCCAGCTCCTCGCAGAGCTCGTGCAGCCGGTCGATCATGTCCTGATCGATGGCGTTGCGTACCTCGGGACGCGTCAGAGTCGCGACGACGCGATCCGCGCGGCGCTGGATCTGGAGCGGCCCTGCACTCGAACCCGCACTCGACCCCGCACTCCACCCGGCACTCGACCCTGGCATCGGCATCCTCTCGATCCGCTCCCTCGCGGTCGTCGCCCATATTACCTAACAATCGTTCAGTAATCCTGGTCGCCGCCTCGTCGCCTGGCACCCCGCGGTCGGAGCCCGGGCTGTCGCCGAAAGCCCACGATATTCCTCGCTCACAACGGGTGTCCCGGCTGAGAGCCCGCGATCCCAACGGCGCTGACGACCACGACGCTGCGGCGCCGACCCGGGCGGCGGTGCCAGACTGGGGCGCATGTCCGCCCTGACGAGCCCCGCGAACGGCGAACCGACGCCCGCACGGCGGGGACGCCCGGGGTACGACCGCGACCAGGTGCTCGCGGTCGCGGTGGCGCTCTTCAACGAGCAAGGCTACGACGCCACATCGGTCGCCGACCTCGCCTCGCGACTCGGTCTCACCAAGTCGGCGCTCTACCACCACTTCGATTCGAAGGAGCAGCTGCTCGCGCTCGCGCTCGACGAGGCTCTCGGGGAACTCGAGGGAATGCTCGACGCCTCCGACGCCGCGGCCGACGACCCGGCCGAGCGGCTCGGCGCCGTGTTGCGCGGTGCGGTGCGGGTGCTCGTCGACAAGCTTCCCTACGTCACGCTCCTCTTGCGGGTGCGCGGGAACAGCGACGTCGAACGGGCAGCCCTCGAGCGGCGTCGCGCGTTCGACCACCGCGTCACCGCTCTCGTCGTCGAGGCGCAGCGCGCCGGCCAGGTGCGCACCGACGTCGACGGTGCGGTCGCCACGCGCCTGCTCTTCGGCATGGTCAACTCGATCGTCGAGTGGTACCGGCCCGCGGGCCCGGTCGACCGCGAGCGCCTCGCGCAAGACGTCGTCACGGTCGTCCTCGACGGCATGCGCACCCGTTGACGCTCTTCCCCCCGCGGCCCGCTGCGAAAAGCCTGGCCGGTCGCCCGACACGTGGCGTCGCGGCATCCATCATCGGCGCCGCCGTCACCGGCCCGACTTTTCGCACGGACCGGACGACGGATGCCGCGCCCCGAGCATGCACAGGCGCTCGGGGCGCGGCATCCGTCCGCGTGAAGGTCAGGCCTTCGCCATCCCGTAGATCGGGCTGACGGACTGCTCGGCTTCGTGGTCGGGGCCGAGCGGGATGCCGGAGCGGTCGCGGAGCAGCAGCGTCGCGAGGAGGCCGATGACCGTCATCCCGGCGAGGTACCACGTGACCGACACCGTCGAGCCGGTCGCCTGCACCAGCGCCGTCGCGATGGTCGGGGCGAAGGCGCCGCCGAGGATCGCGCCGATCGCGTACGAGATCGAGACGCCCGAGAAGCGGATGGATGCCGGGAACAGCTCGGAGTACAGCGCGGCCTGCGGCCCGTACGTGAAGCCGAGGCCGAACGTGAGGATCGCGAGGCCGAGGAACAGCAGCCAGATGTTGCCCGTGTTCACGAGCGGGAACAGCAGGAAGACGCCGACGAGCTGCAGGATCCAGCCGATGATGTACGTCGTGCGGCGGCCGATGCGGTCGGACACGAAGCCGGCCGTGAGCGTCGACAGCAGCCACGTCACCGCAGAGCCGGCGACGGCCCAGAGCACGGGTCCTCGCTCGAGGGCGAGCGGACCCTCGGGGTTGGTCGAGTAGCCCTGGATGTAGCCGCCGGTCGTCATGTAGCCCACGGCGTTGTTGCCGGCGAAGACCAGCGCGGCGATGAAGACCAGCAGCGTGTGCTTGCGGAACAGCTGGACGATCGGCGTCTTGGCCTTCTCCTTGCGGGCTGCGAGCTCAGTGAACACGGGGCTCTCCTCGACGCGACGGCGCACGTAGTAGCCGATGAAGATCAGCACCACACTGAGCAGGAACGGCACTCGCCAGCCCCACACCAGGAAGGCGTCGCCGGGCGCGATCATCGCCATGACGGCCATGACGCCCGAGGCGAGCAGCAGGCCGAGGGGAACGCCGATCTGCGGGGAGGCGCCGAAGGCGCCGCGTCGGGTGCGCGGGGCGTGCTCGACGGCCATCAGGACCGCGCCGCCCCACTCGCCGCCCGCCGAGATGCCCTGCAGGATGCGCAGCAGCACCAGGAGGATCGGCGCCCAGACGCCGATGGCCTCGTAGGTGGGCAGCACGCCGATCAGCGCGGTCGCGGCGCCCATCAGGATCAGCGTCCACATCAGCACGACCTTGCGGCCGTACTTGTCGCCGAAGTGGCCGGCCAGGAAGGCGCCGAGCGGGCGGAACAGGAAGCTCACGCCGACGGTGGCGAAGGCCACGATCGCGCTGTTCGCACCGAGCGGCGCGAAGAACAGCTGACCGAAGACCAGGCCGACCGCTGTGGCGTAGATGAAGAAGTCGTACCACTCGACGGTGGTGCCGACGACGGTCGCGAAGACGACGCGGCGGCGATCGACGGGGCTGGCGATGGTTCCGGTGGGCGTGAAACCCTGTGGGGGCTGTGAGCTGCTCATTCGTGACTCCTGTGTCGGGTGACGTCTTCGTCGGCGGCGAACTGAGGGCGGTTGCCGGATGTGCGACGATCATATACGATTTCGCATACGACGCAAGAGTGAGGGAGCTCGAATGGATGAGAAGACGGATGCCGTCGCCACGGGGAATCCCGGATCCTCGGCCGATCCCCGCTTCGCGGCCCTCCCCGCCCGGCCCGGCAAGATCGTCGCCGTCCACCTCAGCTACGCGTCCCGCGCGGATCAGCGCGGGCGCCGGCCGCAGCATCCGTCGTACTTCTTCAAGCCGTCGAGCTCTGTCGCCGCCTCGGGAAGCACCATCGAGCGGCCCGCGGGCACCGAGCTGCTGGCCTTCGAGGGTGAGATCGCGCTCGTGATCGGCAGCACTGCGCGACGCGTATCGCTCGCCGACGCCTGGTCGCATGTGGCCGGGATCACCGCGGCCAACGACTTCGGCCTGTACGACCTGCGCGCGAACGACAAGGGATCGAACGTGCGGTCGAAGGGCGGCGACGGCTACACGCCCATCGGCCCCGCCCTCATCGACGCCGCCCTCGTCCACCCCGACGCGCTGCGCGTGCGGGCCTGGCTGAACGGCGCCCTGGTCCAAGACGACACGGCCGCGGGCATGATCTTCCCGCTCACGCAGCTCGTCGCCGACCTGTCGCAGCACTTCACCCTCGAGCCGGGCGACGTGATCCTCACCGGGACGCCGGCCGGCTCTTCCGTGGCACAGCCCGGCGATGTGGTCGACGTGGAGGTCGACGTACCCGGCGGGCCGTCCTCCGGCCGACTCGTGACCACCGTCGTCCAGGGCGCCGCAGACTTCGACCCCGACCTCGGCTCGCTTCCCGAAGCCGACGACCTGCAGCGCGCCGAGGCATGGGGGTCCCGCGAGGCCGCCTCCTCCCGGTCGTTGAGCGAGCGAGGAACGCGGTCATTGAGCGAGCGAGGAACGAGCGAGACGAAACGGGCCGAACCGACCAGCAACGGCGGCGAAGCGCGTTTCGACTCGCAAGCTCGCTCAACGACCGGAATCAGTGCCGCCCTCCGCGCGAAGCTCGAGGCCGTGCCCGTCGCGGGGCTCTCGGCGCAGCTGCGCAAGCGCGGGCTGAACAACGTGCACATCGACGGCGTGCGGCCGCTCCGCGCTGCCGACTCGCCGGATAGGGAATCGAAGCTGGTCGGCACCGCGCGGACGCTCCGCTTCGTGCCCAACCGCGAAGACCTGTTCGCCTCCCACGGCGGCGGCTACAACGCGCAGAAGCGCGTGTTCGACGCGGTCGGCGACGGCGAGGTCGTCGTGATCGAGGCGCGCGGCGACGCCGGCTCCGGCACGTTGGGCGACATCCTCGCGATCCGCGCCCACGCCCGCGGCGCCGCGGGCATCGTCACCGACGGAGGAGTCAGGGATGCCGCAGCCGTCGCGGCCGTCGGCATTCCGGTCTACTCCTCCGGCGCCCACCCGGCCGTCCTCGGCCGCAAGCACGTGCCGTGGGACGCCGACCTCACGATCGCGTGCGGCGGCACGACGGTCCAGCCGGGGGACGTCATCGTCGGCGACGCCGACGGGGTCGTGGTGATCCCGCCGGACATCGTCGAGGAGGTCGTCGACGCCGCGCTCGCCCAGGAGGACGAGGACGCGTGGATCGCCGAGCGCGTCGCGGAGGGGCATCCGGTCGACGGGCTCTTCCCGATGAACGCCGAGTGGCGGGCGCGGTTCGAAGCCGCGCGAGAGGCGAGCGCGGCAGTTTCCGGCGAACGCCCGGCGACCCAGACGCAGCGGCCGCAGGGAACTGCAACGCTCGAAGACCGGGAGGCCGGACGATGACCCCCGACACGACGACGACTTTCAGCAAGTCGCAGCTCGCGTACCGCTGGGTGAAAGAGCGGATCGCCAACCAGGAGTTCACCCCGGGATACCGGCTGGTGCTGGGCAGCATCGCGGGCGATCTCGACATGAGCGTCGTGCCGGTGCGCGAGGCGATCCGCCAGCTCGAGGCCGAAGGGCTCGTCACCTTCGAGCGCAACGTCGGCGCGCGGGTGTCGATGGTCGACGACTCGCAGTACCGCTCGAGCATGCAGTCGCTGTCGATCCTCGAGGGCGCCGCCACCGCCCTGGCGGCGCGCCGGCTCACGGCCGACGACATCCGCGCCGCACGGCGGATCAACGAGCTGATGATCGAGACCCTCGAGCACTTCGACCCGCGGGCGTTCACCGGCCTGAACCAGGAGTTCCACGCGGCGCTGTACTCGAAGTGCGCCAACCCGCGCATGCTCGAGCTCGTCGAAGCGGAGTGGGGGCGGCTGGGACACCTGCGCGATTCGACGTTCAGCTTCGTCCCCGGCCGCGCGGCGGAGTCCGTGCGCGAGCACGAGAACATCCTGCAGCTGATCGAGACCGGCGCACCTCTCGGCGAGATCGAGAAGGCCGCGCGGCGGCATCGCTCGGCGACGCTCGATGCGTACATGATCCACGAGCACCCCGACGAGGCCCTGGGCCTCCCGGCGTTCTGAAGCTTCCGGATGCCGGAACCACCGGCATCCGGATCACGACCTCCGACGAAGGAGCAGCAATGACCGACACCGCAACCACCACGGAGACGCGCCACGTGCCCGAGGGCCTGCCCGAGCGCATCCAGCACTACATCGACGGCGCGTTCGTCGACTCGGCCGACGGCGACACGTTCGACGTGCTCGACCCGGTGACGAACGAGACCTACGTGCGGGCCGCGGCCGGCAAGAAGGCCGACATCGACCGGGCCGTGGCCGCCGCGCGGCGCGCCTTCACCGACGGGCCCTGGCCACGGATGCTGCCGCGCGAGCGCTCGCGCGTGCTGCACCGCATCGCCGACATCGTCGAGTCCCGCGACGCGCGGCTCGCCGAGCTCGAGTCCTTCGACTCGGGGCTGCCGATCACGCAGGCCCTCGGTCAAGCACGCCGCGCGGCCGAGAACTTCCGGTTCTTCGCCGACCTGATCGTCGCGCAGGCCGATGACGCCTATAAGGTGCCGGGCCGCCAGATGAACTACGTCAACCGCAAGCCGATCGGCGTCGCCGGGCTCATCACGCCGTGGAACACGCCGTTCATGCTCGAGTCGTGGAAGCTCGGCCCGGCCCTCGCGACCGGAAACACCGTCGTGCTCAAGCCCGCCGAGTTCACGCCGCTGTCGGCGTCGCTCTGGGCCGGCATCTTCGAAGAGGCGGGGCTGCCGCAGGGCGTGTTCAATCTCGTGAACGGACTGGGAGAGGATGCCGGCGACGCGCTGGTGAAGCATCCCGACGTCCCGCTCATCTCGTTCACGGGCGAGAGCCGCACCGGCCAGCTGATCTTCGGCAACGCCGCGCCGTTCCTGAAAGGCCTGTCGATGGAGCTTGGCGGCAAGTCGCCCGCCGTGGTCTTCGCCGACGCGGACCTCGAGGCGGCGATCGACGCCACGATCTTCGGCGTCTTCTCGCTCAACGGCGAGCGCTGCACCGCGGGCTCGCGCATCCTCGTGGAGCGGTCGGTGTACGACGAGTTCGTCGAGCGCTATGCGGCGCAGGCCGAGCGCGTCGTGGTCGGCTACCCGCACGACCCGAAGACCGAGGTCGGGGCGCTCGTGCACCCCGAGCACTACGACAAGGTGATGAGCTACATCGAGATCGGCAAGCGCGAGGCGCGCCTCGTCGCCGGGGGCGGCCGCCCCGAGGGGTTCGACGGCGGCAACTTCGTGCGCCCGACGGTGTTCGCCGATGTCGCGCCCGACGCGCGCATCTTCCAGGAGGAGATCTTCGGCCCGGTCGTCGCCATCACGCCCTTCGACACCGACGAAGAGGCGCTCGAGCTCGCCAACGGCGTCAAGTACGGGCTCGCGGCCTACGTCTGGACGAACGACCTCAAGCGCGCCCACAACTTCTCGCAGGCGATCGAGGCCGGCATGGTGTGGCTCAACTCGAACAACGTCCGCGACCTGCGAACGCCGTTCGGCGGGGTGAAGGCCTCCGGCCTCGGCCACGAGGGCGGCTACCGCTCGATCGACTTCTACACCGACCAGCAGGCGGTGCACATCACGCTCGGCCCGGCGCACAACCCGACCTTCGGCAAAGCCGACGCGCACGAGCCGACCGACCTCGACGATCCCGACCCGCGCTGACGTTTCGTCCCGGTCGCTTCGCTCCCCCGCTCGACGACCACGATCCCGGTCGTTGAGCGAGTGAGGAACGAGCGAGACGAAACGCCCCGACCATCCGAGTAACGCAAGGACGCGACATGACCCACCGTGACGACATGACCCTCACCTCCTCGGGCTTCTACGTGAGCCAGGAGGCGCCCATCCACACCGACGATCCGGTGCCCACGCCGACGAGCCCGGCCCCCGACATCCTGCGCTGCGCGTACATGGAGCTCGTGGTCACCGATCTCGCCGCGTCGCGCACGTTCTACGTGGACGTGCTCGGCCTGTACGTCACCGAGGAGGACGGCGAGGCGATCTACCTGCGCTCGACGGAGGAGTTCATCCACCACAACCTCGTCCTGCGGCAGGGGCCGGTGGCCGCCGTCGCCGCGTTCTCGTACCGCGTGCGGACGCCCGAAGACCTCGACAAGGCAGTCGCGTTCTACGAGGAGCTCGGGTGCCGGGTCGAGCGCCGTGCCGACGGGTTCGTGAAGGGCATCGGCGACGCGGTGCGTGTGACGGATCCACTCGGCTTCCCCTACGAGTTCTTCCACCAGACCGACCACGTCGAGCGGCTGTCGTGGCGCTACGACCTGCACACGCCGGGTGAGCTGGTGCGGCTGGACCACTTCAACCAGGTCACCCCCGACGTGCCGCGCGCGGTGAACTTCATGCAGTCGCTGGGCTTCCGCGTCACCGAGGACATCCAGGACGAGGAGGGCATCGTCTACGCCGCCTGGATGCGCCGCAAGCCCACCGTGCACGACACGGCGATGACCGGCGGCGACGGCCCGCGCATGCACCACGTCGCGTTCGCCACCCACGAGAAGCACAACATCCTCGCGATCTGCGACAAGCTCGGTGCTCTCCGCCGCTCCGACGCGATCGAGCGCGGCCCCGGCCGCCACGGCGTCTCGAACGCGTTCTACCTGTACCTGCGCGACCCCGACGGACACCGCGTCGAGATCTACACGCAGGACTACTACACCGGCGACCCCGACAACCCCGTGGTCACGTGGGACGTGCACGACAACCAGCGCCGCGATTGGTGGGGCAACCCCGTGGTGCCGTCGTGGTACACCGAGGCATCCCTCGTGCTCGACCTCGACGGCAACCCGCAGCCCGTCGTGGCGCGCACCGACGCGTCCGAGATGGCCGTGACGATCGGCGCCGACGGCTTCTCATACACCCGCCCCGACGACAAGGCCGAGGAGCTGCCCAGCTGGAAGCAGGGCGAGTACAAGCTCGGCCACCAGCTCTAGCCGCGGCATCCGTGCGCTCTTCGCCCCGCCGCAGAGCGCGCATGTCCCGATTCCGCTCGATCATGTCCCAATTCCCGTCGCTACCGCGGCTGGGAACGACCGAAAGTGGGACATGCAGACCACAAGGCACGCAGAGAAGACGAAAGGGAGACGGATGCTTCCACCCGAGGTGATCCGGCAGCTCGCGGATGAGCTGGCCGAGGCCGACCGCACGCACGGCGTGATCCCGCGCATCACGGCGCGGTACCCCGACGCGACAGTGGAGGACTCCTACGCGATCCAGGGCGTCTGGCGCGATGCGAACGTCGCCGCGGGCCGCCGGCTCGTCGGGCGCAAGATCGGTCTGACGTCCAAGGCGATGCAGCAGGCGACGGGCATCACCGAGCCGGACTACGGCGTGATGTTCGACGACACCGTGTACCAGTCGGGCGCCGAGATCGCGGTCGCGCAGTTCTCGAACGTGCGCATCGAGGTCGAGCTCGCGTTCGTGCTGAAGGCGCCGCTCGAGGGTCCGGACTGCACGCTCGACGACGCCCTCGCCGCTATCGACTACGCCGTTCCGGCTCTCGAGGTGCTGAACTCCCACATCGAGCTCGAGGGCCGCACCATCGTCGACACGATCGCCGACAACGCCGCGTACGGTGCGATGGTGCTCGGCGAGGTGCGGAAGCGCCCCGACGAGATCGACCTGCGCTGGGTCCCCGGCGTCCTGAGCCGCAACGGCGAGATCGAAGAGACCGGGGTCGCCGCGGGCGTGCTCGGCCATCCGGCGACCGGCGTGGCGTGGCTCGCGAACAAGCTCCATCAGCACGGCGGGCGGCTCGAGGCGGGCGAGATCATCCTCGCCGGTTCGTTCACCCGCCCCATGTGGGTGGCGCGAGGCGATAGCGTGCTGTGCGACTACGGACCGATGGGAACCATCACATGTCGCTTCGTCTGAGCCCGACCTTCCGCGCGACGCTGGCCGAGGCATCCCGTCCCCTTGCGGGCATGTGGGTGTGCTCGGGCTCGCCGCTCGTCGCCGAGATCTGCGCGGGGTCGCGTCTGGACTGGTTGCTCATCGACATGGAGCACTCCCCCAACGGCCTCGAGTCCGTCCTCGCGCAGCTGCAGGCGGTCGCCGCCTACCCGGTGACGCCGGTGGTGCGCGTGCCGATCGGCGACGTCGTGACGATCAAGCAGGTGCTCGATCTCGGGGCCCAGAATCTGCTCGTGCCCATGGTGTCGTCGAAGACGGATGCCGAGGCCGCCGTCGCCGCCGTGCGCTATCCCCCGCGGGGCACGAGGGGCGTGGGATCGGCCCTCGCAAGGTCGGCGCGGTGGAACCGCGTCGACGGGTACCTGGCCGATGCCGACGCGCACGTGTCGCTCTTCGTCCAGATCGAGACCGCTGCCGGGGTCGAGGCTGCCGCCGAGATCGCCGCGGTCGACGGCGTCGACGGCGTCTTCGTCGGTCCGTCGGATCTCGCCGCGTCGATGGGAGTCCTCGGTCAGCAGACGCATCCGGATGTCGTCGCGGCCGCGCTCCGGACGTTCGAGGCCGTGCACGCCGCCGGAAAGAAGGTGGGCGTCAACGCGTTCGATCCCACCGCCGCCGACGCGTACCTCGGGGCCGGTGCGGACTTCGTCCTCGTCGGCGCCGACGTCGCGCTCCTCGCCCGCGGGTCCGAAGCCCTCGCTGCCCGCTGGGTCGCGGCATCCGACAACGACAAGCGCTCGTCGTACTGACCGCCCCCGGGAATCGCGAAAGGGTGGATTTCCGCACACTGGAGCGGCGGAGATCTACCCTTTCGCGCATCCGCACCCTGGCGTTTCCGTCCTGCCGACGGAACATGGCACAGTGAACGCATGAAGAAGTGGGTCGTGCGGTTCGCGTCGCTGCTGGTGTTCAACATCCTCGTGCTGCTGGTCGTCGGCTGGCTCACCCCCGCCCGCGTGGGCTGGGCCGCGGTGTGGGCCGGCATCGTCCTGACCGCGCTCGTCATCTGGATCAAGCCGCTCGTCGAGAAGTGGTTCCGCTCGATGGCGTCCAAGTCGTCCGCGCAGCGCACCAAGGCCGGCGAGAAGCTGGTGGAGTTCTTCCTCGCCTTCGCCGTCGCCTTCCTCGTGTGGATCGCCACCGTCGTCTTCACGGGCGTCTCGATCGGCGGCGGCATCTTCGGCGCCTTCTGGGGATGGGTGCTGCCCCCCGTCATCCTCCTCATCGGCTGGGCGATCTACGGCGCCATCGACGACAAGGTCGAAGGGCACGCGGGCGCCCTCTATGACCGGGCGACGGGGACGAAGACCGTGACCGCGGATGCCGCGACCTCGGCTTCCCCGGCCGGCACGTCCCGCGCCTATCCGGGCGCGGCGCCGGCGACCGACGCAGGTCGGCGAGAGCTCGACGACGGCCTCACCGACGAGCAGCGCCGCATGCTGGACGAACTCGGCAAGGGCTGATTCGATCAGACCTGTCGATCGGAGACGGCGGAGATCGTCATAGGGGTGTCGTGATCCCACCAGAAAGGACGACGCCATGCGGTACGCACTGCTTCTGCACTACCCCGAGATGACCCCCGAGGAGCTCGGCCCCGACGCGCTGGCCGAAGGCATGCGCGAGTTCGACGAGTACGCCAAGGCGCTCGACGACGCCGGTGTGCTCATCTCCGCCGAGGTGCTTCAGCCCTCAGCGGTCACGACGACCGTGACCGCGGCCGACGGCTCGCTCCGTGTGCAGGACGGCCCCTTCGCCGACACCAAGGAGCAGCTCGGAGGCAGCTTCGTCATCGAGGTGCCCGACCTCGATGCCGCGATCGAATGGGCCGGCAAGGCGCCGTCGGCGGGCTGGGGTGCCGTCGAGGTGCGTCCGAGCGCGACGCACTTCCGCGACGGCGCCTGGACGACCTTCGCGCGCTGATGCCGACGGACCCCGCGCCCCCTCCGCACAGCGCCGGCGCGCTGCACGGAGCACCCGGGAGCGGGGACCCCGACGACGCCGCACGCCAGGACGACGCCCGCGCAGCCGCCGAGCGCGCCGCGCGGGCGTCGTACGGCCGCATCCTGTCGATCCTCGCCGCCTCCACGAACGACCTCACGCTCGCCGAGGATGCCTTGGCCGACGCGTTCGAGCGGGCGCTGCGCACGTGGCCGGATGCCGGCATCCCCGCCAATCCCGAAGGGTGGCTGGTCACCGTGGCTCGCAACCGCCTGCGCGACGCTCTGGGCTCCGCGTCGCACCGCCGCGGCGTTCCGCTCGACGAGGGGATCGCCGCAGCTCGTGCCGACGAGCACGCCGTCGACGCGCTCACGGCGCTCGAGCAGGGCGAGGCGATCCCCGACAAGCGGCTGGAGCTGCTCTTCGCGTGCGCGCACCCGGCGATCGACCCCGCCGTCCGCACTCCGCTCATGCTGCAGTCCGTGCTCGGCTTCGACGCCGCCGCCATCGCGGGCGCCTTCGGGGTCGAGCAGGGGGCGATGGCGCAGCGCCTGGTGCGGGCGAAGCGCCGCATCCGCGACGCCGGCATCCCGTTCCGCGTTCCGACGCGGGCTGACATGCCCGCACGGCTGCCCGCGGTGCTGGAGGCGATCTACGGCGCCTACGCGATCGGCTGGCTCGACCAGGGCGACGAGCCTCGGGAGTCGCTCGCCGACGAGGCGCGCTGGCTCGCAGTGCTCACGGCGACCCTCCTCGGCGACGAGCCGGAGGCATGGGGACTCGCCGCGCTTCTCACCTACGCGCAGTCCCGGGCGCCCGCGCGGGCCGAGGCGCCCTGGCCACCGCTCGATCAGCAGGATCCGGCGCTCTGGGACCGCGCGCTCATCGCCGAGGGCGCCGCACTGCTGCGGCGGGCCTCCGCTCTCGGACGCCCGCTCGGCCGCTTCCAGCTCGAAGCGGCGATCCAGGCGGTGCACTGCGACCGCGCCCGCACCGGCGCGCTCGACCTCGAGACGCTCGTAAAGCTCTATCGGGGCCTCCTCGCCATCGCACCGACCGACGGCGCACGGGCCGCGCTCGCTGCGGCAGAGGCTCGCCTGGTCTGACGCGCGGCGACGAGTAAACATGTTGACTCACGGCGAGTCAACTGGTTTACTCAGCATGTGTCCGACCGACTCACCTTCACCCTTCACGAGCTGCTCGCCGAGCTCGACGCCTTCGCGGACGCCGCGCTGCGGTCCGGCTACGGCGTCACCTTCAGCCACTTCCAGTTCCTCGCGGTGCTGTACGACGCGGAGCCCGCCGACATGACGACGCTGGCGCACTGCCTGGGAGTCACCAAGGCGGCGGTCAGCAAACGCGTCCCCGCCCTCGTCGAGGACGGGTGGATCACCGCGCGGTCCCCGCGCGGCGCGGGCCGCAGCGTCCTGCTCTCGCTCACACCCCAGAGCACCGAGCTCGTGCGCGACGCCGGTGCCATGCTCGAGCAGCATTTCGCCGCGATGCTCACTGACCCGGCCCTCGGCGACGACCCGATCGACGCGCCGCGCCTGAACGCACAGCTCGTCGCGCTCACCGCCTTCATCAAGCAGCAGCCGTCGCCCCGCGGGCGCACGGCCATCCCCGAGGAGATCCAGTCATGAACGCCCCCCGCATCCTCGTGGTGATCGGCACGCCGCTCGCCGGCAGCCTCAACCACGCGCTCGCACACGCGTACGCCGACGCCGCGCACGCCGCCGGCGCCGAGGTGCGCCTCATCGACCTCGCCCGCGACGCGGTGCCTCAGCATCCGTCAGAGCGCAACGAGGTCCGCCTCCCCCGCACCGATTCCGACGTTCCGCTCGCCCCCGAGGTCGCGGCCTACATCGCCGACGTCGACTGGGCGGACCACCTGGTCTTCTTCTTCCCGCAGTGGTGGGGGTCGTACCCGGCAGCGCTCAAGACCTGGATCGACCGGGTCTTCCTGTCGGGCTTCGCCTACCGCTACCGCCCCACGGGCCGCTGGTGGGACAAGCTCCTCACCGGCCGCACGGCGCGCATCGTGATGACGATGGACTCCCCCAAGATCTGGAACGCCTGGGTCTACCGCAACGCCGCCATCCGCTCGCTGCGCAACGCGACGCTGGGATTCTGCGGCATCCGCGTGCGCGGCGTCACGCGGCTCGCAGAGGTACGCCACCGCAGCGACGCCGACCGCGAGCGCTGGGTGCGCGGCATGGCATCGTTCGGGGCGACGGATGCCGAATCCGTCGTCGCGCGCGAGAGCGAGGAGCTCGTCCCGGCGTGACGTGCGCCGGACGAGCCTCCCGGGGGTCTCAGCCTTCTCGCACGGCTACGACGACCTTGCCGCGTGCTCGCCCTTCTCCGTGCCAGGCCAGCGCAGCAGGCACCTCGCTCAAGCTGAAGACCCGATCGATGTGGATGTCGAGGTCACCGCTCGCGCATGATCTCGCCACCGAAGCGAAGCCTGCGGGACCCTGCCGAACGATGAGCAGGCCGAGGTGCGCGCGGGTCAGCACGCCGAGCAGCCGCCCGACCGTGACCATCCGGAGAACGGCCCGGCTGGTGCCGCCGATCACGACGCAGCGCCCGCCCTTCGCGAGCGCGCGCCGAAAAGCGAAGATCGACCGACTGGCGACGAGGTCCACGATCAGGTCGTACGGACCCGTGCGTGTGAAGTCGTCGCGTCGGTAGTCGAGGGTCGCGTCGGCGCCGAGCACCCTCAGGAAGTCCTGCTTGCCGGCATTGTCGACCGCCGTGACGTGCACTCCCTTCGCGCTCGCCAGCTGAACCATGAACGAGCCCGACCCGCCGCCGGCGCCGTTGATCAGCATCCGCGACCCGGGAGTCGCAAGGGCAACGGCCTGCGACGCGATCGCCCCCGCCTGAGGGATCGTCGAGGCCTCGGCGAACGAGAGCTCCTTCGGCTTGTGTGTCAGCGCAGACTCCGGCGCCACCGCGTACTCGGCGAATCCCCCTTTGCGTGTGAGGTTGTCGCCGAACACCTCGTCACCGACGACGAAACGGCTCACGCCCTCGCCGATGGCGACGATTCGACCGGCGATGTCGGAGCCCAGAGTCTGGCGCGCGGGCCGGATGAGTCCGCCGAAGCGCGCATAGCCGGGACGGCCGCGCAGTCCCTCCCAATCCGAGAGATTGACCGAAGTCGCCACGACTTCGACGAGCACCTCACCGCGCGACGGAATCGGTCTGGGGACTTCTCGCAGCGTGAGAACCTCGGGGCCGCCGTATCGTTCGTACACCATCGCGCGCACGCGCTCACCATACAGGCGCGCGCACGAGGCGTCATGCGCGCTCGGCGGCCTCGACCACGTTCGTCATGAGGAGAGCCACCGTCATGGGCCCGACTCCACCCGGGTTCGGTGACAGGTAGCCCGCGACCTCGGCGACGTCGGGATGCACGTCGCCGTACACCTTGGACTTGCCGGTCTCGGGGTCTTCCTCGCGCGTGACGCCGACGTCGAGCACGGCGGCCCCCGGCTTGACGTCCTCGGCGCGCACGATGTGCTTGACGCCCGCGGCCGCCACGATCACGTCGGCCTGACGCAGGTGGTGCGACAGATCGGTCGTGCCCGTGTGGGTCAGCGTCACGGTCGCGTTGATCTCGCGGCGGGTCAGCAGGAGCCCGATCGAACGGCCGATCGTGACGCCGCGGCCGACGACGACGACGTCCTTGCCCTTGAGGTCGTAGTCGTTGCGCAGCAGCAGCTCGATCACACCACGCGGCGTGCACGGCAGCGGCGTCGTGATCGGGCCGTTGACGTTGAGCACGAGCCGCCCGAGGTTGGTCGGGTGCAGCCCGTCGGCGTCCTTCGCGGGGTCGATGCGCTCGAGGATCGCGTCGGTGTCGATGTGCTTCGGCAGCGGCAGCTGCACGATGTAGCCGTGGCACTCCGGGTCGGCGTTGAGCTCGTCGATCAGCGCCTCCACGTCGGCCTGCGTGGCGTCGGCGGGCAGCTCGCGCTGGATCGAGTTCATGCCGATGGACTCGGACTCGCGATGCTTCATCCCCACGTACAGCTGCGAGGCCGGGTCGGCGCCGACGAGCACCGTCGCGATGCCCGGCGTGATGCCCTGAGCCTTCAGCGCTGCGACGCGTTCGCGCAGCTCCTCCTTGATCCGGGCCGCAGCGGCGCGCCCGTCGAGCTTCTGCGCGGTCACTGCTGCAGTCCCGGGTAGAGCGGGAAGGCGGCGGTCAGCGCGGCAACGCGGGCGCGCAGTGCCTCGACATCGGCGCCGGGAAGGAGCGCCAGCGCGATCACGTCTGCGACCTCCGTGAACTCGCCGTCGCCGAAGCCGCGCGTCGCCAGGGCCGGGGTGCCGATGCGCAGGCCCGAGGTGACCATGGGCGGCCGCGGATCGTTCGGCACCGCGTTGCGGTTCACGGTGATGTGGATCTCGTGCAGGAGGTCCTCGGCCTGCTTGCCGTCGATCGCGGCGTTGCGGAGGTCGACGAGCACGAGGTGCACATCGGTGCCGCCGGAGCGGATCGAGATGCCGGCATCCTTCACGTCCTGCTGGGACAGCCGCTCGGCGATGATGTGCGCACCGCTGAGCACCCGCTCCTGGCGCTCCTTGAACTCCGGCGTCGCCGCGAGCTTGAACGCGGTCGCCTTGGCGGCGATCACGTGCATCAGCGGGCCACCCTGCTGGCCCGGGAACACCGCCGAGTTGATCTTCTTCGCGACGTCGGCGTCGTTCGTGAGGATGAAGCCCGAGCGGGGGCCGCCGATCGTCTTGTGCACGGTCGACGAGACGACGTGGGCGTGGGGCACCGGGTTCGGGTGCAGCCCGGCCGCGACGAGGCCGGCGAAGTGGGCCATGTCGACCCAGAGCAGCGCGCCGACCTCGTCGGCGATCGCGCGGAACGCGGCGAAGTCGAGCTGACGCGGGTACGCCGACCATCCCGCGATGATGACCTTGGGCTGGTGCTCGACGGCGAGACGGCGCACCTCGTCCATGTCGATCGTGCTCGTCTCGGGATTCACGCCGTAGGCGACGATGTTGTAGAGACGGCCCGAGAAGTTGATCTTCATGCCGTGCGTCAGGTGACCGCCCTGGTCGAGCGACAGGCCGAGCAGCGTGTCGCCGGGGCGCGCGATCGCGTGCAGCACGGCGGCGTTGGCAGAGGCGCCGGAGTGCGGCTGGACGTTGGCGAACTCCGAGCCGAACAGCGACTTCGCGCGCTCGATCGCCAGCTCTTCCGCCACGTCGACCTCTTCGCACCCGCCGTAGTAGCGACGGCCCGGGTAGCCCTCGGCGTACTTGTTGGTGAGCACCGAGCCCTGCGACTGCAGCACCGAGACCGGCACGAAGTTCTCGGAGGCGATCATCTCGAGGTAGCCGCGCTGACGCTCGAGTTCACGCTCGAGCACCTGCGCGATCTCGGGGTCGACCTCGGCGAGCGGGGCATTGAAGTACTGATCGGTCATGACGATCTCCTTGACTGCGGCTTTCGGGGTGCGCGGCACGGGGTGCCGGGAATCACATCGGCCCAGGCGTGCGGTCGAATGCCGTAGTCCGTCGCTCCCCGGTGGTGACCCACCTCAACGCCAGTCGCGACAACCCGAGCATAACCGAACCCGACCCGCTAGGCTGAGTCACATTCCTTTTGTTAGGACTCTTTACATGAAACGTCGACGAGGACGCACCGCCGCCGCGGCGCTCCTCGCCGCCTCGCTGCTGGCCGGCTGCGCTCCGGTCGCACAGAATGGAGACACTGTGTCGCTTCCTGCCGTCGTCCCCGCTCCCGCCTCGATCGAGGCGGGTTCCGGTGCGCCGTTCCGGCTCACGCCCGACACGACGGTGACCGGAGAAGCGGATGCCGCGGCCACCCTCGCGGCGATCGTCGAGGCCCGCGCGGGCTTCACGCCGGCGAAGGGCGCAGTGGAGTCCGGCATCGACCTCCGGATCGACCCGGGGTCCGGTTCCCCTGAGTCCTACCGGATCGCCGTGGATGAGGCATCCGTCGTCGTCACCGGCGCCGACGCGGCCGGCCTGTTCTACGGCGTGCAGACGCTCGGCCAGCTGATCGCCCGCAACAGCGCCGGCGGCCAGCAGGAGGGCGAGGATGCCGAATGGACGGTGCCGGCGGTCACGATCGAAGACGCGCCGCGCTTCGCCTACCGCGGCGCCATGCTCGACGTCGCGCGCCACTTCCACCCGCTCGAGACGGTCAAGGGATACATCGACCGCGCGGCGTCACTGAAGCTGAACGCGCTGCACCTGCACCTCACCGACGATCAGGGATGGCGCATCCAGCTCGACTCGCGGCCGGAGCTGACCGAGCGAGCCTCGGGCACGTCGGTGGGCGGCGACAGCACCGAGGGCCAGGGCACGCCCGGCGGCTTCTTCACGAAGGCGGACTATCGCGAGATCGTCGAGTACGCGGCATCCCGTCACATGATCGTGGTGCCCGAGATCGACATGCCGGGCCACACCCACGCGGTCGGCCTCGCCTACCCCGAACTCGCCGAAGAGCCGACCATCAGCGACCACATGCGCGAGATCATCCGCGACTACGGCGGCGAGGAGCCGCGCCCCGGCGTTCCGTACCAGGGCATGGCTGTCGGCTTCTCGTCGCTGAAGACGCGCGACGAGGCGACGTACGACTTCGTCGCGGACGTGTTCGGTGAGCTCGCCGCGATGACGCCGGGACCGTACCTGCACTTCGGCGGCGATGAGTCGCTCTCGACGACCGACGAGGACTTCGCGGTCTTCGTCGCGCGGGCCAGCGACATTATCGCCGACCTCGGCAAGACGCCGGTGGCGTGGCACGAGGCCGGGGCCGCGGCAGGCCTCGCCGACACCACGATCGGGCAGTACTGGGGCTACCTCACCCCGCAGGAGGGCGTGTCCGACAGGGCCCGCGCGTTCGTCGACAACGGCGGGCAGCTGATCCTCTCCCCCGCCGACGCGATCTACCTCGACATGAAGTACCCGAACGGTCCGGAACTGGGCCTCACGTGGGCCAACGGCCCGACGAGCATCGAGCGCGCCTATACGTGGGAGCCGTCCGACATCGTCGACGGCATCGACGACTCGGGCATCCTCGGCGTCGAGGCGCCGCTGTGGACCGAGACGATCCGCACCGCGGCCGACATCGACACCATGGCCTTCCCCCGTGCCGCCGCTGCGGCGGAGGCCGCCTGGTCGCCGGCGACCGGCGCCAGCGACCTGCGCACCTGGGCATCCTTCCGTGAACGCGTGGGCGCACTCGGCCCGCTGTGGACCAGCATGGGCATCGGCTTCCACCCGTCCGACGAGATCCCCTGGGTCACCGAATGACGTTCACCGCCACCGCCACCACCACCACCGAGTGACCTGGAGCACCCCATGAGCACCCTCGTCCACTCCATCCGCCTGCTCGGCTCCGCGTCGGTCGACAGCGATCGGCGCGATGCGTGGGCGCTGTTCGACGACGGCCGAGTCGCGGCGACGGGCATCGGCGGCACACCGCCGCGCGGCGACGACACGGTGGACGGCGCGGGCGGATGCCTCGTCCCCGGTTTCATCGACATCCATGGGCACGGCGGTGGTGGCGCGAGTTTCGACGACGGCCCGGAAGCCATCGCCGCCGCGCGCGCCATCCATCGTTCGCACGGCACCACGCGCGCCGTGCTGTCGCTCATCACCGCGCCGATCGACGTGCTCGCGGCGCGCGTGGCCATGGTCGCCGATCTCAGCGACGCCGATCCCACCATCCTCGGCTCGCACCTCGAAGGGCCCTTCCTCGACCCCGTACACAAGGGTGCGCACACCGAGTCCCTGCTGCGGGCGCCGGATGAGGCATCCGTCGACCGACTCATCGAGGCCGGACGCGGCACGATCCGCCAGGTCACCCTGGCACCGGAACGACCGGGTGCGTTCGAGGCGATCCAGCGCTTCGTCGAGGCCGGTGTGAAGGTCGCCGTCGGACACACCGACGCGGATGCCGCGACCACGCGCCGGGCATTCGACGCCGGCGCGACGCTGATCACGCACGCGTTCAACGCGATGCCCGGCATCCATCACCGCGCTCCGGGTCCGGTCGTCCCGGCCCTGCGCGACCACCGCGTGACGCTCGAGGTCATCGCCGACGGCGTGCACGTCGACCTCGAGCTGATCGCGACGCTCTTCGCCGTCGCCGGCGACCGGATCGCCCTCATCACGGATGCGATGGCGGCCGCCGGGTCACAGGACGGCCGCTACGACCTCGGCGGTCTCGCCGTACAGGTGACCGACGGCGTGGCACGACTGGAGCAGGGCGGCGCGATCGCGGGCTCGACCCTCACGCAGGACGTGGCGCTGCGCAACGTGGCAAGCGCGGGAGTGCCCCTCGACGTCGTCGCGCATGCGCTCGGCGCCCAGCCTGCGCACGCGATCGGGCGAGACGACCTCGGGCACCTCGACGTCGGCGCACTGGCGGACGCGGTGCTGCTGAACGATGACCTGACCGTGCGTCGGGTGTGGGTCGCCGGCCGCGACGCCTGACGACCGCGTCCCCGCCGCCGGACCGCGCGATGCGGCACCGCGGAGTGCGGGCGGTGTCATCGCCCGGCGGACACGTGAAGGCGGGGCCGAAGGTCCCTCCCCCGAGATACCTTCGAGCCCCGCCAAGCCCGCGAATTCAACGCGGTAGGGCGGCCGCCGACGTGCCCCACACAAGGGCGGCCAGCCACTCTGACCAAAGAGACCGCGCCACCCCCGTTCTATTACGCGAGTTCACGAGAATTTCTGGCGCCGAGGCCGCGGGCCCTTCCTGCGCGGCGTTCCGACCGCAGGGCTGCCGACGCCGCGGAGCACTGGTCAAATCGCGCAGTGGCGACCACAATGGAACGATCGCGCCGCATCGCGCTGCGAACGCGGTACGCCCGCCGATGGCGAGCGCCCGCGGAGCTGGGGGACCCATGGATCACGAGGAAGTGCGCGAGCACGATCCCGACGTCGTCGCAGACGCCGACCTGGTGCTGCGCACGCGCTTGGGCGACACTGCCGCATTCGGCGAGCTGTGGCGGCGCCACTATCGCGCCGGTGTCACCGTGGCCCGCAACATGACCTCGAGCCTCGATGCCGACGACCTCGTGCAAGAGGCGTACACGCGCATCTACCACTCCATCGTCAACGGCGGCGGGCCGACCGGGTCGTTCCGCGCGTACCTCTTCACCAGCATCCGCAACACCGCCGCGGCCTGGGGCCGCGCGCGACGCGAGACGCCGTACGACGAGCTCGACGGCGTCGAGGATCTGTCGGCCGCCGAGCACGAGAGCGAGGCCGCGCTCGACCGCAGCCTCACGCATCAGGCGTTCCGGAGCCTGCCGACCCGGTGGCAGGAGGTGCTCTGGTACTCCGAGATCGAGCGGATGAAGCCCGCCGAGATCGCCCCGCTCCTGGGGATGAAGCCGACCGCGGTCGCCCAGCTCACCTTCCGCGCGCGCGAGGGACTGCGCGAAGCGTGGATCCAGGCGCACCTGCGCTCGGTGGCGGACGGGTCGGATTGCCAATGGACGATCGAGCACCTGGGCGCCTACGCCCGCCGCAATCTCGGTCGCCGCGACCACGCGAAGCTCGAGCACCACCTCGCCGGCTGCGCCCGCTGCTCGATCGTCGCGAGCGAGGCCAAGGAGGTGTCGGGCCGCCTGGCGCTGGTGCTGCTGCCCCTCGCCCTGGGCGCTGCCGGCACGGCCGGCTACCTGGCGAGCGTGCAAGGCGGCGGCGCCCCGCTGGTCGCGCTGGCGTCGATGCCGGCGATGCCGTCGGCCGTCGTGCAGGGCGCGGCTGCGGGCAGCCCGGTGGGCATGGCCGGCGCCGCAGGATCGACGACCGTCGTGGGCACGGGTGCCACCGCAGGCGGCACGTTCACCGTGGGCTCCGGCCTGGGTGGAGGTGCGGCTGCGATCGGCTCGAGCGCCGGCGCCGGCGGCGCTGCCGCCGGAGCCGGAGCGGCCGCGACGGCGGCCGGTACGACGGCGGTGACCGCGGCGGCGGGCGGAGCAGCGTTCGCGGGGATCGGTGCGGCATCAGGGCTGGCGGCGGCGAGCCTCGTCGTGGTCGGCGGCGTCGTCGCGGCAGCCGTGGCACTCCCCCCGACGACCCCGGAGCCCGCGCCGACGAGCAAGGTCGACATCACCGCGCCCACACAGGCCGGAGTGCCCGGGATCACCGACGACACTTCCGACACACCCCTCGAGCTCTCCGAGCCCGGGCCCGGCCCTGCTGACATCCCGGTGGTGACCGACGTCGGCACCGCGGGCGGAGCGGGCACCGGGAGCGGCACGAGCGATGGCTCCGGCGACCAGCAGGCCGGTGGCGAGGGGTCGGCGGCGGAGAACGGCGACGGCAGCGCCGGCGGTGCCGGTGGCGACGTCGGCACCGACCCCGGACCTGGGAGCGGCGAGGGCGAGGGCGCGACCACCGGCAACGACGGCACGACAGGCAACGGCACTCCGACCAACGGGACCGGCAACGGCAACGGCGGGACCACCGGCAACGACGGCACGACAGGCAACGGCACTCCGACCAACGGGACCGGCAACGGCAACGGCGGGACCACCGGCGACGACGGCACGACGGGCAACGGCACTCCGACCGGCACCGGCAACGGCACTCCGACCGGCACCGGCAACGGCAACGGCGGGACCACCGGCAACGACGGCACGACAGGCAACGGCACTCCGACCGGCACCGGCAACGGCGCGGCGAACGGCAAGGTCCACGCCTCGCGGATGAGCAACGGCAACGCGAACGCCGACGGGATCGCTGCCGTGCTCGGCGCGCAGACGGAAGACACCGACACCGACACCGTGATCCTCGCCATCGGCACCCGGACCACGCCGCGCGCGTTGCGTTCCGGACAGAGCCTGCGCTCCACCCGTACCGACGCGCCGGCGTCAGCAGCGGCGACGACGCCAGCGCCGGTCGGCCTTTCTCAGGACGACGCAGGGACGGATGCCGCGGCGAGCCGCTCCGCGACCCGCTCGGCATCCCTCACCCCAGGCCGCGTCTCGACGCCCGCCGGCGCGGCCGCGGCCTCTCCGGCGACTCCGGCAAGCCCGGCGACCGCGACGACACCCGCCGTTCCCGCCACACCCGCGACCCCGGCCCGCGCGGCGGCCCCCGGCGCAGCCGCAACCCCGGCCCGCCCGGCGACCCCCGGCGCAGCCGCAACCCCGGCCGACCCCGCCGAACCGGCGGAGCCCGCCACCCCGGCGACCCCCGCCACCCCGGCGACCCCCGCCGCCGCGGGCGCATCCACCGCACCGGCCGGTCCGACCCCGTCGGAGCGGGGAGCTTCCGCAACCGCGTCCGTGGCAGCATCCCGAACGCGGGCCTCCGAACCCGCCACTCCCGAGGCTCCGACCGCTGCGTCGCCGGTTCTGCCGACGGCCGCGGCGCCGCTCGCCGACGACGCGGAACCGGTCACGGCAGCGTCGCCCGCCCTTCCTGCGGCCGCGATGTCCTAGCACCCCGCCGTAGACTGGAGGCCATGTCCGACACGCCGAACGTCACGCCCGTCCCCCCTGCCGAACCGGCACCGGGAACCCGCGCGCCGCTCTCGGCGATCGACCTGGTCGCCTTCGTCTGCGAGATCCTCGCCTTCGGCACCCTCGCGCTGTGGGGCTTCACGATGTGGCCGTTCCCGTGGAACATCGTCGCCGGAATCGCGGCACCGGCGGTCGCGATCCTGCTCTGGGCATTGTTCGTGTCGCCGCGCGCGGTGCTCGCGGTGCACCCGTTCGTGCGGGCGATCGTCGAGCTGCTCGTGTACGCGTCGGCGACCATCGCATGGTGGTCGATGGGCAACGCCTGGATCGGGCTCGCCTTCGGCGTCGTCGCGGTCACCGCGGGAGTCATCGCCGGCCGCCGGCGTCTGTCGTGAACCCGGGCGCGGACGCGCTCACCCTGCTGCGCGCGGAACTCGGCGACCGCGTCGACACCTCGCCGGAGTCACTCGCCGCCGCACGCGCCGACAAGTCGGGGCATGCGGCATCCGGTCAGCCGATCGCCGTCGTCCACGCGCGCAGTGTCGCGGATGTCCAGCAGACCCTCCGCATCGCGAGCCGCACCGGCACCCCGGTCGTCACGCGTGGCGCCGGCACCGGGCTCGCGGGCGGCGCGAACGCGGGCCACGGCGAGATCGCCCTCTCGGTGCGCGGGATGGACCGCATCCTCGAGGTGCGTCCCGACGATCTCCTCGCCGTGGTCGAGCCCGGCATCCTGAACGCCGACCTGAACGCCGCACTCCAGCCCTATGGACTCTGGTGGGCGCCTGATCCCGCGAGCCGTGCCATCTCCACGGTCGGCGGCAACATCGCGACCGGCGCCGGGGGCCTGCTCTGCGCGAAGTACGGCGCGGTGCGTGATGCGGTGCTCGGCGTCGATGTCGTGCTCGCAGACGGACGCCTGCTGCGTCTCGGGCACCGCACCGTGAAAGGCGTGACCGGTCTCGATCTGACGTCGCTCGTCATCGGCTCAGAGGGGACGCTCGGCGTCGTCGTCGGCGCGACGCTGAAGCTGCGCCGGCTGGTGCCCGGCCAGGTCTGCACGATCGCCGCCACCTTCGCCGACGTGCGGACAGCGGCCGAGGCATCCGCCGCCGTCACCGCGTCCGGTGCGCAGCCCGCGATCATGGAGCTGATGGATGCCGCTTCCCTCGCGGCCGTGCACGCTCTGCTGTCCCTCGACGCGCCCACGCCGGGCGCCGCCCAGCTCACGATTCAGACGGACGGGGCGACGGCCGTCGCCGAGGCCGACGCGATCGCCGCGGTGCTGCGCGTCGCCGGCGGGAACGTGGCGGTGTCGCACGACCCGGCGGAGGGCGAGCGGCTCCTCGCGATCCGCCGCGCGATGCACCCGGCCATGGAGGCGCTCGGCACGGCGCTCATCGAAGACGTCTCGGTGCCTCGCAGCGCCCTTCCCGCGATGTTCGACGAGATCGCGCGCGTCGAGCGCGAGCACGGCATCGTCATCCCGACCGTCGCCCATGCGGGCGACGGCAACCTGCACCCGAACTTCATCTTCGCGGGCGAGCCCGACGAGTTCGGCGTGGTCGAGGCGCCCGAGCACATCTGGGCGGCGGCCGACGACCTTTTCCGCGCCGCCCTGCGTCTGGGCGGCACCCTCACCGGCGAGCACGGCGTGGGCGTGCTGAAGCGCCGCTGGCTCGCCGACGAGCTCGGCGACGATCAATGGGAGCTGCAGCGGCAGATCGCGCGCGTCTTCGACCCGCAGGGCATCCTCAACCCCGGCAAGGTCTTCGCCCCCTGAATCCGCCCGTCGCGTCGCCGGATCAGGTGACTTCGCGGAGGTAGGACAATTCGCGCCGAAACGCCCTACCCCGGCGAAATCACCTGATCTCGGCACGGGCACGTCGGCCCAAGGGCTCTGTCAGGCGGCGGGCGGATAGATCTGCACGGGGTCGCCGTAGGGTGCAGGGGGACGTTGCGCGAGGACGATGGCCAGGATGCCGAGGGTCACCGGCGCCGCGAAAGACGCAAGCTGTCCCAGCCCGAAGAGCAGGATCAGCCCGTCGACCTCGGTCCTGCTCTGGTCGATCCCCATCGCGATCAGCAGCACCTGGGCGAGGATCTGCGGCACGACGACGGCGGCGAGCGCCCACGCGGGTGCCCAGCGCAGCCGTCCGGACACGACCCCGGCGCGCGCGATCTGCACGACGAGCACGACCGCCGCCGCGATCTCCACGGTCAGTGAGACGTACCCCCAGACCTGATAAAACTCCGCGGTGCCGTCGCCGAAGGGCATCGCCCACGTCAGCACGCGCTCCGCGAACGGCCACAGCGCGAGGACGAGCGCAGCCGTCACGCCCAACGGGCGTCGCTCGATGATGCTGCCGCCGCGCCCCACTCCGAAGGCGAAGACGAGCACGCTCGTCGAGAACGCGGCGACCGAACCCCAGTAGAGGGCAGTGTGGAACGGCAGACTCGCGCCGAACGCGTTCGGCGCCGCGAACGCGGCGACAGCACTCACGATGAGGAGCACACCGCCGAGCATGAGGGTCCGCGCCAGCCCGCCCGCGCGGGCCCGCGCCGGGCCTGCCGCCCCGGCGACGTCGCGCGGCGCGCCGGTGCCCGGTGGAACGGGTGGGGGGACCGTCACGCCGTCGGCGGCATCCGTCATGCCGTCAGACTACGGCTCAGATGCCCTGCCAGTCGGGCTTGTTGTCGTAGGCGTAGCGGTAGTAGTCGGCGCGGGCGAGCTGCGACGCCGCAGCCTCGTCGACGACCACGGTCGCGCGGGGGTGCAGCTGGATCGCCGAACCGGGCAGCGACGCTGACAGCGGCCCCTCCACGGCGCCCGCGACGGCGGCGGCCTTGCCCTCGCCGAAGGCCAGCAGCACGAGGTGCCGTGCACGGAGGATGGTGCCGAGGCCCTGCGTGATGCAGTGCATGGGCACATCGTTGATCGAGTCGAAGAAGCGGGCGTTGTCGCGGCGGGTCTGCTCGGTCAGGGTCTTCACGCGGGTGTGCGACGCGAACGACGAACCGGGCTCGTTGAACCCGATGTGGCCGTCGGTGCCGATGCCGAGGATCTGCAGGTCGATGCCGCCCGCCTCGCGGATGGCGGCCTCGTACTCCTCGCCGTGGTGCTCGATGCCCTCGGGGGTGCCGTCCGGCGTGCGGATGCGCGACGGATCGAGGCCGAGTGGCTCGACGACCTCGCGCGTGATGACCGAGCGGTAGCTCTCAGGGTGCGCCGGGTCGATGCCGACGTACTCGTCGAGCGCGAACCCGCGCACACGTGACACGTCGACGCCGTCGAGGCGCGAGCGCAGCGCCTCGTAGACGGGCACCGGCGTCGAGCCGGTGGCAAGGCCCAGCACCGTCTCGGGGTTCGCGCGGAGCAGACCCGCGATGTGGTCGGCGACGAGGGCACCCGCGGCTGCCTTGTCTCGGACGATGACGATCTCAGCCATGAACCAATGCCTCCTGGGCGTCGTGTGCGGCGTCGCCCTCGGCACCCACCAGCGCCGCGCCGAGAGCGGCGGCCGGTGAACCCGGCGGCAGCAGCTCGACCCGGTCGGTCAGGTGCAGCGAGCGCATGAACGGGGATGCCTCGGCACTGGCCGACAGCTCGGCTGCGACATCCGTCATCAGTCGATCGCCCAAGGCCGTCACACCCCCTCCGAGGACCACGATATCGACGTCCGCCGTCAGCACCAGTACCCGGACCGCGGCCGCCACACCGCGCGCGAGTCCGGCTCGCAGCTGCCGAGCCGACGGATCGCCCTCATCGGCGGCGTCGAAGACGCCGCGCACCGGCAGCGCCGAGCGCTTCGCCCACCGCTCGGCGATCGCTCCCCCGCCCGCGAACGCCTCGATGCAGCCGCGCTGACCGCAGCGGCACAGCGGGCCGTTCGGGTCCACGGAGATATGCCCGACCTCGCCGGCGGTGCCGCGCGCGCCGCGCCACAGCACGCCGTCCGACACGATTCCCGCCGCGATGCCCGTGCCGAGGTTCAGGTACGCCATCGAACCGGGCGCCGGCGAGCCGTTGCGGGTGTGCAGCGCCTGCGCGCCGAGCGCCGCCGCCTTGACGTCGTTCTCGACCTGCACGGGCAGCCGCAGTCCCGGGGCGACGACGCGCAGCTTCGGTGCGACCATCGCCGCCAGGTCCATCTCGTCGACGCCGAGGTTCACCGCGTGCACGACGCGACCGGAACCGGGCTCGATCTGACCCGGGATGCCGACCCCCACCGACCGCACGGCCGACAGGTCCACACCTGCCTCGGCCCCGAGTGAGCGCACCGCGTCGACGACCGTCTGGCCCACGGCATCCGGGCCCCAGCCGGTCGCCATGCGGATTCGCCCGGCGATCGCCCCCGTGTCGTCGACCGCGACCGCGTCGGTCTTGGTGCCGCCGATGTCCAGCCCGACCTTCATCGGCCGGCCTCCCCACGGAGGAAGGCCGTGTCTTGCTGCGCGCGCATCAGCCCTTGACCGCCCCCGCGACGAGTCCGCTGGTCATGCGGCCCTGGACGATCACGAAGAACACGATGACCGGGATCGCGACGATGGTCGATGCGGCCATCACCTCGCCCCAGTCGATCGCGCGGCTCGAGCTCTGCTGCACGAAGCCGCGCAGCCACAACGGCAGGGTCTGGTTCTCGGCGTTCATGATCACCAGCGCGACCGTGAACTCGTTCCAGCACTGCAGGAAGGCGAAGACGCCGGATGCCACGAGCCCCGGTGCGAGCAGCGGCAGCGTGATGCGCATGAAGGCCTGGGTGCGGCTGAGGCCGTCGACCATCGCCGCCTCCTCCAGCTCGACCGGAACACCCGTGACGAAGCCGCGGAGCATCCACACCGTGAACGGCACGACGGCAGCGATGTAGAGCAGGCTCAGGCCGAAGACGTTGGACAGCAGCCCGAGCTCGCTCATCATCTTGTACTGCGCGATGAACAGGCCCTCGGCCGGCAGCATCTGGATGATCAGGATCGCGAGCACGAAGGTGGTGCGGCCGCGGAAGCGGAACCGGCTGATCGCGACCGACGCGAGGAAGGCGAACAGCAGGCAGAAGAACACCGCGATCAGCGTGACGGCGACGCTGATGCCGAGCGCGCTGAAGAACGAGCCGTCGACGACGCCGCGGTAGTTGGCGAACGAGCCGCCGAACGGCAGGAACGTGGGGGTGAACGACTCCAGGGTGGCCGACGACAGCATCGACGAGTTGACCATCCAGTAGACGGGGAACACCCAGATGAGGGCGGCGATGATCGCGAGGATGCTCCAGCCCCAGGTCGCGGCCGAGCCGCGGCGCCGGCGCTTCGCCGCCGGTGCGGAAGTCCGGATGGCTGCCGGCCGGGTCGGCGCCGGCGGAGACGCGAGTTGTGCGGACGCGGACATCAGACCTGGTCCTCCTTCAAGAGACTGCGGATGTAGAACCAGCTGAGGACGATCGTCAGCGCGAGCACGAAGATCGCCATCGCCGCGCCCTGACCGAAGTTCAGGCCGGCGACGCCCATCTTGTAGATGTAGGTGCCCAGCAGGTCGTAGTCGCTGGAGTTCGACCCGGCGTCCTGGAGCATCGTGATCTGCGTGAACACACGCAGATCCCAGATCAGGTTGAGGAGCAGCACGATCATGATGACCGGGCGGATGATGGGCAAGACGATGAAGCGCAGCCGCTGCCAGCCGGTCGCGCCGTCCAGCTGGCTGGCCTCGACCATCTCGGTCGAGACCTGCGTGAGGCCGGCGTAGGCCGAGAACGCGACGAAGGGCACCGACATCCACACCACGATGATCGAGGCGACGAGGAAGAAGACGAACGGCTCGCCGCCGATCCAGTTGAACTGGTTCATGTCGACGCCCGGGATGAGGTCGAGCAGGTAGTTGACGACGCCGCGACGGCGGTCGAAGAGCCAGATCCAGACCGTCATCGCCGCGACGACGGGCATGGCCCAGGCGAGCAGCAGCGCGATCTGCAGGGTGATGCGCACGCCCGAGGGGACGCGGGTCATCAGCAGGGCGAGTGCCATGCCGACGACGACCGTGATCAGTGCCGTGACGAGGCAGAAGAGCACCGAACGGATCGCGACTTCCCAGAACGTGGGGCTCGTGGCGACCGCGATGTAGTTGTCGAGGCCGACGAAGTCGGGGGCCTTGCCGCCGAGCTGCTGCAAGGCGCCGTACTTCTGGAAGGACGTGATGATCTGCCAGACGACGGGATAGCCCATGCCGAACAGCAGGATGGCGATCGCGGGGATCAGCAGGAAGAGGGGAACCGGTGTGCGGCGTCGGGCTCCGACGGATTCGTCGGAGCGACCGCCGCGCTCGGCGCTGCCGGCGCGGAGCTTGCCTTTCGGCTTCAGTGTGGTGGGGGCAGGAACCGCCATGCCCGCCTCCTTCAGGGGGTGTCGCAGGGGACCGGGGTCGCGGACGCGTGTCCGCGACCCCGGGATTGCTGAAGGTCTCAGCCGTTGATGATGGCGTCGATCTTCTCGTCGTACTCCTCAGCCAGCGCGGGGATGTCGCCACCCGCCGCGACCTTGCCGAAGAACTCCTCGAGGATCTTCTGGCCCTCGACCGCGGCCCAGCCCGGCGCGGCCGGGGTGAGCTTCGAGTTCAGGGCCGAGTCGATGAGCGCGGTGGCGAAGATGTCGTCGCCGAGCGAGTCGACGAACTTCGTGTTCGCCGGGCCCAGGCCGTTCTCGCCGAGCATCTGCTGGTACTCGTCGGAGAAGATGATGCGCAGCAGCTCCTTGGCGCCCGCCTGCTTCTCGCTCTTCGCCGAGACTCCGACGTTCGAGCCGCCGGCGAAGACGGGAGCCGCCTCACCCGCGGTCGTGCCAGGGAGCGGGAAGACGCCGAATGTGTCGTCGTTCCACTCGCGGACCTCCGACACGGTGCCGTCGTCAGCCGTCTTCTCCTCGACGAAGTCACCGATCGACCAGTGCGCCCAGCCGGGTGCGATGATCGTGGCGGCCGTCGGCGGGTTGCCGGTCTTGTCGTTGTTGATGTTGACCCACGGCGTGCTGTCGTCCTCGGTCGCCGGAGCGTTCGAGGCGTTCTGGAACAGGTCCTGGAACTGCTCGAGGCCGGTGATGGTCTTCTCGTCGCTCAGCGTCGAGACCCACTTGTCACCGTCCTTCGTGGCGAGCTCGCCGCCGTTGGCGAAGATCCACGAGACGCCGTTGCGCCAGTCCTCGCCGCCGAGGTAGAAGCCCGACTGGTCGGCCGTGCGGAGCGTCTTGACGTCCTCGTTGAACTCTTCGAGCGTCGTGGGCACCTCGAGGCCCGCGGCCTCCCAGATGTCCTTGCGGTACGTGATGTAGCGCGAGCCGAAGTAGTACGGCAGCGCGTACTGCGCGCCGTCGACCGTGCCGACGTCGACGAACGACTGGAGCAGGTCGTCGCCGCCCAGGTCGTCGTAGACGGCGCTCAGGTCGCTGAAGGCACCCGAGGTGGTGAAGGTCGGCGACCAGGTGTTGCCGATCTCGGTGACGTCAGGGGTGTTCTTGGCATCGGGAAGCTGGTTGGCCAGCTTGGTCAGCGCATCGCCCCACGACTGCTCCTCGATCGTGAGGGTGCCGCCGGTGGCCGCGTTGTACTCGTCCTTCAGGTACTCGCGCAGTTCATCGGGGGTGTCGCCACCCATGACCCAGAAAGTGATGTTCTGGTTCTCGGCGCCTTCGGGGTCGAACCCCGCGGCGTCGTCCGATCCACCGGGGGTGGTCCCGCCGGCGCAGCCGGCGAGCACCAGTGCCGAGGCGCCGATGAGCGCTACGGCTCCGAGCGTCTTCTTCATGGTGTCTTCTTTCGTGTCTTCTGTGGGTGTTCGGGTGGGCCGGGTGACCCATCCGGGGGGAACCGGGGTTCCGGGCGTCGGCCCGGACGGTGCGACCAGCGGCTCCCTGGGGAGCCTCCGGAGCGATGGCGCTGCGTCAGGACACCCCGAGTTGTCCTGACAGGACCATGACGGCCGCGCCGCGCAGGACGATGTCCTGGCCTTGCTCCGTCATCCGCACGCGCACGCCTTCGTCGACGGACGGCGCGAGAGTGCGCGCGCGGAGGGTCTCGACGGTCTGCTCCGCGAGGGAGCCGCCGAGGAGTTCAGGGGGGCCGGAGAGCACGATCTCCGAAACGTCGAGGGTGCCGACCACGGGGGCGAGCGCAATGCCGAGCCGCTCCCCCGCGTCGCGGAGGATCCCCTCGCGGGCTTCGGAATCGGATGCCGCACCCAGCCGCGACGACAGCGAGGGCACCGACAGCCAGGCTTCGAGGCATCCCACCTTCCCGCACGCGCATTGCGGACCGCCGTCGGTGCCGACGGTGACGTGGCCGATCTCACCCGCCGCGAAGCGGCTCCCGCGCATGGGCTGGCCGGCGAGCAGCAGCCCCGAGCCGACGCCGCGCCCGACCTTGACCAGCAGCACGTCGTCCGGAGCGCCGCCGAACGTGTACTCCGCCAGCACCGCCGCATTGGCGTCGTTGGCGACCAGGACGGGCACCCCGAGAGCACTGCGCAGCGCCCCTTCGAGATCGAAGCCCGCCCAGCCGAAGTTCGGCGCAGTGAGGATCACACCGCGGTCGTCGACGACACCGGGCGTGCCGACGCCGATGCCGAGCACGGGCGCGTGGGAGTCCGCGACGAGTCCACGAGCGAGCTCGACCACGGTCGAGACGACGTCCTCGTCGGCGGGAAGCGCGACTTCGCGCCGGGCGACGATGCTGCCGTCGAGCGTCAGCACCGCGCCGATGAAGGTGTCGCTGCCCGACAGGTCGAGCCCGATGATGCGGTGCCCGGCGTGGTCGAGGTCGACGAGGATCGCCGGCTTGCCGGGGCCGGAGGCCTCGCGCACGCCCATCTCTGCGACGAAGCCGTCGGCGATGAGCTCTGCGACCAGATCCGAGATGGTGACGCGTGTCAGCCCGGTCTCGCGGGAGAGGTCGGCCCGGCTCATCGCTCCCTGATGGAACAGCGTCTGCAGGACGAGAGCGCGGTTGTGACCGCGGGCGTGCTCGGGGAGTACTTTGGTCCCCTGACGCAGCGTGCGTCCGGGGGCGAACGCTCGAGCATTCGCGGTGTGCGGCGCGTCGACGAGGGAAGGTCCGCGTTGCGCTTCCGTGGGTGACATGTTTGTTAGTAGACCTTACGAACCGCCTTTTCGCAAGTCTTCGGCGATATTTGAACGGATGCTTTACAAAACCGTGACCTGCGTGTCCACGGCAATTGCGGCGCGGTGCGTCGGTTTCCGTGCGTGACCGGCGATTCGTCTGTGATGAGGACGTGACCTCGCGACCGGTTCGCGTCCCTTACCATGAGGGAACGCGTTGATCACATTCGGGGGTGAGGCGTGACAGATCTGGCGACCCAGTCACATGCCGGAAAGGCGTCCGGGGATGACGCCGTCGACACTGAGCAGGACGTCGACACCGAGGCGACCGCCACGGCCGATTTCGAGCCGTCGGACGCTTCGGACGCTTCGGACGAACAGGATGCCGTGACTCAGGCGGACGCCGTCACGGCGGACTCCGACGTGCCCTCGGCGGGCACTGAGGTCTCCCCCGCCGTCGAGGCCGAAGCCGACACTGCGGAGCCTGAATCCGCAGCGGAGCCCGAGGCTACCGATCCCGAGGCCACGGAGCCCGAGGCGGAGGCCGAAGAGACCGAGGCCACGGACCCCGAGACCGAAGAGCCCGAGGCGAAGGTCGAAGAGCCCGAGGCTACGGAGCCCGAGGCCGACGAGACCGCGGCCACGGAGCCCGAGGCCGAAGAGACCGCGGCCACGGAGCCCGAGGCGGAGGATTCCGACGCCGAGCAGCCCGCGGCCGAAGAGCCTGACGCCGATGAGCCGGAGTCGGAGGTCGAGACGGACGACGCCGACGGGCCGGAGGCCGAGGTCGACTCCGACGTCGCAGAGGTCGCGTCCGAGAACGCGCCCGACGCCGACCTCGAGACCGTCGCCGTGGCGACCGCCGTGCTGGCACCGGCCGCATCCCTCGACGTCGCGCCCGCTCCGGCCGTGGCACCCGCACCCACAACCGACTTCGCTCCCTCGACAGCTCCCGCCGAAACCGCGGCGGATGGAACCGTGTACTCCTGGGCTCCCGCGGAGCCGAAGCCCAAGAAGAAGCACACCGCAATCTGGATCAGCGCGGCAGCCGGCGTCGCCGTCCTCGGCCTCGTCGTCACCTCGCTGCTGCTGATCGCCCCGGGCACCACGGTCGCCGGCGTCGCGGTCGGCTGGATGACACCCGGTGCCGCCGCCGGCGCGATCGAGCAGCGGCTGGCCGAGACCACGGTGGTGCTCACCGGCGACGGCGGCGACGTCGAGCTCACAGGCGCCGAGCTGGGAGCGTCGGTCGACGCCCAGGCCCTCGCCGACGCGGCCTTCGCCGAGCACCCGATGTGGAACCCGACGGCGTGGTTCGCTCAGACCGGCGCCGAGGTCGAGATCGACACGCCCACCGCGGTCGAGTCATTGCAGAATGCCGCGCCCGACCTCTTCACGGACCCGATCGACGCGACGGTCGCATTCGACACCGCGTCGACGTCGTATGTCTCGACGCCCGCCGCGTCCGGCAGCGGCGTCGATGTCGCCACCGTGCAGCAGGCGCTTCAGGCCGCGTTCGAAGCCGGCAAGGCGAGCGTGAACGTCGACCCTGTCATCGCTGAGATCCCTGCGGCGATCTCGACCGAGACCGCCGCCGACACGGCGACGAAGCTCAACGGCGTGCTCTCGAACATCGGCTTCTACGTCGGCGACGAGCGCACCGTGCCCGTGGATCCCGCGGTGGCGGCATCGTGGATCACGCTCGACCAGGGCGACGACGGCGCGATCATCGTCGATGTCGACGAGCAGAAGATCCAGAGCGTCGTCGACACCCTGCCTGGCCTCGTGAACCGCGACGCCGTCAACGCGACAGTCGTGACGAACAGCGCAGGCAAGGCGCTGCCCAACCCGGTTTCCAGCGGCGTCGAGGGCCGCAGCCTCGACAGCACCGACGGCATCGCGGCCGCGTTCGCCGACCAGCTCGCCGGCGGTGACGGCGTCTACCAGCTGCCGGTCACCGCGACCCCGTTCACGACGACGAACCTCGCCCGGCGGATCGATGTCAACCTCAGCACGCAGCGGGCGACGCTCTTCGAGAACGATCAGGTCGTCCAGTCGTTCGTGATCTCGTCGGGGGCCGCCAGCACCGGGACCCCGACCGGGAACTTCACCGTCTACGCGTACACGTCCATCACCGACATGGGCGCCCTGTGCTACAACCCGAACGCGGTGAACAGCTACTGCACCGAGGACGTGCCGTGGGTCACCTGGTTCTATCCGGACATCGCCTTCCACGGAGCCAGCGCCTTCCGTTCCTCCCTCGGATTCCCGCAGAGCCACGGTTGCGTCAACATGTGGGACGACGCCGCGAAGTTCATCTACGACTGGTCGCGCGTCGGCACGGAGGTGTCGGTGCATAACTGACCCACACCCTGAACAGATGAGAAGAGCGGATGCCCCGGGACGGGGCATCCGCTCTTCTCATCTGCGTGCGGGTCAGAGACCGTCGATCACCGCGTTGAACGTGGCAGACGGACGCATCACGCCGGTCACGAGCTCGGCATCGGGGCGGTAGTACCCGCCGATGTCGACGGGCGCGCCCTGCACCGCGACGAGCTCCTGGACGATCTGCTCCTCGGCCGCGGCCAGCGCCTCGGCCACGGGGGCGAAGGCCGCCGCGAGCTCGGGGTCGGCCTGCTGCTTGGCCAGCTCCTGGGTCCAGTACAGGGTCAGGTAGAAGTGGCTGCCGCGGTTGTCGATCGTGCCGAGCGCGCGCCCCGGCGACTTGTCGTTCTCGAGGAACGTGCCGGTCGCGGCATCCAGCGTGTCGGCCAGCACCTGCGCCTTGACGTTGCCGGTGTCGTCGGCGAGATGCTCGAGCGAGGCGGCGAGCGCGAAGAACTCGCCGAGCGAGTCCCAGCGCAGGTAGTTCTCGGCGACGAGCTGCTGGACGTGCTTCGGCGCCGATCCCCCGGCGCCGGTCTCGAACAGTCCACCGCCGGACAGCAGCGGGACGATTGAGAGCATCTTGGCGCTCGTGCCCACCTCGAGGATCGGGAAGAGGTCGGTGTTGTAGTCGCGCAGCACGTTGCCGGTCACCGAGATCGTGTCCTCGCCCTTGCGCAGGCGATCGAGCGAGTACTGCGTCGCCGCCGCCGGGGCGAGGATCTCGATCGTGAGGCCCTCGGTGTCGTGGTCGGCGAGGTAGGTCTTCACCTTGGCGATGAGCTCCGCGTCATGCGCGCGCGTCTCGTCGAGCCAGAACACCGCAGGGGCGCCGCTCGCGCGGGCGCGCGTGACGGCGAGCTTCACCCAGTCGCGGATGGCGACGTCCTTGGTCTGCGTGGCGCGCCAGATGTCACCCGGCTGCACGTCGTGCTCGAGCAGCACGTCGCCGGCGGCGTTGCGCACCTGCACGACGCCGGGGGCGGCGATCTCGAACGTCTTGTCGTGGCTGCCGTACTCCTCGGCCGCCTGGGCCATGAGGCCGACGTTCGGCACCGAGCCGATCGTCGCGGGGTCCAGCGGACCGTGCGCGTTGACGTCGTCGATGACCGTCTGGAAGACGCTCGCGTACGAGGAGTCCGGGATGACGGCAAGGGTGTCGTCCTCGCCGCCGTCGACGCCCCAGAGCTTGCCGCCGTTGCGGATGAGCGCCGGCATCGAGGCATCCACGATCACGTCGGACGGCACGTGCAGGTTCGTGAGGCCCTTGTCGGAGTTCGTGTACGAGAGGCGGGGCCCGCGCTCGAGGTCGGCCGTGATGGCCGCCGCGATCTCTTCGCCGCCCTCGATCGACGCAAGACCGGCGAGGATCGCGCCGAGGCCGTCGTTGGGGGTCAGGCCCGCCTCGGCGATCTTGTCGCCGTACTTCTCGAACACGTCGGCGAAGTACGCCTTGACGACGTGGCCGAAGATGATCGGGTCGCTGACCTTCATCATGGTCGCCTTGAGGTGCACCGAGTAGAGCACGTCGTCGGCCGCGGCATCCTTCAGCGTCTGCGCCAGGAACGCGTCGAGCTCGGCGGCCGAGAGGAAGGTCGCGTCGATGATCTCGCCAGGCAGCACCTTCAGGCCGGTCTTGAGCTCGGTGACCGTGCCGTCGGCGCCCACGTGCTGGATGGTGAGCACGTCGTCGCCGGAGGAGACGAAGGACTTCTCGTTCGAGCGGAAGTCGTCGTGCCCCATGGTCGCGACACGGGTCTTCGACCCCTGCGGGAACGGCTTGTTGCGGTGCGGGTGCTTGCGGGCGTAGTTCTTCACCGAGAGCGGCGCACGACGGTCGCTGTTGCCCTCGCGCAGCACGGGGTTGACAGCCGAGCCCTTGATGCGGTCGTACCGCGCGCGGACGTCCTTGTCTTCGAGGGACTGCGCTTCGTCCGGATAGTCCGGGATGTCGTAGCCCTGCGACTGCAGCTCGGCGATCGCGGCCTTCAGCTGGGGGATCGATGCCGAGATGTTCGGCAGCTTGATGATGTTCGCCTCGGGCAGCGTCGCCAGGCCGCCGAGCTCGGCGAGCGCGTCGCCGACCTGCTGCTCAGGCGTCAGGTTCTGCGGGAACGCCGCGAGGATGCGGCCGGCGAGCGAGATGTCTCGTGTCTCGACATCCACCCCCGCCTGGCGGGTCACGGCCTGCACGATCGGCAGGAACGATGCGGTCGCGAGGGCCGGAGCCTCGTCGGTGTAGGTGTAGATGATGGTGGAGTCGGTCACCTGTCACGTCCTTCTTGCGGGTCGGCCATCAGCCTATCGCAAGCACCCGAGATATCTCGACGTCAAGAGATCTCTGCTCCTGGTAGGGCCGTGTTTCTGCGGTTCCTGCCCGATGTCACCACGCGAGATCGAGACGACGTCACGCGTGAACACCGTGTAAATCCCGAACCCGCAGAGTGCTGGATGTCGTCATCCGGGCTAGCCTGGGCCCCATGGGTGATCTGCGACTCGTCGAACTGTCCGCCGCGACCATCGTGGCGGTCAACAATCTGTCGCTCAAGCCCGGCCAGGAGGAGTACCTCTCCCCCGTCAGCTACGGCATCGCGGCGACCGTGGTCAACCCGCAGACGACGTGGCAGCGCGTCGTGCTCGACGGCGAGGAGGTGGTCGCCTTCGTCAGCGCCAACTTCGACCCCGACAACCCGGTGGATCATTTCCGCTCGGTGCTGTGGCGCATCAACGTCGACGCCGATGACCAGGGCCGCGGCGTCGGCCGCTTCGCCGTGAAGGGGCTCATCGAAGAGGCGCGCAACCGTGGGATGGACCACCTCTGCGTCATCTACGAAGCCGGAGAAGGCGGCCCGCAGCAGTTCTTCGAGCGCGTAGGCTTCACACCGGTCGGCGAGACCGAGTACGGTGAAGTCATCGCAGAGATCCGTCTCTGACGCCTACCCGCACCATTACCGACAGCTTTCCCCACGCAGCGCCCTCGGGCGCCCCAGAGACCGGCGGCGGGGCCTCGAATACCCCTCCCCCATCGAGGCCTCGTCGCCTTCTCGTTCCGTCGTCGAAACGCTTGCGGGTGAACCGCTAGTGTGAGGCCGTGCCGAGATTCGACCTGTCCCCCGCCGACCTCGCGACCTACGCTCCCGAGGTCCGCGAGCCCGCTGATTTCGACGACTTCTGGACCGCCACGATCGCCATGTCGCGACAGTGGGATTCCGCACCCGAGGTCACGCTCCTCGACACGCCGTACACGCTGATCGACGTCTTCGACGTCACGTTCCCCGGCTTCGACGGCGACCCGGTCAAGGCGTGGCTCACCCTGCCCGCCGGCGCCGAGGGTCCGCTGCCGGCCGTCGTCGAGTTCCAGGGCTACGGTGGCGGCCGCGGCCTTCCCGGCGAGCGGATCGGCTGGGCCGCCGCCGGCTACGCCCACCTCTTCATGGACACGCGCGGCCAGGGATCGATGTGGGGTTCGGGCGGCGACACGCTCGACCCGCACGGCACCGGCCCGTCGTCGTCCGGCTTCATGACCCGCGGTATTGAGGACCCCGCGACGTACTACTACCGCCGGGTCTTCACGGACGCCGTGCGCGCGGTCGACGCCGTCCGCACGCTCCCGCAGGTCGACGCCGACCGTGTGGCCGTCTGCGGCGCCAGCCAGGGCGGCGGCATCGCGATCGCGGCGGCGGGTCTCTCCGACGGTCTCGTGGCCGTCATGCCCGATGTGCCGTTCCTCTGCCACTTCGAGCGCGCGGTCGGCCTTACCGGCGACGACCCCTACCAGGAGGTCGTGCGCTACCTGGCGGTGCACCGCGGCGCCGACGAGCGGGTGTTCGAGACCCTGTCGTACTTCGACGGCGTGAACATGGCGAAGCGGGCGGATGCCGCAGCCCTGTACTCCGTCGCGCTCATGGACACCATCTGCCCGCCGTCGACCGTCTACGCCGCGTTCAACCGCCACGAGACGGCCGACAAGCGCATCGAGGTCTACACCCACAACGGCCACGAGGGCGGCCAGGCGTTCCAGTTCCCGAAGCAGGCCGCCTTCCTCGCATCGCTCGCCTGACGCGAGCGGAAACGTACCCTTTCGCGATTCCCGGTCAGCGGATTCGCGAAAGGGTACGTTTCCGAGCGGCGCGCTGCGTCACACCGCCTCGAGGTGGAGGACGAAGGCCTGCACGGGCCAGAGCGTCGGCAGCTGCAGGCCTACCTCGGCGAGGAGCGACCCCGGCAGCTCGATCTCGCCGACGGTGAACCACTCGGGTGCGATCCACCCGTACTCGGCCGCGCCGATCTCCCGCCGCACCCGCACGCGGTAGCGGCGGTCGGGGTCGAGGCCGGGTAGCCGCAGCCGCTCGGCCCGGGCGTCCTCGAGACTGGCCACCGTCGCCACGACGACGACGGCTGCCGTTGCGCCCACGAACGCCGTCGCGCGCCAGGCCGGATCCCGCAGTTCCGGGTGCAGCACGCGCCCGCCGTGGACGACGAGCCGCAGCTCTTTGTAGAGCGCCGCGAAGCGCGCGATCGCCTCGGTCTCCGTCTCGTCGCACGACAGGATGTCCCACTCGAAGCCCGCGGATCCCATGAGGCTCGTGGCCATGCGGTAGGACAGCGCCGTGGTGCGGCCCGACGAGTGCGAGGTCGTCGGGCCCACGTGGGCGCCGACGAGTTCGGGCGGCAGCAGCAGGCCCGTCCACCGCTGGATGTCCTGCCGCTCCACCGGGTCGTTGGAGTCGCTCGCCCACACGCGGTCGGTGACGTCGAGGATCCCGAGGTCGGTGCGCGCGCCGCCGCTGGAGCAGGACTCGATCTCGAGCGCCGGGTGCGCCGCCTTCAGCTCTGCCAGCAGCGCGTACACCGCCGTCATCTGCGCGTGCCCGCCGGGGCGTCCGGCGTGGACGCTCTCGACGAGATCTCGGTTGTGGTCCCATTTGATGAAGTCGATGCCGAGCTCGGTCACGAGCGCGTCGATCTGGCCGAAGACGTGGGCGTAGGCATCCGGGTTCGCCAGATCCATGACGTACTGCCCCCGCCACGACACCTGCTCGTCGTGAGCGAGATGGCCGGGGTCGTGGAGCAGCCAGTCGGGGTGCGCGCGGGCGACGTCCGAGTCGAGGCTGATCATCTCGGGCTCGAACCACAGCCCGAACTGCATGCCGTGCCCGTGCACCCGCTCGGCGAGCGGGCCCAGGCCATCCGGCCAGACAGATCGGTCGACGGTCCAGTCGCCGAGACTGGTCGAGTCGTCACGGCGCCCCTGGAACCAGCCGTCGTCGAGCACGAACCGCTCGATCCCCACCTCGGCCGCGCGGTCGGCGAGCGCGGCGAGACGGGCGGGATCGTGGCCGAAGTACACGGCCTCCCAGGTGTTGAGCACGAGGGGCCGCGGAGACGACGGATGCTGCGGCCGGGCCCGCAGCCACGTGTGGACGCGGTGCGCGAAACCGTCGAGCCCGGCGCTGCTGTGCACGAACGCCGCTCGCGGCGCGCGGTACTCGTCGCCCGGAGCGAGCCGGACCTCTCCCGGACGCAGCAGCTCGCCGGCGCCGATCAGGGTCACCGCATCGGTGACGCGGTCGACGCGGGTCGTGAGATCGCTCGACCATGCGAGGTGCACGCCCCACAGGGCGCCGTCCTGCCAGCGCGGCGCCCCGATGGCGGCGATCGCGGCGACGGGGCTGTCGTGCCCCGGGCGACCCCGCCGTGACTGCCGCACCGTGGCGCCGGCGGGCATCGGGGTCGCGACCGGGCGCTTCTCGCGCGTCCAGCGACCGTCGAAGGTCAGCAGCGTGTCGGTCGTCGACGGCACCGGCAGTGTCGCCTCGAGCCAGTCGACGTCGATGGGCGCAGCCTCGGCTCCACCCTGGTGAGCCAGCGTGTGTCCCACCCACACGACCCCGCCCGCTTCGATGCCGATCGTGATCGACAGACGCAGAGCGGATGCCTCATCCCGCGCCCTGATCGTCAGCGCGGCGTCGTCGGCGTCGATCCCGTCGACGCTCCAGCGCGCGTGGTGCAGAACGCCGTCATGGCGCAGCTGCATGCCCGGGCGGCCGGTCCATCCGTCGCCCTCCTGCGGCGAGAGCGACAGCTGCCACGCGCCATCCAGGCTGCCCGGCGAGGTCTGCCGGCTCAGCGCGTGGGCGAGCGCCTCGGCATCGGCATACGTGATCGCACCGACCGGCGCGCCCCAGTGCAGCACGCGCGGCAGACCCGCACCGCGGGCGTCGACGATCACGCTGATGCCCTCCTTCTCGAGACGGATGAAGCCGGAAGTCATGCGGTGGTCCTCTCAGCGGGCGGTCGTTCGCCGGTGCCGCGCGGCACCAGCCACGTCGGCATCTCGAGCTGACGCGTGAAGCCGGCCGGGTCCTGCATACGCTCGATGGCGAGCGTCGCAGCGGCGCGACCGAGCGCCAGCGGGTCGTAGTTGATGACGGTCACGCCGAGCACATCGGCGGTGTCGAAGTCATCGAAGCCGATCAGTGCCGTCTCGGCGTCGTGCCGATCCCGCAGCACTCGGAGCGCGGCGACGGTCACCCGGTTGTTGCCGGTGATGATCGCCGTCGGCGCGTCGTGCTGGTCGAGCAGGTCGGCGATGAAGCCGTCGGCAGGCCGCGCGAGATCGTCGGCGAGCCGCTCCCACCTCGACGAGTCGGCGATGCCGTAGGCGGCGAGCGCGTCGCGGTAGCCACGCAGACGCTCGGCCTGCGTGTAGACGGATGCCGGGTTGCAGACGTAGCCGATACGGCGATGGCCCCGCTCGAGCAGGCGCGTCGTCGCCTCGAAGACGCCCTTGTGGTTCTCGAGGACGATCGAGTCGGCGACGAGGTTGCGCGCCGGACGGTCGATCGCGATGATCGGCGTGCCGAGATGCCGCTCGCCCTCGAGGTAGGACTGGTCCTCGGCCACGGGGATCAGCAGGAGCGCCCCCAGGCGCTGACTGAGGAGCGCGTCGGCGACACGCTCCTCGCCCTCCGCCGTGTCGTCGGTGGTCGCGACGACGAGCGAGTACCCGCTCGCCGCCAGCTCGCGCTCGATGCCGGCGGCGAGCTTGTAGTAGAACGGGTTGCTCAGCTCGCCCATGATGAAGCCGATCGTGTTCGTCGGCCCCCCGCGGCGCAGGTTCCGCGCGAGCGGGTTGGGCCGGAAGCGGAGCCGCTTGGCCGCCGCGAGCACCCGGTCTACGGTGTCGGGCGCGACGAGGTCTCGGTGCGTGAAGACGCGGGATACCGTCTTCGAGCTCACGCCGGCGAGCCGGGCGACGTCTTCGAGTGTCGCGCGCTGCTGAACCGTCATCGGTGGGCCTCCTTGCCGTGCCGGGGTTCACGGTAGCACTGGATCGCCCGCAATGTCCACGTGGGACATTCAGCGGACATTGCCACGCGCTAGCCGTTCACAGCGTCATATTTAGACCTGGTTGTGCGGCCTTTACGGTTCATGGATTCGAATCGGACACGACAAGACAGCGCTGACATCGAACGCTTGCGGAACCGTTTCGAGTGTGTCTAATCTGACGGCGCGACGAACCACGCAACGGTGCGACGACGCGCACCGGCAGTTCAAGGGCGAACCTGACAAGGAGACATCACATGGCGAAGAAGGCATTCGCGGGCATCGCGCTGCTGGCCACGGCCGCGGTCGCGATCAGCGGCTGCGCCGGCGGCGGCGCGAACGACGCGGACAACACGATCGACGGCGAGGTCAAGGGCGACATCAAGGTCGTCACCTGGCGCACCGACCTCGTCGAGGACGGCACGTTCGAGAAGTACGCCGAGGAGTTCAACAAGGAGTACCCCGACGTCAAGGTCACGTTCGAGGGCATCACCGACTACGCGGGCGAGATGCTCACCCGCATGAGCACGACGAACTACGGGGACGTCATCGGCATCCCGGCCATCAAGCCCGACCAGTACGAGCAGTTCCTCGAGCCGCTCGGCGAGACGGCCGACTTCGAGGACACGTACCGCTTCCTTCCGGCCGCAAGCTACGACGGCACGCAGTACGGCATCGCATGGGGCGGCAACGCGAACGGCGTCGTCTACAACAAGAAGATCTTCGACGAGGCGGGTGTCACGGAGCTTCCCACCTCCCCCGAGCAGTGGCTGGACGCCCTGCAGAAGGTCAAGGACAACACCGACGCCATCCCGATGTACACCAACTACAAGGACGGCTGGCCGCTCACGCAGAGCTTCGGCAACCTCGGCGCCATCACCGACGATCCCGACGCGCCGATCACGATGGCGGAAGACCCGGCCCCCTGGACTGAGGGTACGGACGTCTACGCGATCGACGGTCTGCTGTACGACACGGTCGCGGCCGGCTTGACCGAGGACGACCCGCTCACCACCAACTGGGAGCAGTCGAAGGTCGACCTCGGCACCGGCAAGATCGCCACCATGCCGCTCGGTTCGTGGGCCATCTCGCAGATGCAGGCCGCCGCCGAGGAGAACGGCGCATCGGCGGACGACATCGGCTACATGGCGTTCCCCGCCAACGTGGACGGCACGCAGCTCGCCGTCATCGGCGGCGACTACAACCTGGCCGTGAGCAAGCACTCCAAGGCCAAGGCCGCCGCGTGGGCGTGGATCCAGTGGGTCGCCGAGGACTCGGGCTACACCGAGGCGCAGGGCATGATCTCGCCGGTGCTCGACAAGCCGCTTCCCGAGAACCTGCAGGGCTTCGAAGAGGCGGGCGTCGAGCTGATGGAGATGAACCCTGCCCCCGCGGGCAAGGAAGGCCTCATCAACAACATCGCCGATGACTCGCAAATCGACCTGTACGGCCCGATCTACCGCCAGAAGCTCGTCGACATCGCGCGCGGCGCCGCCGACGGCGACAAGGAGAGCTACTTCGCCGAGCTGAACGAGCGCTGGGGCGCCTCGGTCGAGAAGCTCGCAGGCTGACCGGGAGGACGGCAGAGACATGGCCATCGCAACTCCGGGTGCGGCACCGGCGGATGCCCCTGCCGTCCTCTCGGCCCCCGCGCGGGCGCGTCGGTTCGGCGGGTCGTCCCGCCGGACCGACCGCCGGCGGGGCGGCTCCGCGGGACGCAATGTCCTGCAGCACCTCACCCCCTGGTTCTTCCTGGCCGCGGCAGTGGGACTGCTGCTGCTGTTCACCTACTGGCCGGCGCTGAACCTGTTCTACTTCAGCGTCACCGACTGGGACGGCATCGACCTCGAGAAGAACTTCGTCGGCCTCGACAACTACGTGCAGGTCTTCACCGACCCGCGGATCTTCTCGGTGTTCGGCGTCAGCCTCTACTACTTCTTCGCGTCGTTCGCGCAGATGGCGATCGCGCTGTACTTCGCCACGCTGCTCAGCTTCTCGACGCGCTTCTCGAACCTGTTCCGCGGCATCCTGTTCTTCCCCTATCTCATCAACGGGGTCGCGATCGGGTTCGTGTTCCTCTACCTCTTCCAGCCCGGCGGCACGCTCGACACGGTGCTGAGCTGGTTCGGCGTCGCGGATCCCCCGCAGTGGCTCGGCAACCCCGACGTCGTCAACTGGTCGCTCGCGGGCACGTCGGTCTGGCGCTACACCGGCATGAACTTCGTGCTCTTCCTCGGCGCGATCCAGTCGATCCCGCACGAGCTCTACGAAGCGGCGGACCTGGACGGCGCGAGCCGCTGGCAGCAGTTCTGGGCGATCATCTTCCCGGGCATCCGCCGCGTAGTGGGCCTGTCGTTCATCCTGGCGATCGCCGGCAGCCTCAGCGTCTTCGAGATCCCGTTCATCATGACCGGCGGCGCCAACGGATCCGCCACGTTCGTCATCCAGACGCTGCAGACCGCGTTCACCTTCCGGCAAGTGGGTCTCGCGTCCGCCATGGCCGTGGTGCTGCTGGCGATCGTGCTGGTGATCACGTGGATCCAGCGCAAGGTGTTCCCCGACGAGAAGGTCGACCTGACATGACCACCACCGAACCGCTGCAGACGATGCCGTTGCGCACGACCCCGCCGCGCACGATCCGGGGCCGGACGGCACGCGAGCGCCTCCGAGGCGTCAGTGCGACGACCGCGAAGTACCTCAGCCTGATCATCGCGTCGATCCTCACCCTGCTCCCGCTGTCGGTGCTCCTGTTCGCGAGCCTGAAGACCGCACCCGAGTACGCGCAGACCGGACCGTTCGACCCGCCCGAGAACTGGTTCAACTTCGACAACTTCGTGACCGCGTTCACGAGCGGCAAGATGCTCGAGGGCTTCGTCAACACCTCCATCGTGCTCGTCGTGTCGCTCGCCGGCACGATCTTCATCGGCACGATGGCCGCGTACGCGCTCGACCGGTTCGCGTTCCGTGGCAAGAAGCTCGTGTTCGCGCTCTTCCTCGTGGCGACGCTCATCCCGAGCGTCACGAGCCAGGTCGCGACCTTCCAGCTCATCAACGGGCTGGGGCTGTACGACACGAAGGCCGCGCTGATCCTGCTGTTCATGGGCACGGACATCATCGCGATCTACCTGTTCATCCAGTTCATGCAGTCGATCCCGGTCTCCCTCGACGAGGCGGCCATGATCGACGGCGCGAACCGCTGGACGATCTACTGGCGCATCGTGCTGCCGCTGCTGCGACCCGCGATCGCGACCGTCGTCATCATCAAGGGCATCGCGGTGTACAACGAGTTCTACGCCCCGTTCCTCTATCTGCCGTCCGAAGGACTCATCTCCACGTCGCTGTTCCGGTTCAAGGGACCGTTCGGCGCGCAGTGGGAGGTCATCTCGGCCGGCACCGTCCTCGTCATCATCCCGACCCTCGTCGCCTTCCTGCTGCTGCAGCGATGGATCTACAAGGGCCTCACCGCAGGAGCCGTCAAGTGACCACCGCCCTCTCGTTCCGTCCCCTCGACTCGGGCTGGACCCTCCGGGCTGCAGCCGGGCCCGCGCCGGACGGCTTCGACGCGCCGATGGATGCCGTCGTCCCCGGCTGCGTGCACACCGACCTTCTCGCCGCCGGCCTCATCCCCGACCCGTTCCTCGACGACAACGAGTCGGCGCTGGCGTGGATCGGCCTCGTGGACTGGACCTACACGACCTCGTTCACCTGGGCACCGGATGACACCGATCGCACCGACCTGGTGTTCGAGGGCCTCGACACGGTGACCACGATCCTCCTCAACGGGAGCGAGATCGGCGCGACGGCGAACCAGCACCGCTCGTACCGGTTCGATGTGCGTGATGCGCTCGTCAACGGCGAGAACGAGCTCGTGGTGCGGTTCCGCTCTCCCGTCAAGTACGCCAACGAGCAGAGCGTCGCGCTGGGCGCACGCCAGCGCCCCTACCCCCTCCCCTACGACGCCATCCGCAAGTCGGCGTGCAGCTTCGGGTGGGACTGGGGCATTGCGACCTACACCAGCGGCATCGTCAAGCCCGTCGGGCTCGAGTCGTGGTCGGCCACTCGCCTCGAGCAGACGCACGTGGTTGCGACGGCGGCGGGCGGCGGGGGCACGATCACCGTCGATGTGGAACTCGAACGCGCACGCGAGGACGCAGTGACGCTGACGGTGCGCGCGGGCGGGGTCGTGGGGGCGGTCGATGTCGCCGCCGGGGACACGACCGCGACGCTCGTGGTGTCGCTCGCGAACGTCGAGCGCTGGTGGCCTGTCGGCTATGGCTCGCAGCCGCTGTACGAGGTCGAGGTCGAGCTCGCGGCATCCGACGGTTCCGTCCTCGACCGTGCGACCCGCAAGGTCGGCTTCCGCGACGTGCGCTGGGACATGACGCCCGACGAGGCCGGCACGCCGTTCACGCTCGTCGTCAACGACCAGCCGGTCTTCGTGAAGGGCGTGAACTGGATCCCCGACGACGCCCTCACGGTCCGCGTCACACGCGACCGGCTGCGCCGCCGGTTCGAACAGGCGCTCGACGCGAACCTCAACCTCATCCGCGTGTGGGGCGGCGGACTGTACGAATCGGACGACTTCTACGAGCTTGCCGACGAGATGGGCCTGCTGGTGTGGCAGGACTTCCTGTTCGCGTGCGCCGCGTACGCCGAGGAGGAGCCGCTGCGCTCCGAGATCGAGGCCGAGGCGCGCGAGAACATCGTGCGACTCGGCCACCACGCCTCGCTCGTGCTGCTCACGGGGAACAACGAGAACCTGTGGGGCTACGAGGACTGGGGTTGGAAGCTGCGCCTGGACGGCAAGACGTGGGGTGCGCACTACTACTACGAGCTGTTCCCGGCCCTCGTGGCCGAGCTCGCACCGCACGTGCCATACGCCCCCGGCAGCCCGTTCAGCCCCGGTGCCGGCTGGGACGGCGAGGGGCAGACCGGCCCCCACCCCAACGACGAGCAGCACGGCTCGATGCACCTCTGGGAGCAGTGGAACCGGCTCGACTGGCCGACCTACCGCGACCACCGGCCGCGGTTCGTCGCCGAGTTCGGCTGGCAGGGACCGCCCGCGTGGAGCACCCTCGTCCGCTCCGTCTCGGACGCCCCGCTCACCCCCGAATCGCCCGGCATGATCGTGCACCAGAAGGCGATGGAGGGCAACACCAAGCTCACGAACGGGCTGATCCCGCATTTCCGGATGCCGGAGGCCATGGAGGACTGGCACTGGGCGATGCAGCTCAACCAGGCGGTGGCCGTGCGCACCGCGCTCGAGCATTTCCGCTCGTGGGCGCCGCACACGCAGGGCGCCATCGTCTGGCAGCTCAACGACTGCTGGCCGGTCACCTCCTGGGCGGCCATCGACGGAGACGAGCGCCCGAAGCCGCTGTACTACGGGCTGAAGAACGCGTTCGCCCCGCGACTGGTGACCATCCAGCCCCGTGAGGGCGGTCTCGCCGCCGTGCTCGTGAACGACACCGCCGACACCTGGGACGGCGAGTTCGTGGCGCGCCGCGTCGGCTTCGCGGGCGACGAGCTCGCCCGGTTCACCTCACCGGTCTCGCTCGCACCGCGGGAGACGATCACCGTGCCCCTTCCCGCCGAGGTCGCTGCGGCGGACGCCGCGGCGAGCGAGCTCGTCGTCGCCGGCGTCGACGAGGTGCGTGGCCACTGGTTCTTCGCGGAGCCTCGCGAATCGGCACTCGGCGCGGCGCAGGTGGAGGTCCGCACGGAGCCGGCCGCGGACGGCACGCTCGTCTCGCTCACCGCCGGCTCCCTGGTGCGCGACCTCACCCTGCTCGTCGACAAGGTCGACCCCGACGCCGTGGCCTCCGATGCGCTCATGACCCTGCTGCCCGGCGAGAGCACGACGGTGCTCGTGCGCCACGACGGCGATCCGCTCGCGGCATCCGCGCTCTCGGATCCGCGGGTCCTGCGCACCGCCAACGAACTGGTCGCCTCGTGACCGCCGAGGCCGCCCATGCCCTCGAGCCCTACGTGGCCGGAATGACCTGGGGATGGACGGGCGTGCGCGGCACCTGGGCGACGGCCGAGGCATCCGACTCCCTCCGTGCGATGGCCGACCACGGTGTGAACTGGACGGCGATCGCGTACTCCGCCCTGCAGGAGACCGCGCAGTCGACCGAGGTGCGGTTCCGCGACGAGCCGACGGTCACCGACGACGAGATCGTGTGGGCGATCCGGCAAGCGCAGGCGCTCGGGCTGAAGGTGTGCCTCAAGCCGGTCGTCAACGTGGCCGACGGAACATGGCGCGCCCACATCGGGTTCTTCGACCAGGACGTGCCGGGTGAGCCGACCTGGGGCGAGTGGTTCGCCTCGTACCGCGAGTTCATCCTGCACGCGGCCCGCATCGCCGAGGCCGAGGGCTGCGAGATGCTCTGCATCGGCTGCGAGATGGTGCGCGCCGACGCCCGCGAGGCGGAGTGGCGCGAGCTCGTCGCCGCCGTGCGCACCGTCTACTCGGGAATCGTGACGTACAACTGCGACAAGTATCAGGAGGACCGCCTCGGCTGGTGGGACGCGGTGGACGTCGTCACGTCCAGCGGCTACTACCCGATCGGCCGCTGGGATGCCGAGCTCGACCGGATCGAGCGGGCCGTGGCCGCGACGGGCAAGCCGTTCTTCTTCATGGAGGCCGGATGTCCGTCGCGCGAGGGGTCGCCCGACCGCCCGAACGACTGGTCGCTGCCCGGTGCCCCTTCGGGCGACGAGCAGCTGCGCTACTACGAGGCGATGTTCGCCGCGTGCGACGGGCGCCCCTGGGTGGCCGGCTTCATGCTGTGGGACTGGCCGCCCCGGCTCTACGGCGCCGATGCCGCGGCGGGCAACGACGACTACTGCCCCTACGGCAAGCCGGCCGGTGAGTTCCTCCGCGAGGCGTACCGTCTCCGCGCGGGCCAGGCAAGGATGCCGCAGCTGCCATGACCGAGCACACGGTGACAGCGGTGTCCACGGGCACGACCGACTCTGCGGGAAGAAGGGGCGACAGCCGCATGAGCACAGTACTGGCGATCGATGCCGGGCAGACCGGCATCAAGGTGCGCCTCCGGGGGCATGACATGGTCTTCCCGGGCATCCGCACCCACGAGCCGCTGCTGCCGCAGCTCACGGCGGTCGCGCGCGCCGCGATCGAGCGCACGGGCGCCGAGGTGTCCGTCGTGAGCGCCGGGGTGTCGGGGCTCACCACCCAGGAAGCGGATGCCGCCGAGTTCCTCGCCCGCATCGACGATCCCGCGGTGCGCGAGGTCATCCTCGCCCACGACTCGACGACGTCGTTCCTCGGCGCGCTCGGAGATACCCGCGGAGCGGTCGTCGCCGCAGGCACCGGGGTCGTGACCCTCGCCGTCGGCGCCGAGCGCGTGGCCCGCGTCGACGGATGGGGCTACCTCATGGGCGATGCGGGCAGCGGCTACTGGATCGGGCGCGAAGCGCTCGACGCCGTGATGCGCGAGTTCGACGGGCGCGGGCCGACGACGCGACTGCGCGCCGTGGCGCAGGAGCGGTGGCCCGACCTCGGGCAGGCGTACATCCATCTGCAGTCCGCCGACGACCGGGTGAGCGTCGTCGCCTCGTTCGCCGAGCAGGTCGCCCGGCTGGCGTCCGACGGCGACGCCGTGTCGCAGCACATCACTGTGCGCGCCGGTGGCGAGCTCGCGCACAGCGTCGAGACGGCGTTGCGGCGGGTGCGCTCCGACGACCCTGACGAGCACTTCGCGGCGTGCGCGATCGGCGGCGTGTTCCGCTCCCCGCAGCTGTACGAGGCGTTCGCCTCGCACATCCGGGCGAGCGAACTCGACGTCACGCTCGTCGAGCCCCTCGGCCTCGGCATCGACGGCGCCGTCGCTCTCGCGGGCCTCGAGGCGCGGCATCCGCTCGCCCACGCGGTCTCGGTCGCGCAGGTCTGACGCATTCCGCGCAGCAGCACTGTGCGGGCGGCTCATGGAACAGCGGATGCCCCGGCCCTGTGTGGACAGGTGGGCCGGGGCATCCGGGTCTTTGCGAGGAGCGACGCCGGCGAACGCCTCCTCTT
>NZ_MWLQ01000011.1 GCF_010634855.1 Microbacterium sp. B35-30 | reverse complement strand
CTCGCCAGCTCGGCAGGCAGCGCGTCGTCACCGGGAACACCGGGGGAGGCGAACGCAGGGGTGGCAGACATCACGACTCGCAGACCAGAGCGGAACAGAAAACGGGAGATCCCGGCGCCCCAGCGCCGCGCACCCTGCCACCATCCCCGCGGCTCCGGCCGCACCCACTCCACCGCCCCGATCACTCGGAGCCCACCCGCCTCATCGAATCTCTGAACTACACACTATCGCTGAAGTGAGTAGCAAGCAAGAACAAAGATACGAAGATTCGGACTGATTCAGTCGATCGACTTCTGTTCACGTTCCGGATCGACCTCGTCCACCGGCGTGACCGGGATCACGATCGCTTCGACACTGCCGCCGTTGAACTCTGGCAGCCCGATGGTCCCCAGACCGCCCAGATCGATGGGTGCGGCATCCGGAAGTCTCTCCGCGCCCGACTCCGTGCGCGCCGGCTCGGACGGCAGACCCGCCCATTCGGTGGGTTCTTCGGGACGATGGCTGAACAGACCCATACCGCCATTCTCCCCCCGCGGCGCGGCCACCGGGTCACATGCCGAACCTCCAGAGATACTCCTCGCCGTCGTCGGGACGGAGCCAGGCGATCGTGACGACGGCGCAGCCGGGCTCGGCGTCGCAGAGGCACAGTTCGGCCGTGTCCCCCGGTGGCATCAGCCCCCAGTGCTCGGTCAGGGAGGCCGCACCGGCGTCGACGAAGACACGCACGACATCGAGCGGCAGTCGGCTGGCGTTGGTGACGAGCGGATGCCTGTCGTAGACCTCGTCGACACGCCAGGGCACCCGATAGGCGTGCGGCGGAGGGGGTTCGTCTGAATCGAGCGCGCGAAGCATGACCGTCACGGTAGGAGCCGGCCCCGACGCGCAGGGAGCGATATACCGGCCACGACGGTCTCGCTGTGAAGAACCCTGCGAAGTGCCGCTCGGCGAGGTGCGGGGGAGGAGCCTCAGTCGGCGGAAGGAGGCTCGATCTCGCGCTTCCTGCGCCGGACGACACTTCCGACTGCCGCCGTCGAGCGTGTCACGCCGCCGACCACGACCTCGCCGGCGCGACGGATGCCGCGTCCTGCGATTCGCTCGACGCGGTCAGCGCCCGGTCGAGGCTCCAACTCGGCCGGCAGCTGAAGCGGCGGCAGGCCGAACGCGCGCCGCGATCCGACGAGCACGCGCCGCCCCAGGATGTTGTTGCCCACGCCGCCGATGGCCGCACCGATCCCGAAGGGTAGCGCTTTGCCGATCCAGGACGCCCCGCCGCGAGCTGCGAACTGACGGATGAACGTTGACTTGAGTCGATCGACGAGCGGCCCGACGGCGGCACGCGGGAGGGACGAGGTGATGAGCTCGCCCCAGTAGCCGGAGCGAGTCGGGCCGCGTCCGGCTGCCTGACCGGCGAGCTGCGCGACGAGGTCGACGCCTTCTTTGCCGAGCATGAGGGTCAGCACGAGCGCACGTGCGCGGTCGGGATCCGCGACCGGGATGCCGTGGACCTCCGCGACCGACTGTGCGAACAGCGTCGTCGCCTCGAGGAACGCCACCGTCTCGACACCGCTGAGCGCCAGGGTGACGCCTGTGCCGATCCCCGGCACCACGGCGGTCGCGCCCACAGCAGCGCCGCCGGACGTGACGGCAGCGAGATACCGTCGCTCGAGGATGCGGACGATGTCGGCCGCTGAGGCATCGGGATGCCGCAGCCGGACGCTGCGCAGATGCGCGAGCACGACGGGCCGCTGGATCGAGAGCACCCGATCGAGCGCCCGGATGGTGAACGGGTGCTCGTCCGAGCCCGTGGGCGGCAGACCCCCCTGCCACGGCGAGTCGCCGGGCAGGGAGTGGATGCGGTGAACCTTCTCGCTCATCGCGCCGAGTCTATGCGTCCCCGGCCTGACGTCGGCTCAGGGTTGACACACCTGCGCGCAGGGGTCAGACGTAGAGATTCGCGCGCTCGAGGTCTTCGGCGAAGTCCACCTCGACGGCGTACAGGTCCGAGATGTCGAGCGGCTGGAGCAGCACGCCGTCTTCGGCGATCGCGAGCTCGAGACCGCGCTCGAAGTAGTCCTGATCGTCGACGCGCGTCAGGTGGCGCATGAACGCCTTCTTGTCGCGGCTCGAGATGTAGTTGATGCCGACGGCCTCGCCGATCCCGCCCTTGACGGTCTTCGACAACTCGTTGATGAAGCCCTCAGCCGTGACGGTGTACTTGACCTCTTCGTCGCTGACCTTGGAGGTGTTGACGGTGACGAACGACTGGTCGCGCTCGATGAGTTCGATGGCGCGACCGAGGACACGCGGGTCGAAGACCACGTCGCCGTTCATCCAGAGCACGCCGCCCTTACCGGTCTTCGCGAGGGCGCGCAGCAGGCTCTTGGAGGTGTTGGTCTGGTCGTAGCGGTCGTTGTAGACGTAGTCCACGTCCGGGAAGGCCTCGACCACGGTCTCTGCGCGATAGCCCACCACAGTGGTGATCCTGGCGTCGCTGCCGAAGGCGGCACGAATGTTGTCGTGCTGCTGCTGCATGATGCTGCGGCCGTCGCTCAGCTCAGTGAGCGGTTTGGGAAGGCTGCGGCCGAGGCGCGAGCCCATTCCGGCTGCGAGGATGACGGTCTGAAGGGTCAAAAGTCTTCTCCTGAAGTGCGTGATTCACTGCCGGTTCACCGGCGCGACACCCCTTCGTGCCGGGACCATGCTATCCATGACCCCTGGGAAGGCGCATAATGTCGGGCTCCCGTTGCCGATTCGTGACATAACGCGATTGCCCGCGACGCGGCGACACGAACTGCCCCGGGATCAGACCCGCTTGATACGTTGGTCAGGTGACAGCCTCCCTCCCGGTGCCGAATGACATCGATCCGGATGAGCCGGACCGTCACTCCGATGCGCACGCCGTGCGCCTCGCGGACACGGTACTGCCGGCCACGGACAAGCCCCGCCGCCCGCCCCGCAAGCCGCGCTCGGACAAGGGCACGCCGCGCACGCCGCGCACCCCCGCGCGAAAGGCCGAGCCGCAGACCGATCCGGGTCCGCCGCCGCCCTTGCCGAGCGATCTCGAACTCGCCGCGAGCGCCGCCGCGCGCATCGTCGTCCCGCCGCGCCCGCCCCTCCCGCCGACCACGGACACACCGCCCGCCGACGCAGCTCCCGTACGCCCCCGCGAGACCGACCCCGAACTCGAATCCGGGCCGCCGGAAGCCCGGGGCGCATCCTCCGCAGAACCCGCACGCGACGCTGCCAGCCCGCCGGAGTCCGCGGTCCATCCCGCACCCGGTTCCGAACCGCAGGAAATCTCGAAGATCACGCCTCTTGCCGATTCCGCCGCGGTGGTCGATGCTGAGCCCGTGGTCGAGTCTGCGCCGGTGGCCGAGCCCGCGGCGCCGGTCGAGTCCGCGCCCGAGCGCGTTTCCGCGCCTGCGTCCGAGGCAGCGGCCTCCATCGCGCCCGCACCTACGCCTGCCCCGGACCTCGACCCCGGGACCCGGCGCGGCGTCCCGCCCGTAGCCGCGCCTCAGCCGTCGTCGGTCCCGCCCGTGGTCGAGAGCACCCCGGCCGTGGCGGGCACGGCGGCTGCGGCATCCGTCATTCCCGGCACCGCGGCGCTGCCCGTCACAGGCGGCGATGCGCTCGTGCTGCGCGGCGTCACCAAGCGGTTCGGCAGCACTCACGCGGTCGACGGCATCGATCTCACCGTGCCCGCCGGGACGTTCTACGGCCTGGTCGGCCCGAACGGCGCCGGCAAGACCACGACGCTCTCGATGATCGCCGGCCTCCTCGAACCCGATCGCGGCACGATCCACATCGGCGGGGTGGATGCCGCGGCCAAGCCGCTCGCAGCCAAGCGGCTGATGGGCGTCCTGCCCGATCGGCTGCGCACCTTCGACCGTCTGACGGGGCGCCAGCTGCTCTACTACTACGGAGTGCTGCGCAAGCTCCCTCCGGCCGTCGTCGAGAGTCGAACCGCGGACCTGGCGCGCGCATTCGATCTCGAGGACGCGCTCGGCCGGAGCGTGTCGGACTACTCGGCCGGCATGCTCAAGAAGGTCATGCTCGCCGGGGCGCTCATCCATTCGCCGCGCCTGCTCGTGCTGGACGAGCCGTTCGAGGCGGTCGATCCCGTCTCGAGCTCGATCATCCTCGACATCCTCTCGGCGTACGTGGCGCACGGCGGCACGGTGATCCTGTCGAGTCACGGCATGGACCTCGTCGAGCGGGTCTGCACCCGCGTGGCGGTCATCGTCGCGGGTCAGGTGCTCGCCGAGGGCACCGTCGCCGAGGTGCGGGGCGAGCTCACGCTCGAGCAGCGCTTCGTCGAACTGGCCGGAGGCCTCAGCGACGTGGAGGGCCTCGAGTGGCTGCACACGTTCTCCGACTGAGGATCGCGCTGCTCTTCGGCGCGCTCCGCGGGGACGCGGGGCACGTCGTCCGCGTCGTCGGCGCGCTGGTCCTCCTCCTCGCCGCGACGGTGGCGGCCTGCTGGGGCCTGCTGACGCTGCGGGATGCCGCCACCGAGGAGGTGCTGGCGGTCACCGTGCTCGGCGGCTCCGCGGTCACGCTCGGCTTCGCGCTCGCGCCCCTGTTCGGCGCGGTGGACGATCCGCTGGATCCGCGGCGGTTCGCGCTCTTCGGCCTGCCGCGGGGTGGGCTCGCAGCAGTGCTCGCCGTCGCCGGACTCATCAGCGTGCCGATCATGGTGCTGGTTGCCGTCGCCGTGTGCGCCGCGATCGTCTGGGCCGACCACGGCGTGCCGGTCGCTGTCGGCATCGTAAGCGTGGTCCTGGGAGTCCTGACCTGTGCGCTGCTCGCGCGCCTGTGCATGGCGCTGGCGTCGCTGTTCCTGCGCGAGCGGCGATCGCGCGAGCTGTCGGGGGTGTTCGTGCTCGTGGTGCTGGTGGTGGTGGTGCCGGTGGGCGTGTTCCTGGCATCCCTCGAGTGGCAGGGCGCCGTGCCGCCGCAGCTGCTCGCGGCCGTGGACGCGCTGACCTTGACGCCGCTCGGGGCGGCCTGGGCGCTTCCGGGCGTGGTGGCCGTCCGCGGCGACGCCTGGCTGCCCGCACTCGTCGCCGTGGCGACCATCGTGGTGCTCGCCCTGCTCTGGGCCTGGGCTGTTCGTCGGCTGCTCACGACGACCGAGCGGCCCACGACGGGCCGTGCGCGCGGCGGTCTGGGGTGGTTCGGCGTGGCGCCGGGAACGCCGGGAGGCGCCGTCGCGGCGCGCAGCCTCGTCTACTGGTTCGGCGATCGCCGCTACGTCGTCAACGGTCTGGTGATCCCGTTCGCGGCGGCGATCACGGTGGTGCCGCTGCTCATCGCCGGCGTTCCTCCCGAGCTCGTCGCGCTGGTGCCTGTGCCGTTCGCGGCGCTCTTCCTCGGGTGGCTGCCGCACGACGACCTCGCCTACGACTCCACGGCGGTGTGGATGCACATCGCAAGCGGCGTCCGGGGTGTCTCCGACCGCGTCGGGCGACTGGTGCCGGTGCTCCTCGTCGGCGTGCCGCTGCTGGCGGTGGCAATTCCCGTCGCGACGACGCTTCACGGGCGGTGGGCGGTGCTGCCGGCGCTCACCGGTGTGTGTGCCGCGCTGTTCCTGTCCGGTCTGGGGCTGTCGAGCATCTCGTCGGTGGTCGCGCCCTATGCGGTCTCGCGGCCCGGCGAAAGCCCCTTCCAGCAGCCGCAGCGCACGAGCGCGGTCGGCGCGCTCTCGCAGGGTTCCGTCATGCTCGGCGCGCTCCTCCTGTCGACGCCGGTGCTCTGGTGCGGCTGGCTCGCGCTGCAGGGAGACACGGATGCCGCGGACATGGCGCTGTGGGGCGGCCTCGCCATCGGACTCGGCGTGCTGGTCGTCGGCATCACCATCGGGGCGATCGCGTTCGAGCGTCGCGGCGGGCGCCTGATGGAGTTCGCCGAGTCGACCTGACTCGTCCCGACGGACCCGACACCGGTCGGCCCCGACTACACTGACAGACCATGAGCACCCCGCTGGACAGCCCTGATCAGGGCGGCATCGCGACCCTCGATCGCGAGCTCGAAGAGCTCCTCAAAGAAGAGAACATCGAGCCGGGTGACCACGAGCGCTTCTCGCATTATGTGAAGAAGGACAAGATCCTCGAGTCCGCGATCACCGGCAAGCCGGTGCGTGCGCTGTGTGGCAAGAAGTGGACGCCCGGCCGCGACCCCGAGAAGTTCCCGGTCTGCCCGACCTGCAAAGAGATCTACGAGTCCCTCGGCGCCTGACACCGGCCGTCGGATCGCGCAGGTGCGAGCCCGCGCCGCGCGTGAGCGTCACTCTGCGTCGGCGTAGACCGTCGGGATGGCCGGGTCGGAGCGGCTGAGGGCGAGCGCGCGCACCGGAAGCTCCTCGCGCACGCGCGCGTGATGCGCCCGGGCGGCTTCCACGCCGTCGGTGCCCTCGAACGCGGCATCCGGTGCGCCGTCGGTCACGAGCGGCACCTGCAACGGCCGCGCCCGCGGGTGCGACGCCCCCGTGTCGAGGGCTTCGAAGCCATCGGACACGACGATGAGCTCGCTCGTGGCCGTGCCGTCGTCCAGCGTGCGGAACGCCGCCTTGCGCCCGCCCTTCGAACCCTTGTCGGTCGACGCCTTCGCCACGCCGACCCACCCGGCGTCGCCCTGCCGGGCGACCAGCTTGTACACCATCCCGGCGGTCGGGGTTCCGGACCCGGTCACCACCGAGGTGCCTACCCCGTACGAGTCGACGGGGGATGCCGCGAGGGCAGCGATCGCGTACTCGTCGAGGTCGCTCGTCACCGTGATGCGGGTGCCGGTCGCTCCAAGCTCGTCGAGCTGAGCGCGCACCTCGGCCGCGACGGTGGGAAGGTCTCCGGAATCGATGCGCACGCCCCCGAGCCCGGGGCCGGCGATGCGCACGGCCGTCTCGACGCCGCGGCGGATGTCGTACGTGTCGACGAGCAGCGTGGTGCCCACGCCCAGCGCCTCGATCTGGGCGCGGAAGGCGTCCTCTTCGGTGTCGTGCAGCAGCGTCCACGAGTGCGCGGCGGTGCCCATCGTGGGGATGCCCCACCGCCGGCCGGCTTCGAGGTTGGAGGTCGCGGCGAAGCCGACGATGTATGCCGCGCGTGCGGCGGCGACCGCCGACCCCTCCGCCGCCCGGCGTGAGCCCATCTCGGCGAGGGGCCGGTCGCCCGCCGCCACACTCATGCGCGCGGCCGCGGTCGCGATGGCGGAGTCGTGGTTGAGCACGCTCAGCGCGAGCGTCTCGAGCACGACGGCCTCGGCGAACGTGCCCTCGATGGTCAGGATGGGGGAGCCGGGGAAGTACAGCTCGCCCTCGCGGTAGCCGGTGATCGAGCCGGTGAAGCGGTAACCCTCGAGGAAGTCGAGGGTCGCGGCATCCACCACCTTCTCGTCACGGAGGAACCGCAGCTCTTCGTCGGCGAAGCGGAAGTCGCGGATCAGCGACAGCAGCCGGCCGGTGCCCGCGACCACGCCGAAGCGCCTGCCCGCCGACAGCCGCCGGCCGAACAGCTCGAACACGCAGCGGCGGTCGGCCGTGCCGTCGCGGAGGGCCGCGTCGACCATGGTGAGCTCGTAGCGGTCCGTCAGCAGGGCGGTCGAGGCGCCCTCTCGCGAAGCGTGCCCGTGGGTCATGCGGGCCAGCCTAGTGAGCGGCTGGCGTAGGCTGGGGCATCGTGAACGACGCGCCGATCGGAATCTTCGACTCCGGAGTCGGCGGACTCACCGTCGCGCGGGCCGTCTCGGCCCAGCTGCCGCAGGAGTCGATCCTCTACATCGGCGACACCGCACGTTCGCCTTACGGGCCGAAGCCCATCGCGGATGTGCGCCGCTACGCGCTCGAGGTGCTCGACGACCTGGTGGCGCAGGGCGTCAAGATGCTCGTGATCGCGTGCAACACCGCGTCGGCCGCCATGCTGCGCGACGCGCGAGAGCGCTATGACGTTCCGGTCGTCGAGGTGATCAACCCCGCCGTGCGGACCGCGATGTCGACGACCCGCAACGGGCGCGTCGGCGTCATCGGCACCGCCGGCACCATCAGCTCGGGCGCCTACCAGGACATGCTCGGGGTGAACGAACGGCTCACGGTCTTCGCCCAGGCCTGCCCGCGGTTCGTGGAGTTCGTCGAGGCCGGCATCACCGGCTCGCCCGAGGTGCTCGCGGTCGCCGAGGAGTATCTGGCGCCACTTCGCCACGCCGGCGTCGACACCTTGGTGCTCGGCTGCACGCACTATCCGTTCCTCGAGGGCGCGATCAGCTATGTCATGGGGCCCGAGGTCAGCCTGGTGTCGAGCGATACCGAGACCGCGAAGGATGTCTACCGTCAGCTGGTCTCCCGCGACCTGCTCGCGGGTCCGGATGCCGAACCCCAGCACGTCTACGAAGCCACTGGCGCGTCCGCCGACGAGTTCCTGCGCCTCGCCCACCGGCTCATGGGCCGCGAGGTCAGCTCGGTGCGGCTGGTCCAGACCGGCGCCATCGATCTGCCGACGCGACTCGGCTGAGGCATCCGTGTCCCACAATTCCCGCACCATGTCCCGAAAACCACCGCTCCCGGCATCCGGAAGCGATCGAATTCGGGACATGCGCACCGTCAGAGGAGAGAAATGACCGACATCACCCGCGCCGATGGCCGCACCGTCGACCAGCTGCGTCCCGTCACCATCGAGCGGGGCTGGTCGAGCCAGGCAGAAGGCTCGGCCCTGATTTCGTTCGGCAACACGAAGGTGCTGTGCACCGCGTCGTTCACCAACGGCGTGCCGCGCTGGCTCTCGGGCAAGGGCAAGGGCTGGATCACCGCGGAGTACGCGATGCTGCCGCGCGCGACGAACGAGCGCAACGACCGCGAGAGCGTCAAGGGCAAGATCGGCGGCCGCACGCATGAGATCTCGCGCCTGATCGGCCGGGCACTGCGCGCCGTCGTCGACACCAAGGCGCTGGGTGAGAACACGATCGTGATCGACTGCGACGTGCTGCAGGCCGACGGAGGCACGCGCACGGCGGCCATCACGGGCGCATACGTCGCGCTGGCGGACGCGATCGAGTGGGGCCGGCGCAAGAAGTTCATCGGGCAGAAGGCGCAGGTGCTGTTCGACTCGGTGTCGGCCGTGTCTGTCGGCATCATCGACGGCGAGCCGATGCTCGACCTGGCCTATGTCGAGGACGTCCGCGCCGAGACCGACATGAACATCGTGGTCACCGGTCGCGGTCTGTTCGTCGAGGTGCAGGGCACCGCCGAGGGCGCGCCCTTCGACAAGCGCGAACTCGACGCCCTCCTCGAGCTCGGCGTCAACGGCTGCGTCGACCTGCGCACGCGCCAGCTCGCCGCGCTCGGCGAGGGTGTCGCCGGGGGCGCGGCATGACCGCCCACCCGGACGACATGGCGGATGCCATCGCCGAGGCGGAGGCCCAGACTGCCGCCGATGCGGACGGCGTCGTGCGCCAGATCGTGCTCGCGACCCACAATCGCCACAAGGTCGAGGAGTTCCAGGCGATCGTCGCGATCACGCGGCCGGATCTCGTGGTCGTGGCCTACAACGGCCCTGAGCCGGTCGAGGACGGTGTCACGTTCGCCGAGAACGCGCTGATCAAGGCGCGTGCCGCGGCGGAGTACACCGGCCTGCCTGCTCTCGCGGACGACTCGGGCATCTGCGTCGATGTGCTCGGCGGCGCGCCCGGGGTGTTCTCGGCCTACTGGGCAGGACACGCGAAGGATGCCGCGGCCAACCTGAATCTGCTGCTCGACCAGCTGTCCGACATCCGCGATCCGCACCGCACGGCGCAGTTCGTCTCGACGATCGCGTTCGTGGTGCCGGGGGACGCCTCGCGCGAGAGCGTGGTGGAGGGCGTGTGGCCCGGTCGCCTGGCGGAGGCGGCCGCGGGCGAGGGGGGCTTCGGCTACGATCCCATCTTCATCCCCGACGGGCAGGCGCCCGACGCCGAGCGGACGGTCGGCGAGTGGAACGCCCTCGAGAAGAATGCGGCATCCCATCGCGCTCGCGCCTTCGAGGCGCTCGCACCGCTGCTCGCCGAGCTCTGACCCGTCGCCGGCGGTGCTGCGACTGAAAATCACGATCATTCCCGACTAGCCGGATCGGGCCGTTCCGGGCCGGTCGCGGGCTTAGCCTGGGCGCATGCACGATCACGCGCCGACCGGGATCCGGGGGGCCGGCAACCGCCGCCTCCTCACGATCTCGCTGGCGATCACCGCCACCGTCATGGTGGTGCAGATCGTCGGGGCGGCGCTGTCGGGATCCCTTGCGCTCTTCGCCGACGCGGCGCACATGTTCACGGATGCCGCAGCCCTCGTGATCGCCCTCGTCGCGAGCACGGTCGCCGCGCGGCCGGCCAACGACCGCCGCACCTTCGGCTATCAGCGGGCCGAGGTCTTCGGCGCCCTGGTCAACGGCATCATCCTCATCCTGCTGTCAGCGTGGGTGGCGTATGAAGGCGTCTCGCGGCTGCTGAATCCCGGCGAGGCCGAGGTCGCCGGCGGTCTCATGCTGGTCGTCGCCGTGATCGGACTCGTCGCGAACGCCGTCGCGATGTGGCTGCTCGGCGCGGCGCAGCGGCACAGCATCAACGTGCGTGGTGCGTATCTCGAGGTGCTCGGCGACCTGGTCGGGTCGGCTGCCGTCATCGTCGCGGCGATCGTCGTGCTCACCACGGGGTGGAATCAGGCCGACGCGATCGCGTCGCTCTTCATCGCGGCGATGATCGTGCCGCGCGCGATCGGGCTGCTCCGCGAGGTTGTGTCGGTGCTCGCCGAATCGGCGCCCGAGGGCACGCACGTCACGGAGATCCGCGAACACATCCTCGCCACGCCCGGTGTCGTCGACGTGCACGACGTCCACGTGTGGCAGCTGACCCGCGGCGCACCGGTGTTCACGGCCCACGTCGTCGTCGACGATGCCGCGCTCGCGGACGGCCGGGCAGCCGGCATCCTGAGCGGTCTGCAGACCTGTCTGTCGCAGCACTTCGACGTGGAGCACTCGACCTTCCAGCTCGAGCCCGCCGGCCACGTCGAGCACGAAGCCCACGCCTGAGCACGAACCCCACGCCTGAGCGGGAAGCCGGTCAGTCCTCGCGGCGCACCTCCTCGGGCTGCTTGTCGGGACGCAGCCCCCGCCACCGCGGATGGCGGAGGATGCCGCCCGGCGTGAACTCGCCGTACTCCACCTCTCCGACGAGCTCCGGGCGCACCCACAGGGCGTCGCGGGCGTCGAGCGGAGGCACGCCGGTCAGGGGATTGTCGTCGGTGCGCAGGGGCAGCAGCTTCTTCATGAGCGTCGCGAGCGTCGAGTCGCTGAAGCCGGACCCGACGCGGCCGGCGTACCGCAGGCCCCCCTCGTCCGGGATGCCGAGCAGCAGCGATCCGAAGGTGCTGCTGCGCCCGCCCTTGCCGGGACGGATGCCCGCGATCACCACCTCCTGCGTGCGGGTGATCTTGACCTTCAGCCAGGATTCGGAGCGGCCGCCGCGCAGGTAGCGCGAGCTCGGGTCTTTGACGACGATCCCCTCGAGCCGCAGCTGCACGCTCGTATCGAGGGCCGCGTCGACATCGTCGAACACCGGCGGCACGGCGATCGCATCGACGGTCCCCACGTTCCCTCCACGCGGCGCTGGCACGCCGCGCGGAGCCTCTGAACGCGTGGGCCCAGCCGCCGCCACTGCTTCGAGCACATCGCGCCGTTCGCGCAGCGGGAGGTCGACGAGATCGTCGCCGTCGTGGGCGAGGATGTCGAACAGGTAGTAGCGCACCGGCGTGCGCCGGGCCTCCCGCGCGATGTCGCCGGCCCGCTCGAGGTTCATGCGCGTCTGCAGCAGCGGGAAGCTGGGACGACCATCGGGCTCGAGCGCCACCAGCTCACCGTCCAGCACGGCCGGCTCGCGGCCGAGTCCGGCGTCGACCGCCGTCAGCTCGGGGTACCGGTGAGTCACCTCGTTGCCGCTGCGCGCGAAGAGCCGCAGTCGGCGACCGTCCCACGCGCCGACGGCACGGATGCCGTCCCATTTCATCTCGACCCACGCGGGTGCGCCCCAGCGCTCCGAGGCGGCGCGGGCGACGGCGGGGGTCGCCGTCGTCGACAGCATCGGGCGCAGTTCCTCACCGTGGGGGAGCGGCGCCGCCGACGGTTCGGCCCCTGCGTCGTCGCCCGGATCAGGTCTTCTGCCGACGACAGGACGCTTCACGCCGGTTCGTCCTGTCTGCGCCGGACCTCCTGTTCCGGATGCCGTCGGCCGGAATTCCGCCCCGGGGGACGACGCATGCCGCTCGTGGCCGGTGCGGGCGGCCTGGCGCGGCTCGTCGGCTTGGGGAGTGGGCTCCACGACGGTGCCGTCCGGCTGCGGCCCGCCGTCGGCATCCGTCTTCATCCGGTGCAGCAGCCAGCTCGACTTCTCGCCCTCGCCCTCCGTGCGGATGAGCGCGAGGCGGACGCGGCCGAGCGGCCCACCGGGGCGCCCTTCGAGCGTCGCGATGATCTCGTCGTCGCGCCACTTCTCGAGGTCGTAGCGGCCGTCATCCCAGATGGTCACCGTGCCGCCGCCGTACTCGCCGGCGGGGATCGTGCCCTCGAAGGTCGCGTACTCCATGGGGTGGTCCTCGGTCATGACGGCGAGGTTGTTCCGCTTGTACGAGTGCGGGACGCCGCGCGGCACCGCCCAGCTCACCAGCACGCCGTCGCGCTCGAGTCGGAAATCCCAGTGCAGGCGGCTGGCGTGGTGCTCCTGGATCACGAAGCGCGGCCGCTCGCCCGAAGGGGTCGCGCCCAGCGGGTTCGCCGGCACGGGCTCGGGTGTGCGCTGCGCGCTGCGCTTGGAGATGTAGGCCGACAGCGGTCCGGACTCCGCCTCGCGCCCGCCGGCGTGGAAGCCGAGGGCCGCCATGGGATCGCCGATGGTCTCGATGCGCTCGAGGACCTCGGTGAACTCGAGGTGGCGCAGCTCGGGGTCGTCGAGCTCGTCCCACGTGCGGGGCGCCGCAACCGTCGGATGTGCGCGGCCGCGGAGCGAGTACGGGGCGATCGTCGTCTTCGACCCGTTGTTCTGACTCCAGTCGATGAGCACCTTCCCGTGGCGCTCGCTCTTCTTCATGCTGCTGACGACGAGGTCGCGGTGGTCAGCCTCGATCGCTCGGGCGAGCTCGTTCGCCAACGTGGACGCCTCCTCGGTCGACTGGCCGGGCGGTAGGGCGGTGTAGAGATGGATGCCCTTGCTGCCGCTCGTGACCGGATACGGCTCCAGCCCCATGCCGCGAAGGATGTCGCGCGCCCAGCCCGCGACGACGGCGCACTCCTGCAGACCGGCGCCGGGGCCCGGATCCAGGTCGAGGACGAGCCGGTCGGCGGGGCCGCGACCGCCGTCCGGCGCGAAGCGCCACTGCGGCACATGCAGCTCGAGGCTGGCCACCTGCGCCAGGTAGACGAGCGTCGGGATGTCGCCGACCAGCGGATACTCCTTGGTTCCCGTGGAGTGGGGGATCGGCATCCGTCTCACCCATGACGGTGCACCCCGCTCGAGGTCCTTCGCGAAGAAGACCATGCCCGGGTCGTCCTCGGTGCCGACGCCGTCGGGCCACCTCTTGCGGGTCACGGGACGCCCGATGACGTGGGGGATCAGCACCTCGCCGATGCGCGAGTAGTAGTCGATGACCTCGCCCTTGGTGGTGCCCGACTCGGGGTAGAGCACCTTGTCGAGGTTGGTGATGCGCAGGCGCCGGCCGCCGATGCGCACCAGCTGCTCGTCGCCCGCCATGTGCACAGATTATCGGCGACGTCGCCCGCAAGGGGGTGGTCCGGTGTCGCCGCCCTGGTGTTCACTGGTGTGATGAGGGCGATCTGGAAGGGTGCACTGACGTTCGGGCTCGTCAACGTGCCGGTGAAGGTGTACTCGGCGACCGAGGACCATGACGTGTCGCTGCATCAGGTGCACAACAAGGACGGCGGGCGCATCCGCTACCAGCGGGTGTGCGAGATCGACGGCGAGGTCGTGCCGTACTCCGACATCGACAAGGCGTACGACGACGGCGACAAGACCGTCGTCCTCACCAAAGACGATCTCGGCGCGCTTCCGGCCGAGAAGAGTCGTGAGATCGACGTCGTCGAGTTCGTGCCGAGCGAGCAGATCGATCTGCTGACGCTCGATCGCGCCTACTACCTCGAGCCGGACTCGAGCTCGCCCAAGGCGTACGTGCTGCTGCGCAAGACGCTCGAGCAGACCGACCGCACGGCGATCGTCCGGTTCTCGCTGCGGCAGAAGACGCGGCTGGCCGCCCTCCGCGTGCGCGGCGACGTGCTCGTGCTGCAGACCCTGCTGTGGGCCGACGAGGTGCGCGAAGCAGCGTTCCCGGCGCTGGATGAGAGCGTGCGGATCTCGGCGAAGGAGCTCGAGCTGTCGGCATCCCTCGTCGAGAGCTTCTCGAGCGACTTCGATCCCGAGGAGTTCACCGACGAGTACCAGCAGGAGCTGCGCACCCTGATCGAGGCGAAGCTCGAGCAGGGCGACGCGCTCGACACCTCCGAGACGTTCGGCGAGCAGGAGGAAGAGGCGGCGGGCGGGGAGGTCATCGACCTCATGGCCGCGCTCCGCGCGAGCGTCGAGAAGTCGCGCGCTGCTCGGGAAGGCGGCGGATCGAAGGCGTCGGGCAAGAAGGATGCCGGGGCGGACGAGAAGCCGGCGGCGAAGGCATCCGCCAAGAAGCCCGCGGCGAAGTCGCCGGCCAAGAAGCCCGCCGCCAAGAAGAAGGCCTCCTGACGGCCTGAGCCACGGCTCGCCGTCGGGTCAGGCCATCGGGGCTCAGGCTCGCGGAGCGCCGCCCTCGTGGTGCTCGGGGCCGCGGTCGAACACCTCGGGATCGAGCACGAGCGCCTCGGCCTCACCGTGGTCGGTGACGACATCCTCACCGGCTGCGGCGGCCTTCTTGGCCTTGCTGCGTTCGCGGAAGTAGTGCCACAGCGTCACGAGCGCCGTGCCGCCGACCGCGGCGAGCAGGATCAGGTCGATGTAGTTCTCGACGAAGGTGGCGACCGGCGGGATGAACCCGATGGCGTAGCCGAACATGGTGAGGCCGAAGCCCCACAGGACCGCGCCGATGAAGTTGTAGAGCGTGTACTTCCACTTGTTCATGTGCCCGACGCCCGCCGCCACGGGGGCGAAGGTGCGCACGATCGGCACGAAGCGGGCGAGGATGATCGTCAGTCCGCCAAACCGCTCGAAGAACGCGTTCGTGCGCTCGACGTTCTTCACGCTGAACAGGCCGGATTCCTTCTTCTCGAAGACCGCCGGGCCGCCCTTGTGGCCGATGTAGTAGCCCACCTCCCCGCCGAGGAAGGCGGCGAGACCGATCAACAGCGCCACCCACCACACGCTGATGCCGAACACGCCGTTGGGGGCATACGACTGCGGGTGCGACAGCAGGCCGGAGATGACGAGGAGCGTGTCGCCGGGGAGGAGGAATCCGATGAGCAGGCCCGTCTCGGCGAAGACGATGAAGCACACGGCGACGAGCGCCCAGGGGCCCGCCCATTCGATGATGGCGGCCGGATCCAGCCAGGGGATCAAGGCGGTGGGAACAGCGTGCACGATGGGTTTCCCGTCGTCAGTCGGCGGAGGATGCGAGAACTCGCGTGCGGAAGGTGGGACTTGAACCCACACGCCCGAAGGCACAGGAACCTAAATCCTGCGTGTCTGCCGATTTCACCACTCCCGCAAGTGGCTCTCAGTCTACTGAGGGGACTGGGGGTCGGCGGTGGGGCTGGCCCCCGGCTTCGGGCGCGCGGATCAGCGGCGGATGCCGAACAGGAAGTAGCTCGCCGGGCCGATCCAGTTCACGAGGATCGCTGGGACCCACGCCGCCTTGGGCCCGCGCACCTCGTCGGCCTCGCGGTGGGACAGATCCCAGAACGCCAGGAACGCGAACACGACCTGCACGAGGCCGAGGACGCCGAGGCCTGCCTTCGCCGCCGGCGCCAGTTCCGTCTTCGTCATCATCGTCGTCCTTTCGTCGGTGGCTCCATCCTGCCCCTCGAGGGCGGCGGCCGCATCTGTGGATAACTTTCGGCTGGCTCCGCGACGAATTGCGAGGATGCTGACGTGACCTCCTCCACCGCTCCCGTCGCGACCCTCGTGGCGGAACGGGTGCGCGAGAGGCTGCGTGCCGAGCGGTCGGATCCGACCCGTGATCCCGAGTTCGCGGCGCAGGTGGCCCGGGCCGAGGTGCGCCGTCACAATGACTTCGCCCTGGCTCGTGGGATGGCGCCGGTCGACGACGAGACGGCGTGCGTACGGGAGGTCCTGGCCGCCGTCGCCGGCTTCGGACCGCTGCAGGCCTACCTCGACGATCCGACGGTGGAGGAGGTGTGGATCAATGCTCCCGACCGGATCTTCGTGGCGCGGGCGGGTGTCGCCGAGCGGGTGCCTCTCATGCTCACCGACACCGCCGTGCGAGACCTGGTGGAACGGATGCTGCAGTCCAGCGGCCGTCGCGTCGACCTGAGCCAGCCGTTCGTGGACGCCTCCCTCCCCGATGGCAGCCGGCTCCACGTGGTGATCCCCGACATCACCCGCCGGCACTGGGCTGTCAACATCCGCAAGTTCCTTCCGGCGTACCGTGATCTCGGCCGTCTGGTCGCGGCCGGCTCGATCGCCCCGGAAGCCGCCACTCTGCTGCGCGACGCGATGATCGCCGGGCGGTCGGTACTGGTGTCGGGGGCGACGCACGCGGGCAAGACGACGCTGCTGGGCGCGCTCATCGCGGCGTGCCCGCCCGAGCATCGGATCGTGACGGTGGAGGAGACGTTCGAGCTCGCCGTCGCCGCGGCCGACCTCGTGTCGCTGCAAGGACGACAGCCCAGCCTCGAAGGCACCGGCGAGGTGACGCTGCGACGGCTCGTCAAAGAAGCGCTGCGCATGCGCCCCGACCGCCTGGTCGTCGGTGAGGTGCGCGACGCCGAGGCCCTCGATCTGCTGCTGGCGCTCAACACCGGCGTGCCGGGCGCGGCCACCATCCACGCCAACTCTGCACGCGAGGCTCTCGCCAAGCTCGCGGCGCTGCCGCTCCTTGCCGGGCGCAACATCGACGCGAGCTTCGTGCAGCCGGCGGTGGCGGCATCCGTCCAGCTCGTGGCGCACTGCGAACGAGACGCCTCGGGCGCACGGCGCGTGGTCGAGATCGTCGCGCCGACCGGCGTGGCCGACGGCGTGATCACGGCGCGCACCCTCTACCGGGCGGACGCCCCGTGACCTTCTTGTGGGGTGCCGTGCTCGCGGCGGGGCTGCTGCTGGTGGCGTCGCCGTGGCTGTGGCCAGCCGGCTCCCGTACGAGAGCCGAGTCGGTGCACCGAGGTCGGATCGCCCGGCTGCTCGAAGATGCGGGGATGGCCCGCGTCTCCGTGGCGTCGATGGTGGTCGTCGCGGGCCTCTGTGCCGTGGTGGCGGCAGCGATCGCGTGGCTCGTCGCGCCGGTCGCCGCGCTCGCGCTCGTCGCCGCGGCGGCGGGGGCGATCGCCCCGTTCGCCTGGCTGCGAGCGCGGCGCTCCAAGCTCCTGCGCACCCGCCGAGGACTCTGGCCCGATGTGTGCGACCTGCTCATCGCCTCGGTGCGTGCCGGGATGTCGCTTCCCGACGCGGTGGGGAGCCTCGCCGACTCGGCACCCGCCGAGCTGCGACCGGCGTTCGCCGGGTTCGCGCGCGACGTCGCGGCGTCCGGCCACTTCGACTCCAGCATCCAGCGCCTGAAGACCGCCCTCGCAGACCCCGTGTCCGATCGGATCGTCGAGACACTGCGGATGGCGCGACAGGTCGGGGGCACCGAGCTCACCTCCGTCCTTCGAGCATTGGCCTCGTCGGTGCGCGCGGATGCGGCGCTGCGCGCCGAGGTCGAGTCGCGGCAGTCGTGGGTCCGCGGCGCAGCGGTGCTGGGCGTGGTCGCCCCGTGGGTGATCCTCGCACTGCTTGCGATGCGCCCGGAGGGAGCGAGCGCCTACGCCAGCCCGGGCGGGATCGCCCTGATCCTCGTCGGCGCGGCGGTCTCGCTGGTCGCCTATCGGCTCATGATCCGGCTCGGCCGCCTGCCCGAGCCGCGGCGGTGGTTCGGATGATCGTCACCGGCGTGAGCGACGTCGCCTTCGCCGTCGTGCTCGGCACGGCACTCGGCGTCGGCGTGTGCCTGCTGATCTCGCTCGCGCCGCGCTGGGGTGCACCGAGCCTGGCGCGCCGCATCGCGCCGTACATCCGGGACATCACGGACCCACGCGGCCTCGACGTCGCGGGAGCCGGCGGCGGGGGATCGCCCTTCGCCTGGAGCACCTCCACCTGGTCCCTGCTGGCGCGGGGAAGGCTCGCCCGCCTGGCGGGCGGTGACGCGATCCTCGCACGACGCCTGCACCGCGCGGCATGGACCATCGACCCCGCGAGATTCCGCAGCCGCCAGCTCGGCTGGGCGATCGTGGGCCTCGGCGTCGGCGGGTGCGTCGTCGTCGCGCTCGTGCTCGCCGGGCGCGGATCGCCGGTGCTCGGTCTGCTGCCACCGGTCGCGGCCGTCGCCGCCGGGCTCGCGTACGACGCCTGGCTGACCAACGCCGCCCGCGCTCGCGCGGCGCGGATCGAGGAGGAACTGCCCACGGTGCTGGAGTTCCTCGCGCTGTGCCTGTCTGCCGGCGAGGGCATCCTCGACTCGCTCCGGCGCGTGAGCGAGGTGGGTGCGGGGGAGCTCACGACGGAGCTGAGAGGCGTGATCGTCGCCGTCGGCACCGGTTCGTCGCTGTCGGAGTCGCTCACGCGCCTGGCGGCCGGACTCGAGATTCCGGCTCTGACCCGTTCGATCGATCAGCTCGTCGCCGCGATCGAGCGCGGCGCCCCGCTCGCACATGTGCTGCAGGCACAGGCGCTGGACGCCCGCGAGGACGCCAAGCGCGCCCTCATCGAGCGCGCCGGGCGGAAGGAGATCTACATGCTCTTCCCGCTGGTCTTCCTGATCCTGCCGCTGAGCGTGCTGTTCGCGGTCTTCCCCGGGATCTTCATGCTTCGACTCGGACTCGGCTGACCGGCCGGAAGGAGAAATGATGAGAACACGGATGCAGCGCCTCACGGCTCGGGTTCGCGGTGCCTGGCACGACCTCGCCGACGACGACCGGGGTGACGTGCCCGGCTGGGTCCTGATCACCCTGATGACGGCCGGCCTGGTCGTCGTGATCTGGGCCATGGCGGGGCCGGCGCTCGCCGACCTGTTCGAGCAGGCGATCAGCCGCGTCTCCGGACTCTGACGCCGTGCGCGTCGCCCCGAGCCGCGTGATGTCGGGTCTGCGCGCCCGGCTCGCTGCGGAACACCGCGACGAGACGGGTGCCAGTCCGGTCGAGTTCGTGCTCGTCGGCACGCTGCTCACCGTCCTCACGCTCGGCGTGCTGCAGTTCGGCCTCGCGGTATACGTACGCAACGTCGTGCACGACGCGGCCGTCGAGGGCGCCTACCACGCGGCGCTCGCCGACACGACGCTCGCGGACGGGGCGCAGCGCACCCGCGACATCGTGGGTCGCACGATCGGCCGGGAGTACGCCACCGAAGTCAGCGTGCGGGAGGAGTCATCGCTCGGTCGGGAGACCATCGAGATCCGGGTGGCCGCGACGCTGCCGCTGGTGGGTCTCCTCGGTGCTCCGCGCTCGCTGGAGGTGACGGCGCATGCGCCCGTCGAATCGTTCGACTGAGCTCGTCGCCGCTGCCGGCGAGGGCGACGACGGCGACGGCGACGGCGACGGAGAGCGTGGCTCTGCGGCGCTCGAGTTCATTCTCGTGGGGCTGCTGATGCTGGTGCCCCTGGTTTACCTCATCGTCTCGCTGGGACTCATCCAGGGGCAGAGCCTCGGCGCCGAAGCGGCGGCGCGTCACATCGCCCGCGCCGTGTCGACCGCGACCGACGCGACCGACGCGCGCGGCCGCGCCGACGCGGTGCTCGCTGCGGTGGCGGAGGAGTACGGCCTCGACGACGTCGACCTGGCGATCGGCTGCACCCCGGCGGGAGCGTCCTGCCCGCGGGCTGGAGCGACCCTGCACGTCACGGTGCGCACCGCGGTGACCTTGCCGCTGGTCCCGCCGGTTCTCGGACTCGAGAACATCGCGGCGGTCCCGATCGAGGCGACGGGCGCGCACAAGGTGTCGCGGTTCTGGAGCGGAGAATGAGGTTCCGCCCGCGGGCAGGCGGCGGCGCGCGGCGACCTGTGGTGGAGGCCGATGATGAGGGCAGCGTGCTGATCCTGACGCTCGGCTATGCGGTGCTCGCGATCGCGGTGATCCTCGTGTGCAGCGCGGCGACGAGCCTGTATCTCGCGCAGAAGCAGCTCGATGCGGTGGCGGATGCCGCAGCCCTCGCCGCCGCGGACGGCTTCGAGCTCTCCGTCGCCGCCGGCGAGCCCGTCGCCACGCTCACCGATGCCGGGGTGCGCCGGGAGGCGGTCGCGATGGTGGACGCCATCGGAGACCGGGCACGACTCGTCTCTGCTACGAGCCCCGACGGCGTCTCCGCGCGGGTCACGGTGGCCGGGCAGTGGCATCCGCCGATCGTCACCGTGTTCGTGCCCGACGGTGTGTCGCTCGAATCCACGGCGACGAGCCGCACCGCGCTGCGCTGACCCCGCCCGGGGGCCGTCGCCGAGCGCTGTCGGCGCACAAGGGAGGATTCGGGGTGGCCGCCGCTCCCGTGCCCCGCTACAGTGAAGCGAGTCGGTGCCGCGGCACCCTGACCGGAAGGAGGAACGACGATGGCTGTCTTTGCCACGCCCTGTGTCCTGTTCCCTTCCCTCGAGGTCGCCCGCACCCACTGATCCGGTGACCTCCCATCCTGGAGTGTCCACCCGATGTCATCCGCACGCTTCGACGCGTCCGCATCCCTTCTCTCGCCGGAACTCGAACCCGGCACCGATCAGCGCTGGTCCACCTGGCCGGCGTCTTCTCCCACCCAGCGCGGCCCGCTGCCGCATCCACACTGGCTCGTCACCGCCTCGGCGGCCTTCGACACCGAACTCGGCGTCGTCAAGACCGGCAAGGAGGCAGACGTGCACCTCATCGAGCGCGCCGTCCCCGGCACCGCCGGCGTGCTGCTCGCCGCGAAGCGGTATCGCAACACGCATCACAGCGATTTCCACCGCTCGGGCAGCTACGAAGAGGGCCGCACGATGCGCAACACCCGCGACGCGCGGGCGGTGGGCCGCAAGTCGGCGCACGGCCGCTCCGTGGCCGCCGGGCACTGGGCGCACAGCGAGTTCGCCGCGCTGTGCCGCGCTTGGCAGGCCGGCGTTCCCGTGCCTTATCCGGTGCAGGTGAGCGACACCGAGGTGCTCATGGAGTTCGTCGGTGACGGCCGCGCCGCGGCACCGCGGCTCGCTCAGAGCAGGCTGCACGGCGAGGAGCTGCAGGATGCCTTCGCCCAGGTCGTCGGCATCCTCGAGGCGTTCGCCGGCGCCGGATTCGCGCACGGCGATCTGTCGCCGTACAACCTGCTGGATCACCACGGTCGCATCGTCGTGATCGACCTGCCCCAGATCGTCGACGTCGCCGCCAACCCTCAGGGACTCGACTTCCTGCACCGCGACGTCGTGAACGTGTCGACGTGGTTCGCGCGGCGCGGTCTCGACAACGATCCGGAGGACCTGTTCGCCCACCTGATTGGGATGCTGTGGTGAGCGGTTGCCGCGCTGCAAGAGTCACGGGAACGGATCGCCGACGCGGCGGCGCCGGCATCGCGTCGTCCTGGGTTCAGAGGTGTCAGGTCGACGAACGCACGTTGAGAGTGGGCGTCAGCTGCACGCGCTGGGCCGGCGCGAGGTCCCGTTGCTCCAAGCGCATCAAGCACGTCTCGAGCGCCCGACGCCCGACAGCGAGCTTGGGTGGGGCGATAGCCGTGAGCGGCACATTGGCGAAGGATGCGATCTCGTCGTCGTAGGCGACGATGGCGAAGTCCTCGGGAACCCGGAGCCCGCGTCCTTCGGCGATGCCGAGAAGTCCCACCGCCAGGTCGTCGGGCAAGACGATGGCAGATCGGATGCCGGCGGCCAGGCAGTCGTCCAGGAACTCCCTCAGCACATCCGACGTGGAGCCGTCGCCCCACCTCGGCGACGGTGCCGTGACCACCGGCGCCTGCTTCATCTGCAGTCTGCGGGCGGCGCGGGCGTGTCCGCGCGCGATCCACGGCGCCGTCGCCGTCTCGCGGAGGAGGAGTCCGACGCCGTCGTGGCCGCGTTCGGCGAGGTGATCGACCGCGAGCTCCGCCCCGAATCCGTGGTCTGAGCGCACCGAGTCGATGCGGAGGGTGGTCGGCGCCCCGTCGACGGACCGTTCCACCAGCACGACCGGTGTGCGTATGCCAGCGATCGCCTGCCAGGTCATGGTGTCGTCGACGCCAGGACGGGCGGTGACCAGCATGATCGCGTCCACGCCGCCCGCGTCCAGCCGTGCGAGCTGATGGATCTCCTCGCGCGGGTCGTAGTTCGTCGTGCCGAGGACGATCCGGATCCCTGCGCCGTGGGCTGCGCCGCTCACCCCGCGGATGACGGGCGGGAAGTAGTACGCGGCGTCCGGCACGATGAGCCCGATCGTGGCGACCGGTCGCGACGACGTGCCGATACCGCGTACGCCGACGGCGGGCGCGTCGGCGGACTCGGGGAGCACGGCGCCGCCGTGCACACGACGGACGAGCCCGCGTTCGGCAAGAACGGACAGGTCGCGCCGGATGGTCATGCCGCTCAACTCGGTGCGTTCCGCGAAGTCCGTCACCTCGATACGACCGCGCAGCACGATCTCCCGCAGGATGCGTTCTCGGCGTTCCTCGGCGATCATCGGCTCACCCTAACGTCTCGGTTTTCATCGTGTGCGGTCGCGTCGGAGCGTGCGGCCGGCACCCGGCCCACCGACGGTGGGGGCGGCGCATGCGCACGCCACCACCGTCAGCGCTGCGATCAGCGGCAGTCGATCCCGGTGTACGGCACCGTCGCGGTGGTGCGGGCGCCGTCGCCGCCCGTCGCCACCACGACGGCCTCGCCACCGGCGAGTGCACCCGGAATCTTGAACGAAGAGCGGGTGTCCTTGCCCGGGTCGAGGTTGACTTTCACATCGTCGCCGAGTGCCGTGTCGACCGTCACAGTGATGCGTGAGTAGTGCTCGTTCGCCACGGTGACGTGCACCCACGCAAAGGGTCCCCGGCACTCTGTGAGCACCGTCGTGGCGGTCGGCACGGCGCTGCCCGCGAGCTCCACGGCGAACAGGCTCAGCCCATCGCCGGTGACCGGGCTGCCGTCGGGCAAGGTGACGCTCGCCACCGGCTTGCCGGACAGCCGGATCCGCTGCGCGAAGACGGATCCGGGTGCAGTCACCGTCGAGATCGTGCCGCCGAGATACGGCCTGGTGCGCTGCAGATGCGACGCCGCGCTGCCGAGCAGCACCGTGTCGGCGGAATCCGTCGACCCGTCGCTCCACAGCGGCAGCCGGACTCGCACCTGCTCGCTGGTGCCGTCTTGATAGTGCACCGTCGCGGTCCCATCGGTGACTGTGCCCGCTGAGAAACCGGCGACGATGAGCTCGTCACCCTCTCCCTCGAGCGCGACGTGCTGGCCGGCCGCTTTCACCGCATCGGGCGTGCCGACCGCGGTGGGGTGCCAATCCAGTTCGGCGCCGAACGCCCGGACCTTCGCGCCGACGGCGAGATCCGCACCGGCCAGCGCCTCTGCCGACAGCACGCGGAGGTCTGCAGTGATCGCGCCGTTGCGGGGGTTGGCGGTCGACGCGACGGCGGTCTGGTTCACGAGCGCATCGAACGGCAGCGGGCCTGATTCCACCCCGTCGCCCTGGTATGCACCGATATTGGGCGTGGCGGGGATCGGGTTGCCGAAGAAGTCGCGATCGCCCGCGTCTGCTATCGGCGTGCCCGCTCCGAGCAGAGGCGAGCCGACAGCCAGCTGGTACCCCGGCAGCGCCCGGGTCAGCTGGCCGCTGCCCGCCGCGATGAGCTTCGGGTCGCCGACGACGGCGCCCGTCTCGGCGGCGGGAGGCTGGATGCCGCCGAAGTACGCGTTGTTGGCGTAGACGCCGTTCGCCGTCTTCAGGCTGCCGCCCTGCGCGATGATGATGTTGTTCTTCACCTCGCGCGGTGCCGTCATATCGTCCTCGAACGGCCGGTTGAGGCAGGAGAACGTGTTGTTGTAGATCAAGTGCAGGCCCGGTCCGCCGCTCGCACCGGCGAGACGGCAGTCATCCTGCGAGACGTTGTAGCGCAGGATCGTGTTCGCCGTCGTGGAGGCCGTGCCGCAGCCCGAGATGCAGTCCAGGTAGAACCCGCCGGCGTTGCCGTACGAGTAGTTGTACTGGAAGGTGCAGCTGCCCTTGATCTTCATGTCGCAGTCCCACGCGGTGGAGTCGTAGGTCGAGGCGACGCTGTTGCCCACCACGTTGTACTGGAACAGCGGGTCGGCTGAGTTGTACGGCCACATGCCGGCGAAGTTGCCCTTGAGGAACGGATACTCGCCGTGCCCGAGGTCGATCGCCGAGTTGTATTCGATGACGGGTTTGTCGGAGTTGTGGATCACGATGCCGTCGCCGCCGACCGCGCGGATGTCGTTGCGCGCGACGTAGACGTTCGTGTTGTAGTGGCGAGTGGTGTCGGGAGCGGAGAGTTTGATGCCGCCGGCCGCGGTGTCGTTCACGACGTTGTCGGTGACGGTGATGCCGTCGAACCAGCCGATGCCGTCGCCGAGAACCGAGATGCCCGCCGAGCGTGAGAACGCGTTGCCCAGGCTCGTCTTGTCGGACCAGCCGGCGACCTTCTCGACGTGGTTGCGAGTGAGGACGACTCCGCTGCGCTTGGTGCCGTCGTTGATCTCGTACAGGATGCCAACGCGTCGCTGATCGGGCGCGCCCGGGTTGGTCACGTGCATGCCGTCGACGGTCCAGTTGCTCACGTTGAGGAGATGGATGCCGGCGAGCCGACCGTCGCCGTTGATCGTGGCGGGCGCGTCCCCGTCGCCGTACGGCGACACCGTGATCGGTGCGCTGGCGAGTCCGGAGCCGGTGGGAGCGAACGTGCCGGTGCATTCCACGCCGCGCTTGAAGCGCACGGCCTGCCCGGGCTGGAACGGCTGGACGACCGAGAGCTGCTCGAGCGACGCGAAGGGCGTGGCCTCCGAGCCGTCGCCCGCGGCGGTCGCTGAGCAGTCGACGAAGTACACCGTGTCGGAGACCGCCACCACGTGCGCCGCGATCTGGCCCTCGGCGATCGCGCCGAAGAGCGACTCGGCACGGGCGGTGATGGAGTACTCGCCGGCGGCGATGCCGGCGGGCACGACGAACGTGGCGACCGCCCGACCGTGGTCGTCGGCGTTCACGACGACCTCCGTGCCGGCGAAGCCGACGGTCACCGGCGCCTGCGGGTTCGCGCCGTCGATCGTGACCTCGACAGGCGACCCGGAGGCCAGGAGCGACAAGTCGACATCCATCGGCGTGATGGTGAGCGGCTGCGCGAGGTAGCCGTCCGTGCAGTTGATCCGGAGGTCGGCCCAGTCCGCGTGGTCGTTGCCGTTGCCTTCCGGTCCGGGCTCGGCGATGAGCTCGATGGTGCTCGCGCCGCGGAGGTCCAGGTTGAGTCGACCCGCCGGATCAGTGCCCGTCCGCACCATCCGGAACTGCTCCGTGCCGTCGACCTTCACCACGAAGTCGACACGACCCTTGCCGGACTGGCTGTCGTCGATGCCGACGTAGCCGAGAAGCTGGGTGCATTGCTGCGCGACGTCGTACACGATCCGCGCGGGGGCGTGTGTCCCCAGACCCTTCGGGTACTGCACGCCACGGATCGACTGTATGGCTCGCGACGTGTCGGGCACGCCTCGTGCGCCGTTGTTGTAGTCGCGCTCGACGGGCCCCCAACCGTTGTCGGCCGAGATCCAATCCACATCGCTGGCATAGTGCACGCTGCCGGCCAGGCCGTCGTCGGCCGCGGCAGCCGCGGCAGCCGCGGCAGGGGCGCCGGCGAGGCAGAGCACGCTGATCGTCGCTGCGGCGAGCAGCGTCATCCGTCTTCTGGTCAAGGGATTCCTCCTCGAATCTCACGGTCCGCGAGCCCCGTGGCGGCGGACGCAGGTCATCGTTTCAGCATCCAGGGTGTGCGGACGATCGAACTGAACAGATATGAACATCGCCCGACCGTCGGAGGCGGCTTCGCGCCGCGGGCGCAGCACGAAGGGCTCCGACGCGGGTGCGTCGGAGCCCTTCGTGGTGCGCTGCGCTTAGCGGACGCCCTTGGCCGGGGTGGCCTCGAACGCGCGCTCGATCTCCTGCGAGAACGTGTTGCCCTCGGCATCCGTTGCGGTCACCCGCAGGTCGACCCAGCCGCCCTTGTCGGGCACCGGGATCTGGGCGGAGAGTCCGCTGACCCAGGCGCGGGACTCGACGAAGATGCCACCGTCGTGCTCGACCGCGCCGGTCGGGGCATCCGTCTCAGCAGAGGCCAGGGCCACCGGCGCCCAGTCGCCGCCCGCGGTGCGGGCCTCGAGCGTGGCGTCGGTGATCGCGCCGGCGGGCGAGGTGCCCGCGACGTGGCCGAGCTCCAGGCCCAGCGTGACGCCCGAGCCCTTCTTGCGGCCTTCGCCGACGAGGTTCTGCGCGTTCACGTCGACGTCGTAGTACGCCTGGATCAGGGGGAGCAGCCGGTACTCCCAATCGCCCAGCTTGCCGGTGGCGCGGAACGTCCAGTCGCTGACGGTCTTCGTGGATCCGGCCAGGTGCGATCCGTCGTGGGTCGCGGTGCTCACCACGCGCCAGTCGTGCTCGCCGTCGGGCAGGTCGAACACGTTCGCACCCTGATGCTCGGTCTGGCGGATCAGCTCGCCGTCGAGGTAGACGTCGGTCAGCTGCTGCACCGTCGACGGCTCGCTCCACGTGTCGAACGCGCCGGTGTGCCCGGAGTCGCCGCCGTCCGCCCAGCTCGGGATGTTGATCTGGGCGTAGTCGGATACGAGATTGGGCACCCAGTACCCGGTCCCGACGTACGGGCGCACGATGCCGCCGTAGTACTCTGCCTCGGTGCGCTCGCCCGGCTCGTAGGTGCGCATGATGTCGCGCATCTCCCAGCGGACCGACGAGATCCCCAGGCTCTGGTACCAGCGGAGCCCGTCGGTGTTGACCCACTCAGCCCGCTCGGTCCCGCGCTGCGTGCGCATCGGGAAGCCGCTGCCGTACTCCGCACCGGGCACGAAGTCGTAGCGGAACTCGCCGATCTCCTCCGTCTGGCCGTGGAAGCGCGTGTCGATGCGGGCGAGGTCGTCCCCGGTGTGCACGTACGAGAGGTCCGACGGGATCTCGCCGTCGCCGAACTCGGCGATGTCGTACACGACATCCGAGGTCGGAACCCCGACGGCCGCGATCGTCACCTTCTTGGTCACCAGCTGAGCGAGCAGCTGACGGCCTTCGACGCCGCTGATCCCGGCGACCGGGATGCCGACATCCGTCGTGTAGTCCTCGGATCCCACCCACTCGTTGAACTCGCCGTCGCCGTCGTTCACGACGACAAGCAGCTTCGCTCCAGCGGCGGCGGCGTTGGCTGCCCGCTGGGATGCCGAGACCTCCGCGGACCGGGTCACCACGGCGATCTTGCCGGCGGCACCCGCGGCGGCGAACTCTTCGACGCTGCCCTTGCCCGCGTCCACCGCGGTCGCCTTGAACGAGCCGTCGAGGAGTGTGGACCCGATCTGCTCGATGAGGTCGAGCGGCTGCTTGCCCACCTTGAGCGTCAGCAGCGGCGTCTGCAGGCGCCACCGCGTCGTGAAGCCGAAGCCGGCATCGTCGACGGTCTGCGGCTGCGCCCACATCTCATCCGTCCAGACGGGCATCATCACGCTCGCGCCGAAGTCGTCGACCGTCACGTCCATCCTGCGGAAGACGGGGTCGAGCCCCTCCTGACCGACGTCGACCGTGATCTGCTCGGCGGTACGGGCGTCGAGCGCGACCGAGCGGTTCTGGTCCAGTTCGAGCGTGGGCTCTCCGACCAGCACGGTTGCGATGGTGTCGGGCGTGCGCGCGAGCTCCATGAACGACATGACCGTGTAGTCGCCCTTCATGAGCCGCAGCGTGGTCTCGCCGTCGACGAGCACGGGCTCCGCCCACTGGGTCGCCGGGTCGTACAGCATCGCGTACGCCGTGGTCGGGTTGCCGTCGAAGTCGGTGGCCGTGATCGTGAGGTCGTAGCGCTCCGCCTCCGCGATGGTGCCGAGCGCGGTCCGCGTCACGGGTTCCCCGTCGACGGACCCGATCAGCACGCCCGATAGCTGCGTGCCCGCGGGCACCCTCGCCGGGTCGACCGTCAACGTCGCCGAGCCGGTCTCACCGGCCGGGATCGTGAGCGAGTCTGTGTCGAGCGTCAGCGCGTCGAACGCGATGCCCGCCGACGGGCCGCCGGCGCCCGGCGTGGTGTCGCCGAGCGTCGCGGTGAGGGCGACGGTGATCTCGGCATCCGTCCGGTTCGTGTACTCGACGGTGCGCTCGACCGGGGTCGGCTCCTCGCCCCACATCAGCATGCCGAAGTCGCCCGAGCCCGACGCCACGACGGGCGCCTCGAGCGCGGCATCGACGTCGATGACGCCCGAGCCGCCCTGGTACGCGGTGTAGCCGACGTCGACAGCGGTGCTCGCGATGGCCGCCTTCAGCTGGTCGGTGGTGTAGTCCGGGTTCGCGCCGAGGAGGATCGCGGCGGCTCCCGCCACGTGCGGCGTCGCCATCGACGTGCCGCTCATCCCGATGTATGCGCCCTCGCCACCGGAGTCGGCCGAACGTGCCGCGGTGACGTCGTTGCCCGGACCGGTGACGTCGGGCTTCAGCGCGCCCGAACGGGAGAGCGGTCCCTGGCTCGTGAACCACGACAGTGCGCCGGACGGGTCGTCGACCGAGCCGACGGTGAACGCCTCTTCGGCCGACCCCGGTGCGCCGATCGTCTCGGCCGCACCGGCATTGCCCGCGGCGACGACGAAGAGGGCGCCGGTCTGCTCGGCGATCTGGTCGAGCGACTCGGCCATGAGGTCCTTGCCGTCGGACGGCACGGGGGATCCGAGGCTCATCGACACGATCGGGGCGTTCTGGCCGGCCCACTCCATCGCGTCGATGATCCACGAGTCCTGGCCCCAGCCGCTGGCGTCGAGCACCTTTCCGACCAGCAGCTGCGCGCCGTCGGCGACGCCGCGGTGGGTGCCGTCGCTCGCGGCGCCCGTGCCGGCGATCGTCGAGGCGACGTGGGTGCCGTGGCCGTTCGGATCGGCGGCGACCTCTTCACCGGGTACGAAGCTCTTCGAGCCGTCGAGCACGCGGCCCTCGAGGTCGGGGTGGGTGTCGTCGTAGCCGGTGTCGAGCACCGCCACCGTGACGCCTGCGCCGGTGTAGCCGTCGGCCCATGCCTCGGGTGCGTCGATGTAGCCGACGCTCGAGTCGAGCGTGGCCTGCACCTTGCCGTCGAGGTGGATCGCCTCGATGCCTCCGGCGAGCGCGGGCGGCGCCGAGAAGCTGCGCGCGGTCGGTGCGGTCAATGTCTGCCATGCGGAAGCCGCCGCGTCGTGGCCGATGGTCGCGGCCGAAGCGCCGATGCTCTCGAGCGCCGTCTGCACCTCGAGCCCGGGCACCGGGGCGGCGAAGGAGCGGGCGGATCCGGCATCCTGCTCGACGATGACCGGGGTAGCGTCCACCGACGCGTCGTCGTAGCCGTAGTCGATGAGCAGCGAGACGTTGAACAGGTCCTCGTCGAGCGCGCCCGCTGCCAGGTACGGCATCGCGGCGTCGGGTACGACGTGGAGGTCGCCGGCCGTTTCGTACGTGCGGATACCGGCACCCTCGACGGCGGTGTCGACCGAGACGGCGTGGGTCCCGTCCGACAGGTCCGTGACCGTCACGTGGTCGCCGGTGAGGAGGGTGACGGTGTGGCTGCTGACGGCGGCTGCATCGGGCGTGGCTGAGGCGGGGGAGACCTCAGGGGCGGGCGATGCCGCAGCCGGCAGGGTGGCGAGGCCGACGCCTGCGATCGCGATCGCGATGCCGCTCGTGGCGGCGACGATCGGACGCAGGCGGCGTCCGGAGGGGTGGGGTCGTGACATGCGCGAGCCTCTCGGTTGGGGATTCCGTACTGCCCACCTTCGTCGGCCGTGTGCCTAAAGTGGTGGCGGAGAAATGCCATGGCCACCATCCGCCAGGCTCGGCGGGTGACGATGGTCGACATGGGGAAGGTCACCGTGCTTGACGCGCTGGGTCTCGACGAGGCACACACCGCTGTGTACCGGTGCGTGCTGCAGCAGCCGTCGGCATCGATGGCCGAGATCGCGGCGGCCCTCAGCATGTCGCTGCCGCGCGTGCGCCCGATGGCCGCTGAGCTGGAACGGCTCGGTCTGCTGGCGAGACAGGCATCGAGCAGCGACCGGTTCGTCGCGTCCCCGCCGTCGATCTCCCTGCGCCCGCTGCTGCTCGAGCGGGAGCGGGGGCTGACCCGCGCGCACGAGGCGCTCGTCGAGCTGAGCGACCTGTACCGGCGATCCGTCGAGCGCCGCAGCGTCGCCGACGTGGTCGACGTCGTGATCGGCGACGACGCCGTGCGGCAGCGGGTCGCGCAGCTGCAGGCCGCGTCGATCGAGCAGGTGCGCGTGCTCGTGCTGCACGAGATCGCCCTGCTCAGCGGCGAGGACAACATCGAGGAGGACCGGGCGCTCGCCCGTGGGGTGCGCTACCGCGTGATCGTCGAGAACGCGGTGCTCGAGCGGCCGGGGTTCCTTGCAGCGGCGCGGGAGATGGCCCAGATCGGAGAGGAGATCCGCGTGCTTCCGGCACTGCCCACGCGGATGTTCATCGCCGACGATCAGATGGCGCTGGTGCCCATGCACTCGCAGGGTGAGGACCGCGGTTTCGGTGCGCTGCTCATCCACCCGAGCGGCCTGCTCGACCTCGTGAGCTCGATCTTCGAGGACTACTGGCGCGCCGCCACCGAGTTCCTCCCGACCGCGGCGCCGCCCACGACCGATGACATCGACCACGACCTGCTGCACCTGCTTCTCATGGGCGTGACGGATGCCGCGGCCGCCGCGCAGCTCGGGATCTCGCTGCGGACGGTGCAGCGCCGGATCGCCGAGCTCATGGACACCGCCGGCGTCACCACGCGCATGCAGTTGGGCGCGGAGGCGGTTCGCCGAGCCTGGGTCTGACGCAGGCACAGGAAGACGGCGTCCCTACCAGCCGTGGACGTTGAACCACTCCTGACGGCGCCGGGTCTCGGCATCCGTCTCGCTCTCGTCCGTCGTGTCGTGGCGGACGAGCCGGGCGTCCGCATCGAGCGGGACGAAACGGTGACACACCGGGCACATCGCGCGCCCGTCCGGGAAGCCGTCGGCGAGCGGAGCGGCGGGCGTGCCGGGCTCGCCGGAGCCTGAACAGAGTGCGGGGTCGGCCGCGGCATCCGCCCACATGACCGTGCGATGGCGATGCAGACCCGCGTGGCCCAGGGGGCGCGTGCACCGCCGGCCGCCGTTGCGGCTGCGGCAGAATCGCACCACTTCGGTCATGCCCGCGTCCGCGGCACGTACCTCGGCACCCAGCGCACGAAGGCCAGAGCGCCCAGCAGCCCGACGGCGCCCATCACTCCCGTCGCGACGGCGAGCGAGCCCACCGCGGCGATGGCTGAGACCAGCAGGGGTGCGACTGCGCCGCCGGCGTCCGTGAGCGTGCGCCACGACCCCAGGAAGGCGGCCGGATCCGACTGCGGAGCGACGTCGGCGCCGAGGGTGAGCAGGATGCCGCTCGAGAGGCCGTTGCCCACCCCGAGCACGGCGGCGAACATGGCGAACCACATCGCCGCCTGCGGGAGGTCGTGCGTGAAGGCGAGGGCGATGAACCCCGCGCCCATCAGGATCATCGCGGGCAGGGCCGCCCACAGTCGCCCGAAGCGGTCCATCACCTGGCCGCTCGCGTAGAACAGCGCGAAGTCGATCGCACCCGAGATGCCGACCACGAGCGCGATCGTCTGCGCGTCGAGTCCGATCGACACGCCCCACAGCGGCAGCACGACCTGGCGCGCAGAGCGGACGGCGGAGAGGGATGCCGCGGCCAGCCCGAGCGTCGACAGCACGCGGCGGTGGCGCCACATCGTGCGCACCACGCCTGTGCCGGGGTCCGATCTCGCGCTCGCCGTGGGGGAGCCCGATCGCTGGGACCGTCGCAGCGGGATCGAACCGGTGACAGGCTCGCCCGTGTCTTCGGTGTCGACGTCCGCGCGGGCGGATGCGGAGGGAGCGAGCAGCTGCTTCTCGGGGTCGGGCCCCAGGAGCACCAGCAGGATCGTCGCCACGAGGCAGCCGCCGAAGAACCAGATCGTCGCGTGCTCGTCGCCGAGGAGGGCGAGCAGGGCGGCGGCGACGAAGGGGCCGATGAACATTCCGAGGCGGAAGGTGCCGCCCAGCAGCGACAGCGCGCGGGCGCGGAACGACAGCGGCACGCGCGTGGTCATGAAGGAGTGGCGTGCGAGCCCGAAGGCCGCCGCGCAGAACCCGATGAGGAACACCGCGATGGCGAAGATGCCGAGCGACGGCGCGAATGCCATGCCCACGATGCCACCGAGGGAGAGGAAGCCGGCGATCGCCATCGTGAGGCGTTCGCCGATGCGGGCGACCGCCCAGCCGGCGGGGATGTTGCCGCACAGCTGACCCACGACGAGCGCCGATGCGACGAGAGCGGCCGTCGGGACATCCGCTCCGAGCTGCGCCGCGATGACCGGGATCAACGGGATGACGGCACCCTCGCCGAGAGCGAAGAGCAGGGTGGGGCCGTAGACCATGGGGCCGAACCGCCACAGCACGTCCCGCGCGCTGGCGGAGTCGGCGTGATCGCTCATCGCTTCCACGTTAGTCTGGACTGTCATGCTCGACTTCGATCCCTCCGCCGATATCCAGGCCCTGCGCTCCACGTTCGCCGACATCAAGGCCGTGGTCGACGTCGAGGCACTCACGAAAGACATCGCGCGTCTCAGCGAGGAGGCCGGTGCCCCCAATCTGTGGGACGACGTCGAGAAGGCGCAGAAGGTCACCAGCGCCCTGAGCCATCGCCAGTCCGAGCTCAAGCGCGTGACCGACGTCGAGCAGCGTCTCGACGATCTCGACGTGCTGATCGAGCTGGCCAACGAGATGGACGACGAGGATGCCGCCGAAGAGGCGCGTCGCGAGATCGCCGAGCTGGAAGACATCGTCAGCCAGCTCGAGGTGCAGACGCTCCTCGACGGCGAGTACGACGAGCGCTCCGCCGTCGTCACGATCCGCTCCGGCGCGGGCGGCGACGACGCCACCGACTTCGCCGAGATGCTGCTGCGCATGTACCTGCGCTGGGCAGAGCGGCACAAGTACCCCGTGAAGCTCATGGACACCTCCTATGCGGAGGGCGCGGGCATCAAGTCCGCGACGTTCGAGGTCGACGCCCCGTATGCCTACGGCACGCTCTCGGTCGAGGCCGGCACCCACCGTCTCGCGCGCATCAGCCCGTTCGGCTCCGCCGACAAGCGGCAGACGTCGTTCGCGGCGGTCGAGGTCATCCCGGTGATGGAGGAGGCCGTCGAGGTCGAGATCCCCGAAGGGGATCTGCGGGTCGATGTCTTCCGCTCGTCCGGTCCCGGTGGCCAGTCGGTCAACACGACCGACTCCGCCGTGCGCCTCACGCACATCCCGTCGGGGATCGTCGTGTCGATGCAGAACGAGAAGTCGCAGATCCAGAACCGCGCCGCCGCCATGCGCGTGCTGCAGACGCGTCTGATGCTGCTGCAGCGCGAGGAGGAGGCGGCGAAGAAGAAGGAGCTCGCCGGCGTCATCACCGCGAGCTGGGGCGATCAAATGCGCTCGTACTTCCTCTACGGCCAGCAGCTCGTGAAGGACCTCCGCACCGGCCACGAGGTCGGAAACCCCGCTGTGGTCTTCGACGGTGACCTCGACGGCTTCATCTCGGCCGGCATCCGCTGGCGCAAGCGCAAAGACGTCGACGACTGATCCAGCCGGTCCCTGAGCATGCGAAGGGCGGATGCCGCAGCCGTGAGTGTCGCTGGACACGGTGACGCGGCGGCCGCATAGGCTCGTTAGGCCATGATCCGGTTCGAGAACGTCACGAAGCGCTTTCGAGGCACTTCCAAACCCGCCCTGAGTGATGTCGAATTCGAGGTGTTACGCGGGGAGTTCGTCTTCCTCGTCGGCGCCTCCGGATCCGGCAAGTCGTCGTGTCTGCGGTTGATCCTCCGCGAGGAGACGCCGTCGGAGGGCCGAGTGGTCGTGCTCGGCCGCGACCTACGGACGCTGTCGAACCGCAAGGTGCCGTACTTCCGCCGGCACATCGGCGCCGTCTTCCAGGACTTCCGGCTGCTGCCCACCAAGACGGTCTTCCAGAACGTCGCGTTCACGCTGCAGGTGATCGGCTCCTCCCGTGCGTTCATCCAGCAGGCCGTTCCCGAGGTGCTCGCCCTCGTCGGCCTCGCCGGCAAGGAGAAGAGATTCCCCCACGAGCTTTCGGGTGGTGAGCAGCAGCGCGTCGCCATCGCCCGCGCGCTGGTCAACCGCCCGCAGATCCTCCTCGCCGACGAGCCGACCGGAAACCTCGACCCCGCCACCTCCATCGACATCATGCAGCTGCTCTCGCGCATCAACGCCGGCGGCACGACCGTCGTCATGGCCACGCACGAGGCCGGCTTCGTCGACCAGATGCAGCGACGCGTGATCGAGCTGCGCCACGGTGAGATGGTCCGCGACGAGCGGCGCGGCGGCTACGGCGACCGGTCGGGACTCCCGAGCCTGGCGCCCGAGCCGGAGCGCGGTGCCGCCGCAGTCGCCGCCCTCACCGCGGTGCTCGAGGTGCAGCGCGAAGCCGCGATCGCCGCCGCCGCGGGGCTCGACCCCACGGCCGTGGCCGAAGATGAGTCGATCGCCGGCGAGACGGAGACGGTGTCTCCGGGCGTCGCGGTCGCCGCCGCTGCCGCAGTCGAGGCGGCCACCGTCGCAGCGCTCGCCGCCGACGAGTTCCGGAAGGCCGAGGCACTCGATCAGTCGGCCTCCGAGCCCAGCGTGCCGGCGGTGCCGATCGAGCCGGAGGCCGCGGCATCCGTGCCTCCGCAGCCCGCGCCGCCGCACACGCAGCCGATCCCCGTCGTCGACCTGGTCGAACTGGACGTAGAAGAACTCGGCCTCGCCGACCGGCTGGGCCTCGGTGAGACCGACCCCGACGACGAAGTGGGGCCCACCTCATGAGGTTCGGACTCATCATGTCGGAGGCCTTCACGGGCCTCCGCCGCAACCTGTCGATGGTCGTCTCGGTGGTGCTCGTCACATTCGTGTCGCTGACCTTCGTCGGCGCGGCGATCCTCATGCAGATGCAGATCGGCACGATGCGCGACTTCTGGGTGGAGCGCGCGCAGGTCGCCGTGTACATGTGCACGACCATCTCGACACCGGCGACGTGCTCGAACGGCGAGGCGACGCCCGAGCAGGTGGAAGAGGTGCGCGCCAAGCTCGAGGGCAGCGCGCTCGCACCGCTCATCCGCGAACTGACATTCCTCGATCACCAGCAGGCGTACGACGAGCTGCTGCAGATCGCCGGCGAAGAGAACGCCAGTGTGATCACGGCCGACCAGGTCAACGAGACGTTCCGCATCACGCTCGTCGACCCCGAGCAGTCCGACGTCATCATCGAGGCGTTCAGCGGCATGCAGGGGGTCGAACTGGTGAACGACCAGATGCAGTACCTCGATCCGCTCTTCTCGGCCCTCACCGTCGCGACCTACATCGCCGTCGGCATCGCGGTTCTCATGCTCATCGCCGCCGTACTCCTCATCGCGACGACGATCCGTCTGTCGGCCTACGCGCGAAGACGGGAGCTGGGGATCATGCGGCTGGTCGGGGCATCCAACCGGTTCATCCAGACCCCGTTCATCCTCGAGGGCGTGTTCGCGGCCTTGCTCGGATCGATTCTCGCGAGCGCCGCCGTGATCGCCGGAGTGCATTTCGGCGTCGACCAGTATCTGCGCAACCGCGTCGACTTCGTGACGACCTGGGTGGACATCGGCGACGCGTGGATCGTCGTGCCGGTCCTGATCCTGATCGGTGTGGCACTGGCGGCGCTGTCCGCCGGCTTCGCGATCCGGAGATGGCTGCGCGCGTGAGATCCCGCGCCGTCGCGGGGGTAGACTGACAGGCTGCCGTGCGCCCAGGACCTGCTCACGGACGGGCCGGACGCTCAGGAGCCGGCCGCACGGCTTCGACGAGGAGACATCATGCCCAGGGAACGCGGGGAGAAGGTCGTGGCGACCAATCGTCGCGCGCGCCACGAGTACGCGATCGAGAAGACGTACGAGGCCGGCCTCGTGCTGACCGGCACCGAGGTGAAGTCGCTGCGCGAAGGCCGTGCGAACCTCTCGGACGGCTACGCGTACATCGACAACGGCGAGGCCTACCTCGACGCCGTGCACATCCCCGAGTATTCGCAGGGACACTGGACGAATCACTCGTCCAAGCGCACGCGCAAGCTGCTCCTGCACAAGGAGGAGATCGTCAAGCTCTCGCACGCCATCTCGGCGGGCGGCTACACGCTGATTCCCCTGAAGCTCTACTTCTCGGACGGTCGCGCGAAGGTCGAGATCGCGGTCGCCAAGGGCAAGCGCGAGTTCGAGAAGCGCCAGACGATCCGTGAGCGTGAGGACAAGCGCGAGGCCGAGCGCGCCATGCGCTCGCGCAACCGCCTCGGCGACTAGCCCGATTCAGTCCCCGGCACGCATCGCGCGCGCCCCGACCGGTCGCTGAGCTTGTCGAAGCGCCTTGCGATGCCCGGTCGCTGAGCTTGTCGAAGCGCCCTTCGAGAGGCTCAGGGAACGAGCCTAACGGCGCTCGCTCATCGGGCGGCGAAGCGCGCCTCGACGGCGGCGGAGATGACGATGTCTTCGGGCTGGAGCTGCACCGCGGGTCCCGCGCCCGCCGCGTCGCCCGCGAAGGACGCCTTCGCGACCAGCATGCGCCCCGCCGGCGCCATCTCGGGCCGGTCCTGGCGTGCGAGCAGTCCCAGGTCTGCGAGTTCGAGCGCGGTGACGTCGGTGAGGCCGAGGGCTCCGGCGTACGCCGTCGCGCGAGCTACGGCCACGCCCACGGCCTGAGTCGCGACATCCCGTTCCGTCCGCGCCCGTGTCTCGGGCGTCAGCTTCCACTCGATCCAGCCGAGTTGGACGCCCTCGCGCTCGGCGACCTCACCGGCCCACCACGACAGCACGGCGAAGTCCGCGAAGGTGACGGAGAAATCGACGCTGGCATGGTGCACGGGGGCGAGACGCCTGCCCTCGGGATTCCAGGGTCGCTCCGACCACACCGACACGCGCTGGCTCGTCCACTCGACGATCGTGCCCGCCGACTTGCGGGCGGCGAGGTCATCGCGCACCGGCTCGGTGAACGCGGCCATGCGCTCGACGACAGTGCCGCGCTCGGGACCCTCCGCGCGGATCGTGAGGTGCGCGATGGCGCGTTCGGGGGCGATGCGGGTCTCGTGCTCCCCGCGGACCGTGATGACGACATCGCTCATGACGCCGACTCTACGCACCGCGGGGTCAAGATCAGAGACATCTTCATTCGGGTGCATCCAAATGCACTCCTCGGAGGGAATTACTTTCCGATGGGCGGCGACCGGCCGCCCCGACGAAGGAGGACCACCGTGCGAAACAAGATTCTCGCGGCCATCGCCGCCGGGGCCGTCGCAGGCCTCGGTCTGATGGTCGCGCCCGCCAGTGCCAGCACTGCAGACGGCGCCGTGCTCTCGGTACTACACGGCATCCCAGAGACGCCCGTCGACGTGTACGTCAACGGCGAGCTGACACTCGACGACTTCCAGCCCGGCGATCTCGCCGGCCCGCTCGACCTCCCGGCCGGCGACTACGAGGTCGCGCTCACCGCTCCGGATGCTGCGGATGCCAGCGCCCCGGTGCTCGGACCAGCAACCCTGACGCTCGCCGCCGGCACGAACTACACCGCGGTCGCGCACCTGAACGAGGCGGGCCAGCCGACGCTCACACCGTTCGTCAACGACACCTCGAGCACCGCCGCAGGGGAGGGGCGCCTGACCGTTCGCCACGTCGCGGCGGCCCCCGCCGTCGACGTCCTGGCCGGCGGCACCCCGGTCGTCGAAGACCTCGTCAATCCCAACGAGGCCAGTCTGAACCTCGCCGCGGGGACGATCTCAGCGTCCGTCGCGGCCGCGGGGACGACCGACCCTGTTCTGGGGCCGACCGATGTCACGGTCCAGGAGGGTGCTCTCACCATCGTCTACGCGTGGGGCAGCCTGGAAGAGGAGAGCTTGGCGGTCGCCGTCCAGACGGTCTCGGGGCTGCACTCGGCTCCCGACGGGGTCAACTCGGGCACGGGCGGTCAGCTGGCCGAACGCGACGCGATGATGCAGGCCATGTTCCTGGTCGCCGGGCTGACGCTCGCGACGGCGGTCGCGGCATCCGCTGTCGTCGTCGTCCGGGCGCGGGCGAACCGCTGAGGATCTGCGGCATGGCGAGGACGACCGCAGGGGCGCTGGCCGCCCTTGCGGTCGTGCTCGTGCTGGCGGGGTGCGGCTCGGAGCGACCCGAGAGCAGTCCGTCTGTGACGGCACCGACCACCACGGCGATCCCCACGCCGACCCCCACTCCGGTGGTCGAGGTGCCGGTCGCGGCGGCCACTCCGACACCGGCGCGCACCCCACAGCCGCCGGTGCGGGTGGTCGCCGCCTCGCTCGGTGTCGAGGTTCCGGTGGTGCCCGTCGGGGTCGAGCAGGGCGGATTCATGGAACTGCCCATCGACCCGGCCGTCGCCGGCTGGTACCGGTTCGGGTCCGATCCGACGAGCGCCGACGGCAACGTCGTGATCTCCGCACACGTCGACGCTCCCGGGTATCCGATCGGGCCGTTCAGCCGGCTCCGCGAGCTGGTCGCCGGCGACGTCGTGGAGGTGGCGGATGCCGCCGGCACGACGCACCGCTATGCCATCGCGTCCGTCACCTACTTTCCCAAGGCGGACCTTCCGGTCGCGGAGCTGTTCGCGCGCGCGGGCACGAAGGCCCTCGTGCTCATCACCTGTGGTGGGGCGTTCGACTCCACGACGGGCCGATACGCGGATAACGTGGTCGCCATGGCGACCCCGCTTCCCTGAGCCGGCGACGATGCCGGTCATGGCGAGGACGAGGACGAGAGGACGTAGCGTGGATGACGCGCACGAGCGGGAGCTGAGCGATCGCTTCCGAGGCGGCGACGAACGCGCACTCGAGGAGATCTACCGTCGGTGGTCGCCGGTCGTGTTCACCATGGCGCTGCGTTTCGTGGGCGATCGCGGCGACGCCGAGGATGTCACGCAGAAGACCTTCGTCTCGGCATGGACCTCGCGGGAGCGATTCGACCCGACGAAGGCGAAGCTCTCGACGTGGCTGATCGCCATCACCCGGCGTCGCATCGCCGACACGTTGGAGGCCCGCACGCGGGTGAGGGCGCTGCAGACCGAACTGCAGCGGTTCACCACGCCGGACGATGTCGTGGGCGCGGAGGTCGACCTGGGCGACCGGCTGCTGCTCGCCGACGAGATCGACCGGCTCGAGCCGGACGCCCGGCGCGTGGTACGACTGGCGTTCTACGACGATCTCACTCACGAGCAGATCTCCGAGCGACTGGGCATGCCGCTCGGTACCGTGAAGAGCCACATCAGGCGAAGTCTCACCCGTATGCGCAGCCGATTGGAGGTGGGCCATGCCGCACCTTGATGCCGACCGCCTGTCCCTGATCGCGCTCGGCGAGCCGGCGACCGACGAGGAGCGGGCGCACCTCGACGCGTGCGACGAGTGCGCGCTGGAGCTCGCCGAACTGGAGTACACCGTGATCGTCGGCCGCTCGACGGTCACGGTGGGCGACCTCGAGGCGCCGCCGGAGCGCGTGTGGGCGGGCATCGCCGACGAGCTGGGCCTCGGCGCCACGGGCATGACGTCGACCACGGGCGGGATGCCGACCGCTGGCGGGATGCCGACCGCGGGCGAGACTGAGCGGGCGGAGGCCGCGGCACCCGTCGCGGCCGACGAAGAAGCCCCCGCAGCTGCGGCGCCCGCGCGGAGGAGGCGCGGCATCAGAGTCGTGTTCGCTCTCGCGGCGAGCATCGCGCTGATCGTCGCTGTCGTCGGCACGTGGACGCTGGTGCGTGAGACGCAGCCGGTCGAGATCGCGGCGGCGACCCTGGATGCGTTCCCCGACCATCCCGATGCGTCGGGCACGGCGGTGGTCGTGGAGAAGGCGGACGGCGCGAGGCAGGTCGAGGTCGACCTCGACGACGGGGAGCCGAGCGACGGATTCCGCGAGGTCTGGCTGATCACCGAAGATGCGTCGGCGCTCGTGAGCCTGGGCGTGCTCGAGGGCAGCACCGGGGTCTTTCCCGTGCCCGACGACATCGACCTGAGCGAATACGTGCTCGTCGACGTCTCACAGGAACCCGCCGACGGCGATCCCACGCACTCGGGCGACTCGATCGTCCGCGGCGAACTCGGGTTCGCCTGACCGGAACCGGCAGGCGCCGCAGCGGTGCGCGGCGGGCGAGCCCGTGGCGGTCCTGCCACAGGCCAGGCCTCGACGCAACCCGCTCCAGCACGCCGGGAGCGCGGTCTAGCGTCGAACCCATCGATAGAACCCGAGATCGAGGGGGAGCCCATGTCCCGCAATGTGAGGGTGCTGCACTGCACACCCGAGGACGTGTTCGAGGTGCTGAGCGACGGATGGCTGTATCCGTCGTGGGTCGTCGGGGCGTCTCGTATGCGCGAGGTCGACGAGACGTGGCCGATGGCGGGCGCCGAGCTGCATCACTCGTTCGGAGTCTGGCCGGCGCTCATCGACGACAAGACGGTCGTCGAGGAGTTCATCCCGTCGCGGATGATGGTGATGCGGGCGCGCGGCTGGCCGATCGGCGAGGCCCGCGTGACCCTCGACGTCAAGACGCGCGGAGACGATTGCGTCGTGCGCATCCAGGAGGAGGCGATCGCAGGGCCGGGCCGCTTCATCCCGGCCCAGCTGCTCGACATCCCCCTGCACTGGCGCAACGACGAGACCCTGCACCGGCTCGCGTACCTCGCCGAAGGACGAGCCGCCGACCGCCGCGAGGCGACGACGGCCGAGAAGGAGATGGCCGATACCGGCGAGGAGCATCACACGGATGCCGGGGCTCCCGGCGCTGCGGGCGCTACGGCGAGTATCGACCCGACCGATGCTGCCAAACTGCAGGGAGACGAACTCGCCGACGCCGTGTCCGGCAGCGGCGGAACGGAGGATGCGATGGCCGGCAAAGCCACGGGGTCAGAGCCTGCTCCGGTCACGAGCACCGACGGCGTGGAGCAAGCCGACGCGACAGGACGGCCGCTCGACCTCGAGGACTCCTGGAACCCCCTCGCCGGCGCGGGGGAGTCTGAGCCCCTCGCTGCCGACACTCCGGATCCCGGTGGCGCCGCGGCGGACGCGGCATCCGACACCGCGCCGAAGCCGCCACGCAACGGCGTCGAGCCGACCGGAGCCAAGCCCGCCGGGAGCAAGCCCGCCGGAGCCCAGCCCACCGGGGGCCAGCCCGCGGGGAGCGAAGCCGCCGGAACCGAGGCACCGTCACCGTGAACACACGCCCCAGGCGCGGCGGCGGCGATCTCGATGCCGTCGTGGTGGGAGCAGGCCCCAACGGTCTCGCCGCAGCTGTGACCCTCGCCCGCGCCGGGTTGCGCGTGCGGGTGTACGAACGCGCCGATCAGGCGGGGGGCGGGGCGGCCACGCGGGAGTTGACGCTGCCGGGGTTCCACCACGACGTGTGCTCGGCGGTGCACCCGATGGCGTTCGAGTCGCGGTTCTTCCGCGAGTTCGGTCTGCGCGAGCGCGTGGAGTTCGTGACGCCCGACGTATCGTTCGCGCACCCGCTCGACGAACGCCATGCGGGTGTCGCATACCGGGATCTCGGGCGCACGGCGGAGGCGCTCGGCCCGGACGCGCTCGCCTACGCGCAGCTGATGCGTCCGCTCGTCGATCACTCGACGCGCGTCGCGGAATTCACCGGGTCGTCGCTGGTGCGCGTTCCGAGCGACATCCCGACGGCGCTGTCGTTCGGCCTGCGCGCGCTCGAGCAGGGGAGCCCCGCGTGGAATTTGCGCTTCCGCCAAGACGTCGCTCCCGCCATGCTGACCGGGGTCGCCGCGCACACCATCCTGTCGATGCCGAGCGTCCCCGCCGCCGGCGCGGGACTCGCGCTCACCGCCTATGCCCACGCGCGCGGCTGGCCGATCCCGATCGGCGGCAGCCAGGCGATCATCGAGGCGATGGTCGACGACCTGCGTGCGCACGGCGGCGAACTCGTCGTCGACCACGAGGTGACCTCACTCGCGGCGCTCCCCGACGCCACCGTCACGCTCCTCGACGTGACACCCAAGGCGCTCATCCGGCTGGCCGGCGACACGATCCCTGCCCGCTACCGACGCGCGCTGCAGCGCTTCCGGTACGGCGACGGTGTTGCCAAGGTCGACTTCGCGCTCAGCGACCCCGTCCCGTGGACGCACCCCGAGCTGCGTCGCGCGGGCACAGTCCACCTGGGCGGCACGCGTGCCGAGGTGGCGGATGCCGAGAACCAGGTGAGCCGCGGCCGCCTGCCCGAACGCCCCTACGTGCTGGTCTCGCAGCCCTCGCTGTTCGACACCACTCGAGCCCCGGCCGGCAAGCACACGCTGTGGACGTACACCCACGTGCCCGCCGGAAGTGCCGTCGACCGACGCGAAGCGGTCACCGCGCAGATCGAGAGGTTCGCCCCCGGCTTCCGGGACACGATCCTCGCGGTGAGCTCACGCACCGCGCGCGAGGTCGAGCGGCACAACCCGAACTATCCGGGCGGTGACATCGCGGCCGGCGCTCCCAGCTTGTGGCAGCTCGTTCGTCGCCCGGTGCTGAGCCCCGACCCCTGGCGTACGCCGATTCCCGGCGTCTACCTGGCGTCCGCGTCCGCGGCACCCGGTCCTGGTGTCACGGGCCTGCCCGGCTGGTTCGCCGCGCTGAGCGCGCTGCGCCATCAGTTCGGCATCGGGGCGCTTCCCGACCTGTCGCCGCGTGCGGCGGGCTCCGTGGGTGCAGCGCGGCCGTAGCATCATCGCCACTTGGCCTGCGCGGCGCGGGGATGTCAAGGGGGAGGACCGCAGGAACGGATGCCGCCTACCGTCGCTGCATGGACCCGCAACACGAGAATCCCGACGCCGCGTCATCACGGCCCGCCGAGTCGCGGCTGAGCCCGCTGTCGGAGCAGGAGTCGCTGCGCAAGGACATGAGCTACAGCCCCGCAAGTGAGAGCGAGACGCAGGAGAAGCAGGCCGATCCTCTGCCCGACACGGTCGATGCCGACATCGATCCCGGCGACGTGCGGGCTGTCCCCGGCACGGGCGGCCCTGACGATGCGGGAGACGTCGACGTCGATCCCGACGAGCTCAACCTCCCCGGTCGCTCGTCACCCGAAGCGCCATGAACGGCGCAGCCGCGCCCGTCGTGGTCATCACGGGCGCATCGAGCGGCATCGGCCGCGAGACGGCGCGGATGTACGCCAAGAAGGGCGCGCGGCTCGTGCTCGCGTCCCGCAGCAAGGACGCCCTCGAGACCGTCGCGGAGGAGTGCCGTGCGCTGGGCGCAGTGGCACTGGTCGTGCCGACCGACGTATCGCACGAAGGCCAGGTGCGCGCGCTCGCCGCCGCCGCCCACAGCGAGTACGGTGCATCGCTTCGCGCCGCCCGTCTACGACGGGATGGCGGGGTGGCTGATGGACAACGTGGAGCTGCGTGGCGAGGGCGCCGACGTGACGACGGGCACAGTATTCGACTCTCCGTCGTCGGCGAGCCCCGTGACCGGTGGTTTGGCGATCGCGCCGGGTTCGCGTGGCGCTCGGAGCGACCGCCGTCGGTCTGACGGCGATCATGTTGTCCCAGGGCCGCGGGTCGCCGGCCGCCTCGCTCAGGTCGTGACGCGGCGCCGGATTCAGCGGAAGCCCTCCATCTGCGTGCGCTCGTCCGCCACCCGCACACCGTAGTGATAGGCGAGCTTGCCGCCGAGCCATCCCGACACGCCGAGGGCTGCCAGGCCTGCGATGCTGAGGATGAATCCGACGGTGCTGACCTCGTCGTGGTCGTCGGCCGACAGCCGCACGAGGAGGTTGATGAGGTACAGCACCGTGACGCCGAGGTTCAGCGCCATGTGGATCGTGGCGGTCTTCCGGGCGTCTGTGCCGCGGCCGAGCTGCAGATAGTCGAGGAAGCCCCAGATCGCGGCGAGCACGGCGCCGATGAGGCCGATGACGATGAGCACCCAGGCGCCCTGCACGTACGGCGCGGGGTCGTCATAGACCAGCCCGATGATGTCGAAGACGAGGCTCGCCACCCATGCGCCGATCGGGATGGTCACGAGGATGGGGTGGAAGGGGTGCCCGTAGGGTCCGGCGAGAGCCGACCGGGGCTGCTTGGCGCGCTGCAGGGGGGTGTTCTGCGACATCTCGATCTCACTCCTTAGGTGGGTGGCCTCAGCCGACCACCACCGGCGCGGTCTCGCACGGGCCTTGACAACCAGGCACTGTCCGCCACGTGCCGAGAGGCCACCATCTCCTCCGGGAATGGCGGGGGAGCGGCATCCGTTGTATCCTGATGTGCTCGGATGCTTCGGCGCCCGGGTATTGGCAACTCCACAGTGTGACAGCGGCCCTTCGCGAGAAGGAACCACCTCGATTCGAGGACACGGGGATGATCGGTTTCGACATCGCCTGTGAATCTGCGTGAAGCGGGCCGAGGATGCAGGGTTATCTCGTAAACGCTCCTTGCAAACCAATAACTGCCGAAAAGAAGCAGTCCGCGTTCGCCCTCGCTGCCTGAGCAGCGAGCCCGACGCCGTCAATCCGTGACTGATCCCGTCACGGGTATTGGCGTCATCTAGGGATCTTGCTGCGTGACGTCGCCTGAGCGTCACGCGGGACTCTTATCAGGATGGGCTCGTCGACTTAGGTGTCTGTGACAAAGGTCGGAGCCGAGTAGAACGCTTTCACAGACTGCGCCCGGAGAAACCGCAGTTACTCAGCGATGGACGGGGGTTCGATTCCCCCCATCTCCACGTACCGCTGTCACAGAACAGGGCCCCAGGAACCGCGTAATTACGCGGATCTTGGGGCCTTTGTTCGTTGACTGTGCGGCAGCGGAGAACCTCATCGCCCACAGATCTTGTGCATGGCTGTCGGCCATTGCAGCTTGTGTTGAGCGAGACACTCGGGTGCGACTCTACCGGCGTGCAGCAGCCGCTACCTCTTCACCCCGTTGTCGCGGCGAACGCAAGCCGGTGCCCTCGCGGGCGACGAGCGAAAGCGGCACCGCTCGCGTGCATCGGCCTGCTCATCGGCCGGAGCAGCGCTGGTGACGGCTGGGATAGTCGCTCGGCATCGGCGGATGTATCCGCCTTCGGCGAGAGTACGCCGGCATCAGTTCACGCAGATGGGCTGATGTGTGCGCGGAGGGGTGCGATAGCGTGCGCCTTGGGGACCTGAGGAGGAAGACTATGACTGTCGATCGCCATGCCCGCACGATGATCCCGATTCCTGACCGGCCGCGGCCCGGGTTGACTACCTACGACGCGAAGGACCCCGCCACCTCGTATCCGCCGATCGAGCCGCTTCTTCCACCCGAGGGCGCGCCGAATGTGCTGGTCATCCTTCTGGACGATGTGGGGTTCGGCGCCTCGAGCGTGTTCGGTGGGCCGTGCCGCACGCCGGTCGCGGAGAGACTCGCGACCGGCGGCCTCCGATTCAACCGCTTTCACACGACAGCCCTGTGCGCGCCGACGCGGCAGGCGCTGCTGACCGGCCGCAACCATCACTCGGTGGGGATGGGCAGCATCACCGAGACCGCGACCTCGGCGCCGGGAAACAGCTCGCTGCGACCCAATACGAAGGCGCCGCTCGCGATGACGCTGAAGCTCAACGGCTACTCGACTGCCCAATTCGGGAAGTGCCATGAGGTGCCTGTGTGGCAGTCCTCGCCGATAGGCCCGTTCGACGCGTGGCCGTCGGGGGGTGGCGGGTTTGAGACGTTCTACGGCTTCATCGGCGGCGAGAACAACCAGTGGGAGCCCGCACTGTACGAGGGCACGACGCCCGTCGAACCGCCCGCGACACCGGAGGAGGGCTACCACCTCACCGAGGATCTCGCCGATCGGGCAATCGGCTGGATCCGCACACAGAAGGCACTGGCTCCCGACAAGCCCTTCTTCGTCTACTTCGCGCCGGGGGCCACTCACGCACCACATCACGTGCCGACCGAATGGGCAGACAGCTACAAGGGTGAGTTCGCCGACGGATGGGACGCGCAGCGCGAGAAGACCTTCGCGCGCCAGAAGGAGCTCGGCGTCATCCCGGCCGACGCTGAACTGACCCCGCGGCATGGCGAGATCCCGGCGTGGGCCGACATGCCCGACGATCTGAAGCCCGTGCTCGAGCGCGAGATGGAGGTGTACGCGGGGTTCCTCGAGCACACCGACCATCACGTCGGCAGAGTCCTCGACGCGGTCGAAGATCTCGGGATCCTCGACGACACCCTCGTCTACTACATCATCGGCGACAACGGCGCGTCGGCGGAGGGCACGGTCAACGGCGCCTTCAACGAGATGGCGAACTTCAACGGCATGGCCGCGCTCGAGACACCCGAGTTCATGCGATCCAAGATGGCGGAGTTCGGCTCGCCGACCTCCTACAACCACTACGCCGTCGGCTGGGCGTGGGCGATGGACACCCCGTTCCAGTGGACCAAGCAGGTCGCCTCGCACTGGGGTGGCACCCGCAACGGCACGATCGTGCACTGGCCGCGGGCGATCCACGACAAGGGCGGCATGCGGTCCCAGTTCACCCACGTCATCGACATCGCGCCGACGATTCTCGAGGCGGCCGGGCTTCCCGAGCCGACACAGGTCAACGGCGTGCAGCAGTCGCCCATGGAGGGCCGCAGCATGCTGTACGCCTTCGAGGACGCCGACGCCCCCGAGGCGCACGACCTGCAGTACTTCGAGATGTTCGGCAACCGCGGCATCTACCACCAGGGATGGAGCGCCGTCACCAAGCACCGGACACCCTGGGTCATGGTGGGAGGCGCACTGCCGGCTTTCGACGACGACGTCTGGGAGCTCTACGACGGACGACGGACTACAGCCAGGCACGGGATCTGGCGGGAGAGCACCCCGAGAAACTGCATCAACTGCAACGGCTCTGGCTGATCGAGGCGGTCAAGTACAACGTGCTGCCCCTCGACGACCGCACCGCCGAGCGCCTCGACCCCGGGATGGCGGGGCGACCGACTCTCATCCGCGGCGACTCGCAGCTGTTCTTTCCCGGCATGGGCCGACTTTCGGAGAACAGCGTCGTCAGCATCAAGAATCGATCCTTCTCCATCACCGCCGAGCTCGACGTCCCCGAAGACGGCGGACAGGGTGTCATCATCGCGCAGGGAGGCCGGTTCGGAGGATGGAGCCTGTACCTTCTCGACGGTGCCGCCCGCTTCGTCTACAACACGCTCGGCATCCGCCGCTTCACGATCGCAGCCGACCGTGCGGTCACCCCGGGCACCCACCAGGTGCGGGCGGAGTTCGCATACGACGGCGGCGGTCTCGCGAAAGGCGGTGACGTCACCCTCTACTACGACGGCACCCCGGTCGGCACCGGCCGCGTCGACGTGACCCAACCGATGGTTTTCTCAGCCGACGAGACAACGGACATCGGCTACGAGTCGGGCACACCAGTGAGCGACGACTACACACCGCAGACCAGCCGTTTCCGCGGCCGCATCAACTGGGTGCAGATCGACCTCGGCGGCGACGACCACGATCACCTGATCGACCCGGACGAGCGAGTGCGCATCGCAATGGCCCGCCAATAGCGACGAGCTCCCAGCGTGAGCCTGTGCATAGGCAGCGGACCGTACGTCGCTGACGGTCCAGGAGCCTGCGGACCTCTGAGACGTCGGCCCACGGGCGGTGCGCCGTCATTCACTCAGGACGACAGTTCGGAGTCTCGCTTCGTCGGCACCGTGATGGATGCCACCTCTTCGAGACGCGGATGCAATTCGTCACCGTCCTCGACCACACCCTTGTGCCAGGTCATGGTGAGTCCATCGGGTGCGTCCTGCAGCAGCGCGAGGTTGTTGTCGAACCACGGACCCTTCACTGTCTTCCAGCGGAAGGGCGGGTCGGGAACCTTCGCAGAACGCGCGGCTGCGGCACCCAGCGGCGTCGCTGCGCCGTAAGACATCACCACGGAGAACCAACGCAGGAAGCGGGGCAAGGGGTTCCGCACAGGTGAGCACACTGCCTGCACGATGCGGCTGCCCGTCTGGCGTTCGACCTCGGCCAGGTACGAGAAGTGCACATCACCGGACAGGAACATCACCGTCTGCGGCGACGGACCGCGGGCACCGTCTGCCAGCTCCGTCGCAATCCCGGCAACAGCCTGAAAGCTGTTCTGGAACGCCGCCCAGTGTTCCAGGTCGAAGGCCTGCCGCAGTCGTTCCCCGACCCACGCGGCCAGTCGGCCCCAAGCCCCCTGTGCGATCGCCTCATCCCATGCCTCGACATGGTGCAGACCCAACGGCAAGAGGAACGGGAGCGAGGTGGCGATCAGGACGTCGCGGAATCCACCCTGCATATGGTCGTCGAACCACGCGAGCTCATGACCGTTCAGCAGCCCCCGAGCCGACGGAGTGAGATCTCTCGCGACTCGTGAATCCAGGACGATCAGACGCGTTCCATCGAAGTCTCGGCAGTAGCTCCAGCGGTAGCTGTTCGGGTCCTTGTCGCAGCGGTCGGCGAACTCGTCCAACGCAGCACTGAGGTCGGGCGAACCGGCGTCGTCGCGCCCACTGACCTGCTGCCACATCTTGTCAGCGGCACGTTCGCGGGGGGACAGGTTGCCGAGGTGCTGGTACACCCAGTACGACGCCAAGCCGGCGACGATGCGTTCGTGCCACCAGGTGGTGGCCTCCATCTTCCTCTTCCAATCGAGCGAGGCGTTCCAGTCGTCGCGGATGTCGTGGTCATCGAAGATCATCGCGCTCGGCACACAGGAGAGCAGCCACCGATTCGCGTCATCCGACCATGCCAATCGGTAGAGGTGGGCGTACTCTTCGAAGTCTTTGAGCTCTTTGCCCGGTTCCTCATGAATGTCGCGGCGGCCGCGGATGAATTCCTGCATCTCCTTCGTGGTCGAGTCGGCGTACACCTGATCGCCGAGGAAGAGCAGCAGATCCGGTCGGACCTCGCGGCCGTCGGCCACCGCGAGTGCGAAGGCGCGCAAGGAGTCGACGCCGTGGGTCCGATTGCCTGACCGGTCGTGGGGGACGCTGGTACGGCATGATCCGTAGGCGATCCGCGACCGTTGCCCAGGCGCGCGCGTGGCGATCACCGATGGTGGATATTCGGAGTGTGGTTCCGGCCACACCGACACCCCGTCGATCTCGACCTCGTACGGCGAAACGCTGCCGGGCTCGAGCCGGTCGACTTCGACGAGGGCGAAATGGTGGCCGTGCACGGCGAAGCTGCGGGCCTGCCACGATCGCCCTTCGGCGTGGACGCTCACCAGACAGTCGGCTTGCGTCTCCACCCAGATGCTGGCCGACGTCTCATCGACGTAGCGCAGCATCGGCCCCAACACCAGCGGGGATTCCATGAGCCCGTTCTACCGCGAATGGCGCCACAGCGGCCAGAGGTGTCCGCAGTCCCGACTTTGTGTTATCGGAACGACAAGCTTGACGCCTCAGCCTCCTCGCGCCCAGCGGTCGAGCCGCTTCAGGTAGCGCCGGTGCTCGCCACGAACGTCACCACCAACCAGGTGGGTGCGTCCAGCACCACCGACGCGACTCCAGCGATAGCGGTCACGCCCACGAGGACAGCCGCCCCGACGGTCCACTGCACCCCCAACCATTGCTCAATCGGGAATCGCACAGCTAGACCTTTACACGAGATCGTGCGTCGAGGCGAACTCGGTCCGGGATCCGGGCCGGCGTGCGATCGGGGACGTCTGTCGAACACGAGCGTGCAGTGCGGAATGCGCTGAGCGAGTTCTGACCCGTCGCGCGCCTAAGCTCGCGATGTGGGGTTCATCGGTCGCATCTTCGGCGGAAGCGATAGTTCTCGAAATCGGAATGCCGCCGACGCGCTGTGGCACCCGGATCAGTACAGAGGAGAGAGCGCCGTCGCGGTCACCGCGACCCAGCTCGATCACAAGGTTGCGAGCCCTGGTGAGCGGCGGCGTATCTACGCGGCGTGGATCGACTTCTTCTCGTCACCGACACCGATCACGGTTCTCGACCTCCGCTCACGCGTGCCGCAAGAGCTCCTCGACTCGCTGAGGGGTCAGCCGCAGCTCGAAGCGCTCCACCTCAAGTGGGGGCCGTACCGGGACATCGGAGTGGTCGGGCAGCTACCGGCACTGGCGACTCTCGCATTGGGCGGAGCGACAGCTCTGGAGTCTGTGGAAGCGATCCGTGGCCGCGACGGTCTCATCGCCCTCACCGTCGAACAAGCGCACCGAGTGACCGACCCTTCTCCGATCTCGACCCTTCGAAACCTCCGCGACTTGGCTTACGGCGGCTACGTCGGATCCGACAAGCCGGTCGTCCTTGAGAACGTGCGGTGGATCGAGCCGCTGAAGGAGCTTCGGTCTCTGGACCTTCCTGGCACCCGTCTGCTCGATGCGGATGTGTCGCCGTTGCTCGAGCTGTCCAGCCTGGAGGAGCTCAATCTGCCGCTGCGGCGCACGTACCGCGCTCAAGTGTTCGAGTTCGCGGCGACCAGTCGAGCATTCGCGGGCCTCGCCGCGAAGTACACGGCCTACGACGAGTGGTCCTCGGAGATGAGGCGCGAGTCCTCGTAGGAGTCCCTGAGAGTCGGGGACCTTCAATTGGCGGCGACGCCTCGCCTCCATCGCTCGGGCGCACGCGCGGCGGCGCGATCACAGCGGCACGCGCCGAGGACCTGGCTTCGAGCCGTGACCAGCCCCGGAGTCAGAGCGAGACGTCGTTCTCGATTGCCTCGGCCAGGTCGTCGACCGCTTCGGGTGCCAGCGATACGCCCGCTGCTTCGAGCCGCTGGCCGAGCACGTGGCTCACGTCGTCCGACACCCTGCCGTGATGGATGTCGTCCTCCACATCGGCGACGACGTGCTCGATGGTCTCGACGCGATCGTCGTCGAGCGCGACGTGGAGGTTCTCGTTGTGGATGGCCATGCGCTCACCTTGGTGCGGCGACGATGTCGCGCGCACCCCCTTGACGTGACCGCCGATGTCGTGCGTTGCTCGCGGCGAATCGCCTCGAGGGCGCCCGCGCGAGCTCGGGCCCGCGCGCTGAGAGGATAGGGGAATGACGGCAACACTCGTGGCACGAGGCCTCGCCGGCGGTCACGGCCATCGCACGCTTTTCGACTCGCTCGATCTGACCGTGGCGCCGGGCGATGTCGTCGGGGTGGTCGGTGCCAACGGAGCGGGGAAGTCCACACTGTTGCGACTGCTCGCCGGCATCGACGAACCGCAGGCCGGCACCATCGCGCTCTCACCTTCCGACGCTTTCGTCGGCTGGCTGCCGCAGGAGCACGAACGCGTCGACGGTGAGACCGTCGCCGCCTACATCGCCCGTCGCACCGGCTGTGCACAGGCGACGAGGGACATGGATGCCGCGGCCGCCGCGCTGGGCGACACGTCGTCGTCCGAGTCAGGCGCGGATCCCGCCGACACCTACTCGACGGCACTGGATCGCTGGCTGGCGAGCGGCGCCGCCGACCTCGAGGAACGCATTCCGGTCGTACTTGCCGACCTGGGACTCGACCTCGGCGGGGCACCCGCCGAACAGGCGACCATGACCTCGCTGTCGGGCGGCCAGGCAGCCCGGGTCGGGCTCGCCGCGCTGCTGCTGTCACGGTTCGACATCGCACTGCTGGACGAACCCACGAACGATCTCGATCTCGATGGCCTCGAGCGGCTCGAGGCTTTCGTGCGGGGCCTGCGCGGCGGCGTCGTGCTGGTCAGCCACGACCGCGAGTTCCTCGCGCGCAGCGTGACGCGCGTCCTGGAGCTCGATCTGGCACAGCACTCCCACCGTGTGTACGGCGGCGGCTACGACGCGTACCTCGAGGAGCGGGCGACCGTCCGCCGCCATGCACGGGAGAAGTACGACGAGTTCGCCGAGAAGAAGGCCGATCTGGTCGCCCGGGCACGCAGGCAGCGGGAGTGGTCGAGCCAGGGTGTGCGCAATGCCATGAAGAAGGCGCCCGACAACGACAAGATCCGGCGCAAGGCCGCCACCGAGTCCAGCGAGAAGCAGGCGCAGAAGGTGCGCCAGATGGAGAGCCGGATCGCGCGCCTCGACGAGGTGGAGGAGCCGCGAAAGGAGTGGCAGCTCGAATTCACCATCGGCGCAGCACCGCGCTCGAGCACGGTGGTCTCGACGCTGAGCTCTGCGGTCTTCGAGCAGGGGTCCTTCACGCTCGGGCCGGTGTCTGTGCAGGTGAACGCGGGTGAGCGGATCGGCATCACGGGTCACAACGGCGCCGGCAAGTCGACGCTGCTCCGCGCGCTGCTGGGCAGGCAGGCGCCGAACGAGGGCACCGCCAGTGTCGGCGCGAATGTGGAGATCGGCGAGATCGACCAGGCTCGCTCGCTGCTGGTGGGATCACGGCCCCTCGCCGCAGCCTTCGAGGAACTCGTGCCGGCGATGGAGTCCGGCGAGGTGCGCACTCTGCTCGCCAAGTTCGGTCTGAAGGCCGATCATGTGAGTCGACCGGTGGACGAGCTCTCGCCGGGCGAGCGCACGCGCGCTGCCCTGGCACTGCTCCAGGCGCGCGGCGTGAACGTGCTGGTTCTCGATGAGCCCACCAACCACCTCGATCTTGCGGCGATCGAACAGCTCGAGCAGGCGCTCGAGTCCTATCGGGGCACGCTGCTGCTGGTGACCCATGATCGGCGCATGCTCGACACCGTGCTGCTCGACCGGCACTGGCGTGTCGACGCCGGGCGCGTCACCGAGGTTCACTGACCGGACCTTTGCCACCAGCCGGGACGCGCGCCGACAGGCGAGGGGGTGTATTCCACCGCCCCCGGGTGTATCGTGCGGCTGTCTGCGCCCCTCGTTGCTGACGACCCGGCGTCGGCGGGGAACTGGGGGGGTACGACATGGCTGCGAAATTGCCGTCGTCGGGAGCGCTGCCCGAAGGCCAGCACGCGGGCTGCGACACGTCGGGGTTGATTCTCGTGCACCGCATCCTGCGCTGGCTCTATCGAGAGCTGCCGCTGCTGATCCGCGAGGTGGATGCCGGAGATGTCGAGCGTGCGGCGATCGTAGGCCGGTATGCGCATCTCGACTTCTACGCGCTGCACATGCATCACGAGACCGAGGACATCGCGCTGTGGGACCGGCTCACCTCGCGCGACCCGGGGTGCGCGCTTCACGTCGACCAGATGCGCGCCCAGCATGCCGAGGTCGCGGCACAGCTCACCCGCATCGAGCCGCAGCTGGCGCCTTGGGTCGCCACCGCCGATCCAGGACTGCGAGATGCGCTCGCGGGTGACATCGAGACGCTGCGCGACACCTTGGCGGCGCATCTGCGGCAGGAGGAGGACGACATCATGCCGGTCGCCGGTGTCGTGATGTCGCAGCAGGAGTGGGACTGGATGGAGAAGCACACCCGCGAGACTCTGGCCGCCCATCGCAAGGAACTCGGCAAGGACGTCATGGCGCTGCAGGTCGGCCTGCTGATCGCGAGTGTGCCGGAGGACGAGCGGGAGGAGTGGATGCGCGAGAACATCCCCGCGCCGATCCGGCTTCTGTATCTCCTGCTGATGAAGCGCAAGTACGACCAGGCGATGCGGGAGCTCTACCCCGACCGCCCCGTACCCCAGATGGTGTGACGAAGATGTGGCGGCGCGTGAGCCTGGACGCACGGCTCTCTCATCCTCCGGTGCGGGTGTTTCCGTATCTCGCCGACCCGGCACGCTGGCCGGAGTTCGCACCGGCTGTCGAGTTCCGCCAGCGGATCGGCGAAGGGCTGCCCGGGATCGGGAGCCGCTGGTGGGCGGTCGACCGCATCTTCGGTCCCTTCAAAGTGCGTTTCGCCGACGTGCTCGAGGTCATCGAGCCCGAACGCCGCGTCGTCTGGCACTCCACGTCGCCGTGGAACTCGCGAGTCGAGTACGTGTGCGTGGCGGAAGACGAAGGCACGCGCGTTCTGGCCGACTACGAGGGCGATGTCGCGGGATGGCTCCGGCTGGTGGCTCTGCTGCCCACCTTCGTCCTCCGGCGAATCCTGCTTCGAGACTTCCGCGGACTGGGTCGTGTGCTCGAGGCGGAGGAGCGCGCGGCGGCCGCTGTCCCTCGCCGAGATCAGCTCAGCAGGGCGACGTCCAGCGTGAATCGGTGAGCCCGTAACCGCTCCGCCAGCTTCTCGCCCAAGGCGACCATCGGCGTCAGCACGCCCGCGCGATCGGGCAGTTCGTCGAGCGCGAGGCTCAGCGCCGACTCCGCCAGCATGATGCCGGTTCCGCCGTAGCCGGGATCGAACGGGGCCGCGACGCGAGCCCGCACCGGCTCGCCTTGGACGGGGTAGACGTCGACATCGAGTACGAAGCGCCCGTGGTCGACGGCATCCGCACCGGGGCCGGCGCCCGGTGCGGGGAGCACACGATCGAGGATCGTCCGGGTCGGCGCGAACGACATGCCGCCGACGAAGGCCGCCGTGCCGAGACCGATCGCCCCCGCCGAAACGAAGCCGGCGACGCCGCGTCCCGTCGTCACGACCTCGCGATATCGCATGAGCTGGCCATAGCTCCACCCCGTCAGGTAGCTGCTTCGCTGGACGATCTGCTGGTTGTAGGCCCCCATGATGAACGGCACCTGCCAGATGCCTCGTTCCTTGCCCCATCCGCTGCCGGCGTGACTCGGCAGGCGGACGGACGGCCCGGGCGTGAGGGCAAAGGGGTTCGCGATGAGGCGCCGGACGGAGGCATCCCTCTTCGCCTCTGTCATCTGCTGACGAAGCGAGTCGATCGTCCCACCGCTGATGCCGCCGCGCAGCGACCGCACCCGCAGTGTGGCCGCGACGATCGGCACACCGCCGGCTGCCCGATGGGCGAGCCCGACGCCGAGGTCGGAGGGGATCGAGTCGAAGCCGCACGAATGGACGATTCTGGCGCCGCTCTTCTCCGCGGCGTCGTGATTGCGCTGGATGCTGCGCGCGACGAAGATGCTCTCGCCCGACAAGTCTGCGTACGAGGTGCCCTGGCGTGCGCACGCGGCGGCGACCTCCGCGCCGTAGCGCAGGTAGGGTCCGACCGTCGTCGCGACGACGGATGTCGACGCCGGCAGCCGAGCGACGGCCGTCTCGTCCGTCGTGTCCACTTCGACGATCGGCCAGTCGACGCCCAGCTGCCGGCGCACGTCTTCCAGGCGGGAGCGCGATCGGCCGGCGAGCGCGATCCGCACGCCGTCGGGCGCCGATCGTGCCAGGTGCCGCGCGGTGAACCTGCCGACGAAGCCCGTGGCGCCGAGCAGGACGATGTCGTGGTCGCGGACGTTCTCGCTCATGTCACGCGAGCCTAGGTGCGCTCGAGCAACGCCGACACCGGGTTGTGCACGCGTGACGGACCGCCTACGACGGCGCGACGGGCTGCCGTGCCTGAGGAGTGGGCGTCAACGACCGAAGCGGGAGACCAGCCGGATCACCGTCGGCAGTCCACGAGAGGTCGCCCGCCTGCCGGTGATGCTCTCGAGCGCCGGGGTCGCGTGGCCTTCGCCCTCGACCTTGTTGCGGACGAGTGCCCACCCTGTTCCGGCGTCGACGATGGAGCAGCGATGTTCCGCGGCCCGGCTCACAACACGGGCATCGTGCGGGTCGATGATCGCGCCGCTGTACAGCGTGAGTTCGAATCGGCGCGGTTCCGGCGTGGCGCCGTGCGCGTCGACGACTGCAGCCAGCTCGGACAGCGGGATCCAGAGGATCTCCCGCTCGTGGCCCGACCGCGCCGCGATGGCGTCCGCCGCCTGTTCGACGACCGATGCGGGCTCGTCGGAGTCGAACAGGATGGTGCCGTTGCTCTGGAAGGTTCGGATCTCGGGCCGTCCGGCGTCGGCGAACCCCGCCACGATGTCGCTCGTCGAAGGATGGCCGCGCTGACCCTGGTTGACGTTCCTCATGAAGGCGACGCACCGCATGCCACGAGCCTAGAACCCGGCGGCGGACGGGATCAGGTGCAGGGAAGACGTGTCGACTCGACGGCGTAGATGCCGATCGCGATCAGCACGTCTCAGGGAGTGCCCGCCCCGTCGCCGGGCGGCTCGGCGATGTCGAGGATCGCCTCGGCGAACGCGTGCGGGGCCTCGGCGGGGAGATGGTGCCCGGCGCCGGGAACGCGTCGATGCTGCCGTGGACCGACGAAGAAGCGGTCATGCTGCGATCCGTCCGTGGCGGGGAAGTTGCCGTCGGCGGTCCCGTCGAGGGTGATCGCGGGCACGGTGATCGGCGGCAGCGCGGCGAGGCGTCGTTCGAGGTCGACGTATGCAGGTGCCCCGGGCTCGAGACCGAGACGATGGCGATACGAGTGGATGACCACGTCGACATAGTCGGGGTTGTCGAAGGCGGCGGCGGCACGGTCCAGGGTGGCGGCGTCGTATGCCCACGCGGGGGAGTTGCGGCGCCAGATCACGTCGGCGATGCCGCGCGCGTCGCGCGAGAGGCCGGCGCGGCCGCGCTCGGTCGCGAAGTACCAGAAGTACCAGAATCCGGCTTCGAGGTTCGGAGCGAGTGGGATGCCGGCTGCCGCGATGTCTTGGATCAGGTAGCCGTTGACTGACACGAGCCCTCCGACGCGCTCGGGCCAGAGCGCGGCCACGACGCAGGCGGCACGGGCGCCCCAGTCGTAGCCGGCGAGGATCGGCTGCTCGAGGGCGAGGGCGTCGATGAACGCGAGCAGGTCGGCACCGAGCGCGGCTTGCTGACCGGAGCGGATGCTGCGGGCGTCGCGGAACGACGTGGATCCGTGCCCGCGGAGGGAGGGGACGAGAACGCGGAAGCCGGCATCCGTCAGCAGCGGCAGCACGTCGACGTAGCTGTGGACGTCGTACGGGAATCCGTGGAGGAGCACGACCGGCTCGGCGGCGGGATCGCCCGCGTCGATGTAGGCGACGGACAGTTCGCCGGCGTCGATGGTGCGCAGCGGGGTGGGAAAGGAGGAAATGGGCATCGAGTGCTCCCTGGAACGGGGCGGCGCCCCGGAGATCGGACCGTGGATCCTGCGGTGTTGTGAACTACGACCGGGCGGGCGGCGGTGTTGTGACAGATGTCGGCGAGTCCTCGGCCGGGCCTTCCGCCGCCGGTCTTTTCTCCACCTCTTCGGGATTCGTGTCACAGATCGCTTCGTCATCCGGTCTCAGTTGGTGACGCGCGCGTTCCCGCGCGCGGCGAAGCGGAAAGGGGTCGTCATGCGAATCGCGGTCATCGGGGGAACGGGACTCATCGGCTCGAGGGTCGTGACCGCACTCGCGGCCACAGGGCATGAGGTCGTCGTCGTGGCGCGCGCGGTCGGCGTCGACTCGTTCACCGGGGAAGGACTCGAACGCGCCCTGGAGGCAGTCGAGACCATCGTCGACGTGTCGAACTCGTCGTACACCGACGAGGCAGGCGCCCGCGAGTTCTTCTCCGGCTCGACGCTCAACCTGCTCACGTACGGCGCCGCCGCGGGGGTGCGCCACCACGTCGTGCTGTCGGTCGTCGGCACCGACCGGCTGGCGCGCTCCGAGGGCGGGTACTTCCAGGCCAAAGCGGAGCAGGAGCGCTTGCTGACGACATCCGGTCGACCCTTCTCGATCGTTCATGCCACGCAGTTCTTCGAATTCATCCGCAGCATCACGGATGCCGCCACCCGCAGCGGCATCGCACACGTGGCCGACGCCCTCATCCAGCCGATGGCTGCCGACGACGTGGCCGCCGCTGTCGCGCGCGCCGCTCTTGCGCGCCCCACCGGTGCGACCACGGAGCATGGCGGGCCCGAGGTGTTCGAACTGGGCTTCCTCGCGCAGCGCGAGCTGCGGTTCCGTCGCGACGAGCGCGAGGTCGTCGCCGATCCGCTCGCCACCTACTTCGGGGCGCGGCTCGACCGCTGGGAACTGCTGCCCGCGGCCGACGCCATCATCGCGCCGACCCGCTTCCACGACTGGCAGGTGATGCCGCGCGACGCGGCGCCGATGCCCTCCGCCGCGGGCGTACGCTGAGCGCGGCGAGGGGAGAGGCAGGCGGAATGGGCGACACCACACGGCTCGGGAACGAGCAGGACGACATCACGCTGGCACTCGCCGTCTTCGACGAGCACCGGCGCCGGATCTTCGGCATCGCGTATCGCATGCTCGGCACGGTGGCCGACGCCGAGGACATCGTGCAGGAGACCTGGATCCGCTGGCAGAACGCCGATCGCGCCGACGTCCGCGAACCCGCCGCATTCCTCGCGACGGTCGCCACACGGCTCTCGATCAACGCGACGCAGTCCGCGCACGCGCGCCGCGAGACCTACATCGGCCCATGGCTGCCGGAGCCGGTCAACACCGACGACGACCCGGCTCTGGGCGCCGAGCGCGGCGAAGCGCTGCAGTTCGCCATCCTGCTCGTGCTCGAGAAGCTGACGCCGACCGAGCGCGCCGCGTACATCCTCCGCGAGGCGCTCGACTACCCGTATGAGCGCATCGCCGACGTCATCGGGGCCACCGTGGCGAGCGCGCGCCAGCTCGTCAGCCGCGCGCGCAAGCATCTGGAGTCGGCGCGCAGGGCCGAAGTGGCAGACGCCGCGCAGCGGCGCCTGCTCGAGGCATTCCTCGTCGCCGCGCAGAAGGGCGACGTGAGCGCCCTCGAGCAACTGTTCGCCGAGGACGTCGTGAGCACCACCGACGGCAACGGCGTCAAGCTCGCCGCGCGCATCCCGGTCGCCGGACGCAGTCGCGTCGCCAAGTTCATCGCCGCCTTCTCGAGTCACTTCTGGATCGGGAAGACGATCGACTGGGTCGAGCTCAACGGACAGCCCGCCGCGACGATCTCCGAAGGCGGGGTCGTCACGACCGTCGCGATGATCACGGCGACGGACGACGGCATCCGTCAGATTCACTGGATCATGAGCCCTGACAAGCTCGGCCATGTCGCTCCGGTGGGGGCGTGACCCGGCGGCACCGCGCGTCGTGGCTGCATTTCTCTCCGCGGGGCTCGCAGTCGAGCGCCGTGCAGCATGACCGCGTGGCGAAGGCGCTCGTCGCGGCTGCGGCATCCGCAGATCCGCGCGCCGTGGGGCGGATGCTGCACCCCGGTGTGGAGCTCACCGTCGACGCGGGCGGCAGGGTGCCGGCGCCGCGATCTGCGCTGAATGGTGCGTCGGAGGTGGGTCGGTACCTCTCCGGCGTGCTGCTCGATCCTGCGGCGTCGCTGCGGGTCGCGTCGGTGAACGGGGTGCCGGGCATCGTGGTGTGCCGTGGCGGCGAGGTGACCGGCGTCCTCGGCATTCGTCTGCGGCACCGCCGGATCGTGCAGGCGTGGCTCGTCGTGAACCCCGAGAAGCTCACGGGATGGAGCGTGGAGTGACCGGGGATGAGCGGCACCCGTGCGCGGACGGGGTGTCACAGATCCGGCCGCTGTCCTGTCGTAGCTGGTGAGCGCACCTCCTCGCGCTCCCTGAACGAAAGGCTCATCATGGCAAAGATCGTGGTCATCGGCGGTTCCGGACTGATCGGCTCGAAGGTCGTCGCGAAGCTCACCGAGCACGGGCACGAGGCCGTCCCGGCGTCGCCGAACTCCGGCGTCGACACGATCACCGGCGAGGGCCTCGCGGACGCGTTGCAGGGAGCGGATGTCGTCGTCGACGTGTCGAACTCGCCGTCGTTCGCGCCGGACGACGTGATGGAGTTCTTCACGACGTCGACGAAGAACCTCATCGCCGCTTCGCGCGCCGCCGGCGTGGGGCACTACGTCGCCCTCACCGTGGTCGGCACGAACCGCCCGAACACGATCTCGTACTTCGCGGCGAAGTCGGCGCAGGAGGAGCTGATCCGCGAGTCGGGCATCCCGTACTCGATCGTCCACGCGACGCAGTTCTTCGAGTTCATCACCGGCATCGCGGCGGTCTCGACGAACGGCGACGCGCTGCACCTTCCGGGGAACCTCGTTCAGCCGATCGCGGCGGAGGATGTCGCCACCGCCGTCGCGCGCACCGCGGCCGGTGCTCCGCTCAACGCCGATGTCGAGATCGCCGGCCCTGAGGTCATGGGGCTCGACGAGATGGTGCGGCGCGGGCTGACCTTCCGCGGCGACCAGCGCGAGGTCGTGACCGATCCCGAGGCGCCGTACTTCGGCGCGCGGATGGACGAGCGGACGCTGATGCCGGTGGGCGGCGCGCAGCACTTCGCGACGACGCTGGAGAAGTGGCTTCCGGCGAACCCGCCGCGGGGCTGACGAGCGATGAGGGCCCGGCGGCGCTGCTCGGCGCTCCGGGCCCTCTTGTCATGTGTCGCCGGCGGCTCACCGCTCGACGATCCGGCCGGGGAGGATCGCTTTATGATGGGCCACGTCCCCAGACTCCACCCGGAAGGCCGCGATGACTGCTGGCACGCTCACCCATCTCGACGCCGGCGCCGTCATCCCCTTCGGCGGCGACCGCTTCACCACGGTCCCTGCCGACCTGGCCGCCGCCTTCCAGCCCGGCGATCACCTCCACGTCGTGCAGACCACGGGCGCCCTGCTGCACGTCCCGGCGGCGGTGCGTGACGCCGTCGAACAGCAGGTGGATGCGGCCGTCGGGGCCTTTGAACGGCTCCGCGCGGCCGAGCGCGGGCCGGTGCACGCCTTCTATGTCGCGTTCGCCGACGCGCTGGCCGACGACGGCGTCTGGGCATGCGTCGCCGAGGCGAACGCGGCCGACGTCGCACGCGCGGAGTCGCTGGGCCGGTCGACGACCCGCCTTCGCGTGTCCGACCGCATGCGACAGGACATGATCGACGGACTGCGCGGCTGGGCGACGCACGTTCACAACGCGCCGGAGAGTGACGTCGTGTCCCGCGTCGAGCACGACGACTGGGCCGTCGAGACCGTCACGGCGCCACTCGGCGTGATCGCGTTCGTCTTCGAGGGCCGCCCCAACGTCTTCGCCGACGCCGCCGGCGTGCTCGCGACCGGCAACACGGCCGTCCTGCGCATCGGGGGCGACGCGCTGGGGACCGCTCAGGCCATCGAAGAGCACGCGCTGCGCCCCGCGCTGGAGAGCTCAGGCATGCCTGAGGGCGCCGTCTGCCTGGTTCCGGTCCGCGAACGCTCGGCCGGATGGGCGCTCTTCAGCGATGCGCGGCTGGCGCTCGCCGTCGTGCGCGGTTCCGGCTCGGCGGTGACCGAGTTGAGCAGCGTCGCCCGGCAGAGCGGCATCCCCGTCAGCTCCCATGGCACCGGTGGCGCCTGGCTGGTCGCCGACCGCACCGCCGACCCGCGCCGCCTCGCCGGCGCCGTGCGCAACTCGCTCGATCGCAAGGTGTGCAACACCCTCAACGTCGCCGCCGTGGTCCGCGAGCGAGCCGACGAGTTCGTCCCGCTGGTGCTCGCCGCGGCCGACGAGGCTGCCGCGGCACGCGGCGGCGTCGCCCGCGTCCATGTCGTCAACGGAAGTGAGTCCTGGTTGCCCGGCACCGACTTCGACCGCTCGATCCAGGTGCGGCGCGCGGAGGGAGTGGTCCTCGAGCCACGGGCGACGCTGCTCGACGCCGACCAGCTCGGCACAGAGTGGGAATGGGAGGACACCCCCGAGCTGAGCATCGTCGTGGTCGAGGACGCCGACGAGGCCGTGCGCCTCTTCAACGCCTACAGCCCGCAGTTCGTCGCGGCGCTGATCTCGGGGGACCCGGCTGCCCAGGCGCGCTTCCGCGAGACCGTGAACGCGCCGTTCGCCGGCGACGGCTTCACGCGCTGGGCTGACGGTCAATACGCGCTGCGCCAGCCGGAGCTGGGCCTGTCGAACTGGCAGAACGGGCGTCTCCTCGGCCGCGCGGGCATCCTCACCGGAGCAGACCTCACGACCCGGCGGATCTTCGCCCGACACGCGAACGGCGAGCAGCACCGCTGAGCGGATACACCGCCGCCGGTCACCGCCCCGCCGAGATCTCCTGCGTTCCGATCACCGACAGGAGCTGCAGTCGCTCGTAGCTCTCGGTGCCCGGCGTCGCGGTGAGCACGAGGAGAGTCTGGCCCTGCTCGGGATCGATCAGGAACTGGCACTGCATCTGCATCACACCGACCTCGGGGTGCTGCAGCCGCTTCTCGCGCGAGTGGGTTCCGCGCACCTCGTGCTCCTCCCACAACTCGGCGAACTCCGGGCTCTCGGCCAGCAGCGCGTCGACCATGGCGCCGGCGCGCGAACGTGCGCCGAACTTGGCGTACGCCGTGCGGATGTCTGCGGTGAACGCCCGCGAGTGCAGCGGGTGGTCTTCGGAGGGGTAGACATCGCGCGCCCGGAGATCCATGAACCACCGGTAGCCGACGCTGCGCATGAATCCGTCGAAGCGGGTCTCGTCGCCGAACAGGGCCCGCGCAGCGGGCGTCTGTGCGAGCGTCTCACCGAGCTCGGTCATGACCTGCGCGGGGGTGTCGGCGAGCCGGTCGAGCACCCGCATGAGACCCGGCGAGACGTGCTCGCTGCGCAGCGCGCGCGTCGGCGCCGTGTGTCCGGCGAGCCGGAACAGGTGGTCGCGCTCATCGAGCGTGAGCCGCAGGCCGCGGGCGATCGCGGCGAGCATCTGCTCCGACGGCTGCGGACCGCGGGACTGCTCTAGCCGGCTGTAGTAGTCGACCGACATGTCGCAGAGGGCGGCCACCTCCTCCCGGCGCAGACCCGAGGTGCGGCGCCGAGAGCCACGCCGCAGCCCCACATCCTCCGGCTGCAGCGCGGCTCGGCGGCGGCGCAGGAAGTCGGCCAGCTGAGCTCTGTCCATCACCCGAGTCTGCGGCATCCGTCATTCCTCAGCCAGGGATCCGAGATCCCTCCCTCGACGCACCCGCTCACGCCGGCACGCGTACGCCGGTCAACTGCTCCGAGAGTTCCCAGATCCGCCGGGCATCGGCCTCACTCTGCAGGCGGGAGTACACCGGCTGCTCGGCCGGCAGCCCGCCGAGATGACGAAGGCCCTTCGGTCCATAGAGGTGACCGCCCTGCGCGTCGCGGCTCGTCGCCGCGTACACCGCCGACAGGGCCGCCGACGACGGAGTGCCGACCAGGATGCCGAGCCGCGACATCGTTCGAATCAGCTTGACCGCGGTGGTGTCGTCGGGGCGGCCCATCCCCGGCTGTGCCGACAGCAGGTTGGTGGGAGTGATCCCGGGGTGGGAGAGGTTGCTGCGCATGCCCCAGCCTGCGGCATCCGATCGCCGTTGCAGCTCCATCGCGAAGAGGCCGAAGGCGATCTTCGACGAGCTGTACGCCTTCATCGGGTCGTACCCCTGGGCCCAGTCGAGGTCATCCCAGTTCACCGCGCCCTGATCGGCCGCGATGCTGACCTGGCTGGTCACGTGCGCGCGTCCTTCACGCAGGAGCGGCAGCAGCCGAGCCACGAGCGCGAAATGCCCCAGGTGGTTGGTCGCGAGCTGCAGCTCGAATCCGTCGGCGGAGAGCCGGCGCGTCGGCGGGTTCATCACTCCGGCATTCGCGATGAGGATGTCGATCGGCCGGCCTTCGCCCAAGAGCTGCTCGGCGAGGTTCGACACCGAATCGAGCGACGACAGATCCAGCGGAAGGACACGGATGGCGGCATCCGGAGTCCGCTCACGGATCATCGCAGCAGCGGTCTCGCCCTTCTGCGCATTGCGCACCGGCATGAGGATGTCGGCGCCGGCGCGCGCCAGACGTGCGGCGATCTCGATTCCCACGCCGTCGCTTGCGCCGGTGACGAGGGCGCGCTGTCCGGTGAGGTCGGGAACGGGGATGTCGAGGATCTTCGGCATGAGGGCGGCTCCTTGTTCGAGGGGATGCCTCCATCCTCGGGGGAGCGCGGCGGGGTATTCAGGGCGCGCTCATCCGGGGACCGCGGATCCCTGGATGTCGGGGCTGCGTGGCATCCTCCTCCGCGCCGTCCGATTCACCCCGGCGTTCAACAGGTCAACCGCGGTTCCCCAGGACGATGAAACGATTCGATCTCCTGTGGAAGGCCGGTTGACCTGTGGGCGGGGGGAAAGCGCCGCGCGCGGCGGCTCATGCGTGCGGCCGCAGGCCACCCGAAGCGGTTCGCGGTGGGCCCGGCGTTTCGCTAAGCGGCGGCGCGGGTGTGGTCGGTGACGGCGATGCGACCGCGCAGGAACGGCAGTGCCGGCGCCTTGTACAGGAGTGCGGGCGGATGCCCCGGCTCGAGGGCGAACTCGGCTTGACCGAACCGCCACACGCGATTGAAGAGGAACACCCCGATCACGACCGTCTGGTCGGCCGGAACCTGCCAGGTGCCGAGACCCCACTGCGCGGGCTGGCCACGACCCGCGATCACGAGCGTCGGCCTGATGCGGGCGTAGAGCGCGAACCAGGGCTTGTGCAGCGTCAGCTCGATGCGGCGCGTGGCGGTGCCGGTGGTGCTCATGCGGATCCCGTCGCGAACGCGCCGGCGTGCGTGCTGTCCTGGCTGTCGTACGTGCGCATCCCGGGTTGCCTCTCGTGGTCCGCTCCCAGGCTAACCGCCGGTGGGCCGACCGCAGACCGCGGGGCACCGCACCGACGCCCGATGTGCGAGGGGAATGCGTTCGGGGGATGCTGGGCTGTAACACCGAGTGGCGGCTCTCCCGGCGGCCCATGAATCTTGTGAGGAACACCACTGTGCGCGCACTCATCCACTCCACCTTCGGCGACGCGACCGACGTCCTCGAGGTCGCGGAGCGACCGCTCCCCGCGCCGGCTGCCGGTAAGGTGCGGGTGCGCACGGTGCTCTCGCCCATCCACAACCACGACCTCTGGACGATCCGCGGCACGTACGGCTTCAAGCCCGAGCTGCCGGCCGGATCCGGGACCGAGGCGTACGGCGTCGTCGACGCTCTCGGCGAGGGCGTCGACACGCTGCACGTCGGGCAGCGTGTCGCCACGGGCGGCACGTTCGGCGTGTGGAGCGAGTACTTCGTCACCAAGGCGGCAGGGCTCGTCCCGGTTCCGGACAGCATCGACGACGAGACGGCCGCACAGCTCATCTCCATGCCCTTCAGCGCGTTGAGCCTGCTCGACTTCCTCGATGTGCAGTCGGGCGACTGGATCGTGCAGAACACCGCCAACGGTGCCGTCGGCAAGCTCGTGGCGCAGTTCGCCACCGCCCGCGGCGTGCACGTGCTGGGCCTCGTGCGGCGTGACGCCGGTGTCGCGGAACTGGCCGGGCTCGGCATCCATGATGTCGTCTCGACCGAATCCGACGGCTGGCGCGAGCGCGTCGCGGACATCCTGGGAGAGAACGCGCCGCGCGCAGCCGTGGACTCGGTCGGCGGCACGGCGGCCGGCGACCTGCTGTCGCTCCTCGGAGAGGGCGGAACTCTCGTGTCGTTCGGCTCCATGGCGTCGAGCACCCTCATGCTGTCGGCGGGCGACCTGATCTTCAAACAGGCGACGGTGAAGGGCTTCTGGGGCAGTACAGTGAGCCGGACGATGGATGCCGCCGCCCGCGGTGCGCTGTTCGCCGAGCTGGTACAGCGCATCGGTTCGGGCGAAGTCAAGCTCCCCGTGGACGCGGTCTATCCCTTCGAGGAGGCCAGGGCCGCCGCCGCAGCGAGCGCAGTCCCCGGACGAGCCGGCAAGGTGCTGCTCCGCTTCTGACGTCACGGGCGCTGGGTCCGCAGTATCACCGTCGTCGTCGCGTGCCTCTTCCGGATATCGCCATGCGAAGGCGCACGACGGTCGAGTGACCTTCAGGGGGCTGCCATGACTCAGGTGGATCCGACGTCCGACACCACGACACCGCCCCGGCCGCTCGACATCGACGCGGTGCGGCACCCGGCGGAGCCATCCCGCTTCGCGCTCGCAGTGACCTGCGTCATCGCGGTGCTCATCGCACTGGTCGTGTGGCTGATCGTCGTGGATGTGTCGCTGCTCGTCTACGCGGTGCTCGTCCTCGTGGGGGCGCTTCTCGCGCTCTGGGTGGCGATTCAGTTCTGGCGACTGCGGCTCCTGGGGGATGCCGTCCTCGTGACCTCTCAGTCGCTGCCCGGGTTGCAGAGCGCCGTCGATCGCGTCAGGGCGACGCTCGGCTACCAGCGTCGGGTCGACATCTTCGTGGTTCCGAACCTGTCGCCGCGCATCCAGCTCACGAGCTACTTCGGCGTTCGTGCCCTGCTGATCGAGGGCGGCGCGGTCGCAGACATCACCGCCCCGGCGGCTCAGGGGCAGCTGCTCTTCCTGCTGGGCACCTACCTCGGTGCGTTCAAGGCGAAGCACGATCGCTGGGCGCTCGCGGAGCTCGTGCTCGACAACACCGGCGTCCGCACGCTCCTTGCGCCGTTCGTCGCGCCGTGGCTCCGGACCACGGTCTACACCGGTGATCAGATCGCCTATGCCTGCACCCGTGACTTCCGTCTGAGCCTCGCTGCGGTCTACCGCGTGCTGATCGGCCGTGAGCTCAGCGACCAGCTCGCAGCCCCCGGCCTCGTCTTGCAGTCCGAAAGGGTGGCGAGATCGCGTTATATGAGGATGGCGGAGATGTTCCGCCCGGTGCCCCACACCACCAATCGCTTCCTCAACCTGTTGCGCTTCGCGGACGAGGTCGATCCTGAGGCAGCACGCGCCTTCCGAGCCGAGCTTCCGGATGACGTCGCTCAGGTGCTCGATCGCGCACTCGCGCGGACCGCGCGTGGCGCGCGCCGGACCGCGAGCGTGGTCACCGTGACGGTTGCAGTGCCGGTTCTCAGCCTCGCGCTGCTGCTGGCCGTGACGCAGCCCGCCTTCACCGGGTGGCAGGGTTCGCCCGGTGCCTTCGAAGACCCCGTCGACACGAGCGAGGTCGACACGGTCGATGTCCCTCCGTCTCCGACGGAGGTGCTGACCGCCGCCCTGCCTGCGGAGTTCAGCGATTCCTGTGCGGACCTTTCGACTCCCACCGTAGAGCTGTCCATAGGCCTCGTCGCCGCGGTGGAGTGCTCGAGCACCGCCGTGGGTGGGGCGGATTGGGTCGAGGTCTACGCCTACGACTCGCCGGCGAGCCTGAAGGCCGCGACCGACGACTTCCTGATGTTCGTTTCGTACGGCGACTGCCTCGACGGCGCCCGGAGCGAGTGGCTCGATGGCGACGGTGCCGAACGCGGAGTGCTCGCCTGCTACTACACGGATGGCTATGAAGAGGTCGTCGCCGTGTGGACGTATGACGCCGATGGGGTCATGGTGCTCGCCGCGGATGCCGAGATGCTGCTGGACGAGATGTACGCGTGGTGGCAGACGGCGTCCCCGACGTTCGCATTCCAGTGAGTTCGCCGTGGGACGACCCGGGGTCTACGTCGAAGCAGCCCGGCGAGGCGCGGGCGGCGGGGGCACTTCCTTCGCCGCGATGATCGCGCCGCGCGGGATGCGCTCGACGCCGCGCTTGCCGTCGACGACGACGGTCTCGGCATCCGTACTCAGCAGCTCCCCGAGCGCATCCGTCGCCTGTCCGGTCGGCAGCAGGTACCGCACGACCACCCGGTGACCCGGTTCGGGCAGGTTCACCATGCGCCGGGGGCGTAGTCCTTGAGGAACACGCCGAACAGGTCTTCGCCTGCCTCGCCGCGCACGATCGGGTCGTAGACGCGTGCGGCGCCGTCGACGAGGTCGAGCGGGGCGTGGAAGCCCTCCTCGGCGAGGCGCACCTTGGTCGGGTGCGGGCGCTCGTCGGTGATCCAACCGGTGTCGACGCTCGTCATCAGGATGCGATCGGTCTCGAACAGCTCGCGCGCGCTGGTGCGCGTGAGCATGTTCACGGCGGCCTTGGCCATGTTGGTGTGCGGATGCCCCGGACCCTTGTACCCGCGATTGAAGACGCCCTCCATCGCGCTCACGTTCACGATGTACGTGCGACGGGCGCTGCTCGCGGCCATGGACGGTCGCAGCTTCGAGACGAGCAAGAACGGCGCCGTCGTGTTGGCCAGCTGCACCTCGAGCATCTCCAGTGGGTCGACCTCGTCGACGCTCTGCACCCACGAATTGGAGTGGTCGAGGTCGGGGAGGAGGCCGCCGGCGTCGATCGCCGTGCCCGCCGCGAGGCGCTCGAGCGAGCTGGACCCGGCGGTCATGGCTTGCTCGGTGAGCTCGTCGGCTCGGGCGGCCGCCGCGGCGAGGATCGGGTGGGCGGTCACCGAGCGCTCTAGCGCCTGCGGATGGCGGTCGTTGGTGTGACCGAACGTCACGAGCTCGGGCAGCGGCCCGTCGGGCAGCGGCGCCAGCTCGGCGTCGACGAGCGGCTGGTACGCGCCGGGGGAGCGGCGCACGGTCTGGGTGGCGTTGTTGATGAGGATGTCGAGCGGGCCGGCGGCCGCGACATCCTCCGCCAATCCGATCACCTGTGCGGGATCACGCAGGTCTATGCCGACGACCTTGAGGCGGTCGATCCACGCCGGAGCGTCCGGCAGGCTGCTGAAGCGGCGCACGGCGTCGCGTGGGAACCGGGTGGTGATCGTCGTGTGGGCCCCGTCGCGCAGCAGACGCAGTGCGATGTACATGCCGATCTTGGCGCGACCGCCGGTGAGCAGCGCGCGCTTGCCAGTGAGGTCGGTGCGGGCCTCGCGCTTGGCGTGGCTCATCGCCGCGCAGGTGGGGCACAGCTGGTGGTAGAAGGCATCGACGACGGTGTACGGCTGCTTGCAGATGTAGCAACCGCGCGCCTTGATCAAGGTGCCCGCGGTGGGCGCCGTCGTCGCGGTGGAGATCGGGATGCCGCGCGTCTCGTCGTCGATCCGGTCAGGCGCTCCGGTGGCCGTGGCCGCGACGACAGCGCGGTCCGCCTCGGCGATGGCCTCGCGAATCTCCCGACGGCGAACCTTCTTCACGGCCTTGAACATGGCAGCGGTCGCGCGCCGGACGGCCACGAAGTCGGGGTGCGTCTCGTCGAGCCCCGCCATGTTGTCGAGCACGCGCAGAGTGGTCGCGAGGTCGTCCGGGTCGATGCCGCTCGGCGGCAGGTCGGAGGGGGTGGGGGAATCGGGAAGCACACGTGATTCTACGCCGGGCGGAATGCGCGGCACCTGTTAGCGTGCCATCGTGACCACCTCGGACGCCGCCCCGGCCCGCAGTCGCAGCATCCATGTCTCTGCTGCAGTCATCGTGAACGAGCGGGGCCAGCTGCTGCTCGTGCGCAAGGCCGGCACGACGGCGTTCATGCAGCCAGGCGGCAAGCCCGAACCGGGGGAGTCACCGAGCCAGACGCTGAGCCGGGAGCTGCTCGAGGAGCTGGGCCTCTCGGTCGATGCCGAGGAGCTGCGTCCCCTCGGCTCGTACACCGCCGCTGCCGCGAACGAGCCCGGGTTCCTCGTGGTCGCCGACGTGTTCGCGACCGACATCGGTTCCCAGGAGCCGGTGATCGGGGCAGAGATCGAAGAGCTGCGGTGGATCACGCGGGCGGACGCCGAGCATCTCGAGGTCGCCCCGCTCGCGCGCGAGAACTTCCTGCCAGGCTGAGCCGCGCTACGCCCGGTCGGGTCAGGCGGCGGTCTGCGTGTGGATGTCGGTCTCGAAGCTCGTCGCGTTGAGGTCGAGGTAGATCCGCCGCTCCGTGATCGAGACGGTCATGGTATTCCGGCGAGCCAGTACGGCCGTGGCCGCGTCGACGAAGCCGGGGTCGAAGCTGTTCAGCAGGATCTCGTCGCCGCGGTGGATCCGCTTCCCGGCCCATGGCGCCGCGACCTTTCCCGGATCCCGGTGCGTGTAGACCCGGGTGCGCTCGGCCTGCATGCTTCCGGTGTGCAGCCGCGCGGCATCCGGAGCCCCCACCTCGATCCAGGCGACCAATGCACCCGTCATGTCGCGCACGAGAACGGCCGGCTCGTCGGTCGCCGAGACGCCCTCGCTGAAGGCGATGCCCTCCTCGTACTCGAGGCAGTAGGCGAGCACCCGGGTGAGCATGAAGGCGTCGGTCTCGGACGGATGCTGCGCCACGCGCACCGACAGATCCTCATAGACGCCCCGATCGACGTCGGCCAGCTGGATGTCGAAGGTGTACATCGTCACGCCGATTGCCATAGCGTTCGAGCCTACGCGGTCCGCGCGCGGTTCCTTGCCCTCTGCTCGGTCGCCCACCACCGGCGGACGTTACGCCACCGGTGTTACAGTCGGCGGATGCCGGACTGGGCGATCGCCGTACTGTCGGCGCTCGCCGGCCTCCTGGTGCTGTGGTCGGCGCTGCTCCTGATCCTGTGGGTGCAGGCCCGTCGCGCCGGGCGCGACGTCGACTGGCGTCAGATCATGTGGCTCGTCGCCGATGTCGTGGTGCTGCTGCGCCGACTGGTCGCCGATCCCGAGGTTCCACGGGGCACGCGATGGTGGCTGGGTGGCCTGCTCGTGTACCTGCTGCTGCCGATCGACCTCGTGCCCGACTTCATCCCGGTGCTCGGTTATGCCGACGACGCCATCATCGTCGCGATCGCGCTGCGCTACACGATCCGCACGGCCGGGCGGCCGGCGATCGAGCGGCATTGGCCTGGCGCACCTGAGGGCCTCGAGAGCCTGCTCACGCTCGCGGGCGTGCGGTGAGCCACGAGACAGCGCCGCGCGGCTTGATCGCCCCGGCGCCCGCAGGTCGTGTCAGCTCTTCGGCCACTCGATCAGCAGCAGGCCCTGCTTCGTGTCGGCCACCGTCACCTGCCCGTTCGCGAAGAAGTACGTCATGCCGTAGCCCTCGGCATCCGTCGCGATCGCCGTGTCGGCGCTCTCGGTGATGTAGACACCCTCAGGCGCCTCTTCGGGCACCCAGCCCTGGGCGATGAGTTCCTCCTGGGCGTCGGTGGCCTCGTCTTCCGAGAGCGCCGCCCAGCCGAACATCTGCCCGTGGTCACCGGCAGGACCCTCGAAGTCGGCCCACATGCACTGGAGGCCGTCCTCGATCTCGGTGCTGCCGATGTAGAGGGGTGACGCCTGCGAGGTCCAGCCGAGGCTCTCGAAGTTCGCGACCACCGATTCGCCGATGATCGTCTCGCACGTCGGGTCTTCGGCGGCGGCGGGCTCAGGGTCGGGGGTCGCCGAGGGCTCGGGGGCGGCCGTCGTCGGCGTCGCCGCGTTGCCCGTCTCTTCTGGGGCGGCCTCAGGGGTGCCGGCGCACGCCGACAGGAGAACCGTGAACAGGACGAGGGCGGCAGCGGCGCCGAGGATGCGAGGGGCGGGCATCGGGAGTCTCCGTGGGGGATGGGAGGCGGTCGGGGGGAGGTGGGTGGAGCGGAGCGAAGGTCAGGAGGAGTGGAGCAGGTCGAGATACGCGTCGTGGAGCACGCGGTTCGTCGCCAGTGAGGAGCCCTCCGACAGCGAGTCGCGGCCGTCGAACGACGTGAACCTGCCGCCCGCCTCGGTCACGATGGGCGCGAGCGCGGCGATGTCGTACTCCTTGACGCCGAACTCGGCGACGAATTCGAGGCGCCCCTCGGCCAGCAGCATGTACGGCCAGGCGTCGCCGTAGCCGCGGTCGCGCCACACCGACGACGTCAGGCGCTCGAGGGCGTCGAGCTTGCCGGCATCCCGCCACTGCCCGATGCTCTGGAAGCTCACGCTGGAGTCGGCGATCGCGTCCACGGTCGACACGCGGAGGCGTCGCGTCTCACCCGAGGGTGTGTTGGTCCAGGCGCCGAGGCCCGTGGCGGCCCACCAGCGCCGGCCGATCGCAGGCTGGCTGGCCACGCCGACGCGGGGCACGCCATCGATCGCGAGGGCGATGAGGGTCGTCCACATCGGGATGCCCTTGAGGTAGTTCGCCGTACCGTCGATCGGGTCGATGATCCACTGCCGGTTCGAATCGCCCGTGACGCCGTACTCCTCGCCGAAGATGCCGTCGGCGGGACGCTCGGTCTCGAGCACCGCGCGCAGAGCGCGCTCCGTGGCAAGATCGGCCTCGGTCACGTGAGTGCTGTCGGCCTTCACCTGGATGTCGAGATCCGCCGCATCGAAGCGGGACATGGATGCCGCATCCGCCGCGTCGGCGAGGCGCAGAGCGAGTTCGAGATCGCCGTGAAGGTCTCCCTCGAACGGCGTGTCGAACGTCGCTGCGGGGAGAGGGGTGGTCACACGATCCAGGATAGCGGCGGCGCTCCCGTCTCGATTTCACGAGACGCGATCGTGATGCTAATGTTGGTCCTCGGTTCGCCTCGTTGTGAACTGCGCACCTCTAGCTCAATCGGCAGAGCAACTGACTCTTAATCAGTGGGTTCTGGGTTCAAGTCCCAGGGGGTGCACCGATGAGAAACCCCCGGTCAGCGCTGGCAAGTGCGGCCGGGGGTTTCGTCGTAGGCGGTGACTCGCATGCCCCTCACCAGCTCATCGCCAACTGAGCCCGGAGATTCAGGGCGTCACGCGGTTGTGACGCCCCCTATCCACGGCGGTTAGTGGCGACTGGCGGGTCGCGCTCCACGCGAGCCATTTCGAGTCGGGCTCAGTCAGGTGGTGGAGGGTGGACGAAAACGTCCACGGTGTCCTTGCGGAGGTGGAGGCTGATGACGCTGCGGTCCGCGAGCCAATCACCGAAGCCGTCGGCCGCCTCCGCCACCACCCTCATATGGACGGCGAGCTCGATCCCGGGAGGTAGGCACTGAAACTCGAATCGACCGCCGCCACGGTCCCAGGCGATGAGGCAGATGTCGCCCACGCCGTTCTCGACGGACCAGACCTCTATGTCGCGGTAACGCTCGAAGTGGTGCAGTGTGGACATGTCCGGGTCGCCTACGTTGGCAGTCAGCGCTTGGACATCACTGCTCTCCGGGCCGGCCGCGGTCGCTTGCAGCGACGCCTCCGGGTGCGGTGAGAGGAGCCAGACAGCGGCGTAGATGAGGATCGCGACGACCACGATCGACCCGACCATGAACGATGCGCGGCTTCGCGTGAGCGTCGCACGCTGCCTCAGCGACCGCCCGGAGCCCATGTCCGAGGTCGCCGGGATCATCGGCTCCGCCCTCTGCGCCGTTGGGCTGACCGCGGTGTCTTCGAGGGCGGGAGCGGACGTCGGTGCAGCATCAGCCGTGCGGTGGTCGACAGAAGCGGTGGCGCCGACGGGGGGCCCCGCGGCGACATTGGCCGCTTCGAGTTCGATCAACCTCGCCACGGCGAAAGCGTCGGCCTCGATGTCGGCTTCAGGACCATACGCCCGTGCGCGCAGGTCGTTCAGCTCGCGCTCGACGCCATCAGCTGCAATGTCAGCATCCGGTCCGTATCCGCGTTGCCGCGAGCGCTCGAACTGATCCGATTCCTCGCGCCCGGCCGACCCCCGAGGGGCGTCCATGCTCTCATTATCCGCGCGACCGTGGCACGACGATAGGGACCGAGAGAGCCAAGGCCGAATCGAGATCGCTGCCACCCGACAGCGCCGGCGCCGGCCTCAGGCGGCGTCGCCGACGAGCACGGCTGCGGCCTCGTCGGCGGCATCCGCTTCGCGCTCGTCGATGCGGGCGAGTGCGCGGCGGCCGAAGAGGATCGTCGCGGTGGCGATGACGACGGATGCCGCGGCGAACACGTACGGCACGGTCGGTCCGTAGAGGTGCCACAGTAGAGCGGCGATCGGAGGAGCGGCCGCGCCGCCCAGGAACCGCACCGCGGAATACGACGACGACGCCACCGAGCGGGAGAGGTCGGTGGCTTCCATGACGGATTCGGTCAGCACGGTGTTCATGACGCCGAGCAGCAGTCCGCCGACGATGATGCAGACGACGAGTGCGGTGGCATCCTCGACGACGATGCCCGCGGCGACCAGGTCGATGGCGAGCAGCGGGAGGGTGATCAGCATGACGGTCGTGCGGGCCAGGTAGCGCATCATCAGCGGCGCCACCCATACGCTCGTGATGGCGAGGGCGACGCCCCAGCCGAAGAACGTGAAGCCGATGCCCATCGCGCCGAATCCGAGCGGGAACGGCGAGAACGCCAGCAGCACGAAGAAGCCGATGTTGTAGAACAGCGCGGTGCCGGCCAGCACGGCGAGCGACGGGATCCGAAGCGCCTTGAGAGGCGCTGACAGTGGCACGGGCGCGGGCTTCTCGCTCGGCCCGCGCAGGAGCACGAGCACCGCGAGGAACGCGATCGCCATGAGCACGACGACGCCGAAGAACGGGCCCCGCCAGCTCACCTCGCCGAGAAGCCCGCCGAGAAGGGGACCGATCGCGATGCCCAGGCCGAGAGCCGCCTCGTACAGGACGATGGCGGCGCCGCTCCCACCGGATGCCGCGCCGACGATGGTCGCCAGCGCCGTCGAGATGAACAGCGCATTGCCGAGGCCCCACCCGGCGCGGAAGCCGATGATCGCGTCGACGCTGCCGCTGAGCGCGCACAGCAGCGCGAATACGACAATGAGAGCAAGTCCGATGAGCAGGGTCGCCTTCGCGCCGATGCGGCTCGAGATCCAGCTGGTGACGAGCATCGCGAGGCCGGTGACGAGCAGATAGCTCGTGAACAGCAGTTCGGTCTGCACCGGGCTCGCCTGCAGCGACTCGGCGATCGCCGGGAGGATCGGGTCGACGAGACCGATGCCCATGAAAGCGATTACGCAGGCGAACGCGACCGCCCACACCTGCGCCGGCTGGCGCCAGACCGAGGCCGTGCTGTCGCCGTGCGCGCTCATCGTGTGGCCTCGGCGGTCGCGGTGGCGTCGCTGCGGGTGCGATCGAGCTTGCGGGTGAGGACGGCAGCCGTCGTGCGCAGTGCTTCCCATTCCTCGGGCTCGAGGTCGTGGAAGTGCGGCGCGAGGGCGGCGGTCAGCTGCAGCATCCAGGTCTGGAGTGCCTCGAGGCCCAGTGGGGTCACCTCGACGACCGTCGCACGTGAGTCCCCGGCATCCGTCGTCTTGGCCACCAGGCCGTGGTCGGCCATCTGGCCGACCAGACGCGTCATGCCCGGCTGCGTGACGCGGCTGAGGCGGGCGAGTTCACCGATCCGCAGTGACCCGTTCTCGCGCAGGATCGTGAGCGTGCGCCACTGTGCGGCGGGGGCGTCGTTGGCGGTCTCGAGCGCCGCGAGCCGGGTGAGTGCGTGCGCGGCGACGATGAGAGTCTCGATGTCTCGGTCGTGGGTCATTCGATAAGCATACCGCTAGTATATATCGCAGGTATGCAATCGCGCATCGTCCCGATTGGGTAACGACACTGTGAGGGCCGGCTTCTCGACTTGCGCGGAGGTCGGTGGTTCCTTAGATTGCAAGAACCTGAATCGGATCTCATGTTTGAGACGAAGCGCCGATTTGGGGCACCAGATCCTTCCAATGGGGAAAGGCACGCACATGCGGGTTACGAAGAAGTTGCTCCTGGGCTCCGTGGTCGTCACGGCAGCGCTGGCCCTGGCGGCATGCGCGCCGTCGGCCGAGCCGAGCAGTGAGGCCACCGACGGCGGCGGGCCCGAAGAGGTGACCGTCGGCATCGTCACGAGCGAGTCCGGTCCGCTCGCCGGTTACGGCAAGCAGTACCTCGATGGCTTCGAGGCCGGGCTCGACTACGCCACCGACGGCACAGGCGAGATCGACGGCACGACCATCACCATCGAGAACCGGGACGACGCGGGCGACCCCGACAAGGCGGTCACTGCTGTCAAGGAGCTCATCGGCGAAGGCGTGAACATCATCGCCGGAACGGCATCGTCGGGCGTCGCGCTCGCCGTCGCCGAGCAGGCCGAACAGAACAAGGTGCTCTACATCTCGGGTCCGGCGGCCGCCGACGCCGTCACCGGCATCAACGACTACACGTTCCGCTCCGGGCGCCAGAGCGCGCAGGACGTCGCCACCGCGGGAACCTTCCTCGAGGACATCGAGGGCAAGACCGTGACGGTGTTCGCGCAGGACAACGCCTTCGGCCAGGGCAACGTCGCGGCAGTCGACGCCATCCTCGGCGGCCAGGGCGCCACCGTCAACTCCGTGCTCGTCGCCGAAGACGCCACCGAGTTCACGCCGTTCGCGCAGCAGGTGCTCGCCGGCAGCCCCGACCTCGTCTTCGTGGCGTGGGCCGGCGCCACCTCGGGTGCGATGTGGCAGGCGATGAGCCAGCAGGGCGTGCTCGACGAGATTCCGGTCGTCACCGGGCTCGGCGACTCCGCGACGTTCGGCGCCTACGGCGAGGCATCCGAGAAGATCAACTTCCTCAACCACTACTTCCCGGGCGCGCCCGACAACGACGTGAACACCGCGATGGTCGAGGCGATCGAGGAGACCGGCGGCACCCCTGACCTGTTCAGCCCCGACGGGTTCAACGCGGCCATCATGATCGTCCAGGCCGTCAAGGAGGGCCAAGGCGACGTCGACGCCATGGTCTCGGCGCTCGAAGGCTTCGAGTTCGAGGGGCCGAAGGGCGCCATGACGGTCCGCGCGAGCGACCACGCCCTCATCCAGGAGATGTACCAGACGAAGCTCGTCGCGCAGGACGGCACGTTCGTGCCCGAGCTCGTCGACACGGTTGCGGCGGACGACGTCGCGCCGGCCGAAGTCGAGTAGCACCGGCCGTCCCGCGCAGCGACGGGTGATCGAGCGCAGCGAGACGACACGGCGCGCGACAGCGCGTTCCGTCCGCTCGCTGCGCTCGGCACCCGACCATCAGGCACTACGAGAGGCACTCAGCCCATGAGCACGTCCGTCCCGTCCGCGCCCGCCGCGGATGCCGCCCGCCGCGGCTCGCCGCTGCGCATCGAGGGTCTCGGCCTGCAGATCGGCGGCGCGACGATCCTCAAAGAGGTCGAACTCGACATCGCCGCCGGATCACTGGTGGGCGTCATCGGCCCGAACGGCGCCGGCAAGACCACGCTCTTCAACGTGATCTCGGGGCTGATGAAGCCCGCCGCCGGACGCGTCCTGCTCGACGGCCGCGACATCACGACGGCATCCGTGCCCGCGCGGGCTCGAGCGGGACTCGGGCGCACCTTCCAGACGGCCAGCCTCTTCCCGAAGCTCTCGGTGCTCGAGAACGTGCGTCTGGCGGCACAGGTGTCGCTGGGCGGGTCGGGGTCTCTGCTGCGCTTCCCGAGACGGACGGATGCCGCGACCGAGCTCGCGCTGGCGAAGCTCGACGTCGTCGGGCTCGGGCACATGCGCGACGCGTTCGCGGGCGACATCTCGCACGGCGACAAGCGCAAGCTCGAGATCGCGGTGCTGCTGGCGACGGAGTCGAGCATCGTCCTGCTCGACGAGCCGATGGCGGGCGTCGGCTCGGGCGACGTGCCGGGGCTCGTCGAGAACATCCGGGCGATGCAGCGGGAGAAGGGCTGCACCCTGCTCATGGTCGAGCACCACATCGACGTGCTGATGGGTCTCGTCGAGAAGGTCGCCGTCATGTACTTCGGCACGATCATCGCCTACGACACGCCACAGCGGATCATGGAGGACCCTCTCGTGCAGAGTGCATACCTCGGCACCGGATCGACGGGGACGGAGGCCGCATGAACGCGACACAGCCCGACGGCGCCCGAGCCTCGGCGTCGCCCGTCCTCACCGTGCGGAACCTCCGCTGCACCATCGCCGGTCAGCAGGTGGTCGAAGACGTCTCGTTCGACGTCCCCGCCACCGGCATCACCGCGGTGCTGGGGCGCAACGGCGTCGGCAAGACGTCGACCCTCCGCGGCATCCTTGGTCTCATCGCGCGCCGCGGCGAGGTGCGCCTGGCCGGCGAGCGCATCGACGGGCTGCCCACGCACAAGATCGTGCGCCGCGGCGTCGGCTACGTGCCCGAGGACCGCGAGGTCTTCGCGAAGCTCACCGTCGCCGAGAACCTGGCGCTCGCCGAACGGCAGCGCCAGCCCCGCCGAGACTTCGTGGCCGAACTCTTCCCCGACCTGGTCGCCCGGCGGGACCAGCAGGCGGGCACCCTCTCGGGCGGCCAGCAGCAGATGGTCTCGGTGGCGCGAGCGCTGATCAACGACAACATGCTGCTCCTCGTCGACGAACCCACCAAGGGCCTCGCGCCGAAGATCGTCGCCGAGGTCGCCGACGCGCTGCAGGAGGCGTCCAAGACCGTCCCGATCCTTCTCGTCGAGCAGAACCTCGAGGTCGTGCGACGCCTCGCCGACGATGCCATCGTCATCGCCGGCGGACGCGTGGCGCACGTCGGCCGGGCCCGCGCCATCCTCGACGACGAAGACCTCACCCGCCGTCTTCTCGGCGTCCACGTGGAGCACGCCGCATGAGCACCCTCGTCCTCACCCTCATCACCGGCGTCGGCCTCGGCGCCCTCTACTTCCTCGTCGCGAGCGGCCTCAGCCTCATCTACGGCCTGATGCACGTCCTGAACTTCGCGCACGGCGCCTTCCTCACGCTGAGCGCGTTCATGGGCTGGATGGTCGCGCAGGCGCTGGGCACGGATTCGTGGGGCTCGTTCCTGCTGTCGGTGCTCGCCGGCGCCGGTGTCGGCGCCGTCTTCGCGACGCTGACCGAGCTCGTGCTCATCCGCCCGCTGTACGAGCGGCACATCGAGCAGGTGCTGGTCACCGTCGGCCTGTCGTTCGCGGCCGTCGCGCTCTTCGAGGGGATCTGGGGCACCGATCCCATCCACATCGCAGGGCCGCCCTGGCTGAAGCAGACGACCGAGGTGCTCGGCGCCCGCATCCCGAACACCTACTGGGTGCTGATGATCGCCGCGGTGCTCGTGCTCGCCGCCCTCGTGCTGTTCCTGCAGAAGACGCGCTACGGCATGATCATCCGGGCGGGCGTCGAGAACCGCTCGATGGTGACGGCTCTCGGCATCGATGTGAGGCGCTCGTTCACCCTCGTCTTCGCGATCGGCGGTGCGGCTGCCGGCATCGGCGGGGTGCTGGCCATGCACTACTCCACGTTCGTCTCCGCCCACCTGGGGCAGACGCTCCTCATCTTCGCGTTCATCGTGACGGTCGTCGGCGGCCTCGGCTCGCTCACCGGCGCCGCCGTCGCGTCGGTGCTCGTGGCGGTGCTGCAGCAGTTCGCCAATTTCTACCTCGGCGGCACCGGCGACTTCATCGTCGTGATCCTCCTGGCGCTCGTGCTGCTGGTGCGCCCGGCCGGACTTCTCGGGAGGAAGGCGTGATGCGTCGCTACGTCCCTGCCATCGTCGGCGTGGCACTGGTGGTCTTCATGGCCGTGCTGCCGCTGCTGAACCTGTCGCTGCCGGGCATCCTCCCGACCCCGACGTACATGCCGGGCACGCTGGCGCTGCTGTCGCTCTGCATGGTGTTCGCCGCCCTCGCGCTGTCGTACAACCTGCTGCTCGGATCGGGCGGGATGCTGTCATTCGGCCATGCCCTCTACTTCGGGGCCGGCGCGTACGGGCTCGGGATCGCGCTCGAGCATTTCGGGGTGCCGCTGTGGCCGGGGGTCTTCATCGCCCTGATCGGCGGCATGGTGATCGCACTGGTCACGGGGGCGGTGTCCATGCGGGTCTCGGGCATCCCCTTCGCGATGGTCACGTTGGCGTTCGCGCAGGCCGGTTCCGTGCTCGTGCGCCGCAACTCGCAGGTCACCGGCGGTGAGGAGGGATTGAGCCTCAACACCGATCAGGTGCCGGACTTCCTCATCGGCGTCGTGAACACCCGCAATCTGTACTGGTTCGCCCTGGCGGTGCTCGTCGTCGTGTACCTCGTGACGCTGTGGGTCGACACCTCGCGGCTCGGCCACCTGGCCCGCGCGACGCGCGAGAACGAGCAGCGCGTCCGCGTGCTCGGCCTCTCGCCCTACCGCGTGCGGCTCATCGTCTTCGTCATCGCCGCCGGCCTGGCGAGCCTCGCCGGCGTCGCCTACATGCTGCTGCAGTCCGGCACGGTGCCGCGGTCGGTGTCGGCCGACCTGACGATCACCGTGCTCGTGATGGTCGTGCTGGGTGGCGTCGGATTCCGCTGGGGTGCGATCGTGGGCGGTGTGCTCTACACGCTGCTCGATCAGCGACTCACCGTGCTCGCCGGCTCCGATGCCATCGCCGGGCTTCCCGACTGGCTGCGCGTGCCGCTGTCGGAGCCGCTCTTCCTCTTCGGCGTGCTGTTCATCGTGGTGGTGATGTTCCTCCCCGGCGGGATCGCCGGCACGATCGACGCCGCCGCGCGCCGCCGTCGCGGCGAGAAGGTGCGCGGCGCGCTGCGGCAGCTCGACGACGCGGGCGAGACCCCCGAGGCGGCCGCCGCTGATGCCGCCGCGTCCGACAGGGTCCGCGCATGACCTGGAACGCCGACCCCGACATCGACGACGGACCCCACACGATCGGCCGCTGGATCGTCGACCGTGCGGCGCGCTCGCCGGAGCGCATCGCGATCGACGACCGCGGCGTGACGACCGACTACGCGACTCTCGCCGCCCGCGCGACCGAGCTCGCGGACGCACTGCGTCGGGCGGGCTACGGTCCGGGTGATCGCATCGCGACCGTGTCGGGCAACTCGACCGACCATGTCCTCGCCTTCTTCGCGTGCGCCATCGCGGGCATCGCGTTCGTGCCGCTGTCGTGGCGGCTCACGCCGCGCGAGCTGGCCGACGTGCTGACCCGTTCCGCGCCCGCGCTGGTGCTCATCGAAGACGAGCACGCCGCGCTTGCCGGCGAGGCCCTGCGCGTCGCCGACGGCCTCGCCGGCGCCCCTGTCGCCGTTCTCGGCACCACAGGCGTCGAGGTCGCCGTCCCCAGCGCTGCCCACCCACGGCCGCGGCGGCCGGTGCGCGACGACGACCCGCTGCTCGTGATCTTCACGTCCGGCAGCGAGGCGGCGCCGAAGGGCGTCGTGCTCACCCACGCGAACTGCTTCTGGAACAACCTCGCCCTCGCGCAGGCGCTGCCGCTCGGCCAGGACGACGTCGTGCTCGCGATGCTCCCGCAGTTCCATGTCGCTGCCTGGAACTGCCAGCCGCTGCTCGCCTGGTGGGTCGGTGCGACCGTGGTGCTCGAGCGGTCCTTCCACCCGACGCGCGTACTGCAGCTGATCGCCGACCGGCGGGTCACCGCGATGATGGGCGTGCCGACGCAGTACCGGATGCTCGCGGACGACCGCGAATGGGCGACGACCGATACGGCGTCCCTGCGGCTCGCGCTCGTCGGCGGCGCCACAATGCCCGTCGCGCTGCAGGACGCGTGGACGGCGCGAGGCATCGCGCTGACGCAGGGCTACGGGCTCACCGAGGCGGCGCCGAACGTGCTGCATCTTCCGGCGGCCGAGGCGGCGGGAGCGCCCGGCGCCGTGGGACGGCCCTACCCGCACGTGGCGGTGCGTGTCGTCGACCCCTCCTCGGAGCTCCCGCTCGAGGGCGAGGTCACCGGCGAGCTCTGGGTGCGCGGGCCCAGCGTGTTCGCCGGATACCTCGGTGACGACGCCGCGACGGCGCGGGCGATGAGCGGTGAGTGGCTGCGCACCGGCGACCTCGTGTCGCGCGACGCGGACGGCGTCTTCCGTGTGGTGGACCGTCTCAAGGACATCTTCATCTCCGGTGGTGAGAACGTCGCACCGGCGGAGGTCGAGTACGCGCTCTGCCTGCACCCGCTCGTGGAGGCAGCCGCGGTGGTCGGCGTGCCCGACGAGGTGTGGGGTGAGCGCGGTGTCGCGTTCGTCGTCCCCGTAGCCGGAGCTGCGCTGTCGGTGGACGAGCTGCTCGCGCACGCGCGCCGCAACCTCGCGGCGTTCAAGATCCCGGTGCACATCGAGCAGGTCGATGCGCTCCCGCGCTCGACGATCGAGAAGCTCGCCCGCTCGCGCCTGCGCGAGCGCGCCCGGAATCTGGTGAGCCGCTCGCCGCAGAGCGCGCACGGGGAGAGCGGTCGCGCCGTCAGCGGCGCACCCACGAAGGGGGAATCTCGATGAGCATGTCCGACGAACTTGTCGAACACGAGGAGGAGCTGGTCTCGTCCGCGACCGGGCGGCCACTCACCAAGCGCGGTGAGGCGACCCGGCGGCGCCTGCTCGAGGCAGCGGAGCTCGTGTTCGCAGAACAGGGCTACCACGAGGCATCCATCGTCAAGATCACCGAGCGAGCAGGCATCGGCCTCGGCACGTTCTACCTGTACTTCGACAGCAAGCAGGCGATCTTCGAAGCGCTCGTGCTCGATCTCAACCGCCGCGTGCGGCACTCGATGTCGGAGGCGATGACCGGAGCCTCGTCGCGGCTGGAGGCCGAACGGGCCGGCTTCGCGGGGTTCTTCCGGTTCACCGCGGAGCACCCGGCGCTGTATCGGGTGGTGCGCGAGGCCGAATTCGTCTCACCCGAGGTGCTGCGCACCCACTACACCCGCATCGTCGAGGGCTACGAAGCGGGGCTGCGCGCGGCGCAGTCGGCCGGCGACGTCGACCGCGGCCTCGATCCGGAGACGACGGCGTGGGCGCTCATGGGCATGGGCGAGCTCATCGGCATGAGGTTCCTGCTGTGGGAGCGCGACGCCGAGGGCAAGCCGCCGGCGCAGCTCGACCCGGTGGTGTTCGCCGGTATGACGCGGTTCATCGACAACGCGCTCGCACCGCGGGCGGGGGAGGACGACTGATGGCAGAGCAGGACCTCGCAGGCAGGCGCGCGCTGATCACGGGCGGTGCCAGCGGCATCGGGCTCGCCTGTGCTCACGAGTTCGCGGCCCGCGGCGCGCACGTCACCATCGCCGACCTGAACGCGGATGCCGCGACGGATGCCGCCACCGCGGTCGGCGGCGAGTCCTGGGTCGTCGACCTCGCCGACACCCGCGCGCTCGACGAGCTCACGCTCGATGTCGACATCCTCGTGAACAACGCCGGCATCCAGCGGGTGTCGCCGATCACGGAGTTCGATCCCGAGGCATTCCGGCTGCTGGTGCGCCTCATGCTCGAGTCGCCGTTCCTGTTGATCCGCGCGGCGCTGCCGGCGATGTACGAGCGGGGGTGGGGAAGGGTCATCAACATCTCGAGCGCCCACGGGCTGCGCGCGAGCGCGTTCAAGTCCGCCTACGTGTCGGCGAAGCACGGCCTCGAGGGACTGTCGAAGGTGACGGCGCTCGAGGGTGCTCCGCACGGCGTGACGAGCAATTGCATCAACCCCGCCTATGTGCGGACGCCCCTGGTCGAGAAGCAGATCGCCGACCAGGCGAAGGTGCACGGCATTCCGGAGAGTGAGGTGGTCGAGAAGATCATGCTCACCGAGAGCGCCGTCAAACGCCTCGTCGAGGCGGACGAGGTGGCGTCGCTCGCCGGGTGGCTGGCGTCGGAGAAGGCCGGCATGGTCACCGGCGCCTCGTACACGATGGACGGCGGATGGACGGCCCGATGAGCGACGGCAACGCAGGGCACCGCTATCGCGAGATCGACGTCCCCGTCCAGGGCGGCATGCTGCGTGCCGGTGTGTGGGAGCCTGCGGATGCCCAGGGCGAGGTGCCCACCGCGCTGGTGGTGCACGGGGTCACCGCCTCGCACCTCGCGTGGCCTTTCGTCGTGGACCGCCTGCCTGGAGTGCGCGTCGTGGCGCCCGACCTGCGGGGCCGCGGGCGGAGCAACGGCATCGCGGGTCCGGCAGGGATGGCCGCGCACGCCGACGACCTCGCCGCGCTGCTCGATGCGCTCGGGATCGAGCGGACCCTCGTGGTGGGGCACTCGATGGGTGGCTTCGTCTCCGTAGTCTTCGCCCACCGGCACCCGGAGCGCGTGTCGCGTCTGCTGCTCGTCGACGGCGGGCTGCCGCTCGACGTTCCGGCGGGGCTCAGTACCGACCAGCTTGTCGCCGGCATCCTCGGACCGACCGCCGCGCGGCTGTCCATGAGGTTCGCGAACGCGGGGGAGTACCTCGACTTCTGGCGGCGGCATCCCGCCTTCGAAGGCGCGTGGACCCCCGAGCTGGAGCGGTATCTCGCCTACGACCTCGTCGAGGACGGCTCGGGGGCATTCCGGCCCGCGACGAGCTACGAGACCACCGCCGACGACACCCTCGACATGAATGGCGGTACGGCGCTGCCCGATGCGTTGACCGGGCTGCAGCATCCTGCCCGTCTCCTCACGGTTCCCCGCGGACTGCAGAACGAGCCCCCCGGGCTGTACGCCCCCGCACACCTCGAGCGGCTGCTCGCCACCTACCCCGGCGTGCAGCACGAGCGGGTCGACGGCTTCAACCACTACACGATCGTGATGTCGCCGTCCGGCGCGGATGTCGTCGCCGCCGCCGCCCGCGAGGAGCTCGCTGCGGCGACCACGCCCACCAGGCCGTGAGTCGCTGCGGCGGATCGCTGCCCGCGATCCGCCGCAGCGGCGGACGATACCGCTACTTGATCTTGAACTGCGCGCTCAGCTGCGACCCGTCGGCGGTCGTCATCACGACCGTGTAGCACTTGCCGGCTGTCTTCGGGGTCTGCCAGTTCTGGATCCACTGATGCGCTGATGCGTCGTATCGCAGGGTGGTTCCACCGGTGGTGGCGAGCAGGTCGTCACTCGTGGCATCCGTGGGATCGCAACTGACGCCCTTCACGACGAAGCTCGCGTTGAGCGTCGCGAGGTCGGTGACCTCGGTGGTCCCCGCCAGCACCGTGAACTTGAGCGGCACCGTGGACCCGCCCTTCACGATGTTGATGACCGCACTTCCCATGTCGACCGGCTTGTAGAAGCCGTTCAGCGTCCACGCCTCGATCGCGAAGGTCGCCGAGCCGTTGCTGCCCAGGTGGTTCGCGTCCCCCGGATAGACGGCGGAAGCCGTCGCGGTGCCCACCGACGTGTTGTTCGCGTACACGACCGGGGTCACCGCCTGGTCGAGCCCACCAGCGCCGGTCACGCGCGCGGTGCACGGGGTGATCGCCGAACCGGTGAACGGGATCGCTGCTGTCGGGCACGTCACCACCGTGACCGAGGGTGCCCTGGCGATCTGGAAGCCACCGGAGACATTGCTTCCCACGTGGTTCTGGTCACCCGCCCACGCTGCGGAGGCAGAGGCGCTTCCGGCGTCCGTGTTGTCCGTGTAGCTCACGTCGGCCGCGAAGTCCGCGAGGCCGACCGCCGAGACGGTGGCCGTGCAGGGCGTGTGCGGCGCACCGGTGTACACGACCGACGCCGGGCAGGTGAGCGTGATCGACGAGGACGCCTTGTCGATCACGAAGGTCGTCGCGTCCTGGCTCGGCTCGTGATTGGCGTCGCCGGCGTACTGGAACGACACCGACGCGTTCCCCGCCCCGACGTTGTTCGCGTACGACGGCTGGAAGCTGGCGTCCAACCCGCCCGCACCCGTCACGCGGGCCGTGCACGGAGTGATCTCGCTGCCGGTGTAGGCGTTGGGCTCGGTGCACGTGATCTTCGTGGTGGTCGCCGCCTTCGCGATCTCGAACGTGGTGGATGCCTCGCTCGCCTTGTGGTTGATGTCGCCGCCGTAGATCGCCTTCGCGGTCGCGGTGCCCGCATCCGTGTTGGCGGTGTAGGTCACAACGACGTCCTCCGACAGCCCGCCGGCCCCGGTGACGGTCGCCGAGCACGTCTCCTGCGCGGCGCCGGTGTAGACGGTGTCGGAGCACAGGAGCGAGACGGAGGACGCGGCCTGGTCGATGCCGATCGTGACCGATCCCGACTGCGAGGCGTAGTTCGACAGGCCGAACGACCAGTAGGCGGTGCCGCCCGGCACGTCCGTGAAGGACGCGCCGAGGTCGAGCCCGGCGCTGACGTCTGCCCCGCCGATGCCGGTGCACGATCCGGTGGCCCCGTGGGCGTCACCGTCGTACTCCGCGGCGTAGCCCGTGACCTCGCAGCTCGCCGAGGCGGCCAGGATCTCGAACGTCGTCTCGTCTGTCGAGCCGGCGTGGTTCTCGTCGCCGCCGTAGATCGCCGAGGCCGTCGCCGTGCCGGCGTTCGTGTTGGCGATGTACGTCGGCGCGAGTTCCTGTGCCAGGGATGCGCCGGTCACGGTCGCGGTGCAGGGTGTGAGGGCCGAGCCGGTGTAGGTGACGGACGCCGGACACTCCACCGTCGTCCTGGACGACGCCTTGGTGATCTGGAATGTCGCATCCCCGCTACTCGGTTTGTGGGTCGCGTCACCGGCGAATGCGGCTGCCGCGCTGGCGGTGCCCACATTCGTGTTCGCGGCGTGCGTCACCGCGAGTGTCTGCGAGAACCCTCCCTCACCGGTCACGGTCGCCGTGCAGGGTGTGAGGGCAGAACCGGTGTAGACGATCGAGGCCGGACAAGAGACGGTCGTCGTGGTGGCGGTAGCGACGTTGCAGGGACCGACCTTCCAGCGGACGGTGAGCAGGACGGGACCGACCGAGATGCCGTTGCCGCCGCCGTTGACGCCTGTTCCGGAGAACGACACCGTGCCGGTGAAGTCGCCGGAGACGGAGGTGTTCGGTGCCAGGGTGGCAGTCGCACCGGTCGGCGTCAGGGTGTTGTTGGGATACGCCACCGTGCCTTGCCAGTTCGTCGGCACCTTTATGTCGCCGGCCGTGCCGGGGGCAACGGTCACCGACACCGGGGCGGAAGTGGTCGCGCCCACGTCCACGAAGCTGTCGTTCATGAAGACCTGTTGACCGGAGCCGGTGTGGCCGCTGCTCTTGACGTAGAGCGCCACTTGTCTCGTCGCGGTCGCGCCACAGGCGAGAGTGCCGAAGTCGATATCGGTCTGCGTCCCGATCGCTATGGTGTCGCCGTCGACCACGATGTCGTCCGCGAGCGCGGCTCCTCCGATCGACACGAGTATCGCGGTCACCGCTACAGCGACGGCGGACAGCACCGTTGAGCGCATTTTCATTTGTATCCCTCCCCAGGGGTACTGCAAGTGCCCGGCGCATCCCCATGAGCGACGGATGTCGCTCACCATAGCTGAGAGATGCCTCCGTCCAACAGGGAAACGGCATCCGAGTTCTGCGCGAGCGAGACGACTCAGCGACCCGCGGCGATGCGCGTGGTCAGCTGGTGGGCGTGGGCCAGGAGGGTGCGGCCGAGCTCGGGGAGGCGCTCGGGACCGAACCGGAACTCCACCCCTGTCAGGCTCAGCGCCCACTGGGGGTGGCCCTCGCGGGTGAAGACCGCGGCGCCGATGCCGTACGAGCCCTCGACGATGAGGCCGGGGTTGACGGCGTAGCCGCGTTCCTGCGTGTCGCGCAGCCGCGTCCGCAGCCGCCCTTCGCTGTGCGCGGCCCCCCATTCACGGGGCAGCTCCGGATGACGCTCGAAGTACGCGTCCACATCGTGGGGCGGCAGGAACGCGAGGATCGCGAGCCCGGCCGAGGCGACGCCGAGCGGGAAGCGCACGCCCTCGGACAGCACGAACGAACGGATCGGGAAGCTGCCCTCTTCGCGCAGCAGGCACACGGTTTCGTCGCCCCGGCGCACCGAGAGGAACGCGCTCTCCTCCGTCCGCACCGCGAGGGAGCGCACGATGTCGCGGGCGATCCCGGTCACGTCGTAGCGGGATGCCGCCACGGTGCCCATCAGGAACAGCTCTGGTCCCGGCATCCAGCGTCCGGTGCGGTCGTCCTGATCGACGAGTCCCTCGTGACGGAGGGCGGTGAGGAGCCGGTGCGTGGTGGGTCGAGTGAGGTCGGCGCGACGCGCGAGCTCGGCCGCCGGCATCCCGTCGCTCCCCGCCGACGTCACCAGCCGCAGCAACTGCGCGGCCCGCGCGATCGACTGGGCGCCCGGAACGGTGCGGTTGGCTGCAGTGTCCACAATATGGACGGTACGTCGCACAGTGGCCACATGGCAAGCGACGCCCTGGCGGGACGAGGGGATCGAGCGGAGGATCGTCTGCAGAACTCCACGCTCAGCGCGTCATTCGACGGCGATCACGCCAACTCGGTCACGTGGCGCGACGATCCCGTGGAGTTCTGCAGACGTCATCACGGCCGGTTCATGCGAAGGAGCAGAATGATCGACAAGACCTGGGGCTCGGCGGCCGAAGCGGTCGCCGACATCCCCGACGGGGCGTCTCTCGCGGTGGGAGGGTTCGGGCTCTCGGGCAACCCCATCGCGCTCATCGAGGCGCTGCTCGCGCAGGGCACGAGCGACCTCAGCATCGTGAGCAACAACTGCGGCGTGGATGACTGGGGCCTCGGCGTCCTGCTGAACGCCCAGCGGATCCGCAAGATGACGTCGTCGTACGTGGGCGAGAACAAGGAGTTCGAGCGGCAGTTCCTCTCCGGCGAGCTCGAGCTCGAGCTGACGCCGCAGGGCACCCTCGCTGAGAAGCTGCGGGCCGGCGGCGCGGGCATCGCGGCCTTTTACACGCAGACCGGCGTGGGCACCCAGGTCGCCGAGGGAGGGCTTCCCCGGCGCTACGCCGCGGACGGCAGCATCGCCGTCGCCTCACCCGTGAAGGACGTCCGCACCTTCGACGTCGCGGGCACGAGTCGCCCGTACGTCCTCGAAGAGGCGATCGTCACCGACTTCGCGCTCGTCCACGCGCTCAAGGGCGACCGCCACGGCAACCTCGTCTTCAACAAGGCGGCGCGCAACTTCAACCCGCTCGCCGCGATGGCGGGCCGCGTCTGCATCGCCCAGGTCGAGGAGCTCGTGGAACCGGGCGAACTCGACCCCGACAGCATCCACCTCCCCGGCATCTACGTGCACCGCATCGTGGAGGTCGGATCCGACATCGAGAAGCGCATCGAACGACGGACGGTCTCCGTGGCCCAGGCCGCCGCCCGCGAGATGCCCGAAGGAGCCTGACATGCCGCTCACCCGCAACGAGATGGCGGCGCGCGCCGCGCAGGAGCTCGCCGACGGCGCCTACGTGAACCTGGGCATCGGGCTGCCGACGCTGGTGCCCAACTTCGTGCCCGACGGCGTCACGGTGGTGCTGCAGTCCGAGAACGGCATACTCGGCGTCGGTCCGTACCCGACCGAGGAGAACGTCGACGCCGACCTCATCAACGCCGGCAAAGAGACCGTGACCACGCTCCCGGGCGCTGCGTTCTTCGACTCGGCCACGAGCTTCGGCATGATCCGCGGCGGCAAGATCGACGCCGCGATCCTCGGCGCCATGCAGGTCTCGGCGTCCGGCGACCTCGCCAACTGGATGATCCCCGGAAAGATGGTGAAGGGCCCGGGAGGCGCCATGGACCTCGTGCACGGCGCCGCGAAGGTGATCGTGCTCATGGAGCACGTCGCGAAGGACGGCTCCGCCAAGATCGTGAACGAGTGCTCGCTGCCCCTCACCGGCCGCGGTGTGGTCGACCGCATCATCACGGATCTCGCGGTCATCGATGTGACGGATGCCGGACTCGTGCTGGTCGAGACGGCTCCCGGTGTGACCGTGGCAGAGGTCGTCGCGGCGACCGAGCCGGAGCTTCTCGGCACACTCGAACTCAGCGACGAACTTAAGGTGGAAGCATGAACCACGACGACGTCGTCATCGTCGCCGCCGCGCGGACTCCGCAGGGGCGGCTGAAGGGCCAGCTGGCTTCGCTCACCGCGGTGCAGCTCGGCAGCGCCGCCATCCACGGCGCACTCGAGCAGGGCGGAATCCCGGCCGATGCCGTGGATGCGGTGCTCGTCGGCCAGGTGCTCGCCGCGGGCAGCGGGCAGAACCCCGCGCGCCAGGCGGCGGTCGGTGCCGGCATCCCGTGGGAGGTCCATTCCGGATCGGTCAACAAGGTCTGCCTCTCGGGCCTCACGGCGATCATCGACGGAGCGCGCATGCTCGCTGTCGGCGACGCGACCGTCGTTGTGGCCGCCGGCATGGAGTCGATGACCCGCTCGCCCCACCTCCTGATGGGCTCGCGCGACGGCTGGGCGTACGGCTCGATCGAGGTGCTCGACCACATGGCGTTCGACGGACTCACCGACGCCTACGACCGGGAGAGCATGGGCGCTTCGACCGAGCGGCACAACGAGCGGTTCGAGATCAGCCGCGAGGCACAGGATGCCGTGGCCGCACGTTCGCACCAGCGGGCCGCCGCGGCGCAGGCTGACGGTGTGTTCGACGCCGAGATCGTGCCCGTCGAGACCCCGCAGCGCAAGGGCGACCCGATCGTCGTGACGAAGGACGAGGGCGTCCGGCCCGAGACGACGGTCGAGACCCTCGCCGGCCTGCGGCCGGCCTTCTCGCAGGGCGGCTCGATCACGGCGGGCAACTCGTCGCAGATCTCGGACGGCGCCTCGGCCGTCGTGCTCACGACGCGGTCCCACGCCGACGAGAACGGCTGGAACGTCCTCGCCGTCGTCGGAGCGTCTGGTCAGGTCGCCGGCCCCGACAACTCGCTGCACGCGCAGCCGGCACGGGCGATCGAGAAGGCGCTGACGAAGCAGGGGATCGCGGCTTCCGACCTGGACCTCGTCGAGATCAACGAGGCCTTCGGCGCCGTGGTCGCGCGCTCTCAGGCCGAGCTCGGACTCTCCGACGACATCGTCAACCCGCATGGCGGCGGCATCGCGATCGGGCACCCGATCGGGGCATCCGGCAACCGCCTCGTCGTCCACGCGGTGCACGAGCTCGTCCGTCGGGGCGGGGGTACGGCCGCGGTCGCGCTCTGCGGCGGCGGCGGTCAGGGCGACGCGCTGATCCTCACCCGCTGACCCGAGGTCTCGGTCGTTGAGTGAGCTTGCGAGTCGAAACGCAGTTCACACGGCGCACCTGGGTGGCTCGAGCGCTTCGTCTCGGTCGCTGGCGCTCCCTCGCTCAACGACCGGAACTTTGCTCGCGGGGCGCTGACTGCGAGCGCGGGTCAGCGGTCGAGGCGGCGCTTGAGGAGCTTCTTCTCGCGGCCGTGGACGGGGGAGTCGTTCGCGATGACCCCGCCACGTGATGCCCGTCGCACGTCGACGATCGCGCCGATCGCGAGGGCCAGCGTGATGCCCCAGCTGAGCCACCCGAGTGCCATGCGCCAGGTGAAGGGCTCGTTCTCGCGGAGACCCCTCAACAGCGTCAGCCCGCCGGTGAACGCGGTGAGGATGCCGGTGCCGAAGACGTACTTGCGCATGAGGCCACGTTAGCGCGGCAGCCGTGGCGGGCGCGCCCCTTGACATGGGCACGCCTCGCACGTCAAGGGCGCTCGGGCCGGAGGGCGCGCTGTTAGCCTGGGCCCGTTGCCGAGTCCACGAACCGTCAGGAGCCCGCGTGACAGACCCCCACCCTCCGGCCGCGCCCGAACGCATCGCCGAACTGGTCGTCGTCGCCAACCGCCTTCCCGTCGATCGAGTCGTGGACGGCGACGGCGAGGCGGGATGGCGGCGCTCGCCCGGCGGGCTCGTGACCGCGCTCGAGCCGGTCATGCGACGTGCGGACGGCGCGTGGGTGGGATGGCCGGGCCAGCCCGACATCGAGGTCGGCCCGTTCGAGTTCGAGGGCACGCATCTCGTGCCGGTGATGCTCACTTCCGAGGACGTCGAGCTCTACTACGAGGGCATGTCGAACGACACCATCTGGCCGCTCTACCACGACGTCATCGCCGAGCCGCGGTATCGCCGGGTCTGGTGGGATGCGTACGTCAAGGTGAACCGGCGCTTCGCCGAAGCCGCCGCCGCGGTGGCCGCGGACGGCGCCACCGTGTGGGTGCAGGACTATCAGCTGCAGCTCGTCCCGCAGATGCTTCGCGAAGCGCGCCCCGACCTCACCATCGGCTACTTCCACCACATTCCCTTCCCGGCATACGGGCTGTACTCCCAGCTGCCGTGGCGCCGCCAGGTGCTCGAGGGGCTGCTGGGCGCGGACGTCATCGGGTTCCAGCGTGTCGCGGATGCCGGCAACTTCGCCCGCGCCGTGCGTCGTCAGCTGCGCTACGACACCAAGGCATCGGGCATCACCGTCCCCCGCCCGGACGGCACCAGCCGACGCGCGCTGGCGAAGGCGTTCCCCATCTCGATCGACGCCTCTTCGTACATCGAGCTCGCCCGGCGCGACGATGTGCGGGCGCGGGCGAAGGAGATCCGCGAGAGCCTGGGAAACCCGAGGAAGATCCTGCTGGGCGTCGACCGGCTCGACTACACCAAGGGCATCCGCCACCGGATGAAGGCCTTCGGCGAACTGCTGGAGGACGGCAAGATCGCCGTCGAGGACGTGACGCTCGTGCAGGTCGCGAGCCCGAGCCGGGAGCGCGTCGCGGCCTACATGCAGCTCCGCGACGAGATCGAGCTCACCGTCGGCCGCATCAACGGCGACCACGACACCATGGGCCACACCGCGATCCGCTACCTCCACCAGGCCTACCCCCGTGAAGAGATGGTGGCGCTGTTCCTCGCGGCCGACGTCATGCTGGTCACCGCGCTCCGCGACGGCATGAACCTCGTCGCCAAAGAGTACGTCGCCTCCCGCATCGACAACCGCGGCGTGCTGGTGCTGAGCGAGTTCGCCGGCGCCGCCGACGAGCTCCCGAGCGCGGTGCGCATCAATCCTCACGACATCGACGGCATGAAGGACGCGATCATGCGCGCCATCGAGATGCCGTCCGCGGAACAGGGCCGCCGCATGCGGGCACTGCGCCGGAAGGTGGTCGAGAACGACGTCGCCCGCTGGTCGCGGTCCTTCCTCGACGCCCTCGACGGCGCCCGCGAGCGCAACAGGTTCCCCGCCCTCAACCGGGCGGCGGAGGCGAACGCATGACGGTCGATCTCGCCGACGACGTGCGCGAAGCGATCACCGGCATTGCGGCATCCGATCTTCTGCTCGTCGCGCTGGACTTCGACGGCACCCTGTCACCGCTCGCGGACGACCCGATGGCGGCACGGATGCTGCCTGCCGCGCGCGACGCGGTGAGGGCCGTGGTCGCCGCACCCGACACCGTCGTGGCGCTGGTCTCGGGGCGCAGCCTCGTCGACCTGCGGGTGATCGCCGAGCACGACGACACGTCGCGCGTGCTGCTCGCGGGATCCCATGGTGCGGAGTTCTGGAGCCCGGACGAGGGGCTGCGGACCCATGGCGAGGACGAGGCCGATGTGGCGCTGCGCGACGCGATGCGGGCGCATGCCGAGGCTGCGACCGCGCACCTGGACGGCGTCTGGATCGAGCCGAAGACCTTCGGGTTCGGCGTGCACACCCGACGCGCCACCGCCGAGGCCGCCGCAGAGGCGAATCGCCTGGCCGATGAGATCGTCGCGGCGGAGGCCCCGCACTGGCGCCGGCGCACCGGACACAACATCGTCGAGTTCGCCTTCCGTCACGAGGGCAAGGACTCCGCGATCGCGGAACTGCGGGAGCTGATGGGCGCCACGGCCGTGCTCTTCGCCGGTGACGACGTCACAGATGAGGATGCCCTGGCGAGCCTGGGCGCCGATGATCTGGGCGTGCGGGTCGGTGACGGCCCGACAGCCGCCGCCGTGCGCGTGCCCGACATCGCCGCACTCGCCGACCTCCTGACGCTGCTCGCGTCAGAGCGTGTCCGCTTGCGCAGCTGAGCCTCGCGGCCAGCTGTCCCTCGGCCCGAGGCGGCGTGCACCCGGGAATCCGAAACCTCGGGAGGGCGATCCGCCGCGCGGCATAGAATCAGACAATGGCCCAGCCCCCTTCGCCCGCTGACAACACCATCGATATCAAGCCCCGCAGCCGCGTCGTCACCGACGGCATCGAAGCCACGACGTCGCGCGGCATGCTCCGCGCCGTCGGCATGGGGGATGCGGACTGGGACAAGCCGCAGATCGGCATCGCGTCGAGCTGGAACGAGATCACCCCCTGCAACCTGAGCCTCGACCGGCTCGCACAGGGCGCCAAGGAGGGTGTGCACGCCGGCGGCGGGTACCCGCTGCAGTTCGGCACGATCTCGGTGTCGGACGGCATCTCGATGGGCCACGAGGGCATGCACTTCTCGCTCGTCTCGCGTGAGGTCATCGCCGACTCGGTCGAGACGGTCATCATGGCCGAGCGCCTCGACGGCTCGGTGCTCCTCGCCGGCTGCGACAAGTCGATCCCCGGCATGCTGATGGCATCCGCCCGGCTGGACCTGTCGAGCGTCTTCCTCTACGCCGGCTCGATCGCGCCCGGCTGGGTCAAGCTGTCGGACGGCACCGAGAAGGACGTCACGATCATCGACTCGTTCGAGGCCGTCGGCGCCTGTCTCGCGGGCAAGATGAGCGAGGCCGACCTCAAGCGCATCGAGTGCGCGATCGCGCCGGGCGAGGGCGCGTGCGGTGGCATGTACACCGCGAACACGATGGCCTCGGTCGCCGAGGCGCTGGGCCTCAGCCTCCCCGGCTCCGCAGCGCCGCCCTCGGCGGACCGCCGCCGCGACTACTTCGCCCACCGGTCGGGCGAGGCCGTCGTCAACCTGCTGCGTCAGGGCATCACCACGCGCGACATCCTCACCAAGGAGGCGTTCGAGAACGCCATCGCCCTCGCGATGGCGCTCGGCGGCTCCACCAACGTGGTGCTGCACCTCCTCGCCATTGCCCGCGAGGCCGACGTCGACCTGAGCCTGCACGACTTCAACCGCATCGGCGACAAGGTCCCGCACGTGGCCGACATGAAGCCGTTCGGCAAGTACGTCATGAACGACGTCGACCGCCACGGCGGCATCCCGGTGATCATGAAGGCCATGCTCGACGAGGGCCTGCTGCACGGCGACGCGCTCACCGTCACCGGCAAAACCCTCGCCGAGAACCTCGCCGACCTCAACCCCGACCCGGTCGACGGCACCGTCATCCACACGTTCGACAACCCGATCCACGCGAGCGGCGGCATCACGATCCTGCACGGCTCGATCGCGCCGGAAGGCGCCGTCGTGAAGTCGGCCGGCTTCGACGCCGACGTGTTCGAGGGCCCCGCGCGTGTGTTCGAGCGCGAGCGCGCCGCCATGGACGCCCTGGAGGCCGGAGCCATCCAGGCGGGCGACGTCGTGGTGATCCGCTACGAGGGTCCCAAGGGCGGCCCCGGCATGCGCGAGATGCTCGCCATCACCGCCGCCATCAAGGGCGCTGGGCTCGGAAAAGATGTACTACTCTTGACGGACGGACGATTCTCAGGCGGCACAACCGGCCTGTGCATCGGCCACATAGCACCCGAAGCGGTGGACGCTGGTCCCATCGCCTTCGTGCGCGATGGTGATCTGATACGGGTCGATATCGCGGCTCGCACTCTCGACCTACTCGTCGACGAGGCTGAGCTTGACTCCCGCCGCTCTGGCTGGGAGCCGCTTCCTCCGCGCTATACCCGTGGCGTTCTTGCCAAGTACTCCCGACTCGTGCGCTCCGCTGCGGAGGGCGCGACCACCGGTTGAGCCTGGTTTCCGGCATCCCGTCCGACCCATCTGTGAGGAATCTCACCATGTCAGCCGACACCGCCGCGGCCGTTCCCCGGCCGCCCGCCCGCACCGCCTCGACGCCCGTGCTCACGGGCGCCGAAGCGGTCGTCCGCTCCCTCGACCTGTTGGGGGTGACCGACGTCTTCGGTCTTCCCGGCGGGGCGATCATGCCCGTCTACGACCCCCTGATGGACGACGAGTCGGTGCGTCACATCCTCGTCCGCCACGAGCAGGGCGCCGGTCACGCCGCCGAGGGCTATGCCGCGGCATCCGGTCGCGTCGGCGTCGCCATCGCGACCTCCGGCCCGGGTGCCACCAACCTCGTCACCGCGATCGCCGACGCCTACATGGACTCCGTGCCGATCGTCTGCATCACCGGGCAGGTGTTCTCGACCCTCATGGGGACGGATGCCTTCCAGGAGGCCGACATCGTCGGCATCACGATGCCGATCACCAAGCACTCGTTCCTGGTGAAGCGCGCCGCGGACATCCCCGGCGCGATCGCTGCGGCGTTCGAGATCGCGTCGACCGGTCGCCCCGGTCCCGTGCTCGTCGACATCACGAAGGACGCCCAGCAGGCCGAGGCGCCCTTCGTGTGGCCGCCGCAGATCGACCTCCCCGGCTACCGGCCGGTGACCAAGGCGCACGGCAAGCAGATCCAGGCGGCGGCGCAGTTGATCGCCGACGCCAAGAAGCCCGTGCTGTATGTCGGCGGCGGTGTGATCCGCTCGCGAGCGTCCGCCGAGCTGCGCTCGCTGGCCGAGACGACCGGCGCTCCCGTCGTGACCACGCTCATGGCGCGCGGCGCGTTCCCGGACTCGCACCCGCAGCACCTCGGCATGCCCGGCATGCACGGCACCGTCCCCGCGGTGCTCGCGCTGCAGGAGGCCGACCTGCTCGTCGCCCTCGGCGCGCGGTTCGACGACCGCGTCACCGGTAAGGCGGCGCTGTTCGCACCGAACGCCAAGGTCGTGCACGTCGACATCGACCCGGCCGAGATCTCGAAGATCCGCACCGCCGACGTCCCGATCGTCGGCGACCTGAAGGACGTGCTCGTCGACCTGGATGCCGCCTTCCGTGCGGTGAGCGACGGCTCCGCTCCCGACATCGGCGAGTGGTGGTCGTTCCTCGACGGCCTGCGCGACGAGTTCCCGCTCGGCTACACGCAGCCGACCGACGGACTCATGTCGCCGCAGTACGTGATCAAGCGCATCGGCGAGCTGACCGGGCCCGAGGGCATCTACGCCGCGGGCGTCGGTCAGCACCAGATGTGGGCTGCGCAGTTCATCAAGTACGAACGTCCGAACGCCTGGCTGAACTCGGGCGGCGCCGGCACCATGGGGTACTCGGTGCCCGCCGCCATGGGCGCGAAGGTCGCCGAGCCCGACCGCCACGTGTGGGCGATCGACGGCGACGGCTGCTTCCAGATGACCAATCAGGAGCTCGCCACCTGCGCGATCAACAAGATCCCGATCAAGGTCGCGATCATCAACAACTCGTCGCTGGGCATGGTGCGTCAGTGGCAGACGCTGTTCTACGACGGCCGCCACTCGCACACCGACCTCAACACGGGTCACGGCACCGTGCGCATCCCCGACTTCGTGAAGCTGGCCGAGGCCTACGGGTGCCTCGCGATCCGCGTCGAGAAGGAGGAGGACGTGGATGCCGCGATCCAGACCGCCCTCGAGACCAACGACCGCCCCGTCGTCATCGACTTCGTCGTGAGCGCCGACGCGATGGTGTGGCCGATGGTGCCCCAGGGCGTCAGCAACAGCTACGTCCAGTACGCGCGGGATCACTCGCCCGCCTTCGACGAGCAGGAGGACTGAGGCCATGACGAGTCACGTGCTGAGCCTCCTCGTGGAGGACAAGCCGGGTCTGCTGACCCGCGTCGCCGGGCTGTTCGCACGGCGCGGCTTCAACATCGAGTCCCTCGCGGTGGGCGTCACCGAGGTCCCCGGCCTCTCCCGCATCACCGTGGTGGTCGACGTCGACGAGCTGCCGCTCGAGCAGGTCACCAAGCAGCTCAACAAGCTCATCAACGTCATCAAGATCGTCGAGCTCGACCCTGTGGCATCCGTCCAGCGTGAGCACATGCTCGTGAAGGTGCGCGCCGACAACCAGACGCGCTCGAACGTGCTCGAAGTCGTGAACCTCTTCCGTGGACAGATCGTCGACTACGCGCCCGACGCGCTCGTCGTCGAGGTGACCGGCGACAAGGGCAAGGTCGACGCCTTCCTGCGGGCTCTCGAGCCGTTCGGCGTCAAGGAGCTGGCGCAGTCCGGCCTCGTCGCCATCGGCCGCGGCGGCAAGAGCATCACCGAGCGCGTCCTGCGCGGCTGACACAGACCACAACGACCACAACATCAAGGAGAAACACGAAGATGGCTGAGATCTTCTACGACGCCGATGCCGACCTGAGCATCGTCCAGGGCAAGAAGGTGGCGATCGTGGGCTACGGCTCGCAGGGCCACGCGCACGCCCAGAACCTTCGCGACTCGGGTGTCGAGGTCGTCATCGCGCTCAAGGACGGCTCGAAGTCGACCGAGAAGGCGCAGGACGAGGGCTTCGAGGTCAAGTCGGTCGCCGATGCGGCCGAGTGGGCCGACCTCATCATGATCCTGGCACCCGACCAGCACCAGCGCTCGATCTACAGCGAGAGCATCAAGGACAAGCTGACGCCGGGCAAGACGCTGGCCTTCGCGCACGGCTTCAACATCCGCTTCGGCTACATCGAGGCGCCCGAGGGCGTCGATGTGATCCTCGTCGCCCCGAAGGCCCCCGGCCACACCGTGCGTCGCGAGTACGTCGCCGGTCGCGGCATCCCCGACATCATCGCGGTGGAGCGGGATGCGTCGGGCAACGCGTGGGCGACCGCGCTCTCGTACGCGAAGGCCATCGGCGGCACGCGCGCGGGCGTCATCAAGACGACGTTCACCGAAGAGACCGAGACCGACCTGTTCGGTGAGCAGGCCGTCCTCTGCGGCGGTGTGTCGCAGCTCGTCCAGTACGGCTTCGAGACCCTGACCGAGGCGGGCTACCAGCCGCAGATCGCGTACTTCGAGGTGCTGCACGAGCTCAAGCTCATCGTCGACCTCATGTGGGAGGGCGGCATCGCCAAGCAGCGCTGGTCGGTGTCCGACACCGCCGAGTACGGCGACTACGTGTCTGGCCCGCGCGTGATCGACCCGCACGTCAAGGAGAACATGCAGGCCGTGCTCGCCGACATCCAGTCGGGCGCGTTCGCGCAGCGCTTCATCGACGACCAGGACAACGGTGCCGTCGAGTTCCTCGAGCTGCGCGAGAAGGCCGCCGCCCACCCGATCGAGACCGTCGGCCGGGACCTGCGCTCGCTCTTCGCCTGGAAGCAGCAGGACGAGGACTACGTCGAGGGCAACGCCGCGCGCTGACCCGAGGCGGAAGACCCGGCCCCCTTCGTCGGGGCCGGGTCTTCGGCGTCTGCGCCGCCTTCCACGGAAGCTGAGAGTTTCCTCATGAGCCGCTCCTTGTCGCAGGAGGCACGCGCGTGATGTGATCCTCGCCATGGCACAACACATGGCTGATCACGAACCCGACCACGACATGCCCCCTCTGGCGGACACCCCGCCACGGTCCGGCCTCAGCCGTCGGAACTTCCTCGTCGGCGCCTCGGCAGCCGGCGTGCTCGCCGCGGCGGGCTGGGTGCAGACGCCGCGGGCAGTGGCGGCCGGCGGAGGGAAGTCCGTCACCATCACGATCATGGGCACCTCCGACATCCATGCCAACGTGCTCAACTGGGACTACTACAAAGACGCGGCCTACGGCGACAGCGCCGGCAACACCATCGGCCTGGCGCGCGTGTCCAGCCTCGTCAACCAGATCCGCGCCGATCGCGGCCGCGAGCGCACGCTGCTTTTCGACGCCGGCGACACGATCCAGGGCTCTCCGCTCGGGTTCTACTACGCGACCGTCGACCCGGTGACCGAATCCGGCGCCGTCCACCCGGTCGCAGCGGGGTTCAACGCGATCGGGTACGACGCCGTGGCGCTCGGCAACCACGAGTTCAACTACGGGCTCGACTTCCTCGACTACTGGATCTCGCAGCTGGATGCCCCGGCGCTGGCCGCCAACGCCGTGCGTGCGGGCACCACCGAGCCGGCGTTCCAGCCCTACATCGTCAAGAAGATGCACGTGCCCGGGTACAAGCCGATCCGCGTCGGCGTCCTGGGGCTCACCAACCCCGGCGTGGTGATCTGGGACAAGAGCAACGTGAGCGGCCGGATCGACGTGCTCGACGTCGTCGAGACGGCGGCACGCTGGGTCGCCGTCATGCGCGCCGAGGGCGTGGACGTCGTGGTCGTGAGCGTGCATGCGGGCGACAGCGGTCTGTCGTCCTACGGCAGCGACATCCCGGTCGAGAATGCTGCGCGCATGCTGGCCGAGGAGGTGCCGGGCATCGATGCGATCCTGTTCGGGCATGCGCACGCCGACAAGCCCGAAGTGCGGGTGACGAACAAGGTCACCGGCAAAGAGGTCGTCATGAGTGAGCCGAAGAACTGGGGCCAGCGGCTCAGCGTGTTCGATCTGGAGCTCACGATGGAGCGGGGCCAGTGGGCGGTCACCACCGCGAGGTCGCTCACGCTGAACACCAACACCGTCGCCGACGATCCGGCACTGGTGCAGGTCGTCCAGGCGCAGCACGACGCCGTCGTCGCGTACGTGAACACGCCCGTCGCGACGTCCTCTGAGACGCTCGCGGCGGCCGAGTCCTGTTGGAAGGACACCGCGATCCTCGACTACGTGAACCACGTGCAGATCGACGTGGTCTCGAAGGCGATCGCGGGGACGGCCGAGGCATCGCTTCCGATCATCTCGCTCGCGGCGCCGTTCAACCGTGCGGCGACCTTCCCCGCGGGGCAGGTGACGATCAAGGATGTCGCGGGACTGTACATCTACGACAACACGCTGCTCGGATCGGTGCTGACCGGAGCCCAGATCAAGGATTACCTCGAGTACTCCGCGAAGTACTTCCTGACCGTCGCGCCGGGCGCGCCGGTGGCCCCGGCCACCTGGACCAACGCGCAGGGAACCCCGGACTACAACTTCGACCAGTTCTCGGGTGTGACCTACGACATCGACATCTCGCAGCCGCAGGGCTCGCGCATCGCGAACCTGGCGTGGGAGGGCACACCTGTGGCCGCCGACCAGCGGTTCGTGGTCGCCGTCAACAACTACCGGCAGTCCGGCGGTGGCGGCTTCCCGCACATCGCCGCCGCGCCGGTCGTGTACAACGCCCAGGTCGCCATCCGCGAGGCGATCGTGGCCTACGCGTCGGCGACGGGGGTGATCGACCCCGCGGACTTCCACGTCGTGAACTGGAGGCTCGTGCGGGCCGGTACGCCGGTCTTCTGACCCGGCGATGGCCCGGCTCCCTCGGGCGGGAGCCGGGCCATGGGGGTACCTCCCCGGCGGTGCACGGATAGGCTCGCGGCATGCGCGCACGTCGTCCGGTCGAGATCGCCGTCCAAGACCCCGCCGGCGCCCGCGCCGCCATCGGCGCGGGGGCGGCGCGACTCGAACTGTGCCAGGCGCTCGACGTCGGCGGGCTCACCCCGTCACTGGCGACCCTCGAGGGGGTCCTGGCCGCGGTCGACCCGTCGGCGGTGAACGTCCTCGTGCGTCCCCGGGGTGGCGGCTTCGTGTACAGCCCCGAGGAGGTCGCTCTGGTGGCCGCCGACATCCGCGCCTGCGTCGATCGCGGTGCGGGCGGCGTGGTCGTCGGCGCCCTGACGCCGGCCGGAGGCCTCGACGTCGACGCACTCCGCAGATGGCGGGATGCCGCGGGCCCCGCCACGCTCGTCTTCCACCGCGCCGTCGACGCCGCAGCCGACCCGGCCGCGGTCTTCGACGCGCTCGTGGCGGAGGGCGTGGACCGTGTGCTGACTTCCGGCGGCGCACCCCGGTCCATCGACGGCCTCGCCGCGCTCGCCGCGTTCAGCGCCCGGTCAGGGGCTGTCGAGGTCATGGCCGGCGGTGGTGTGCAGCCCGCCGACATCTCCGCGCTCTTCGCCGCCGGCGTCGACGCCGTGCACCTGTCGGCGCGTTCCCGCGCAGGCCGCGACGCGCCATCGGGACCAGGCGGCGGCTCGGCCGGACACGACGTCACCGACCCCGGGATCGTCGCAGAGGCTGTCGCAGCCGCCGGCTGAGCTTCCGTCCCGGCTTTTCGGGGCGGACGTATCACGGCGCGTCTGCGGCACCTCGGAATCGAGTGGGGCGCAAGCCCCGCATCGGACACCGATCAGAGGAGCCGTCATGAACGTCGAACCGTGGAGCACCGTCGGAGTGGGATCGTCTGCCGCGATCGTCCCCGGCATCCAGTACCTGCTGAGGGCACACGGCCATGCTGTGGCCGTGGACGGCGCGTACGGGCCTGCGACAGCCGCCGCCGTCAGCGCCTTCCAGACGGCGCAGGGTGTGCCGTCCGACGGCATCGTCGGGCCCATCACGTGGCCCCGCCTCGTCATCGCCGTGCAGCAGGGGTCGACCGGCGACGCCGTCCGGGCCGTCCAGCAGTTCGGGCTGCTGCGCTCGCCGGGGGAGGACCCGCTCGTCGTCGACGGCGACTTCGGCCCCATGACGAAGGAGCGGGTCGAGTTCTTCCAGGAGTCGTGGGGCCTCTCGCTCGACGGCGTCGCAGGACGCGAGACCTGGTCGTTCTTCAGCACTTTCGTGCCGGGCGAGCGTCCGTGGGCGCTCGTGAAGCAGGGATCGTCGCAGGCGACGAACTGGCGCGTGCTGGCGGCGCAGCATCTGCTGCGCGCGCACGGGGCGACGATCGCCGCGGACGGTGCATTCGGGCCGCTGAGCGGCCAGGCCGCGCGCGCCTTCCAGCAGACGCTGCGTGCCGTGGAGATCTCGACCACCCTCGGCCAGCTGGATTGGCCGAGCCTCATCATCACCGTGAAGCAGGGCGACGGTCCGGCGGGGGCGAAGGGCGAGGCGGTTCGTGCCGTGCAGACGCTGCTGGCCGGAGTGACCGTCGACGGGGACTTCGGCCCGCAGACCGACGCCGCGGTGCGGGAGTTCCAGGGCGTCTTCCTGCCGCCCGCCGACGGCATCGTCGGTCATGAGACCTGGCACACGCTGATGATGCGCCTGTTCGACTGAGCTCGGGATGCCGAGAGCCCGCCGCAGCGCCGGTCGGCTCTCGGCCGCCCCGCGCGGCGCACTACTCTGAGACCGTGACGACCGGACGCGACGACGACGCCCTCACCTGGGACGGTGACGACGACCCCACGCTCGATGTCGGAGCGGCTGCTGGAACCGACGTCGCGCCCGAGCACGCAGCTCCAGCCCCGGCGCCGGCCTCGGGGCAGGGGCTTCCGAAGGGCTACACCGCCGTCGGCAAGGGGAGTGACACGCTGGGCTCAGCGGCTGCGCCGCGTGCGGCATCCGTCGAAGAACCCGTGCCTGCCGACGGCGACACGATCGTGACTGAGCGGCGGCACCTCGGCAACGGCGCGCTCGTCGCCCTGGGCGTGCTGGGCGGCGTGTACGCGCTCTACGCGGTCGGCTGGATCATCGGCGGCCTGCGGCTGCAGGGCCGGGCGCAGTACCTCGTGCTCGACGTGATGTACCAGGGGAGCCTGTGGCTCGCCGTACTCGCACCGGTGCTGTGGTTCGTGACGACCCTGCTCCTCACCCGCCGCTCGCGCGCGTGGGTCAGATTCGCGTGGCTGGCGGTCGGCGCGGTCCTGCTGCTGCCCTGGCCCTTCGTGATGATCGGGGCGATCGGACAATGAGCGACGACGTCACGGCTGCCACGCCGTCTCCAGATGATGCCGGCCGGTCGCGCGAAGCCTCTGGCCGCGCAGTCCTCCCCGACGCGCCCGCGGCGCGGAGGGGAAAGACACCCACCTGGCTCGTGGCCGCGATCGCGGGCATCGTCGGTCTGTTCTACGCGTACGCCGTCTGGAATGCGATCGGCAACCTCGTCGCCACTCTCCAGGTGTTCGCCGGAGCGGGACTCACGCTCAACGCGTTCGGGTGGTTCATCTGGATCTTCGCTGCGCTGTTCCCGCTGATCGTGTGGGGCGCCGCCTTCGCGATCGGGTACCAGCGCGCGCCGCACGAGCTGCTGCTCGTGATGCTCACCGGCCTCGCGCTCGTCGCGGTGTTCTGGCTGAACGTCGTCGCCTACACGACGCTCAACTCGGCATCCTTCCTGGGCTGAGGCTCCCGCGGCTCGAGGCCACCGGGTCGAGCCCGACGGCCGTCACACGGTCGGGCGGGTCGCCGCACGGGCGGTAGGCTGTCACAGGCCTCGCCCCCGACGGCGTGCGGCGCGGCATCCGGTCTGCCCTGCTCCGCGCGCTCGCGCACCGCCCCCAAAGGAACCACCCGTGCCGAAGCCTGTCGTCCTCATCGCCGAAGAACTGTCTCCCGCCACGATCGACGCCCTGGGCCCCGATTTCGACGTGCGCCACGTCGACGGCACCGACCGCCCCGCGCTTCTGGCGGCCCTCGCCGACGCGAACGCGGTGCTGATCCGCTCGGCGACGAAGGTCGACGCCGAGGCGATCGCGGCCGCTCCCGTGCTCAAGGTCGTGGCCCGCGCCGGCGTCGGCCTCGACAACGTCGACATCAAGACCGCCACCACCGCGGGTGTCATGGTCGTGAACGCGCCGACCTCGAACATCATCTCGGCGGCCGAGCTCACCGTGGGGCACATCCTCAGCCTCTCCCGCCGCATCCCGGCCGCTCATGCGTCGCTCTCGGGCGGCGCCTGGAAGCGCAGCTCCTACACCGGCACCGAGCTGTTCGAGAAGACCGTCGGCATCATCGGCCTCGGCCGCATCGGCGCCCTCATCGCGGCGCGTCTGCAGGCGTTCGGCGTCTCGGTCGTCGCGTACGACCCCTACGTCACTCCGACCCGGGCGCAGCAGCTCGGCGTGCAGCTGCTCGAGCTCGACGAGCTGCTCGCGCAGAGCGATTTCGTCACGATCCACATGCCGAAGACGCCTGAGACGACCGGCATGATCGGCACCGAGCAGTTCCGCCTCATGAAGAAGACGGCGTTCGTCGTCAACGTCGCGCGCGGCGGCCTCATCGACGAAGCGGCGCTGTACACCGCACTGACCGAGGGCGAGATCGCGGGCGCCGGCCTCGACGTGTTCACGAGCGAGCCGCCGGCAGCCGACGGCACGGCCTTCCCGCTGCTGAGCCTGCCGAACGTCGTCGTCACGCCGCACCTCGGCGCCTCGACCGACGAGGCGCAGGAGAAGGCGGGCGTCTCGGTCGCGAAGTCGGTCAAGCTCGCCCTCGAGGGCGACCTCGTGCCCGACGCGGTCAACGTCGCCGGCGGTATCATCGACCCGTTCGTGCGCCCGGGGATCTCGCTCGTCGAGCAGCTCGGGCAGTTCTTCACCGGCCTCGCCCACAGCGCCCTCACGAGTCTCGACATCGAGGTGCGCGGCGAGCTCGCGGCGTACGACGTCAGCGTCTACCGCCTTGCGGCGCTCAAGGGCATCCTCGCCAACGTCGTCAGCGAGAACGTCTCGTACGTCAACGCGCCGCTGTTCGCCGAGCAGCGCGGCATCGAGACGCGACTGATCGTCGAGGCCGAGAGCCCGCTGTACCGCAACATCACGATCCTCCGCGGCACCCTCGCCGACGGGTCCGTGCTCACGATCGCCGGCACGCTCGCCGGCACGCGCATGGTGCCGAAGGTCGTCGGCATCAACGGCTACGAGATCGAGGTGCCGATCGAGCGGCACCACCTCGTGATGCGGTACGCCGACCGTCCCGGCATCGTCGCGATCTACGGCCAGAAGCTCGGCAGCGCCGGCATCAACATCGCCGGGCTGCAGGTGGCGCAGGCCGACGCCAGCGGCCGCGCCCTCTCGGTGCTCACGGTCGACTCGCCGGTGCCCGAGGACCTTCTCGACGAGATGCGCGAAGCGGTGGGCGCCGACCTGTTCCGCCGCATCGAGGTCACCGAGGACTGAGCGATGGCACCGGGGGAGGCATCCGTGCAGGCTGCCGCTCCCGTGCCCGCATCCGGCGGGAGCCCCGGCTTCCGCAGCCTCGCGTTCGAAGGTCTGTCGCGCTTCGACTACGGCGACGTGATCCTGGTGTCGAAGCCGCCGCGCAGCACCGACGACCCGCGCGTCTGGGCCGAGACCCTGTTCCGGCCGTCGTCCGCCCCCGCGTGGGTGAAGGTCGCGATGGGTATGCGCATGGCGCTCGCCCCGCTGCTCGCACTCGAGGCCGCGCCGCGCGGCGTCTTCGACGTGCGCCGGGTGGTCGGCGACGAGGCGCTCATCGAGTACGCCGACAAGCACCTGACCTTCCGCTGCGGAGTGGGGGTGGATACCGCGGCCGCCGTCGTGCGCGTCACCACGGTGGTCACCTTCAACGACTGGCGCGGCCGCGTGTACTTCACTCCGGTCTCGCTGGCGCACCCGCTCGTCGTCCACGCCATGCTGCGGCGTGCGCGCCGTGTCCTCGCCCGGCGCGGCTGAGAGACGGGCGCCAGCGCTGCACTTTCGTGCGAGCGCGGCGTCGCGCCGGCACGCGGTCGCCGCAATGTGCTGCGCTCGGAGGGTCTAGACCCGCGTCGCGCCCTCGACGAGGGCGATGAGCGCGTCGAGCGCAGGGCCGCGGGGGACCGGCCCCGGGATCGAGCCGCCCGAGAGCGCGTTGTTGAAGTAAAGCCCGTCGCTGACGAGCATGACCAGGTCGAGCGCCACCCCGTCTTTCGTGTGCGGTCGGAGGGCCGCGGCCCACTGCTCGCGCACGTCGCGCAGTGCGTCGCTGGCCACGGCGTCGCCGCCCTGCGCGAGGCGAGACGTGGCGAGGATGGCGCGGTCGATGGGGTCGTTCGCCATCACCGATGTGCGCAGGAAGTACGCGATCGGCCCCTCCGGGGCGGCGGACATCACAGCGACGTCGTCGGCCACCAGGGTCCGCAGGCGGTCGATGATCGCCGATTCGAGGGCCTCTTTGGTGCCGAAGTGGTAGAGCAGACCGCCCTTGGACACCCCGGCCGCCTTCGCGGTGGCATCCATCGTCGCAGCGCGCTCGCCCTCTTCGATGAGGATCTGCTCGAAGGCGTCGAGCACCTTCTCGCGGGCGAGGGGAGGGCGACTCATGGCGTCGATCGTATCGACAGGCGAGGCCGCATCCTGATACTATACCGGCTGGACGGTATAGAAATGATGACTCTCACTCAAGAACTCTCGCTCGCCGACGCCCAGGGACGGAAGGTCGGCTGGCGCGGCTGGGCCGCGCTCGTCGTGCTCATGCTGCCGGTGCTGCTCGTCTCGGTCGACAACACGGTGCTGAGCTTCGCGCTGCCGTCGATCGCGCTCGAGCTCGGGCCCTCGAGCGCCCAGCAGCTCTGGATCATCGACGCCTACCCGCTCGTGCTGGCGGGCCTGCTCGTCACCATGGGGACGCTGGGCGACCGGTTCGGGCGGCGACGGATGCTGCTCATCGGCGCCACCGGCTTCGCGGCGGTCTCCGTGCTCGCCGCCTTCGCCCCGAGCGCGGGGTGGCTCATCGTCGCGCGCGCCGCCATGGGCGTGTTCGGCGCGATGCTGATGCCCTCGACGCTGTCGCTGCTGCGGAGCATCTTCACCGACCGCGATCAGCGCCGTCTCGCGATCGCCGTGTGGGCGGCGATGTTCTCGGCCGGCGCGGCGCTCGGCCCGATCGTCGGGGGACTCCTGCTCGAGCACTTCTCGTGGGGATCCGTGTTCCTGCTGTCGGTGCCCGTGCTCATCCCGCTCCTGGTGCTGGCGCCCCTGCTCGTGCCCGAGAGCCGCGATCCGAAGCCGGGCCGCATCGACCCGCTCAGCATCGCGCTCTCGATGGCGACGATGATCCCCATCGTCTACGGCATCAAGGAGCTCGCGGTGCACGGGTTCGCGGTCGCGGCGTGGCTGCCGATGCTCGCCGGGCTGGCCTTCGGCGTGCTCTTCGTGCGGCGCCAGCTGAGCGCCCGCACGCCGATGCTCGACATGCGCCTGTTCCGCCGGGGAAGCTTCAGCGGCGCGCTCATGGTCAACCTCCTCAGCGTCATCGCGCTCGTCGGGTTCCTGTTCTTCGTCGCGCAGCACCTGCAGCTCATCGTCGGCCTCTCGCCGATGCAGGCGGGTCTCGCGCTCGTGCCGGGTCTTGCGATGATGATCGTGGCCGGACTCGTGGTAGTGCCGATCTCGAAGAGGTGGCCTGCTCGCGTCGTGGTGCCGGTGGCCTTGGTGTTCTCCGTCGCGGGGTACATCACGGTGGCGTACGCCACCGGACCCGAGAGCATCGCAGCACTGGTGGCGGCCTTCGTCTCGCTCGGCATCGGCATCGGCGCCGCCGAGACCGTCTCGAACGAGCTCGTGCTGTCCAGCGCGCCGCCGGCGAAGGCCGGAGCCGCCAGCGCGGTCTCCGAGACCGCGTACGAGCTAGGCGCGGTGCTCGGCACGACCGTGCTGGGCGGCATCCTCACGGCGCTCTATCGCACGAATCTCATCGTCCCCGAAGGGATTCCGGATGCCGCGGCCGCGGCCGCGTCCGAGACCCTGGCCGGTGCGGTGCACGCGGCCGGAGAGATCGGGGGCACCGCGGGCGACGCGCTCTTCGAGGCGGCCGCGACGGCGTTCGACGCCGGCGTGACCGTCACCGCGCTCATCGGCGCCGCCCTGGTCGTCGTCGCGGGGGTCATCGCGGCCACTACCCTGGGAGGGTCCCGCCAGAAGTCGTAGGAGCACTATGTCGCGCGTCGTGAAGCTGGCCGTCATCCCGGGTGACGGCATCGGTCCGGAGGTCATCGCCGAGGCGGAGAAGGTGATGGATGCCGCGGTTGCGGGCAGCGGCATCCGCTTCGAGAAGACGCGCTTCTCGCTGGGCGCCGGCCGTTTCCTCGACACCGGCGACACGCTGACCGGCGACGACCTCGCCGCGATCAAGGACCACGACGCGATCCTGCTCGGTGCGGTCGGCGGTGTCCCCGGCGATCCGCGCCTCAAGAACGCCAACATCGAGCGCGGAATGCTGCTGAAGCTGCGGTTCGAGCTCGACCACTACGTCAACCTGCGGCCGTCGAAGCTGTACTCGGGCGTGCCCGGCCCGCTCGCCGAGCCCGGTGACATCGACTTCGTAGTGGTCCGGGAGGGAACCGAAGGGCCGTACGTCGGCAACGGCGGGTCGATCCGCACGGGAACGCCGCACGAGGTCGCCAACGAGACATCCGTGAACACCGCGTTCGGGGTCGAACGGGTCGTGCGCTACGCGTTCGATCTGGCCGAGCGTCGTGGCAAGAAGCTCACGCTCGTGCACAAGACTAACGTGCTCGTCCATGCCGGTGGCATCTGGAAGCGCCTCGTCGACGAGGTCGCGCTCGAGCACCCCGACGTGACCGTAGACTATGTGCACGTCGACGCGGCCACCATCTACCTGGTCACGAACCCGAGCCGCTTCGACGTGATCGTCACCGACAACCTCTTCGGCGACATCCTCACCGACTTGGCCGGCGCCGTCACCGGTGGCATCGGCCTCGCCGCCTCGGGCAACATCAATCCCGACGGCGCGTTCCCTTCGATGTTCGAGCCCGTGCACGGATCGGCGCCCGACATCGCGGGCCAGCAGAAGGCCGATCCCACGGCCGCGATCCTCTCCGTCTCACTGCTGCTCGATCATCTCGGGCTCCAGGACGAGTCCCGCCGCGTCACGACCGCGGTCGAGGAGGATCTGGCCGCACGCGGCTCCGACGCGGGCGCGACCCGCACGACGACGCAGATCGGCGACGCGATCGTCGCCCGGCTCCAGGCGTAATCTGAGATCACGTCGTCCTACCGACAGAGGATTCCACCCATGACCATCGACCTTCCCCTCCAGGCGCCCTCGGCCGCAGGCCTCGTCTGGAACGTCACGCGGAACACCGACGCGACTCCGGATGCCGCGCGCGAGGCGATCCTCGCCGACCCGGGCTTCGGGCAGCACTTCACCGACCACATGGTCGACATCTGCTGGTCCGAGAAGGGCGGATGGCACCGCCCCCGCGTCCAGCCCTACGGCCCGATCCCGCTGGACCCGGCGGCGGCCGTGCTGCACTACTCGCAGGAGATCTTCGAGGGCCTCAAGGCCTACCGTCACGCCGACGGGTCCATCTGGACCTTCCGCCCCGATCGCAACGCGGCCCGCCTGCAGCGCTCGGCACAGCGGCTGGCGCTGCCGGAGCTGCCCACCGAGTACTTCCTCGAGTCGCTCCGCGAGCTGATCGCGGTCGACGGCGCGTGGGTGCCGACCGCCGGTGAGACGAGCCTGTACCTGCGCCCCTTCATGTTCGCGAAAGAGGCCTTCCTCGGCGTCCGGGCCGCGAAGAAGGTCGGCTACTACCTCATCGCGAGCCCGGCCGCCGCGTACTTCCCGGGCGGCGTCCAGCCCGTCAACATCGCACTGTCGACGCGCTACGCGCGCGCGGGCCGCGGTGGCACCGGCGCGGCGAAGACCGGCGGCAACTACGCGTCCAGCCTGCTGCCGCAGGCCGAGGCGTACGAGAAGGGCTGCCAGCAGGTGCTCTTCCTCGACGACGGTTACATCGAGGAGCTCGGAGGCATGAACCTCGTGCTCGTCACGAACGACGGGCGGCTGATCACGCCCCAGTCCGAGTCGATCCTCGAGGGCATCACGCTCGCCTCGGTGCTGCAGCTCGCGCAGGACCGCGGGCTCGTCGTCGAGCAGCGCAAGGTCTCGATCGACGAGTGGCGCGAGGGCGCGGCATCCGGCTCCATCGTCGGCGCGTTCGCGTGCGGCACGGCGGCGGTCATCGTGCCGATCGGCAAGCTCGTCGCCGATGACTACGAGATCGTGCACGAGGGCGACGCGGCGTCCGAGCTGGCGCTGTCGCTGCGCGAGGAGCTCACCGGCATCCAGTACGGGCGTGTGGCCGATCGCCACGGCTGGCTGGTGCGTCTCGACGGCTGATCCGTCGTTTTCCGGAAGCCCCGGGCCCGGCGCGCTGCGCGGGCCCGGGGCTGTCCGTGTCGGGCCTGGTGGTGTCGGGCGGGATGGCTAGGCTGATCCGGTGAGGATCGCGCGCTTCAGCCACAACGACGCCATCAAGTTCGGAATCGTCGACGAGGGAGAACTCGTCGTCCTCGCCGGCGACCCGATGTTCGCCGGGTACGACACGACCGGGGAGCGCGTGCCGCTCGCCGATGTCGCGCTGCTCGCCCCGGTCATCCCGCGCTCGAAGCTCGTCTGCGTCGGCCGCAACTACCGCGACCATGCCGCAGAGCTCGGCAACGACGTTCCCACCGCGCCGATGCTGTTCTTCAAGCCCAACACCACCGTGGTCGGCCCGGGCGACGCCGTCGTGCTGCCGAAGGGCTCGGACTTCATCAGCTTCGAGGGCGAGCTCGCCGCCGTCATCGGCCGCATCGCGAAGAACGTGCCGGCCGCTGACGCGCTCGACTACGTCTTCGGCTACACGATCGCCAACGACCTGACCGCCCGCGACTGGCAGAAGTCCGACGGCCAGTGGGCGCGCGCGAAGGGCTTCGACACGTCCTGCCCCCTCGGCCCCGCCATCGAGACGGACTTCGACGTCGCCGGTCCCGCCGTCATCACGACGCGGCTGAACGGCGAAGTCCGCCAGCAGGGACCGATCAGCGACATGATCTTCTCGCTTGCCGACGTGATCGCCTACGCATCCGCGGCCTTCACGCTGCTGCCCGGCGACGTGATCCTCACCGGCACCCCGGCAGGCGTCGGTCAGATCGTCGCGGGCGACACGGTCGAGGTCGAGATCACCGGCCTCGGCATCCTGCGCAACACCGCCCGTGATGCGTGACAGGGCTCGAGATGCGTGACAGGGCCCGTGGCGCCTGACGAGGATGGCAGCGCACCTCACGCCGACGCCGTCGGTGTGAGGACCGACAGCGGTACCACCGCCGAAGAGGTGGCCGCGGTTCAGCGGCGCACCGTCTGGGTGCTCTCGCTCGGCCAGGTACTCGGCGGGCTTGCCTTCGGTGCGACGCTGTCGCTCGGTGCGGTGCTCGCGGCAGACATCTCGGGGGAGGACGCCTTCTCGGGACTCGCCGCGGCCGCCGTGACCTTCGGCACCGCGCTGACGGCGGTGCCACTGGCGGCGATCGCGCGCCGGCATGGCCGACGACTGTCGCTCACCACCGGAATGGCGGTCGCCCTCGTCGGCGTCGGACTGGTGATCGTCGCTGTCGCCCTGGCCGCGTTCCCGCTGCTGCTCGTCGGCTTCTTCATCATCGGGGCGGGCCAGGCGGCCAATCTGCAGTCGCGCTTCGCCGCGGCGGATCTGGCGACGGATGCCTCGCGCGGCCGCGATCTCTCGATCGTCGTGTGGGCGACCACGGTGGGCGCCGTTCTCGGACCGAATCTCACCGGGCCCGGCGAGGTGCTCGGCGGTGCGATCGGCATGCCCCCGCTGACCGGGGCCTATCTGTTCACCCTCGTCGCGCAGGGGCTCGCGATCGTGCTGTACCTCGTGGCGATGCGACCCGACCCGCTGCTTCTGGCGCAGCGGGTGGTCGCCTCGGCGCGGTCAGGCAGCCGCGTGATCGCGAAGGCCGATCGCCCGGTCGCGGCTCGGTACGCGATCTTCGCCGTGGCCGCCGCCCACGGCACGATGGTGTCGGTGATGGCGATGACGCCCGTGCATCTGGCGCATCTGACCCACGGGGCGTCCGAGGCTGCCACCCTGTCGATCATCGGCTTGACGATCAGTCTGCACATCGCCGGCATGTACATGCTCTCGCCGGTCTTCGGCATCCTCTCCGACAAGGTCGGGCGTGTGCCGACGATCCTGGTCGGTCAGGTGCTCCTCGTCGCGGCGCTGCTCACCGCCTCGTTCGGCCAGACGTCGACGACGGCGGTGACCGTCGCGCTCGTGCTGCTGGGCCTGGGATGGAGCGCGTCGACGGTGGCGGGCTCGACGCTGCTCACCGAGTCGTCCTCCGAAGAGCTGCGCACGCGACGCCAGGGCTTCAGCGACTTCACGATGAGCATCGTGGGTGGTCTCGGCGCGATCGCCGCCGGCGCCGTGCTCGGCTGGATCGGCTACGGCGGTCTCGCCCTGGTCGTGCTGGTGCTCGTCGCCGCCTCGGTGCTGCTCGCCCCGCTCGGCTGGCGCGCCTCCCGCGCCCGCACCGCCGGTCAGCCGGGCTGAGGCTCAGAACCGCGTCTCGACGAGGTCGGTGACGATCGCGTTCAGCGGGTCGTCCAGCGTGTCCACGACGGGCACCAGGCGCCACTTGTCGAACATCGTGCACGGGTGGGAGAGTCCGAACACGACGAGGTCGCCTACCCCAAGCGGTGAGTCGCCCGCGATGCGCACGAAGCCGTGCTGATCGCTGAGCTTCGTCGTCACCCCGCCGGGAAGCGGCATCCGCTCGCCCGCGGCGCCGATCGCGTACAGGGGCTCGGGCAGCCCCTCATCGAACGGGAAGTCGCGCTTGCCCGCATCGACGATCGCGGTGCTCGCATCGAGGCGCGACACCACCCGGGCAAGCCCCCGCGCCGCGGGGCGCAGCCCTGCACCGTCGAACGGCGAGTTCTGCCGGTAGTAGCCGTGGTCGTGCACGAGGTACGCACCGGACCGCAGCACGAACCGCGTGCGGTCGCCGCCGACGGTCCCCACGCCTACTCCACGCACCGCTGGCGCGTTGCGCGGAGCCTCTCGGCGCGTGGGCCCAGCCGCGGCGAACGCGGCGCCGACGACGTCGGGGTACGCGCTGCCACCGGCCGACACCAGCACGTCGCGGCCGTCGTACAGCGGTGTCAGCGCCTGGTGGACGGCGAGAAGCTCGTCGACGTAGGCGCGCGCGGACGCCAGTGCCTCGGCGTCGCGGCCGTGGGCGACGGCGCCCTCGTAGCCGGTCACACCCGCGAGCCGGACGGCGGGCGACGCAGCGGCACGCCGCGCGACGGCGACCGCCGCCTCCAGCGAGCGGGCGCCGGTACGGCCGCCCGGGCGCCCGACGTCGACCAGCACCTCGAGCGGCTGCGCCGCCGAGTCGCCCAGCGCGTGCTCGATGGCGTCGATGCCCGCGACGTCGTCGACCCAGCTCCACACGCGGGTGCCCGCCGCCACGGCCGCCGCGGTCCAGCGGATGGCGTCCGGCTGCACCAGCTGGTTGGCGAGCATGACGGCGGGGATGCCGGCATCCACGGCCACGCGCAGCTGCGACGGCGTCGCCACCGTGATGCCCGTCGCGCCCGCGTCGAGCTGCCGCCACCACAGCTGCGGCGCCATCGTGGTCTTGCCGTGCGGCATCAACTCGAGTCCGCGCTCGGCCACCCACCCGGCGAGGAAGGCGATGTTGTCATCGAGCGCGCCGTCGTCGATCACGAGGAGAGGGGTCCAGAGGTCGGTCAGAGAGGGTTTTCGGGCCAGGAACTCGGCGACGGTGAGGCCCGCGGCGTCGGCGGGGAGCCCCTTGTCGCCTGCCCCGAGCAGGCGGCTCGCCGAACCCCGGTGCGCGGCGGCAGTCATTCGGCGGGCAGGACCGCGACGACGTCGATCTCGACGAGGATGTCGTACAGGTCCGAGCCGACGGTGGTGCGCACGGGGTAGGGCTCGCGGAAGAACTCGGCGTAGGCGCGGTTGTACTCGGCGAAGTCGCGCTTGAGGTGCTGCAGGTGTGCGGTGACCTTCACGACGTCGTCGAACGAGGCGCCCTTGGCGGCGAGCACGCTGCCGACGTTGCGCAGCACCTGCTGCGTCTGCTCGTAGACGCCGCCGGCCACGACCTCTCCGGTTGCCGGATCCTGCGGGCCGAAGCCGGCCGTGAACAGCAGGCCCGCAGCCGCCACGCCGTGGCTGTAGGGCCCGGCAGGTCGGGGGGCGTTCTCGATGAGCACGGCGTGCTTGGTCATGGGGTTCCTTTCGTCGGGTTCTGACTGTCCGCCTGTCGCGGGTCGGCGGCCGCAGCGGAGGTTCGTGACGGCGGAGCGGGGGAGCGGCGCAGGCCACGGCCGGCGCGGGTGCCCGTGAGCTCGCCGCTGCGCAGCACCTGCCGGCCGTTGACGAACACGTCGTCGATACCGTGGGCCGGCCGCCGTGGCGCGTCGTACGTTGCGGCATCCGCGGCCGTCGAGGGATCGACGACGGCGATGTCGGCCACGTTACCGGGGCGCAGGATGCCGCGCTCATGCAGTCCGAACCGCTCGGCGGTGCGCGCCGAGAGGTGAACGGCCGCGTCCTCCCACGAGAAGGACCGGCCGACGTACGTGCCGAGGAAGCGGGCGAAGGCGCCCCACGCGCGGGGGTGGGGGACGGCGCCGACGAAGATGCCGTCCGAGCCCCCGGTGTGCGCGGGATGCGCGAACAGTCGCGCGAGATTCTCGACGGACCGCTCCTCGCGGACCGCCATCACCGCGCTGACCTCGAGGCGCCCCGCGATCAGGAGGTCCAGCGTCGCGTCCTCGACGGAGCTGGCGCGCCGAGCAGCGATCTCCGCCAGTGTGAGGCCGGCCGCCCACGCCCAATCCTCGGCGGGGGTGTGGGCGACGCGGATCATCGTCGGCCAGTCGGGCCCGAGGCTGGGCTTGTGCGCGACGGCGGGAAACCACTCCTCCCGCAGCTGCGCGCGCTGCACCGGGTCCGACAGTCGGGCGATGGCGTCGTCGAGGTCGAGGGCGCTGTACTCCGGCGGGAGCACCGCCATCGACACCAGCGTGCAGCCGCGTGTGTACGGGTACATGTCGAACGAGAGGTCGGCTCCGGATGCCGCGGCCTCGGCGAGAAGCCGCTCGGCGTCGGCGGCATCCACGTGCAGGTGAGAAACGTGGCCGCGTACGCCGTCGTGCGCCTCGCCCGGAGCGCAGATCGCGACGACTTCGCGGAGGCCGGCCGCCGTGTTCGTCTCGTAGCCGCCCCGCATGTGCGTGACATACAGGGCGCCCGCTGCGGCCACCGGGGCGCAGAGCCCGGCGAGCTCGGCGGTGTCGGCGAAGATCCCGGGGACGTAGTCCAGTCCGCTCGACAGCCCGAGCGCCCCGGCGGCGAGCCCCTCTGCCACGAGCAGCTGCATGCGGGTGAGCTGCGCGGCATCCGCTCGTCCGCGGTCCATTCCCATCACCTCGTGCCGCACCGTCCCTGCGGGGACGAGGTAGCCGACGTTGACAGGCGTGGTGGCGTCGTACGAGTGCAGCAGCTCGGCGACGCCGCCGCCGGCGTAGTTCGGATGCGGGCCGTTGATCGCCGCGAAGTAGCGGGTCGCCCACTTCCCGGAGCCGGGTGCGTACGAGACGCCGTCCTGGCCGCCCACGACCGTCGTGACGCCCTGGCGCAGCAGCGCGAGCTGTACCTCGCTCTGGAACACGGCGCCGTCGGCGTGCGCGTGGGCGTCGATGAAGCCGGGCATCACGAGGCGGCCGCGACAGTCGACGGTGTGGTCGTCTGCTCGAGGATCGACCTCGCCGATGTGACCGAGCCGGTCACCGACGATCACGACATCGGCGTCGTACCTCGGTGCGCCCGTTCCGTCGATCACCGTTCCACCGCGCAGCACCGTGCGGTCGGGGTGGGCGGTCATCGCGGCCTCCGTGGGAGCGCGGGCCCCGGCTGACCCGCGGGGGAATTCTACGCAGTCTGCGGAGTCGTCGGCGTCAGTGTCCGAGCGCTGCGAGCGCGAGGTCGACGTCGTCCTCGTCGTTGAAGACGTGGAATGCGACGCGCGCCCGCCCCGACCGTCCGGACGCCCTGATCCCCGCGCTGGTGAGCCGTGCGAGCCGGCTGCCGTCCAGGTCGTCCCACGTGACGATCGCCGACGCGCGCTCGGGCTCGGCGATGCCCAGCCCGGCGCGGAACGCGGCCGCGAGACCCGTGGAGTGGGCGTGCAGCTCGAACGGGTCGAGCGCCGCGAACAGCTCGAGCGCCGGTGCGGCACCGACGAACGCCTGCCAGGCGGGCGACACATCGAACCGGCGCGCGTCGGGGGCAAGCTCGACCTCGCGGCCGTAGCACGACGCCCAAGGGTCGTCGCCGGCGTACCACCCGGCGTTGAGCGGGGTCATGCGCGCGGCGAGCCTGTCCGAGACGGTCAGGAACGACACGCCCCGCGGCGCGCAGAGCCACTTGTAGGCGTGACACACGACGGCATCGAAGTCGGATGCCTCGACCGGGAGCCAGCCGACGGCCTGGGTCGCGTCGCACAGGGTGAGCGCACCGTGCTGCGCGGCGGCGGCCACGATAGCCGCGGCATCCGCCACCTCGCCGGTGGCGGACTGCACGACCGAGAAGGCGACGAGCGCCGTGCTGGGGCGGACATGTGCGGCGAGGTCGCGCAGGGGAGCGCTCCGCACCACGAGACCGCGGCCCGAGTGCACGAACGGCAGCACCATCGACGAGAACTCGCCGTCTGGGACGAGCACCTCGGCCCCGTGGGGCAGCGCCGATGCCACCAGCCCCGCGGCGACAGAGGTCTGCGAGCCGATCGCGACGCGCTCGGCGCCGACGTCGACCAGTGACGCGAACAGTCCGCGCGAGCGCTCGACCGCCGCGCAGTATGCGGCGAGGTCGGGTCGGCCGGATCCAGCGGCATCCAGGTCTGCGATGACGGCGCGTCGCGTCGCACGGCTGGGCAGGCCCACCGTGCACGCGGCCAGGTAGTCGCGGCCACCGTCGAACTCGCGGCGCGCGGCGGCGAGCGCGGCGGAGTCGGCGAGGGCGGGCATGCATCCAGAGTGAACCCGCAGATTGCTCATGTCTACGGCAGGTGTCCCATGCGACACATAACAGCGACTTATGATTGGCCGGTGACCGACGTTCTGGACGACGAACCCGCGTTCGATGCGCGCGAACTGCGGGTCGTGAAGGCCGTCGCCGATGCGGGGTCCATCACCGGCGCCGCCCTCGCTCTCGGCTACAGCCAGCCCGCGGTCAGCCAGCAGCTCAAGCGCCTCGAGCAGCGCCTCGGCGTGGCCATCGTCGAACGGGTCGGGCGGAGCGTCCGCCTCACCGACGCGGGCCGGATTCTCGCACGGCACGCCCCCGCCGTGACGACGGCGCTGGATGCCGCGGCCGGCGAGCTCGCCGAGCTCCGAGGGCTGCGCGCCGCGCGCGTCCGGCTGGTGGCCTTTCCGTCGGCGTCGCCCACGATCGTCCCGCGCCTGCTCGCGGACCTCGCCCAGCGGCATCCGGGGATCTCGCTCACATACGTCGAGGCCGAGCCGCCCGAGGCGGTCGAAGCGGTACGTGAGGATCGCACCGACATCGCCCTCACCTTCAGCTACCCGGGGGACCGCGACGACCCGCACGGATCCAGTGCCCGCGGGCTCGCGGTGAACACCGTCGGCGCCGACGAGCTGCTCGCCGTGCTGCCCGCCGGCCACCCCGCGGCGACCGCCGACGCGCTCGACGTGCGAGTGCTCGCCGACGAGGACTGGATCGCCGGGTGCCCGCGCTGCCGCGGTCACCTGCTCGAGCTGTGCGGTCGCGCGGGCTTCGCACCGCGCATCGCCTTCGAGACCGACAACTTCGTGGCCGTCGAGGGCCTGGTCGCGCAGGGCATCGGCGTGGCGACCCTGCCGAGGATGGCGATCGAGTCGTTCCCGCAGCTGCCGGGGGTCGCGGTCGTGCCGCTGCCGGCCGGCGAGCAGCGGCGCATCCACACCGTCACGGCGCGCGGGGCCGACCGCGTGCCCGCGGTCCGCGCGACGCTGGAGGCGCTCGCGCGCCTGATCGCCACGTCCGGCGGCCGACCCGAGGCGGCTGCCTCCCGCAACCCGGGGCTGCCGACCGTCGCGGCTTCGCCAACTACACTCTGACGCGATGCCTTCTTCGCCTGATCCCCGCACCACGACCGCCACCGGCGCCGACGTCCGCGTCCGGTTCTGCCCGTCACCGACGGGTCTGCCGCACGTCGGACTCATCCGCACCGTCCTGTTCAACTGGGCGTACGCGCGCCACAACGGCGGCAAGCTCGTGTTCCGCATCGAAGACACGGATGCCGCGCGCGACAGCGAGGAGAGCTACCTGCAGCTGCTCGACGCGCTGCGGTGGCTCGAGATCGACTGGGACGAGGGCGTCGAGGTCGGCGGGCCGCACGCGCCGTACCGGCAGTCGGAGCGCCACGGCATCTATCGCGAGGTGCTCGACCGGCTCATCGCCGCCGGCGCCGTGTACGAGAGCTACTCGACGGCCGAAGAGATCGACGCGCGCAACGAGGCCAACGGCCGCGCCAAGCAGCTCGGCTACGACAACTTCGACCGCGGCCTCACTGACGAGCAGAAGGCGGCGTTCCGCTCCGAAGGGCGCGAGCCCGCCTGGCGCCTGCGCGTCCCCGACGAGGACTTGACCTACGTCGACCTCATCCGCGGCGAGGTGACCTTCCCCGCCGGGTCGTTCCCCGACTTCGTGCTGGTGCGCGCCGGGGGAGTGCCGCTCTACCCGTTCGTGAACCCCGTCGACGACGCACTCATGGGTATCACCCACGTCATCCGCGGCGAAGACCTCATGCCGTCCACGGCCCGCCAGCTCGCGCTGTACCGGGCGCTCGTCGACGCGGGCGTGACGACATTCATCCCGCGGTTCGCGCACATGCCGCTCGTGCTCGGCGAAGTGGGCAACAAGAAGCTCTCGAAGCGCGACCCGAAAGCCGACCTCTTCCTCCAGCGCGAAAAGGGCTTCATCCACGAGGGGCTGCTGAACTACCTCGCACTCCTCGGCTGGTCGATCGCTCCCGACCGCGACGTGTTCTCGCTCGAGGAGCTCGTCGCCGCGTTCGACATCGTCGATGTGAACCCCAACCCCGCGCGCTTCGACCAGAAGAAGGCCGAATCCATCAACGGCGACCACATCCGGATGCTGCCGCCCGCCGAGTTCGCCGAGCGCCTGGTGCCGTATCTCACGGCCGCCGGTGTCATCGACGAGAACCCGACACCCGCGCAGGAGGCGATGCTCGCGGCATCCGCCCCCCTCGTACAGGAGCGGATGCAGCTTCTCGGCGACGCGCCCGGCCTGGTGGGCTTCCTCTTCACCGATGTCGTCGCCTACCAGGACGACGCCCTCGCGTCGCTGCCCGCGAACGCGAGCGAGGTGGTCGTCGCCTCGGTCGGTGCCCTCGAAGGGGTGCCCGACACCGAGTTCAGCGCCGCTGCGGTGCAGGATGCCCTGGCCGGCGCGCTGATCTCGCCCGTCGCGGACGGCGGGCTGGGCCTCAAGCCGCGCGTCGCATACGGCCCGCTGCGTGTCGCTCTGAGCGGCCGCCGCATCTCGCCGCCGCTGTTCGAGTCGATGGAGCTCCTCGGCAAGTCGGAGTCGATCCGCCGGCTCGAGGCGCTGTTGGCGTTCCGGCTCGGGTAGGCCGCTTGCGCGTGACTCGCCCGGGATGCGCAGCAGGCCGTGTCGGTTTGGAGGAGCCGCCGAAGTCGCGTAGACTTATTCCTCGGCACGGCTTCGGCTGACAGCCTTGGGGTATGGTGTAATTGGCAACACGGAGGTTTCTGGTACCTTTGTTCTTGGTTCGAGTCCAGGTACCCCAGCCAACGAGAAAACCCCCGCTCAGCGGGGGTTTTTCGTTTGCCCTGGCGCGGTGAGCAGCTGAAGGCGCATGGTCGGTACGGCGCTCCGGATCAGGCCGGGGTCGCTCCGCAGCGAATGCCGTCGGGCGACGGTGCCTTCCGGTGACAGACGGGCGATTCGGCGAGATGTCGGCAGCGGATCGGCGATGACTTCGCTGCTTCCACAAGGAGCCGCCCGGCGCAACCCCCTCTGACAACGCTGCAGGCGGCGTAGCCTTCACGGGAGGTTCGAGGGGCGGCACACCCATGAGTACTCCTACCGCCCTCGTCGCCGACCGCTACCGGCTCGTAAAGATGCTGGGTGCGGGCGGGATGGGCATCGTATGGCAGGCCTGGGACTCCCGCCTGCGTCGACCGGTCGCACTCAAGATGCTGCGCACCCAGCCGGAGCTCACCGACGGCGAGCGCCAGCTCGCGACAGACCGGGCGATGCGCGAAGCCCGGATCACCGCCGGCCTCCACCATCCCCACGCGGTCACCGTCTTCGACGTGGTGGAGCACGACGGGCAGCCCTGCATCGTGATGCAGCTCATCGAGTCCACGCCGCTCTCCGAGCTCCTGCGCGAACACGGCCCGTTCACGCCGGCCGAGGCGGCGCACATCGGGGCGGAGGTCGCGTCTGCGCTGGCCGCCGCACACGCCCTCAAGATCGTCCACCGCGACGTGAAGCCCGGGAACATCCTCATCGCTGGCGACGGCTCGGCGCTGATCAGCGACTTCGGCATCTCGCATGCCCTGGGTAACGCGTCTCTCACCGCGACGGGGATGGTCCACGGCACCCCGGCCTACCTCGCACCCGAAGTGGCGCGCGGACTGCCGACGAGCTTCGCCTCCGATGTCTTCTCGCTCGGGTCCACCCTCTATGCGATGGTCGAAGGTCAGCCGCCGTTCGGCACCGACAAGAACCCCATCGCCCTCCTCCACAGAGTGGCGAGAGGCGGGTACGCGGCGCCGAAGCACGCCGGCCCGCTCGCGCCGCTGCTGCGCAAGATGCTCGCCTCCCAGCCCAAGCGGCGCCCGACCATGGCGTCGGTCGCCGATGCGCTGAGCTCGCTGCATCGCGAGAGCGCCGCCGACCGAGAGGTCACGGCGGGGCTTGTCGCCCTCGGATTCGACGCGGCCACCGTCGGTGCGATCGGTGAGGCCGACGCTGCGACGGTGGCGCAGGACCCTGCCACGCTGTCGACGATCGCGCCTGATGCCGCCACGCCGCCGACGGTCGCGCTCGCGGACGCGGAGGTCGAGGACCCGGATCCCGGCTCGCCCACACCGCCGACGATGGCGCTCGAGGGCGCCGGGGTCGAGGAGCAGGATCCCAGCGCGCCCACGCCGCCGATGATCCCCGCGGATCCCGGCGCTCGGCCAGGGCCGCCGCGCGTTCCTCTCGTGCCCGCCGATTCGTCGACCGCTCGGCTGCCGACCGGGAAGACCGTCCGCGTCGACCAGCCGACCAGGTACGAGGCGCCCACGGCCGAGACGGAGCCGCTGCGGCCGGCCGCGAGCGCAGGCGTGGCGGCGGGAGCGATCGGCACGTTGCCGTCGTGGACGACTGCGGCGCCTCCCGCCCAGCCCGTCCGCGCTCCGCACCGCCGTCGAAGGGGCCTCATCGCCGGCGCGCTGATCCTGCTGGGCGCGGTGGGGATCGGCGCCGCCCTGCTGTTCAGCCTGGTGTGGCCGGGCGTCCAGCCGGAGGCCGATCCGACGCCCGCACCGACCCCGGTGGCGACCTCGGTCGAGGAGACGAGTCCGGCCGGAGAGACGCCCGCACCCGAGGTGGTCGCGCCGGCGCCCGGCGCTTCCGCGCCGCCCGAAGCGGAGCCCTCGCCGGTGCCGCCCGAGCAGCGTGTGGTCGAAACGATCTCGGGGTACTACGCGATGATGCCGGAGAATCGCGACAGCGCCTGGCCCTTGATGACAGCCGACTACCAGGAGAATCACGCCGGCGGCCGCGGCGGGTACGAGGCCTTCTGGTCGGGGATCTCCGACATCTCGATCGCGGACGTCCGCGCCACCGGACCTGACAGCGGGCAGGCGACGCTGACGTACTATTTCCGCGACGGCCGCGTGGCGGAAGAGGTCACCGCTTACCGGTTCGCGGACGAGGGCGGCGTGCTCAAGATCGCGGCGACCGAGGTGCTGAGCAGCCGGTGAGCCGGCCGCGCGGGCGTCGCGCCAGCTGGGGATCGCCTCACACGGCGTCCGCGATCACCTCGGCGGCGGCATCCTGTCCCAGCGCGAGGTAGTCCGGGTTGTCGTCGCTGTGGCCGAGCAGCATGAGCACGACGGCGGCAGCCCACGCCCGGGCGCGGGTCCAGATGTCGGCGTCGTATCGTGACCCTGAGGCGGCGATGAATCGCTCGCGCCCGGGGGCGTCGAAGGCGAGCCAGGCGATCGCGAGGTCGTACGCCGGATCGCCGGCTGTCACGTCGCCGAAGTCGATGATCCCGGTGAGTGCGCCCTCGTGTGTCACGAGGTTGCCGGGGTGCATGTCGCCATGGATCCACACCGGCGGATGATCCCAGGGAGCGGCCGCGAGGCCAGCCCGCCACACCGCCTCGAGGCCGGTGACGGATGCCGCGCCCAGCGTGCCGGCATCGCGGACGGTCCGCAGGCGCTCCGCAACGGCATCGGCGCGCGTCGCGAGCGGGACGCCGCGGAACGGGTTGACCGGATACTCTTCCGGCGCGTCGACGTGGAGCGCGTCGAGCGCGCGCGCGAGCACCGGCGCCCATGCCCCGCGTGCGGCGCGTGACTCATCCATGGCCCGCTTACCCTCTATCCACGGCACGACCGACCACGCCCAGGGATAGCCCGCGGCGGCGACGCCGTTCACGAGGGGCGCGGGCACTCGCAGGCCCGTCGGGGCGAGCCGCACGGCGACGCCCGGCAGCACCGCCTGCTCGTGCCGCACGAGCGGGGCGGCGAGTGCGCGACGAGGAAGGCGCACGGCGTAGGCGTGACCGAGGCGCCACACCTCGCTGTCCCAGCCCTCGGCGACCTTCTCGAGGGGGAGCTCCGAGGCATCCGGGATCGCGTCGGTGGCCTGGGCGGCCAGCAGTCTGCGGACGAGGGGACTGTCGATCAGGATCTCAGCGGCGGGCTTGACTGGCACCGTACGAAGATACCGGGTGAAGCAGGAGGGGTTGTGTTTGTGTGGGAATACGTTGTATTGTGTGGGAATCCAACGGAGGGTTGACACATGTACGCGACGGAGCGCCACGAGCAGATCGAGTTGCTGCTGGCTGCGCAGGGGCGGGTCGGCGTGGTCGAGCTCGCCGAGCGGTTCGACGTCACCACCGAGACCATCCGTCGAGACCTCGATCACCTCGAGTCCACGGGCGCGCTGCGTCGCGTGCACGGCGGCGCGGTCGGGCGGGAGCGTGCCAGCACGCGTGAGCCTTCGCTCGCCGAGCGCCTCGAGCACCACGGCCGCGCCAAAGAGGCCATCGGCCGGCGCGCGCTCGATGCGCTCGGCCCGGACTTCACCGGCTCGGTCTTCCTCGACGCCGGCACGACCACCGCTGCCGTGGCCACGGCGCTCGTGCCGCGCGTCGCACGCGGGCGCATGGAGGTCGTCACCCATTCGCTCACCCTCGGTCACGCGCTCGCGGCGGTCCCCGGCGCCTCGCTCTCGTTGGTGGGCGGGCGGGTGCGCGGTCTCACGGCCGCGGCCGTCGGCGCCGACACGGTGCGGACGGTCGCGGGCCTGCGCCCCGACGTGGCGTTCGTCGGCACCAACGGCGTGTCGGCGACTTTCGGCCTCAGCACGCCCGACCCCGACGAGGCGGCGGTGAAACGCGCGATCGTCGCGTCGGCGCGGAGAGTCGTCGTGGTCGCCGACGCCGAGAAGCTCGGCGCCGAGCTTCTCGTCGGGTTCGCCTCGCTGTCGGACATCGACGTGCTCGTCACGGATGCCGCACCCGATGCCGAACTCGCCGACGCGCTGGCGGCGGCCGATGTGGAGGTCTGGCTCGCATGATCGTGACACTCACCGCCCATCCGTCCCTCGACCGGACGCTCACGCTGCCGGCGCCGCTGCAGGTCGGCGAGGTGCAGGGCGCGGACTCTGCCCGGGAGGACGCCGGGGGCAAGGGCATCAACGTCGCCCGCGCGGTCGCGGCCGCGGGGGAGGAGTGCACCGCCGTGGTGCCCCTCGCCGCCGGTGACCCGTTCGAGCCCCTGATCCGAGATGCGGCGCTCCTCGAGCCCGCACTCCACACCTGTCCCGTGCCCGTCCGAGGCCGGGTCCGCGCGAATCTGGCGATCACGGATCCCGCGGGGGTCACGACGAAGCTCAACCTGCCGGGCGCCAGGCTCTCGCCCGACGAAGTCGCGGCAGTCGTGCATGCGACGGTGGCGGCATCCGCCCATGCGGCCTGGCTCGTCCTGGCAGGCTCGCTGCCTCCCGGCGTGTCCGACGATTTCTACGTCCGGGTGATCCGTGCCGTGCGAGACGCGCACGGCGCCGCAGCCCCGCTCATCGCCGTGGACACCTCGGGCCGGGCCCTCGCGGCCGTCGTGGCCGAAGGTGCGCCCGACCTGATCAAGCCCAACGACGACGAGCTCGCAGAACTCGCCGGCACCCGGCTCGAGGGCACAGACCCCGCCGCGGTCCTCGATGTGGCGCGCTCGCTCGTGCCGACACGCGTCGGGGCCGCGCTGGTCACCCTCGGCGCGCGCGGAGCCGTGCTCGTCACCGCCGACGGCGCCTGGACGGCGGGGCCGCCGCCCATCCAGGTGGTGAGCACCGTCGGTGCGGGCGACAGCTCGCTGGCCGGCTACGTGCTCGCCGCGACGCGACAAGCAGGACCCGAGGAGCGACTGCGCCACGCGATCCGGTACGGGGCGGCCGCGGCATCCCTTCCCGGCACGCAGGCGCCGACTCCCGCAGACGTTCCCGCGGGCGACGTGACCGTCACCCGCCTTCTCTAGCACCACCCCACTCGACGACCGCAGGAGGTCACCGTGTCCGACACCATCACCCCAGGCCTGGTCAGCCTCGACGCCACCCTGGGCGCCGACAAGTCCGAGGTCATCCGCTCCCTCGCCGCACGCGTGGTCGCAGAGGGTCGCGCAACCGACGCGCAGGCCCTCTTCGACGACGCCTGGGCGCGCGAAGAGAAGGACGAGACCGGGCTTCCCGGCGGCATCGCGATCCCGCACGCCAAGAGTGCAGCGGTGACGACGCCGTCGCTCGCCTTCGCGCGACTGAAGCCGGGCGTCGACTTCGGCGCCCCTGATGGCGACGCCGACCTGGTCTTCCTCATCGCCGCGCCCGCCGATGCCGCCGAGGCGCACCTCGCCGTGCTCTCCAAGCTCGCGCGCAGCCTCATGCAGGCGGACTTCACCGCGGGCCTCCGCGCGGCGACGACCGACGACGAGGTGGTGGCGATCGTGCAGGCGGCGATCGGGGAAGGCACTCCCGCCCCGGCGGTGGCGCCGGCAGCGTCGTCGACGACGGCTGCCACGACGGATGCCGCGCCCGCCGCCGCGGCGGGCCTCGCCGTCGACGGCCGCCCTGCCCGCATCGTCGCCGTCACGGCGTGCGCGACCGGCATCGCCCACACGTTCATGGCGGCCGACGCACTGACCGCGGCCGGCAAGAAGGCGGGGATCGACCTCGTCGTCGAACCGCAGGGCTCGAGCGGCTACCAGGCACTGCCCGCGGACGTCATCCAGGGGGCGGACGCCGTCATCTTCGCGACCGACGTCGATGTGCGCGAACCGCAGCGGTTCGCCGGCAAGCCCGTCGTCCGCTCCGGCGTCAAGCGCGGCATCGAGCAGCCCGGTCAGCTCATCGCCGAGGCGGTGGCCGCAGCGAAGAACCCGTCGGCCACGCGCGTCGGCGGCGAGGCGGCCGCGGTCGCATCCGCCCCCGCCGAGAAGCTGTCCTGGGGTGCCCGCATCCAGCGCATCCTGCTCACCGGTGTGAGCTACATGATCCCGTTCGTCGCCGGCGGCGGCCTCCTCATCGCCCTGGGCTTCCTGTTCTTCGGCGATGACTACACCGCCCCCGACAATGCGACCACGGTGATCGTCCAGAACTCGCTGTGGGACCTGCCCGAAGGTGGACTCGGCATCTATCTCGGCTCGGTCGCCTTCGCCATCGGCGCCGCGTCGATGGGCTTCCTCGTCTCGGCCCTCGCCGGCTACATCTCGTTCGCCATCGCGGATCGGCCGGGCATCGCGCCGGGCTTCGTCGCCGGCGCGATCGCGGTGACGATGAACGCCGGCTTCATCGGCGGCATCGTGGGCGGCCTGCTCGCAGGCGTCACGGCGTGGTGGATCGGAACGTGGCGCGTTCCGCGCTGGCTGCGCGGCCTGATGCCCGTCGCGATCATCCCGCTGCTGGCCTCCATCGTGGCCTCCGGGCTCATGGTGCTCTTCCTCGGCCGTCCGATCGCGACGTTGATGGTGTGGCTGACGGATTGGCTGAACGAGCTCGCAGGCACGTCGGGGATCGTCGTCGTGGGGATCGTGCTGGGCCTGATGATGTGCTTCGACCTGGGCGGCCCCGTGAACAAGGTCGCGTACGCCTTCGCGGTGGCGGGGCTGGCCACCGCATCTCCGGAGAACACCACGCCCTACTTGATCATGGCCGCGGTGATGGCTGCGGGAATGGTGCCGCCGCTCGCGATGGCCCTCGCATCGACGGTCCTCGCGCGCAACCTCTTCCCGCCTGTCGAACGGGAGAACGGCAAGGCCGCGTGGCTGCTGGGCGCCGCCTTCATCAGCGAGGGTGCCATCCCGTTCGCTGCTGCGGATCCGCTGCGGGTCATCCCGGCCTCGCTCGTCGGTGGCGCGGTGACCGGCGCCCTCAGCATGGCGTTCGCGGTCGAATCGCTCGCACCCCACGGCGGCATCTTCGTGTTCTTCGCCATCGACCCCGTCTGGGGCTTCCTGGTGGCGATCGCAGCCGGCACCGTCGTCTCCGCCCTCGCCGTCATCGCCCTGAAGAAGTGGGTCGGCCGCAAGGAGCTCGAGCAGGCGGAAGCTGTCGAGTCGGCCGTGCCCGTGGCGGCCTGACGCCCTCGTCCGACAGAATCGGAAGCGTCGACCGCAGAGGTTCGACGCAGACAGGAGAGAACCATGGCAGAACGTCAGGCGACCATCGCCAGCAGCTCGGGACTACACGCGCGCCCCGCGAAGCTCTTCGTGCAGGCCGTGCAGGCGCAGTCGGTCCCCGTGACCATCGCCGTCGACGGTGGCGCAGATCTCAACGCCGGCAGCATCCTGTCGCTGATGGGCCTCGGCGCCTCGCAGGGGACCGTCGTGACGCTGAAGGCCGAGGGGGACGGCGCCGAGGAGGCCCTCGACGCACTGGTCGCGCTCCTCGAGACCGACCTCGACGCGCAGTAGTCCTGCGTTCCACGCTCCGGGCGCTCGCGCCGTCGACAACGCGTGAACGAAGGCCCCAACGCCCACTCCAGGCGCCGCTGGCGCGGGTCGGAGTCACGGGCGCGGGGGCCTTCGTCTGCGTTTCCGCGGACGCCGGGCTCAGCTTTCGGTGGAATCCCCGGGGTTCAGGACCACGAGTTCTCCGCCGTGCTGCTCGGCGGCCCAGCCGAGACGGGCCCGGCCCATGTCACGCCCCGAGACGGACAGGGTCATGTCGTGGGTGGCGAACACGCGCCGGGGCGCGACGGCGAGCACGAAGTCCATCGCCTCGCCGATCTTGAGCCAGGGTGCGCCGACGGGCGCGGCGAGGAGCTTCACGGAGCGGCCCTCGGGAACCGCGTACGAGTCGCCCGGGTAGTAGAAGTCATCGTTCACGAGGACGCCGACGTTGTCGACCACGGGAATGGACTCGTGGATCACCGCGTGGCGACCGCCGAAGAACTCGAGACGGAACGGGTCGACCTCGACGACGTCGCCGGGGTGGACGACGGTGATGTCATACGCGCCGGCCGCCTTGCCCACGCCCTCGGGGGCGAAGATCGGCGTGCCCGGGAACAGGCCGAGGATGCGATCGAGGTGGTCCGCGGTCCAATGATCGGCGTGCTCGTGCGTCAGCACGATCGCCACGACCTCCTCGAGCTCGCCCAGCGGGGCGGTGAAGGATCCAGGGTCGATGATCAGCGTCCTGCCCATGTCGACGATGGTGAGGGTCGCATGCTCGAACTTCGTGACTCGCATGTCCACGAGTCAACCGCCCCGGTGCCGTACGAGCAAGCCGCGTCCGCAGTCGGGCTGCATGACCCGCGGCGATTTGGAGCGGGCATGGACGACGTGGCATAATCGAACGGTTGCCTGAACGGCCCCATCGTATAGCGGCCTAGTACGCCGCCCTCTCACGGCGGTAACGCGGGTTCGAATCCCGCTGGGGTCACCAGTCAGGCAACACGTCGCAGCTTCTGCTGGCGACAGGCTATGCGGCCCCATCGTATAGCGGCCTAGTACGCCGCCCTCTCACGGCGGTAACGCGGGTTCGAATCCCGCTGGGGTCACAAATGGCTCGAGGCCCCCGAATCCGCCAGGATCCGGGGGCCTCGAGCCATTTCTGCGCCAGCGGCGTGCGAGAACTGCTCTCAGGTGGCGGCGACCACGACGAGGATCACGGCCGAGACCACGCCGCAGCCCACGACGAAGAGCGTCAGCGTCATGAGCAGGCGCGCGTCGGGCAGGTCGGCAGGCCGGTCGTCGAGAAGCGCGCGGTTGACGGCACGGTGCCGCGCTCGCGCGCCCGCCCAGAGCGCGATCGCGAAAGCGACGCCGGCGATCCCCGGTGCGAGCAGGAGCTGCTGCGCGGCCGGCGCGGTGGCGAGCGACGGCAGGACGCGCAGCGCAAGCAGGGATCCCACGCCGATCGCGAGGGCCGTGCGCCGCCACGCGAGCTCTGTGCGCTCCGGTTGCAGGCCGGGGTCGAAGAGCCGCCGCTCGCTCATCGCAGGATCACGCCGAGGAGGACGAGCACGCCGACCACGACGATGGTGGCGGCCAGCGCGATGCTCGTGGCAGAACCGGGCAGCGGTGTCGCTGCGCGCAGGGCGCGCTCGGTGCGCCCCCACTCCACCCACGCGAGGACCGGCACGGCGAGACCCGCGGCGATGAGGATCACGGATGCCGCCAGCCGCAGTGACGGCTGCAGGTCCAGGCCGAGCGCCTCCAGCGCCACGCCGCCGGCGATGAGGGCGAGGGCGGTGCGGTTCCACGCGAGGAAGGTCCGCTCGTTGGCCAGGCTGAACCGAGGATCCGGCTCGGTGCCCGTGCGGTAGACCGAGCCGGGGAATCTGCTGCGCGCCACCGCTTCACAGTATTCGACCCTTCAGGACGGATCGACGGTTCTCGACGGATCAGGTCGCGCCGGCTCCTCACCGGACGTCGCGGCCGAGGGAGCGGCATCCGCTCGACGATGGCGCCGCCCGCGCACGAGCCGTACGACGCCCCACACGATAAGTGCGACGACGGCGGCCACGGCGAGCCAGGGGAGAAGGAAGCCGAGCGCGACGACGATGCCGTTGAGTGTCGCGATGAGCCCGTTCCAGCCTGCGGCGAGGCCGTCGCCGAATCCGGCAGGATCGGCGGTGACCGGCTCGATGTTCGGCACCACCGTGACAGACAGCGTCGACATCGCGACCTGATCGTCGAGCATCTCCAGCTGCTGCTGGTAGGACTCCAGCATGGCCTGCCGTTCCGACAGCGCCGCTTCGGCCGAGATGAGGTCGGCGACGGACTGCGCCTGGGCCATGAGTGCGGTGAGACGGTCGACGGATGCCTGCGCGGCGTCGATGCGTGCCTCGAGGTCGATGGTCTGCCCGGTCACGTCCTGCCGCGAGAGGTTCGTCGCGGTCACCTCGCCGACGTCGTCGAGCTCCTCGACGACGTCCTGCAGCTGGTCGGCGGGCACCCGGACGGTGATCCACGCGCCGTCCGTCGGCGAGGGGTAGGGCATGGTGTCGTAGACGATGCCGCCGTCGGTCGGCGCGACGGGATAGACGGTGCCGTCGCTGCCGACGGTCATCGCCTCGACGTAGCCGCCGTGCGCCACGGCCGAGTTGGCGATGGAACGCGTCGCTGCACCGACGTCGTCGACGGACACGGTGGCCGAAGCGGTCGTGATGATGTCGCGATCCGCGGCGAGCCCGCTGTCCCCCTGCCCGCCGGCCGCCTCGTCTCCTGCGGCGGCATCGGGAGCGATGGTCAGCGGTGCGGACTCGGTCGTCTGATCGGCGGCCGAGTCCCGGGCGCCGTCGGAGTCAACGCCCGGATCGGCGGGCGCGACAGCGGACTCCTCGGACGTTCCGCCCGCCGTTCCGACGAGCGAGCCGACCGAGGGGGCGATGACGGCGGCCACCGCGATGACCGCGGCGGCGGCGCCGCCCGCGATCCACAGCCGGCCCCGGCGCGTGCGCCGGGCGGACCGACGCGTGCGCTCCCGCGCGATGTCGGCGAAGAGGGCGTCCTCCATCTCGTCGATGCGCTGCGCGCTGAGCTCGGGCAGGGGTGCCGATGTCTCGGGCACCGGGGACTGCGTGTTCATGTGCTCTCCTTCACGACGGTCCGCAACCGGGTGCGGATACGGGAGAGACGGTTGCGGACGACGCCGTGTGCGACGCCGAGCTCGTCAGCGGCGGCCTGGTAGGCGTAGCCCTCGGTGGCGCACAGCCGGAAGATGGCGCGATCGAGTTCGCCGAGGCCGGCGACCTCCCGCAGGATCGCGTCGGCGAGCCGCTCGTCGATCACCTGCTGTTCGACGTCGACCGTCGACGGGAGCTCCTCGTCGGCCGCCGCCGCGGTGTGCACGCGGTCGCGTCGCTGCCGGCGCACGCGGTTGGCGGATTGGAACCGGCAGATCGTCGCCAGCCACGGGAGGAGCGAGTCACCGGCGAGCTCGAGGTCGGGGAGCTTTCGCCAGGCGACGAGGAACGTCTCCTGGGTGACCTCCTCGGCGTCGGCCGGGTTGCCGACCAGCCCGTGCGCCATCCAGTACACCGGGCGCACATAAGCCCGGTAAAGCGTGCGGAAGGCGTGCTCGCTCCCGCCCGCGGCCAGCACCACGAGCTCGGCGTCGCCGGTGGCGCCGTGCGGCAGGTCGTCGTCGGGCATGCCCATCCTCCGAATTGTCTCTCACCGTGTCAGTGTCCGCACTGGCGGGATCGTCTCACGGCACGCGGACCCGGCATCCCCACCCTGTATTCTGTTGCGAGCGAGAGGGAGTATCCCGATACCGCGCATCCGTCATCACGGGTCCCGACAGAGCGACCCCGGGTGTGCACCGCAGGCCGCTCGGCCGGCGGGGGAGAGACTTTCGGCTTCGACCGACCCCGCTTGTACGCCCCCTTCGAAAGGCCCTGAATGGACCTCGAACTCCCGCTGTGGTTCGAAATCGGATCCCTGGTGATCCTCTCCCTGATCCTCCTGGCTGATCTGCTGATCATCCTGAAACGCCCGCACATCCCCTCCACCAAGGAGTCGACCCTGTGGGTCGTCTTCTACGTGTGTCTGGCGCTGCTCTTCGCGGGGCTGATGTGGATAATCGCCGGCCCGGAGTATGCCGGCCAGTTCGTCGCCGGGTGGCTCACCGAGTACAGCCTGTCCATCGACAACCTGTTCGTCTTCGTGCTGATCATGTCGCAGTTCGCGGTGCCGCGCCGCTACCAGCAGGAGGTGCTGATGGTGGGCATCATCATCGCGCTCGTGCTGCGCGGCCTGTTCATCCTCGCGGGAGCGGCGATCATCGAGCAGTTCAGCTGGGTCTTCTACATCTTCGGCGCGTTCCTGGTGTGGACGGCGTGGCGGCAGGCGTTCCCGGGCGGCGACCACGACTCCGACGTCAAGCAGGAGAACTTCGTGGTGCGGCTGCTCCGTCGCACGATCGACATCAGCGATCACTACGACGGCGCGAAGGTCCGCACGGTCGTGGACGGCAAGAAGATGTGGACGCCGATGATCATCGTGTTCGCGGCGATCGGCGTGACCGACCTGCTGTTCGCGATCGACTCCATCCCGGCGATCTTCGGCATCACCCAGAGCGCGTTCATCGTCTTCACGGCGAACATCTTCGCTCTCATGGGCCTGCGCCAGCTCTACTTCCTGCTGGGCGACCTGCTCGACCGCCTGCGCTACCTCCACTACGGGATCGCGTTCATCCTCGCCTTCATCGGCCTGAAGCTCGTCTTCCACGCGATGCACGTGAACGAGCTGCCGTTCATCAACAACGGCGAGCCCATCGAGTGGGCGCCCGAGATCTCCACCTGGATGTCGCTCGGCGTCATCGTGGTCTCGATGGCGGTGGCGACGATCGCGAGCGTCATCGCGTCCTCGCGCGAGAAGAAGGCGGCGAACGCGGATGCCGCGGCCGCCCTCGTGGCCGACGAGAAGGGCACGCCGCCGACGGTCGAGCAGCCGCGGGACGACGTCCGCTGATTGCGCGCACCGGGTCGCGCCGGACGTCCACCGACGTCGGGCGCGACCCGGTGTCGTCCGCGCGAGTGGTAATCTGGGCCCGTGCGGATCGCTCGCCTTCTCCTTAGCGGCCGCGACGAGTCCTAGTTTCCAGGCCTCTCTCGTCGCGGAGTTCGTCGCGGGCCCCACCCCATGCGGGCACAGTCCCACAGAGGAGAACGACAAGCAATGAGCATCACCGACGCGTCCGGCATCCCCGACCGCCCCCGCACTCTGGCAGAGAAGGTCTGGGACGACCATGTCGTCGTCCACGGCGAGAACGGCCAGCCGGACCTCATCTACATCGACCTGCATCTGGTGCACGAGGTGACGAGCCCCCAGGCCTTCGACGGCCTGCGCGCCGAGGGCCGTCCGGTGCGCCGGCTCGACCTCACGATCGCCACCGAGGACCACAACACCCCGACGCTCGACATCGACAAGCCGATCGCGGATCTGACGAGCCGCACGCAGATCGAGACGCTGCGCCGCAACGCCGAGGAGTTCGGCGTGCGCCTGCACTCGCTGGGCGACAAGGAGCAGGGGATCGTCCACGTCGTGGGTCCCCAGCTGGGCCTGACCATGCCCGGCATCACCGTCGTGTGCGGCGACAGCCACACCTCGACGCACGGCGCGTTCGGCGCGATGGCCTTCGGCATCGGCACCAGCGAGGTCGAGCACGTGATGGCCACTCAGACGCTGCCGCTCAAGCCCTTCAAGACCATGGCGATCACGGTCGAGGGCGAGCTGAAGCCGGGCGTGACCGCCAAGGACGTCATCCTCGCGATCATCGCCAAGATCGGCGCCAACGGCGGGCAGGGGTACGTGCTCGAGTTCCGCGGCTCCGCGATCCGCTCCCTCTCGATGGAGGGGCGCATGACGATGTGCAACATGTCGATCGAGGCCGGTGCCCGCGCCGGCATGATCGCGCCCGACGACATCACCTTCGACTACGTCAAGGGCCGCCCGCACGCGCCGCAGGGTCAGGACTGGGAGGATGCCGTCGCCTATTGGCGCACGCTGCCCAGCGACGAGGGCGCGGCGTACGACGCCGAGGTGTTCCTGGATGCGAACGAGCTCGAGCCCTTCGTCACGTGGGGCACCAACCCCGGGCAGGGCGTGTCGCTGTCGGGCGCCGTGCCGTCGCCCGCCGACTTCGCCGACGCCAACGAGCGGGCCGCGGCCGAGCGTGCCCTCGAGTACATGGACCTCGCCCCCGGCACCCCGCTCAAGGAGGTGCCCGTCGACGCCGTCTTCATGGGTTCGTGCACCAACAGCCGCATCGAGGATCTCCGGGCGTTCGCGTCGGTGATCCAGGGCCACCGCAAGGCCGACGGGGTGCGCGTCATGGTCGTCCCCGGATCCGCGCGCGTCCGCCTCGAGGCGGAGGCCGAGGGTCTCGACAAGGTGTTCCAGGAGTTCGGCGCCGAGTGGCGCTTCGCCGGCTGCTCGATGTGCCTCGGCATGAACCCCGACCAGCTCGCGCCGGGCGAGCGCTGCGCCTCGACGAGCAACCGCAACTTCGAGGGCCGGCAGGGCAAGGGCGGGCGCACGCACCTCGTGTCGCCCCTTGTCGCCGCGGCGACCGCCGTCATGGGCCGTCTGGCCAGCCCCAGCGATCTTCCCACGGCTGTCGCAGCCGCTGCCCAGGGTTCGGAGGCCTGACATGGACGCGTTCACGACGCACACCGGCATCGCCGCCCCGCTGAAGCGGTCCGCGGTCGACACGGACCAGATCATCCCCGCGGTGTACCTCAAGCGGGTCACCAAGACCGGCTTCGAGGACGCGCTGTTCGCCAGCTGGCGCCAGGACCCCGAATTCGTCCTCAACCAGCCGGTCTACGCGGGAGCGAGCATCCTCGTCGCCGGGCCGGACTTCGGCACGGGCTCGAGCCGCGAGCACGCCGTCTGGGCGCTGCGCGACTTCGGCTTCAAGGTCGTGCTGAGCCCGCGGTTCGCCGACATCTTCCGTGGCAACGCGGGCAAGCAGGGGCTCGTGGCCGGTGTGATCTCCGAGGCGGACCTGCAAGCCGCGTGGGCGGCGATCGAAGCGAACCCCGGCGTGGCCATGACGGTGGACCTCTCGGCGCGCACCGCGACGATCGGGGACCCGGCGTCGAGTTCCGCGGAGCGCCTGGAATTCGCTTTCGAGATCGATGATTACACTAGGTGGCGGCTTCTCGAAGGGCTCGACGACATCGGGCTCACGCTGCGTGACGAAGACAAGATCGCGCAGTTCGAGGCTCGCCGAGAGGCGTGGCGGCCGCGGACACTCCCCGTCCCGTAAGCCGGGCCGTGCGCCCACAACCCGGGCGCGCGACCCTCTCAAGCCCCCTCGTGCACACCAAGTGAGGACCACCCGGATGAAGCCACTTCTGAATGTCGCCGCCGGCGAGAGCAAAGCCGCCGAAGCGGAGGAACAGGAAGTGACCGGAGAAGTCCTCGCGATCAGAGGCGGGCGGCCGCTCACCGGTCGGGTCGAGGTCAAGGGTGCGAAGAACCTCGTCACCAAGGCGATGGTCGCGGCCCTTCTCGGCGAGACCGCGAGCACCCTCCGCGATGTCCCCGACATCAGCGACGTGCATGTGGTGCGCTCGCTGCTCGAAGTGCACGGCGTCCGGGTCGACGAGGGTGACGAGGAGGGCACGTTCCACTTCGACCCCAGCGGCGCCGTGTCGGCCCACTTCGAAGAGATCGACGCGCACGCCGGAGCGTCGCGCATCCCGATCCTCTTCTGCGGACCGCTGCTGCACCTGCTCGGCGAGGCGCTCATCCCGGACCTCGGCGGCTGCCGCATCGGCGACCGGCCTATCAACTTCCACATGGACGCGCTGCGCGCGTTCGGCGCGGTCGTCGACAAGAGCTACGAGGGCATTCGCATCACCGCCCCGAACGGTCTGCACGGCGCGAACATCGAGCTGCCGTACCCGAGTGTCGGCGCGACGGAGCAGGTGCTGCTCACGGCGGTCAAGGCCAAGGGCACGACGGAGCTGCGCAACGCCGCGATCGAGCCCGAGATCATGGATCTCATCGCGGTGCTGCAGAAGATGGGCGCGATCATCTCGTACGAGCCCAACCGCGTGATACTCATCGAGGGCGTCGACACCCTGCAGGGCTACGACCACCGCGCGATCTTCGACCGCAACGAGGCCGCGTCCTGGGCCTGCGCCGCTCTCGCCACCGACGGTGACATCTTCGTCGGCGGGGCGAAGCAGCAGGAGATGCTGACCTTCCTCAATGTGTTCCGCAAGGCCGGAGGCTGGTTCGACGTCCGGGAGGACGGCATCCAGTTCCGCCGCGGCGGCGCGCTCAAGCCCGTCGTCGTCGAGACCGACGTGCACCCCGGCTTCATGACCGACTGGCAGCAGCCCCTGATCGTGGCGCTGACGCAGGCCGAGGGCACCTCGACCGTCCACGAGACGGTGTACGAGAACCGTCTGGGCTTCACCGACGCGCTCAACCAGATGGGCGCCGACATCGTGGTGCACCCTCAGGGTCTCGACACCGCCGGACGCCGCGTTCCCCGCCGCGCTCTCGAGCAGGCCGCCGTGATCAACGGCCCGACCGCGCTCCACGGCGCCGACGTCGTCGTCCCCGACCTGCGCGGCGGGTACAGCTATGTGATCGCGGCACTCGCGGCCGAGGGGCAGTCGATCGTGCGCAACGTCGGCATCATCCGCCGCGGCTACGAGAAGTTCCTCGCCAAGCTCGACATGCTCGGCGCCGACTTCGACGTCATCGGATAGCCCGGTGGCGACGGAACGCCGGCGCGCATCCGCGGAGAAGACGCGTCCGAGCGTCTTCTGGCCGCTCGCGGCCATCGTGGTGCCCCTGCTCAGCCTGCTCTTCAAGCTCGAGATCGACGGTCGGGAGAAGCTCCCGCGCGACGGGGCCTACGTGCTCGCACCGAACCACCTCAGTGAGGTCGACCCTCTCGTCGTCGCACTGGCGGTGTGGCGCAGCGGCCGGGCGCCCCGGTTCATGGCGAAGGAGAGCCTGTTCCGCGTGCCCGTGCTGGGCTGGGCCCTGAGGGCGACCGGCATGGTGCCCGTCGCGCGCGCCGCCTCGGCCGCCTCGGCCCGCGCGACGCTCGAGGCGTCCGAGACCCTGGCGCGGCACGGTCGCGGCGTGATCGTCTACCCCGAGGGCTCGCTCACGCGCGAGCCGGACCTGTGGCCGATGCGCGGCAAGACCGGCGCCGTCCGTCTTGCGCTGGCCGGCGGCATCCCCGTCATCCCGATGGCTCACTGGGGCGCGCAGCAGGTGCTGCCGCGCTACGGAAAGCTCAAGCTCTGGCCGCTGCGCCGCCGCGTGCGCGTGGTCATCGGCGACCCGGTCGACCTGTCGGCCTACGTCGGCCGGGCGTCCTCGCAGTCGGCGCTCGTCGAGGCGACCGACGTGGTGATGGCCGACATCGCCGGGCTGCTCTCGCAGCTGCGCGGGGAGCCGGCGCCGCCCGAGCGATGGAACCCGGCCGATCACGGCCAGAAGGAGACGGGGCGCCTTGAGCCGTAGGCAGGATGCCGCGCGCCCGCGCGTCGCCGTGGTCGGCGCGGGCAGCTGGGGAACGACGTTCGGCAAGATCCTCGCCGACGGCGGTGCGCACGTGACCATGTGGGCGCGTCGCCCGGAGCTGGCGAGCGAGATCCAGGAGGGCAAGCGCAACAGCGAGTACCTCCCGGGCATCAATCTGCCGCGCGACATGCACGCCACCCACCACCTCTCCGAGGCGCTCGAGGGCGCCGAACAGGTCTACCTGTCGATCCCGAGCCAGGCGGTGCGGCAGAACCTCAAGGCCGTGCGGCCGCTCATCGCGCAGAGCGACGCGCCCATCGTCTCGCTGATGAAGGGCGTCGAGCGGCGCACCGGCCTGCGCATGAGCCAGGTGATCGAGCAGGAGCTGCACTGCGATCCCGCGCGCATCGCGGTCGCCTCCGGACCGAACCTCGCCCTCGAGATCGCGCGTGAGCAGCCGACCGCCGCTGTAATCTCGTCGACCAGCCAGGAGACCGCGGAGGCCGTCGCCCGCCGCGCCCGCAACCAGTACTTCCGCACGTTCGTGAACACCGACGTGATCGGCACCGAGTTCGGCGGCGTGCTCAAGAACCTGATCGCGGTCGCCATCGGCATCGTCGACGGCGTGGGCTACGGCGAGAACACGAAGGCGTCGATCATCACGCGCGGTCTCGTCGAGATGACCGACTTCGCGGTCGCGTTCGGCGCCCAGCCCGAGACCCTCCAGGGTCTTGCCGGCCTCGGCGACCTCATCGCGACGTGTCAGTCGCCGCTCAGCCGCAACAACACTGCGGGACGCCTGCTCGGCCAGGGATATCGTTTCGACGATGTGGTCAAGCAGATGAACCAGACGGCGGAGGGACTCGCGTCCGTCGCGCCCATTCTGCAGCTGGCACGTGAAGTGGGCGTGCAGATGCCCATCGTCGAGCAGGTCAAGATGGTGCTCGACGGCACGATGAATCCGCGCGACATCGCGCCGCATCTCACAACAGACGACGACACCCCCCAGGGTGAGAGGACGACGAATGGACAAGCCGGCGGTGGCGGTGCTCTTTGGCGGTCGATCCAGCGAGCACTCGATCAGTTCCGCAACGGCGGGCGGGGTGCTCCGGGCGATCGACCGTGACCGTTACCGGGTGATACCGATCGGAATCACCCGCGACGGCGTGTTCGTCCTCGAAGACGACGATCCCGACAAGTTCGCGCTCGACGCCGACCGGCTTCCCGAAGTCGTCGACAACGGCACGCGCGTCGTGTGGCCCGAAGGTGGCGCCGACCGGACGCTGCGGGTGCGTCGTGCCGACGGCTCCGTGGACGAGCTCGGCCGCCTGGACGTGGTCCTGCCGATCCTCCACGGGCTGCACGGTGAGGACGGCACCGTCCAGGGCTTCTTCGACACGCTCGGCATCCCGTATGCGGGCGGCGGCGTCCTGGACTCCGCGCTGTGCATGGACAAGCACTTCATGAAGATCGTGCTCGCCGCGGCCGGCGTGCCGGTGTCGCCGTGGGTGACGGTCACGCGTGCGCGCTGGGAGAGCGATCCCGAGGGTGTGCGAGCGGATGCCGCGCCCCTGGGTGAGCCCACGTTCGTCAAGCCTGCGCGTGCGGGGTCGAGCGTCGGCGTCTCGAAGGTGCACGATTCCTCCGAGCTGGCGGGAGCCCTGGAACTGGCATTCGCCGAGGACGACAAGGTGCTCATCGAGTCGGCCATCGTCGGTCGCGAGGTCGAGGTGGCGATCCTCGAGGGCCGCGGGGGCGCGATTGCCCGCGCGTCTCTGCCCGGCGAGATCGTGCTGACCACACGGGAGTTCTACGACTTCGAGGGCAAGTACCTGGGGGGTGAGGGGGCCGAGGTCGTCTGCCCGGCCGACCTGACGGACGCCGAGATCTCGGCGATCCAGGAGCTCGGCATCCGCGCGTTCCAGGCGGTGGACGGCAAGGGACTCGCCCGCGTCGACTTCTTCCTGACGGCCGACGGCCTGTATGTCAACGAGCTGAACACCATGCCGGGATTCACCCCGATCTCGATGTTCCCGAAGTGCTGGATCGCCTCGGGTGTGTCGTACCCGCAGCTGATCACCGAACTCGTCGACACGGCGCTCGAGCGCACCACCCGAGTGGCGGCGACCGCGAACGCGCGCTGAGGCGCGCGTCCGGCGTTCGGCCGAGCCGTGCGTCGGTGTGCGCTGCGTCGTCCCGAAGCGCCGGCGTGTCAGGGGACGGGCGTCGCGTCGTCGCGTTCGAGGCACTGCCCGTCGACCGGCAGCACGCTCACGATCGGCGACAGCGCGTCGAGGACATCGCGGCTGGACGCCCCCTCGCCGTTCTCATCGGCGGTGGTGTCGAGGTAGATCTCGACGGCCGGAGTGCGGCCGAACGTCGTGAGCCGGAAGCGCGGCGCATCGGAGTCGTCGACGATCCAGTCGACGCCTGCCACGCTCTCGCAGCGCAGGGTCGTGGGCCCCGGAGGCTCGACGCCGCATGTCAGCAGCACCTTCGCGGGCTCGCCCCACGCACCCGTGGCCTGGGCGTCCGTCCACCGGCGCGGCTGTTCGCTGACCGTGCCGGGCAGGTTCGACGTGATCTCCGCACACAGCGGGTCGTTCGCGGACTCGGCAGGATCGAGGTCGACGGTCGAGGTGCACCCCGTCAAGCCGATCGCGGCGACCGCGGCCATTCCGATCGCGACGAGCCTGATCGCGACCGGCCTGATCGCGACCGGGGAGGGAAGAACACGCACCGCTCCAGGCTAACCCGGCGCGGCAGGCTGCTTCGCCGACCGCGGTAGCGTGGTGAGGTGGATGGCGCGCACGGGGATCCGACGGTGGGGGAGCTCAGCGAGGGGACCATTCTTCGCAGCATCCTGGAGCGGCTCGGTGAGTCGAACGCCCTCGTCGGTCCCGGTGACGACGCCGCCGTGATCGCGACCGCCGACGGGCGCGTGGTCGCGACCGTCGACACGCTCGTCCACGGCCCTGATTTCCGGCTCGCCTGGTCGAGCGCCTTCGACCTCGGCTACAAGGCGGCCGCCGTCAACCTCGCCGACATCGCCGCGATGGGTGCGACGCCGACCGCATTGCTGGTGGCGCTGGCGATGCCCGACGCGACGCGACTGTCGTTCGTCACCGGCATCGCCGACGGACTGCGAGCAGCGTGTCGCGATCTGGCGCCCGGCTGCCGGGTCGAGGGCGGCGACCTCACCGTGTCGGACACGCTCACCGTCGCGGTGACAGCGCTCGGCGCCTTGGCGGGACGCGCGCCCGTGCTCCGCTCAGGTGCGCGGGTGGGTGACGTCGTGGCGGTCGCGGGTGAGCTCGGCAGAGCGGCGCGTGGCCTGCGCATCCTTTTCGAGCGCTTCACGGATGCCGCGGGGACGCCGACTGCGGTCGACGAGCGCGTGCTCGAACCGGAGGAGCTCACCGATCTCGTCGCACAGCTCCGGCCGTCGCCTCCGGTCTGGCTCGGTCCCGAGGCCGCGGACGCGGGGGCCACCGCGATGATGGATGTCTCGGACGGCCTCGTGCTGGACGCCTCACGGCTGGCGGCGGCATCCGGTGTCACCCTCGCGCTGGAATCGTCGCTTCTCGGCGCGGATCCCGCATCGGCGCTCGGAGGGGGCGAGGACCACGCGCTGCTGGCGGCGTTCCCTGGTGGCCGGGCCCTGCCGCACGGGTTCGTGCGCGTCGGCACGGTGCGGGCGCGCGGCGAGCACGCCGTCCTGATCGACGGCGGGCCGTTCGAAGGCCGCGGCGGCTGGGATCCCTATCGCGACTGGGACGCCCGCACGGGCTGAGCACCACCCGGTGCGTCGATGTCGGGCTCGCCGCTACTGTGGGCTCGATGACCGACCTGCTGCCGCGATCGCGGCCCGAAGACCAGGGTGTTCCCACCGCGGCACTAGCGCGTCTCGTGTCGGCCCTCGACGCGATCGAGCACGTCCACACGGTGACCGTGATCAGGCACGGCCATGTCGTGCTCGCGGCGACGTGGGCGCCGTATGAACGGGATGCTCCGCACGCGATGTACTCGGTGAGCAAGAGCTTCACGTCGACGGCCGTGGGTCTCGCTATCGACGAGCGACTGTTGGCGCTGGACGATCTCGTCGTGCATCTGCTGCCCGATCTCGTGCCCGAGGAGCCGTCGCCGCAGCTCGGCGCCCTGAGCGTCCGCCACCTGCTGACGATGTCGACAGGGCACGCCGCAGAGCCGGAGTGGCACGCCTCCGACCAGTGGGCCCGCGCGATCCTCGCCGCCGAACTGGAGTTCGCGCCCGGAACGCACTGGCTGTACAACACCGCCGCCACCTACCTCCTGTCCGAGATCGTGCAGCGACGCACCGGCGAGCGCCTGCTCGACTACCTCACGCCGCGCCTGTTCGCGCCGCTCGGCTTCCAGGAGCCGTGGTGGCTGCAGAGCCCTACCGGCGTGGACGCGGGCGGCTACGGGCTCATGATCCGCGCCGAGGAGCTCGCCGCGTTCGGGCAGCTGCTGCTGCAGCGCGGTGAATGGCACGGCGACCAGCTGGTGCCCGCGCAGTGGATCGACCTCGCCACGAGTGCGCAGATCGCCAACGGCGACGAGGCGAGCGGGCACTGGGACCAGCAGGGGTACGGCTTCCAGTTCTGGCGGTGCCCCGACGGTGCCTACCGCGGCGATGGTGCGTTCGGCCAGTACGTCATTGTGCTGCCCGAGCAGGACGCGGTCGTGGCGATCACCGGGGGATTGGAGAACATGCACCTGCCGCCCGCTGCCATCTGGAGCGAGCTGTTGCCGGCGTTCGACACCACCGAAGCCGAGGCTTCGCTCCCGTCGCCCCTCGTGATCCCACCGGCGGGTGGCGCGCAGCGCGACACGGAGCTCGAGTACGCCTACACGGCAGGACCGATCGCGCGACTGCGGATCGGGCCGGAGTCCCTGGCGATCAATGGGGTCGAGCTCGCCTGCGCGCCGGACGAGTGGGCCGTCGGCGAACTCGTACTCGACGGAGAACGCGAATGGTTCGGCGACCGGGTCGCGGTATCCGGCGGGTGGCGGGGAGGCGACTTCATCGCGCTGCTGCGCGTACTCAAAGACCCGGTGACCTTCCGCATCCGGCTGTCTCCGAGTGGTGAGCTGACGATCACCCGCGATGTCGGCTTCGACGGCCCGGATGTCTGGAGCGGCCCGCCCGCCACTGCCCCCATCCGCGAGGCACCGTCGTCAGCCGGCTGATCCGCTGATCGTGTCGCCGCCGGCGCCCGCCTCGGCCTCGCGGGTGGTCGCCCACCACAGCGTCGTGTCGCCGTAGCGCTTGGAACGGGTCGCGACCAGCCCGGCCGGGAGCGCGGGCTCGGGTGAGCGCGATGCCCGCTCGACGATCACCTCGGCGCTGTCCGCGAGAAGCGGGACGAGCAGCGCGAGAGTCGCGGCGAGCTCGGACTCGCCCACGTCGTAGGGCGGATCGAGGAAGACGATGTCGAACGGGCCGCGGGCCGTCCGCAGGAACGCGTCGGCGGCGGTGCGGTGCACGCGCAGGGCGACCTGGGTGCCGACGGCTTTGGCCACGCGGCCGGCGTTGCGCTGCGCGACCGCCGCCGCTCGCGGTGACTTCTCGACGAGATCCGCGGATGCCGCGCCCCGACTGACCGCCTCCAGCCCGAGCGCGCCCGAGCCGGCGTAGAGGTCGAGCACTGCCGCACCGTGCAGCACACCGGCCGACTGCAGCGCACCGAAGAGCGATTCGCGCACGCGGTCGCTCGTGGGCCGCGTGCCCGCGTCGGGGACGTCGAGCACGATCGAGCCGGCTCGCCCGGAGATGATGCGTGTCACAGCTTCACGATATCGAGGCGAGTCCGCTCGGAGCGGCGCTCACGCGATCGCGGCGTCCTCTTCGCGCAGGCGCGGTTCGGTGCGCAGCTCCGGGTGGAGGCCGGACTTGTCGGCGTAGAACGCGCGGATGACATCCATGTCGGCGCCGACGTCCCCGGTGAGCTCGATCGTGGGGCCGAGACCCGTCGTCATCGTGGTGCGGTCCACGTAGCCGAGCGTGACCGGCAGCCCCGCCGCGCGGGCGATGCGATAGAAGCCGGACTTCCAGTAGGAGCTGGAGCCGCGTGTGCCCTCGGGGGTGACGACGAGGCCGAACACCTCGCCCGCGTGGATCCGTGCGACGACGTCGCCGACGACGCGGGAGGGGTCGGCGCGGTCGACGGGGATGCCGCCGAGGCCGCGCATGATCGGTCCCTTCCAGCCGCGGAACAGACTCGCCTTGCCGAGCCAGCGCACCGGCATGCGCAGCCGCCACGCGATGCCGAGCATGAGCACGAAGTCCCAGTTCGAGGTGTGCGGCGCGCCCAGCAGGACGGTGGGGCGATCCGGGGCCGGTTCGGTGGACAGCGTCCAGCGACTGCAGGCCCAGTAGACACGGGAGAGGAGTCGTCGGAGCATCCCGCAACCATACGATTTCCCGCTGTGCTTCGGCCGACAGTGGCCGCCGTGGCTCCCCGACCTGCGCGCTGTGGGTTCGCCGACGGTCGTCGGCGGCGGATCCTAGACTCGACTCATGGCGTCCTTCACCCTCGACTCGAGCCTCGGCGGCGCGGTCGGCGGCAAGACCGCGGCGGCGCTCGAGCGTGCCTTCGGCATGACGACGGTCGGCGACCTGATGGCGCACTATCCCCGCCGGTACGCGCGTCGAGGCGAGCTGACGCAGATCTCCTCGCTTCCGGTGGGCGAGCCGGTGACGATCGTGGCCGAGGTCCGGCGGGCGAGCGAACGGCGCATGAAGAACCGGAACGGGTCGCTGCTCGAGGTGGTGATCAGCGACGGCAACGGCGAGCTGTCGCTGACGTTCTTCAACCAGGCCTGGCGCGTCAAGGACCTCAAGCCTGGCCGGCGCGGCATCTTCGCCGGAAAGGTGGGGGAGTATCGCGGCGCGAAGCAGCTCGCCCACCCCGACTACGAGCTGTTCGACGACGAGGAGCAGGCCCGCCTTCAGGCCGAGGCGAACGTGAACCTGCCCATCCCCATCTACCCGGCGACGAGCACGATCGCCAGCTGGCAGCTGCAGAAGATCGTCGACCTCGTGCTCGATGGGCTCGGCGATGTCCCGGACCCGCTCACCGACGAGCTTCGCGCGCGGCACGGGCTGCTCGACGCCCGCACGGCGATCGAGCGCATCCACCGGCCGAAGGCCCTGGAGGAGATCGAGCCGGCGCGCGCGACGCTGCGCATGCAGGAGGCCTTCGTCCTGCAGGTCGCACTCCTGCAGCAGCGACAGTTCGTCCGGGCGCTGTCTGCGACACGCCGGGCTCCCGGGGCGCTGCTGGAGCGGTTCGACGCAGCATTGCCGTTCCCCCGCACGCCCGACCAGGTCAGTGTCGGCGATGACGTGGCCCGCGATCTCCAGGGCGACTGGCCGATGAACCGCCTGGTGCAGGGTGAGGTCGGCTCGGGCAAGACGCTCGTCGCTCTGCGCGCGATGCTGCAGGTCGCCGAGTCCGGCGGCCAGTCGGCGCTCATCGCCCCGACAGAGGTGCTGGCGGGGCAGCACGTGCGCTCCATCGCCCGGATGCTGGGCCCGCAGCTCGCCCCCGAGCTGATGCCCACCCTGCTCACCGGGCAGCTGCCCGCGGCAGAGCGGCGCAAGGCCGCGCTGCGCGCCGCATCCGGCCAGGCGCGCATCGTCGTCGGCACCCATGCCCTCCTCAGCGAGAGCACCACGTTCGCCGACCTCGGTCTGGTCGTGGTCGACGAGCAGCACCGCTTCGGCGTCGAGCAGCGCGAGTCGCTGCGCGCGAAGGGCTCGTCGCCGCATGCGCTGGTGCTGACCGCGACGCCCATCCCGCGCACCGTGGCGATGACGGTCTTCGGCGACCTGGACGTCTCGACCATCCGCACGATGCCGGCCGGGCGCGCGGGTATCGAGACGTTCGTCGCTCCGCTGGCCGAGCATCCCGGCTGGTTCGGGCGGGTGTGGGAGCGCATCGCCGAGGAGGTCGGCCAGGGGCGCCAGGGGTTCGTCGTCTGCGCCGCCATCGACGCCGAGGCGCTCACCAAGGACGACACCGCCGACGAGCCGCCCGGAGACGTCGGCGGTGAGACGGCCCGCACGCGCTGGGGAGTCGTGCAGGTCGCAGACCTGCTGTCGCGGCATTCGTCGTTCTCCGACATCCGTGTCGAGATGCTGCACGGCAAGATGCCCTCTGACGAGAAGGATGCCGTCATGCAGGCGTTCGCCCGCGGTGACATCGACGTGCTGGTGGCGACGACAGTGGTCGAGGTCGGCGTGGACGTGCCGAACGCGTCGACGATGGCGATCCTCGAGGCCGACCGGTTCGGCGTGTCGCAGCTTCATCAGCTGCGCGGTCGCGTCGGTCGTGGCGGCATCCCGGGCCTCTGCCTGCTGGTCACCGAGGCGCCCCGCGGCACCCCGGCGCGCGATCGCGTCGAAGCCGTCGCTTCGACTCTGGACGGCTTCGCGCTGGCCGAGGTCGATCTCGAGCTGCGGGGGGAGGGCGACGTCCTGGGCGACGCGCAGTCCGGCGCGCGGTCGTCGCTGCGCCTCCTGCGGGTGGTGAAGGATGCCGACATCATCGCCGAGGCGCGGATCGCGGCCGAGCAGGTGCTGGCCGACGACCCCGCGCTGCAGCGGCATCCTGGTCTGTCCGCCGCGCTCGAACGCAACGTCGGAATGGCCGAGCGCGCGGCCCTCGCGAAGAACTGACGCGCGGCGGATTCGACCTCGAGGCGCCCAGTAGGCTGGTCGGCATGAGCAGCCGGATCGCCGTCGTCCCTGGTTCGTTCGATCCGCCGACGCTCGGTCATCTCGACGTGATCCGCCGCGCCGCGTCGCTTTACGACGAGCTCCACGTGCTCGTCGTGCACAACCCCGGTAAAGAGGCCATGCTGCCGATCGCGCAGCGTCAGGCGCTACTCGAGCAGTCCATCGCCGAGAGCGACATCGACGGCGAGGTCGTCGTGGCCTCGTGGAGCATGGGCCTGCTGGTCGACTACGCGACGGATGTCGGGGCGAGCGTCCTGGTGAAGGGCATCCGCTCGCAGATCGACGTGGCGTACGAGACGCCGATGGCGATCGTGAACCGCCACCTCGCGCACGTCGAGACGGTGTTCCTCCTGCCCGACCCCGCGCACGCGCTCGTGTCGAGCTCGCTGGTGCGTCAGGTCGCCGCGCTCGGCGGCGACGTCTCGCCGTACGTGCCGTCGGCGGTGGCGCGGTTCCTCGACACCGGCGCGCGGGGCATCTGACCAGGAACCGCGGCTAGGCTGGAGTCGTGGCCAGAAAGCATGTGACGGGTCCGTTCGTCCTTCCGATCCGCGACATCATCCACCGCTCCGGCGAGATGCGCGAGCACACCATCGAGGTCCCGGCACCCGCGAAGTGGGGAGAGGGCCTGGTATCCATCCCCGAGGGGGAGCCGGTCGTCGTCGAGGTGCGGCTCGAGTCCGTGCACGAGGGCATTCTCGCCTCCGGCGACATCGACACCGAGTACTCCGGCGTCTGCAGCCGGTGCCTCACCGACATCACCGAGGGGCTCCAAGTCGAGTTTCAGGAGCTTTTCGCGTATCCTGGGGAGGAAGAAGCTGACTTCGAGGTTCAAGACGATCACGTGGATCTTGAAACTCTGGTCAGGGAAGCGGTCGTCCTGTCGCTTCCGTTTCAGCCGGTGTGCCAGCCGGATTGCCCCGGCCTCGATCCGGTCACGGGCGAGCGACTGGCCGATAGCGCCGGATCGCAGCTGAGCGAGCCCCTCGATCCACGTTGGGCCGCGCTCCAGGACTACACCACAGACCACGACGACGAAGCACCGCGCCCCCGCGGTTGATTCCCGGCGTCGAGAACACAGAAGAGAGCAAGTCATGGCAGGTAACCCCCCGAAGCGGAAGGTCTCCCGCTCCAACACTCGTTCGCGTCGCGCTCAGTGGAAGGCGGCGCCCATCACGCTGACGACCACGATCGAGAACGGCAAGAAGGTCTACAGCCGTCCTCACCAGGCGAAGGTCGTCACCGACTCGCAGGGCACTGAGCTGTTCCTCGAGTACAAGGGCCGCAAGGTCGCCGACGTCTGATCATCGCGCACTGACGTGACAGACGTCGCTGCCGAGAGCATCGCGCACGCTGACCTCACACAGAAGCTCGGAGTCGTCATCGACCCCGAGCTTCTGTCGCTGGCGCTCACGCATCGGTCGTGGGCGTACGAGCACGGGCAGGGGCCGAACAACGAGCGTCTCGAGTTCCTCGGCGACTCGGTGCTGGGTCTCGCCGTGACGGTGCGACTGTTCACCGGACACCCCGACCTCGAAGAGGGCGCACTCGCTAAGCGACGTGCCGGTGTCGTCTCCACCGTCGCCCTCGCCGAGATCGCCCGCGGCATCGGCCTGGGGGAGCACCTCCTGCTCGGCCGGGGCGAGATCCTCACCGGCGGTCGCGACAAGGACTCGATCCTCGCCGACACGATGGAGGCGATCTTCGGGGCCGCCTACCTGTCAGCCGGCACGGATGCCGCCACCGGCCTGGTGCTGCGGCTCGTCGAGCCGCTGCTCGCAGATCCCGAGCGCTACGGCGCGGCGATGGATCCGAAGACCGCGCTGCAGGAGCTCGCCGCGCACAGCGGCTTGCAGCCCCCGATGTACGCGGTGACCTCGACCGGACCCGACCACGATCGTCGCTTCACGGCGGCCGTCACCGTCGGCGACCTCATCGCCGAGGGTGCGGGGACGAGCAAGAAGCACGCCGAGATGGCCGCCGCGCTCACCGCGTGGCGCGACCTCAGCGGGCGTGCCTGAGCTTCCCGAGGTCGAGGTCGTGCGCGCAGGCCTCGCGCCCGCGGTCAGCGGCGCCCTGGTGCTCGGCGTCACGGTGCTCGACGAGCGAGCGCTGACGCGGCACTCCGGCGACGCGACGGACTTCGAGGCTCGGCTCACCGGGCGGGTCCTGCTCTCCGCCGCCCGGCGCGGCAAGTTCCTGTGGCTGCCGCTGCATCCCGACGCCGGCGGCGGCACGGCCGCCGATGCCGTCGTGGGCCACCTGGGAATGAGCGGCCAGATGCTGCTGCGAGCCCCGGGGGCGGCTGCCGAGCGGCACGAGCGCGTTCGCATCGACCTGGCGCACCCGCTGCACGGGGAGCTGTCCGTCGTGTTCGCGGACCAGCGGACGTTCGGATCGCTGGCGATCGACGACCTGATCCCGACCGCTGACGGCGCACCCGGCGGACGGGGGTGGGCCGAGGCATCCGTCCCGGCACAGGTCGCCCACATCGCTCGGGATCCGCTGGATCCCGCATTCTCGGATTCCGCCGTCCGACTCATCCTCCGGCGCAAGGACTCGGCGATCAAACGGGTGCTGCTCGACCAGACGATCGTCAGCGGTGTCGGCAACATCTACGCCGACGAGTCCCTGTGGGCTGCGCGCATCCACCCGGAGACGCCGGCACGGGTCCTGTCGACGCGCGCGGTGAACCGCCTGCTGGGCGAGGTGCGGCACGTGCTCGACAAGGCGCTGGCCGAGGGCGGCACGAGCTTCGACGCGCAGTACGTCAACGTGAACGGCCAGGCAGGCTACTTCGCCCACTCGCTCAACGCGTACGGCCGCACCGGGGAACCGTGTCCCCGATGCGGCCGTCCGATCGTGCGCGTGTCGTTCACGAATCGCTCGAGTCACTTCTGCGCGCACTGCCAGCGGATGCCGCGCTCGGTGCCCGGACCCCGTGACGGCGTCTGAAGCGCGCGCCGTTCGTCGGCGAGATCAGAGCTCGAGCACCTTCTTCCACGCACCCGCGTATGAGGCGGGCACGAAGCCGATGGCTTCATTGATGTCGAGCATGTGGCGGTTCTCCTCGGCGTTGAAGGTCGAGACCCGCGGCGACTCGGGAACCAGGTCGCGCCAGCGCAGCAGGTTCGCGCACTTCACGATGGTTCCGAGGCGATGCCCGCGGTGCTCCTTCACGACCAGCGTGCCGAACTGCTGGGTCGCGCCGGAGCGGTCCTCCGCGATGGCGAGTTCGTTGTACGCCGCGATCCGGCCCGTCGGCACGTGCAGCACGACGGCTACCGAGACGGTGAGGCCCTGCGCCTTCAGCCGGGCGTCGCGACGCTGGACGCGTGCGGCATCCCAATGCTGCTCGTCGATGACCAGACCGCCGGCGGGCGCATCTGTCGACATGCGCGAGATCGCGTACGCGAACCCATCGAGGTACTCGGGCGGCGTCGGCGACGTCCACTGGATCGAGCGGTAGTCCTCACCGGCGGTCGCCACCGCCTCGGCGAGCATGCGCTCGACGGTGCCGAAGTCGCCGGTGAGGTCGAAGACGCTGTTGCGCTCCACCTGCTCGAGCGTGAAGCCGCTCGCCAGCTGGAATCGCGTCTGCGGATCGTCGGCGGGGATCGAGCCCCATCCGGTCGGCGGCTCCAGGCGCGGGCCCTCCGTCTGGGGCCGGTGCAGCGTCCAGGTCTGGATGGTGGCGAGTCCTCGTTCACGCGCCTCACGCTCGACTTCGGCGAGCAGCAGCCCCTCGACGCCCTGGCTGCGATGCGGCGGGTCGACCATGAGATCGAACTCCACGGTGCTGGTATCGGCCTGGTTCGAGACCATCAGCTTCACGGCGCCGAGCACCACGTCGCCGCGCAGCGCGGCGAAGCCGAGCTGGGTCCAGTCGGTCTGGTCCTGCCAGAAGCCGAGGACCTCGTCGGCATCCTCGTTCAGATAGTCGTGACCCGCATCTTCGAGGCAGACCGCGTTGGCGATCCGCACCATCTCGAGGAAGATGCGGGCGTCCGGCGCATCCACCGCTGCGGGAACGGCGATCCGCTGGACGGTCACGACCGCGGTGACGGCGAAATCAGTCATCGAGCACCTTCTTCCAGGCCCCCACGTACGCGATCGGCGCGAAGCCGATCGCCTCATTGATGTCCAGCATCGGCCGGTTCTCCTCTGCGTTGTAGGTGATGACGCGCGCGGATGCGGGCGCCACGTCGCGCCAGGACAGGAGTCCGGCGCACTTGACGAGCGTGCCGAGCTTGTGGCCCCGGTGCTCCTTGAGCACGAGCGTGTCCTCCTGGTGGGACGGCTCGGTGCGGTCCTTGCCGATCACGAGCTCGTTGAACGCGCACAGCTCACCGGTCTCGATGTGCTGCGCAGCAGTCACCTGGATCGTGCGACCGGACGACGTGTAGCGCGCGTCGTGCTCGGCGATGCGCGCGGCGTCCCACGCCTCTTCGGCGAACTCGAGGGCTGCCGAGGGCGCGTCGGTCGACATCCGCGACTTCATCCAGGCGTATCCGGCCACGTACTCCTCAGGGGTGGGGGCGAACCACTGCACCAAGCGGTAACCGGGTGAGGCTGTCTGCGCCTCGGCCAGCAGTCGCTCCACCTCGGCGAACGAGCCTGTGAGGTCGAACGCGCTGTTGCGCTCGACCTGTTCCAGCGCGTAGCCGTGGCGCAGGTAGAACCGGGCGATGTGGTCGTGGGGGATCTGTCCGAAGCCGGTCGGCGGAGCCAGCCGCGGGCCGGCAGTGGCAGGATGCTCCGCCCAGGACTGCAGCACGGTGCGGCCGTGGGCACGCGCGGTCTGCTCGACGAGCTCGTACGCCGCCGAGCCGATGCCGCGACCCCAGGAATCGCGCAGCAGCTCGATCAGCCAGAAGGCCTCCTTCGAACCCGCCTCCTGGGGGATGTCGACGCCGACGCGGCCGATGCACCGCCCGTTGTCCACGATCACCCACGACAGCCGGGTCTGGTACTCGGTCGGGCGGTAGTGGGGGAGCAGCTCGTCCGCGGTGATCCGATGGTCGTCGTGACCGGAGATCTCGCGGTAGATGATGTTGCGCACCCTGACCATCTCGACGAAGTCGGCGGCGTCCGGTGCGTCGATCGAAGCGGGAACGACGAGGGGTCGGAGTTCGAGCCCGGTGATGGTGGTCATGTCGATGCGTCCTTGCGATGTCGATGCGTGTTGCGAGGGGGTGGGGTCCGCCGCCCGGGTGCGGGCGGCGGACCCGGTGGCCGTCACGGCCGGGGCGCGAGGCTGGCCTCGCGGAGGTAGGCGCGTTCACGCTGCGCGGTGGCCTCCTGGTGCTGGAACGCGTGAGCGTGCCGGCGGCGGTCGTCCGCGAGTCGCGGTGCGCGGGTGCTCCACAGCAGGAGACGCAGGCCTACATGGAGGGCGAGGCGGTCCAGGAGCGGGATGCGGGTGTCGCGGCTCGGGAGCCGCAGCGTATCGGGAAGGCCCGATCGGCGCTGCGGCGCAAGGAGAGTGTTCATGATTGCTCTTTCCGGTTGTGAAAGGATGCCTCGGCGGGCGCCGGAGGCGGAGATGTCATGCCGCAGCACGACGGAACGAAGGCAGGGGGTGCGCGCTCAGCGCCGCGAAGCGGAGCCGGCGCAGTAGACGAGCAGCGCCCGGAAGCGGGCAGACTCGTCCCCTGCGGGGGTCAGATGGCGGCGGGGAAGCGGCCGCTCAGCACAGCGCCGAAGGAGTAGGTCCCCGACGCGACGGCACGAATCGCTCCGCCATCACGGGCGGCGATTCCAGTGGGGTTCATCAGCATCATCGGGGGACCTCCTTTCTCGACTTCAGACGCGAAGAGTGACGCTACCGCCTCCGGAATACCCGCGTCAAGCTTTCTCCCAGATTCGGCGAACGTATCGCGTGTCGCGGCCCGGCACGCGCTGGGCGTTCGAACGGCGCCGGGCCGCGGACGACAGATACGCAGACGGCTCGTCCTGCGGCCGGTCTACCGGGCGCGACCGCTTCGCTCGGGTAGCGTAGGCGGGTAATCGACCGGGGCGGGGGCGAATCCATGCACCTGAAGAGCCTGACGCTCAAAGGGTTCAAGTCGTTCGCCCAGCCGACGACGTTCGCGCTCGAGCCGGGCGTGACCTGCATCGTCGGCCCGAACGGCTCGGGCAAGTCGAACGTGGTCGACGCCCTCGCCTGGGTGATGGGCGAACAGGGTGCCAAGACCCTCCGCGGCGGGAAGATGGAGGACGTCATCTTCGCCGGCACGGCGACGCGCGGCCCGCTCGGCCGTGCGGAGGTGCAGCTGACGATCGACAACAGCGACGGCGCGCTGCCCATCGAGTACGCCGAGGTCACGATCAGCCGCACGCTCTTCCGCAACGGCTCGAGCGAGTACGCGATCAACGGCGACTCCTGCCGGCTGCTCGACGTCCAAGAGCTGTTGAGCGACTCCGGACTCGGCCGCGAGATGCACGTGATCGTCGGTCAAGGGCGACTCGACAGCGTGCTGCAGGCGACTCCGGAGGACCGTCGGGGCTTCATCGAAGAGGCCGCCGGCATCCTCAAGCACCGGCGGCGCAAGGAGAAGACGCTCCGCAAGCTCGACGCGATGGAAGCAAACCTCACGCGCCTGAGCGATCTCGCCGGCGAGCTGCGCCGGCAGCTGAAGCCGCTCGGGCGGCAGGCTCAGATCGCCCGGGAGGCCGCGACCATCGCGGCCGTGGTGCGCGACGCGAAGGCCCGGCTGTTCGCCGACGAGATCTCGGGGCTCCGGGCCGAGCTCGCATCGCACGCGCAGAGCGAGCAGGAGCGTCACGCCGAACGGATGGTGCTGCAGGACCGACTCGACAACTCCCGGGTCCGCATCGAGCAGCTCGAGAACGACCAGCGCTCGGAGAACGTGGACCGCGCCCGTCGCATCGCCTTCGGGCTGGAGCGCGTTCAGGAGCGCCTCCGTGGCCTCTACGCGCTCGCAGGCCAGCGACTGGCGCTGCTCGGCGACGCCGAGGACGAGGAGCGGATCGAGTTCACCACCGTGTCGCAGGCGATGATCGACGAGGCGCGTGCCGAGATCGACGACGTCTCGGACGGAATGGGGGCCTCGCAGGACGCTGCCGCGGCGGCCGCCCGCGATGTCGTGCGGGCCCGCGCCGAGCTCGACGCCCTCGATGTCGACATCGCCGCGCAGAGCGCGCTCGTCTCGGAGCACGACATGCGCATCACGGCCCTGCGGGGGACCGCCGAGGCCGCGGCATCTGCTCTCGCCGCCGTCCGCACGGCCGTCGAGCGGCAGCAGAAGGCGCTGGATGCCGCGCTCGCACGCCGCGCGGAGGCCGAGGAGGTCCTCGCCGGGGTCGACCCCGACGTCGTGCCCGATGCGTCAACGGCCGATCACGCCGCCGCGTATGAGCGCGCGCAGCGCGACGCCGCCGAGGCGGAGGCCGCGGTGTCGGCGCTGCGCGAGCGTCTGCATGCGGCGGAGCGGGAGCGTGAGGCGCTGACGGCGCAGACGGCCGCGCTGAGCAGGGCGCTGGATGTGAAGAACGGCGCCTCTGCGCTCATCGCGCAGGGTCGCGATGGCGTGCGCGGTCTCGTCGGCGACGCGGTGCAGGTGAAGTCGGGGTTCGAGGCGGCGATCGCAGCCGTGCTGGGCCCGATCGCGGAAGGCGTGCTCGTGGAGGACCGCGCGAGCGCATTCGCGGTGGCGGAGGCGGCACGCGATGCCGAGGCGGGCATGGTCGACATCGTCATCGCGGAGGCGGGCACGATGCGGCCCGCGTTCCCCGAGCTGCGCGGCGTCGTCCCCGCAGGTGAGGTGGTGACCGCACCCGAGGGTGTGCTCGGGCTGCTCTCGTACGTCGTGGTCGTCGACGACCTCGAGGTCGCGCGCGAAGCCGGTCCCGCCCTGGCGGACGCCGAACTCGGCGGCCCGCTGACCCTGGTGACCCGACGCGGAGAGGTCTACACGGAGTACTCGCTCCGCGCCGGTGCCGGCTCGTCCCGCTCCCGGCTGGAGCTCGCCGCGGAACGGGATGCCGCAGCCGAACGCCGCGACGAGATCACCGTCGTGGCGGAATCGCTGCGGGAGGCGCTCGGCGACGCGACCCGCGAGCTCGAGTCCGCGCGTCAGCGCACCAGGACGACGCTCGCCACCCTCCGAGAGCACGATGCGGCCCTCGCCGCCCATGCCGAGCAGGTCAATCGCGCGACTGTCCGCCACGAGGCCGCTGTCGCCGAGTGCGACCGGCTCGCCGCCGGCGTTGCCCAGGCCGCCGCGGCGGTCGAAGAGGCCGAGGACTCGGCTCGCTCGGCCGAGGACCAGCTGACCGCGGCCCTCGAAGCCCCGCGGCCGATCCTCGACGCGTCGGCGCGCGAGGGCATGCTCGCCGAGCTCGAAGCGGCGCGTGACGCCGAGATGCGCGCGCGGCTGGACGTCGAGACCCTGCGCGAGCGCATCCGTGCCGGAGAGGCGCGTGTCGTCGCACTCGAACGGCAGCGCGAACGCGAACGCGAGGCCGCCGCGGAGGCGGCGCGACGGGCAGTCGTGCGCCGTGCGCAGCGCGAGATCGCCGCCGGCGTCGCGGGGCAGCTGCCCGCCGTCATCGACTCCGTCGACCGCTCGCTGGCGCAGGCGCGGGCGGACCTCGCCGCCGCGGAGTCCGAGCGCACGGCTGTGACCACCGAACTCGGGCAGCTCCGCACCCAGGAGAGCGCGCTGCGCGAGCGCCTGGCAGGCCTCACCGAGAGCGTCCACAGCCTGGAGCTGCAGATTCACGAGAAGCGCCTGCACGTGGGTGGTCTGCTCGAACGCGTGCAGTCCGAGCTCGGGCTCGACGAAGACATTCTGATTTCGGAATATGGACCCGATCAGCCTGTTCCTGTCGCCGCAGACGCCGATCCCGCGCAGCCGGACGTGGGAGCCGATGCCGATGACGACGGAGACGACGTCGCGTCGCGCACCGTTCCCTTCGACCGTGCACAGCAGCGCAGGCGACTTCAGGAGGCCGAGCGCAAGCTCACCCAGCTGGGGCGGGTGAATCCCCTCGCACTGGAGGAGTTCGAAGCCCTCGAGCAGCGTCACAAGTTCATGACCGAGCAGCTCGCCGACCTCACCCAGACCCGCAAGGACCTGCTCACGATCATCGAGGAGCTCGACGAACGGATGCAGTCGATCTTCCTCGCCGCGTTCGAAGACACGAAGGTCGCGTTCGGCGAGGTGTTCCCGATCCTGTTCCCGGGAGGAACGGGATCGATCGCGTTGACCGACCCCGACTCACCACTCACGACGGGGATCGAGGTCGCCGTGCGCCCGGTCGGCAAGAAGATCGAGCGGCTGTCCCTGCTCTCGGGCGGCGAGCGTTCGCTCGCAGCGGTGGCGCTGCTCACCGCCATCTTCAAGGCGCGGCCGAGCCCTTTCTACATCCTCGACGAGGTCGAGGCGGCGCTCGACGACGCGAACCTCGGTCGTCTGCTCGGCGTCTTCGAGCAGCTGCGCGCCTCGAGCCAGCTCATCGTCATCACGCACCAGAAGCGCACCATGGAGATCGCCGACGCGCTCTACGGGGTGTCGATGCGCCAGGACGGCGTCTCGGCCGTCGTGGGTCAGCGCATCGTGGAGCGTGTGGCCTCCTGACGGACTCGGCCACTCGGCCATGGCAACCGCCGCAGCAGCGGCGGAGTAGCGTTCCCGTATGCACACCTCAGCGCGGGCGGCGGGCCTGGTTCTCGCGGCATTCCTGTTGACCGCGTGCACTCCGGACGTGTCCGGTGCCCGGCGCGCGACGCCCGAGCCCACGGGGTCGGCGTCAGCCGAGGCGACCGCGACGCCGGAGGCCGGCGAGGACGCGGCCATGCCTCCCACCGACATCACCTTCGAGGCGGGCGCAGAGCTGGACCCGGGATCCTGGCGGGTGGGCTGGGACGACCGGCTGATGGCCGCAGACGAACGCTTCGCGGTGTCTTCACCCGACGACGGCAACGGCAGCTGGGCGTACCTCGATGGGCAGACGCAGTGCACGATCGCGTTCTATCAGGGCGCGATCACCGACCTGGAGCTCGGGGCGGACGACCGCGCCAGCACCGACAACATGCTCGCCGCGGTGCTCAGCACGCAGATCCCGGGCGTGACGGCCGCGGATGTGACGGCGAACGCGTCGGACGACTACGTGGCGCAGACGACGCAGGAGGGCACGGTCGACATCCGCCTGGTCGGCGGCAGCGGCGGCGGTGGCGGCAGCGAGGCCGGCTGGAGCGAGTTCGGACGAACGTTCGGCGCGCTGGGCACGTCGCTCGTCGTCAATGTGGAGTGCCCCGCGGGGCACGACGTCGGCACCGAGGTGACCGCCCTCCTCAACGAGTACGTCGGGATCGCGATCGCACCCGCGTCGGACTGATCGGCGGCGGCCCTAGGCTGGAGGAATGGCAGAGAGCTCCTGGTCGCTGGGCCGTGCGCTGCGCGGCATGTTCGTCAAGCCCACGATCGACGAGACCACCTGGGAAGACCTCGAGACCGCGCTGCTGACGGCGGACTTCGGCCCCGACATCACCGAACGCATCGTCGACGAGCTGCGCGAGAAGGTCGAGCGCTACCGCACGACCGACCCACGCGATCTGCAGCGGATGCTGAAGGAGACGCTCGAGGAGCACTTCGCGAAGTTCGACACCACCCTCCGCCTCACCGAGCGGCCGGCCGTCGTGCTCGTCGTCGGGGTCAACGGCGTCGGCAAGACCACGACGATCGGCAAGTTCGCGAAGTTCCTGCAGCGCTACGGGCGGTCCGTGGTGGTCGGCGCGGCCGACACCTTCCGCGCGGCGGCCGTCGACCAGCTCGCGACCTGGGCCGAGCGGGGCGGGGCGACGATCGTCCGGCCGCAGCAGGAGGGGCAGGATCCGGCATCGGTGGCCTTCCAGACCGTCGAGTACGCGAAGAGCACCGGCACCGAGATCGTGCTGATCGACACGGCGGGACGCCTGCACACCAAGGGCGGGCTGATGGACGAGCTCAGCAAGATCCGCCGCGTCATCGAGAAGCAGGCGCCGATCAGCGAGGTGCTGCTGGTGCTCGACGCGACGACCGGTCAGAACGGCGTCATGCAGGCGCAGGCGTTCCTCGAGCACGCGGGTGTGACCGGCCTCGTGCTGACGAAGCTGGACGGCTCGGCGAAGGGCGGATTCGTGCTCGCCGTACAGGAGCGCACCGGGATTCCGGTGAAGCTGCTGGGCCAGGGCGAGGGCATCGGCGACCTCACCGGCTTCACTCCGCACGTCTTCGCGGCATCCCTCGTCGACTGAATCCGCCGTCGCGGCAGACCGAATCCGCGCCATGCCGTGTCCGGGCTATCGCGGACGCGCTGGTTGCTGTTTCATTGGGACATGGCGATCGAGCACGACTACTTCGGACTCCTCGAATCGGGGCCTGACGGATCGATCTTCTGGTCGGAGAACGTCGACCTGGGCGACCAGTCCGTCACGGTCGATCTGACCGCGCCCGATCAGGACGATGTGTCGGAGGCTGCCCTCGACGTCGCCGCGGCCCTCATCTCGTCGATCGAAGACATCGACGGGAGTGCCCGCAACGCCATGGTGAACGAGCTGAACGATCGCACCAGCGAAGTCACCGAGTACATCCTGCAGCAGCAGGAGGCGCTGGGAGAGGCCCTTGAAGACGCGCTCGTCGACATCTCGGGCGACATCCAGATCGACGTGATCCGCTCGCTGCAGCTCATGAGCATGACGATCCTCGCCGACGAGCACGGCGGCTCCGACCCGTTCGCCGTGCTGGAGTACGCGCTCGATCCGGACGCCACCGACGACGTGCTGCTGGTCAACCTGGATTCCGCCGGCGCGGTGCTGTCGGTCACGAGCGCAGACTGACCCGCTCGATGCTGCTGCTCCGCTGAGCCGTCCGGTGTCGTCTCACCTCTCTGAGTGAGGGGGTCGGATGCCGGCGGTCGGGCCTCTCTCTGTCAGACCGCCTGCGCGAATCCGCGTTCGACGTGCACGTCCTCGGCGATGTGCGCCAGGTGCGGCGGAATCTCGCGGCCCTTCGAGAGCATCGACTGCGCCCACAGGCGCCCCGCCCGATACGACGAGCGCACCAGTGGCCCCGCGAGCACTCCGAGGAATCCGATTCGCTCGGCCTCGTCTTTGAACTCGACGAACTCCTGCGGCTTGACCCAACGTGCGACGGGAAGATGCCGGGGCGACGGCCGCAGATACTGGGTGATCGTGATGATGTCGGTGCCGGCGGCGTGGAGGTCTTCGAGCGCCTGCACGACCTCCTCGGGCTCTTCGCCCATGCCGAGGATGAGGTTCGACTTGGTGATGAGGCCGGCATCGCGGGCCTGGGTCAAGACGTCGAGCGACCGCTCGTAGCGGAAGGCGGGCCGGATGCGCTTGAAGATGCGCGGCACCGTCTCGACGTTGTGCGCGAAGACCTCGGGGCGGCTCTCGAACACCTCGCGCAGGAGCGCCGGGTCGCCGTTGAAGTCGGTCGCGAGGATCTCTACGCCCGTGTTCGGGTTCATCGCGTGGATCTGCCGCACCGTCTCGGCGTGGAGCCATGCGCCGCCATCCGGCAGATCGTCGCGTGCGACCCCCGTCACGGTGGCGTAGCGCAGGTTCATGCGCACCACACTCTCGGCGACACGGCGCGGCTCGTCGATGTCGTAGTCCGCCGGCTTGCCGGTGTCGATCTGGCAGAAGTCGCACCGGCGCGTGCACTGCGAGCCGCCGATGAGGAAGGTCGCCTCGCGGTCCTCCCAGCACTCGTAGATGTTGGGGCAGCCGGCCTCCTGGCAGACCGTGTGCAGCTCTTCGCTCTTCACCAGCGAGTGCAGCGCCTGGTACTCCGGGCCCATCTTCGCCTTGGTCTTGATCCATTCCGGCTTGCGCTCGATGGGCGTCTGCGCGTTGCGCACCTCGAGGCGCAGGAGCTTGCGCCCCTCCGGGCCCGAGGCAGCGGCACCCGCCGTGCCCGGAGCGCCTGCAGCCCCGCCAGGAGCACTGCCGCACGCACTCATGCCGGCACCCCCGCGAAGTCGGCGGCGAACACGCGGCTCACCGTGTCGATCACGTCGCTCGGGCCGATCTCGGCGCCGGCGACTTCGCTGATCGTCGTGACTCCGGCATCCGAGATGCCGCACGGGATGATGCCGCGGAAGCCGGCGAGGGAGTTGTCGCAGTTGAGCGCGAAGCCGTGCATCGTCACGCCGCGCTGCACCCGCACGCCGATCGCCGCCACCTTGTCTTCGCCGAGGGGGCGCCGCACCCAGACGCCGCTGCGACCCTCGACCCGGTAGCCCGCGATGTCGAACTCGCGCAGCGCCTCTATGAGGAGGTGCTCGATGCGTCGCACGTGCGCGACGACGTCCACCGGCTCGGCGAGCCGCACGATCGGGTATCCGACGAGCTGCCCGGGCCCGTGCCACGTGATCTTGCCGCCGCGGTCGACATCCACGACGGGCGTGCCGTCTGTCGGACGCTCGTGCCGCGCCGTGCGCGCGCCCGCGGTGTAGACGGCCTCGTGCTCGAGCAGCAGCAGCGTGTCGGGCCGGGCGTCCGCCACGACCTCGGCGTGGATGCTGCGCTGGAGCGCCCACCCGTCGAGATACGGCACGTAGTCGGGGGACAGACCGACGGTTTGGATGTCGAGCATCGCACTCCTTCACTCGATCGCTCGTGGCGATTGATGAACTGCGTCCAACAATACATCCGGATTCTCCTGGACATGTTCCCCCTTCTTCTGATGGCTGTTCGGACAGGAAGGTGAGTGATTCAGGACACTCTGTCGTCGGGGTGGGAAGCGCTCGGTGCGACGGCCTGGGCGTAGCGGTGGGCGAGTTCACGGACCTTGTCCACGAGTTCGGGTGGCTCGGTGACCTCGAATCCCACGCCGAGCAGGCTCAGGTGCACGGCGATGGTGTCGAGTGAGTCCGCTCCCGTGCGGAAGAGGCACGTGCGCTCATCGCGTGCCTCGACTGTTCCTGCCGCCGGCGGAATACGTTCGGCGATGACGGGGGCTGGGGCATGGACCACGACGGTCGTGTGATACCGCCAGGCGGCTGCTGAGGCTCTCGCGGAGACGTAGGCACCGACGTCTTCCGGCGGCGGACGAGGGACGAAACGCGGGCCGGTCGGCACTCGCGGTGTGATCCGGTCTATGCGGAAGGTGCGCCAGTCCTGGCGGTCGAGATCCCATGCGAGCAGGTACCACCGGCGGCCCCAGTTGATGAGCCGGTGGGGTTCGACGTCGCGTCGTGATCCGTGACCTGGGTGCGATTCATAGTCGAAGCGCAGTCGTTCAGTGTCCCGACAGCACGCGGCGATCGTGCTGAGAAGCTCGGCATCCACCACCGGGTAGGGGTCGTCGGTGGGTACGGTCACGGCATACGCGTTCAGTGCCGCAACCCGGCGACGTAACCGGTGCGGAAGCACCTGCTCGAGTTTTGTCAGTGCTCGCAACGAGGTTTCCTCGACACCGTCCAGTCCAGTGGCCGCGCGCAGGCCGAGCACGATCGCAACAGCCTCGTCGTCATCGAGGAGCAGCGGGGGGAGCTGCCCGCCGACCCCCAGACGGTAGCCGCCCGCGGCGCCGCGAGTGGCGTCGATGGGGTAGCCGATGGTGCGCAGCCGCTCCACGTCATTGCGCACGGTGCGTTCACTCACGTCAAGTCGCTGCGCGAGCTGGGGACCGGTCCAATCGCGACGAGCTTGGAGCAGCGACAGCATCCTGAGCAGTCGTGCAGATGTTTCCAACATTCTTCGATTCTCTCTTTGATCAGGAACGAGGTGTGCCTGATTGCGCTCTAGCGTTGCCTCATGAACATCACACCGTTTCGCATCGATGTCCCCCAGACGGATCTCGACGATCTTGCTGACCGTCTCGCGCGCACCCGCTTCGCCGGCGAACTGTCCCCGGATGCCGGCGACTACGGCGTGCGAGTCGATCCGGTGCGCGATCTGGTGCTCCGCTGGCGCGAAGATTTCGACTGGCGCCTCGTCGAGCAGCGACTCAATGAGATCCCGCAATTCACGACCACGATCGACGGACAGAACATCCATTTCCTGCACGTGCGGTCTCCCGAGGCGGGAGCCTTCCCGCTGATCCTCACTCATGGTTGGCCCGGCTCGTTCGTGGAATTCCTCGACGTCATCGGCCCGCTGACCGATCCGCGCGCCCACGGCGGCGATCCCGCACAGGCATTCCACGTCGTCATCCCGTCGCTGCCCGGATTCGCTTTCTCCGGTCCCACGACGGAACCAGGCTGGAATCGTTATCGCACGGCACGAGCGTGGGCGGAGCTGATGGCGGGATTGGGTTACACCCGGTACGGCGCGCACGGCAACGACGCCGGCGCGCTCGTCACGCCCGAAGTCGGACGCCATGACGGCGCGCATGTGGCCGGCGTGCATGTCGACCAGGTCTATTCCTTTCCCTCTGGTGACCCCGCTGAGTTCGCCGGCATGACCGAAGCTGACCTGGCCCAGCTGCGGACTCTGCAGAGTTTCAGCGCCGACAAGCTGGCTTACAACGAACTGCAGGCGACCCAGCCGCAGAACCTCGCTCACGCTCTCGCTGATTCCCCGACCGGGCAACTCGCATGGAGCTACCAGTTGTTCGGCGATGCGGTCGATCCGGACTTCGTGCTCACCAACGTGGCCCTGTATTGGCTGACCGGAACCACGGCTTCGTCGATGCGGCTCTACTGGGAAGATCGGCATACCCCCGATGAGGAAAAGCCGCAGGGACCCACGACGGCTCCGATGGCCGTGGCCTCGTTCGCGGGAGACTTCTCCGGCATCCGCCAGTTCGCAGAACGCGACCATGCCAGCATCACCTCGTGGAACGAGTTCGACCGAGGCGGGCACTACCCGGCGCATCAGGCCCCCGACCTGCTGGTCGGAGACCTGCGGCAGTTCTTCGACGGACTGCGGGGCTGACCTCATGGTGAAGGTGCTGAGCCAGCGGGCGCTCAACCGCGCCACGCTGGCTCGGCAGCTGCTGATGCAGAGATCCGACATGTCGGTAATTGACGCGGTGGAGCACCTGGTGGGACTGCAGGCCCAGACGCCCCACAGCTGGTACATCGGTCTATGGAGCCGACTCACCGACTTTCAGGCGGACGACGCAGCCGAACTGCTCATCGACCGGAGTCTGGTGCGCATCGCACTGATGCGGTCCACGATCCATCTGGTCACCGCCGCAGACGCCGGCGCACTGCGGGCCGTGGTGCAACCCGTCCTCGATCGAGATCTGTATGCCAACGCCACGCACGGACGCCCGATCCATGGAGTCGACATGAAGGTGCTGACCGCTGCCGGACGGGATCTGCTCGCGGAGCGGCCGATGACGGCCAAAGAGCTGGGCGAGCGTCTGCATGCCCAGGGTTTCGACGTTCCGCCCGCCACGCTCGCCTACGCGATCCGCAATCTGGTCCCGTTGGTGCAAGTCCCTCCTCGCGGAGTATGGGGTCGCAGCGGACCGATCGCGCACACCACTGCGGACGACTGGGTGGGTCCTCTCTCGGCACCCGCACCGACGATGCAGGACCTGGTGCTGCGCTACCTCGCCGCCTTCGGGCCCGCCACGATCGCCGACATGCAGCGATGGTCAGGGTTGACCCGTCTACGTGAAGTCGTCGACCCGTTGAGGTCGCAGCTGCTCACCTTCCGCGGCGAGGAGGGGCAGGAACTCTTCGACCTGCCTGACGGACCGCGGCCCGACGCGCCCGCGCCGCCGCGCTTCCTGTATGACTTCGACAACCTCCTGCTCTCGTACGCCGACCGCAGCAGAGTCATCACAGACGACTTCCACAGGCACTCCTTCCGCCCACATGGACCCGTGCCCTCCGTCGTGCTCATTGACGGCTTCACCGCAGCCGATTGGACCATCACACAGAGCGGCGATACGTCCACTCTGAAGATCCGAACCTACGCGCCCGTGTCCGAAGCAGTTGCCGGCGAGCTGATCGACGAAGGTCGACGCCTGCTCGCCTTCACTCATCCACAATCCGCATCCCGTCACGTCGACCTCGTCACGGACCTGTTCCCGTGAAGACTCGACCGGTGACCCGACCCCAGCCGTGCGTCCGAAGCAATTGCCTGTGAAGGTGGGCCAGGATGTGGCGGGACGGTCGGTTGTGTAGCGATCCCCGAACGGACTTGTGCGGTCACCTCGCCCCAACACAACTGTCGGCGGCGGCGGCGCGACGCACGCTGCGCAGCAGACAGCGCCGATGCCGGATGGACCACCGGTCATAAGGTGGCTTCATGTCCACCGAGCCGCGCGCGGGGCGACCGAAGGCGTCGTCGCGCGAAACCATCGCCGAAGCGGCGTGCGAGCTGTTCCTCGAGCAGGGCTACGAGCAGACCTCGATCGCCGACATCACCAGCCGCGCCGGCGTCAGCCGGTCGAGCTTCTTCAACTACTTCTCCTCCAAGTCCGATGTGCTGTGGGCGGGTCTCGACGAGCGGCTCGCCGCATTCGAGCGGCACCTGAGCTCGGACGGGGAGACGGCTGCCGTCGCCGACGTCCGTGCGGCGACCCTCGCCGTCGCGGAGGGCTTCGCGCCCGACAGCCTCGCGCTGGGCATCGTCAACGCGAAGGCGATGGGACTCGAGGCCGAGTACGAGCGCGACGCCGCCCTCCGCCGGGCGCGCGTGGCGAGGGCGGTCTCGACGCGGTTCGTCCGCGCCGGGTCGGATCGCGTGCACGCCGAGGTCGGCGGCGCCGCGTGGGGCGGGGCGGTGCTCGCCGCCGTCGAGGCGTGGGCCCACGACGGTGCCGGTCGCACCTCGCTCGAGCGCTTCCTGGCTCGTGCGGCGGACGCCGCCGAGGCCGTCGGACCTGCGCGTGCCGGGGAGGTGCGACAGCTGCGCGTGGTCGTCGAGGCGCCCGACTTCGAGGGCGCCCTCCGGTTCTACCGCGACGTCGTCGGGATGCCGCAGGTCAAGGCGTACGAGGCCGAGGGCGGTGCCCGCGTGGCGATCCTCGACGCCGGGCGCGCGACCCTGGAGCTGTCGAACCCGGCGCAGGTCGCGTTCATCGACCGCGTCGAGACCGACGGCGACGCCCCGAGCGACCGGATCCGGCTCGCGCTCGAGGTGGACGACAGCGCTGCCGCCGCCGAGCGCCTGGCGCACCGCGGCGCCGAGGTGCAGGCATCCGCCCGCGTCACACCCTGGCGCTCCCGCAACGCGCGTCTGCGGGGTCCTGCGGGTCTGCAGCTGACCCTGTTCCAGGAGCTCGGACCCGAGAGCTGAATCGCCCGCGGCGGCCGGCGCCGGGACGCGGCATCCGCTCGCGTAGAATCGGGGGATCATGGCGACTTTCGGCACCCTCTCCGACCGGCTCACCGAGACCTTCCGCAACCTCCGCAAGAAGGGGCAGCTCACGCCCGCGGACGTCGACGGCACCGTCCGTGAGATCCGGCGCGCCCTGCTCGACGCCGACGTGGCGCTGCCCGTCGTCAAGGACTTCACCGCCAGGGTGCGCGAGCGCGCACTCGGCGACGAGGTGAGCAAGGCGCTGAACCCGGCGCAGCAGGTCGTGCAGATCGTCAACGAGGAGCTCGTGGCGATCCTCGGCGGCGAGCAGCGCCGCCTGCAGTTCGCCAAGAATCCGCCGACGGTCATCATGCTCGCGGGCCTCCAGGGCTCGGGCAAGACGACCTTCGCGGGCAAGCTCGCCAAGATGCTCGAGAAGGACGGCCACACGCCGCTCCTCATCGCCGCCGACCTCCAGCGTCCGAACGCGGTCAACCAGCTCCAGGTCGTTGCTGAGCGCGCCGGTGCCGCCATCTACGCGCCGGAGCCCGGCAACGGCGTCGGCGATCCGGTGCGCGTCGCGCGCGACGGCGTCGAGGTCGCGCGCCGGCAGCAGCACGACGTCGTGATCATCGACACCGCCGGCCGCCTCGGCGTCGACGCGGAGCTCATGAAGCAGGCGGCCGACATCCGCAAAGCGACGGACCCGGACGAGGTGCTGTTCGTCATCGACGCGATGATCGGACAGGATGCCGTCAACACGGCGAAGGCGTTCCAGGACGGCGTCGACTTCACCGGCGTCGTGCTCTCGAAGCTCGACGGCGACGCCCGCGGTGGTGCCGCCCTCTCCGTGGCCTCGGTCACGGGCCGTCCCATCATCTTCGCTTCCACGGGAGAGGGGCTCGACGACCTCGAGGCGTTCCACCCCGACCGCATGGCGTCGCGCATCCTCGACCTGGGCGACATCCTCACCCTCATCGAGCAGGCCCAGCAGGCGTTCGACGAAGAGGAGGCGCTCAAGGTCGCGGAGAAGCTCGCGACCGAGCAGTTCACCCTCGAGGACTTCCTCGCCCAGATGCAGCAGATGCGCAAGATGGGCTCGATGAAGAAGATGCTCGGGATGCTCCCGGGCATGGGGTCCATGAAGGACCAGCTCGAGAACTTCGACGAGCGCGAGATCGACCGGACCGAGGCGATCATCCGCTCGATGACCCCCTCGGAGCGCCGCAACACCAAGCTCCTCAACGGCTCCCGGCGCCTGCGCATCGCGCGCGGCTCGGGTATGACCGTCACCGACGTCAACCAGCTCGTGCAGCGGTTCGAGCAGGCCGCCAAGATGATGAAGACCGTCGCCCGCGGCGGCGTTCCCAACATCCCGGGCATGGGGCCGATCCCCGGTGCCGGCCGGACCGGCGCCTCGTCCAAGCGCGGCAAGCAGCAGAAGTCCAAGGGCTCACGGTCGGGCAACCCGGCCAAGCGCGCAGCCGAGAACGCCGGCATGGCGGCTCAGGCCAGCGAGACGCCGACGGGCTCGGGCTTCGGGCTCGGCGCCGGCGGCGCGAAGGGCGCTCCGACCGAGGCGGACCTCGCCGAGCTGCAGAAGATGCTCGGTCGCGGCTGAGCCGGCGAGCCGTCCGCCGTGGGTAGCGGCATCCGTCCCCTCCGCGACGAGTTCAGGCGATGTCACCGGTGCAGGCCGCTGACGCGGCAGATAGCCTGCGCCCATGACGTCACCTGATGCGGTGGCGGTGCAGCTGCTGGGCGACGGCCATCAGGATCGTCTCGACGATGTAATCCCATTCGAAGTTGACCTGGTGGAAGTCGAAGCGCAAGACCGTGAACCCACGGAGCCGCAGGCGCGCGTCCGCCTCGATGTCGCGTCGGCGGTCCCGCGCGGAGCTGTGGAAGGCGAACCCGTCCAGTTGAACGACGAGTGAATCGCCGATCAAACCGTCGACGGGGCGACCATCGATCCTCACCTGCTGGCGCACCACGACACCGTGCCTTCTCATCCCCGCGACGAATCGGGTCTCCAGCTCGGAATCCGAGAGGTCTCTCGCGGCCGCGGCGAGGGTTGCAGCCCGGGCGCTGCGCCACGAGACGCGCGCGAGCGTCGAGCGGTCGACCCTCTTCATCCTGATAGCCGACTCCCAGACGCCGAGGGCATCGCGCGGTGAGAGGCAACGGGCCGCATGGAAGAGCATGTTGACGATCGGCTCTTCGGCCATCGTTCTGCTGACGGGTGCCGGCCCGCTCGCCCAATGCAGCCGAACGCCTTCGACGCGGTTGCGAGACGCCGTCGCCTGAACGGCGACATGGACCTCCGAGTGTTCGGGCACCCAGATCCCGAGGAGCGCCGCGGCGCTCACGCACGTCGGCCGGCCGCCTGCCTCGGCTGCTCTGACACGGCGCTCGTCGGCGTCCGCAGCGACCAGCCAGCAACGACGCACACGACGCACCGACGCGTCGGCGACTGCGCGCGCCATCTCCCGGTGGCTGTAGCCGGCGAGTAGCAGTTCCGAGGTGTGGGACACGCCGTTTCGCGCCGCGATCCACTCGGCGACGGTCTTGCGCGCCCGAGCTTGTGGGACTCGTGTGCTGTGCATGGACACCAAGGCTTCCCGCCCGCACGCCGACAAGGCGCCCGCACGCCGCGATCTGGGGACAGTTCGAGCCCGTCCGCGATGGGGGAGGAAGGGCGAAGGCCGCATCGCGCGGCCCGGGCGTTGCAAGGTCAGTCGATGTCGCCGACGCAGGCGGGGGCGGGGCGGGCTGGATCCTCCTGATGTGGTCACATCACCTGATGCGATGGCGCTTCATCGGGGCAACACGCGCGACGTGGCGCCCTGGCGAGTGGTGGCGGGACGGGTGCCCGGGCAGGTCGCACGTGAACCCGGGCAGTCGGAGCTTCATTGGCGCGGCATCCGCTCGCTCGGGGTGGGATGAGCTCAGGTGATCTCACCGGCGTAGGACGGTGTGGACCGGAGCGTCCTGGCACCGTGACATCACCTGACCCGGTGACGTCAGACCCGTCAGGTGATGGCACCGGTGCAGGCTGCGAGCGCCGAGGATCGCCTGCGACGAGCGGCGTCGATCAGCGGCCGAGCGTGGCGAGGTGCTCGCGCAGGGTGGGACCGGAGCGGAACTCGCCGACCAGGTGTCGCACGACCGCTCGGAGGTCGCCGTCTGATGCATCCGCGACGGCGAGCTGGCGCGAGTAGCTCGCGCCATCGGTGAGGATCGTCTCGATGCCGCCCAGTTCGCGGGCGCACTTGAGGTCGTCGGCGATCCCGCCGATCTCTGCCAGTGTCTCGCGCAGATGGTCGGTGACCAGCCGCTGGGTGCCGAGGTGGTCGACGATCACGCGTGCGTCGAGTCCGTAGCGGGCCGCCCGCCATTTGTTCTCGCGGATGAACCACGGCTGGATCGTCTCGAGCGGCAGCCCCTCGTCGAGCCGGCGCGAGAAGTGCTCCACCAGCACCTGGACGAGGGCGGCGAGGGCGGCGAGCTCGGGAAGAGTCGACATCCCGTCGCACGCGCGCACCTCGATCGTGCCCCAGCGGGGCGCCGGGCGGATATCCCATCGCACCTCGGTGGCATCCTCCATCACTCCGGTGGCGACCATGTCGTCGAGGTAGCCCTCGAACTCGCTCCAGTCCTGGAGCGGCCAGGGCAGCCCGGCCGTGGGCAGCTGCTGGAAGACGAGGGCGCGGTTCGAGGCGTAGCCGGTGCGCTCGCCCGCCCAGAACGGGCTCGATGCGGACAGCGCCTGCAGGTGCGGCAGGTACACCGCGAGGGCGTTGATGATCGGGAACACCTTGTTGACATCGTCGACGCCCACGTGGATGTGGATGCCCCAGATCATCATGTTCCGCCCCCACCACTGGGTTCGCTCGATCAGCTTGTGGTAGCGGGTCTTGTCGGTGACGCTCTGGTTGTACCACTGGGCGAACGGGTGGCTTCCCGCGCAGAGCAGGTCGATGCCGTGCGGGTCGGTGTAGGTGCGCACTTCGGCGATCGCGTCGGCGATGTCGTCGACGGCGGCCGCGACCGTGTCGCCGATGCCGCTCGTCACCTCGACGGTGTTCGTCAGCAGCTCGCCGGTGACCGTGTATCGCTCGAGGCTGGAACGCTCCTCGAGAGCGGCGAGCAGGTCCGGAGCGCGGGGGATGAGGTCTCCCGTCGCGGTGTCGGCGAGCATGACCTCCCACTCCATGCCGACGGACGAGCGGGCGGATGTCGCGAAGGGCACCGTCATGGGCACAGTCTGGCATGTGGATGCCGCCATCCGGCCGGTTCGCGAGGTGCTGCGTCATCTGGCAGAATAGAGGGCTGGACCACACGCTCGACCCTCTATCCAGCGTGGCGGTCCTCCTTCTGAGCTTCCGCCGGGTGTGCACCCCACTCCCCAGGCGACCAGTTCGTTCACTTCCCACACATTCAGGAGAATCGTGGCTGTCAAGATCCGTCTCAAGCGCCTCGGCAAGATCCGTGCGCCCTACTACCGCATCGTCGTGGCCGACTCGCGCACCAAGCGCGACGGCCGTGTCATCGAAGAGATCGGCAAGTACCACCCCACCGAGGAGCCCTCGTTCATCGAGGTCGACTCGGAGCGCGCGCAGTACTGGCTGAGCGTCGGCGCGCAGCCGACCGAGCAGGTCGCGGCGCTCCTCAAGCTCACGGGCGACTGGGGCAAGTTCAAGGGCGACAAGGACGCGGTCTCGACCGTGAAGACCCGCGAGGAGAAGCCCGCGTTCGAGATCGACTCCGCAAAGAAGTCGGTCGTCAAGCCGAAGGCTGAGAAGAAGGCGGAGCCCGCCGAGGCTCCCGCCGACGAGGCCGCCGCCGAGTCCGCAGAGTAATCCGTTGCTCGCCGCCGCGCTCGAACACGTCATCAAGGGGATCGTCGATCACCCCGATGACGTCCGCATCGACTCGTCCACGTCGCCTCGCGGCGACGTGCTCGAAGTGCACGTCCACCCCGATGACCGGGGTCGCGTGATCGGGCGCGGCGGCCGCACGGCCAAAGCCCTGCGCACCCTCATCAGTGCCCTCGCCGACGGACGCCGTGTGCGCGTCGACGTCGCGGACGACTGAGGTGGCAGGCGAAGACACCACGGGATCGGGCGCAGACGCCCGCAAGCCCGTGAACGCTGTTCCCCCCGCAGGCAAGACGCAGCTGCGGGTCGGCCGCCTCGTCAAGGCGCACGGACTCAAGGGCGCCATCAAGCTCGAGCTCTACACCGACGACCCCGAGGGGCGCTTCGTCCCCGGGGCGACCTTCACACTCCAGGTTCCGGAGTCGTCGCCGTGGCACGGCAAGCCGCTCACGGTGCGCGAGTTCCGCTGGATGAACAGCCACCCGGTCGCGTTCTTCGACGGGGTGGAGGACCGTGACGCCGCCGAAGGGCTGCTCCGGGCGATCCTCTGGGTCGACGAGGATCTGCAGGCCTCGCCCGCCGAGGACGACGCGTGGTTCGATCACCAGCTCGTCGGACTCGACGTGGTGCGCGACGGCCAGGTCGTCGGCAAGGTCGCGCGGGTGGATCACTTCCCCGCGCAGGATCTGCTCATCGTGAAGGTGCGCGACGACGAGGTTCTGGTGCCGTTCGTCAAGGCGATCGTGCCCGAGGTCGACATCGCCGCCGGGCGGGTCATCGTGACCCCGCCGGCCGGCCTCTTCGAGGAGCTGCCCGACGACGGCGACGAGGCGCCCGCGAACCCTTCTTCGGATGACGCCGGCACAGCCGACTGACCCGTCCTCACGTGGTGCCGCCGGCGCCCGTGCGTCAGATGTGATCTGCGGGTAACACCCCGGGAAACGTCCCGGAACCTCCATCCCGGATCATCGAGGCATGGGCGAAGTTCGCACCGTGTGCTCTTACTGCGGCGTCGGCTGCGGTATCTCGGTGACGACCTCGGACGCGGGGGCGGGGCATCCGCTCACCATCGCCAGGGTCGCGGGCGACCGCGCCCACCCGACGAACGCCGGGCGCCTGTGCACCAAGGGCGCCACCCATGCCGAGCTGATGCAGGCTCCGGGCCGCATGACCACCGCGCACGTGCGCCCCGCGCGAGGGGAGCCGGCCGAGCCGGTCGCGCTGGCTGATGCCGTGACGGATGCCGCGACCCGCCTGCGCGGGATCCTCGATGAGCACGGGCCCGACGCCATCGCGATGTATGTTTCGGGCCAGATGAGCATGGAGGCGCAGTACCTCTCGAACAAGCTCGTGAAGGGGTACCTGCGGGGCATCCACATCGAGTCGAACTCGCGCCTGTGCATGGCATCCGCCGGGACGGGATACAAGCAGTCGCTCGGCGCCGACGGCCCGCCCGGCTCGTACGAGGACTTCGACCACGCCGACCTGTTCTTCGTGATCGGGTCGAACACGGCGGACTGCCATCCGATCCTGTTCCTGCGGATGGCGGACCGCCTCAAGCAGGGCGCGCGGCTCATCGTCGTCGATCCGCGCCGGACGACGACGGCGGACCGCGCCGACCTCTTCCTGCAGATCGCCCCCGGCACCGACCTCGCGCTCCTCAACGGCCTGCTGCACCTGCTCGTGGAGGCGGGCGACATCGACGAGGAGTTCATCGCCGCCCACACCGACGGGTGGGAGCACATGGCGGAGGTCCTCGCCGAGTACCCGCCCGGGCGGGTCGCGGAGCTGACCGGACTCGCCGAGGACGACATCCGCACCGCCGCGCGCTGGATCGGCGAGGCCGACGAGTGGATGACGCTGTGGACGATGGGACTGAACCAGTCCACCCACGGCACGTGGTCGACCAACGCCATCTGCAACCTCCACCTCGCCACGGGTGCCATCTGCCGGCCGGGAAGCGGGCCGTTCTCGCTCACCGGCCAGCCGAACGCGATGGGCGGGCGCGAGATGGGCTACATGGGGCCTGGGCTTCCGGGGCAGCGCGCGGTGTTCAGCGCGCCGGACCGCGCCTTCGTCGAAGAGGTCTGGGGACTCGAGCCTGGGTCCATCCGTGGCGAGTCCGGCGCCGGCACCATCGACATGTTCCGCCGCGCCGCCGACGGCGAGATCAAAGCGGTGTGGATCATCTGCAGCAATCCGGTCGCCTCGGTCGCGAACCGCAAGACGGTGATCGAGGCACTCGAGAGCGCCGAGCTCGTGATCGCCCAGGACGTCTACACCGAGACCGCCACCACCGCGTACGCCGACATCCTGCTGCCCGCCACGCTGTGGGTGGAGGCGGACGGAGTGACCGTCAACAGCGACCGCACGCTCACGCTCGTCCGTGACGTGCTTCCCGCCCCGGGCGAGGCACAGCCCGACTGGCTGATCATCTGCCAGGTGGCACGCGCGATGGGGTTCCCCGGCTTCGACTTCGCCTCCAGCGACGAGGTGTTCGACGAGATCCGCCGTTTCTGGAACCCGCAGACCGGATGGGACCTGCGCGGCGTCACGTACGAGCGGCTGCGCGAGACACCGGTGCAATGGCCCGCGCCGCCGGACGACGCCGGGACGCGGCATCCGATCCGCTACCTCAACGACGGGGTGAGCCAGACGCTGCACGTCGAGGACGACGGGACGGTGCCGCGCCTCGCGTTCGCGACGCCGTCGCGACGGGCGCAGTTCCTCGCGCGCCCGCACCTGCCCCCCGCGGAGCTGCCCGACGACGACTACCCCTGGGTGCTCAACACCGGGCGACTGCCGCACCACTGGCACACGCTGACGAAGACCGGCCGGGTCGCGAAGCTCTCAAAGCTGCACCCCGGTCCTTTCGTCGAGGTGCACCCCGTGGACGCTGAGCGCCAAGGGATCGCCGAGGGCGACCTCGTCGAGGTCGCCTCGCGCCGCGGCCGCTTCGTCGTGCCGGCGGTGCTGACCGACCGGGTGCAGCCCGGGGGTCTGTTCGCGCCGTTCCACTGGAACGACGAGCACGGCGAGTACGTGACGGTCAACGCGGTGACCAATGACGCCGTGGACCCGCTGTCGGCCCAGCCGGAGTTCAAGTTCGCGGCCGTGACGCTGCGGCGCGTGGGGCCGCCGCCGGGCGGCGCGGCGACCGGTTCGGCCGACGAGGCGCTGGCCGCCGCCGGCGTCGACGTCACGCCGCCGGCGCTCAGCGACCTCGAGGGCGCGTACCTGGCGGGCTTCCTCTCGACCGTGCGCTCGGCGGTGCTCGCGCCGGGCGAGGTGCCGGTGCTTCCGGCAGAGGCGCCCCTCGGCGCGCGTGCGCGCGCCTGGTTCGACGGCGTGCTCGCCGGCGCCTTCTCGCGCACCACGGTCGGGGGCGGGATGCCGGCGGCCGCGGCCCAGGACGAGGTCGTGGTGCTGTGGGGGTCGCAGACCGGCAATGCCGAGGAGTTCGCGACGGCGGCGACCGCGGCACTCGGTGCCCGTGGCATCCCGGCGCGTGCCCGCAGCATGGCGGAGCTGCGCGCGTCGGACCTGACCGCCGTCCGCCGGCTGCTGGTCGTCACGTCGACGTTCGGCGACGGAGGTCCGCCCGACAACGCGGCGTCGCTGTGGCACGAGCTGAAGGCCGATGGCGCCCCCGAACTGTCGGGGCTGCGCTACGCCGTCCTTGCGCTGGGCGACTCGAGCTACGACGACTTCTGCGGCCATGGTCGACGGCTCGATGCGCGGCTCGGCGAGCTCGGCGCGACGGCGCTCCTCGAGCGCGTCGACCTCGAGCCGGATGCCGAGGAGCCGCGCGCGGCGTGGCTCGCTCAGATCCTCGAGACGCTGGTGGCAGAGGGTCCTGATGCCTCGGCGCTCGGCGCAGGTCATGGGGGAGCAGCCGTCGGCTTGCCGGCGCCGCCCGCCCGCCGGTTCTTCAGCCGCTCGAACCCGGTGGGTGCGTCGCTCGTGCGCAACGACCTGCTCAGCGGACCGGGCTCCCAGAAGGAAGTGCGGCGGATCGCCTTCGATCTCTCCGACACCGGCGCGCAGTACGAGGCCGGCGACTCGCTCGGCGTCGTCTGCGCCAATTCGCCCGGCGTCGTCGCGGAGTGGCTCGAGGCCACCGGGATCGCGCCGCACACGATCGTGGAGCTCGACGGCCAGGAGCGCACGTTCGTCGATGCTCTCCGCAATCGGCTCGACATCACCAAGACCCCGCTCGACCTGGTCAGGTTCATCGCGGAGCGCAGCGGCGACGGCACGCTGTCGGCGCTGCTCCGGCGCGAGAACAAGGGCCGCCTCGAACAGTTCCTGTGGAGCCAGCAGGCGGTCGACCTCGCGCGCGACTTCCCGGTGACGGCCACCGCCGCGGACTGGGTCGGCGTGCTGAAGCGCCTGCAGCCGCGGCAGTACTCGATCTCGTCGAGCCCGAAGAGCAACCCCGACACCGTCGAGCTGACGGTCTCGGTCGTGCGCTTCGAGACGGAGTCGGGGCGCGCTCGTGGCGGCGTCTGCTCGACGTTCCTCGCCGACGGCGATGCGGCCTCGGCGCCCGTCTACCTGCAGCGATCGCCCGCCTTCCGGCCGCCCGCGGCCGGCGACACGCCGATGATCATGATCGGCCCGGGCACCGGTATCGCGCCGTTCCGCGGGTTCCTGCACGACCGCCGCGCAGACGGGCACACCGGCCGCAACTGGCTCTTCTTCGGCGAGCAGCACGCTGCGACCGACTTCTACTATCGCGAGGAGCTCGAGGAGATGCGTCAGGACGGCTTCCTCACGCGCCTCGACCTCGCCTTCTCGCGCGACCAGCGGCAGAAGATCTACGTCCAGGACCGCATGATCGAGCACGGCGCCCGCCTGTGGCGCTGGCTCGAGGAGGGCGCTCACGTCTACGTGTGCGGCGACGCGACCCGCATGGCCAAGGACGTCGACGCGACCCTCGTCGCCATCGCGCAGCAGCACGGCAAGCTCTCGGAAGAGGCCGCGGCGGAGTACACGCGCGCCCTCGCCGCCGAGGAGCGCTACGTCCGCGACGTGTACTGACCCCAGGTTCGTCGCGCTGCCCTGCATGTCCCGTTGTTCCGTGTGCGTGTCCCGATCTCGGTCGCAAGAGGTGGTCCTTGCGCACGAAAGTGCGACACGCTCACGCCCGGGAGGTCGACAGGAGGTCCATCGGGTCGCGAGGGCGCGAAGAGAAGCGGATGCTCCCCACGTCAAACGCCCCGGTCCAGCGATCGTGCGGGAAACGGCTGCCCGATTCCCCTGCACACACGGAAGAGCGGATGCCTCGAGTCGAGGCATCCGCTCTTCCGGCGAAGACGTGCGGTCAGATGCGCTGCTTCGCCAGCGACGGTCGCGGAAGAACGTAGACGAAGAACGTCAGGAGGAGCAGCCCGACGTAGACGGCGACGAAGCCCACGAACGCCGCCGAGTATCCGCCGGTCGCCAGCTGCGACGCGTTCAGCACCTGCGGCACCAGGAAGCCGCCGTACGCGCCGATCGCCGAGATGAGGCCGAGAGCCGCAGCCGACTTGCGCTGCATCTTGGCGGCATCCGGTGTGCCCGGCGCGAAGCCGCGGGCGAGCGCGCGGCCTGCGAAGATGCTGGGGATCATGCGGTAGGTGGAGCCGTTCCCCATTCCGGTCGCGGCGAAGAGCACCAGGAAGCACGCCAGGAACACCGCGAAGTTCTGCATGGGCAGTGTCCAGACCAGGGCGAGTGCGCCGAGCGCCATCACCGCGAAGGCCCCGACGGTGACCCGCGCGCCTCCGAAGCGATCGGCCAGACGGCCGCCGTACGGGCGGGCGAGCGAGCCGACGAGTGCCCCGAGGAACGCCAGTGAGACGGCCGCCTGCCCGACCTGGATCGTCGAGAACTCCGGGAACTGGTCGGCGATGAGTTTCGGGAACACGCTGGCGAAGCCGATGAATGAGCCGAAGGTGCCGATGTAGAGCACAGCCATGATCCACAGGTGCGGTTCGCGAAGGGCCGCCGCCGAGCTGCCGAAGTCGGCCTTCGCGGACGACAGGTTGTCCATGTAGCGCCACGCGCCGAACATCGCGAGCAGGATCAGCGGGATCCACATCCATCCGGCGAGTGCGATGTTGAGCGTCGCACCGGCGCCGATCGTGACGGCGATCGGGACGGCGAACTGGGCGACCGAGGTGCCCAGGTTGCCACCGGCGGCGTTGAGGCCGAGTGCCCAGCCCTTCTCCTTCTGCGGGAAGAAGTAGGTGATGTTCGCCATCGAGCTGGCGAAGTTTCCGCCGCCGACGCCACCGAGTGCGGCGACGAGCAGCAGCACGCCGAACGGCGTCTCCGGGTTCGAGACGACGATGCCGAGCAGCACCGCGGGAATCAGGAGCAGCCCCGCCGAGACGATCGTCCAGTTGCGACCGCCGAAGATCGCGACCATGAACGTGTACGGGAAGCGCAGGGTCGCGCCGACGAGGCTCGGGAGCGAGATGAGCCAGAACGACTCCGAGCTGGTCAGCTGGAAGCCGGCGGCCGGGAGCATCACGACGACGATGCTCCACAGCTGCCAGATGATGAAGCCGAGGAACTCCGCGAAGATCGACCAGCCGAGGTTGCGCCGCGCGATCGCACGACCCTCCCCGAGCCAGAACGTCGCGTTCTCGGCGTTCCACCCGTCGATCCAGCGGCCCGAGCGGTGGTTGAGGACGACCGGCGCGTCGGCCGGCGAGGTGGTGCGGGGCGAAGCAGCGGTATCCGTCAACGACGGCGAATCGGTCGTGGTCATGGCGCCTCCCTGAGGTGAGCAGACACGTGAGTGAGTGTGTCTCCACGCTAGGAACACGGTGTTTCGGCCCGGCAGCCCGCGCGGTTACTTCTCGATCACTTCTGCGTCACCGGCTCCCGGCCGCCATGGTGGACGTACCGACACACATCGGAAACACGGGGGGCTCCTAGACTCGGAGGCATGCGCGTCGACATCGTCACGATCTTTCCGACGTTCTTCGACGTGCTCGGCGTCTCGCTGATCGGCAAGGCCCGTGACCGCGGCATCCTCGACATGCACGTCCACGACCTCCGCGACTGGACGCACGACCGTCACCGCACCGTCGACGACACCCCGTACGGCGGCGGCGCCGGGATGGTCATGAAGCCGGAGCCCTGGGGCGAGGCGCTCGACGCGCTGTTGAGCGACGACGCCGTGCTGCTGGTGCCTTCGCCCGCCGGGGAGCTGTTCTCGCAGCCGATGGCGCGGGAGCTGGCCGAGGAGAAGCACCTCGTGTTCGCGTGCGGACGCTACGAGGGCATCGACCAGCGGGTCGTCGACCACTACGCCGCGCGCGGCCGGGTGCGGCTCGTCAGCTTGGGGGACTACGTGCTCAACGGCGGCGAGGTGGCTGCGATGGCGGTCATCGAAGCGGTGTCCCGCCTCATCCCCGGCGTCGTCGGAAACCCGGAGAGTCTCGTGGAGGAGTCGCACGAGCTGGGCATGCTCGAGTACCCGAGCTATACCAAGCCCTCCGAATGGCGCGGCCTGGAGGTGCCTCCGGTCCTGCTCAGCGGCAACCACGGGGCGATCGCCGCGTGGCGGCGCGAGCAGAGCCTGGAGCGCACCCGGGCGCACCGTCCCGACCTGCTGCGGGAGCCCGAACCCGAGTCCGCGCCCTGACGCGGTTCAGACGGGGTCGACCACGTTGAGCCGGTAGCCCCGCTTGACGACCGTCTTCACGAGGTCGGGGACCCCCAGTGCTTCACGCAGGCGTGCGACGGCCATCTCGACCGCGTGGGTGTTCTCTCCGGACCGGGGGAGCGCCGCCTGCAGACGCGGCCGTGAGACGACGCCGCCCTGTGCGTCGAACAGGGTCGTGACGATGTCGGTGGCGCTTCGTGAGAGCGCGATGTGGCGACCGTCCAGCACGATCCCGCCGCTGCGCAGCTCGAGCCGGCCCGCGGATGTCGGGAGGGATGCCGCGCCCCCGCCGCCGAAGTGCGTCACCACCGCCCGGACGAGAGAGCCGAGGCGTCCGCGCTCGGCGATCAGCGGGTGCAGCCCCGCCTCCTGCAGCGGACCTGCCGTGATCGGACCGACCGCGGCCATGAGCACGCGTCGCTCGGTCTCGCGCTCGACGATCGCCTCGAGCGCGCCTTCGTGGCGAGCCGCGGTGACCCATTCGGCGGCGCCGGGTGCGGAGGTGAACAGCACGGCGTCGACCTCGCCGGCCGCAGATGCGATGACCGAGCGGGAGACGGCCGCGGGATCCGGCGGCGGGCCCCAGCGATACACGGTGAGGCTCACCACGTCAGCGCCGGCACGCGTGAACAGCTCGTCGAGCCCGTCGGCTCCGGAGCCGTGGTGCTGCACGGCGACGCGCCTGCCGGCGACTCCCTCGGCGAGGAGGAACTCGCCGAGCTCGACGGATGTCTCGGACTCCGCGACCCAGTCGGCCGTGAGTCCCGCCTGCTGGATCGCGCCACGGGCCTTGGGGCCGCGAGCGACGATCTGCGCGCGCGTGAGCGCCGCGTGCAGGTCGTCCAGCAGGCCAGCCTCGTCGGCCGCCTCCATCCAGCCCCGGAATCCGACGCCGGTCGTCGCGACCACCACGTCGGGCTGACGCGCGATGAGCTCTCGCGTCGCAGCGATCAGGGCGTCGTCGTCGATGTGGGGGACGATCGTCAGCGCCGGCGCGTGACGGACCTGCGCGCCGTGGCGTTCGAGGGCAGCGGCGAGCTCCGACGACCGACGGTCGACGGCGATGACGATCGTGCAGCCTTCGAGTGCGGCCGAGAGGGCGGGACGGGTGGTGGAGCTCAAAGGACGGTGTCACCTGCCAGCTGGTGTTCGGGCTGCAGCAGCCCGGCACGGGCGACGTCGCCCACGACGATGACGGCGGGGTTCCGGACACCGGCACGGCCGGCATCCACCACCACCGTGCCCAGCGTACTGCGCGTCGTCCGCTGATCGCGATGGTGTCCGCGCTCGACGATCGCGACCGGGCGGTCGGCCGGTACGCCGGCGTGCAGTGCGTCGGAGACGATGCGCGGCAGTGCGCCGACGCCCATCAGGATCACGGTGGTCACGCTGTCGTCGCGGAGCGCGGCGAGCGTGGCGTCGGTGACCTCGGATGGACCGTTGACGATGTGGACGGCGCCTGCGACACCGCGATGGGTGACCGGGATGCCGGCAGCCTGCGGCACCGCGATGGCGCTCGAGATGCCGGGCACCACGTCGACGGGGATGCCCGCAGCCAGACAGGCGGCGACCTCTTCGCCGCCGCGGCCGAAGACGAACGGATCGCCGCCTTTGAGGCGCACCACACGCTTGCCGTCCAGGGCGCGGGCGACGAGGAGGTCGTTGATCGCCTCCTGCGGCACGGGATGGTGCCCGGGGTGCTTGCCGACGTCGATGACCTCGACGCCAGGCCCCACGTGGTCGCGGATGTCGGTCGGACCCAGCCGGTCCATCACGACGACCTCAGCGCGCTGCAGCAGACGCCACGCCCGCAGGGTGAGCAGGTCGATCGGACCCGGACCGCCGCCGATCAGGTCGACGCGGCCGACCGTGTTCTTCTCCCGCCCGGTCATCCCTCTCCCTCCCAGCGGACCAGCACGTGTCCGTCGTCCACCGCGACGGGCCAGACGTGCAGGCTCAGGGGTTCCTTGCCCTGCGTGTCGAGGCACACGCCCGTCCGCAGATCGAAGACCTGCTTGTACATGGGGGACGCCACCGTCGGGACGTCCTGCCGTGTTCCGACGATGCCGCGCGAGATGACGTGGGCGTGACTGTAGGGGTCGAGGTTCGAGACCGCGTGTACGCGGCCGCCCGACCCGTCCGGTCCGTGGAGCAGGAACAAGGCGATCTGGGTGCCGCCCAAGAGGGCGGCCCGGCCGCGCTCCACCTCGAGGTCGTCGAGGTCGCACACACGCACCCAGCCGTCGGGAGCGGTGTACTCGGCCGTCTGCGGGTCGACGAGGGTCATCGGCGCACCTCCAGGGTCGTTCCGGCGATGAGCACGCGCGAATCGGTGCGCTCATCCTCGGTCGCGGGTCGGGGCTGTCCGCGCTCTGCCGTGTAGGCGAGCGAGGGGTCGGGGGTGGTCGGCGCGTTCACGAAGGACGCGAAGCGACGCAGCTTCTCGGGATCCTCGAGCGTGGCCTTCCACTCGTCCTCGTAGGAGTCCACGTGCGCGGCCATGGCGGCATCGAGGTCGGCGCAGATGCCCAGACTGTCGTCGAAGATCACGGCTCGGAGGCCCTCGATGCCGCCCTCGAGGTCCTCGAACCAGGGCGCCGTCCGCTGCAGGCGGTCGGCGGTGAAGATGTAGTACATCAGGAAGCGGTCGATCGCGGTGAGCAGCTCTTCGTCGCTGAGCCCCTCGGCCAGCAGCACCGCGTGGCGGGGCGTGAAGCCGCCGTTGCCACCGACGTACATGTTCCAGCCCGCCTCGGTCGCGATGACTCCGACATCCTTGCCGCGCGCCTCGGCGCACTCGCGGGCACAGCCCGAGACGCCGAGCTTGATCTTGTGCGGGGAACGCAGTCCCCGGTAGCGCAGCTCGAGCTGCACGGCCATGCCGACGGAGTCCTGCACGCCGTACCGGCACCACGTGGATCCGACGCACGACTTCACGGTGCGCAGCGACTTGCCGTAGGCGTGCCCGGACTCGAAGCCCGCCTCGACCAAGCGCTGCCAGATGTCGGGCAGCTGCTCGAGGCGCGCGCCGAACATGTCGATCCGCTGCCCGCCGGTGATCTTGGTGTACAGCCCGAAGTCCTGCGCCACCTTGCCGATCACGACGAGTCCCTCGGGCGTGATCTCTCCACCCGGGATGCGGGGGACCACCGAGTAGCTGCCGTCCTTCTGCAAGTTGGCCATCACGTGGTCGTTGGTGTCCTGCAGTGTCGCGTTCTCGCCGTCGAGGACGTGTCCGCGCACCAGCGTCGAGAGGATGCTCGCCAGCGCGGGCTTGCAGATGTCGCAGCCGCGGCCGGTGCCGAACCGCTCGATCACGGCGCTGAAGGTGGTCAGCCCCGACACGCGGACCGCGTCGAACAGCTGGCGGCGCGACAGATCGAAGTGCTCGCAGATGGCGTTGCTGAGCGCCGCGCCGGTCTTGGCGAGCTCGGTGCCGACGATCTTCTTGATCATCATCACGCACGAGCCGCAGGCGGCTCCCGCCTTGGTGCACGCCTTGATGCCGGCGACATCGGTGCAGCCCTCGTCATGGACAGCACCGCGGATCCGCCCGGCGGTGACGCTGTTGCACGAGCACACCAGCGCCTCGTCGGGCAGATCACCGGTCGGGGCCGCGACGCCGCCCTCGGGCATGAGGTACGCTGCCGGGTCGCCGCCGAGCGCGCCGCCGACGAGGGGACGCAGCGAGCCGTAGGCCGAGGCGTCGCCGACGAGGATGCCGCCGAGCAGGGTCTTCGCGTCGTCCGACAGCACGAGCTTCTTGTAGACGCCGGCCACCGGGTCGGCGTACGTGACGTCGAGCGCGCCCGGGGTCTCGGCGAAGGCATCGCCGAAGCTCGCCACGTCGACCCCGGAGAGCTTGAGCTTCGTCGACAGGTCGTACCCGGGGAAGGTTGCCTCGCCGCCGAGCAGCCGCGTCGCGGCGACCTCCGCCATCGCGTAGCCGGGGGCCACCAGGCCCACGCACATCCCGTCGAAGTTGGCGACCTCGCCGATCGCGAGCACCCGTGGGTCGGAGGTCTGGCAGCCGCCGTCGATCAGCACGCCGCCGCGGTCGTGCACATCCAGGCCCGCCGCGCGGGCGAGCTCGTCGCGCGGCCGCACGCCCACCGTGAAGACCACCACGTCGGTCCGTTCATAAGAGCCGTCGCGGAACTCGAGGCCGGTCACCTGCCCCGATCGATCAGGGTCCAGGCGCGTGGTGACCGTCTCGGTCTTGACCGCGATGCCGCGGGACTCGATGAGGCGCCGCAGCGCGTTGCCCGCCGGAAGATCCAGCTGCGCCGACATCAGCCGGTCGGAGGACTGCACCACCGTGCAGGCGACGTCGAGCCCCTGGAGCGCGCCCGCTGCCTCGAGGCCGAGCAGGCCACCGCCGATCACCGTGCCGACGAGCGGGCGACCGAGCTCGGCCGAACGTCGCTGCACGAACTCCTCGAGCTTCTCGACGTCGTCCAGGGTGCGGTAGACGAAGCAGCCTTCGAGGCCGAAGCCGTCCACGGCGAGGCGGGCGGCATAGGAGCCGGTCGCGAGGACGAGCCGGTCATACGCGGCGCTCGTGCCGCTGCGCATCGTCACGCGGCGCGCCGAGCGATCGATACGGGTGACGGCGTCGCCTCGCACGAATCGCACGCGGCTGTCTTCGAGGATCGCGCGCTCGAGCTCGAGATCCTCGGCGGATGCTCCGGCGAAGAATCCGGTCAACCCCACGCGGTCATAGGGGTGACGCTCTTCCTCGCCTATCAGCGTGATGCGCCACTGCTCGCCGGCCCGGCTCAGCAGGCTCTCGACGAAACGATGCGCGACCATGCCCGCGCCGACGACCACCACATGGGTGCCGAGGGCGGGCATCTCGCTCATGTCGTCACCGTACGCGGCTGATGTTGCGGCAGCGTCAGCGTCATGTTTCCGGCTGTCGACGGGGTCCCGGTGGGCCATGGCTCCTCCTCAGGGGGGAAGGTCTCGGTGACGGCGACGCTACGAGCGTGGTGTTTCACCCCCCGACCACCCGCCGTTACCCCGAGCGAACTTTTCTCTCACAGGCCCCCGCGCCGCGGTGTGAGAACCGGGGGAGCCGAGCGCATATCGTCCCGGTGCGGCAAGCGCCACCCCGCGCCGCCGTTCGCTCACGCCCGCTAGGGTGAAGGCCCCGCCGAATGGAGGTCGCATGCAGGTCTGGCCAGGTTCCCCGTACCCGTTGGGGGCGACGTTCGATGGCAGCGGCACCAACTTCGCGCTGTTCAGCGAGGGCGCCGAGCGCGTGGAGCTCTGCCTCTTCGACGACGACGGCACCGAGACACGCGTGGATCTCGTCGATGTCGACGCGTTCGTCCACCACGGTTACCTGCCGACGATCCAGCCGGGGCAGCGCTACGGATATCGGGTCCACGGCGAGTACGACCCCGCCGGCGGCAAGCGGTTCAACGCGAGCAAACTGGTGCTCGACCCGTACGCGAAGGCCGTGGAGGGACAGGTGCAGTGGGGTCAGCCGGTGTTCGGCTACAACTTCGGAGAGCCCGACTCGCGCAATGACGAGGACTCCGCGTCCCACCAGATGATGGGTGTCGTCGTGAACCCGTACTTCGACTGGAGCGGCGACCGCCAGCCCAAGACGCCGTACGCGGAATCCTTCATCTACGAGGCCCACGTGCGAGGCCTGACGAAGCTGCACCCCGCCATCCCGGAAGAGATTCGCGGCACCTACAGCGCGATCGCGCACCCGGCGATCATCGAGCATCTCGAGAAGCTGGGCGTGACGGCGATCGAGCTCATGCCGGTGCACCAGTTCGTCAACGACTCGGGCCTCGAGGAGAAGGGCCTCGCGAACTACTGGGGCTACAACACCGTCGCCTTCCTCGCCCCGCAGAACACCTACTCCTCCAGCGGGCAGCGCGGCCAGCAGGTGCAGGAGTTCAAGGCGATGGTCAAGACCCTGCACGCGGCCGGCATCGAGGTGATCCTCGACGTGGTCTACAACCACACCGCCGAGGGCAGCCATCTCGGTCCGACACTGTCGATGCGGGGCATCGACAACGAGGCGTACTACCGGCTCGAGGATGACGACAAGCGCTACTACACCGACTACACGGGCACCGGCAACAGCCTGAACGTCGGCAACCCGCACACGCTGCAGCTCATCATGGATTCGCTGCGGTACTGGGTGCTCGAGATGCACGTAGACGGCTTCCGCTTCGATCTGGCGTCGACGCTCGCGCGCGAGTTCTACGAGGTCGACCGCCTTGCCGCCTTCTTCGAGCTGGTGCAGCAGGACCCGGTGGTCTCGCAGGTGAAGCTGATCGCAGAGCCCTGGGATGTGGGGCCGGGCGGCTACCAGGTCGGCAACTTCCCGCCCCAGTGGACGGAGTGGAACGGTCAGTACCGCGACACGGTGCGCGACTTCTGGCGCGGCGAACCTGCGACCCTCGGCGAGTTCGCGTCCCGGCTCACGGGCTCGGCGGACCTCTACGAGCACTCGGGTCGCAGGCCCGTGGCATCCATCAACTTCGTCACCGCTCATGACGGCTTCACGCTGCGTGATCTCGTGTCGTACAACGAGAAGCACAACGAGGCCAACGGCGAGGACAACAGGGACGGTGCCGACGACAACCGCTCGTGGAACGCCGGCGTCGAAGGACCGACCGACGATCCTGACGTGCTGGCGCTGCGCGCCCGCCAGCAGCGCAACTTCATCGCCACGCTGCTGCTGTCGCAGGGTGTCCCGATGCTGCTGCATGGTGACGAGCTCGGCCGCACCCAGGGTGGGAACAACAACGGCTACGCGCAGGACAACGAGGTCACCTGGGTCGACTGGTCGGCACCGGATCAGCCGCTCCTGGAGTTCACCGCAGCCCTGGCGCGGCTGCGCCGCGAGCACCCGACCTTCCGTCGCCGGCGCTTCTTCGACGGCCGACCCGTGCGCCGCGAAGAGGGTGCGCCGATCCCCGACATCGGGTGGGCGCGTCCGGACGGATCGCAGATGCAGCCGGAGGACTGGGACTCCGGATTCGGACGTGCCGTCGCCGTGTTCCTCAACGGGGACGGCATCCGTGAGCGCGACCGCCGGGGCGAGCCGATCTCGGACGCCCACTTCATCGTGCTGTTCAATGCAGGTGAAGGTACGGTGGACTTCCTCATCCCGGCCGTGGAGTTCAGTCCGGAGTGGGACGTCATCGTCGACACCGCGGGGGTCCATGCCGACAGCGACCCGATCGAGCCCGGTTCGACGCTGTCGGTGCCGGGCCGCTCCCTGATGGTGCTGCGCGAACACGAGCTTCCCGAAACGCCGGTCGACCACTCCGTCGCCGCGTCGCTCGCGGCCGCGAACCCCGTCGGAATCGACGAGGTGCCAGGCGCCGCACCGCGCGCAGAGCTGCGTCACTGAGGGGGAACAGGCATGCCCGGCACGCGTCCCGCCTCCACGTACCGTCTGCAGATCCGCCCGTCCTTCACCCTCGACGACGCCGTCGCGCTGCGCGGCTACCTGAGCTCCCTCGGGGTGGACTGGGTGTATCTCTCGCCCCTCTTGACCGCGGCCGCGGGCTCCGACCACGGCTACGACGTCGTGGATCCGACCTCTGTGGACCCGGCTCGTGGCGGTAAGGCGGCGCTCGAGCGCGCCTCCCGTGGCTTCCACGACGCAGGGCTCGGCATCCTGGTCGATATCGTCCCGAACCACGTCGGTGTCGCACGCGCCGACGAGAACCCGTGGTGGTGGGATCTGCTGACCCATGGGCGGGGTTCCCGCTGGGCTGCGGCGTTCGACATCGACTGGGACTTCGGCGGCGGCAAGGTACGGTTGCCGGTCCTCGGCGAAGACATCGAGCAGGCGGCGACGACCGGCGCACTGCGCGTCGACAGTGGTGAACTCCGGTATTACGAGCACCGGTTCCCGCTCGCGCCCGGGAGCGCACCGTCGGAGCACGAGGATGTCCTCGCCGTGCATGCGCGGCAGCACTACGAGCTGATGTCGTGGCGGCGGGAGGCGTACGACCTGAACTACCGCCGGTTCTTCGGCGTCTCGAGTCTCGCGGCCGTGCGCGTGGAAGACCCGGTGGTGTTCGAGGCGAGCCACGGCGAGATCGGCCGCTGGTTCGCCGACGGCATCGTGGACGGCCTGCGGGTGGATCACCCCGACGGACTGCAGGCTCCGGTGGAGTACCTCGAGCGCCTGGATGCGCTGACCGGGAGCGCGTACGTCGTGGTCGAGAAGATCCTCGAGCACGGTGAGAACCTGCCCCAGTTCTTCGCGGCCGACGGCACGACCGGCTACGAGGTTCTGGCCGCCATCGACCGCGTGCTGATCGATCCCGATGGCGGGGCGGAGCTCGACGTGCTCGATGCCCGGCTGCGCGAACGCTCCGGCCTTCCCTCGACGCGGCCGTGGCCCGAGGTCATCGCGGGCACGAAACGAGCGATCGGTGAGGGGATCCTGCGCTCGGAGGTGCGCCGGCTCACCCGCGACCTCGGCGCGCCCGACGACGCCGCGACCGAGGACGCGGTCGTCGAGCTGCTCGCGCGCTTCCCGGTGTACCGGTCCTATCTGCCTGCCGGACGTGAGCACCTCGACCGCGCGGCGGCTGAGGTCCGCGCCCACCGTCCCGACCTCGGGGGAGCGCTCGACGGTGTGCTGACCGCACTCGCCGACCCCGGGCATCCCGCCGCCCTCCGCTTCCAGCAGACGAGCGGCATGGTGATGGCGAAGGGCGTCGAGGACACCGCCTTCTACCGGGCGACGCGGCTGGGCACGCTCACCGAGGTGGGCGCCGATCCGTCGGTGTTCGCACTCTCGGTCGACGGGTTCCACGCCGCCCAGGCCGCGCGGCACGCGGCCTGGCCGCACGCCATGACCACGCTGTCTACCCACGACACGAAGCGAGGCGAAGACGTGCGGGCCCGGCTGGCGGTGCTGTCCGAGATCCCCGAGCGATGGGGCGAGGTGCTGTACGAGCTGACGGATGCCGCCTCCACCGGCCACGGACCCTTCGACGCCCTGCTCTGGCAGGCCCTCGTCGGTGCGTGGCCCGCGTCTCGCGAGCGCCTGCATGCGTATGCCGAGAAGGCCGCCCGCGAGGCGGGCGAGGCGACGACCTGGCTGGAGCCGGATGCGGCGTTCGAGCGTCGCTTGCACGCGGCGGTGGACGCGGCCTTCGACGATCCCGCGGTGGCGGCGCGGCTCGAGTCGTTCGTCGCGGAGATCGAGGGCGCCGGATGGTCGAATGCCCTGGCGGCGAAGCTGCTGCAGCTGACCGGGCCCGGCGTTCCCGACGTGTACCAGGGGAGCGAGCTGTGGGAGCAGAGCCTGGTCGATCCCGACAATCGCCGTCCCGTCGACTTCGAGGAGCGGCGGCGTCTGCTCGAGCGGATCGACGCCGGCGAGCACCCGATCGTCGATCGGACCGGCGCCGCGAAGCTGCTCATGACGTCGCGCGCGCTGCGGCTCCGTCGCGATCGCCCCGAGCTGTTCACGCGCTACACGCCCATGACGGTGGTCGGAGCGGCGGCGGAGCACGCGATCGCGGTCGATCGCGGCGGCGCCGTGGCGGTGGCGACGCGCCTCCCCGTCGCACTGGCGCGGCGAGGCGAGCTCACCGGATCGCCGTGGGGCGACACGACCCTGCTGCGCCACGAGGGGCCGACCGTCGACGTCCTCACCGGTCGGGAGTTCACCGGTCACATCGCGCTGGCGGAGCTGCTCGACGTCTATCCGGTCGCGCTGCTCGTCGCGGGTGAGCCGTCGTGATCCCCGAGGTCTGGGCGCCTCGGGCATCGAAGGTCGCGCTGCGCGCACCAGCGCGCGGCGAAGACGCCCCGATGACCCGCGAGGACGGCGGCTGGTGGCGCGGCCGGCTCGAGCTGGCCGGCGGTGAGGAGTACGGCTTCGTCATCGACGACGCCGTCGTCGCGCGACCCGATCCGCGGTCACGGCGTCAGCCGCGCGGGGTGCACGGACTCAGCGCCGTCTTCGACGCCGCGGCCCACGAGTGGTCCGACTCCTCTTGGACGGGGCGGCAGCTCGCCGGCGGGGTCGTCTACGAGCTTCACATCGGCACCTTCACCCCCGAGGGAACATTGGATGCCGCCGCCCGGCGCCTCGGGCACCTGGTCGACCTCGGCATCGACTTCGTCGAGCTGCTGCCGGTCAACGCCTTCAACGGCGTCCACAACTGGGGCTACGACGGCGTGCTCTGGTACGCCGTGCACGAGCCGTACGGCGGCCCGGCGGCGTATCAGCGCTTCGTCGACGCCTGTCATGCGGTGGGGCTCGGCGTGATCCAGGACGTCGTCTACAACCACCTCGGCCCGAGCGGAAACTACCTGCCCGAGTTCGGACCGTACCTCCGCGACGCCGATTCGAACGCCTGGGGCTCCTCGGTGGACCTCGACGAGTCCGAAGTGCGGCGTTACATCGTCGAGAACGCCCAGATGTGGCTGCGCGACTACCACGTCGACGGGCTGCGGCTCGATGCCGTCCATGCGCTGAAGGACAGCGGGCCGGTGCACATCCTGCAGGAGCTGGCGGAGTCCGTCGATGCGCTCAGCACGCACCTCGGCCGGCCGCTCACCCTCATCGCGGAGTCGGATCTCAACGACGCCCGGCTCATCTCGGCGCGTGAGGCCGGCGGCTACGGGCTCACCGCGCAGTGGAACGACGACTATCACCACGCTCTGCATGTCGCGCTCACGGGGGAGACCACCGGGTACTACGCCGACTTCGCCTCGCTCGCCTCGCTCGCGAAGGCCTCCACCCGCGGCTTCTTCCACGACGGGACGTGGTCGTCGTTCCGCGGTCGCGCGCATGGGCATCCCATCGATCCGCGCATCCCCGTCTGGCGGCTCGTGACCTTCTCGCAGGATCACGATCAGATCGGCAACCGGGCGGCGGGCGACCGCTTGTCGCAGACCCTCGACGAGGGCGGCATCGCGATCGCCGCCGTGCTGACCGTGCTCTCACCGTTCACGCCGATGCTGTTCATGGGCGAGGAGTGGGCGGCGTCCACGCCGTGGCAGTTCTTCACGTCGCACCCCGAATCAGAGCTGGGCGCAGCGACCGCGCGCGGGCGCAAGGCCGAGTTCGCACGGATGGGCTGGGACGAGTCGCTCGTGCCAGACCCGCAGGATCCCGAGACGTTCCTGCGGTCGAAGCTGCGCTGGGACGAGAAGGATGCCGGCACCCACGCCCGCATCCTGGGGCTCTACCGCGATCTCCTCGCGCTGCGACGCGCACGCCGCGAACTCACCGACCCGGACTTCCACGCGCTCACCGCGACCGCCGACGACGGCGCGCGATGGTTCCGGATGCGGCGTGGCGGCACCGAGATCCTGGTGAACTTCTCGGCCGACCTCGCACGTCTGCCCGTGGACGGCTCGCGGCGGCTGCTGCTGTCGACCGACGCCGCCGCCACGTCGGACGACGGCTTCGTGACGCTGCCGCCGCGCTCAGCGGTGGTTGTCGCGTCCCCGGCCGACTGAGCTCAGCGGACGCCGAGGAACGAGCGGTCCGAGAGGATGAGCGGACCGTCCTCGGTGATGGCGACAGTGTGCTCGGAGTGGGCGCCGCGGGAGCCATCGGCCGAGCGAAGCGTCCAGCCGTCGGGATCGGTCACGAGCTGGTCGGTGGTCTGAAGGAACCACGGCTCGAGTGCGAGCACGAGCCCCGCCCGCAGCGGATAGCCGCGCCCGGCCTTCCCGTCGTTGGCGACGTGCGGGTCCCCGTGCATCTCCCGGCCCACGCCGTGGCCGCCGAAGTCGGTGTTGATCGAGTAGCCGTCGCCGTGGGCGACGGCGGCGATCGCGGCGGAGATGTCGCCGATGCGGTTGCCGACCGTGGCGGCCGCGATCGCGGCTTCCAGCGCCCGCTCGGTCGTGTCGATCAGCGCGATGTCCTCGTCTCGCGGAGTGCCCACGACGAACGAGACGGCGGAGTCGGCGACCCAGCCGTCGATCGACACCGCGAAGTCGAGCGACACCAGATCTCCGTCGCGGAGGGCGTAGTCGAAGGGGAGGCCGTGCAGCACCGCGTCGTTCACCGATGTGCAGATGACCTTGCCGAACGGGCTGGCGCCGAACGACGGGTGGTAGTCGATGTAGCACGACTCGGCTCCGGCCCGGCGGATCAGTTCATGCGCGCGACGATCGATCGCCAGGAGGTTCGTGCCGACCTTGGTCTCGTCGCGCAGCGTCGCGAGCGTCTCGGCGACGAATCGCCCGGCGGGCTTCATCGCCTCGATCTCGGCAGGTGTGCGCAACTCGATCATGTGGAGTTTCCTCTCGTTCCCCGTCCATTCTGTCGGACGCGGCGGCTCCGGGCTGGGAGGATGCCCCGTGGCCCGCGCATGCGTGCCACCACCCGCCTCCGCGGCGTACCATCAGAGGCATGTGGCTGCGTCGCGCGTTCTTCGGCTGGCTCATCCCGGCGGCCTTCCTGCTGCCGCTCTGGCTCTTCGTCGGATGGGCCGTCTTCAATGCCGGCGGGTGGGCGTTCCTCTGGGTGCTGTTCCTCGCGATCCCCGGCGTGTTCGTCTGGCAGCTGATCCTCACGCTGCTGGTCCGGGCGCGCGGGACAGTGCGCGCGCACCGCGCGGTCTCGTGGTGGGACGTCCTCGGGTTCACCGTCTGGCACGGTCTGGTCATCTCCCTCGGCTTCTTCGACGAGGCCTGGTGGGCGCCCCTGATGGTGGTGACGATCCTCGCCGGCGTCGGGCTGTTCTGGCTCGAGCTCTGGCAGCTGTGGAGTGAGGCGCGGCCCACGAGGATCGTGCTCCGCACGTCCGACGGGCTGGCCTACATCCCCGCGCAGGCGGATGCGCCGGAGGCCGCGGAACGCGAGGTCATCGTCATCACCGAGAAGCAGACGCCGCCCGCGAGCTGACGTGTTTTGGCGGGGTGCGGCATCCATGGCAGAATGGATGTTTGTGCCCTGACCGGTTCTGCCTCAGGGGAATCAGCTGTACGGCGTCACGCCGGAGGCCTGCGGCACTTCACATCCTTCTACAACCCTTCCCGTGGTCGACCTGTGGCGGCCGCAGAGAGAGACGATCATGCAGATCCTCGACGCCGTCGATGCGGCTTCACTCCGCTCCGACATCCCCGACTTCAACGCCGGCGACACCGTGAAGGTGCACGTCAACATCACCGAGGGCAACCGCTCGCGTATCCAGGTCTTCCAGGGCGTCGTCATCGGCCGCTCCGGCGACGGCGTTCGCGAGACCTTCACGGTCCGCAAGATCAGCTTCCAGGTCGGCGTCGAGCGCACCTTCCCGGTGCACTCCCCGGTCATCGACCACATCGAGGTCGTGACCCGCGGTGACGTGCGTCGCGCGAAGCTCTACTACCTGCGCAACCTCCGTGGCAAGAAGGCCAAGATCAAGGAGAAGCGCGGCTGACGCCCGCTGCCTGCAGCATTTTCTCGAAGCCCCGGACCCTCTGGCGTCCGGGGCTTCGTCCGTTCTCCGTGCGGGCCGGAATGTGCGACCCTTGAAGACGGGTCGCCGCGACCGCCGGCATCCGCGAAGGAACTCCATGACGACCGAGAAGTCGGCTCCCGCCGAGCCGGCGCCCGGGCCCCAGCCTGAGGCGACCATTCAGCCGCGTCGTCGGGGCTGGGTCGTGTTCCTGCGCGACGTGATCGTGATCATCCTGATCGCCGTGCTGGTCTCGCTCGTGGTGAAGACCTTCCTCGTCCGATCGTTCTACATCCCCTCCGGTTCGATGGAGGACACCCTCCACATCAAGGACCGGATCCTCGTCGACGAGATCACCCCCGACTTCGGCGGGTACGACCGCGGCGACATCGTGGTCTTCCAAGATCCCGGCGGCTGGCTGCCGCCGAGCACCGAGCCCGCGCGGCCACCGATCGTCGAGGGCGTGGAATGGGTGCTGTCGCTCGTCGGCCTCGCCGCTCCTGACAGTGACGATCACCTCGTCAAGCGGATCGTCGGGCTCCCCGGCGATCACGTCGTCTGCTGCAACGCCCTCGGCCAGATCACAGTGAACGACGTGCCGATCGACGAGAGCGCCTACATCAAGCTCCCGGCGGGGGAGTCCGCGGCATCCGGCGATGCGTTCGACATCGTGGTCCCCGACGGCAGCCTCTGGGTGCTCGGCGACAACCGCTACCGCTCGAAGGACTCGCGGTACAACACGGACCAGCCCGGAAAGGGCTTCGTGCCCCTCGACAACCTCGTCGGGCGCGCCTTCCTGGTGACGTGGCCGTTCGATCGCTTCGGGCTCCTCGACTTCCATCACGACGTCTTCGCCGGCATTCCCGATCCGGAGCCGGAGGGCGGCGAGCAGTGACCGTCGCCGAGCCTCGCCTCACCCTCGAGCGCCGTCTCCTGCGGGAGCACACGCTCGTGATCGCGTGCGACGAGGTCGGCCGGGGCGCACTGGCCGGACCGGTGGCCGTAGGCGCCGCCGTTGTGGATGCTCCGCGCTCGCGCAAGCGCATCCCCCAGGGGCTGCGCGACTCGAAACTCGTCCCCGAGCCGAAACGCGCAGACGTGGCCGCCCGTGCCGCCTCCTGGGTCGCGGCGAGCGCTGTGGGCTGGGCGAGCTCCGAGGAGATCGACGAGATCGGCATCATGCGCGCCCTCGGTCTGGCGGCGATCCGCGCGATCGCCGATCTCCGCGCCCACGGGGTCGTGCCCGAGGACGCGATCGTGATCCTCGACGGCAACTACGACTACATCCGCCCCGCAGGCGCGTGGGGGCTGACCGTCCAGCCGGTCATCAAGGCCGACCGCGACTGCGCGTCGGCGGCTGCGGCATCCGTCATCGCCAAGGTCGCACGCGACCGGCTCATGACCGAACTGCATGACGAGCTGCCGGCGTACGAGTGGGCGCGCAACAAGGGGTACGCGAGCCCAGATCACCGCGAGGCCATCCGCACGCACGGCATCAGCCGGCACCACCGCGCGTCGTGGTCGATCGCCGACGCACCGACGCTCTTCTAGCGTTCGCCACGCGCGGACCCGGATCGCCGCGCTTGTCCGCGCCCATAGGATGGAACCACCATGGATGACGAGGTCTTCGAAGACTACGACCGCGAACTCGAGCTCGCACTGTACCGCGAGTACCGCGATGTCGTTTCGCAGTTCCAGTACGTGATCGAGACGGAACGGCGCTTCTACCTCGCGAACGAGGTGAACGTCGTGCGCCGCGACACCGAGCACGACTTCTACTTCGAGATCTCGATGACCGACGTCTGGGTGTGGGACATCTATCGTGCCGATCGCTTCGTGAAGGCCGTGCGCGTGCTCACCTTCAAGGACGTCAACGTCGAAGAGCTGTCGCGCCGCGACTTCCACCTTCCCGAAGAGCTGTCGCTCGACACCTGAGCCGCCGGCTCCTCCCCAGCCGTCGCGATTCCGGGACCCGTTCCGAGTTCTGAACGGATGCCGCAGCCGCGCGTCCGCGCGCGTATCCTGGCGCGCGACGATGCCGGAATGGCAGACAAAGACGTGCTCGGCCGCGCGGGCGAAGACCGAGCCGCGCGGTACTTCGAGCAGCAGGGTTTCACCGTCCTCGATCGCAACTGGCGGTGCCGCGAGGGGGAACTGGATCTGGTGGTCGCCGATCGCGCCGCGGTGGTCGTGGTCGAGGTCAAGACGCGCAGGGGCGAAGGGTTCGGGCATCCGTTCGAAGCGATCGATGCCCGCAAGCGCGTGCGGCTCTGGCGCCTCGCGATCGCCTGGGTGGGCGCGCACCGCGACCTGGTGCAGGGGCGCCGGCTGCGCATCGACGCGATCGGGCTGACCGGCACGGAGCCGGCGACAGCTCGGCTCGAGCACCTCGTCGACGTGGAGGTGCCGTGAGCGTCGCGCGCACGTGGGCCGTCGCGCTCGTCGGTGCCGAGGGCGAATGCGTCGAAGTCGAGGCCGATCTGTCGCAGCAGACGCCGGAGTTCAAGATCATCGGGCTCCCCGACAAGGCGCTCGGCGAGGCCGTGCAGCGGGTGCACAACGCGTGCGCCAACAGCGGCACGCCGATGCCGCGGCGGCGGCTCACGGTGAACCTGTCGCCGGCCAGCCTGCCGAAGCAGGGCTCCGGCTTCGACGTCGCGATCGCGGTGGCGTCGCTCGCGACGGAATCGTCGATGAACCCGTCGTCGGTGGCGTCGGCGGTGCATATCGGCGAGCTCGGCCTCGACGGCCGGCTGCGTCCGGTGCCGGGGGTCCTGCCCGCTGTGGTCGCGGCCCGACGCGCGGGGCATCGCCGCGTGGTGGTGCCGCACGCCAACGGGGCCGAGGCTGCGCTCGTCGGGGGGATCGAGGTGCTCGCCGCGGTCAATCTCGCCCAAGTGGTGTCGTGGCACGGCGGCGACGTCGAGGTCCCCGACGAGGAGCCCGTCGCCCTGCCGGACGACGAGCCGGAACCCGGGTCCACCGTGGATCTTTCGGAGGTGATCGGCCAGCGCGACGCGGTCGAGGCGCTCATCGTGGCCGCGGCGGGCGGCCACCACCTGCTGATGTGCGGGCCGCCCGGCGCGGGGAAGACCATGCTCGCGCGTCGGCTCCCCGGCATCCTGCCGGCACTCGACGACGGCGCCGCGCTCGCGAGCGCCTCGATCCGCAGCCTCGCCGGATCCCGCGTGGTCGAGCTGTCGCGCACCCCGCCGTTCGAGGCGCCGCACCACAGCGCGAGCGTCGCCGCACTGGTGGGCGGCGGCACGCGCTTCATCCGCCCCGGGGCGATCGCGCGGGCGAGCGAGGGTGTGCTGTTCCTCGACGAAGCCGGCGAGTTCGCGTCGAGCGCGCTCGACGCGCTGCGGCAGCCACTGGAGTCCGGCTCCATCACGATTCACCGGGCGGGTGCGCAGGCACAGTATCCGGCACGCTTCCAGCTGGTGCTCGCGACGAACCCGTGTCCCTGCGGGGACTACGGCATCCGGGGTGGCACCTGCACCTGTCCGCCTGCCGCGATCCGCCGCTACCTCGGCCGGCTGTCCGGGCCGCTGCTGGACCGTATGGACATCGAGCTGACGCTGACCAGGGTGTCCGTGGCGCAGCGCGACAGCGGGCCGTCGATCTCGACCGCCGCCGCGCGTGACCGTGTCGCCGACGCGCGGGCGCGCGCCCGCCACCGGCTGGCCGGTACGCCCTGGCGGGTGAACGCCGACGTGCCGGGATCGTGGCTGCGCGAAGGACCCGGTGCGCCGGCGCCGGTGGTTCGACGTCCGCTGGATGCCGCCCTGCACCGCGGCGCGCTCACGCTGCGCGGCTACGACCGCGTGCTGCGTGTCGCCTGGTCCATCGCCGACATCGAGGGGCGCGCGCAGCTCAGCGCCGAGCACATCGGCCGCGCGCTCTACCTGAAGAAGGGACTCGCCCTGTGACCGCGTTCGATCTCAGCGCCGGCGCCGCGCGGCGCGCCCTGGCGCCGACAGGGGCAGACGACGACCGCGACGACGCCCGCGAGCGATATGCGACAGCGGTGTGGTGCCAGCTGATCGAGCCGGGGGACTCGGTGGCGGGTCGCCTCATCGCCGCTCGTGGCGCCGCGCCCGCGCTCGAAGCCGTCCTGGCCGAGGGGACGCTGCCCGACGTCACCCCGCGAGAGCTGGCGGAGGGGCGCAAGCGCTGGCTGCCGCGCCTGTCCGCACGCGCGGTCGCCGACTCCCTCACGACGGCCGCGGCGCGAGGCGTCACGCTGGTGACGCGGAGCGACCCGCAGTGGCCGAATCAACTGGACGACCTCGACGCGCACGCGCCGGTGTGCTTGTGGGTGCGCGGCGATGTCGCTGCGCTGCGCCGGCTCGAGGCTTCCGTCGCGATCGTCGGCGCCAGGGCCGCATCGCGCTATGGCGACCACGTGGCGATGGAGCTCTCGGCCGAACTCGCCGGTCGCGGCATCGGCGTGGTGTCGGGCGGCGCGTACGGCATCGACGGCGCCGCGCATCGCGCGGCGCTGTCCGCGGGCGGGCTCACGGTCGCTCTGCTCGCCGGTGGCGCGGACCGCTCATACCCCGCCGGTCACACCCAGCTGATCGACGACATCGCAGAGCGCGGTGTCGTGGCGAGCGAGGTGGCGTGCGGCTCCGCGCCGACGAAGTGGCGATTCCTGCAGCGCAACCGGCTGATCGCCGCCCTTTCGGCGGCGACGGTGGTCGTCGAAGCCGGGTGGCGCAGCGGCTCGCTCAACACCGCCGGCCACGCGGCCGCGCTGTCGCGGCCGCTCGGCGCCGTCCCCGGTCCCATCACCTCCGCGACTTCGGCGGGTACGCATCGCCTCATCCGCGAGTACGGCGCGCAGTGCATCACCGGCGCCGACGATGTGCGCGAACTGCTGGGGATGGGTTCCGGGATGGATGACCATGCCGGCGTCCAGACCGGGTACACCGGTGAGTCGACGCGCGTGATGGACGCGCTGAGCACGCGCGCGTGGCGGGAGTCCGCCGACATCGCACGGCGCGCCGGAATGGCGGCGGATGCGGTCGAGGGCCTTCTCGGGCTGCTGCGCCTCGATGGCTCCGTCGAGGCGGGTGCCGACGGCTGGAGGCTGACGCGGAGGGTGGGTGGCTGACGCGGAAAGGCCTCCGGACGGCTGGGCGGCTGACGCTGCGGGTGGCTGGCGCGGCGGCGTCCGCGCGCGGCGTCGGCACGCGGCGGAGGCGCGTGCTCGGGCGGGTCGCAGCGTCGTACACCGGGGATGCGGGAGCAAGCTGGAGCCGTGGAGATCATCGAGGGAGCAGAGGCGTACCTCCGCCATCTGAGCGAGGTGCGCCGGCTGTCACCGGCCACGGTGAGGGCGTACCGCGCCGACCTCGCCGGACTCGCCCTCGCGTGCGGAGACATCGACCTCGCCGTGGTCGACCTCGACAACCTTCGCGAGTGGCTGTGGCAAGCGGTGCAGCGCGGCGACAGCCGCGCCACCATCGCGCGCCGCACCGCCGCCGTGCGCGGCTTCTTCGCGTGGGCGACCGAAACCGGGGTCGTGCCGACGGACCCCAGCCTGCGGCTCGTCGCCCCCAAACGCGGCCGGACGCTGCCGAAGGTCGCCACAGCGGACGCCCTGGACAGCGTGCTCGAACGGCTCGAGGCGGCGGCCGCCGAGGGCGACCCGCTCGCCCTGCGCGACCATGCGATGCTCGAGATGCTCTACGGCGCCGCGCTGCGCGTGTCGGAGCTGTGCGGGCTGGACGTCGACGACCTCGATCGTGACCGGCGCACGGCCCGTGTGCTCGGAAAGGGTTCGAAGGAGCGGGTCGTCCCGTTCGGAGTCCCGGCGCTGCGCGCCATCGACGCCTATCTGGTGCGCGGCCGACCGGCGCTCCTCGCCCGGCGGACCGGCGACCCCGTCGCACCGGCGCTCTTCCTCGGCGCGCGAGGCGGCCGCATCGGGCCGCGGGCGGTGTACGACCTCGTCTCGCGCGAGCTGGGTCCCGAGCTCGGAGCTCACGTCGGACCGCACGCGCTTCGCCATTCGGCAGCGACGCACCTGCTCGACGGCGGCGCCGACCTTCGCGCCGTCCAGGAGATCCTCGGCCACGCGAGCCTCGGCACGACGCAGATCTACACCCATGTCTCGAGCGAGCGTCTGGCCGCCTCCTACCGTCTCGCGCATCCCCGAGCCTGAGCCTGTGGTCAGCAGCAGGTCAGCAGCACCGCTCGCGGGACGCCGCCCAGAAGCACGAGCGGATTGATGTAGGAGCCGTCCAGGCGCACCCCGAAATGCAGGGCGCCCAGGGCGGTGTGGCCGCCGGTGGACACGGTCCCCGCCTCAGCGCCGGCGGCGATCGGCGTGCCGGCGAGAAGGGCGGAGTCGACCGGCTCGAGGGTTGAGACGAGCCCCCCGCCGTGATCGATCGTGAGGATGCCGCGCCCGGCGACCTGCCCCGAGAACGCGACGACGCCCTCGGCCGGCGCGCGCACGATGTTCTCGCCCAGCACCGTCAGGTCGATTCCCCTGTGGCCGGGGCCGTACTCGTGAGGCGGTGCCACGAACGGGCGCTCGAGGCGGAACGGCTGCACCGGCCACAGCCACCGCTCCGCCCTGGAGACCGGTCCGCCGCCCGCCGCCGCCATTGCCTCATCGGCCCGCCCGTCCGCCCGCGCGGTCTCTGGCGACCAGGCGGCGGCAAGGCACAGTGCCAGGGCGCACGAGGCGACCGCGCGAGCGCCCCGGCCGATGATGCCTGCGGACCTCGTCATGATCCGACCATCCCGTACGGCGAGGGCGCGTTGCTCGGCGCGACGCGGACCCGTGGAGAACCGTGGCCGCACACCGGCGGGGGAGGAGGGTCGGCCCGGTCCGCCTGCTGATACACTGGATGCGCACTCCGCATGTCGGGGTGACTCCGCGTGCCCACAGCGCCGCACATCCTGAGTCTGACGAAGGATGCGGCGCGGCATCCACTCCCTACGGTCTCTGCGAACGCTCACGAGCGGGCGCGGGGTGGGAATGTGCCGGGCACCAGGCTCGCCGGCCCCACGCCGGCGCGAGAACAACCGCAACAGGCGCACACGCGCCGGAACAGGAGAACGGCCATGGCCGTCGTCACCATTCGCCAGCTGCTCGACAGCGGCGTGCACTTCGGACACCAGACCCGCCGGTGGAACCCGAAGGTCAAGCGCTTCATCCTCACGGAGCGCAGCGGCATCCACATCATCGACCTGCAGCAGTCGCTCACGTACATCGACAAGGCGTACGAGTTCGTCAAGGAGACGGTCGCCCACGGCGGCACCATCCTCTTCGTCGGCACCAAGAAGCAGGCGCAGGAAGTCATCGCCGAGCAGGCGACCCGCGTGGGCCAGCCCTACGTCAACCAGCGCTGGCTCGGCGGTCTGCTCACCAACTTCTCGACGGTGTCGAAGCGTCTCGCTCGCATGAAGGAGCTCGAGGAGCTCGACTTCGAGAACCCGGCTGAGAGCGGCTTCACCAAGAAGGAGCTGCTCCTCAAGAAGCGCGAGCTCGACAAGCTGCACAAGTCGCTCGGCGGCATCCGCAACCTCCAGAAGACCCCGTCGGCCATCTGGGTCGTGGACGCCAAGCGCGAGCACCTCGCGATCAACGAGGCATCCAAGCTCGGCATCCCCGTGATCGGCATCCTCGACACGAACGCCGACCCGGACGAGTTCCAGTACCCGATCCCCGGCAACGACGACGCGATCCGCTCGGTGGGCCTGCTCACCCGCATCATCGCCGACGCCGCCGCGGAGGGCCTGATCCAGCGTCACCAGCCCACCGACGAGGCCGCTGACGCGGAGCCCCTCGCCGACTGGGAGCGCGAACTGCTCGAGCAGGGCGCCGCAGCCGCTGAGAGCGACGCCGTCGAGCTCGCCACCGAGGCCCTCGTGGTCGAGGCCATCGCCGAGGAGCTCGCCGCCGAGGGCGACGTCGCCGACGCCGTCGTGGCCGAGGCCATCGCCGAGGAGCTCGCCGCTGAGGCCGTCGTGGCCGAGGTCATCGCCGAGGAGCTCGAGGCTGAGGCCGAGGCCGGCAAGGCCGACGCGTAATCGCATCTTCCCGCCCGGCGGAGTCGTCTCCGGACGACTCCGCCGCGGCATCCACAGAACTCTCACAATCAAGGAGCCGCCACCCATGGCAAACTTCACGATCGCCGACATCAAGACCCTGCGCGAGCAGCTGGGCACCGGCATGGTCGACACCAAGAAGGCGCTCGAGGAGGCCGACGGCGACCTCGAGAAGGCCGTCGAGATCCTGCGCCTGAAGGGCGCGAAGGGCAACGCCAAGCGCGCCGACCGCTCCACGAGCGAGGGACTGGTCGCGGCGAAGGAGGTCGATGGTCAGGTCACGATCATCGAGCTCAACACCGAGACCGACTTCGTCGCGAAGAACGAGCGCTTCATCGCCCTCGCCGACAAGGTGCTCGACGCCGCAGCTGCCGCTCACGCGGACTCGGCCGAGTCCGCCCTCGCCGCGCTCGCCGGTTCTCAGACGGTCGCCGAGCTGATCGCGGACGAGGCCGCCATCATCGGCGAGAAGGTCGAGCTGCGCCGCGTGAGCACCCTCACGGGCGACAAGTTCGAGATCTACCTCCACAAGACCAGCAAGGACCTGCCGCCGCAGGTCGGTGTCGTGCTCGCCTACTCGGGCGACGACGCCGAGACGGCGCGCAGCCTCGCGCAGCACATCTCGTTCGCGAACCCGTCGTATCTGTCCCGCGACGAGGTCCCCGAGGCGGATGTCGACAAGGAGCGCGAGATCGTCACCGAGATCTCGCGCAACGAGGGCAAGCCCGAGGCCGCCCTCCCGAAGATCGTCGAGGGCCGCGTCAACGCGTTCTTCAAGCAGGTCTCGCTTCTCGACCAGGACTACGCGAAGGACAACAAGCAGTCCGTCGCGCAGGTCGCGAAGGACGCCGGTCTGACCCTGACGGGCTTCGCCCGCTACAAGGTCGGCGCCTGATCCATTGAGAAGGCCCGCATCGGCAATCCGATGCGGGCCTTTTCTCATGCCCTTCGGTAGTTTGTCCCCGCCGGATAGTTTGTCGTCATCGAGAGGACCACTGTGATCAACGAGAACACCGGGCGCCGGCGCGTCCTTCTGAAGCTGTCCGGCGAGGCGTTCGGCGGCGGACAGCTGGGCGTCAACCCCGACGTGGTCAGCCAGATGGCACGCGAGATCGCCGCGGCGGTCGACCGCGTCGAGATCGCGGTGGTCGTGGGAGGCGGCAACTTCTTCCGCGGTGCCGAGCTCAGCCAGCGCGGCATGGACCGCGGCCGGGCCGACTACATGGGCATGCTGGGCACCGTGATGAACGCCCTCGCTCTGCAGGACTTCCTCGAGCAGGCCGGCGCAGCGACGCGCGTGCAGTCCGCGATCTCGATGACGCAGGTCGCAGAGCCGTACATCCCCCGCCGGGCCGAGCGCCACATGGAGAAGGGACGCGTCGTCATCTTCGGTGCCGGCGCCGGCCTGCCGTACTTCTCCACCGACACCGTCGCAGCTCAGCGCGCCCTCGAGATCGACGCGCAGGAGGTCCTCGTCGCGAAGAACGGCGTCGACGGCGTCTACACGGCAGATCCGAAGAAGGATGCCTCGGCCACCCTGATCGATCGCATCACGTACCTCGACGCGCTGCAGCGGGGGCTCAAGGTCGTGGACTCGACCGCGTTCAGTCTCTGCATGGACAACCGCATGGACATGAGGGTGTTCGGCATGGAGCCGGCCGGCAACGTGACGAAGGCGCTCCTCGGCGAGACCATCGGCACGCTCGTCACGGCGTGAGCCCGCTGCCGCCGATACACTTGACCAGCCCCATCTACCTGAAGGAGACACTGTGATCGCGGACGTCTTGGCCGATGCCGGAGTGCGCATGGACCGCGCTGTCGAGGCTGCGAAGGAGGATTTCGCCACGGTGCGCACCGGACGCGCGAACCCGCAGCTGTTCCAGAAGGTCCTCGTCGACTACTACGGCAGCCCGACGCCGCTCGCGCAGCTCGCGTCGATCAACAACCCCGAGGCCCGCACCCTCATCATCACGCCGTACGACAAGTCGGCGCTGAAGGCGATCGAGCAGGCGATCCGCGACATCCCTAACCTCGGCGTGAACCCCACGAACGACGGCAATCTCGTGCGCATCACGATGCCGGAGCTCACCGAGGAGCGCCGCAAGGAGTACGTCAAGCTGACGCGTGGCAAGGGCGAGGACGCCAAGGTGCACGTGCGCGGCATCCGCCGCAAGGCCAAGGACGACATCGACGCGCTGAAGGGCGAGGTCGGAGAAGACGAGCTCGGCCGTGCCGAGAAGGAGCTCGACGCGCTCACGCGCGCCCACGTCGACGCGATCGACGAGGCGCTCAAGCGCAAAGAGGCCGAGCTCCTCGAGGTCTGAAGTCTGCCCATGACCGACGCATCGGACCCGCCGCGCGGCGACGAAACCGCCTCCCCGCAGACGCGGCGTGAAGCGGGCGACGCGCGGCGTGCCGCCGAGGTCCACGAAAGCGGCCCGGCGCTGCAGGCCCACCTGCGCGCCGCGCGCAGCGAGCTGGAGAATCAGGTCGCGCAGGCGAAGGCCGACTTCGAAGAGGCGAACGAGCGGATCAAAGAGCGCACGGGACGCGATCTCATCGTCGCCACCCTGATCGGACTGGCCATCGGCGTGGCGCTCCTCGGCTCGCTGATCTTCGTTAAGTGGGCGTTCGTACCGTTCGCCCTGGCCGCCGCGCTGCTGGCGATGTTCGAGTTCTCCCGCGCGCTCATCGCGAGCGGGCGCCGTGTCGACCTTGTTCCGCAGCTCATCGCGGGTGCCGTCGTCGTGCTGTCCGCCTACTTCGTCGACGCGTGGCTGCACTGGGTGCTGCTGTTCGTGGCACTCGCGTTCCTCGTCGTCTGGCGGCTCGTCGCGCAGATGGCGTCCCATGATGGACGCACATACGCGACGGTGCTCGGCGATGTCCTCCTCGCCGCGTTCCTGCAGCTCTATGTGGCCTTCCTCGGGAGTCTGTGCCTCGTGCTGCTCAGCAAGGACGGCGGCGAGTGGTGGGTGCTGTCGTTCATCATCGTCGCGGTCGGCGTCGACACCGGCGCCTACGTGGCCGGCATCACGCTCGGCAAGCACCCGATGGCTCCGCGCATCAGTCCCAAGAAGACCTGGGAGGGCTTCGCCGGAGCTGCGGCCGCCGCCATCATCGCCGGTGTTCTCGTCGGCATCTTCATGCTGGGCCTCGCGTGGTGGATGGGCGCCGTGTTCGGCATCCTGATCCTCGCCACGGCGACGGTCGGCGACCTGGGCGAGTCCATGATCAAGCGCGATCTCGGGATCAAGGACATGAGTTCGTGGCTTCCCGGCCATGGCGGAGTGCTCGATCGACTGGACTCGATCCTGCTGTCGGTCGTGGCGGCGCTGACCCTGTATTACCTCTTCACCCCGATGGTGGCATCATGACGGCTTCCGAGACGACGTCCCGGACTTCCTTCCCCGAGGCGCGGGGCCGCGAGAAGGGCTATGACAAGCAGCCCGTGGACGAGTTCCTCGCCCGGGCGCGGGCGTCGTTCGAGCAGGGCGCGGAGTCGCTCACCGCGGCCGACATCCGCCAGGTCGCCTTCCCGCTCGTGAAGCACGGGTACGCGATCGCGTCGGTCGATGCCGCGCTCGGGCGTATCGAAGACGCCTTCGCGGCGCGCGAGCGCTCCTCGGCGATGGCCGCCGCCGGCGCGAGCGCGTGGGTCGGCCACACCCGGGAGCTGGCACAGGAGGTGCTGGACCGCCTGTCGCGCCCGACCGGCCGCCGCTTCGACCGGGTGTCGCGGCTGAGGTACGGGTACCGCGTCGCCGAAGTGGATCTCGTCACGGACAAGCTGGCACGCTTTCTCGAGACCGGAGACGCGGTGACCGTCGAACAGGTGCGCGCCGTCGCGTTCCGCATGCAGCGCGGCGGTTATCGCGAAACGCAGGTGGATGCCGTGCTCGATGCCGTCGTCGAGGTGATGCTCGCCGTCAAGTAGGACGCGCGGCCTCTCGGATGGCACGTCGTCGTGACGGTATGCGAGAATCGGGGCACTGTGACTTCTGGAAACGAGCTGTACCCGACCAGACGCGCCCGTCGTCACGAGGTATCGACGCGGACCGCGGGTCGCGTCGTCTCGTCCCCACCCGCAGCGGCCGCTCCGGCGCCCGCCGCACGGGCGGGCAGGCCCGCACCTCGGTGGTCTCGACGCCGCGGAGTGCTGGGTGCGTTCGCCGCATTCGCCGTGCTCGGGTTCGTCGTCGCCTACATCGGTCCGACGGGCTTCGCGCTGGCGCAGGCCAGCGCCGAGGGTGAGCCGCAGGTGTCGCTGTACGCCAGCTCGCTGGACGACGTCCAGTCGATCGCCGGCGACGACAGCGCTGCCGCGGCGGAGCCTGCAGCACTCGATCGAGGCAGCTACTCCGTCTACGTCAAGCCGAAGCCCACCCCGACCGTCCAGGCGCCCGCGGCCACATCCGGCGGTGGCTGGCGGCCGCCGTTCGCGACGCCCGATCCGGGCACCGCACAGGCCATCGCCTACGACATGGTGCTGGCCCGGGGCTGGGGCGACGACCAGTTCGCGTGCCTGGTGGCGCTGTGGAAGAAGGAGTCCGGCTGGCGGGTCAACGCCTACAACGCGGGCAGCGGCGCCTACGGCATCCCGCAGGCGCTGCCGGGCAGCAAGATGGCCACCGCCGGCGCCGACTGGGAGACCAATCCCGCGACGCAGATCACGTGGGGCCTCGGCTACATCGGCGGACGCTACGGCACGCCGTGCGGTGCGTGGGACCACTCGCAGCGCACGGGCTGGTATTGAGCCGTGCCGAGGTCGAACCGCCGCCGTCCTGACCCGAGCGGCGACGGGTCCTTCGAGCGACTCCTCGCGGGCTGGAAGCGCACGGAGGTGCGCCGCGGTGTCGAGTGGCTGGTGCAGCCGGTCTCGGCCCTCCAGGCCCAGAAGCCGTACACGTGCCCGGGATGCGGTCGGCAGATCGATATCGGCGTCGCGCACCTCGTGGCGTGGCGCGCGGACGGCGTCCTGGGCGATGCGGCGGATCTCGCCGCACGTCGGCACTGGCATCAGCACTGCTGGAAGGTGGCATGACATGGAGATCCGCGGACCGATGCAGCTTCCCGCTCGGCGGGAAGACATCGAGCTCGAGACGCTCGACGGCCTGACGCTGGTCGGTGAGCTCGCGCTTCCCGAGACCCGCGAGCCGGTAGCGACGCTCGTGACGCTGCATCCGCTTCCCACGGCGGGCGGGTTCATGGACTCGCACATCCTCCGCAAGGCGTCGGGGCGTCTTCCCGCCCTCGCCGATCTCGCGGTGCTCCGGTTCAACACGCGTGGCACCACCTCGCCGCGGGGCACGAGCGAGGGCGCGTTCGACGGCGGCCGGGCCGAAGCATTCGATGTCGCTGCCGCGATGGACTTCGTGCATGCCCGCGGGCTGCCGCGGCCGTGGCTGCTGGGATGGTCCTTCGGCACGGAGCTCGCCCTCAAGTACGGGCGCGATCACCTGATCGAGGGCGCCGTGCTGCTGTCGCCGCCGCTGCACCGGGCGACCGCCGAGGAGGTCGCAGCGTGGGCGGGCGACGACCGGCGCCTGATCGTGCTGGTTCCCGAGTTCGACGACTACCTGCGACCGGATGCCGCGGCCCAGCGCTTCGCCGGCGTGCCGGACGCGGTGCTGATCCCCGTCGAAGGCGGGAAGCACCTGTGGGTGGGCGAGAACCAGACCCGCCGGGTGCTCACCGAGATCGTGGCTGCGGTCAACCCTGACGCGCTGCCGCTGCCGCTGGAGTGGAACGGGTCCCTCGACCCAGAGGCATGACGCGACTGTAGCGACGTCGTGTGCCGGCGCCGGGTCACCTCTCGTTCTGGCGCGGGATCACGACCTGGCGGTAGAGGATCAGGATGCTGGCGGCCACCGGAATCGCGACCAGCGCGCCGAGCAGGCCCAGCAGCGAGCCGCCCGCGAGCGCGGCGATCACGACCACTGCTCCGGGCACCGAGACGGCCCGCCCCATGATGCGCGGGGAGATGACATACGCCTCGATCTGCATGTAGATCAGGTAGTAGATGCCGGCGATCAGCGCGATGGTGGGGGAGCCCACCACGAGGCATGTCAGCACGATGATGATCGAGCCGGTGAGCGTGCCGACGAGCGGAATGAGCGAGAAGAAGAACGCGATCACGGCGAGCACGGCGGGGAACGGCGCGTTGATGATCGACAGGAAGATCGCGCTCAACACGCCGTTGATGAGACCGAGCGTCACCTGCCCGATGACGTAGTAGCCGACCGAATCGGTGATCTGCTCGCCGAGATCCATGAAGCGGGCGCGCTTGGATGCGGGCACCAACTGGTAGACGGAGCGCTTCAGGCTCGGGGTGGACGCGGTGAAGTAGATGGTGAGGATCAGCACGATGAACGCGCCGGCGAAGCCCGCGATGAGCGCGCCGATGATCGTGATGATGCTGCCGCCGACCTCGCTGCCGATCGCGCCGACATCGAGGGACGCGTACCAGTCCTCGATATAGCCCCAGACCTCGTCGACGTTGAGCGCGGGGAAGACCGTCTGCAGCCAGTCCTGGATCGCGCCGACCGGGTCGTCGAACATCCCGTCCTCGGCCAGCGTCTGGATGGCCACGACGAGCTGTCCGATCTGCTGCACGATGATCGGCACCACCATGAGGATGATGCCGGCGAAGACGGCGAGCACCCCGAGGATCGTGACGAGGACGGCCGCCCAGCGGGGCAGCTTGCGGCGTTCGAGCCACGCGACGATCGGATCCAGGCCGAGCGAGAGGAACAGCGCGGTCCCGACGTAGAGCAGGATCGTCTGAAGGTTCTGGATGCTGCCGATGAGGAGCAGTCCGAGACCGACACCCAGCGTCGCAAGAAGCGCGGTGCGGAACGGGCTGTGCAGCTTCATCGAGGTCCCCCTGCCGATCGACGCCGCGTCGATCGTTCTGTCCGCCAAGGATACGCATGCGGGGCGTCCAGTCCGTGGAATGATCCCTCCCACGCGCCTCCCAGGTCATCCCCGCTAGTCTGAAATGTCGAATCGAAGGGTCGCGCTGCGTCTGCGCGTCCGGGAAAGGTGTTCTTCGTGCGTTTCGTGTGGGCCGTGGCGGCGTTCGTGCTCGCCACCGTGATGATCGGTGCGGGGATCGCCCAGCGGACGATCTTCCAGGGACCCAGGACTGAGACCACGGCGATCTCCGTCGAGGAGGAGACCCCGTATCTCCTGATCGACGGCGCCGTACTCAACCAGATGCCGGGGACGCAGACACTGCGCGCCCAGGCCGAGGGCGACATCTTCGCCTCCTACGGCCGGACGGCAGATATGGAGTTCTGGCTGTCCGACACGACGTACACGCATGTCACGTCGACCGGCGACGGCGAGGTCGAGATCGTCGTCGTCGAGCCCGAGGTCGACGCGATCGCCGGCGCCACGCCGGAGGCCCCCGCCGAGGGCGCCGCGCCCGAAGAGGCGGCCGCCGACGCCGACGCCGCCGCCGATGCGCCCGGCCGCAGCCCCGTCGGGTCGGACCTCTGGCTCGACGAATACCAGCAGAAGGACCTTCTCATCGCGCCGCTGCAGCTGCCCGCGGAGATGAGCGTGCTCGTCGCGGCTGACGGCACCGCACCCGCCCCGAGCAGGGTGACGGTGACATGGCCGCTGCAGACCTCGACGCCGTGGGCGGGTCCGCTCATCGTCGGCGGCGCCATCCTCATGGCGATCGGCGTGTTCCTCTACATCCTCGGCATCCGTCACGCCCGCCGGAAGCGCGGGCCGCGCCGCAAGGGGCTGCCACTGCCGGTCACGGAGCCCATCGACATCGCGATCGACGGCGACGACAAGGGCGTCATCAGCAGCTCGCCCGCGTCACGTCGCGCCGTGGCGAGCGGTCGGCGTGCGTTCGCCGTGCTGCCGGTCGTCGCCGTCTCGGCGTTGTTGTTCACGGGCTGCTCCGCCGACGCCTGGCCCCAGCTCGCCCCCTCGCCGACGCCGTCCCCGACGGCGACGGTCATCGCTCCGGAAGGCCAGCAGGCCCCGGCGGTCACCAAGGCGCAGGCCGAGCGGATCCTGACCCGCGTCGCCTCGACGGTCGCCGAAGCCGACGCGGCGCTCGACGGCAACCTCGCCGAGACGCGCCTCGAGGGCGCGGCGCTCGCCGCCCGCGACACGTACTACAAGCTGCGCGCCACGCTCCCGGAGTACCCGGCTCCGGCCCCCATCCTCTCCAAGCCGCTCGAGATCGTCCTCCCGCAGGCCTACGACGGCTGGCCACGCTCGGTGATCGCGGTCGCCGACGACGAGGAGTCGAAGACGTCGAGCATCATGGTGCTGACGCAGAAGGACCAGTGGGCGGACTACAAGCTCGCCTACGTCGGAAGCCTCGAAGCATCGACCTCGCTGCCGGACCTGGCACCCTCGTACATCGGTGCGCCGGCGGTCGAGCCCGACTCTCCCTTCCTCGTCATGCAACCCGACCAGGTCGCCGCCGCGTACGCGGACATCATCAACCAGGGTGAGGCGAGCATCTACTACGACCTCTTCGAGGTCGAGAGCGACCAGCTGCGGACGAGCATCGCCGCGGACCGGGATCGGCGGCTCGCAGACTTCAACAAGACCGCCGCCTCGACCGGAAAACTCGAGTTCTCCTCCGCGGCAGGACCCCAGGCGCCGTTCGCCCTGCAGACGGTCGAGAGCGGGGCGATCGTCGCGGTGAACATCAACGAGATCGACACCGCCACGCCCACGGTGGTGGAAGCGGTGATCAAGGTCGCCGACAACCCGCCCGTGAAGACGTTGGCGGGCGCCGACCAGTCCCCGACGGGGTTCGAGACCACGTACAGCGATCAGGTGTTCTTCTACGTCCCCGGGCCCGGGTCGAACGAGAAGATCCGCCTGCTCGGTTACTCATCCGACATTCTCGATGCGAGGGTTCTTCCGTGACCGATCCCACTCTGGGCGCCTCGCTGCGCGGTGCCGTCGACCTGTCCACCCTTCGGAACCGGCCCGCCTCCACCGCGGCGGCCGCCCCGGGTGAGGAAGCTCCTGCGGGCAACGCCGTCGTGGTGCCGTCGCTCGTGCTGGACGTCACCGATGAGACGTTCCCGCAGGTTCTGGAGCTCTCGCGGACCGTCCCCGTGGTCGTCGACCTGTGGGCCGAGTGGTGCGGCCCGTGCAAGCAGCTGAGCCCGGTCCTCGAGAAGGTCGTGCTCGAGCTCGGGGGACGACTGGTCCTTGCGAAAGTCGACGTCGACGCCAACCCGCAGCTCTCGCAGGCGTTCCGCGCCCAGTCGATCCCGATGGTCGTCGCCCTCGTGGCCGGGCAGCCCGTGCAGATGTTCACCGGCGCAGTGCCCGAGCAGCAGGTGCGCGAGGTGTTCGCCCAGCTCCTCCAGCTCGCGGCGCAGAACGGCGTGACAGGCTCGGCAGCCGTCGACGGACAGGCGCCGGACGAGGCGCCCGCCGAACCCGCGCTCCCCCCGCTGCACGCCGAGGCATTCGAGGCGATCGAAGAGGGCGACTACGCCCGTGCGGTCGTCGCATACGAGACGGCCCTCGCCGAGAACCCTCGCGACGCCGAGGCTCGCGCCGGGCTCGGTCAGGTGCGTCTGCTGCTGCGCGTGCAGAACGTGGATCTCCAGGCGGCGCGTGCGGCTGCGGCATCCGCTCCGCAGGACATCGAGGCGCAGTTCACCGTCGCCGATCTCGACATCTCGGGCGGGCACGTCGAGGACGCCTTCGGTCGTCTGCTCGATCTGTTCGCGGCACTGCCCGACGAGGAGCGCACGCCGGTGCGCGAGCGTCTGCTGGAGCTTTTCGCGCTCGTCGGCGACGCCGATCCGCGCGTCATCGCTGCGCGCAGCCGCCTCGCTTCGCTGCTGTTCTGACCACGAACGCCCGCTCACCCCTGGGTGGGTGAGGGGATGTGCGCGCTCGTCTCGTGACGCAGCCACAGCACACCCAGCGGCGGCAGCACGAGGGAGGCACGTCCACCCGCACCGGCGTGGACGACGCCGAGGTTTCCGACGCCCGATCCGCCGTACGCCTGCGCGTCGGTATTGAGGATCTCGTGCCAGACACCGCTCTCGGGCAGGTCCAGTTCGTACGAGGTGAGCGGCTGGCCGGAGAAGTTCGCGGCGACCACGATCGTGTTGCCGTGCCAGTCGCGCCGTGCGAAGGCGACGACGTTCGGATTCCACTTCGGCGCCCCGAGCCGGTTGAACGCCGCGCCGTCGCTGTCGCGTGACCACAGCGCGGACTGGTCTCGGTACACGCGGTTGAGCACACCCACGAACTGCTGCAGCTGCGCGTGCGTCGGCTGGTCGAGCAGCCACCAGTCCAGCGAGCGACCCTCGGACCACTCCGACAGCTGGCCGAACTCCTGACCCATGAACAGCAGCTGCTTGCCCGGGTGCCCCCACATGTACGCCAGGAAGGCCCGCATGTTGGCCAGCTTCTGCCAGTGGTCGCCCGGCATCCGTGCGAAGAGGCTGCCCTTTCCGTGGACGACCTCGTCGTGGCTGATGGGCAGCACGTAGTTCTCGCTGAAGGCGTAGACGAACGAGAACGAGAGCTCGCCCTCGTGATGCGATCGGTAGATCGGATCGCGCTTGATGTACTGGAGCGAGTCGTTCATCCAGCCCATGTTCCACTTGAACCCGAAGCCGAGACCCGCCTGACTCGTCGGCGCCGTCACTCCCGGGAAGCTCGTCGATTCCTCGGCGATCATCGCGATGCCGGGGTAGCGCTTGTACGCCGTGGCGTTGACCTCCTGAAGGAACCGGATGGCCTCCAGGTTCTCGCGACCGCCGTGCACGTTGGGCGACCACTCGCCGTCTTCGCGGGAGTAGTCGAGGTAGAGCATGGACGCCACCGCGTCCACCCGGAGGCCGTCGACGTGGAACTCCTCGAACCAGTAGAGCGCGTTCGCCACGAGGAAGTTCCGCACTTCGCTGCGGCCGTAATCGAAGATGTACGTGCCCCATTCGCGGTGCTCGCCGCGCCGGGGATCCGCGTGCTCGTACAGCGGCTCGCCGTCGAACCGGGCCAGCGCGAAGGCATCCTTGGGGAAGTGGCCGGGAACCCAGTCCATGATCACGCCGATGCCGGCCTGGTGGAGTCTGTCGATGAGGTAGCGCAGATCGTCGGGGTGCCCGAAGCGGCTGGTCGGCGCGTAGTAGCCGGTGACCTGGTAGCCCCACGACCCACCGAACGGGTGCTCGGCGAGCGGGAGGAACTCGATGTGGGTGAACCCCTGGCCGGTGACGTAGTCGATGAGCTCATCCGCGGCGTCGCGATACGACAGCCCCTGCCGCCATGATCCGAAATGCAGCTCGTACACCGACATCGGCCGCGACACGGGCGTCGAGCGAGCGCGCTCGGCGAGCCAGGCGGCGTCGCCCCAGGAATACGACGAGCCGACGACGACGGATGCCGTGGCGGGAGGCACCTCGGCGAACCGGGCCATCGGGTCGGCCTTGAGCGCCCAGTCGCCGCCGCGCCCGCGAATCTCGAACTTGTAGGACGTGCCCTGGCCGATGCCGGGGACGAAGAGCTCCCACACTCCGGTGCCGCCCATGGAGCGCATGGCGTGCCCTTGACCGTCCCACCCGTTGAAGTCGCCGACCACGCGCACGGCGCGCGCATTCGGCGCCCACACCGTGAAGGCGGTGCCCATCGACCCGTCGTGCGCGCGCTCATGCGCGCCGAGCGCGCGCCACAGCTCTTCGTGGCGGCCCTCGCCGATCAGGTGCAGGTCGAGCTCGCCGATCGTCGGGGAGTGGCGGTAGGGGTCGTCGGCGATGTAGTCCGGCCCCTGTGCGTAGGCCGCGTGCAGCTCGTACCGCGTGAGGGCGCCGGCGCGCGTGCCCTCCCAGATTCCTGCGCGCACGTGCTCGAGGGGGACGCGTGTGCCGTCGGCGAAGACAGCGGTCACGCTGCGTGCGAGCGGCCGGCGGGCACGCACGATCCAGGTCCTGTTGCCCTCGGCATCCGTGTCGGGATGGATGCCGAGCACGGTGTGCGGGTCGTGGTAGGAGCCCGTCGCGACGGCATCGAGGATCTGGTCGGTGAGCGTCATCGGGGTTCCTTCACGTGGAGGATGTGGACCGGCTCGGTGAACGCGTCCAGCATCACGTAGTTGTGATCCGACCACGTCCAGCGGGCGCCGGTGACGAGGTCCTCGACCTCGAACGGCGAACCGGGCTCGACGCCCCAGGCGCGGGTGTCGAGGTGGACCATCGTCTGGCGCACCGAGTGGGGGTCGGTGTTGACCACGACGATGACGGTGTCGCTGCGACCGTCGGGCGAGAGCGCGGCGTCGAGGTGCTTGGCGTACACCAGGATCGCGTCGTCGTCGCTCCAGTGGACGCTGAGGTTGCGCAGCTGGCGGAGGGCGGGGTGCGCGCGCCGGATGTCGTTGAGTCGGGCGAGGAACGGCGCCAGCGAGTCGCCGTGCTCCTCGGCGCCGGCCCAATCGCGGAACTTGTACTCGTACTTCTCGTTGTCGATGTTCTCTTCGGATCCCGGGCGCGCCACGTTCTCGTAGAGCTCGTAGCCGGCATACACGCCGTAGCTCGGGGCTGCGGTGGCGGCGATGGCCGCACGGATGCGGTACGCGGCGCGGCCGCCGAACTGCAGGTACTCGGTGAGGATGTCGGGGGTGTTGACGAAGAGGTTGGGCCGCACGAAGTCATCGGTCTCGTGCGCGAGCGCCGAGAGGAACTCCTCCAGCTCCGCCTTGGTGTTGCGCCACGCGAAGTACGTGTAGCTCTGCTGGAAGCCGGCGGAGGCGAGGCTCTGCAGCGGTGCGGGGCGCGTGAAGGCCTCGGCGAGGAACACGACGCCCGGGTCTTCCGCGGTCACCGTCCCGACGAGCCACTCCCAGAACTGCAGCGGCTTGGTGTGCGGGTTGTCGACGCGGAAGATGCGCACGCCCTGCGCGATCCAGTGGCGGACGATTCGGAGCACCTCGGCACGGATGCCGGCCGGGTCGTTGTCGAAGTTGACCGGGTAGATGTCCTGGTACTTCTTCGGCGGGTTCTCGGCGTAGGCGATGGAGCCGTCGGGAAGCGTCGTGAACCATTCGGGGTGGGCGGTGACCCAGGGGTGATCGGGAGCCGCCTGGAGCGCCAGATCCAGGGCGATCTCGAGGCCCGCGGCGCGCGCGCTGCGCACGAACGCGCGGAAGTCGGCGAGCGTGCCGAGGTCGGGGTGGACGGTGTCGTGTCCGCCGGCCGCCGAGCCGATCGCCCAGGGCGAGCCCGGATCGCCCGGTCCCGCCTCGAGCGTGTTGTTCGGGCCCTTGCGGTTCACCGTGCCGATCGGGTGGATCGGCGGCAGGTACAGCACGTCGAAGCCCATCTCGGCCACCGCCGGCAGTCGCTTCGCCGCCGTGCGGAAGGTGCCGCTCTTCACCGTGCCGTCCTTGAGGCGGCGCGCGCCCTCCGAGCGGGGGAAGAACTCGTACCACGCCCCGACGCCGGCGCGTTCGCGCTCGACGAGGAGCTCGAGGTCGTCCCCGACCGTTGCGAGCGACATGAGCGGGCGCTGACGGAAGTATCCGGCCAGCGTCGGGTCCTCGACGATGACGAGCGCGGCCGCGTCGTCGACGGCGCTGTCGCGGAGGGATGCCGCAGCCGCGGCGAGCGTGCGCCGCTCGGCCACCGGGCGGCCCTTCTCGGCCGTGGCACGGTCGAACAGCAGCGCTCCGAGTTCGCGCATGAGCGCGGCATCCACTCCCGCGGCGATCTTGAGCGAGGCGGCGTGCTCCCAGGTGGCGAAGTCGTCGCCGAACGACTCGAAGCGGAAACGCCAGATGCCCTGCTCGAGCAGCGCGACCTCGGTCTGCCAGCGATCGAAGCCGTCGTCGAGCGAACGCAGGCGATGCAGGGACTCGTCGCCGCTGGGCGAGAAGAGGCGCAGATGGACGCCGATGCGGTCGTGGCCCTCGCGGAACGCCGTCACACGGAACGGCACCACCTCGCCGTCGAAAGCCTTGGGACGGTAATCGCCCCAGGGCACCGCCGGTGAGGGCTGGGCGAGGGGAACGCGCCGCGCTGCGGTGTCGCGTTCAGCCTGCCAGGCACGGATATCGCGGACAGGGAGGGCCGAGGCGCTCCGCCACGGGCGGGAGCGCGCGGAGCGCGTCGTCGTGACCACGTGTCGAACCTATCGCGCGCCGAACCGGGATGACAGCGACGTGACGTCGCTCGTCCTCCGGATGTCGGCTGAGCTATTCGGCACGGAAGAGGCGCATCGTCGTGCCCGGGAGGGCGATCGTGTCGCCGGGGGGGAAGGCGGGTGTCAGCTCGGACGGCCTCTCGTCTGCGCTCGACCACAGTGAGATGTACCGGGTCACGCCGTCGATGTCGGGGAGCGTGACTCTGATCGGCCGCTCGTTGCCGTGGACCATGAGAAGCACCCGGTTGAACCCCTCGAACTCCGGAGTGGAGGCCGCGACGTACTGGAGCGTGCGGTGAGCCGGATCGGTCCACCGCTCGAGAGACATGGTCTCGCCGTGCTCGTCATACCACTCCATGACGGATGCCGAGGGTGTGCGCTCGCCGAGCCGCGCGAAGCGGCTGGGGCGCAGCGCCGGGTTCTCGCGTCGCAGGCGCAGCAGGTGACGCACGTGCGCGTACAGGTCTCGCTGCCAGGGCGCGTGCTCCCACGACAGCCACGTGAGCACCGAGTCGTGGCAGTATGCGTTGTTGTTGCCCCGCTGCGTGCGGGCGAACTCGTCGCCCGCCGTCATCATGGGCACGCCGGCCGAGAGCAGGAGCGTGCCCAGCAGGTTGCGCATGGCCTTGCGGCGGGTGGCGAGGATTCCCGCATCGTCCGTCGGGCCTTCGGCGCCGTGGTTGAAGGAGCGGTTCGTGTCGGCGCCGTCCCGGTTGTGCTCGCCGTTGCCGAAGTTGTGCTTCACGTCGTACGAGACGAGATCGCGCAGGGTGAAGCCGTCGTGAGCGGTCACGAAGTTCACGCTCGCGAGCGGCCCGCGCTCGTCTGCGAAGGTGTTCGCCGAGCCGGCGAGCCGGTTCGCGAAACCGCCGATGCCGACAGGGGAGGTGGACGCGCGGCGCGCGTAGTCCACGTCGCTCAGCCAGAAGTTGCGGACACGGTCGCGGTAGCGGTCGTTCCACTCGCTCCATCCGTCGCCGAAGTTCCCGGTCTGCCAGCCGCCCATGCCGACGTCCCACGGCTCGGCGATCTTCTTGACGCCGGCGAGAGCCGGATCGTCGAGGATCGCGCGCAGCAGCGGATGCTCCGGCGTGAAGTGGTGGGCCGAGTCCCGGCCGAGCGTCGCGGCGAGGTCGAACCGGAACCCGTCGACCTGCACGTCGTTCGCCCAGTACCGCAGCGAATCGAGGACCAGGCGGGCGGCGGCATCCGTCGACGTGTCCAGGGAATTGCCGCAGCCGGTGACGTCGATGTACGCGCCGTCGTCCTCCTGGCGGTAGTACGCGCGGTTGTCGATACCGCGCAGGCTCGAGCGCGGTCCGCCGATGCCCTCTTCGGCCGTGTGGTTGTACACGACGTCGAGGATCACCTCCAGCCCGGCCTCGTGCAGCAGCCTCACCATGCCCTTGAACTCGCGGAGGACCGCCTCGGGGCCCTGCCGGCGAGCATCCTCGGTGGCATAGGCGGCGTGCGGGGCGAAGAAGCCCAGGGAGTTGTAGCCCCAGTAGTTCGTGAGACCGTGCTGGAGCAGCCGCGGCTCAGTGGTGAAGGCGTGGACGGGCAGCAGCTCGATGCTCGTGACGCCCAGATCGAGGAAGTGCTGGACCATCGCCGGATGGGCGAGTCCGGCGTAGGTGCCGCGCAGTGCTCCCGGGACGTCGGGATGCCGCTTCGACAGGCCCTTCAGATGACCTTCGTACAGCACCGTGCGATCCATGGGCACCGCGGGCTTGTGCACACCTCCCCAGTCGAAGGAGCCTTCGACCACGGCGGAGCGCCAGCCGTCGTAACCGGTGCGGACGACGCCGCGCGTGTACGGATCGAGCAGGAGCGTGCCGCGGTTGAAGGTGTTGCCGGGCGCCTGCGGTCCATCGACGCGGATCGCGTATCGGGCGCCCGGGCGCAGGAGCGGTGTCGTGATCTCCCACACGCCGCCGCCGATCGGGCTGAGCGGCTCGGTCGCGGTGATCCAGTCGAGGTCGGTGTCGTCGAAGACGACGAGGTCGACGGCATCCGCCGCGCCCGACCACACCCGCAGCCGACCGCCGTGGGGGAGCAGCACGACGCCCAGCCCATCGAGCTGCGGGCTGAGCAAGCCCGCAGCCGGGGGCGAGAGGACGGACTCCGGGCTGACCATGCGGACTACCATAACCATGGTCGGAGTCGGACTTGTTACGAGACCCGGTGCCGTGCCTCACGGGACTCGGGCGCAGTCGTCGGCAACGCGATCGAGAGGGGAGCGGGTGCGCATGAGCGACCAGCAGATCTACCTCGACCACGCCGCCACCGCGCCGCTGCGTCCCGAGGCGCGCGACGCCTGGATCGACGCGGCCACGGTGGCGGGCAACGCCTCGTCGATTCACGGGGCCGGGCAGCACGCGCGCCGGGTGCTCGAAGAGGCGCGCGAGCGCCTTGCCGCAGTGATCGACGCGGACCCGATCGAGGTCGTCTTCACATCGGGCGGCACCGAGGCCGTCAACCTCGCCGTGAAGGGACTCTGGTGGGCAAGACCCGCCGACGCGGACGCCGTGGTGCTGCCGGACGGCGAGCACCACGCGACGCTCGACGCTGTGGAATGGCTCGAGGCGCAGGGCGCCCACGTGCGGCACGTCGGCATCGATGCCGCTGCCCGCATCCGCCTCGACGCCTTCTCGGCCGCGCTGCCGGACGCCGCCTTCGCCACCGCCCTCGTCGCCAACAACGAAGCCGGGACGATCAACGACGCCGCGGCGCTCGCCGCGGCGGCCGCGGCGGCCGAGGTGCCGCTGCACCTCGACGCCGTCGCCGCTTTCGGGCACGTGCCCGTGTCGTTCCGCGGCTGGCGAGGGGATGCCCGCGGCCGCGCCGGGCTGGCGGCGCTGAGCGTGTCGGCCCACAAGATCGGCGGGCCGACCGGCGTCGGCGCGCTCGTGGTCGCGCGCGGCGCCGACCTCACGGCGCTCCAGCACGGCGGCGGTCAGCAGCGGCGGCTGCGCGCCGGCACGCAGGACGTGGCCGGGGCGGTGGCGTTCGCCGTGGCCGCCGAGGCGGCCGAGGCGGAGCGCGAGGCCGAGGCGGTGCGGCTCGGGGCTCTGCGTGAGCGGCTGGTGAGCGGCATCCGGCACACGATCCCCGGTGCCGAGCTGCTCGGCGATCCCGTGGACCGTGTGCCGGGGAACGCGCACGTGCTCTTCCCCGGTGCGGCGGGCGAGACCCTGCTCTTCCTGCTCGACCGTGCCGGCATCGCGGTGTCGACCGGGTCGGCGTGCCAGGCCGGGGTGCCCGAGCCGTCGCACGTCGTGATCGCGATGGGACGGACGGAGGCCGAGGCCCGGCAGGTGCTCCGGCTCACGCTCGGACGCACCACCGTCGACGCCGACGTGGACGCGGTGCTGGCGGTGCTGCCGGAAGCGGTCGAGCGCGCGCGGGCGGCATCCGGGCCACGGTCAGGTGCGGGTTCGTAGACTGGACCCATGCGAATCCTTGCGGCCATGAGCGGCGGAGTGGACTCCGCGGTGGCGGCCGCGCGGGCCGTCGACGCCGGCCACGACGTCGTCGGCGTGCATCTGGCCCTCTCGAGGGCCGGCGGCACGCTCCGCACCGGCAGCCGCGGCTGCTGCACCATCGAGGACGCCATGGACGCCCGGCGCGCGGCCGATCGCCTGGGCATCCCGTTCTACGTGTGGGACTTCTCGGAGCGCTTCCGCGATGACGTCATCGACGACTTCGTGGCCGAGTACCGCGCCGGCCGGACGCCCAACCCCTGCATGCGCTGCAACGAGAAGATCAAGTTCGCCGCGCTCCTCGAGCGCGCGCTCGAGCTGGGCTTCGACGCCGTCTGCACCGGCCACTACGCGACGCTGGTCGACGGACCCCAGGGTCTCGAGCTGCACCGCGCGTCGGACGCTGCGAAGGACCAGTCCTATGTGTTGGGAGTGCTGAACGCCGAGCAGCTGGCCCACACCTACTTCCCGCTCGGTGCGACGCCGTCCAAGGCGCTCGTGCGGGCCGAGGCCGAGGAGCGCGGCCTCACGGTGGCGCACAAGCCCGACAGTCACGACATCTGCTTCATCCCCGACGGAGACACCCGCGGCTGGCTCGCCGACAAGGTCGGCGCCGAGCGCGGCGACATCCTCGACCGCACCGGCGCCGTCGTCGGCTCGCACGAGGGAGCCCATGCGTTCACGGTCGGCCAGCGCCGCGGCCTCCAGCTCGGCGTGCCGGCACCCGACGGCAAGCCCCGGTTCGTGCTCGAGGTGCGGCCGGTCTCGAACACCGTCGTCGTCGGGCCCAAGGAGGCCCTCGCCACCGCCGAGATCGCGGGGGAGCGGTACTCGTGGGCCGGCCGACCGCAACAGGCGGGGGAGTTCGCCTGCCACGTGCAGATCCGTGCCCACGCCGACCCGGTGCCCGCGTCGGCCACGCTCGCCGCGGGACTGTTGACAGTGGTGCCCGAGACGCCCTTCGACGGCGTCGCCCCGGGGCAGACGGCGGTACTGTACGACGGCACGCGTGTGATCGGGCAGTTCACGATCGATCGCACCGTCTCGGCCGTGCCGGTGGAGGCATAGAGGCGGGACGGATGCCGCGCCGCGGCGCTCACCCGCCGGGTTGGCCGTCGGGCGGTGTATCGCTCCGGCGCCTGGGTGCTGTCGGAGCCCGCTCCTAGACTGGCGGGGTGACGGATGCCGTACTTCCCGCAGACGCCGGTCTCGAGGCCGCGCGAGTCGAAGCCCAGGATCTGACCGAGCGCATCCTCGGCGCGCGTGACGCGTACTACGGGCGCAACGCGGAGATCGTCGACGACGCCACCTACGACGGATGGATGCGGCGGCTCGAAGAGATCGAGCACATGCACCCCGAGCTGCAGGGGCAGGACTCGCCCACCCAGACGGTGGGAGCCGCCGAGAGCTCGATGTTCGCGCCGATCGAGCACGCCGAGCGCATGCTCAGCCTCGACAACGTGTTCAGCGCCGAAGAGCTGCGGGAGTGGTGCGTCAAGGCCGAGGCGGCCGCGGGCAGGAAGGTGCGGTGGCTGACCGAGCTCAAGATCGACGGCCTCGCGATCAGCCTGCGTTACGAGCGCGGGGTGCTCACGTCGGCGGCGACACGCGGCGACGGCCGCGTCGGCGAGGACGTGACGATGAACGCCGTCCGCGTCGCCGGCATCCCGCAGCGCCTGGCCGGCACCGGCCACCCCGACATCGTCGAGGTCCGCGGCGAGGTGTTCATCCCCGTGGCGGCGTTCGCGCGGCTCAACGCGCTGCAGGCCGAGATGCGCGACCGCGCCGTCGACGAGACGCGAGCCCGCAGCAGGGCGTTCGACGAGGCGAAGGCGCGTGTCAGCGCCGAGCGCCGGTTCCCGTCGTTCGCGAATCCGCGCAACGCCGCGTCGGGCGGGTTGCGTCAGCAGCTCGACAAGAAGGACGGTCTGGAGCACGAGGCCGGGCAGGCCCGTCTCGACTCACTCCGGCTGTTCGTCCACGGCATCGGCGCGTGGAGCCGGCCCCCCGTCGACTCGCAGAGCGAGATCTACGCGCTGCTCGCGGAGTGGGGTCTGCCGACCAGCCCCTACTTCCGCACCACGGAGGACATCGACGGCGTGCTGGACTTCGTCGCGCACTACGGCGAGCACCGCCACGACGTGGAACACGAGATCGACGGCGTCGTCGTGAAGGTCGACGAGCTCGCGCTCCACGACGAGCTGGGCGCGACCAGTCGCGCTCCGCGGTGGGCGATCGCCTACAAGTACCCGCCCGAGCAGGTCAACACCACGCTGCTCGACATCGTCGTCTCGGTCGGGCGCACCGGTCGGGCGACGCCGTTCGCCGTCATGGCGCCCGCACGGGTCGCGGGGTCGGTGGTGCGGCAGGCGACCCTCCACAACCAGGACGTCGTCCGTGCGAAGGGCGTGCTCATCGGCGACACCGTCGTGCTCCGCAAGGCGGGCGACGTCATCCCCGAGATCCTGGGCCCCGTCGTCGAGCTGCGCGACGGCACCGAGCGCGAGTTCGTGATGCCCGCCGACTGCCCCGAATGCGGCTCGGCGCTCGCGCCGGCGAAGGAAGGCGACATCGACCTGCGCTGCCCCAACACGCGGGCCTGCCCCGCGCAGGTGCGCGGCCGCGTGGAGCACATCGGGTCACGCGGCGGCCTCGACATCGAAGCGCTCGGCGAGGTGACCGCTGCAGCTCTCACGCAGCCGTCGGTGCCCGACCTCCCACCCCTCGAGACCGAGGCCGGCCTGTTCGAGCTCACCCTCGATCAGCTCGTGCCGATCGAGGTGGTCGTGCGCGATGCCGAGACCGGCGAACCGCGCGTCGACGAGAAGTCCGGCGAGTTCGTCCGGCGGGCACCGTTCCGCCGCAACCCGTCGGCCGCTGAGAAGAAGGCGGGGGCGGTCGGTCCCCAGCCCTCGGCTCAGGCGATCACGCTGCTCGATCAGCTCGAGCGCGCGAAGACGAAGGAGCTGTGGCGATTCCTCGTCGCCCTGAACATCCGCCACGTTGGACCCGTCGCCGCGCGTGCTCTCGCGCAGTGGTTCGGGTCGGTCGAGGCAATCCGCGGGGCGTCGCGCGACGAGCTCGCCGGCGTCGAGGGCGTCGGCGGAATCATCGCCGACTCGCTCATCGACTGGTTCGAGGTCGACTGGCACCGCGAGATCGTCGAGCGCTGGGCCGCCGCCGGCGCGCAGTTGGCGACGCCCGGTCATCCCGGCCCGGGTGCGGCCGTCAGCACCGGGGGAGTGCTCGCGGGCCTCACCGTAGTGGCTACGGGCTCGCTCGACGGGTACAGCCGCGAAGGGGCTCAGGAGGCGATCCTCAAAGCCGGTGGCAAGGCGGCCTCGAGTGTCTCCAAGAAGACCGACTTCGTGGCCGCGGGGCCGGGCGCCGGATCCAAGCTCGCGAAGGCGGAGGAGCTCGGCATCCGCATCCTCGATGCCGCCCAGTTCCACGTGCTGGTCACCGAGGGACCGGCAGCGCTCGACGCTCTCGCATCCGACGCGGGGTAGCGGGAGCGCTGAAGGGGCGCGGCGGTTCCACGCTCGACGTCGCTGCGGACCGGTTCTCCCATCGCCCCGACGAGCGCTCCGTCGGGCGTCGGTTCACGCTCCGGTCGTGAGCGTGAGCAGGCGGTCGCGCACCTGTCGGCGCAGCACCTTGCCGATGAGGGACTTCGGGAGCTCGTCGACCACGTAGATCCGCCGGGGCACCTTGTACGGCGTCAGGATGCCGCGGGCGAACTCGCGCACGACCTCGACATCCACGTCCTCGCCCGGGGTCAGCACGATGGCCGCGATCACGTCCTCCCCGGAATGCTCGCTGGGCAGGCCGACGACCGCGGCGTCTTCGACGCGAGGGTGCTGGCGCAGGGCGATCTCGACCTCCGTCGGAGCGACGTTGAAGCCGCCCGTGATGATGAGCTCTTTGATGCGGTCGACGATGCGCACGAATCCGGCGTCATCGATGGTGACGATGTCCCCGGTGCGGAACCAGCCGTCGGCGAAGACCGCCTCGGTCTCCTCCGGCTTGCCGTAGTAACCGCCGAACACCTGGGGGCCGCGCACCACGAGTTCGCCCCGCTCGCCGGCGGGGACATCCTTGGTCGGGTCGTCGGGATCGACCACCCGGCACTCAGTGCCGGGCAGCGGAAGACCGACCGTGCCCGGTACGCGGTTGTCCGCGACGGGGTTCGCCATCAGCACCGGCGAGCACTCGCTGAGCCCGTAGCCCTCGACGAGGAAGCCTCCGGACGCCGCTTCGAACGGCACGACGAGCTCGTGCGGCAGCGCCATCGCCCCCGAGATGGCGACTTCGGTGCCCTCGAGCGAGACACCCTTCTCTCGTGCGGCCTTGAGCAGGCGGTCCGCGATCGGCGGGACGAGGGGAAGGAAGGTCGCCGGATGCTTCTTGGCGACGTCGAGCACCATGTCGGGGTCGAAGCGGGGGAACAGCACGAGCCGGGCGCCCATGGACATCGCGAACGTGAGGCAGAGCGTCAGTCCGTAGGCGTGGAACATCGGCAGCACGGCGTAGACGACGCATCCGTCTCCGCGCACGATCGAGGGCACCCACGCGCGCGCCTGCGCGGCGTTGGAGAGCAGGTTCCGATGCGTGAGCGCTGCACCCTTCGGCGTGCCGGTGGTGCCGCTCGTGTACTGGATGAGGGCGAGGTCGTCGGTCGCGGGGCGGGGATGGGATGCCGGCAGCGGCGCCGTGCCGACGATCTGCTCCCACGACACCGTGCCCGACACGCGTTCGGTGAGCGCCGCGCGTGACTCGCGCGCCCTCGCAATGGGGAGCTTGAGAGCCAGCCGGGTGCTGAGGGGCATGGCCTTGATCACGTCGACAGACACGAGGCCCGTGACCGCCAGGTCGGCGGGGAACTCCTGCACGGTGGCCACGACCTTGGTCCACACGATCGCGTGCTTCGCTCCGTGGTCCTCGAACTGCTTGCGGAGCTCCCGGGGCGTGTACAGCGGGTTGTGCTCGATGACCACGGCGCCCAGCCGCAGGATCGCATAGAAGGCGACGATGTGCTGCGGGCAGTTCGGCAGCACGATCGCGACGGGGTCGCCCGCCTTCACGCCGAGCTCTCGGAGCCCTGCGGCCGCGCGCTCGATCTGCTCGTGCAGCGAGCGGTACGACGTCTCGCGCCCGAAGAACTGCAGGGCCGCGGCATCCGGGTAGTCGCGCGCGGATGCGTCCACGATGTCGACGAGCGAGCCGGTGACGGGCACGAGGTCCTCGGGAACGCCTTCGGCGTAGCTGGCGATCCAGGGGCGCGGCGGGTCGTAGGTCGTCACGCGATCAGCCTACGCCGGGACCGCCGTGGGGCCGGGCCGCGGCCCCGGTAGGCTGGGGAGGTGTCTGAAATCACCCCCGATCTCGTGCGCCATCTCGGTGTGCTCGCCCGGATCCAGCTGAGCGACGAGGAGGTCGAGCGCCTGACCGGCCAGCTCGACGCGATCGTCGACAACATCGCCAAGGTCTCCGAGGTCGCCACACCCGATGTCGCCGCCACCAGTCACCCGATCCCGCTCGAGAACGTGTTCCGGCCGGACGTTCCGGGAGACCTGCTGACGCCCGCGCAGGTGCTGCAGAACGCACCGGATGCTGCGGACGGCCGCTTCCGTGTGACAGCGATCCTCGGCGAAGAGCAGTAAGGGGCCCCACGTGACCGATCTCACGAAGCTGAGCGCTGCCGCGCTCGCAGACAAGCTCGCCGCCCGCGAGGTGTCCAGCGTCGAGGCGACGCAGGCGCACCTCGACCGCATCGCGGCGGTGGATGCCGACGTCCACGCCTTCCTCCACGTCAACGAGCACGCGCTCGACGTGGCTGCCGACATCGACCGCCGCCGTGCGGCCGGTGACGACCTCGGTCCACTCGCCGGCGTGCCGCTCGCCATCAAGGACGTCCTGGTGACGACGGACATGCCGTCCACCAGCGGGTCGAAGATCCTCGAGGGCTACATGTCGCCCTACGACGCGACCGTGGTCTCACGCTCGCGCGCGGCGGGCCTCGTCCCGCTCGGCAAGACGAACATGGACGAGTTCGCGATGGGCTCCTCGACCGAGCACTCCGCGTACGGTCCGACGCGCAACCCCTGGGACCTCACGCGCATCCCCGGCGGCTCGGGCGGCGGCTCGGCGGCCGCGGTCGCGGCGTTCGAGGCGCCCCTGGCTCTCGGCTCCGACACCGGCGGGTCGATCCGCCAGCCTGCCCACGTGACCGGCACGGTCGGCATCAAGCCGACCTACGGCGGTGTCAGCCGTTACGGAGCGATCGCTCTCGCATCGAGCCTCGATCAGGTCGGCCCGGTGACCCGCACCGTGCTCGACGCCGGGCTCCTGCACGACGTCATCGGCGGGCACGACCCGCACGACTCGACGTCGCTGGCGCACGATTGGCCGTCCTTCGCCGCGGCCGCCCGCGAGGGAGCCAGCGGCCAGGGGCTCAAGGGCCTCAAGGTCGGTGTGATCCGCGAGCTTCCCGACAGCGGCTTCCAGGCCGGCGTGTCGGAGTCGTTCCGCGCGGCGCTGGCCGCCATGGAGGCGCAGGGCGCCGAGATCGTCGAGATCAGCGCGCCGCACTTCGAGTACGGCGTCGCCGCGTACTACCTGATCCTCCCGGCCGAGGCATCCAGCAACCTCGCCAAGTTCGATTCCGTGCGCTTCGGGCTCCGCGTGGACGTTCCCGGCGGCACCGTCGAAGACGTCATGGCCAAGACCCGCGACGCCGGCTTCGGCGACGAGGTGAAGCGGCGCATCATCCTGGGCACCTACGCGCTGTCGGCGGGATACTACGACGCCTACTACGGCTCGGCGCAGAAGGTCCGCACGCTCATCCAGCGCGACTTCGCCGAGGCGTTCGCGCAGGTCGACGTCATCGCGACGCCCTCGGCGCCGACCACGGCGTTCCGGCTGGGCGAGAAGATCGACGACCCGCTGCAGATGTACCTGAACGACGTGACGACGATTCCGGCGAACCTCGCCGGCGTGCCCGGCATCTCCATCCCGTCCGGCCTCGCCGCAGAAGACGGCCTGCCGGTCGGCATCCAGTTCCTGGCGCCTGCGCACGAAGATGCGCGCCTTTATCGCGTGGGTGCGGCGCTCGAGGCACTGCTGGTCGACTCGTGGGGCGGCCCGATCCTGGACAGGGCCCCGGCCCTCGGCGCGAACGGAGGCGTCCGCTGATGGCGAAGGACAAGCTGCTGGACTTCGACAAGGCCCTCGAGCTCTTCGAGCCCGTGCTCGGGTTCGAGGTGCACGTCGAACTGAACACCGAGACCAAGATGTTCTCGGCCGCCGCGAACCCCGCAAACTCGGCCAATCACGACGCGGCGCCCAACACGCTCGTTGCACCCGTCGACATGGGGCTCCCGGGCGCGCTGCCGGTCGTCAACGAGACGGCGGTGCGCTACTCGATCAGCCTCGGACTGGCCCTCGGCTGCTCGATCGCCCCGTCGAGCCGTTTCGCGCGGAAGAACTACTTCTACCCCGACCTCGGCAAGAACTATCAGATCTCGCAGTACGACGAGCCGATCGCGTTCGAGGGGTCCGTCGACATCGAGCTCGCCGACGGCGAGATCGTGACGGTTCCGATCGAGCGCGCGCACATGGAAGAGGATGCCGGCAAGCTGACGCACGTCGGCGGCTCGACCGGCCGCATCCAGGGCGCCGAGTACTCGCTCGTCGACTACAACCGCGCGGGCGTGCCACTGGTCGAGATCGTGACCAAGCCGATCTTCGGCGCCGAGCACCGTGCGCCGGAGATCGCCAAGGCCTACGTCGCCACGATCCGCGACATCGTGATCGCGCTCGGCATCTCGGAGGCCCGGATGGAGCGCGGCAACCTCCGCTGCGACGCGAACGTCTCGCTGCGCCCCCGTGGCCAGGAGAAGCTCGGCACCCGCACCGAGACGAAGAACGTCAACTCGATGCGTTCCGTCGAGCGCGCGGTGCGCTACGAGATCCAGCGTCAGGCGGCGATCCTCGCCGCGGGCGGCACGATCACGCAGGAGACCCGGCACTGGCACGAAGACACCGGCACCACGTCGCCGGGCCGTCCCAAGTCGGACGCCGACGATTACCGGTACTTCCCGGAGCCCGATCTGCTGCCGGTCGCCCCCCCGATCGAGCTGATCGAAGAGCTCCGCGCGGCGCTGCCCGAGCCGCCGGCCGCGCGCCGCCGCCGGCTGAAGACGGAGTGGGGCTTCACCGACCTCGAATTCCAGGATGCGGCCAACAGCGGCATCCTTCCCGAGATCGCTGCGACCGTCGCGGCTGGTGCGTCGCCCGCGTCCGCACGCAAGTGGTGGACCGGCGAGATCGCGCGCCTCGCCAAGGTGCAGGGCCGCGAGGCGTCCGAGCTGGCCACGCCCGCCGAGGTCGCCGCGCTTCAGGCGCTGGTCGACGCGGGCACGCTCACCGACAAGCTGGCGCGCCAGGTGCTCGAAGGCGTGATCGCCGGCGAAGGCTCGCCGCAGGAGGTCGTGGACGCCCGCGGGCTCGCGGTGGTCTCTGACGACGGGGCGCTGATCGCGGCCATCGACGAGGCGCTCGCCTCGCAGCCCGACGTGCTGGCGAAGATCCGCGACGGCAAGGTGCAGGCAGCCGGTGCGGTCATCGGCGCCGTCATGAAGGCCATGCAGGGGCAGGCGGATGCCGCACGCGTGCGCGAGCTGGTGCTCGAGCGGGCGAGCGCGACCGGCGCGTAGGCACTGATCCAGGTGCACACACCTGCGTGAACCGAGAGGGCGGACCCGGCCGGGTCCGCCCTCTCGATTTCGATGTCGGCGGCTGCTGCGAGAATGGATCATATGGGGCGTGGTGACGGATCCGGGCGTCTCGTCTCGCCGGAGAACGCCGACGACACCGGTGCCGGCATCCTGCACGTCGATATGGATGCGTTCTACGCCTCGGTGGAGCAGCTCGACGACCCGTCGCTGCGGGGCAAGGCGATCATCATCGGCGCGCCCGAGAGCAGGTCCGTCGTCTCCAGCGCTTCGTACGAGGCCCGCCGCTTCGGCGTGCGATCGGCGATGCCGGTCAGTCAGGCGCTCCGCCTGTGTCCGACCGCGATCGTCGTCCCGCCGCATTTCGAGCGCTACCTCGAGATGTCGGCGCAGGTCATGCGGATCTTCCGCGACGTCACACCGCTCGTCGAGCCGCTGTCGATCGACGAGGCGTTCCTCGACGTGCGCGGAGCGCGCCGGATGTGGGGGAGTCCCGGGCGGATCGCACGCATGCTGCGCCAGCGGGTGCTCGACGAGACGGGGCTCACCTGCAGCATCGGAGCCGCCGCGACGAAGCACGTCGCGAAGATGGCCTCCACCATCAGCAAGCCCGACGGACTCCTCGTCATCGCTGAGGCCGACACGGCGGCGTTCCTCGCCCCGAGATCGGTGCGTGCGCTGTGGGGCGTCGGTCCGAAGGCCTCGGAGGCTCTCGAGGGCCGGGGCATCCGCACCATCGCCGACGTGCTCGAGGCACCGCGCGAGTTGCTTGATCGAGCCCTGGGTCCGGCGATGGGCGATCGTGTCTGGCACCTGGCCCGCGGCATCGACGCCCGCCACGTCGACACCGGGCGTGTCGAGAAGAGCGTGGGTCACGAAGAGACGTTCCATCACGACATCGCAGACACAGCGGTGCTGCGTTCGGAGCTGCGCCGGCTGGCCGACCGGGTCGGCGCGCGGCTGCGCGGCAACGGCTGGGAGTCCTCGACCGTGGCGATCAAAGTGCGCTTCGCGGACTTCACAACGATCTCCCGCTCGCAGACCCTGGTCGAGCCCACGGCGGTGGGCCAGCGGATCGGGGATGCCGCACTCGAACTGTTCGCGTCGGTGGATCGCGCACTGCCCGTGCGTCTGATCGGCGTGCGCGCCGAGAAGCTGCGTCCCGCCGGAGCGGCGGCGCCCACGCTGTGGGACGACGACGCCGGCTGGCGGCGCATCGAGGATGCGCTCGACGGCGCGGCCGCGAAGTTCGGCCGCGGCGCCGTCACGCGCGCCACCCTGCTCGGCACGCGCGGCGGCGGCACCATCCCCACGAGTCCACCTGCGCCGCGGCTCGACCAGGGCTGACGAGCCGGGCGGTGCGTTCTGCCGGCTCTGGGCGGTGTTGCGGCGGCAGCTGTGCCGGAGCGCCCGCGCCCGCTACCGTTGACCCATGCCCAACATCGCACTCGAACTCGGCCAGCAGTCCGCCTCCTTCGGCGTGAAGAGCGCATACGGCGAGCAGCAGGACGTCGACGGCGTCCGCATCATCCCTGTCGCCCTGACATGGTCGGGCTTCGGCGGCGGCTCCGACGAGGCGGGAAACGGCGGGGGCGGCGGGGGCGGCTGGGCGATCCCGGTCGGCGCCTATATCCGCCGCGGCGACGACCTTCGCTTCGAGCCGAACCTCATCGCGCTGCTCACTGTCGCGGTCCCGTTCGTGTTCTTCGCCGGCCGCGCGCTCAGCCGTGTCATCCGCGCCCTCAAGAAGTAGCCCTGACGCGGTCGGCAACTCGCTCGCCATCGCCGTCGACCAGATCACCAGGGCGATCGCGGGGGTGGCGGCATCCAATCCGGTCATCCTCATCGATGGCCGCAGCGGTGCCGGCAAGTCCTCCCTGGCGCGTGCGCTCGTCGCTCAGTGGCCACTGCGGGGGCGTGTGCAGGTCGTGGCGCTGGATTCCGTCTACCCCGGCTGGGATGGCCTCGACGACGGCGTGGAGCTGGCGAGAGAGCTGATCCTCACACCGCATGCGCGTGGCCTCGTAGGTGTCTGGCAGCGCTGGGACTGGACGGTCGGCGAGCCGGCGGAGGCACACGCGGTCGATCCCTCGCTGCCTCTGATCGTCGAGGGCGCCGGCCTGCTCACACCGGCGACGGCCCGCCTCGGGGACGTTCGGGTGTGGCTCGAGTCACCCGCCGCGTCGCGCAAGCAGCGCGCTCTCGCGCGTGACGGGGAGGCCTTCCGCCCGCACTGGGAGCGATGGGCGCGGCAGGAGCAGCGGCATGTCGCACGCGACGATCCGATGCGCCTCGCGACGCTGGTCTTCCCGGTGCCCTGAGCTCGCTCGTCAGCGGTCGAGGTCGAGCGCGGCAACGAGACCGTCCAGCCGGTAGCCGATCCAGTCGTAGATGCCGAAGCGGGGATCGGTGACGTCATGGTCGTCTTCCGCCTCGATGCCGAGCCTGGTCGCCAGAACGAGCCGGACCGCCGCGAGAGTGCGGAGCCAGGCCTGCGCCGAGGGGTACTCGAGTCGGATCTCGACCTGCTCCAGGAGGGCCGGGTCTTCGGGGTCCTCGGGAATCCGCGCCGCGTCCTGGAGGGAGGCGAGGACGACGGCCGCGTCGGCGGCCCGCCGATCGAGGAGGTCTGACTGGGTCAGCGCGCGGAACTCGCGTGCTGCCTCTGCATCGTCGGAATAGGCGGCGGGCACGAGCCTGGCGAGCGCCGGATCGCCGTCCTCGGGAGCCGAGTCCCGGAGCAGCTCGCTGAACTGCCCGACCAGGCTCGCGAGGTGCGCAGCCTCCAGTCGGGTGATCTCCATCGCTACGGTCCGTCCGCTCATGACGGCTCCTGTCGCACGGTCGCCCACAGGCCGTAGTCGTGCATGGCCTGCGCATGCAGTTCCATCTGCTCCCGTGCACCCTGGGCGACCACGGCGTGGCCCTCGTTGTGCACAGCGAGCATGAGACGCTCCGCCTCGGCGCGGGGAAGGCCGAAGTACTCGCGGAACACATGGGTGACGTAGCTCATGAGGTTGACGGGGTCGTCCCATACGACGGTCTGCCAGGGACGGACAGGATCGATCCGCGCCGCGATGTCGACCTCATGGTCCACGGTGGGAGTGGCCACCGGCGTCTTCACGCCCACCCCAGCTCGTGCAGACGGGCGTCGTCGATCCCGTAGAAGTGGGCGATCTCGTGCACCAACGTCGTGTGCACCTCATCGCGCAGCTCATCCTCGTCGTCGCACGTCGCCAGGTGCGGCTCGCGATAGACGATGATGCGGTCGGGCAGCTCTCCCACACCGTAGCGCTCGCGTTCTGTCAGCGCCCACCCGTCATACAGCCCCAGCAGGTCGAGGCTGCCGTCCTCCGGGCGGTCCTCGACGACGAAGACGACGTTGTCGAGGCCCTCCACCATGTCGTCGGGGAGCGCGTCCAGCTCGTCGGTCACCAGCTGCTCGAACGTCGCGGCATCCATCTCCATCATGATGCCCCGCTTCTACGCGAATGGGGCGCGTGAGACGCGCCCCATTTCGAAGGAATTGGGGTGAGTAACGGGACTCGAACCCGCGACATCCGGCACCACAAGCCAGCGCTCTACCAACTGAGCTATACCCACCATGTCTCCCGCCTGAGCGGGCAACCCAACGATTCTCTCACACCTCTGGGGCAAACGACGACACGACGGCGGCCGCTGCTGCGCGCGCGCCGTCGCTCGTCGGGCCGGGCTCGGGGACGAACACCGCCTGGCGGTAGTAGGCGAGCTCGCGGATCGACTCGACGATGTCGGCGAGGGCGCGGTGGCCGCCGTCCTTCGCCGGCGCGTGGATGTACGCGCGGGGGTACCAGCGGCGCGAGAGCTCCTTGATGCTCGACACGTCGACGTTCCGGTAGTGCAGCCAGCGGTCGACACGCGGCATGTACTTCGCCAGGAACATCCGGTCGGTGCCGATGGTGTTGCCCGCGAGGGGCGCTTTGCCCTCGAGGGGGACGAAGCGCTGGATGTACTCGAGAACCTGGAACTCGGCATCCGCCAGGCTCACGCCGTGGGGGATCTCGTCCAGGAGGCCGGACGAGCGATGCATGTTGGTCACGAACTCGTTCATGTTCGCCATCGCCGAGTCGTCAGGCTTGATCACGACGTCGAAACCGGGGTCGAGCGCCCGCAACTCGAAGTCGGTGACGACAACGGCGATCTCCACCAACTCGTCGACGCCCAGATCGAGGCCCGTCATCTCGCAGTCGATCCACACCAGACGATCGTTCTCGGATGCACCCACCATGCGCTCCATCCTTGTCGCAAGTTCAGACATCCCATGGGCCTGAACCAGGGTTCCAGCTCTCACGCCGGTCCCGTCAGCCCCTCCGGGAGGATTCGAACCCCCGACCTTGCGGGTAGAAACCGCTCGCTCTGTCCCCTGAGCTACGGAGGGAAGGGTGTTTCCACACTACCGGGTCGCGCCACGCGGTCGCGGACGCTGGCGCTTGTCCCGGGCTCGGCGTAGCGTCGGCATCGGAGGCATCGAAAGGAGTTCACCATGAGCACCGCACAGACGCACCACGCGCTCTGGATCGCCTACGGCGGATCAGGCGTCGCCGGAAGCATCCGCAAGGACGACGACGGCTACACCGTCACGATGGCGGGGGCCGATCACGTCGCAGGGACGTACCCCACGATGGAGATCGCCAAGAGCGCGCTGCATTCGCGGATGGCGCCCGGAAGCGACTGGCCTCAGTTCCGCGAGCACTGAGCGACCTCGCGGGGGGGACTTGTTGTTCTCCCGCTGGACGCTTCACGCCGGCTGGTGCGAGACGGCTTCTGTCTTGCGGCGCGTGTCGAACAGCGGCAGGGCGACGTGGACGAGCGGGCCGATCAGCACCGCGAAGAGCACCGTTCCTATGCCGACCGTGCCGCCGAGCAGCCAGCCCACGAGCAGCACTGACAGCTCGACCAGCGCTCGACAGAGCCAGATCGGCCAGCCCAGTCGCGCGTTCAGACCGGTCATCAGGCCGTCACGGGGGCCGGGACCGAAGCGCGCCCCGATGTAGAGACCGGACGCGAGCGCGACGAGCAGGATGCCGGCCAGCAGCGTCGCCAGCTGTGCGACGAAACCCGTCATCGGCGGGATGAGGTCGAGCACGATCTGCATGCTGGTGCCGACGAGGAGGATGTTCGCGATCGTGCCGATGCCGGGCTTCTGGCGCAGCGGGATCCACAGCAGCAGCACGAAGAAGCCGACGATGTTGGTGATCCAGCCGATTCCGATCCCCGTTCGCACGGACAGACCCTGGGCGAAGACGGTCCACGGGTCGACGCCGAGGCCCGCCTCGACTGTCAGGGCGCAGCCGGCCCCGTAAAGGAAGAGACCGACGAGCAGTTGGACGATTCGGCGTGGCATCCATCCATCCAATCTCATGATTGGTATGTCGGGTGCAGTCCAATATGACTATCATGGCTCCCATGGATTCGCGGATGTCGGCGCGCGCGCTGGCTCAGTCGCTGGGCGGATGGCGCACGAGGGAGCCTGCGTACGAAGCATTGGCCGACGGCATCCGTCTGCTGTGTCTGGACAACCGGCTGGCGCCGCGAACGACACTGCCCGCCGAGAGAGAGCTGGCCGGTGCCCTGCACGTGAGTCGCAGCACCGTCGCGGCGGCTTACCGCAGCCTCCGCGAGACCGCCCACATCGCAAGCCTTCGCGGATCGGGCAGCGTGACACTGCCGCTGAGGCGCCGGGACCCCGGCCGGGTCGAGGCGGTGGACGGCATGATCGATCTTCAGCAGGCCAGTCCGCCCGCGTGGCCCGGCCTCGCCGGGATCATGACACAGACGGCCGCGAACGCATCGGCGCTGGTCTCACGCGTGGGCTACGACGTGCTCGGGCGCATCGAGCTTCGCGAGGCCATTGCGCGCCGTTACACCGAACGGGGCGTCCCGACGCATCCGGACGAGGTGCTCGTGACGACCGGTGCGCAGAGTGCGATCCATCTCGTGTCGTCGGTGCTGATCGGTCGCGGTGACCGCGTCCTCGTCGAGACGCCCACCTATCCGCACGCCGCGGACGCGCTGCGCCGCGCGGGAGCGCGACTCGTCGGCGTCCCGGTGACGACGGATGACGGGTGGGACGTCGATCGCGCCGAGCAGGCGTTCGCGCGCACGTTGCCCGTGATGGCATACCTCATGCCCGACTTCCAGAATCCGACCGGACGCAGCATGACGGCGCACGAGCGGCAGGCTCTGCTCGCTGCGGGGGAGCGTTCGGGCTCGGTGCTGGTGCTCGACGAGACGACAGCGGATCTCGACATCGACCGCGGCGTGCTCGCGCCGGGCTTCGACTCAGCCGAGCCCGGGACCGTGGTCCGGATCGGCTCGCTGGGCAAGACGGTGTGGGGAGGGCTGCGCCTCGGCTGGGTGCGTGCCGACGGTGAACTGATCGGCCGACTGGTTGCGGCGCGGCCGGCACACGACCTCGGAACACCCGAGTTCGAGCAGGCGATCGCCACCCGCCTCCTCGCCCACTTTGACGAGATCGTCCTGCAGCGCTCGCAGCTGCTCCGCGCGGGGCGCGACGCGCTGGTGGACACGCTGCGGTCGGTGCTGCCGTCGTGGGATATCCCGGTCGTGCACGGGGGAGTCTCGCTGTGGATCGAGCTGGGCTCACCCCTCAGCTCCGCGCTCGTCATGGAGGCGCGATCACACGGGCTCCTGCTCAGCGCGGGGCCGCGGTTCTCGGTGGAGGGCGGACACGAACGCCATCTGCGGGTGCCGTTCACCGCGCCGCCCGAAGAGATGGTGCGGGCCGCGAGCGTGCTCGGCGAGGTCTGGGCGGCGGTGCGGGCGGGTGCGCCGTCTTCGCTCGTGGAGCGGGTCGGCTCCGTCATCTGATTCCGCCCGTGCGGGCGGCTCGGCTCATCGCGCGAGTCGCAGGCACTCGACCGCCTCGTCGGCGCTCCAGAACTCGCCGATGTCGCGGAAAGCCTGCGAGGGCCTGTGGAAGCGGCGTGCCCGGAAGCGGATGTCGCCGGCATGCGGCACCTGCTGCAGATGGCCGATGACGATGCCGGCGCGGTCCAGCACGCGCCACAGCGAAGGGGCCGCGGCGACGAGGCGCACGCGCGAGTGCGAGGTGAGTGTCGGCGTGCCGGCTGATCGAGCTTCGATGACGGTGGTCATGGTTCCTCCTTCCGCTCGAACATAACTACGGCTTCCGACATCGTCCGGGCGGGCGGTCTCCGGCGATTCCTCCCCAGGTGACGGTTCGCTCGAGCTGTCCCCAGATCGCCGCCGGTTCGGACTGGGCACGGCCTCTGCCCGGCAGGCTGATCCCACCGCCGGCGTCCTCGGGCACGGGGCGCCGGCGGTACCACCGGGGAAGGTCCCCGGGACGACAGATGGGACACGACATGAGTGACAGAGGCGACACGATCACGATCACGGGCAACGTGGCCACACCTCCGGAGTTGAAGCGGACGTCGAGCGGCGTGGCGATCGCCACGTTCCGCGTCGCGAGCGGCCAGCGGCGCTACGACCGCGAGGCAGGGGCATGGTCCGACGCCGGCACGAACTGGTACACGGTGTCGGCCTTCCGCACGCTGGCCGATCACGCGTACCGATCGCTGCAGAAGGGCGATCGCGTCATCCTGACCGGTCGCCTGCGTCTGCGTGAATGGGACAACGGCACTCGTCGGGGGACGGCGATCGAGATCGATGCCGAGGCGATCGGGCACGATCTCCTGTGGGGGACGACGACGTTCATGAAGGATTCGCACGTCGCCGTGACGGATGGCGCAGACCACGCGGCGCAGGGATCCGGGGACGACGCATGGGCGGCGCCCGGTGTCGACGCTTCTCCGTCGGGCACCGAGGGTGGGAGCACCGAGCCGCTCCTGGTCGGTGCCGGGTCGGGAGTGTCTTCATCGACGGGCGGCGGCGAGACGCCGTTCTGAGCGTTCAGCCTGCGCGGGGCCGGCGGCCCTAAACTCTCTCCGTGGCCCGAGACCTCCCGCCCCGCGCTCGCTCTGAAGCCCGGCAGCGTCTTGCCTTGCTGGCGCTCGCAGCGATCCTGCTCGCCGGCGCGTTGACGGCATGCACCCCCGTGACCACTCCTGACGCGACGCCGTCACCGACGATCACATCGACGCCCGATCAGTCGGGCGCTGCTCCGACGCCGGCACCGACGACGGCACCCGAACCGGCCCTCGTGTCAGATGGCACTGCGGCGGACAATCTGCCCCTGTTCACGTCGGTGACCGCCGCCGTGTGGGAGTCATCGGACCGAGCGGCCGGACGAGCGTACGTGGACGCGCTGACGGCAGCCGGGTTCGACAAGGCGGCGATGCAGGTGACGAACGATCAGACGACGGTCGGCAACCCGGCCGAGAGCATCCAGTTCGCCGTGCGCTGGGGCGACGAGTGCCTGATCGGCCAGGTCGGCCCGGAGACCGGGAATCCCGTCACCGTGGTGATGCCGGTGCTGGCCGAGGGAGCCTGTCTCATCGGCGAGACACGACCCATCGACTGGTGAGGCGCTGCCGCTCGATCCTTCGACGGGCCGCGGCCGCCGCTCGCCACCGTGGAGTCCGTCTGCCACAGGGCCGGTAGGCTGAGACGCTGACGTCTGAAGTCCGAGGAGAGCAGAAACCCGCATGGCTGAGTACATCTACTCCATGGTCCGAGCCCGCAAGGCCGTCGGCGACAAGCTGATCCTGGACGACGTCACCATGGCGTTCCTTCCGGGCGCCAAGATCGGCATGGTCGGCCCGAACGGCGCCGGCAAGTCGACGATCCTGAAGATCATGGCAGGCCTCGACACGCCGTCGAACGGCGAGGCGAAGCTGAGCCCCGGATTCAGCGTCGGCATCCTGATGCAGGAGCCTGAACTCGACGAGACCAAGACCGTGCTGGAGAACATCCAGGACGGCATCGCGATCAAGGCGAAGGTCGACCGCTTCAACGAGATCTCGGGGCTGATGGCCGATCCCGATGCAGACTTCGATGCGCTCCTGGCCGAGATGGGAGTGCTGCAGGAGGAGATCGACGCCGCCGACGCGTGGGACCTCGACTCCCAGCTCGAGCAGGCGATGGATGCGCTGCGCACCCCTCCGGGCGAGGCCGAGATCGGCCCGCTGTCGGGCGGTGAGAAGCGCCGCGTCGCGCTCACCAAGCTGCTGCTGCAGAAGCCCGACCTGCTCCTGCTCGACGAGCCCACGAACCACCTCGACGCCGAGAGCGTGCTCTGGCTCGAGCAGCACCTGCAGAAGTACCCCGGCGCCGTGATCGCGATCACCCACGACCGGTACTTCCTCGACAACGTCGCCGAGTGGATCGCCGAAGTCGACCGGGGCCGTCTCATCGGGTACGAGGGCAACTACTCGACCTACCTCGAGAAGAAGGGCGAGCGTCTCGCGATCCAGGGCAAGAAGGACGCGAAGCTCGCCAAGCGTCTCGCCGAGGAACTGGACTGGGTGCGATCGAACGCGAAGGGTCGTCAGGCGAAGTCCAAGGCGCGCCTGGCCCGCTACGAGGAGATGGCGTCCGAAGCCGACCGCACGCGCAAGCTCGACTTCGAGGAGATCACGATCCCGCCGGGGCCGCGCCTGGGCAGCATCGTCATCGAGGCGAAGAAGCTCCAGAAGGGCTTCGACGGCCGCTCGCTCATCGACGGCCTGAGCTTCAGCCTGCCGCCGAACGGCATCGTGGGCGTCATCGGCCCGAACGGTGTCGGAAAGACGACGCTCTTCAAGACGATCGTCGGCCTCGAGCCGCTCGATGGCGGAGATCTCAAGATCGGCGAGACGGTCAAGATCAGCTACGTCGACCAGTCGCGCTCGAACATCGACCCGAACAAGACCCTGTGGGAGGTCGTGTCGGACGGCCTCGACATCATCACGGTCGGCAAGACCGAGATCCCGTCGCGCGCGTACGTGTCGAAGTTCGGCTTCAAGGGACCCGACCAGCAGAAGAAGGCGGGCGTGCTGTCGGGTGGTGAGCGCAATCGCCTCAACCTCGCGCTGACCCTCAAGGAGGGCGGAAACCTGCTGCTCCTCGACGAGCCGACCAACGACCTGGATGTGGAGACGCTCCAGTCTCTCGAGAACGCCCTGCTCGAGTTCCCGGGCTGCGCGGTGGTCATCACGCACGACCGGTGGTTCCTGGACCGCATCGCGACCCACATCCTCGCCTACGAGGGCACCGACGAGGACCCCGACAAGTGGTACTGGTTCGAGGGCAACTTCGAGGCCTACGAGGCCAACAAGATCGAGCGTCTCGGCGCCGACGCGGCACGCCCGCACCGCACCGCCTACCGCAAGCTCACGCGTGACTGACACCGGCGATGGGACGGTCGCACCCGCCGCGAACGGTCGCCGCCTGCACGTCCCCATCCACCTGCGGTGGGGAGACCTCGACGCGCTCGGGCACGTCAACAACACCTCAATGCTCAAGCTGCTCGAAGAGGCGCGCCTGCGCGCCTTCTGGCGACCTGAAGACGGGACGGATGCCGCGGCCACCGCGGTCTTCGACATGTCGGTCCTCGAGGGTGGCGGCTCGCGGGCGACGCTCGTCGCACGGCAGGAGATCGAGTACCTGCGCCCTGTGCCCTACGGACAGAGGCCGCTGGACGTGCAGCTGTGGGTCGGCCGCATCGGCGGCTCGAGCGTGGAGGTCTGCTACGAGGTGTTCAGCCCCGCGGGCGAGCAGGCGCAGGTCATGTACGCCCGAGCCTCGGCCGTCGTCGTCCTGGTGGACACCGCCAGCGGCCGGCCGACGCGATGGGGAGCGGCCGAGCGAGACGCGTGGGCGCCGTTCGTCGGCGAGCCCATCGTGTACGCGAAGCGCCGCTGAAGATCAGCCCCGGCGCTCCTCGGCGTCGGGTACGCGGACCATGATCTCCTGCGCGACGCTCGCGAGCAGCGTGCCGTCCGCGGCGTAGATGCGTCCGGTCGCGAGTCCCCGGCCGCCTCGGGCGCTCGGCGACTCCTGGACGTACAGCATCCATTCGTCGACGCGGCCGAAGCGGTGCCACCACATCGCATGATCCAGACTGGCCACCTTGAGCCCGGGCGTGGCCCACGAGACGCCGTGCGCACGCAGGATCGACTCCTGGATGGTCAAGTCGCTCAGGTAGGCGAGGGCCGCGCGGTGGACCGCGGGCGTGTCGGGGATCGGCCGTCGGATCCGCATCCACACGGCCTGTCGCGGGACCTGTTCGGCCCCCGCTGCGACATAGATGGGCGAGGGGATGTGACGCAGGTCGACCGGCCGATCGGTGAACAGTCGCTTCGACATCGGATGCAGGCCCCGCAGTTGCGACTCGATGTCGGGAAGCTCGTCCGGGCCGGGCAGCCCTTCGGGCATCGGCTCCTGGTGCTCGAGGCCGGGGTCCTCGTCCTGGAAGGACGCGATCATGGAGAAGATCGGCACCCCCTCCTGGTACGCCTGCGTGCGCCGTGTCGAGAAGGATCGCCCGTCGTGGATGCGGTCGACCGAGAAGGTGATGCCTTTGGCGGAGTCGCCCGGTCGGAGGAAGTAGCCGTGCATCGAGTGCACGATCCGCTCGTCCGGGATCGTGCGCGACGCGGCGACGATCGACTGCGCCAGCACCTGACCGCCGTAGACCCGGCCGAGCGGCATGGACTGCGAGGCCCCGGTGAAGATGTCCTCGGTGGTCCGCGCATCCGAGGCGCTGAGATCGATCACCGACAGCATCGACGCGACCGGATCGGTCTCGGGAGCCGCCTCGGCGTTCGGCTCGGCATCCACGGGTGCTCCTCTCCGGGGCGGCGGCCGCCCGCAGGTCCGCTTGGTAGCTTAGAGGGCCATGTCCCCGCGCCTGTTGCTCGCCGATCCCGATTCCGCCGCCGACGCCCTGACCTTCGCCGGGCGTGCAGCGCGCTTCACCGTGGAGGGGGTTCGGCTGCAGGCTTCCTCAGGCGTGCTGGCCATGACCGCAGCTCCCCTCGCCCCGCGCGGCTTCGGCGATCCGACGCCCACCGTGCTTGCTCTGCGCACTCTCTCGGCCGACCCCGAACTGGTGTGCGATCTGGTGGTCGAGGCATCCGCACTCGCCGCCGCTCCTGACGACCCCCGCGCGCTTTCGCTGCCCGAGACCGCGCTGTCACCGGCCTGGGCCGGCATCACGCCGCCACGCACCGGATGGGACGCCCGGCCCGGCATCGATGCGTCGACCCTGGCGGCGAAAGCGCAGGGCGGCATCGCGCGTGTCGCGGACGCGGTGCCGACGGATGCCGGCGAAGACGTCGTACGGACGGTGCGCGCCGCGGTGTGGGGCGTGCCGGACGACGACCTCGGCGGCCTGCCGCTCGGCGTCGCCTTCGCGGCGCTCAGCCTCGGGTTCATCAGCGGCCGCGAGACCGCCCGCGTGTTCGGGAGCGGACCGTGGACCCGCGTGAGCCTCACGCGCGGGCACGTGCTCGTGCGGGGACCGGTGGCGACCGGACTCACACCGGTGCGCCGGACGGGCTCCTCGGCCGTCTGACGCCGACGTGATCGGCGATCAACTCGACGGTCGAGTTCGTCACACCGCGGCGGCCGCCGCGCGCCCGGCCACGCGCCCCGAGAAGAGGCATCCGCCGAGGAACGTGCCCTCCAGCGCGCGATAGCCGTGCACGCCGCCGCCGCCGAAGCCGCTCGCCTCGCCCGCGGCGTACAGCCCGGGCACCGGCTCGCCGCCGGCGCCGAGCGCGCGGGCGGACAGGTCGGTCTCGATGCCGCCCAGGGACTTGCGCGTCAGCACGTGCAGCTTCACCGCGATGAGCGGCCCGGACTTGGGGTCCAGGATCCGGTGCGGCGTCGCAGTGCGGATGAGTCGATCGCCACGGAAGGCGCGGGCCGACCGCAGCATGGCGATCTGCGCGTCCTTCGTGAAGTCGTTGTCCATCTCGCGGTCGCGCGCTTCGACCTCGAACCGCACGCGATCGCCGTCCAGCGCATCGCCGCCCGGGAGGGCCCGCATACCCGCGATCAGCTCGTCGAGGGTGTTGCGCACGACGAAGTCGGCGCCGTGGTCCATGAAGGCCTGCACCGGTCCGGAAGCGCCCTTGCCCAGGCGCGACTTTGCGAGCAGACGCACGTCCTTGCCGGTGAGATCGGGGTTCTGCTCGCTGCCCGAGAGTGTGAACTCCTTCTCGATGATCTGCTGCGACAGCACGAACCACGAGTGGTCGTACCCGGTGGCGCGGAGGTGCGCCAAGGTGCCGAGCGTGTCGAAGCCGGGGAAGAGGGGCACCGGCAGGCGGTTGCCGGTCGCATCGAGCCAGACCGACGACGGCCCTGGGAGGATCCGGATGCCGTGATCCGGCCACACCGGGTCCCAGTTCTGGATTCCCTCGACGTAGTGCCACATGCGATCGCCGTTGATGAGGCGGGCGCCCGCCGCCTCGCTGACGGGCTGCAGCGAGCCGTCGACGTAGGCGGGGACTCCGGTGACCATCGTCTCCGGGGGAGTGCCGAGGCGCTCCGGCCACCAGCGGCGGACGAGGTCGTGGTTGCCGCCGATGCCGCCGGACGACACGATCGTCGCACCGGCGGTGATCGCGAACGCGTCGACGACCTCTCGGGAGCTCGCCACACCCCGCGCGGCTCCGGATGGGGCGAGCACGTCGCCCTCGGCACCGGTGACGGTGCCGTTCTCGACGGTCAGCGATGCGACGCGGTGGCGCGGCAGGATCGTCACGCGCCCGTCCGCCTCGCCGGCCTCGACGGCGGCCTGGAAAGGGGCGACGACGCCCGGCCCGGTGCCCCAGGTGACATGGAACCGGGGTACGGAGTTCCCCGGACCCGTGGCCGAGTAGCCGCCACGCTCCGCCCAGCCCACGATCGGGAAGAAGCTGACGCCCTTCTCACGCAGCCAGGCACGCTTCTCCTCGTGCGCGAACTGCAGGTATGCCTCGGCCCAGCGGCGGGGCCAGAGGTCCTCGTCGCGATCGAATCCGGCATTGCCCAGCCAGTCCTGGCGCGCGAGCTCGAGCGAGTCGTGGATGCCGAGCCGGCGCTGCTCCGGCGAGTCGATGAAGAAGAGCCCGCCGAACGACCACCACGCCTGGCCTCCGAGATTGGACCGCGGCTCCTGGTCGACGATCGTGACGCGTTTGCCGGCAGCCACGGCCTCTGCCGTGGCGACGAGACCGGCGAGGCCCCATCCGATGACGAGGATGTCGGTGTGGTGGGTGGCGAGGGGCATGTCGACTCCTTCGTCGGCGGCGGGGTTGGGGGAAGAGCGGGTGGTCAGCCGGTGTGGCCGGGCGACGCGGGCGGTGCGGCCGTCATGGGCAGACCGGTCGCGTTGCGGGCACCCGCGGCGGGTCCGATGCCCGAGGGCTCGAAGGTGTTCACCATCGCGTACGCGGCACGCTGCAGGTAGTCCCAGAGCGTGACCTCGTGAAGCGGTGGCAGGTGCAGCTCGTCGACGGCAACGCGCATGTGGGCGAGCCAGCGGTCGCGCGCATCGGGGTCGACATGGAACGCCGCGTGACGCATCCGCAGGCGCGGGTGGCCGCGCTCCTGGCTGTACGTCGTCGGCCCACCCCAGTACTGCTCGAGGAAGAGGGTGAGGCGCTCCTTGGCCGGCCCGAGGTCCTCCTCGGGATACATCGGCCGCAGCACCTCGTCGTCCGCGATGCCTCGGTAGAACGCGTCGACGAGACGCACGAAGGTCTCGTGCCCGCCGATCTCGTCGTAGAAGCTCAGCGGCGCGGCGGGCGGATCCACGCGACCGGAGTCTCCGTGCGTCGCGCCAGCGGGGGGCGGCGGGGTGGTGGGGTCCGTCATGAGGTTCCTCCGGGAGTCGTGCCCGGCTCGTCGCCGGTCGCCGGCGACGAGGGCTTCTTGCTGGTGCGCTTGGGCTTCCAGACGGGGCGTTCGGTGGTGGACGCGACGGGCGTGGGCTTCGTCTTCGGGGGGTTGGCGCCCCGCACGCGCTGAGCACCCTCGAGCCCCGTAGGCATGACGGCGGTGAGCGCGGGGAGGGTGATGCCCATGTCGTCGATCGTGTGCTTCAGGCGGACGCGCAGCTCGCGGGCGACGTCGTCCTTCGCGTTGGCGCGCGTCTTCATGACGAGGCGGATGACGAGGGCGTCGCCCGAGATCGACTCGAGGCCCCAGACCTCGGGCTGCTCGAGGATGCGCGTGCGCCACTTGGGGTCCTTCGCCAGCTCCTTGGCCGTGTCGAGCATCGCCTTCTCGACCTCGGCGATGTCGGAGTCGGCGGCCACCGACAGGTCGAGGATCACGCGAGACCAGCCCTGCGAGAGATTGCCGATGCGGGTGATCTCGCCGTTACGGACGTACCAGAGGGTGCCGTTGACGTCGCGGACGTGCGTCACGCGCACGCTCACGTACTCGACGATGCCGGTGGCGAGGCCGAGGTCGACGACGTCGCCGATCCCGACCTGGTCCTCGGCGACGATGAAGATGCCGTTCAGCACGTCCTTCACGATGTTCTGCGCGCCGAAGCCGAGACCGGCGCCGATGGCGGCGGTGAGGAGGGTCAGCGACCCGAGTGCAGTGGGAGCCAGGACATTCAGGATCAGCAGCAGCGCGATGATGACGATCGAGACGTTCACGATGTTGCCGAGGATCGAGCCCAGCGTTCGCGTGCGCTGCACGAGTCGCACCGATGCGAGGGGGGACCGTTCCAGCGCCTGCGTGTCGTCGACGTTCGCCTTGTTCTTCGCGCCGTTGACGATGCGGTTCACCACACGGTGGATGACGAGGCGCAGGATCCAGGTGACCACCAGCGCGCCCACGATGATGCTGAAGACCGTCAGCAGGTTCCATCCCGCGTCGGCGAAGAACGAACCGACGCCCTGCCAGAATTCCGCATCCGTGATGTCGACGGACTCTTCAGGGGGCGGCGTGGTCGTGTCGAAGGGGATCATCGTGTCGATCCTAATGAGCGACGCCCGAGCATCCGCCGAGTGGAGGATCCCGTGGCGAGCGGGAGCCTGCGGCGCGTGCGGCTTCGCGGCATCAGCCTGTCAGTCCGGAATCAGGAGGGACGACACCCAGGCGATGGGCGAGGATCACCGCGTGGACGCGATCGCGTGCACCCAGCTTCGCGAGCACGCGCCCGACGTGGGTCTTCACCGTGGATTCGCTGACGAACAGCTCGGCGCCGATCTCGGCGTTGGTGAGCCCGCGTGCCAGTGCGACGAAGACTTCGTGCTCGCGCTCGGTGAGGTCGTTCAGACGCTCATCGGTCGCGGCATCCGACGGGAGACGGTCGCCGAACATCTCGAGCATCCGGCGCGTGACGCGTGGCGCCAGGACGGCGTCACCGCCGTGCGCGGCCCGGATCGCGCCGGTGAGCTGGTGGGGGTGGGCGTCCTTGAGGAGGAACCCGCTCGCCCCAGCGCGCAGCGCCGCGAATGCGTACTCGTCCAGGTCGAAGGTGGTCAGCACGACGATGCGGACGTGCGGATGCTCCGCCACGATGCGCCGCGTGGCTTCGAGGCCGTCCATCCGCGGCATCCGCACGTCCATCAGCACCACGTCGGGACGAGCGGTGTCCACCGCCGCGACGGCCTCGATGCCGTCCGCCGCGTCGCCGACGACGACGAGATCCGGCTCGGCCTCGAGCACGAGCCGGAACCCGAGCCGGATCAGCTGCTGATCGTCGACAAGCAGCACGCGGATCGGCTCAGCCACGGTCGGCTCGGTCATCGTCGGTTCGGTCACCGTCTGCGCGCTCCTGGTCTGCTCGGTCGTCGTCGGGTCGGTCATCGTCTGCGCCCGTCGGCAGCTCGGCGGTGAGACGCCAGACACCGGGCGCGGCGGGCCCGGCGATCACTGTGCCGCCGAGGGTGGCGACGCGCTCCTGCAGGCCGCGCAGGCCCCAGCCCGCACCGGCCGACTCGGCTTCGGGCTGGGCGCCGTCGTTCTCCACCACGATCCGGACACCGGCCGGAGCATAGTCGGTGATGACCCGGATGAAGCTCCCGTCCCGCGAGTACCGCATGGCGTTGGTGATGGCCTCCTGCACGACACGCAGGATCGCGAGCCGGTGCGCGGCCGGCACGGCCGGGTCGCCGGAGACCGAAAGCGTCGCGGGGAAGCCGGCCGCCCGGGCGGCTTCGATGACGTCGTGGAGCGATGCCTCGAGGAGCGGCCCGAGCGGCGCCTCGCTCTCGGAGCCCGCGGCGCGCAGCACGCCGAGCATCATCCGCATCTCGGAGAGCGCCTCGCGGGCGGTCGCCGCCACCGCCCGGCTCGCCTCTCGCGAGCGCACAGGATCCGCCGTGGCGTTCGCGCCTTCCGCGAGGGCCACGATGACGGTCAGCGAATGGGACACGATGTCGTGCATCTCCCGGGCGATGCGCGCACGCTCGGACGCGGCGGCGAGCTCGGCCTGCTGGTCCCGCTCCACGAGCAGCTGACGGGACCGGTCGATGAGCGCACTGAGATAGCGGCGACGGTTGCCGACGTTGATGCCGACGAGCGCGCCGAGCAGGAGCATCACCACTGTCATCACATCGACGTTGATCTGAGTGCCGGCCTGTGACGGCTGCGCGAGCACGAGTGCGATGCTGTGGAGCGCGATCAGTGCGGCAGCGCAGCCGAACGCGATCCAGCAGGCCCGCACGCCGCGGTAGACGGCGACGGAGTACATCGCTATCAGCGACACGGGGCCGCTCAGCGCGGCCGCGAGCGCGGGGTCCATGACCAGGACCGGAAGCAGGGTGATCGCGAAGACCGTGAGCGGCCAGCGCCGCCGCCACACGAGTGCCGCGCAGCCGAGGAGCGCGAGCGCGATTCCGGTCCCGGTCATCCAGGGATCGATCGGCTCCGGCAGGGACGAGCGCGCTATGACGGCGGGCACCGAGAGGAGGAGCGCGACGACGGCGATCAGGATGTCGGTGCCGAGCGGATGCCGCGCCCAGAACTGTCGGAACACCCCGGGCGGCTTCGGCAGACGCAGCTCGTCCTCGGCCGAGAGTCTCTCCCGGCCGAGGACGATGTCTGGGCGTTCGAGCACCGCTCGACTCTACGCGTCGCGTGTTTTCAGCACCGCGATGCCCCCGGCGATGGCGGCCACGGTCCACACGGCGAGTGTGATGAGCGCCGGAACGGGCTCCAGGACCTCCCCGGTCATGGGAGACCCCATGAACAGGGACTGGCCGGCGTTCGAGGGCAGGTAGCTCGCAGCGTCGTGGATCCACTGGAAGGAGTCGAGACGAGGGAAGAACAGCACGAGGATCGGCGCGACGAACACGAGACCGATGCCGGCGGCCAGTGCGCCCGGACCGTTGCGGATGATGAAGCCGATTCCCACGCCGATGACGGCGATGAGCGCGAGGTAGACGGCCGCGCCCAGCAGCGGCATGAGTGAGCTGTCGGGTTCGCTGACGTCGAGAGCGCCCGTGGGCAGCACGGCCCCCGATGCGACCGCGGCGACCGCGAAGACGACGGCGCTCGTGACGAACATCGTGGCCGCGACGACGAGAGCCTTGGCGAACAGCGCCGCCGTGCGCGCCGGTGCAGCGGTGAGCGTCGAACGGATCATGCCGGTCGAGTACTCGCCCGTCACGGTGATCGTGCCGAGGACGACGGCGAGCAGCTGCGTCAGCACCGTGCTGAACACGACGACCTGCACCGCCTGCCGGTTCGCCTCTTCGACCGACATCGGCGGCATGTCTCCGGCGAAGGCCGCGAACGAGAACGCCATGAGGAGACTGAGGCCGATCGAGACGACGGCCACGAGTCCGATCGACCACCAGGTCGAGCGGAGGCTCGTGAACTTGATCCACTCGGAGGCGACCAGACGCGCGAACGAGAGGCGGTAGGGGGAGCCGTCGACCACGGCGTCCGTGGCGGTGGAGGGGGCGGGGGCGAGTGCGGTGGTCATCAGATGTCCTTCGTCTTGTATTCGACGTCGTCGCCGGTGAGCCGGAGGTAGGCGTCCTCGAGGGTGCCGGACGCGGGGGTGAGCTCGTGCAGCACGATGCCGTGCGCGAGGGCGAGATCGCCGATGTCATGCGCGGCGGCGCCCTCGACATCCATCACGCCGTCCGCCAGGTGGGTGACGGTCACGCCGTCTCCGGCGACGAGCCGAGCGAGTTCGACCGCCCGCGGCGTGCGGATGCGCACCGTGGCGCGCGTCCACTGCCGGACGAGCTCGTCGACCGGCGCATCGGCGAGCACCCGTCCGCGACCGAGCACGATGATGTGGTCCGCCGTGAGTGCCATCTCACTCATCAGGTGGCTGGACAGCAGCACTGTCTTGCCCTCGGATGCCGCGTGCCTGACGAAGCGGCGGACCCAGAGCACGCCCTCGGGATCGAGGCCGTTGACCGGTTCGTCGAGGATGAGCGTCTTCGGGTCTCCGAGCAGCGCCGCCGCGATGCCGAGGCGCTGACCCATGCCGAGGGAGAATCCTCCGGCGCGCTTGCGCGCGACGGAGCTGAGCCCGGTGATCTCGATGACCTCGTCGACGCGCCGGCGAGGGATGCCGTGGGTCGCGGCCATCGCCCGGAGATGGTTCTGGGCGCTGCGGCCGGTGTGGACGGCCTTCGCGTCGAGCAGCACACCGACCTCGGTCAGTGGCGACCGCAGGCGACGGTAGTCGCGGCCGTCGACGGTGACCCTTCCGCTGGTGGGCCGGTCGAGCCCGACGATCATCCTCATCGTGGTGGACTTGCCGGCGCCGTTGGGACCGAGGAACCCGGTCACCCGGCCCGGTTGGACGGTGAAGCTCACATCCTGGACGGCGTGCTTGGCTCCGAAGCTCTTGCTCAGACTCTCTGCGACGATCATGACTTCGACGCTACGCAAGACCCTCCCCGGGCCGCGTCGGCCGCAGGGAGGGTCTTGGAGCACGGCGACTGGTACCTGGGTACCACGTCGGTGGTGCGCTACTGGGCGTCGCGGTCCTGCACCGACAGCGCCCGCTCGACGCCCGCGAGGTTCTCGGCGACGAGGCGTCGGAGCGCCGGCGCGGCGTCGGAGTTCGCCTCGAGCCAGGCGCGCGTGGCGTCGCGCAGGGCGACGTTCGCGAGTGGCGCGGGGTAGAGCCCGACGATGACGTACTGCGCGATCTGGTAGGTGCGCGAGTTCCAGATCGGCAGCAGCGCGTCGAAGTAGCGCCCGACGAAGCCGTCGAGCAGTTCGCGGCCGGCGGGGTGCACGAACCCGGCGGCGGCGGCGCGGACGATCGTGTTCGGCTGGTCATCGCTGTCGACGAGCGACGACCATGCGGCCGCCTTCGCCTCGGCTGTCGGCAGCGCGGCCTTCGCCTGAGCGGCGAACTCGCCGCCCTTGGCGGTGTTGTCGTCGGCGAGTGCCGCGTCGATGTCGGCGGGGGACACACCGCCGCCGGCGGCGAGCGAGACGAGCAGCTGCCACGACAGGTCGGTGTCGATCGCGAGGTCGGCGAACGTCACCTCACCGTCGCGCACCTGTCGCACCTTCTCCCACTGGCCCGGCGTGGCTGCGGCGGAGGCGAATGCGGTGACGAACTGCAGCTGGCTGTCGCTGCCCGCCTCGGCGGACTCCGCGAGCTGCCACAGTGCGTCGGCGACGTGCGCACGGGTGGCGTCGCGCTTCTCGGGGGCGACGTACGAGTTCGCCGCGAGCTGCAGCTGGGCGAGCGTCGTGCGCACCGTGGTCGACTCGGTCTCGGCGCCGATGTTGCGCAGCACCAGATCGACGTAGTCGGACGCGGATGCCTCGGCATCCCGTGTCTGGTCCCACGCGGCACCCCACACCAGCGACCGGGCGAGCGGGTCGGTGATCTTGCCGAGGTGGCCGATCGCGGTCTGCAGCGACTTGTCGTCGAGACGGATCTTGGCGTAGGCCAGGTCCTCGTCGTTGAGGAGCACCAGCGCGGGGCGCTTGCGGCCCTTGAGCTCGGGCACCTCGGTCAGGTCGCCGTCGACGTCGAGCTCGACGTGGTGCACGCGCACGAGCGCGTCGCCGTCGAGGTCGTAGAACCCGACGCCGAGGCGGTGCGGGCGGATGGTCGGGTAGTCGGCCGGCGCGGTCTGCACGATCGCGAAGCGCGTGATGGTGCCGTCGACATCCGTCACGATCTCGGGCGACAGCGTGTTGACGCCCGCCGTCTCGAGCCACTTCTTCGACCACGTCGAGAGCTCACGGCCACTGGTGACCTCGAGCTCCGAGAGCAGATCCGACAGCTCGGTGTTCGACCACTCGTGCTTCTTGAAGTAGGCGCCCACGCCGGCGAAGAACTCGTCGATGCCGACCCACGCGGCCAGCTGCTTGAGCACCGAGCCGCCCTTGGCGTACGTGATGCCGTCGAAGTTGACCTGCACGTCCTCGAGGTCGTTGATCTGCGCGACGACGGGGTGCGTGGAGGGGAGCTGGTCCTGGCGGTACGCCCAGGTCTTCTCCATGGCGTTGAAGGTCGTCCACGCCTCGGTCCACTCGGTGGCCTCGGCGGTGGCGATCGTCGACGCCCACTCGGCGAACGACTCGTTGAGCCAGAGGTCGTTCCACCACTTCATGGTGACCAGGTCGCCGAACCACATGTGCGCGAGCTCGTGCAGGATCGTGACGACGCGACGCTCCTTGACGGCATCCGTCACCTTCGAGCGGAACACGTACGTCTCGGTGAACGTCACCGCCCCGGCGTTCTCCATCGCACCCGCGTTGAACTCCGGCACGAACAGCTGGTCGTACTTCGCGAACGGGTAGGCGTAGTCGAACTTCTCCTCGAAGTACGCGAAGCCCTGACGCGTCTTGTCGAAGATGTAGTCGGAGTCCAGGTACTGCCAGAGGCTCTTGCGGCCGTACACGCCGAGAGGGATGACGCGGCCCGACGAGCTCGTGAGCTCCGAGAACGTCGCCTCGTACGGGCCGGCGATGAGAGCAGTGATGTACGAAGAGATGCGGGGAGTGGGCTCGAAACGCCACGTCGCGGTGCCGTCGCCGTGCTTCTTGGGCTCGGGGGTGGGGGAGTTGGAGACGACCTTCCAGGGCTCCGGCGCGGTGACGGTGAACGCGAACGTCGCCTTGAGGTCGGGCTGCTCGAAGACCGCGAAGACGCGACGCGAGTCGGGCACCTCGAACTGCGAGTAGAGGTAGACCTCGTCGTCGACGGGGTCGACGAAGCGGTGCAGGCCCTCGCCGGTGTTGGTGTACAGGCAGTCGGCGTCGATGACGAGCTCGTTGTCGGCGGCGAGCCCGTCGAGCGCGACGCGGGAGTCCGCGAATGCGGTCGCGGGGTCGAGGGACCGGCCGTTGAGGGTGATCTCGCGCACCTCGCGCGCGATCAGGTCGATGAACGTCGCGGCACCCGGCGTAGCGGTGAAGCGGACGACGGTGCGGGATCCGAAGACCTCGGCGCCTTTCGTCAGGTCGAGCGCGATCTCGTAGGACTGCGTCTCGACGATCGCGCGGCGCTCCTGCGCCTCGATGCGGGTGAGGTTCTCTCCAGGCACTGCTGTGGCTCCCATGGGTGAGGATGACGGATGATCTCGATAATCCCGTTGCGCGGACGCTCGATCCGGCGGCCGCCATCAGCGCTGCTGGCGCCGATGACAACCGTCCCAGCCTATGCCAGCCGCCGGGGAAAGCACCGATCGGGTGACGGAAACCCGCGCGCCGGGTGTCAGGATGGAGGGGTGACTTCTCCCGAGCAGCACGTCGTCCCGTTCGCCTCGCCCGCCGCAGCATCCGGCGCTCCCTACGTGGAGCAGGCCGTCGCCTACGACGGCCTCCTGCTCGCCGGCTTCGGCGGTCCTGAGGGCCAGGACGACGTCATCCCGTTCCTCCGCAATGTCACGCGCGGCCGAGGCATCCCCGACGAGCGCCTCGAAGAGGTCGCCCACCACTACCGGCACTTCGGCGGGGTGAGCCCCATCAACGCGCAGAACCGTGCCCTGAAGGCGGCCCTGGAGGCGGAGCTCGCCGGCCGCGGCATCGACCTGCCGGTGTACTGGGGCAACCGCAACTGGGCGCCGTACCTCGACGAGGCGGTGACGGATGCCGCAGCCGCAGGTGACACCAGACTCCTGGGTCTGGCGACGAGCGCCTACTCGTCGTTCTCGAGCTGCCGGCAGTATCGCGAGGACTTCGCGCGGGTGCTCACCGAGACCGGGCTCGGGGACACGGTCACGATCGACAAGGTGCGGCAGTTCTTCGATCACCCCGGCTTCGTGCAGCCGTTCGTCGACGGCGTGCGCGACGCGGTGGGCGGATTCCTGGGCGACGGCATCGCTCCTGAGGCTGTGCGGGTGCTGTTCTCGACGCACAGCATTCCGACGGCGGATGCCGAGCGCTCCGGCCCGCGCGAAGGCGACGAGCAGCATCGCGACCTCGGCGAGGGCGGCGCATACGCGGCGCAGCACCTCGCCGTCGCCGAAGTGGTGATGGCCGCGGTGGCGGCCGACATTCCCGGCGCCGACCGCGTCGCGTGGGACCTCGTGTACCAGTCGCGCTCGGGCCCGCCCAGCCAGCCGTGGCTCGAGCCCGACGTCAACGACGTCATCGCCGAGCTTCCCGCTGCCGGCGTGCAGGCGGTGGCGATCGTGCCCCTCGGCTTCATGAGCGATCACATGGAGGTCCTGTGGGACCTCGACACCGAGGCCATGGATGCCGCGGCCGATGCGGGCATCCGCGCCGTGCGCACGCCGACCCCCGGTGTCGACCCGGTATTCGTCTCGGGGCTCGTGGATCTCGTCCAGGAGCGACTGAGCGGCACGCAGGCGGGCGAGCGCCCGCACGCGACGGACCTCGGACCGTGGTTCGACGTGTGCCGCCCGGCGTGCTGCGAGAACGTGCGCGCGGGGTTCAAGCCGGCTGCCGCGGGCGTCGCGCCCTGAGTCGCGGACGACACGTCTCCTCGGCCGCGCACGGAGCCGCGGCATCCGTCCTCGTCCCTCTCGCCTGCCTAGGATTGAGCCCATGCGCATCCACATCGCGACCGACCACGCCGGCCTCGAGTTCTCGACGCAGCTGCAGCACCATCTCGCCGCGGCGGGCCACGAGGTCATCGACCACGGCCCCCTCGAATACGACCCGCTCGACGACTATCCGGCGTTCTGCATCCGCGCCGCCCAGGCGGTCGTCCGCGACCAGGCCGCCGGCATCGAGACGCTCGGGGTCGTCTTCGGCGGTTCGGGCAACGGCGAGCAGATCGCGGCGAACAAAGTGCGCGGGGTCCGCGCAGCCCTGGCGTGGAGCATCGCCACGGCGGAGCTCGCGCGCGAGCACAACGACGCGAACGTGATCGCGATCGGCGCCCGCCAGCACACGTTCGACGAGGCGACCACGTTCATCGACCGCTTCATCGCGACCCCGTTCTCGGGCGAGGAGCGCCACGCGCGACGCATCGCACAGCTCGCCGCGTACGAGGAGGACGGTGCGCTGCAGCCCGACCCGCGCGCTGCCCGACAGCCCGACGTCCTGGCCGCCGACGACAGTTCGTTCGACCCCGAAGCCGGCTGACCCGATGCCCGAGGGCCATTCCGTCCACCGCATCGCCCGCCAGTTCGACCGCAACTTCGTCGGCCGTGCCGTCGCGGCCTCGAGTCCGCAGGGCCGGTTCGTGGAGGGTGCGGCGGTGATCAGCGGCCGCACCGCCACGCAGGTGCGTGCCGTCGGAAAGCAGATGTTCCTGGAGTTCGACGACGACCTCTGGCTGCGCGTGCATCTCGGGATGTACGGGGCGTGGGACTTCGCCGGAGAGATCGTCGTCGACCCGACGATCGCCTCGGCCAACGGCCGCATGGGGCAGACCAATCAGCGCGGAACCGACATCGGCGAGCCGATCCTCGACAGCGCGGGCGAGAACTCGCTGACCTCGATCGGGGCCCCGCGGCGTGCCCGCGTGCACGTGCGCATGTCGGAGCAGACCACGGGTCTCGCCGACGAGGGAGAGGAATGGCCGCCCCCCATCGTCGGGCAGGTGCGCCTGCGGCTCCTCAGCGAAACGACGTGCGCCGATCTGCGGGGCCCGACCGCCTGCGAGCTGCAGACGCCCGACGAGGTCGCCGCGACCATCGCGAAGCTCGGCCCGGACCCTCTCGTCGACGACGTCGCAGAGGGCGAGGAGCGGTTCGCCTCGGTGGTGCGCCGCAAGCCCACCTCCATCGGCCTGCTGCTGATGGACCAGAACGTCGTCAGCGGCATCGGCAACGTGTACCGCGCCGAACTGCTGTTCCGCGCGCGCCAGAATCCGCACACGCCGGGCCGGGACGTGCCCGAAGAGGTGGTGCGGGGGATCTGGCGCGACTGGGTGCGGCTCATCGCGATCGGCGTCGAGACCGGTCAGATGATGACGATGGACGACCTGGACCCCGACGCCTACCGCAAGGCGATGGCGAGCCGTGACGACCGGCACTGGGTCTACCACCGAGCCGGGCTGCCCTGCCGCGTGTGCGGCACCGCGATCGTGGTCGAGGAGGTCGCCACCCGCAAGCTCTACTGGTGCCCCTCCTGTCAGGCCTGACGCCGCGACGACCGAGTCCGCGGCGCGAATAGGCTGAGTCCATGCGCCAGAACCCGAGCTTCGCGATGTCGGATGTCGGCGAGATCCGCCGGCTCATCGAGCAGAATCCCTGGGTCACGCTGATGAGCGCCACCGACGCCGGACTCGTCGCGTCGCACTACGCCGTGATGCTGGACCCCGAGCGCGACGACCTGACCATCGTCGGCCACGTCGGCAAGCCCGACGACTTCATCCACGACCTCGGCGAGCGCGAGCTCCTCGTCGTCGTGCAAGGGCCGCACGGGTACATCTCGCCCGGCTGGTACGGTGACGCGCAGAGCGTGCCCACCTGGAACTTCGTCTCGGCGCACCTCAGCGGCATCCCCGAGCTGCTGACCCCCGAGGAGAACCTGGACGTGCTCGAGCGCCTCGTCGCCCGCTTCGAGAGCGGGATGCCCGAGCCGCGGCTGATGTGGGCGCCACCGAACGACCCCGAGTTCGTGCGCCGACTGGAGAAGGGCACGGCGGGGTTCCGTCTCACGCCGACCCGGGTCGTCGGCAAGCGCAAGCTCAGCCAGAACAAGGCGGACGAGATTGTCGAGACCGTGATCGTCGAGCTCGAGGCCGGTGCGAGCCCGTACGCCGATCCGCGGCTTTCCGCAGAGATGCGCCGCGACTTCGAGACCCGGAAGGCCGCCCGGTGACGCTCGCTCGCGGTGATGCGCCCGACGTCATCGCGAATGCGCGGCTGACCGGTTCCGAGCGCACCGACCCCTTCGGCTCCGACCCCGTCGACGTCCATCTCGCGGAGGGACTGGTCGTCGACATCGCCCCCGCCGGTGGGCTGCCGCGGGACGGCCTCGTGCTCGACGCCGGGGGCGGGTGGGTCATCCCGGGCCTCTGGGACCACCACGTGCACACCGTCCAGTGGGCGCTGTCCGCCCAGCGCGTAGCGCTCGGCGGTGCGACGTCCGCGGCGGAGGCGGCCGCCCTCATGGGTGAGACCGAGGCACTGCCGGACGGCCGCCGTGTCGGCGCCGGCTTCCGTGACGCGTTCTGGGCGGACGCGCTCGATCTCGCGGTTCTCGACGCTGCGACCGGCGAGGTGCCGACCTACCTGATCAACGCCGACGTGCACAGCGTGTGGCTCAACAGCGCGGCACTCCGCCGCGAAGGCTTCGCGCCCGACGGGGCCGGCATCCTTCGTGAGGAACCCGCGTTCGAGATCTCGCGGCGGCTCAACGCCGTCGACGCGTCGGTGTCGGATCCGCTCGTCGGACGCATGGCGCAGGATGCCGCTGCCCGCGGTGTCGTAGGACTCGTCGACCTCGACATGGCGTGGAACGAGGACGCCTGGGCGCGCCGCCTCGCCGGTGGCTTCGACGCCCTGCGGATCATCTTCGGGATCTACCCCGAGTTCCTCGACCGCGCGATCGCGGAGGGCCTGCAGACCGGCGATGTCGCCCGCGGCGCCGGATCCGATCTCGCCCGTGTGGGTGCGCTCAAGGTGATCACCGACGGCTCGCTGGGAACCCGCACGGCGGCGACCTCGCACGCTTACCCTGGCGACCCGCACAACCACGGGCTCCTCACCGTCGATCTCGCCATGCTGGTCGACCTGATGACACGTGCGACCGCGGCCGGCATCGGGTCGGCCATCCACGCGATCGGGGACGTCGCGAACTCGCACGCGCTCGACGCCTTCGCCGCGACCGGCGCGTGGGGCGCCATCGAGCATGCGCAGCTGGTCGCCCACGCCGACATTCCGAGGTTCGCGCGCCTGGGCGTCGCCGCGAGCGTGCAGCCCGAGCACGCGCTCGACGACCGCGACCTGACCGACAGGGTGTGGGCCGGTCAGACCGCGCAGCCGTACCCCCTGCGAGCGCTGGCCGACTCCGGAGCGAATCTGCTGTTCGGCTCCGACGCACCTGTGACGCCCCTCGATCCGTGGGCGGGAATGGCGTCGGCGGTGTTCCGCACGCGCGACGGCCGCGACCCCTGGCAGCCTCAGCAGCGGGTGGACGCCGCCACCGCTCTCGCAGCATCCACCCGCGGCGGCTCGGCCGTGCCCGCACGTGTCCAGCCGGGCGACCTCGCCGACCTCGCGATCTGCGAGCGTGATCCGCTCACCGCCGACGAGACCGGGCTCCGCGGCATGCGCGTCGACGCGACGCTGCTCGGCGGACGCCTGACGCACCTGGCGTAAAGCCCTCCCCGCGGGCGGGGGTCTTCCCCCGTACGGGTTCGGGAGGGGGTCGGATGCCGCCGCGGCGGCGTCGTCGCGAGGCTGGAGGCATGACCTTCACCTCGTCCACACCGCGCGCCCCGCAGCCGCCCGCCCCGCCGTCCATGGCGCCGCCGAGCGCGACGCCACGCCGCAGGCGACGTCGGCGGCTCATCATCACGCTTATCGCGATCCCGCTCGCCGTCGTCGCCCTGCTGATCGCCGCCGGAGGGATCTGGTTCGCGTCCAACGCGGTGCGCAAGACACCTCCGGCCGTCGGGACGATCGACTTCGGTGCGCCGCTCGCCGTGCCGCCGCTGGCGCCGTCTCGCGTCGAGAACGGCGTGCGGGTCTTCGAGCTGACCGCGCAGGAAGGCCGGTCGTCGATGGTTCCCCAAGGGGACACGCCCACGCTCGGCTACGACGGCGACTACCTCGGCCCGACGCTCGTCGCCGAGAAGGGCGAGCAGGTGCGGGTCGACGTGACCAACGGCCTCGCGGATCCCACGACCGTCCACTGGCACGGCATGCACCTGCCCGCCGCCATGGACGGCGGTCCCTACTCGCCGATCGCCGCGGGTGGCAGGTGGCAGCCCGAGTGGACGATCGACCAGCCGGCCGCGACGCTCTGGTACCACCCCCACCTGCATGGCCGCACGCAGGAACAGGTCGATGCGGGTCTCGCCGGGATGTTCGTGGTGCGCGACGACGCGGAGGCCGCGCTCGCCCTGCCGCGGGAGTACGGCGTCGACGATCTGCCGGTGATCGTGCAGGACCGGTCTTTCAACTCCGACGGGTCGTTCGCGGGCGGACTGGGCATGCAGTTCGACGGAGTGCTGGGCGACACGATCCTGGTGAACGGCACCGTCGCGCCGTACTTCGACGTCACGACCGAGCGGGTGCGCCTGCGGCTCCTGAACGGCTCGAGTGCGCGGATGTATGACTTCGCCTTCGCCGACGGCCGCGAGTTCTCCCTCATCGGCACCGACGGCGGCCTGCTCGAAGCGCCCGTCACAGCGACCGACATCCCGCTGTCGCCGGGGGAGCGCGCCGAGATCGTGGTGTCCGTGAAGCCGGGGGAGCGCATCGTGCTCCGATCTCTGGCGCCCGACCCGGCGCTCAACGCCGGCGCGGCCGGCTTCGACGTGATGGAGCTGCGGGCCGCTGACTCCCTCGCGGACTCACCGGAGGTGCCTTCACGCCTCGCCAGCCTGCCTGCGGCGGATGCGAGCAGCGCAGCGGCAGAGCGTGACTTCGTCATGTCGGGCCACGACATCAACGACCGGGAGATGGACCTCGACCGGGTCGATGTCGTCGCGACGGTCGACAGCAGCGAGATCTGGACCGTGCGAAACAACAATCCGCTGCCGCACTCGTTCCACGTCCACGACACCCAGTTCCGGGTCCTCAGCGTCGACGGCGCCCCGCCGCCCGCCCGGCTGGCCGGCTCCAAGGACACCATCGCGCTCGAGCGCGACCGCGAATACCGGCTTCTGGTGCGGTTCGACGACTATGCCGATCCGACCACTCCGTACATGTATCACTGCCACCTCCTGTGGCACGAGGACCAGGGCATGATGGGACAGTTCCTGGTCGTCGAGCCGGGCCAGCAGCCCGACCTGAAGCGTCCTGAGGGAGACACCGATGACCGTCACGACCACTGAGCCGGCCCCGCTGCAGCCGGACGCGTCCAGACCCGTCACCGGGTTCTGGGAGTCCTACGGGCGGGCCTGGATCCGGACGCCGGGCAGCGCCCTCTACCTCCTCGCGGTCTTCGTCCTCGCGATGCTCTCGATCAGCGTGCTGGCGCCGCTGTTCTGGACGAGCGTCGGCCTGCTCGTCATCCTGATCGGTCTGCCGCTGGGGGTGCTGACGCTGCTGATCGCGCGCGGCTTCGGCGTCGCCGACAGGTACCTCCTGCTGCTGACCGGCCTGCCGGAGATCCCGGAGCCGGAGTGGAACCGCGACACCACCGACAGCACCGGCTTCTGGAGGACGCTCACCCGGCCCATCCGCAATGCGCACTACTGGCTCTATCTCGTGCACGGCATGATCGTGAACCCGATCATCAGCACCATCTCGTTCGCGCTGACGACGGTGTGGCTGAGCATCGGCCTCGGCGGCCTCACCTACTGGTTCTGGGGACTGTTCCTGCCCCGGGGCTGGAACGACGACGGCTCCGGCGGGGAGTGGGGCAACTACGTCGCGGACTATCTGCCGTGGCTGTTCGGCGGATGGTCGAACTGGGCCGTCGAGGTGACGCTCTACCTCATCGCCGGCATCCTCTTCACGGCCACGATGCCGTGGGTGCTCGGCGGGCTGGCGCGCGGCCACCACGCGGTCGCCCGCGGCATGCTCGGCCGGTGGAGCTCGGACGACCTCGCCGCCGAGGTGCGTGCCGAGGCGGCTGCCCGGGGTGCCGCGGTGCACGCCGAGGACGTCGCCCTGCGCCGCCTCGAGCGCGACATCCACGACGGTCCGCAGCAGCGCCTGGTGCGGTTGCAGATGGATCTCGCGGCGCTCGAGCGTCGAGCCGAGTCGGGAGACGCGGATGCCGCGGCCGAGCTCGCGCGCGAGGCACGCGGTCACGCCAAGGCGGCGCTCGACGAGCTGCGTGCGCTGTCCAGCGGCGTTGCGCCACCGCTGCTGCAGGACCGGGGCCTGGCCGCCGCACTCGACGCGCTGGCGACCACGTCTCCGCTGTCGGTGCAGGCCGAGATCGATCCGGCGATCGACCGCGCCGTGAGCCAGGAGGTTGCGCGCACGGTGTACTTCGTCCTCGCCGAGCTGATGACCAACGCCGTCAAGCACTCCGGTGCGACCGCGGCGACCGTGCGCGCCTCGCTCCGCCGCGGCGCCTCGGGGGCGCCCACCCACCTGGATGTGTGGGTCGTCGACAACGGCCGCGGCGGTGCGGTCATCACGTCGGGCCACGGTCTCGAGGGGCTCCGCGAGCGCCTCGCGGGCCTGCGCGGACTGCTCGTGGTCACGAGCCCTGTCGGCGGCCCGACCTCGGTCGGTGCGCACATCCCGCTGGCGGTCGCGTCGTGACCGGTGCCTATCCTGAGGGGATGGCTTCATCCTCCGACACCGCACCGCTGCGGGTCGTCCTCTTCGAGGACTCCGTCCTGCTGCGCGAGGGGCTCGTCCGCCTGTTCGGCGAGGCCGGTTACACGACCGCCGGGGCATGGGGTGATGCGCAGGATGTCGTCGAGCGGGTGCGTGAAGCGCGCGCCGACGTCGCGATCCTCGACGTCCGGCTGCCCCCGGGCTTCCGTGACGAGGGCATCCGCGCGGCGCTCGCCGTGCGGGCGGCGCTGCCGCAGGTCGGCATCCTCGTCCTCAGTCAGTACGTCGAGGGCGTGTACGCCCGCGAGCTCCTCGCCGGTGGGGAAGGAGGCGTGGGGTACCTCCTGAAGGATCGGGTCACCTCGCTCGACGAGTTCACGGATGCCGTCCGCCGCGTCCGCGAGCGCGGCACGGTGCTCGATCCGCTCGTGGTGCAGGGACTGCTGTCGGCGCGGCCGGATCCCCTGGCGACACTCACTCCGCGCGAGCGCGACGTCCTCACCCTGATGGCCGAAGGACGCAGCAACGCCAACATCGCGCGACAGCTCTTCATCGGCGTCGGCGCGGTCGAGAAGAACATCAGCGCGATCTTCGCGAAGCTCGGGCTGGAGGAGTCGGGCACCGAGCATCGCCGGGTGCACGCGGTCCTCGCCTTCCTGCAGCATCCGTGATCACCGGTCGTTGAGCGAGCGAAGCGAGACGAAACGCCCCGGACTTCGATGAGAATTCCAGGGCGTTTCGTCTCTGCGTTTCGACTCGCAAGTTCGCTCAACGACCGCGTTCCTCGCTCGCTCAACGAGCGAGGACGCTCATTCGGCGAGGTGCGCGAAGAGGAACCAGCGGTCCTTCTCGAGAGACTCCTTGATGCCGATCGCGATGTCCTGGCTCGTCAGGTCGAACTCGTCCAGCCCGTCGATCGCCGCCTGGACGTCCGCGATGACGGTGTCCATGTCGGTGATCACGTTGCGGATGAGCGCGTCCCACTGCGTGAAGCCGGCGGGCACGGCCGTCGCCGTCTTCTGCGCCACGGTGCTGACGCGGGCATCGACCGGCAGGCCCAGGGCGACGATGCGCTCCGCGGCCTGGTCGGCGCCGTCCTGCGCGTGGGCGACGACGGAGTCGAGGAGCTCGTGGATCGCGATGAAGTTCGCGCCGCGCACGTTCCAGTGCGCCTGCTTTCCATTCACGGCCAGGGCCTGCAGGCCCAGGACGACGGGGGTGAGGAACTGCGCCGTCGCGGCGGCGACGTCGGGGTTCGCTGCGGTTGCGGGGGTGGTCTGGGTGTTCGTCATATCTGTCGCCTCCATCGTGCGGAGGGTCGCTCAACTCGGCGATCGCCCTCCAGTGACTGCAACGCTACTCAGCGGGAGTAATTCCGCAAGCAAGACAAGGCTGGGCTAAACCGGCGAATCCGCGCCGCGGGTGCGGGCCAGACGCGCGACAGCGGCTAACGTCGATTCGTGCCTTCCGCCGATCACGACCTCGGACCGCAGCATCTGAGCGCCCCCGCCAAGACCGTGACCCGCGAGCCCCGCGACCGCTCGCCCGAACACGCCGAGCCGTCCCGGTTCATCCCGCACGTGCAGGGTCTGCGCGCCATCGCCGTGCTCTGCGTCGTGCTCTACCACTTCTGGCCGGGTCGCCTCGCCGGCGGCTACATCGGCGTCGACATCTTCTTCGTGATCTCAGGCTTCCTCATCACGGCGCATCTGATGCGCGAGCTCACCGCCACCGGCACCGTCAGGCTGGGTCAGTTCTGGGCCCGGCGCGCACGGCGTCTGCTGCCGGCATCCCTTCTCGTCCTGCTCTTCTGCGCGGTCGTGGTGATGTCGCCGTACCTGATGCCCACCTCGGCCCTGCCGAACGAGGTGCGCGAGATCCTGGCGTCGACGTTCTACGTAGAGAACTGGTACCTGGCGCTCAACTCGGCGGACTACCTCAACCACGCCGGCTCGCCGACCACGGTCCAGCACTACTGGTCACTGTCGCTCGAAGAGCAGTTCTACGTGATGTGGCCGCTCATCATGCTGCTGGCGGCGTGGATCGGCGTGAAGTGGTTCCGCGGCGAGCGGCGCCGCACCGTCATCGCCGCTCTCGGCGTGGTGACCGTGGTGTCGTTCGCGTTCTGCGTGATCTTCACCATCACGAACCCGGCGCCGGCCTACTTCGTCACGTTCGGCCGGATGTGGCAGTTCGGCGTCGGGGCGCTCGTCGCGCTCGTGCCGATGCTGCGCGTACGCAACGCGATCGGCAGCTTCGTGCTCGGGTGGGCGGGCATCCTGATGCTGCTGTACGCCGCCTTCACCTTCGACGGGCAGACCCCGTTCCCCGGGTACATGGCGGCGGTGCCCACGCTGGGCGCGGCGGCGGTGATCGCCGCGTCCAACACGGACCGCTGGTGGTACCCGACACGCCTGCTCGCAATCCGCCCGGCGCAGTTCGTCGGCGACATCTCGTACTCGCTGTACCTCTGGCACTGGCCGCTGATCGTCATCGCGCCGTCGGTGCCCTTCTGGGGTCTCACCATCTACCACCGCGTCGCCCTCCTGGTGCTGTGCTTCGTGCTCGCGTGGCTCACCAAGCGCTTCGTCGAAGACCCCGCACGGGGCTGGAAGGTGCTCACCTCTCGGCCCTCGCGCGTCACATTGTGGTCGTCGCTCGCCGCGATGATCGTCGTCGCCCTCGTCGCCGGCACCGCGTGGCTCGTCAACGCGCCGCTGTACAACCAGGGCACGCGCGACATCGCGACGCTGCAGCAGAACCCCCCGGAGTGCTTCGGCGCGGCATCCGTTCTGGATCCTTCCTGCGCCGACGCCGACTTCGGCGGCCAGATCCTGCCCGCGCCAGGCTTCGCCGGCATCGACCGCCCCGAGTACCCGCAATGCTTCGTGCAGCTCACCGACGCGCGACCGGTGTCGTGCACGTTCGGATCGGACGACCCCGGCGCCCCGAGGGTCGCGCTCGTGGGCGACAGTCACGCGTACCAGCTGCTGTCGACGTTCCAGCGCATGGCCGACGAGAACGGCTGGCAGCTCGTGACCTGGTTCAAGGGCGCCTGCCCCTGGAACACGACACCGCTCTCGACGCCCGGCGCCTTCGGCGCGGCGTGCACCGAGTGGCGCGACCGTGTGCAGAACGCGATCGACGATGCCGACCTCGATGCCGTGTTCACCGCGGCGATCGCCACGACCCCGTACTCGTCGGCCGGGTACGACTCGGCCCATGACGCCGCTGTCGCCGGCTACCGCGAGGCGTGGAGCACGGTCACCGATCGGGGCGTCCCCGTCATCACGGTGGTCGACAACCCGGTCTGGGAGACCGACCCGAACAAGTGCCTGCGCACCCGTGACGTGTCGGAGTGCGACGGCGCCCGCTCCGATGTGCTCGTGGAGGACGATCCGCTGCGGGACGCGGCAGCCGGTCTCGACGCGGTGACGCTGCTCGACTTCACCGACGTGTTCTGCGGAGAGGACACGTGCGCGCCCGTGGTGGGGGGTGCGAACATCTATCGCGACCAGGATCACCTCACGGTGACCTTCGCCGACAGTCTCGCGCCCTGGTACACCGAGGCCATCGAGGCGGCGCTCGCGAATAGGGTCGGGTCATGACGATCGCAGCTGAAGCCTCCGTCCTCGCCGCGGCGGGCAGGACGCCCGACCTCCACCCCACGTCGTTCGTGGCCGCCGGCGCACGCATCGTCGGGGGAGTCACCCTCGGTCCGGGTGCGAGCGTCTGGTACAACGCGGTGCTCCGCGCCGACGGCGACACGATCACCGTGGGCGCGAACAGCAACCTGCAGGACAACGTGTCGGTGCACGTCGACGCCGGCAGTCCCGTCGTGATCGGAGAGAACGTGTCGGTCGGGCACAACGCCGTGGTGCACGGCTGCACGATCGGCGACGGGTCTCTCATCGGCATGGGGGCGGTGGTGCTCAACGGCGCCAGGATCGGCTCGGGATGCCTCATCGCCGGCGGTGCGGTCGTGCTCGAGGGATCCGACATCCCGGACGGCTCACTCGTCGCCGGCGTTCCCGGCAAGGTGCGTCGTGAGCTGACCGACGAAGAGCGCGCCGGACTGCTGCGCAACGCCCAGCACTACCTCGCGCACGTGCAGGAGCACGTCAAGGCCCGCCCCGTCGGCTGAAGCCGGGGGCTCGGCCGCGGCGCCAAGGCGCGCGCGTCACTCGCTGGGCCGCGCCGGCGGGTGATGCTTGCCCCGGTGCACCTCGTAGAGCCGCACGTGCCCCGGCCAGGCCGGGTCGTTCTCGATCGGCAGATCGTCCATGAATTGACGGATGACGTGCGCCAGCTGTCCGGGATGGCTGAAGTTGATCGCGTGCGCGGCGCCCTCCAGCATCACGACGAGCACATGGCTGTCTGTCTGGCTGGCGATCTCGTCGACGCGGTGCGCGTGCGGCAGCAGCGGGTCGCGCTGCCCCAGCACGACGAGCGTCGGGATGCGCATCTCGAGCAGTCGTTGGAGCGACGGATACTGCGTGAGCGAGCGGAACATGCGCACGGTGCTGGGCACGCCGAACCGGACGTAGTCGGGAACGGCGACGCGCGCCATCCGGACGGGCTCGCGCGGAGCGTCCTGCGAGAGCTGCTTCATCGCCCGGCGAAGCGGCTGATTGAACAGTCCTCCGGCGGGGGAGACGAGCACGGCGCGGTCGATCCGCTCGGGGTACCGGTGGGCGAACTCGATGATGACAGGGCATCCCATCGAGTTGCCGACGAGCGAGGCCTTCTCCACGCCGCGATCGTCGAGGAAATCGAGCGCGGCGCGCGCGAGGTCCGGGATGTCGAGCATGTCTCGACGCTTGCCGCTGCGGCCGAAGCCCGGAAGGTCGGGGACGTACGTGTGGAAATCGTCGGCGAGCATCTCGGCCGTCGGCAGTAGGTAGCGGCCCGACAGGCCGAACCCGTGCACGTGGGCCATGACGCGAGGATCGCGGGACGGCCGCGGCGACTCGCGATAGAAGACGTCGACGTCGTCGATGCGCGTCCACTTCTCGGCGAGGGTCGATGCCGGGCGGCGCGGCAGCTTGCGCGGCTGCGGCGGACCGGGTGGCGGCTTCCGGCTGCTCATCACGCCTCCTGAGCGAGTGGTGAACGGTGCTGCTGTCAGTCTGCCCGCTGCGGCGCCGGCGCAATAGCGCGGATCGCCTGAGCACGAAGGGCCGCCACCGGGGCGGCCTTCGGCCGTCGGCCGTCGGCCGCACCCGCAGCATCGCCCTGTGCGCGTCTGGACCCGGACAGTATGGTTGCCCCGTGGGAGGCTGTGAGGAGCGCCTGGATCCCGTCAGCTGCCGGCTCGACGTCGTGGTCACTCTGCTGGAAGGCCAGAGTCGAGTGGGGCTGACCGCCCTCGTCGTCGCGCTCATCTCGGCTGCAGTGGCCACAGTGCTCGCAGTGGCGGCACTGCGGGCGTCGTCGGCTGCGAATCGGCTGGCCAGGCAGAACGTGGAACTCATCCGCCGCTCCGAGCGACGCCGACTGGTCGATGCGCTCGAGGCCTACAGGGCTTCGCGAGCCAAGGACATGGGTCTCGGGCAGCGCAGCGGCATTCGGCACTACCTTCCTCTCGCGCGCGGCATCATCGCCGAGATCGACGAGCCGAACGCCGAGGTGCTGACGGACTGGTTGACGACGGCGATCGACACGATCATCGACGATCCCGATGAAACAGAGCGGCGAATGGACCGGCACCGCCTCCGGATGGAGTTTCCTCCCGTCGCGGCCTCGTGGTTGAGCCATCCTGAGAAGTTCCGCCCCCGGCCCTTCCTCCGAGGGGCCGAGCAGCAGGCCGGCATTCGCGGGTCGGACGATGGATCGGGATGACCGTTTCGGACGGCGTCCGCGCGAAAGGCCCGCGGTATCGCCTCGGCGGCACGTTGGGGGCCCTGTGGAGGGGATGACGGGAATCGAACCCGCACCATCAGTTTGGAAGACTGAGGCTCTACCATTGAGCTACATCCCCGTGCGCCCGCGAGCGGGCACCGCCCAATCGTAGTACATCGCGGCGGTCAACCTTTTCCGACCCGCAGTCCCGACGCGCGGCTGAGGGAAGGACCGCTGCGATGGAACGCACGGGCAGGCACGTTGTCGAAGCGCTCGTCGCGACGCTCAACGCCGGCGAGATCGGCGGGATGGACGATCTGTTCCATGACGACGCGGTCATGGAGTGGCCGCAATCCGGGGAGCGCATCGTCGGCGCCGCCAATCGCCGTGCGATCTACGGAGCGTTTCCGCAGCTGCCGACCATCTCGCCCCGGCAGCTCAACGGCGAGGGCGACCTGTGGGTGCTGGAGGCCGATCTCGATTACGGCGACGGCGACCCATATCAGACGGTCTTCCTCTTCGAGATGCGCGATGGTCGAATCGCCAAGGAGACGGCGTACTGGACGAAGCCGTTCCCGGCGCCCGCCTGGCGAGCCGCCTGGGTGGAGTCGATCTGAGGCCCGCGCAGGTACGGCCCGGGCGGGTCGGCTAGACTTCTCGGGGCCACTGTGCTTTTCGGAGCGCAGAAAGGGCGCACGCACGCGTGCGAACCCGCCCGGGGCGTAGCTCAGCTTGGTAGAGCGCCCGCTTTGGGAGCGGGAGGCCGCAGGTTCAAATCCTGTCGCCCCGACAATCACGGCCCTCAGAATTCCGAACCCAGACCTTCAACTGCCGCGTCCTCGCGCGGTCCGATAGAGGAGAAGTACAGGCATGGTGAACAGCACCGTCGAGAAGCTCAGCCCGACCCGGGTGAAGCTGCACATCACGGTCAGCCCCGACGAGCTCAAGCCGTCGATCAAGCACGCGTATGAGCACATCGCGCAGGACGTGCAGATCCCCGGCTTCCGCAAGGGCAAGGTGCCCGCTCCGATCATCGACCAGCGCATCGGCCGCGTCGCGGTGCTGGAGCACGCCGTCAGCGAAGGCCTCGACACGTTCTACCGTGAGGCCGCCGCGTCGCACGAGCTGCGCGTGCTCGGCCGCCCGTCGGCCGAGGTCACCGAGTGGCCGAACGAGAAGGACTTCTCGGGCGACCTCGAGGTCACCGTCGAGGTCGACGTGCGCCCCGAGTTCGACCTGCCCTCGTTCGAGGGCACGACCGTCGAGGTCGACGCCATCGAGGTCGACGAGACCGCGATCGACGAGGAGCTCGACCGTCTGCGCGCCCGTTTCGGCACGCTCGTCACGGTCGACCGCCCCGCAGCCACCGGTGACTTCGTCGAGCTGGACCTCGTCGCGACCATCGACGACGCCGAGATCGACCGCGCCGAGGGCGTGTCGTACGAGGTCGGCTCGGGCGAGCTGCTCGAGGGCATCGACGAGGCCATCGAGTCGCTCACCGCCGGTGAGGACACCACGTTCCGCTCGAAGCTCGTCGGCGGCGACCACGCCGGCGACGAAGCCGAGGTCTCGGTGACCGTCAAGGCCGTCAAGGAGCGCGAGCTTCCCGAGGCCGACGACGACTTCGCTCAGATCGCGAGCGAGTTCGACACCATCGCCGAGCTGCGCGACAGCCTCAAGGAGCGGGTCGGCCAGCAGGGCGCCTTCTCGCAGGGCTCCGCCGCGCGCGACAAGCTCATCGAGACGCTGCTGGAGCAGGTCGAGATCCCCGTTCCGCCGCAGCTCATCGAGGACGAGGTGCACAACCACCTCGAAGGTGAAGGCCGTCTCGAGGACGACGTGCACCGCGCCGAGGTCGCCGAGGCCAGCGAGAAGCAGTTCAAGACGCAGATGCTGCTCGACAAGATCGCCGAGACGGTCAACGTCCAGGTGTCGCAGGACGAGCTCACGCAGTACCTCGTGCAGTCCGCCGCCCAGTACGGCATGGCTCCGCAGGAGTTCGTGAACGCGCTGCAGGAGGGCAACCAGCTCCCCGCGATGATCGGCGAGGTCGCCCGCAACAAGGCCCTGGCCGTCGCGCTCGGCAAGGTCACGGTCGTCGACACCAACGGCAACCCGGTCGACCTCAGCGGCTTCGTCGCCACCGAGGACGAGGCTGCGGACGAAGCAGCAGTCGTCGACGAGGCGGAGGAGATCGCGGATGCCGCAGCCGACGCAGACGCCGTGATCGAGGCGGAAGAGGCCGCGGCGCCCGCGAAGAAGGCGCCCGCCCGCAAGCCCGCCGCCAAGAAGGCTGCTGCCGACGCCGACGCCGAAGCGGCCCCGGCCGAGAAGCCGGCTGCGAAGAAGGCTCCGGCCAAGAAGGCTCCGGCCAAGAAGGCCGCGGCCGACAAGGAGTAATCGCTGCGACCGCAGTGATCGGGGGACGGATGCCGCGGCATCCGTCCCCTTCTTCATCGAGGAGGAACCGTGCACGACGACTGGGCCGCGCGTATCGAGGCCGTCTGGAACGATGACGGGCTGAGCGACGAATCCAGGGTCGAGCGGATCGACGCCCTCGCGGCCGAGCGGCCGGTCGGCGACCCGGTCGCGCTGTTCGAGCGTGCTGGCGCGCGAGACGCCGCCGGGCTCGAGGCGGACGCCGCCCCGCTGTATCGCGCAGCCCTCGACGCAGGGCTGGACGACGTGCACCGGCCGCAGGCCGTGATCCAGCTCGCGAGCACACTGCGCAATCTCGGGCGCGCGGAGGAAGCGGTCGGGCTGCTGCGGGCGGAGCTGTCCCGCGAGCCCGCTTCGCCGCTCCACGACGAGGCGTCGGCCTTTCTGGCTCTCGCCCTGGTGTCGCTCGGTCGCGAGCGGGAGGCGGCATCCGTCGCCCTGCGAACCCTCGCCCCGCACCTCAGCCGATACACACGATCGGTCGCCGCGTACGCCGATGAGCTGAGCGACGGCACCGCCTGATCTGCCCAGGGCGAACACGGGCGGGTCGCTCGTGACGCGCCGGTAGATTCGATGGCGACCCAAGGAAACAGGAGTACACATGGCCGAACCACTTGTCGCGACCAGCGTCTTCGACAGGCTGCTGAAGGACCGCATCATCTGGCTGGGGTCGGAGGTGCGCGACGACAACGCCAACGAGATCTGCGCGAAGATCCTGCTTCTCGCCGCCGAGGATTCCGAGAAGGACATCTACCTCTACATCAACTCGCCCGGCGGGTCGATCACGGCCGGCATGGCGATCTACGACACCATGCAGTTCGTCCCCAACGACATCGTCACGGTCGGCATCGGCATGGCGGCATCGATGGGGCAGCTGCTCCTGACGGCCGGCACCAAGGGCAAGCGCTACATCACGCCGAACGCGCGCGTGCTCCTGCACCAGCCGCACGGCGGCTTCGGCGGCACCTCGAGCGACATCCAGACCCAGGCCCAGCTGATCCTCGACATGAAGAAGCGCCTCGCCGAGATCACGGCGGCCCAGACCGGCAAGACCGTCGAGCAGATCAATGCCGATGGTGACCGCGACCGCTGGTTCACCGCTCCGGAAGCGCTCGAGTACGGCTTCGTCGACCACATCCGCGACTCGGCACTCGACGTCATCGGCGGCGGCGGCACCGCCGGATCCGCGAGCTGACGGCACCCGAAGGCGAAAGAGAGAGAACCCGAATGCAGACCCCCACCTTCGGCGGCGCGCCGCTGGCACCCCAGGGCCTCCAGATGCCCGGCAGCCGCTACATCCTGCCGCAGTTCGAGGAGCGCACGGCCTACGGCTACAAGCGCCAAGACCCGTACAACAAGCTCTTCGAGGACCGCGTCATCTTCCTGGGCGTCCAGGTCGACGACGCCTCGGCGGATGACGTCATGGCCCAGCTCCTGGTGCTCGAGAGCCAGGATCCCGACCGCGACATCATCATGTACATCAACTCGCCCGGCGGCTCGTTCACGGCGATGACGGCGATCTACGACACCATGCAGTACGTGTCGCCGCAGATCCAGACGGTCGTGCTCGGTCAGGCGGCGTCGGCGGCGGCCGTGCTGCTGGCCGCCGGTGCGCCCGGCAAGCGCCTCGCGCTGCCGAACGCCCGCATCCTGATCCACCAGCCCGCCGTCGGCGAGGCCGGGCACGGTCAGGCGTCCGACATCGAGATCCAGGCCGCGGAAATCCTCCGCATGCGGACCTGGCTCGAAGAGACGCTCGCGAAGCACTCCAACAAGACGCAGCAAGAGGTCAACAAGGACATCGACCGCGACAAGATCCTCTCCGCCGAGGAGAGCGTCGTGTACGGCCTCGTCGACCAGGTGCTCACCACGCGCAAGCGCGGCCAGCAGGCTGCGCTGACGAAGTAGTCGCTTCGACAGCAGCGGTTCTTCAACGCCCCGTCGCCCGGATTCTCCGGGCGGCGGGGCGTCGTCGTGCGGCCGGGCGGCGGGGCGTCCGCTGAGCGCGAAACCGCCGATTCCACAACGTGCGTCGCAATGCCGCCGCATGTCGGCGTCAGCTATTAGGCTCGGAGAACAGCTGGGGGGCTTGCCCCCGACGTCACGAGGAGGAGCGGCATGGCACGCATCGGTGAAAGCGCCGACTTGTTCAAGTGCTCCTTCTGCGGCAAGAGCCAGAAGCAGGTCCAGCAGCTCATCGCTGGGCCGGGCGTCTACATCTGCGACGAGTGCGTCGAGCTCTGCAACGAGATCATCGAAGAGCGCATGGCCGAGTCCTCGTCGGGCGTCGTCGCAGACTTCGATCTTCCCAAGCCGCGCGAGATCTTCGCGTTCCTCGAGGAGTACGTGGTCGGTCAGACCGATGCCAAGCGGGCGCTGTCGGTCGCGGTGTACAACCACTACAAGCGCGTGCGCGCACACGGCACGATCCAGTCCGCCGAGCAGCGCGCCGACGAGATCGAGCTCGCGAAGAGCAACATCCTCCTGCTCGGGCCCACGGGGTGCGGCAAGACCTACCTCGCACAGACCCTGGCCAAGCGCCTCAACGTCCCGTTCGCCGTCGCGGACGCGACCGCACTGACCGAGGCGGGGTATGTCGGCGAGGACGTCGAGAACATCCTCCTCAAGCTGCTGCAGGCCGCCGACTTCGACACGAAGCGCGCCGAGACCGGCATCATCTACATCGACGAGGTCGACAAGATCGCCCGCAAGGCCGAGAACCCGTCGATCACCCGCGACGTGTCGGGGGAGGGCGTCCAGCAGGCGCTCCTGAAGATCCTCGAGGGCACCGTCGCATCCGTGCCGCCGCAAGGCGGTCGCAAGCATCCCCACCAGGAGTTCATCCAGATCGACACGACGAACGTGCTGTTCATCGTGGCCGGCGCCTTCGCCGGGCTGGAAGACATCATCTCGTCACGCGTCGGCAAGCACGGCGTCGGCTTCGGCGCCTCGCTGCACCGCAAGGACGAAGACCTCAATCTGTTCGGCGATGTGCAGCCCGAAGACCTGCACAAGTTCGGCCTGATCCCCGAGTTCATCGGCCGGCTGCCGGTGGTGGCGTCTGTATCTCCGCTCGATCGCGAAGCGCTCATGGAGATCCTCACCGAGCCGAAGAACGCGCTCGTGAAGCAGTACCACCGCATGTTCGAACTGGACGGCGTGGCGCTCGAGTTCGACCGCGAAGCGCTCGAAGCCATCGCCGATCTGGCCGTGGCACGCAAGACCGGCGCGCGCGGCCTGCGCGCGATCCTCGAGGACGTTCTCGGCCCGATCATGTTCGACATCCCCTCGACCGACGACGTAGACAAGGTCATCGTGACCCGGGCCGCCGTGGAAGAGGGCGCAGCGCCGACCTTCGTCCTGCGGGAGAAGCGCAAGAGCGCCTGATCCATCCGCGCGGTCCCGTCGGGAGGCCGGCGGACCACCTTCGCGCGGACGAAGCGGGCCATGCAGGCGATGCGCGCGCGTGTCGGAGGTGCCGAGTAGCTTCGGCGTGTGAACAGCCCGCGCCCCTTCTCCATCCAGGTGCCCGATTCCGAACTCGCCGATCTGAGCGAGCGTCTCGATCGCTTCCGGCCGTTGCCGGACTCGCCCCGCCGGCCGCGGGCCGGCATGAGCGCCGACTACCTTGCGGAACTCGTCGCGACCTGGCGCACCTGGGACTGGCGCAGCCGCGAAGGGTGGCTGAACCGGCATCCCCAGTTCCTCGCCGAGGTCGGCGACAGCACGGTCCACTTCGCGCATCTGCGCTCCGAACGCGCCGACGCGCCGGCGCTGCTCGTGATGCACGGCTGGCCGCACACGTTCGCACTGCAGCTGGATTTCGCCGACCTGCTGCCCGACTTCCACGTGGTGGTGCCGAGCTTCCCGGGCTTCGCCTATTCGTCGGTCTATGCCGACGGGCCCGTCACCGAGGTCCGCCTCGCGGCCACGATGCACGCCCTCATGACGGAGGTGTTGGGCTACGAGAGGTATCTCACGTACGGCGAGGACGTCTCGGCCAACGTGAACGATCTGATCGCCGGCTCGTACCCCGACGCGATCGCCGGGGTCATCGTGACGCACTCCCACTTCCCGTCGATGGTCGAGCGACCGGAGCTCACGGCGCCCGACGAGGTGGCGTTCTTCGCCCGCCTCGAGCAGTGGGGTGGTGCGAACGGCGCGTACGGGCACGTGCAGGGGACGCGACCCGACACCTTGGCGGCCGCGCTGAACGACTCTCCGGCGGGGCTCGTCGCCTGGCTGGCCGAGAAGCTCGTGGAGTGGAGCGACACGCCCGCGGGGGATCCACGGGCGGTCGAACGCCGGATCTCGCGCGACCGCATCCTCACGGAGGCGATGATCTACTGGACGACGCAGAGCATCGGCTCTTCGTTCCGCCCGTACTACGAGGGGGCAGACCAGCCCGACGAGATGCCCCCGGTCGTGATCCCGGCATCCGTCCACATCCAGCGCCACGAGGGCGACTACCCGGAATCGCTCGCGCGGCGCTTCTACCGTGACCTGCGCACCTTCGAGCGGCTGAGCGAGGGCGGACACTTCGCCGTCGCCGAAGTGCCGGCGGTGATGGCCGATCGTGTGCGGGCGTTCGCGCGAGAGCTCCAGCTGATCTGACGAGCTCCGACGGCATCAGCCTCCCTCGGTCTGGCCATTTCGGGCCATGCGCGAATAGCCGGATCGGGCGAGGCGGGGCGGGTGCCGCCACGCCTTTACTCGGAGCATGTCAGCACTCGCTCTTCCCGCCCTCGAACTCGACCCCTCCTCGACGCACGCCCTCTCGGCGCCCGACTTCACCACCTCGCCCGAACAGATCGGCACCGTCGCCATCGATCGCCGGCTGAACGGTCCACGCCGCTCCGCCAACGGCGGCTTCGCCGCCGGCTCCATCGCCCAGCACATCGACGCGGAGACGACCACCGTGGTCCTGCACCGGCCGATCCCTCTCGGCCGCGAGCTGCCGGTGGTCGGTGACGGGAGTGGTGGCGCACTGGTTTTCGACCGGCGGCGACTCCTCGCGCGGGCGCGCCCGGGTCGCCTCGTGGATGCGGCCATGCCGGCCGCGCCCACCTATGACGAAGCGCTCGCGGCGAGATCCCGCTACCCGCTGGCCGGCGTGCGCCACGCTCTGGCCGATTGCGTCGTGTGCGGAACGGAGCGCGTGGACGGCATGCACGTCACGCCGGGCCCGCTGGCCGGTGGCACGCGTCTCGCCGCGCCGTGGAGCGTCGACACGCACGTGTCGCACGCGGGCGTCGCCGACTATCCCGCGGTGTGGGCTGCGCTCGACTGCCCGAGCTACCCGGCGCACGCGCTGGAAGAGCGCATCCTGTGCCTGCTGGGGACGATCACGGGCCACGTGGAACGCCGTCCACGCGTCGGGGAGCATCTCGTACTCCACAGCTGGACCCGCGAGCAGCACCGTCGGCGGTACGAGACGTCCGTCGCGATGGTCGACGAGAGCGGTGGTGTGGTCGCGCGCGCGGACGCGACCTGGATCGCCCTGAGGCATCCACGCGCGACTGCCCTGCTCGCCCGGCTGGGATAGCGCTCGATCGGTGAGCGAGCCCGAGGCGCCGCGCGCCGGCGGCCACGCCCCGCCCGCGGCGGGCGGGAGCGTGGCCCATACTGATGTCGTGTCCACCGTCAGCTACGTCTGGTCGGGCTCCGACGACGTCGCATGGTCGGAGATCGGGTCCGGCGCGCCCCTGCTCATCGGGGGATGGTGGATGAGTCATCTCGAGCGCGATTGGGAGTACGCGCCGTTCCGCGCGTTCGTGGAGGAGATGGCGCGTCATCGTCGCGTCATCCGGACGGACCCGCCCGGAAGCGGGCTCTCACGGTCGCGCCCCGAGACTCCAGACAGCCTCGAGCCTCACGTCGCGGCGATGAAGGCTGTGCTCGACGCGGCCGACGCACCGGAGGCGACGTTGTTCGCGGGCTCGTCCGGGTGCGCGGTCGCGGTCGAGTTCGCGGCGCGGCATCCGGATCGCGTGCGGCGTCTCATCCTGTCCGGGGCGTACCTCGACGGCTCCTCGATCGCCTCGCCCGCCGACCGTGCGGCACTCGTCGAGCTGGTGCGCCGCAGCTGGGGGGTCAGCTCGCGAGTGATGTCCGACATCTTCTACCCGGACGCCACGGCGGAGCAGCGCCGCGCCTACGCCCGCCACCAGCGATCGACCGCGACCGCCGATGCCGCGGCTGCGGGGCTTCGCGCGGTGTACTCGTTCGACGCTCGCGCGGCAGCGTCTCGCGTGCGGACGCCCGCCCTCGTGCTGCACCGGAGAGGAGATCGGGCCATTCCCCTCGCGCTCGGTGCCGCCGCCGCGGCCGCGATCCCCGGTGCGCGGCTGGAGGTGCTCGACGGCTCCGCTCATCACCCGTGGCACGGCGACGCCGCCGGCTTCCTGCGCCGTGCGCTCGCCTTCGACGGCGTCACCGACGCGCAGCTCCCCGGCGGACTCGTGGCCGACACGCGGGAGCCGGAGACGGGGCCGGGCCGGATGGCCTCTCCGATCTCGGCCAGGGAGCGAGAGGTGCTCGTGCTGATCTCACAGGGCAAGACGGATGCGCAGATCGCGGCCGAGCTCTTCCTCAGCGTCCACACGGTGCACCGGCACGTCGCCAATGCCCGGACGAAGCTCGGAGTGCCGACGCGCGCGGCAGCGGCGGCATGGGCGGTAGCCCACGCCGGCGGTGGCTAGCGCCTACCCTGCGAGGCCGCGGCGCTCGAGCAGCGGCTGGATCGCTGCATCCCGCCCGCGGAAGTCCCGGTACGCCTCGAGCGGATCCTTCGATCCGCCGACGCCCAGCAGTCGATCGCGGAAGCGGTCGCCGTTCTCGCGGCGGAGGCCGCCGTTCTCACGGAACCACTCCACGGTGTCGGCGTCGAGGACCTCGCTCCAGATGTACGAGTAGTAGCCGGCGCTGTAGCCGCCCGAGAAGACGTGCGCGAAGTACGTCGACGAGTAGCGCGTCGGCACCACCGGGTTGTCGAGGCCGATGTCGGCGAGAGCGGATGCCTCGAACGCGGCGACGTCGAGGTCGGCCGCCGCCTCGTCGACCGAGAGCGAGTGCCACGCCTGGTCGAGCCACGCCGCCGCCAGGTACTCGCTGGTCGCGAAGCCCTGGTTGAACGCCTCGGAGGCATGCAGCTTCTCGACGATCTCGCTCGGAAGCGGCTCGTCGGTGTCGATGTGGCGGGCGTACGACCCGAGGATCTCGGGCCAGTAGATCCACATCTCGTTCACCTGACTCGGGAACTCGACGAAGTCCCGGTACACGTTGGTGCCCGCGAAGTGCGGGTAGGTGACCGTCGCGAACAGGCCGTGCAGCGCGTGACCGAATTCGTGGAACAGCGTCGTGACCTCGTCGAGGCTAAGGAGCGTCGGTCGCCCCTCGGCGGGCTTCGGCACGTTGAGGTTGTTGACCACGATGGGCTGCGTCCCGCGCAGGCGCGACTGCAGAACGATCGAGTTCATCCAGGCGCCGCCGCGCTTCGTGTCACGCGTGTACAGGTCGAGGATGTAGAGCCCGAGTGTGGATCCGTCGGCGTTGTGCACCTCGAAGACGCGTGCGTCGTCGTGGTACGCGCCGAGATCGCCGCGTTCGCTGAACGTGATGCCGTACAGGTCGGTCGCGGCGCGGAACACGCCGTTCTGCAGCACACGCTCGGCTTCGAACCACGGGCGCAGCGCAGCCCGGTCGAGGTCGTACTCCGCAGCCCGCACCTTCTCGGTGTAGAACGCCCAGTCGTGCGCCTCGAGCAGGAACGGATCGCTCCCGGCGTCGATGATCGCCTGCAGCTTCTGCTGCTCACGGCGCGCATTGCGGGCCGCGGGCACCGCGAGCTGTCGGAGCAGGTCGTGCACCGCTGCAGGAGAGCCCGCGGTCTCATCCGACGTGATGTAGGCGGCGTGCGAGTCGTACCCCAGCAGCGCCGCTCGCTCGGCCCGCAGGCGCACGATCTCCAGCAGGGTGGCACGGTTGTCGTGCTCGTTGCCGCGAGAGCCGCGTGAACGGGATGCCGCGAGCAGGCGTGCGCGTGCTTCCCGGTCGGTCAGACTCGACAGGTAGGGGTGGCCCGTGAACAGCGTGAGTGTGACGACCCATTTGCCGTCGAGGCCACGGTCGGCGGCGGCCTGCGCGGCCGCGGACAGCTCGCCCTCCGAGAGCCCGTCGAGCTGGGAGGCGTCGTCGAACACGACCGCCAAGTCGTTGGTATCGGCGAGGAGGTTCTTCTCGAACTGCGTGGTGAGCGTCGACAAGCGCTGGTTCAGCTCGGTGAGGCGCTTCTTCGCGTCGTCGTCGAGGCCGGCGCCGGCGTGGGACATCTCGGTGTAGTGGCGCTCCACGAGATACCGCTGCTCCGCCGTGAGGTCGAGCTGGTCCAGTTGGTCGTGGATCGTCTTGATCCGCCAGTACAGATCGGAGTCCAGCTGGATCGAGTCCTGGTGCGCCGACATGAGCGGCGCCAGCTGCTCCTCGATCTCCTGGATCTCGGATGTCGCATCCGCCGACGACACGGTGTAGAACGTCCGCGCGACATCGCCCAGAAGTCGCCCACTCTCTTCGAGCGGGACCAGGGTGTTCTCGAATGTCGGCATGGAGCGCACCCGCGTGATCGCCGAGACCTCGGCCGTGTGCGCCGCGAACGCCTGCTCGAACGCGGGCAGATAGTGCTCGGGGCGGATCGCGGAGTAGTCCGGAAGTCCGTAGGGCAGGGCGCTGGGGGACAGGAGCGGGTTGGCGTTCGGCATGGCGACCAGCCTAGTGGCGCGGTCGGGGAATGCCGAGATCCGTTTGCAAACAACTACTTGCAAAAAAACCCTTGCAAAGATTCCTTTGCATTGCTATCGTGAGGACATGCCAGAGAACGAGACACCGCAGCAGCCGGACGCCGCAGGCGCCGACGCTCAGCGTCCGCACCAAGACCGGGTCCTCGATTCCGGTGCGCTCCGAGCGCTGGCCCACCCCCTGCGCGTGAGGATCTACGACATCCTGAGCCAGTACGGCCCGCAGACGGCGAGTTCGCTGGCCGAGCGGCTGGGGGAGTCCAGCGGCTCGACGAGCTACCACCTCCGCGCGCTCGCCAAGCAGGACCTCATCCGTGAGGCCGCGGACCGGGGCACGGGCCGCGAGCGGTGGTGGGAACGCCCCGTCGGCGGTGTGTCGTTCGCCAATCCCGAAGCCATGGCGACCCCTGCCGGCCGGGCGGCGACCCAGGTCGTCATGAACGAATTCCTGCGCAACCGCAACGAGCAGCTGCTCGACTTCGTCAATCGGGGGATCGGAGGCGAAGACGAGGCGTGGCAGGACGGCACCCTCATCTCGACGGCCACCGCTCGACTCACCCCCGAGCAGAGCAAAGAGCTCACCATCAAGATCATGGCCATGATCGACGAGGCCGTGGACAAGTACCGCAATCAGACCGGCGAGAACGTGCGCCCTGTCACCATTCGGGCAGACGTCTTCCCGCTCCCCGACCTAGGAGCACAGTCATGAGCACCATCACGGCAGGCGAGCTCGCGGCACGCGGGTTCGTGGCATCTGCCACCACACGATTCGACCGCACGCTGCTGCGGACGGCATCCGCCATCGATGCCTACGTCATCGCACGCGTCGAGCTGCGACACGGTGCCGAGTGGCGCCGTGCGATGTCCGCTCGAGCCACCGCCACCGGCGCACGTCGCGATGCCGAGGCACTCGCCGCGCTGGGGATGCCCCCGCGATGAGCGAGCGGCTCGGCACGGCAGAGCCTCCAGGAGCGTCGGCCGGGCGGGCGGGCAGGGTCCCACTCGGCCGCGACTTCGGCAAGCTGTGGACCGCCGCCGCCTTCAGCAACCTGGCCGACGGCCTGGGGCGCGTCGCCGTCCCGCTCGTCGCGACCACCCTGACCCGGGACCCGCTCGCCATCTCGGCCATCGGCGCCCTGGCATTCCTGCCCTGGCTCGTCTTCGGACTGCCCGCCGGCATGATCGTCGACCGCTTCGACCGTCGATGGATCATGGCGATCGCCAATGGGCTCCGGGGAGTCGCGGCGGTGGGGCTGGCCGCCCTGACCGTCGCGGGGGCGATCGACATCTGGTGGCTGTTCGCGGGCGTGCTCGTGTTCGGCCTCGGAGAGACGCTGTTCGACAACGCGACGAACTCCATCGTGCCGAGCGTCGTGCAGCGCCCTGCACTGGATCGTGCGAACGGCTGGCTGCAGGCGGCGCAGATCACGATCGACAGCTTCATCGCCTCGCCGATCGCCGGTGTCCTGTTCGCCATCTCGCTGGCGCTGCCGCTGTGGGTCGGTGCTGCGGGCTACCTCATCCCCATCGTCCTGGCGGTGATGCTGCCGCTCTCGGCCGCCCGGCCGCTGCAGTCGGAGCGGTCGGTGCCGAAGAACAGCGCATCGACGGCAGAGGCCGCGGTCGCAGCCGGTGAGCCTCTCGCTGCGGCCGACATGGGAGCCGAGACCGAGACCGACGCCGACCCCGAGGCAGCGGCATCCGCACCTTCGAACGTCTCGGCACGAGAAGCGCTCGCCTATCTCTGGAGCCACCGCTTCCTCCGCTCGATGGTCCTCTTCACCTCGATCGTCGGCTGCGCGTTCGCGTTCGCGCAGGCGCCGGTGTTCCTCTACTTCCTCGATGTGCACCACGTCGCGCCGGCCGCCATCGGACTCGTCACCGCCGGCATCGGGCTGGGCGGCCTCGCGGGCTCGCTGGTGGCGGCGTCACTGGTCGCCAGGTTCGGACGCGGCCGAGTGATGCTCGCGGCCAACTTCGTCGCAGCCATCGGGCTCGCCGGGGTGTGGGCGGCGCCCGAGGCGATCTCGGCCACGATCGCCTACGCCACCATGGCTGCGGCGGTCTCGACCTGGAACGTGCCGTGGGGCGCCCTCCGGCAGCGGATCGTGCCCGGGCACCTGTTCGGCCGTGTGCTGGGCATCAGCCGCACGCTGACGTGGGGCATCTTCCCCTTCGCGACCCTGCTCGGCGGCTGGGTGGCGCGCATCGATCTGCGGCTGCCGTTCCTGCTGGCCGCGGGCGTCACCCTGGTCGCGAGTCTCGTCGCGGTGCGTCTGCTGCTCTCCGCATCGACGCACAACGCTCCGGAGGACTGAGTCCCGGTCTCTTCGAACCGGTCTAGCCGAAGCCGTCGTCCGGATCGTTCCGGGCGACGGCCTTGCCGTCGGCATCGAGTGTCACGATCACGCCGGTGTCGAGCTCCGCGATCGGCTTGCCTTCGAGCCAGGTGAGCGTCCAGTGCGGACGCGGCTGACCGAGCTGGTCGGCCGGGATGGTCTCATCGACCGAGCGGATGCCGCGGCGCAGCGCCTCGGGCACGGCCTGGGGCGGTTCGTCGCCGGATGTCCAGCGGGTTCCCAGCTGCATGTCAGTCCTCCTGCGGTGCGAGCTCGATATCGGTGACCGACAGTGCGTCGGCTTCGTCGTAGCGGATCTCGGCGATGCGACCGACGGCCTTCAGGTCGCCCTCGGCCAGGCGCAGCGCGGCGATGGCGTCAGCGGGAGCGCCGATCGTGACATGTGACACCTGGGCCTTCTGCGACACCTTTGCCTCGGTCTTCGCACGACGGACGCCGATGAGCGCCTCTCCGACGATGCGGAGCACCGCCGGGTCGCCCTCGATGCCGAGCGGCTCGGGCCACTGGGCATTGTGCACCGAGCCCTCGTTGAACCACGACCACGACTCCTCCGCCGCGAACGCGAGCACGGGAGCGAAGAGCCGCAGCAGCGTGGAGAGCGCCGTGCGCAGTGCCAGGGCGGCCGAGGCCTGCCCCACGTCGGTCTGGTTGTAGGCGCGCTCCTTCACCAGCTCGAGGTAGTCGTCGCAGAACGTCCAGAAGAACGACTCCGTCAGCTCCAGCGCTCGTGCGTGGTCGTAGGCGTCCAGCGCCTTGGTCGCGTCGCGCACCACCGCGTCCAGCGCCGTGAGCATCGAGGCATCCAGCGCGTGCGTCACCTGGGCGCCCTCGGGCACGGGGAACGACAGCACGAACTTCGCCGCGTTGAGCACCTTGATCGCGAGCCGGCGGCCGATCTTCACCTGTGTCGGGTTCTGCGGGTCGAACGCCGCGTCGGTGCCGAGGCGGCTCGACGCCGCCCAGTACCTGACCGCGTCCGAGCCGTGCTGCGACAGGATGTCGGCCGGGGTGACGACGTTGCCCTTGGACTTCGACATCTTCTTGCGGTCGGGGTCCACGATGAAGCCCGAGATCGCGGCATCCGTCCACGGCGCACGGTCGTCCTCGAGGGCGCTGCGCAGCAGCGTCGAGAAGAGCCAGGTGCGGATGATGTCCTGGCCCTGCGGGCGCATGTCGAACGGGGCGACGAGGTTCCAGAGCTCCGGGTCGCGCTCCCAGCCGCCGGCGAGCTGCGGCGTGAGCGACGAGGTCGCCCACGTGTCGAAGATGTCGTTCTCGCCCTCGAAGCCACCGGGAACGCCGCGCTGATCGGCGGTGTAGCCGGCGGGAACATCGGTCGACGGGTCCACGGGGAGCGAGGCGTGGTCGGGAGTGATGACGCGGTCGTAGTCCCGCTCGCCGTTCTCGTCGAGCGCGTACCATACGGGGATCGGCACGCCGAAGAACCGCTGGCGCGAGACGAGCCAGTCGCCGGTGAGGCCGTTGGTCCAGTTCTCGAAGCGCACGCGCATGAAATCGGGATGCCACGACATCTGCTTCCCGAGCGTGATGAGCTTCTCGCGCAGCGCCTCGTCGCGGGCGCCGTTGCGGATGTACCACTGACGAGTGGAGACGATCTCCATCGGGCGATCGCCCTTCTCGTAGAACTTCACGACGTGGGTGAAGGGCTTCGGGTCGCCGACGAGCTCGCCGGACTCCTGGAGCAGCTCCACCACGCGCTTCTTCGCGCTGAACACCGTCTTGCCGGCGAGTTCCGCGTACGCGGCGGCGCCGGCATCCGTCTCGATCGCTTCCGGCGCCTCGGGGACGATGCGTCCGTCGAGGCCGAGGATGGTGCGGTTGGGGAGGTTCAGCTCGCGCCACCAGATGATGTCGGTCACGTCGCCGAAGGTGCAGATCATGGCGATGCCCGAGCCCTTGTCGGGCTGGGCGAGGGGGTGGGCCAGCACCGGCACCTCGACCTCGAAGAGGGGGGTGCGAACGGTCGTGCCGAACAGCGGCCGGTAGCGCTCGTCGTCGGGGTGCGCGACGAGCGCGACGCACGCGGCCAGCAGCTCCGGGCGGGTCGTCTCGATGTGCACATCGCCCGAGCCGTCGGTCTTGTGGAACGCCACGCGGTGGAACGCCGCCGGCTGCTCGCGCTCCTCGAGCTCGGCCTGCGCGATGGCGGTGCGGAAGTCGATGTCCCACATGGTGGGGGCGAGGTCCTGGTAGGCCTCGCCGCGCTCGAGGTTGCGCAGGAAGGCCCGCTGGCTGGTGCGGATCGTGTCGTCCGAGATGGTGCGGTAGGTCTGCGTCCAGTCGACGCTGAGCCCCAGCTGGCGGAAGAGCGCCTCGAAGTGCTTCTCGTCTTCGACGGTCAGCCGCTCGCACAGCTCGATGAAGTTCCGGCGGCTGATCGGCACCTGGTCGGCGGCGCGGCTGGACTTGTTGTCGCCGCCCTCGAAGGGGGGCGTGAAGCCGGACTCATACGCGAGTGAGGGGTCGCAGCGCACCCCGTAGTAGTTCTGCACGCGGCGCTCGGTGGGCAGGCCGTTGTCGTCCCAGCCCATCGGGTAGAACACGGTCTTGCCGCGCATGCGCTCGTACCGCACCTTGAGGTCGGTGTGCGTGAACGAGAAGACGTGCCCGATGTGAAGACTCCCCGACGCGGTCGGCGGGGGAGTGTCCACCGAGTAGACGCCCTCGCGACCCACCTCCGCGGCACGCGCGCGATCGAACAGGTAGGTGCCCTGCCGGGACCACGCCGCATCCCACTTGTCCTCGAGGCCCTCCAGTACGGGTTTGTCCGGAATCGGTCCCTGTGCGGGGCGAGCGTCGGTCATGGCGGGACTCCTCGAGCGATATGTGCGGCACTGTGTGAGCGTGCCTGAGTGTGGGATGTCGCTCGATTCTAGCCCGGGCGTTCCTGCACACGGGAACGGACGGATGCCGGGCAGCCGGCATCCGTCCGTTCGTGACGCGTCCCGATCAGGCCGTTGCGTTCGCCGTCGCGGTCGCCGTCGCGCTCGCGGGATCGGTCGCCAGCTCCGGCTCGACGGCGCGGCGCGTGGCCAGCCAGGCGGACACGAGCGTGACGGCCGACATGATCGCCAGGATCACACCGGGGTGCCACCACGCGTAGTCCGTCGCCTCACCGAGGGTGAGCGTGAGGTAGGGGACGAACCCGCTGATCGTCGCGGCCAGCGCGTAGGCGAACGAGAGTGCCGAGTAGCGGAAGCGGTCGGGGAAGAGGTCGTTCATGAGGCCTCCGAGCGCCGCCCACGCCATCGTCGGAAGGATGCCGCCGATCAGCATCGTCGCGACGAGGATCGGGAAGGTCGCGAACTGGAGCAGGAAGTACATCGGGAACGTGATCAGCAGCGTCCCGAGTGCGCCCCAGAGCACGACGCGCGCTGAGCCGATGCGTGCCGCCCACCCGCCGAACAGCGGGATGGTCACGAGCTGCAGAAGGCCGCCGATCGTGGTCGCGATGAGCAGGTCCTGGAAGCTGAAGCCCAGTTGCTCCACGCCGTAGTTGACGGTGTAGGTGTTCATCAGCGAGTACGACCCGATGCCCAGCAGGGCCGCGCCGATGGCGATCGCCATGGCGCCGGGACGCTTGGCGAACATGGTCACGAAGGGGACGCGGTCGCGGCGGCCCTGGGCGACGACGCCCTCGAACACCGGCGTCTCGGAGATCGACCAGCGCAGGTACAGCGAGACCAGCAGCAGCGGGAAGGCGAGGAGGAACGGGATGCGCCATCCCCACTCCGCGATCTGCTCGGCCGGAAGCACCGCCGTGAGGACGATGAACACGGTGGCCGAGAGGATCGAGCCGACGGGGGAGCCGAGCTGGGGGATCGCGGCGTAGAACGCGCGCTTGACGGGGCCGGAGTTCTCGGTCGCGATGAGGATCGAGCCGCCCCACTCGCCGCCCAGTGACAGGCCCTGCACGATGCGCAGCAGGATCAGGAGCGCGGCACCGAGCCAGCCCGCCTGCGCGTAGGTCGGCAGGAGGCCGATGAGCCCCGTCGCGACACCCATGATGCCGACCGTCCACAGCAGGGTCGCCCTGCGGCCGACGCGGTCGCCCATGTAGCCGAAGATCACGGCGCCGATCGGTCGCACCACGAACGCGAGCGCGATCGTCAGGAACGCGGCGCTGGTCGCGCCGAACTGCCCGAGCGGGTCGAAGAACAGCGGCCCGACGAAGAACGCCGAGAAGTAGGCGAACAGGTAGAAATCGAAGGACTCCAGCGAGGTTCCCACCATCGAGGCCCAGGCGACGCGACGCGTCGGGGCGGATTCGGGAACCAGAGCGGATTCGGGTGCGGCTGCGGTCACGGATGTCAATCTTGGCACGAGTCCAGAAACCCCGTCGCCGTGCTCCGCATTCCCTCTTGTGCGGCCACGGTAGACTCGTTCCACAGCGTCGATCCGGCCATCACCGGGGAGCACTCGGAAGAACAGGACGCCGCGCGAGCGGATTCCCCATTAGAACCGAGCGGGTCAGGCCCGTCACAGCCGCAGTGAGAGAGGGCAGCTCGGTCCCTGTCGAAGGGTCCCGAGACGTCAAAGCAGGGTGGTACCGCGGTACGTCTGGTCACCGGTCCAGGCATGTCGTCCCCGCAGGAAGCACACGAGCGAGCACCTGCGAGAGAACATGACCTACCCCCGCCCCTCCGCCTTCGGACCTGCAGCCGATGCTTCGGCACGCCCCGGCGCCGGAGTGAGTCCCGTCGTTCCGAGCCCGCGCTTCCCCGACATCGAGCGCGAGACCCTCGCGTTCTGGGAGGCGGACCAGACCTTCCGTGCCTCGATCGATCAGCGCGAGGGCGCCGACGAGTGGGTCTTCTACGACGGCCCGCCCTTCGCCAACGGCCTGCCGCACTACGGCCACCTCCTCACCGGCTATGCCAAGGACCTCTTCCCGCGTTTCCAGACCATGCGCGGCAAGAAGGTGGATCGGGTCTTCGGCTGGGACACGCACGGCCTGCCGGCCGAGCTGGAGGCGATGAAGCAGCTCGGCATCACCGAGAAGAGCGAGATCGAGGCGATGGGCATCGCCGCCTTCAACGCGAAGTCCCGGGAGTCGGTGCTCGCCTACACCCGCGAGTGGGAGGACTACGTCACGCGCCAGGCGCGCTGGGTCGACTTCGAGCGCGGCTACAAGACGCTCGACCTCACCTACATGGAGTCCGTGCTGTGGGCGTTCAAGACCATCTACGACAAGGGTCTGGCGTACGAGGGACACCGCGTGCTGCCGTACTGCTGGCGCGATGAGACACCGCTCTCGGCGCACGAGCTGCGCATGGACGACGACGTCTACAAGATGCGGCAGGATCCCTCGGTGACGGTCACGTTCCCGCTGACGGGCGTGAAGGCCGAGGCGCTCGGCCTCACCGCCGTGCGAGCCCTGGCGTGGACGACGACCCCGTGGACGCTGCCCACGAACCTCGCCCTCGCCGTCGGTTCCGACATCCGCTACGTCGTCGTGCCCGGCGGCCCGAACGGCGCGGCGGATGTGCACCGCGACGACGAGCCCGCCGAAGCCGAGTCGCACCGCTACCTGCTCGCCGAGGAGCTGCTCGCCGGCTACGCCAAGGACCTCGGCTACGAGTCGGCCGAGGCCGCGCGCGAGGCCGTGCAGCAGACCGTCCTCGGCGCTGACCTCCGGGACGTCACCTACGACCGACTCTTCGACTACTACGCGGATGCCGCGACCTGGGGCACGCAGGGCGCGTGGCGCATCCTCGTCGACGACTACGTCACGACCGGCGACGGCACCGGCATCGTCCACCAGGCACCGGCCTTCGGTGAGGATGACCAGCGGGTGACCGAGGCCGCCGGCATCCCGCTCATCATGAGCCTCGACGACGGCGGGCGCTTCCTCCCGCAGGTGACGGACGTCGCCGGCCAGCTCTGGATGGACGCCAACCGCCCGCTGATCCGACTGCTCCGCCAGGAGGGACGCCTTCTGCGCGAGGCGAGCTACGAGCACTCGTACCCGCACTGCTGGCGGTGCCGCAACCCGCTCATCTACCGCGCCGTCTCGAGCTGGTTCGTCCGCGTGACCGACATCAAGGACCGCATGCTCGCCAACAACGAGCAGATCACGTGGGTGCCCGAGAACGTCAAGCACGGCCAGTTCGGCAAGTGGCTCGAGGGCGCGCGCGACTGGTCGGTCAGCCGCAACCGGTATTGGGGCTCGCCCATCCCGGTGTGGAAGAGCGACGACCCGGAGCACCCCCGCGTCGACGTGTACGGCTCGCTCGAGGACCTCGAGCGGGACTTCGGCCGCCTGCCGCGCAACGCCGAAGGCGAGGTGGACCTGCACCGGCCGTACATCGACGATCTGACCCGCCCGAACCCCGACGATCCGACGGGCCGCAGCACGATGCGCCGCATCGAGGACGTCTTCGACGTGTGGTTCGACTCCGGCTCGATGCCGTACGCGCAGGTGCACTACCCCTTCGAGAACCAGCAGTGGTTCGACGAGCACGCGCCGGCCGACTTCATCGTCGAGTACATCGGGCAGACCCGCGGCTGGTTCTACGTCATGCATGTGCTGTCCACCGCACTGTTCGACCGGCCCGCCTTCACCGGGGTCTCGTGCCACGGCATCGTGCTGGGCAGCGACGGGCTCAAGATGTCGAAGTCGCTGCAGAACTATCCCGACGTCAGCGAGGTGTTCGACCGCGACGGCTCGGACGCGATGCGCTGGTTCCTGATGTCGAGCTCCGTCCTGCGCGGCGGCAACCTCATCGTCACCGAGGAGGGGATCCGCGCCGGTGTGCGCGAGTTCCTGCTGCCGCTGTGGAGCGCGTGGTACTTCTTCGCGACGTACGCCAACGCCGCCGGCGGCCCTTCGACAGGCTCGGGGACCGCAGGCGAGGGCTATCAGGCCTCGTGGCGCACCGATTCGACCGACGTGCTGGATCGCTACATCCTGGCGCTCACCGGCGATCTGGTGAGGGATGTCGCCGCCGACCTCGAGGCGCTGGATTCGACGCTCGCCGCGGCGAAACTGCGCGACTTCACGGAGGCGCTGACCAACTGGTACATCCGCCGCTCGCGCGACCGCTTCTGGGTGGGCGTCTCGGATGATCCGAACAGCCCTGATCACGCAAAGAGCACCGAGGCGTTCGACACGCTGTACACGGTGCTCGAGACGCTGACGCGCGTCGCGGCCCCGCTGATCCCCCTCGTCTCCGAGAAGGTCTGGCAGGGACTCACCGGCGGGCGCAGCGTGCACCTGCAGGACTGGCCCGACGCCGACGCCTTCCCGGCCGCAGACGACATCCGCACCGCCATGGATGCCGTGCGCGAGGCATCCAGCGTCGCCAACGCGCTGCGCAAGAAGGAGGGCCGCCGCGTGCGTCTGCCGCTTCCGGCGCTCACCGTGGCGGTGACGGATGCCGCACCCCTTGCGCAGTTCGAGGGCATCCTGCGCGACGAGCTCAACGTGAAGTCGGTCGAGCTGATCGAACTGGGCGAAGACGTGTCGGCGCGCTACGGCATCAGCAAGCGCCTGACCGTCAACGCGCGTGCCGTGGGTCCGCGCCTCGGCAAGCAGGTGCAGCACATCATCGCCGGCGCCAAGGCGGGCGTGTGGGAGGAGCGCGACGGAGGCGTGGTCGTCGACGGCATCGCGCTGCTGCCGGGGGAGTACGAGCTCAGCCTCGAAGCGGGCGGCGTCGCGGACGGCACAGCCATCGCACTGCTGCCCGGCGAGGGCTTCGTGCTCCTCGACACCACGACGACTCCCGAACTCGAGGCCGAGGGCCTGGCCCGCGACGTGATCCGCGCCGTCCAGGACACCCGCAAGGCCGCCGGCTTCGACGTCAGCGACCGCATCGGGCTCGGACTGCTCTTCGACGACGCGGCGGACGCGGACGCGGTCGCCGCCGCGTTCGATGTCGCCAACGTCGCGGGCGAGACCCTCGCCGTCGCGCACCACGTGCGCTCGCGGGCCGCCGAGCTCGTCGCCGCGGGCGACGGCGACGCGCCCGTCGAGTACGAGGCGGTGATCGACGCGGGGACATACGCCAACCGCGGCGGGTTCACGGTCTCGGTGGGCCGGATGGAGGTCCCGCGATGAGCGGTCGTGAGAGGCAGCGTGCGGATGCCGTCTACGAGGCGCTCCTGCAGCGACAGGGCGAGCAGTGGGTGCAGCCCCGCGTGGAGCGCACCCGCCGCGTGCTCGAGCTGCTCGCCGACCCGCAGAAGACCTACCGGGTGGTCCACGTCACCGGCACGAACGGCAAGACGTCGACCAGCCGCATGATCGAGAGTCTCGTGCGCGCCCACGGCTTGCGGACCGGCCTGTTCACGAGCCCTCATCTGGAGCGCTTCACCGAGCGCATCATGATCGACGGCGAGCCCATCGATGACGCCGCCGTCGCCGACGCGTGGGACGAGATCGCGCCGTTCGTCGACCTCGTCGACGCCGAGCTGGCGGCGAGCGACGACGCGCGGCTGACCTTCTTCGAGCTGCTCACGGTGCTCGCATTCGTCGCCTTCGCCGACGCCCCGATCGACGTGCTCGTGCTCGAGGTGGGCATGGGCGGCTCGTGGGACTCGACGAACAGCGCCGACGGCGACGTCGCGGTGTTCGCCCCGATCGACCTCGACCACGCCGACCGCCTGGGTGACACGATCGCCGAGATCGCGGCGGTCAAGGCCGGCATCATCAAGGACGGCGCCGCGGTCGTGTCGGCCCGACAGGACGCCGCCGCCGAGGCGGTGCTCCGCGATGCCGCCGCCGCGCACGGCGCCTCGATCGCCTTCGAGGGCGCCGAGTTCGCACTGGCACAGCAGCGTCTCGCCGTCGGCGGGCAGCAGATCACCGTGCGCGGTCTCGCCGGCACCTACGAGGACGAGTACCTGCCGCTCTACGGCGCGCATCAGGGTTTCAACGCCGCCCTCGCCGTCGCCGCGGTGGAGTCGCTCGTCGGCGGCGGATCGCAGCGCATCGCCGGCGACGTGCTCGTGGACGGCCTCGGCGGCGCGACGTCGCCCGGCCGCCTGCAGCTGGTCGGTGCCGCGCCCACGGTGCTCGTGGACGCCGCTCACAATCCGCATGGCGCGCGTGCGCTGGTCACGGCGCTCCGCGAAGCGTTCGACTTCGACGAGTGGGGCGTCGTGCTCGGCGTGCTCTCCGACAAGGACGCCGCCGGAATCGTCGCCGAGATCGCGCCTGTCGCGGCGCATGTGTTCGCCACCACGCCCGACTCGGAGCGCGCCGAGGACGCGGACGCCATCGCCGACCTCGCCGAGGCGCACGACCTGCGGGTGTCGGTGCACGGCGGCCTCGCGGACGCTGCGGAGGCGGCGCGGGCGTGGGCGGCGGCATCCGATCGACGCGCCGTCGTGATCGCCGGATCCGTGCTGCTCGCCGGGGAGGCCCTCACGCTCGCGGCGGCCGAGGACTGGAAGGCCGGGTGGAGCGAATGAGCGCCGACCGCGCACCCCGCCCCCGGCGCCCGCGCGGCGCTGCGGAGTCGCTCGCGACGATCGTGCTCGGCTTCGAGTCCATCGTCGCGTTCCTCGCCGGCCTCGCGGTCTACGGCCTGAAGGCGCTTCCTGCGGGGATCGAGCCGTGGTGGGGTATCGTCGCCGGCGTCGTCCTGGCCCTGCTGATGATCGCCACGACCCGCGTGGTCCGCTATCGCTGGGGCATCGTGCTCGGATGGGTGCTGCAGGGGATCGTCGCGCTCGGCGCCTTCCTGGTGCCGGCGCTCGCCATCGTCGCCCTCATTTTCGGCGGGATGTACGGGTATGCGACGATCAAGGGAGCCGCCCTCGACCGGCGCAACGCCGACCTCGCGGCCAATCCTCCCGAACAGCTCAGTCCCCCCTCATGACCCGATCCGAAACGGAGATCCGCATGGCCACCGAAGAGACCCTCGTCCTCGTCAAGCCCGACGGCGTCGCACGCGGCCTCACCGGCGCGATCCTCGCCCGCATCGAGGCGAAGGGGTACGCCCTCGTCGACATCCGGCTCGTGGAGCCCGACCGTGAGACGCTCGAGCACCACTACGCCGAGCACGAGGGAAAGCCGTTCTACGAGCCGCTGGTCGAGTTCATGATGTCGGGCCCCTCGGTCGCCATCCGCCTGGCCGGCAACCGCGTGATCGAGGGCTTCCGCTCGCTCGCCGGCACGACCGATCCGACGACGGCGGCTCCGGGCACCATCCGCGGCGACTTCGGGCGGGACTGGGGGCTCAAGGTGCAGCAGAACCTCGTGCACGGCTCCGACAGCCCCGAGTCCGCCGCGCGCGAGCTGGAGATCTGGTTCGGCTGAGCGTGATGCCGTCTGACCGCCGCGGCCCGGCGGCGGTCAGCCGAACAGCGTCTGCCAGATGTTGACGACCGCGTTCATCTCGAGCTGCGCAAGCAGCAGGATCACGGCGAAGCTCAGGATCGTCGCCAGCGGAACCCAGGCCATCAGCCGGTCGGCGGCGTGGCGGACGCGTTCCGTGGCGGGCACCAGGCCGGCACGGAGCAGGTGCAGGGTCACCGCGTAGAACGTGGGGATGGTGACCGACCAGGTCACCATGCACCACGGGCACAGCGTGTGCAGGTTGGGCGCGTAGATGCTCTGGCTGATGAGCCAGATGACGAGGCCGAACGCGAAGGCGATCCCTGCCCAGAAGCACCACCAGAACCAGCGCGCGAAGCGGGCACGGGCGAGGATCGCCATGCCGACGACGATCGGCGCGACCCAGCCGGCGATCCCGAGGATCGGGTTCGGGAAGCCGAACGCGCTGCCCTGCCACGAGTCGAGATTCGCGCTGCACTGCACCAGCACGCTGAGGTCGCACGACGCGATCGCGTCGGGATTCGCGAGCGCGTGCAGCTTCTCGATCGTCAGCGAGAAGGCGGCCCACCACCCGATGACTCCGGCGATCACGAGCCAGATGGCGAGTCCCGTCGGGCGGGTGTGGGTCTGCTGCTCGGGCATGCCTCGGATTATGGCATCGAGATCTGCACGGATGCCGCACCCGTCGCCGTGCCAAATCACGGTCCTACGGCGTGGGGGAGGGCCGCATGCGTCGCGAATGGGCATTCTGGCGGGGGAAGTGCGATAATGGGGGTCGATGACGCGCGGCCGCGCCGTGACGATCATCACCAGAAGACTTCAGGGCGACGAATGCCCTTGGCAGCGCGAGCATCCGCCTAGCGCCGGATATCCGCTGCAGACCGAGTGAGTTCGCGGCACCGCCCCGTCCAGAGGGCATGGGCGGCGCCGCACGAGATTTCGCCGGGCGACGCGCGGTGTCGCCCCGCTAGGAGTACGCCAGTGATGGCTGATGGAAACGATGCCGACTTCACCCCTCAGACCGAATCGGACGCCCCGCTGACCTCAGCGGGGGACGAGGTGACCTCGACCCCGGACGCGGACGCGTCGATCGGGTCGGCGCAGGCCGCCCCCGACACGGCGGCGCCGGGCGAGGCTTCCCTGCCCGCAGCGGATGCAGCGAACGCTGAGTCGTCCGACGACGACGCCGCGACCACGGTCGAGGCAGAGCCTGCCCCCGACGCCGAGGCTCCGTCCGAGCCTCAGCCCCAGCCGGAGGCTGAAGGGGCGCCCGACGCGGCGCCGCAGCCCCTCACCGCGGTGAGCCTCGGTCTGCTGCCCGAGGAGTTCGTGTCGGCGGTGTCGACGCAGCTCGTCTTCTACGCACCCGCGATCGCGCCGCTCCCGGCACGCTCCGGGCGTCAGCCGGAGGAGGAGGAGCCCGAGTCGGCCGCCTCGGCGAGCAGCTCCCGCCGGCGCAGCCGCCGTCGTGGTGGCGAGGGTCGGGACGAGGCATCCGCTCCTGCGGAGCCCGCACAGCCCCGTCAGCGGGCGGTCGAGCTCATCACCGAGCCGCAGCGCATCAAGGGGTCGACGCGCCTCGAGGCGAAGAAGCAGCGCCGTCGTGACGGCCGCGAGGCCGGGCGCCGCCGCGCCGTCGTGACCGAGGCGGAGTTCCTCGCGCGCCGTGAGTCGGTGGATCGCCAGATGATCGTGCGCTCGCGCAACGGTCGCATCCAGATCGCCGTGCAGGAGGACAACGTCCTCGTCGAGCACTATGTCGCGCGCAACCAGGACGCGTCGCTCATCGGCAACGTGTACCTCGGCCGTGTGCAGAACGTGCTCCCCAGCATGGAAGCCGCGTTCGTCGACATCGGGCGCGGTCGCAACGCCGTGCTCTACTCCGGCGAGGTCGATTGGGATGCCGTCGAGACGGGCAACCAGCCGCGCCGCATCGAGCTGGCGCTGAAGACCGGCGACCGCGTGCTCGTGCAGGTGACGAAGGACCCCGTCGGCCACAAGGGCGCGCGCCTGACCAGCCAGATCTCGCTCCCCGGCCGCTACCTCGTCTACGTGCCCGGTGGTGCGATGAACGGCATCTCGCGGAAGCTCCCCGACACCGAGCGTGCGCGCCTCAAGAAGATCCTCAAAGAGGTGCTCCCCGAGTCGTCGGGTGTCATCGTCCGCACCGCGGCCGAGGGTGCCACCGAGGATCAGCTCACCCGCGACGTGCAGCGCCTCACGAACCAGTGGGAGCACATCTCGAAGCAGATCGAGACGATCCAGGCGCCGGCGCTGCTGCACTCCGAGCCCGACTTGCTGGTCAAGATCGTCCGCGACGTCTTCAACGAGGACTTCTCGAAGATGCTCATCCAGGGCGAGGACGCGCACCACACCATCTCGAAGTACCTCGAGTCGGTCGCGCCGGACCTCCTCGACCGCGTCGAGCGCTACGAGGGCGACCAGGACCCGTTCGATGCCTTCCGCGTGACCGAGCAGATCGAGAAGGCACTGGACCGCAAGGTCTGGCTGCCCTCGGGCGGGTCGCTGGTCATCGACCGCACCGAGGCGATGACGGTCGTCGACGTCAACACCGGGAAGTTCGTCGGCTCCGGCGGCAACCTCGAAGAGACCGTCACCAAGAACAACCTCGAGGCAGCGGAAGAGATCGTCCGCCAGCTGCGCCTTCGCGACATCGGCGGCATCATCGTCGTCGACTTCATCGACATGGTCCTCGAGTCCAACCGTGACCTCGTGCTGCGCCGCCTCGTCGAGTGCCTGAGCCGCGACCGGACGAAGCACCAGGTGGCAGAGGTCACCTCGCTCGGCCTCGTGCAGATGACGCGCAAGAAGCTCGGCCTCGGCCTGCTCGAGACCTTCAGCGAGGCGTGCGAGGTCTGCGCCGGGCGCGGTGTCATCGTGCACCACGACCCCGTCGTCAAGCACCGCGCACCTGCAGCAGCTCCCGCCTCGGCACGTCGCCCGCGCGGCGGCGCGCCCGCGCCGGCGAACGGCGGCTCGAACGGCACGCACGTCATCACGGAGGGCGTGAAGTCCGCGCTCGCGCAGATCGCGGCATCCACGATCCACCACAACGACGAGGCCGCCGCGGCCGAGCCGGCCCCCGTGGTGGAGCAGGCACCCGCCGAGCGTCCCAAGAAGCAGCGCAAGAAGCGGCCGGACGCGGGCTCGAAGAAGGACTCCCGGACCGAGAAGGATCTGCTCCTGGACTCGGTGCTGAACGCCCTTCCCGAGCCCAAGGCGCCCGGTCAGGGACGCTCGCGGCGTCGCGTGACCACCGCGGCGCTGACCGGCACCCCGGTGCCGCACACGACGTCCGAGGACTGAGGCGCCCGCGCTCCCGGTGCGGCCTCCGCCGGACCGGGAGCGCGGACTCTGTCGCCGCAGGCGCGCGCTCGCTAAGGTGGGCGCGGGGCCGGGGAACGGGGGCCGCCATGGCGCGCTACGTGTTCGTGACGTGGGACGGCGGAGGCAACCGCATGCCCACCATCGCGATCGCCCACGCCCTCGTGCAGCGCGGCCACGCAGTGCGCGTTCTCGGACACGACTCGCAGGCCGCCGCGTACCGGGACGCCGGGCTGCGGTTCACCGCCTACGCCAGTGCGCCCGGTTTCGCGCTCGACCCGCGTCCGGCGGGGATGCTGCGGCTGTTCACCGATCGCGGGCTCGCGGACGACACGCTGTCGCAGCTCGCCGCTGACCCGGCGGACGTCGTCGTCGTGGACTGCATGCTGTTCGCCGTCCAGGACGTTCTCGACCGGATGGAGCAGCGCTTCGCCGTGCTCGAGCACACGATGCACGGCTTCCTGGTGCCCGGCTTCCGCGCACTCGGTGCGATGGTCTGGCCCCGCGGCCTGCGGGTGGGCCGGCCTCGGGCGCACGCGGCGCCGATCGTCGTGGCATCCGTCCCCGGTCTTATGACGCCGTTCCCGCCTCAGCCGGCGCTGTCGGCGTCGCCGGGTGCGGTCGTCTACGCCGGTGCGATGGGCCGCGCCCAGGGCGACGCGGCTCCGTCGGAGCCGACCGTGGTGGTAAGCCTCAGCACGTTCCGGTTCGCCGACCTCGCCGAGACGTGGCGGCGCGTGCTCGCCGCCGTCGACGGGCTCGACGCGAGGGTCGTGGCGACACTCGGACCGGCGATGTCGCCGCGTGAGGTCGCCGCTCCGCCGGGCGTCGAGGTGCATGAATGGATGCCGCATGACGAGCTGCTCCCACGCGCATCGCTGCTGGTGGGTCACGGCGGCCACGGCACGACGCTGGCTGCGCTCGCGCACGGGGTTCCGGTGCTCGCGCTGCCGCTGGACGCGACCTCGGATCAGCCGCGCATGGGGCGAGCCGTGGCGCGCGCGGGCGTCGGCGTCACGATGTCGCGCCGCGCCGAGCCCGCCGAGATCCGCCGAGCGATCGGCACGGCACTCCGTGACCGGGCGATGCGCGATCGCGCGCGCCGGCTCGGCGAGGCCATCCGCGGCTTCGACGGACCTGCTCGCGCGGCCACCGTGCTCGAGCTGTCGGCATCCGCGTCCCGCTGACGCGTCAGCGGCGATCGCGCGCCCGCACGCGGAGTCCCGAGGCGATCAGGCGCCTGACGAGCTCGTGGCCGGTGACGTGCTGCGCGCCCGCGGCGATCAGCCGGGCGTGCGCCTCTTCCGGCACGTCGTAGTGATCCAGGTCGAAGCCGCGGCGGGGGATCCCGTTCGCGGCGGCGAAGGCGTGGAGTTCGTCGAGGTCGGAATCGGTGACGAGATGCGCCCAGAGCCGGCCGTGCGCCGGCCATCGAGGATCGTCGATCAAGATGGCCACATGCAGATCCTACGGGCCGGACTCGCGACACGGTCGGGCGCGCTTTCGCGGTCTGTCCGAGCATCTGATAAAGTAGACCTTTGGTGCGTCGAGATATCCGCACCAAGTCTTTGATGACGTCATGAGCGCGTGCGCTCCCAGAAGAAACAGGTGTGAAGTGGTTTACGCAGTTGTGCGCGCCGGAGGCCGGCAGGAGAAGGTGGAGGTCGGCACCATCGTCGTCCTCGACCGCCAGGCCGCGAAGATCGGCGACAAGATCGAGCTCCCCGCGGTGCTGTTCGTCGACGGTGACGCCGTCACGACCGACGCCGACAAGCTCGCGAAGGTCACGGTGACCGCCGAGGTGCTCGGTGAGGAGCGCGGCCCGAAGATCGTGATCCAGAAGTTCAAGAACAAGACCGGTTACAAGAAGCGCCAGGGGCACCGTCAGGACCTCACGCGCGTCAAGGTCACCGGCATCAAGTAAGTCCAGGAAGAGACGCAGAGATGGCACACAAAAAGGGCGCAAGCTCCACCCGCAACGGTCGTGACTCCAACGCTCAGCGACTGGGCGTGAAGCGCTTCGGCGGTCAGCAGGTCCTCGCAGGCGAGATCATCGTCCGTCAGCGCGGCACGCACTTCCACCCCGGCGCCAACGTCGGCCGCGGTGGCGACGACACGCTGTTCGCTCTCGCCGCCGGTGCGGTCGAGTTCGGCAAGAAGGGCGGCCGCAAGGTCGTCAACATCGTGGCGGCTGCGCAGTAGCCTTCGACAGGCTCAGGCACCGCGAAAGTGGCGCAGATTTCCGGAAGGGGCGGGCTTCGGCTCGCCCTTTCTCTTTATTCGTTCCCGGGCGACCGGGAACATCAGAACGTCAGGGGGACCGCATGGTCACGTTCGTCGACCGAGTGACGCTGCATCTGCGCGCCGGCAAGGGCGGCAACGGCTGCGTGTCGGTCAAACGCGAGAAGTTCAAGCCGCTCGCCGGTCCCGACGGCGGCAATGGCGGTCACGGCGGTGACGTGGTGCTCGTCGCCGACCCGCAGGTCACGACCCTGCTGTCGTACCACCACTCGCCGCACCGCTCCGCCGGCAACGGCGGTTTCGGCATGGGCGATCACCGCTCCGGCGCAGCCGGCGAGACGCTCGAACTGCTCGTGCCGGTCGGCACGGTCGTCAAGGACGAGTCGGGAGAGACGCTCGTCGACATGATCGAGCCGGGCATGCGCTTCGTGGCCGCACCCGGTGGCCTCGGCGGACTCGGCAACGCCGCGCTCGCCAACCCCAAGCGCAAGGCGCCCGGCTTCGCCCTCCTCGGCACGCCCGGCTGGGAGGGCGACGTCTTCCTCGAGTTGAAGACGGTCGCGGATGTCGCACTCGTCGGCTTCCCCTCGGCAGGCAAGTCGAGCCTCATCGCGGCGATCTCGGCCGCCCGTCCCAAGATCGCGGACTATCCGTTCACGACGCTGCACCCGAACCTCGGCGTCGTCCAGGCGGGGGAGCAGCGGTACACCGTCGCGGACGTGCCCGGGCTCATCGAGGGCGCGAGCGAGGGCAAGGGCCTCGGGCTCGAATTCCTGCGCCACGTCGAGCGCTGCACGGCGCTCGTGCACGTCCTCGACTGCGCGACGCTGGAACCCGGCCGCGACCCGCTGAGCGACCTCGAGGTCATCCTCGCCGAGCTCGCCGCATACCCCGTCCCCGAGGGCCAGCTCCCGCTGCTGGAGCGCCCCCAGCTCATCGCGCTCAACAAGGTGGACGTCCCGGAGGCGAAGGAACTCGCCGACCTGGTGCGCCCCGATCTCGAGGCGCGCGGCTTCCGAGTGTTCGAGATCTCCACGGTGAGCCACGAGGGGCTGCGACAGCTGACGTTCGCACTCGGCGACATCGTCGCCCAGCACCGCGCGACGCTCGCTGCGACGCCGGCGCCGGAGCGCATCGTCATCCGGCCGCGGGGCACGCAGAAGGAGTTCTCGGTGCGTGTCGAGGGCGGCACCTACGGCAACATCTACCGCATCCTGGGCGACAAGCCGCTCAAGTGGGTGCAGCAGACCGACTTCCAGAACGAGGAGGCTGTCGGCTACCTCGGTGACCGCCTGGAGAAGCTCGGCGTCGAGCTCGAGCTGTTCCGCGCCGGCGCGACCCCCGGTGCGACCGTCGTCATCGGCGAGGGCGACGGCATCGTCTTCGACTGGGAGCCGTCGATCTCGTCGAACGCGGAGCTGATGGCCGCGCCGCGCGGCACCGATCCGCGTCTGCTGCGCGACACCCGCCGCACCACGTCCGAGCGTCGTGAGAAGTACCACGACATGATGGACGCGAAGGCCGAGGCGCGCGCCGAGCTCGAGGCCGAGCGCGTCGCGGAGCGCTACCGAAACGAGGAGGACGCCGAGTGAGCGCGCGCGAGCGCCGCGACATCCCGGCGGCTCGCCGCGTCGTCGTCAAGGTGGGCTCGTCATCGATCAGCGGCGACAACGCCCACAAGATCAAGCCGCTCGTCGACGCCCTCGCCGCCGCCCACGGGCGCGGCACCGAGGTCGTGCTCGTCTCCTCCGGTGCCATCGCGACCGGGATGCCGTACCTCCTGCTCGATGAGCGCCCGAGCGACCTCGCCACCCAGCAGGCGGCGGCAGCGGTGGGGCAGAACGTGCTCATCTACCGCTACCAGGACGCACTGCGCCCGTTTCGCATCGTCGCCGGTCAGGTGCTGCTCACAGCAGGCGACCTCGAGAACGCCATGCACCGCTCGAACGCCCGTCGTGCGATGGAGCGCCTTCTCGGGCTGCGGATCCTCCCGATCGTGAATGAGAACGACACGGTCGCGACGCACGAGATCCGCTTCGGCGACAACGACCGGCTCGCCGCCCTCGTGGCCCAGCTGATCGGGGCCGACGCGCTGGTGCTCCTGAGCGACATCGAGTGCCTCTACACCCGCCCGCCGGACGAGCCCGGCGCGACCCCGATCACGCGCGTGGCGTACGGCGACGACCTGCACGGCTTCGAGTTCGGCTCGGTGGTCGTCAACAGCGTCGGCACCGGGGGAGCGGCGACCAAGGTGTCGGCGGCGCGGCTGGCCGCGGCGTCCGGGATCGGCGTCCTCGTCACCAGCGCCGACCTCGTCGGAGAAGCGCTGTCGGGCGAGGAGATCGGCACCTGGTTCCAGCCCAACCCCGAGCCCGCGGCGCCCGCCGCCACGGGTCCGGTCCGCACCGCGGTCGACGCGCTGGGCGGATGAGAGTCGATTCCGGGGACCCATCGGCCTCTTCGACCTCACAGCGGGATGCGGCTCGCGCGGGGTGCCGGGCAGGTCCGCGCGTAACGGAATAGACTTGACCCGTCCCGCGCCCTCGCGGCGAACCCGAACGGAGCACGAATGACACTCGCCACGATCATCGCCCTCGCTGCTGAGGAGTCCGAGCACCACGGCAATGTCGCCCTCGAGACCGTCGGGTACGGCATCGTCGCGGTCGTGGTCTTCGCCGCACTGGCGCTCGTGACCCTGTCGTACCGCAACGTGGCGAACCGCCACTCGCACAAGGCGGAGGCATACGCGAGAGCCCACGCCGACGACGTACAGCAAGCGGGGCACGGTCACTGAGGCCGCTGGATGTCGGTGACGACGGCTCCGAGGGTCGGGGTGATGGGCGGCACGTTCGATCCGGTCCATCACGGGCACCTGGTGGCGGCCAGTGAGGTCGCGCAGTGGTTCGACCTCGACGAGGTCATCTTCGTGCCGACCGGCGAGCCCTGGCAGAAGACCGAGGTCTCGCCGAGCGAACACCGGTATCTCATGACTGTCATCGCCACGGCATCCAATCCCCGATTCACCGTCAGCCGCGTCGACATCGACCGCGACGGCCCGACCTACACCATCGACACGCTCCGCGATCTGAAGGCCCAGCGGCCGGACGCGGAGCTGTTCTTCATCACGGGCGCGGACGCCATAGCGCAAATTCTCAGTTGGAGAGACCATGATGAGTTGTGGGACCTCGCCCACTTCGTTGCCGTCTCCAGGCCCGGACACGTTCTGAACACGGACGGACTGCCCAGCGACGATGTCAGTCAGCTCGAGGTCCCCGCCCTCGCCATCTCGTCGACGGACTGCCGTGATCGAGTTCAGCGAGGACACCCCGTGTGGTACCTCGTGCCCGACGGGGTCGTCCAATACATTGCGAAGCATCATCTCTACCGGAGCAAGGAATGAGTACACCCGAGCACCCGGCAACGCCAGCCCTCACCCGTAAGCAGATCCGCGAACTGCGGAACACGGGATCCAATCCCGTGATCTCGGACGACCCGGAGTCGGACGAGCCCGTCGAGGCCTCGGCCGCGCCGGTCGAGCCCGCGCCGGTCGCAGAGCCGATCTCGCCGCCGCCGTCGCCGTTCTCCGGCGCACCCATCACTGCGGCGCCCTTCGCCGCGGCGCCGGTCACGGCAGCGCCCCTCACCGCGGCGCCCTTCGCCGCAGCGCCGGTCACGGCTGCGCCGTTCCCACGGCCTGCGGAACCCGCCGCCGTCGCGCCGGCACCCATGCCCGATTCTGCGGTCGATCTCGGGGTATCCCCGCTCACCCGTCGTCAGGCGCGCCAGCAGGAGCGCATCCGCACCGCCTCGGTGCCCGTCATCACCCCCGAGGTCGTCGCGGCCCATGCGGCGGCGACGTCGGGAGCGGTCCCCGCGTTCGCATTCCCCGTCGCGCCCCCGCCGGCCGCGCCGTTCCGCGAGACCGAGAGCCCGCTGGTCACCGCACCTCCCGACGACTCCGAGGTGACGACCGACAGCGGAATGCACGCGCTGTTCGGCATGCCGCCCGAGTCCGAGCCGGTGGCGCCGGCGCCGGCGCCGAGTTGGCAGCAGCCGGCCGCCGCAGCATCGGTGGCCGTTCCCGCGTTCTCCGCGGCGCCGCAGGCGCCCGAGCTCCAGGAAGCGGACGAGGACGAGGACGAGCCGTTCGCGGATGTCTTCGGCTACGCCCTGACCGCCGACGAAGAGGCCGTCGACGAGCCGGCCGCCGCGCCCAAAGCGGTCAGCCCGCTCCTCGGCGCCAGCCTCCTCGACGCGGCGCCGGCCGCACCGGCGCCGACGGCTGTCGAGTTCCCGCCGTCGTTCGACCAGCTGCTGTCGCGGACGACCGGATCCATCGCGATTCCCAACACGTTGATCGTCTCGCAGGCGCCCGAAGTCGCGCCGCTGGTGGCTCCCGTCACCGCGACGGGCGAGGTCATCATCACCGGCACGTTCAATCTGCCGGAGGGTCTCGGCTCGACGGGCCATGCCAAGGGCACGGCCGACGGTAAGGAGATCGACGCCACGCTGGTCGACGGCGAGCTGCCGTCGCATTCGTCGCCGACGCCCATCGCCGCCAGCGCCGCCGTGAGCACGGCCAAGACGCCGGGCGAAGTCATCAAGCCACCCACGCCCGAGAAGGGCGGCAAGCTCATGATGTCGCTCGCCATCACGGCGGGCGTCCTCGCCCTCGCGCTGGTCGGCGTCCTCATCCTCGCCTTTGCGACAGGAGTCTTCTAATGGTCGCGAGTGCGCAGTCACATGACATGCTGCAGATCGCCGCAGCCGCGGCGGACTCGAAGGGCGGCGAGGACCTCGTCGCCCTCGACGTGTCGGAGCCCCTTCCGCTGGTCGACATCTTCCTGCTCGTCACGGGGCGCAGCGAGCGCAACGTGGCGGCGATCGCGGACGAGATCGAGGACAAGCTCCTCGAGGCCGGCTACAAGCGCCTGCGCCGTGAAGGACGCCAGGAATCGCGGTGGGTGCTGATCGACTTCGGCGACCTGGTGGTGCACGTCTTCCACGAGGAGGAGCGCATCTACTACGGGCTCGAGCGACTGTGGAAGGACTGCCCCGTCGTGCCCGTCGATGTTCCCGCGCCGGCGGCCGCCGAGGACTGACGCTGGTTCGGAGCACCGCTCGGAATGTTGTAAGCTTGACGAGTTGCCCCGCGAGAGCGGGAGCATCATCCGGGCCTGTGGCGCAGCTGGTAGCGCACCTGCATGGCATGCAGGGGGTCAGGGGTTCGAGTCCCCTCAGGTCCACCGAAAAGGCCGCCCGATCAGGGCGGCCTTTCGGTTTTCCCGTCGCGCCGACACTGTCTTGTCGGCGACCTGCGTGCCTCACCCCTGCATCCGGGGGTCCGCGGTCGGATCGGCGTACGGCGCGGGGCAGCCGCGACTGATGGCATCGGCGCGCAGTTCGAAATGCCACGACTCGTTCTCGTAGGTCTGGCAGAGTCCGTACCCGGCGCCGTGGGCCGACAGCCAGGCGACGGCGTCGAACGACCCGATGTCGATCGCCTCGCCGGCGACGTGCGCCGAGGTGGCTGCCGTGGCGACCCAACGGGCCGCCTCCGTCTCGGAGCCGTACTGCGCCACCGCCTGCTGAAGAAGCCGGTCCTGGTATTCGGCCGATCGCCAGCCGCTGTTCACGTGGATCACGATGCCCTGCTGCCCGGCATCCTCCGACGCGTGCCGCAGCGCATCGAGCAGAGCGGGGGTGAGGCGCGCGATGCCCGCGTATGCGCCGGCGGACACCGTGACGCCGCCGGGAAGCAGCCCGTCCGCTTCGGTGATCGCGCCATCGGCGGCCGCAGCATCCATCGCCCCTGTCGCCGGTGGATGCGCGGCCGTACCCGGGTCGCCGGGGCCGGGCGCGCCGGCACCTGCGGCCGACTGGTGGACGGCAGCGCCGATGGAGACCGCGCACACGACGACCACTGCGAGGATCAGCCTCCGGAGAACCGCGGGTCGCGTGCGCGTGTGAGCTGTTGCAGTCATGCTCCCACCCCACGCGGGCGGGTGTTGCGACGGCGTATGCGGTTTCGGATAGGGGGACGATATGCGCCGGCTCGTACCATCGGAGCATGCGCGTGCTGGTGGTGGAAGACGAACTCCTCATGGCCGAGGCCATCCGCGACGGCCTGCGTCTCGAGGCGATCGCGGCCGACATCGCGGGCGACGGCGACACGGCACTGGAGCTGCTGTCCATCAACGCCTACGACATCGCGGTGCTCGATCGTGACATCCCGGGACCCTCGGGCGACGACATCGCCGCGCACCTCGTGGCCTCGGGGAGCGGCATCCCGATCCTGATGCTCACCGCTGCGGACAGGATCGACGACAAGGCCACCGGCTTCGGTCTCGGCGCGGACGACTACCTCACCAAGCCGTTCGACCTGCAGGAGCTCGTCCTGCGCCTGCGCGCCCTCGACCGTCGGCGCGCGCACAGCCGGCCGCCGGTGCGGGAGATCGCGGGGCTGCGGCTGGATCCGTTCCGCCGTGAGGTGTACCGGGACGATCGGTACATCGCGCTCACCCGCAAGCAGTTCGCGGTGCTCGAGGTGCTGATGGGCGCGGAGGGCGGCGTCGTCAGCGCGGAGGATCTGCTCGAGCGGGCGTGGGACGAGAACGCCGACCCGTTCACCAACGCGGTGCGCATCACGGTGTCGGCCCTGCGGAAGCGACTCGGCGAACCGTGGGTGATCGCCACCGTTCCCGGAGTCGGGTACCGGATCGAGGCGGGTGGAAGTGCCGGCGGTGAGTAGGGAGCCGGGGCTCAGCGTCCGGCTCAAGCTGACACTGAGCTACGCGGGGTTCCTGATGGTCGCGGGCGGGGTGCTGCTCGCGATCGTGTGGGTGTTCCTGCTGCGCTATGTCCCCAACGGGCCCATCACCGGTCCCGGCCCGTTCGTGCCGAACCGCGGCGACCTCATCCGCGCCTTCGCGCCCGCTGCGGTCTGGGCCCTGCTGTTCCTCCTCGCCTTCGGACTGCTGGGTGGGTGGTTCCTCGCCGGGCGGATGCTGGCACCCCTGAGGCGGATCACAGATGCCACGCGCCGGGCCGCGGACGGCTCGCTGTCGCATCGGATCGACCTCGAAGGCGCCGACGACGAGTTCCGCGAGCTGGCGGACAGCTTCGACGCGATGCTGGCGCAGCTCGAAGCCCACGTGGCCGAGCAGCGCCGGTTCGCCGCAAACGCCTCGCACGAGCTGCGCACCCCGCTGGCGATCACGAGGACGCTGCTCGACGTCGCCCGCAACGACCCCGACCGCGACGTCGATGAGCTGATCCGCCGGCTGGCGATCGTCAACACCCGAGCCATCGGCCTGACCGAGGCGCTGCTGGTGCTGAGCCGGGCCGACCAGCGGTCCTTCACCCGGGAGGACGTCGATCTGTCGCTCGTCGCGGAGGAGGCCGCCGAGGCGCTCCTGCCGGTCGCAGAAGCGCGTGGCATCACACTGCGCACGCACGGCGGCGTCACTCCCGCGTCCGGCTCACCCGCACTGCTGCTGCAGCTGGCGTCGAACCTCGTGCACAACGGGATCGTCCACAACCTGGCTGAGGGCGGCACGGTCGACATCGTCACATCCGTCCAGTCGGGCGCCGCCGAGATCGCGGTCGAGAACACGGGGGAGACGCTGAGTCCGCAGCTCGTCTCGACCCTGGCAGAGCCGTTCCAGCGGGGAAGCGAACGCATCCGCACCGACGACCACGCCGGCGTCGGCCTGGGCCTGGCCATCGTCCGGAGCATCGCCGGGGCTCACGGCGGGACGCTGACGATCGTCGCGCGGGCCGAGGGTGGATTGCGGGTCGCGGTGCGGCTTCCCCTGCGGCAGGCCTGACCACCCGGATCCACCCATTGCGTGCGCGGGTCGCGTCGGCGAAGGTGGGACCCATGAGCGCAGTCACCCCGTTCCTGTGGTTCGACGACGCCGCCGAGGAGGCGGTCACGTTCTACACGGCGCTCATTCCCGACTCCGAGGTGGTGAGCATCGACCGCTACCCCGACGAGGTCCCCGGAATGGGCGGGAAGGTCATGCACGTGCACTTCCGCCTGGGGGGCCGGGACTACTTCGGAATGGATGCCGGACCGCAGTTCCCATTCACCGAGGCGTTCTCGCTCTACGTGCCCTGCCGGACTCAGGCCGAGGTCGACCGCTACTGGGACGCGCTGACCGGGAACGGAGGTCAGGAGCAGCCGTGCGGGTGGCTCAAGGACCGCTGGGGCCTGTCATGGCAGATCATCCCCGACCGCCTGGTCGAGCTGATCCGCCACCCCGACCCCGACATCGCGCATCGCGCCGTGCAGGCCATGCTCCGCATGCGGCGCATCGACCTCGCCGCGCTCGAGGCCGCCGTGGCGGACGGATGACGAGACATCCTTCGCGGGCGGCGATCGGATGCCTCCTCGTGGTGCTGATAACGGCCTCCGGCTGCAGCGCCACCACCCCGCGACCGGCTCCTCCCTCGCAGGCGGCCACGATGGGGCCGAGCGCCTCGCCGACGAGCGAGGGCCGGTGGCGCGTCGGGAAGGTGACCGGCACGCTCGCGTCCGGCCTCGCCGCGCCCTGGTCGGTGGTGCCCCTCGCCGACGGCGGCGCGCTCGTCTCGCAGCGCGATGACGGCGCCGTGCTCGAGCTGACGGCAGACGGAGCGCTGCACGAGGTGGGCGCTGTGCCGGGTGTCGTGTCGGGAGGCGAATCGGGGCTGCACGGACTCGCTCTGCTGACGACCGGCGACACACCGATGCTCTTCGCCTACTTCGGTGCCGCGGACGACAATCGCGTGGTGCGGATGCCGCTCGACGGCGAGCCGGGATCGTTCGGGCTGGGCGAGCCCGAGGTGGTGCTGGACGGCATCCCGCGCGCGAATACGCATGATGGCGGGCGTCTCGCGTTCGGCCCGGACGGCTACCTGTACGTCACGACAGGCGACGCGCAGCAGCGTGACGCCGCGCAGGATCCCGACGCCCTCGGCGGTAAGATCCTGCGCATCACGGAGGACGGCGCTCCGGCGCCGGGCAACCCGTGGGGCACCCGCGTCTGGTCGATGGGGCACCGCAACGTGCAGGGCATCGCGTGGACCGCCGACGGCGCGATGTGGGCGAGCGAGTTCGGACAGAACACGTGGGACGAGCTGAACCGCATCGAACCCGGCGCGAACTACGGGTGGCCGCTCGTCGAAGGCATCGCCGGCCGGGAGGGCTTCGTTGATCCGGTCGCTCAGTGGGCCACCAGCGACGCGAGCCCCAGCGGCATCGCCGCTGCCGGCGACACAGTGTTCGTCGCGGGTCTGCGCGGCGAGCGGCTCTGGCAGGTCGACACGCGGGCGGACGGAGCGGTCGACGATCCCATCCCGGCCTTCGCCGGCGAGTACGGGCGTCTCCGCGACGTCGTCGCAGTGCCCGACGGGTCGCTCTGGGTGCTCACGAGCAACACCGACGGGCGCGGCTCGCCGGGGCCCGATGGCGATCTGCTGCTGCGCGTGGAGCTCGTCCCGGCGGCATGACGCATGCCTCCGCTCCCACGCGCGCACGCTACGGTGAGACCGTGAGCTCGCAGCCCCGCTGTCCGCATTGTCGCCACTTCGTCTACCTCGACACCCTGCGGTGTCCGAACTGCGAGGGCGAGATCGGCTATCACGTGCCGACACGCGAGTTCCACGGCATCCGTCACGATCAAGCCGTCATCGACGGTGAGACCTGGTACACCTGCTCGAACCGCGACTGGGCCTGCAACTGGCTGGTGTGGGAGAACGCGCCGGCCGGCCGGTGCTTCTCGTGCCGGCTCACCCGTCGCCGACCGGCCGGCAACGACACCGTCGCGCTCGAGAAGCTCGCGAAGACCGAAGAGGCGAAGCGTCGCCTGATCCTCCAGCTCGCCGACCTCGGGCTGCCGATCGTCGGCTGGGACGTCGAGAAGGGCGGCCTCGGGTTCGACCTCATCTCGAGCCTGTCCGACGGCAAGCCCGTCACGATCGGGCACTCCAACGGCATCATCACGATCGACCTGGCCGAAAGCCTCGACGATCGTCGCGAGGCGCTCCGCGTGCGCCTGGGCGAGCCCTACCGGACGATCCTCGGGCACCTCCGCCACGAAGTAGGTCACTACTACCAGAACGTGCTGCTCACCGATGACGCCCTGTGGGCGCGCTGCCGTGAGCTGTTCGGCGACGAGCGCTCCAGCTACCGCGACGCGCTGAAGCATCACTACCGGGTGGGCGCTCCCTCCGACTGGAGCCAGTCGTTCATCTCGGAGTACGCCACCATGCACCCGTGGGAGGACTTCGCCGAGACGTTCGCCCACTATCTCCACATCACCGGCACCTTGCAGACCGCGGCGGTCATCGGCATCCATCTCGATGCGTCGGTGACGAACCTCCGCGACACGGATGTCGTGCCGCTCGCCTCGTACGAGCGGGAGCCGATCCAGCGTCTGCTCACCGACTGGGAATGGCTGTCGCAGGGCTTCAACCGCATCAACCGTGCGATGGGCTTCGGCGACCTGTATCCGTTCAAGATCGTCACACCGGTCCGCCACAAGCTCGAGTTCGTCCACGACATCGTGACGCGGGCGCCGCTCAGTCCCGGCGAGCAGTACGCCCGCGCGATGGCGGTGGAGACGGAGCGGTCATGACCTCGTTCGCGCGAGGCCAGCGGGTGATCGGCGCGGCGACGCACTACGTCGAGAACCAGCCGCCCTGGCGCGTCGACGTCGACGAGTACGCGCTCAACGTGCCGCTGGGCGGCGCGGTGCGCGCGTTCGGCGCCGACTGGGCCGAAGACGCGCTGCGCGAGGCCGGGGGAGTCGTCGGTTCGGGCTCGTTCCAGCGCGACGCGGAGCTCGCCAGCGTCCACACCCCCATCGCGTACCCGCACGACCGCTGGGGCTACCGCCTCGACGAGGTCGAGTACGACCCGTCGTATCACCGCGTGATCGGCGAGGCCATCGCCCGTGGAGCGCACACCTCGGCATGGGCCGACCCGAAGCCGGGCGCGCACGTCGCGCGCGCCGCCATGTTCATGCTCTTCGCCCAGGTCGAGCCCGGGCACGCCTGCCCGGTCTCGATGACCCATGCCGCCGTCGCGTCGATCGAGGGCTCGCCGTGGATCGCCGACACCTGGCTGCCGCGCCTGTACTCGCGCGAGTACGAGCCGCGCCTCATCGTGGAGGGCGAGAAGCGCAGCGCGCTCATCGGCATGGCGATGACCGAGAAGCAGGGCGGATCCGATGTGCGCGCCGGCACCACGGTCGGAGAGTCGATGGGCGGTCACGCGTACCAGCTCACCGGCCACAAGTGGTTCTGCTCGGCGCCGATGTCGGACGGATTCCTCGTGCTGGCGCACACGCGCAGCAGCGGCGTCGATGAAGGGCTGACGTGCCTGTTCGTGCCGCGCGCCCTGCCGCACGGCATGCGCAACGTGTTCCGCATCCAGCGGCTGAAGGACAAGCTCGGCAATCGCTCCAACGCCTCGGCGGAGGTCGAGTTCGACGGGACCGTCGGATTCCTCGTCGGCGAGCCCGGCCGCGGGGTGCGCACCATCATCGAGATGGTGCAGCGCACGCGCCTCGACTGCGTGCTGGGCACTGCGGCGGGCATGCGGCAGTCCCTCGCCGAAGCGCTGTGGCACGCGCGCGGGCGAGAGGCGTTCGGGGCGCCGCTCGTGGACCAGCCGGCGATGACCGGCGTGCTCGCCGACCTCGCTCTCGAGTACGAGGCGGCGATGCTCACGGGCATGCGCCTCGCGCAGCTCTTCGAGGCCGAGGCATCCGATCGCGATGTCGCCCTTCGTCGCCTCGCGACGCCCGTGTCGAAGTACTGGGTGTGCAAACGCGGCCCCCATCACGCCTACGAGGCGCTGGAGTGCCTGGGCGGCAACGGGTACACCGAAACGTTCCCGCTCGCCCGCCGCTATCGCGAGCAGCCCGTCATGGCGATCTGGGAGGGCTCGGGCAACGTCATCGCCCTCGACGTGCTCCGGGCGCTCACTCGTGACCGCGACTCGGGCGAAGCCTTCGCCGACGAGCTCGCGAGCACCGCCGGCGCCTCCGTCGTGCTCGATCGCCACGTCGACCGCACGCTGGGCCTGCTGCAGCGGCTGACGGCGGATCCGGACGCGGCCGCGTCGCAGGCCCGCCGCCTGAGCGAGGATCTCGCACTGGCGTTCCAGGCGTCGCTCATGCTCCGGCACGCGCCCGGCCGCGACGCCGAGGCGTTCATCGCCGCTCGCGTGGGCGAGGAGCGCGGGGCGCAGTACGGCGTGCTGCCGATGGGGACGGATGCCGCGGCCATCGTCGCGCGCCACTGATCACCTGGTCGTTCCCAGATGCTTTGCACCGGACACGCTTAGGCTTGCCCGGTGACTTCTGCGCCGCGCTTCGCCCTGCTCGCGGTGGTCGTGGCGCTCGCCGCGGTGTGCACGTCGTGCGCCTCCAGCCCGGCTGTGCGACCGTCTGCGTCGCCGTCAGCGACGGTGTCGGCAGAACCGGAGCCGTCGCCGACGCCCGAGGCGACGCCGGCCGAAGCGGCCGTGGCGGCGATGTCGCTGCGCGAGCGCGCGGCGAGCGTCGTGATGGGCCACATCCCGACCACGGATGCCGCCGCCCTCCACGCCTACATGGAGTCGTCCGGCGCCGGCGGGTTCCTCCTGATGGGCGCGAACATCCCGGGCGACGAAGCGGCGCTCCAGACGATCACCGCCGCGCTGACGGTGGACCCGGCACGGCCCCCGCTGGTCGCGATCGACCAGGAGGGCGGCGACGTCTCGCGCCTGCGGTGGGACACCTTCCCCGGGCCCCTCGAGCTGCAGCAGGCCGACCCGTCCGCGGCCGAGGCGGCGTTCGCCGGCCGCGCAGCTCTGGTGCGGCAGGCCGGGATCTCCGTGAACTTCGGCATCGTGGCGGACGTCACGCCCGACACCGGCTCGTTCATCCATCGGCGCGTGCTCGGCGCGACGCCCGACGCCGCATCTGCCCGTGTGGCCGCCGCCGTGCGGGGCGAGGAGGGCTCGGTGTTCTCGACGCTCAAGCATTTCCCCGGGCACGGCGCCGCCCCCGGTGACTCGCACACGGCGATCCCGTCGACGGCACTGACGCTGGACCAGTGGCGCGCGGCCGATGCCCTGCCGTTCCAGGCCGGCATCGACACCGGCGCTGAGCTGCTGATGTTCGGGCACCTCGCCTACACCGCCGTGGATCCCGCGCCGGCGAGCCTCTCAGCCGAGTGGCACCGGATCGCGCGGGAGGAGCTGGGCTTCGACGGCGTCACCGTCACGGACGACCTGGGAATGCTGCAGGGCTCCGGCCAGCCGCAGTACGCGGATCCCGTCGCCAACGCCGTGGCCGCGCTTGCCGCGGGCAACGACATGGTCCTGACGGTGGTGTATTCGACACCCGACACCGCGACGCGGATCATCGACGGCATCGTCGCCGCCGTGGAGTCCGGCGCGCTGCCGGCCGACCGGCTCGAAGACGCCGCGATTCGCGTGATCGAACTGCGATTCGCCGTCGCCGAGGCGGGCGGGGGCGACCTGCCCTGCACGACCTGCGCCCCTGCAGAGTGACTCAGCCCGCGACCACGTCGACCAGCCGCTGCCTGATCGCCCTGCCGCGATCCGCGAACGTTCGCTGGGCCCGCACGTAGGCGGCCTTGCCCTCGGCCGTCTCGATCGGCACGGCGTCGTAGCCCCAGCCGGCGAGGTCGTACGGCGAGGCCCGCATGTCGAGCACCCGGATGTCGCGGGCGAGCTCGAACGCATCGAGGAGCAGGTCCCCCCGAACGAGGGGACCGAGCTTCACCGCCCACTTGTACAGGTCCATCCCGGCGTGAAGGCACCCGGGCTGCTCGAGCTCGGCCTGCCGTTCTCGGGTCGGCGTCTCTCGATTGCGCGGCGCGGCCTCGGGCGTGAAGAAGCGGAACGCGTCGAAGTGCGTGCAGCGCAGCTCGTGCGCCTCGACCACCGCGTCGGTCTCGTCCCGCCCGAGCCGCAGCGGCACGGGATGCCGGTGCTGCGGCTCGCGGTAGACCATCGCCCACTCGTGCAGGCCGAAGCAGCCGAAGCCCGGAGGCCTGTCGGCCGTGGCGCGGAGGATCCTGCCGACGTTCGCGACGAGGGCGCCGCGATCGGCACGGAAGCCCGCACCGTCGACGGCGATCGAGCCCTCTGTCGCACCGGAGCGATACCAGCGCCAGCCGGATCGGGCGTCGGCCGCGGCATCCGCCAGCTCCACGCCCTCGCCGGGGTGCCACCGGTGCAGCACCGACGGCTTGTACGAGTAGTACGTGAAGAGGAAGTCCTCGACGGGATGCGCCTCGCCGCGGCTCGCCCGCTCACGATGCGCGCGCGTCAGCGCGCGGGCGCGCTCCTCGTGTTCCGCTTCACGCGCACGCCAGACGTCGCCGGCGAGCACCGGAGCGGCAGGGGGCGCGATCGTCACCGTTCGAGGATACGCGGCGGCGCCGCTGCTGCTGCGGTGAGACGTTCAGGACTCGACCGGCTCGATGAGCTCGGGGGAGTTGTTGCGAACATTGCCCACGGCCTTCGAGACCTCGTGATCGGTGAGCGTGTCGGCCAGGGCCGGGGCCGCGTCGATCGCCGCGTCGAGCACGTCGCGGACGTTGTCGGTGGTGGGGTCGAGCCACGCGTCGGCGTGATCGGGATCCAGGAAGAGCGGCATGCGATCGTGGATCGATCCGAGATGCCCGATCGAGTCCCTCGTCAGGATCGTGAAGCTCAGCAGCCAGCGCTCGGGGTCGTCATCGCCCTTGGTCTTGTCGCGCCACCATTCGTAGAGTCCCGCGAGGAACAGCGGCTCGCCGTCGGCCGGATGGATGAAGTGCGGGGTCTTCACGCCGTCGACGTTCATCCACTCGTAATAGCCGGATGTCGGCACCACCGCCCGTCGCTTCTCTAGGGCGCTGCGGAACATGGGCTTGTCTTCGAGCTCCTCGGAGCGGGCGTTGAACGCGCGCGCCCCGACCTTGGTGTCTTTGGCCCAAGACGGGATCAGCCCCCAGCGGGCTGCTTCCAGCCGCCTGGTGGGCGGCTCGGTCTTGGCCGAGTCCAGCACGATCGCGACACGATCGGTCGGCGCGACGTTGTACGACGGCGCGGGAAGGTCCTCGCCCTCGACATCGACACGAAGCACCCCGACGAGCTCGGGACCGGCACTGGCCACTACGAAGCGTCCGCACATGCGGCCAGCCTACGCGCGGGCTCCGACGTCAGACGGCTGCGGTGCCGGTGCTCCCGAGGACGCCGACGCCCTCGAGCCGCTCCAGGAGGCCGGCGCCGTCGTTGTCGCTCACCCAGGGCACCTCGGCCGCGGCGTGGTCGTTGACGGCCGTCCGCCCACCGGCGAGGACGGCCTCAGCCGGGGAGAGGCGGCGGATGGCGACCGCGACCACCCGGGAGGGGTGCTCGTCGGTGAAGGTCGTGTAGATGGCGTCGTCGTGCTGACCGTCGTCGCCGACCAGGAGCCACCGCACGTGCGGGAACTCGTCGGCCAGGCGCCGCAGGTTCGACAGCTTGTGGGCCTTGCCACTGCGGAACCAGCGGTCGTGCGTGGGTCCCCAGTCGGTGAGCAGGAGCGCGCCCGGGGGGAAGACGTGGCGACTCAGGAACCGGATCAGGGTCGGCGCGATGTTCCAGGCGCCGGTCGAGAGGTACACCAGGGGCGCGCCTGGGTTCTCGCGCACGACGCGCTCCATCAGCACCGCCATGCCGGGAACCGGCTGACGGGCGTGCTCGTCGACGACGAAGGAGTTCCAGGCCGCGAGGAGCGGACGGGGGATGGCCGTCACCATGACGGTGTCGTCGACATCCGACACGATGCCGAACTTCACGTCGGGGGCCACGATGAACGCCCGCGTCTCCACCGGCTCGCCACCCTCGACCGACATCGTGAACGTCTGCCAGCCCGGCTCCAGCGCCGCCGGCAGGCGCGTGTCGATCACACCGCCGCGGTCGGCGACGACCACATGATCGACTCCCGCGATCGCCACCGTGACCTGCGCGTAGCCGATCGGAACGGCCACGAAGCTGCGCCAGCCGCGGACACCGGCGTACTCTCCGGCCTCGGAGACCTTCGCCGGCGGGACGATCATGACGCGCCCCAGCACGCGGACCCAGCCGGGCCCCCCGTAGCCGGGGAACGGCGTCACCGTCGGCTTCTGGCCCCGTCGGCGCGCACGGCGTTCGCGCCATGCGTGGAACCGGTATTCCAGGCGCGCCAGCCAGAGGACCTTGGCGCGCACGGGCGGGAGAACGGTCTGCGGCACCATCTCAGTCTTTCATGTCCGCCACCGACGCTTCGTCGGGATCGTCGTGGTCGAGATGCTTGCGCTCCGCTCGCTCGATGACCTTCTTGCTCACGAACACGAGGGCCAGGAACAGGACGATGACGCCCACGAAGATGTAGCCCGCGTAGTGCAGCCGGTCGGCCAGCTCGCGGTAGGTGCCGGCGGCGAGAGCCGCCACCGAGATGTAGAGGGCCGACCAGATCACGCACGCCGGAATCGTCCACGCGAGGAACCGCCGGTACGGATAGCCGCTCATGCCCACGGTGAGCGGCACCAGCGAATGGAGCACCGGGAGGAATCGCGAGATGAAGATCGCCGGGCCGCCGCGCCGGCGCAGATACCGTTCCGAGCGCTCCCAGTTCGCCTCGCCGATCCGGCTGCCCAGACGCGAGTGCTGGATCTTCGGGCCGAGGAAGCGGCCGAGCCAGAACCCGATGCTCTCGCCGATGAGCGCGCCGACCACGACGGCGATGCCGAGCAGGACACCTTCGAGGGGCGACGCGACCGCTGTGCCGGCGACGATCACGATCGTGTCGCCGGGCACCACGAGCCCGATCAGCACGCTCGTCTCGAGCATGATGGCGAAGCCCGCGAGAAGAGTCCTGAGCACCGGGTCGACGCTCTGGACGGCGTCGAGCAACCAAGTCAGGAACTCGTTCACGCCACGAGCCTAGAGGCCGGTGCGCCCCTCTAACCTGGGAAGATGTCGGACACCCTCGCCGCCGCGGAGGCCGCGCACTGGGCGGATCCGGCATCCGTCTTCGCCGCTCTGTTCAGCCATGAACCGCACGTCTTCTGGCTGGATGCCGGACCCGGCGCCCGCGACGGCTGGAGCTGGATGGGCACCGGCACGCCCGACGACCCCGCCCGTGCGACCGCGACCGTGTGCGCAGACCAGTCGGACGGCGACGACCCAGGACACGGCGGCGCCGCCTTCCGCGGCGGCTGGGTCGGGTGGAGCGGTTATGACGCCGCCGCCGCGCGCGCGGGCGCCCCCGCATCGCAGGATGGCGACAGCGTGCCGCAGAGCCTCTGGCTGCGCGTCGATCGCCTCGTCGCGTTCGACCATGGTGCTGAGAGCATCCACGTGTACGGAGGGCCCGACGACGTCCCGCGCGTGGTGGCCGCCATCGCCGCGGTTCCCGGGCCGCCCCTGCCGGCACCGGCCCCCGAGCACGGGCCGGCGCGCTCCCGCCACGCGCCCGGCGAGTACGCCGCGCTCATCGAACGCTGCCGCGACGCGATCCGCGAGGGCGACGCGTACCAGCTGTGCCTGACGACGCGGTTCGAGGTCGAGGCATCCGTCGATCCCGTCGAGACGTATGCGCGACTGCGCGCGGCGACGCCGGCGCACCACGGCGGCTTCGTGCGGTCGGGGCCGATCGCCCTGCTCAGCGCGAGCCCGGAGCGCTTCCTCGACGTGCGGCCCGGCCGCGACGGCGCCGGCATCGTCCGCACCCGGCCGATCAAGGGCACCCGGCCGCGCGGGGAGGATCCCGCGAGCGACGCGGCGCTGGCGGACGAGCTTCGCGCCAGCGAGAAGGAGCGCGCCGAGAACGTCATGATCGTCGACCTCATGCGCAACGACCTCTCGCGGGTGTGCCTGCCCGGCACGGTGGGCGTCGACGCGCTCCTCGAGGTGGAGTCGTACCCCGCCGTGCATCAGCTCGTGAGCACCGTGTCCGGACGCCTCGGACCAGGGACGACGGTCGGCGACCTGCTGGCGGCGACGTTCCCCGCGGGTTCCATGACGGGGGCGCCGAAGCTGTCGGCGATGACGATCCTGCACCGCCTCGAGGCGGCGCCCAGGGGAGTGTTCTCAGGGTGCTTCGGCTGGATCGGCGACGACGGCCGGCTCGACCTGGCGATGGTGATCCGGTCGATCGTCATCCGCCACGACAGCGCCTATGTCGGCGCCGGCGGCGGGATCACGTGGCGATCGGATGCCGCAGCCGAGGTCGCCGAGGTGGGTATCAAGGCGCGCGCGCCCCTTGCCGCCCTGGGTGCGTCGCTGCCGCCCGGCTGGTGAACGCGCCCTTCCGCTAACCTGGAAGACGCGCTTCGCGCGCTGCGCGCGCTTCCCGGCATCCCATGATTGGTACTTCCCTCGTGAGTCACACCGACACCCCCGTCACCTCTGCGCCCGCCGAGGGCTACGACGCGTACTCGATCCAGCAGAAGTGGCAGGCGCGCTGGGCCGAGGCCGACCCCTTCCGGGCCGGCGGTGCCGACGACACGCGTCCGCGGAAGTTCGTGCTCGGGATGTTCCCGTACCCGTCCGGCGACCTGCACATGGGGCACGCCGAGAACTACGCCTACGTCGACGTCGTGGCTCGCTTCTGGCGCCACCGCGGCTACAACGTGCTGAACCCGATCGGATGGGACTCGTTCGGCCTGCCGGCCGAGAACGCGGCGATCAAGGGCGGCGCCGGCTCCGACCCGCGCGAGTGGACGTACGCGAACATCGAGCAGCACAAGAAGAGCTTCCGCGCGTACGGCTCGTCGTACGACTGGTCGCGCATTCTGCACACCAGCGACCCCGAGTACTACCGCTGGAACCAGTGGCTGTTCCAGCGCCTGTACGAGCGCGGTCTGGCGTACCGCAAGGCGAGCCCGGTCAACTGGTGCCCGAACGACCAGACGGTGCTCGCCAACGAGCAGGTCGTCGACGGTCACTGCGAGCGCTGCGGCGCCGAGGTCGTCAAGAAGAACCTGACGCAGTGGTACTTCAAGATCACCGACTACGCCGATCGGCTACTCGACGACCTGAACCAGCTCGAGGGTTTCTGGCCGCAGAAGGTCCTCCGCATGCAGCGGAACTGGATCGGCCGCTCGGTCGGCGCCGACATCGACTTCGAGATTGAGGGCCGAGCCGACAAGGTCACCGTCTTCTCGACGCGCCCCGACACGCTGCACGGCGCGACCTTCATGGTCGTCGCCCCCGACAGCGACCTCGCCGCCGAGCTCGCCGCGGGCTCGACAGCCGAGGTGCGCATGCGCTTCCAGGACTATCTCGAGCGCGTGCAGCGCGAGACCGACATCGAGCGCCAGTCGACCGACCGCCCGAAGACGGGCGTGTTCCTCGACCGCTTCGCGATCAACCCCGTGAACGGCGATCGCCTGCCGATCTGGGCGGCCGACTATGTGCTGGCGGACTACGGCCACGGAGCCGTCATGGCCGTTCCCGCCCACGACCAGCGAGACCTCGACTTCGCCCGCGCGTTCGACCTGCCGGTCAGGGTCGTGGTCGACACGACGGCGCCGATCACCGGCGCCATCCCCGTCATCGAACTCGACGACGACGGCGTGCCGATCGATCCGGGCCCGGTCGAGACGCTGTCCGACGTCGACCCCGCCCGCACCGGGATCGCACTCACCGGAGAGGGCCGGCTGATCAACTCCGGGTCGCTGAACGGCCTGTCGAAGCGCAACGCCATCGCGCGCGTCATCGAGCAGCTCGAGGCCGCCGGCACGGGTCGTGCCGCGAAGTCGTACCGCCTGCGTGACTGGCTGATCTCGCGCCAGCGGTTCTGGGGCACGCCGATCCCGATGATCCACACGCAGGACGGCCGCATCGTCCCGGTGCCGGAGGACCAGCTCCCGCTCGAGCTGCCCGATGCGCGCGGACTGGACCTGAAGCCCCGGGGGACTTCGCCGCTGGGCGGCGCCACCGAGTGGATGAAGACGACGGATCCCGAGACCGGCGAGCCGGCACTGCGCGACCCCGACACGATGGACACGTTCGTCGACAGTTCCTGGTACTTCCTGCGCTTCCTCGCACCGAACGACCCGACGCAGGCGTTCCCGTCCGCCGAGGCCAACCGCTGGGCGCCCGTCGACTCGTACATCGGTGGCGTCGAGCACGCGATCCTGCACCTGCTGTACGCGCGCTTCATCACGAAGGTGCTGTTCGACATGGGGCTGATCGACTTCACCGAGCCGTTCACGAGCCTCGTCAACCAGGGCATGGTGCTGCTGGGTGGCTCGAAGATGTCCAAGTCGAAGGGCAACCTCGTCGAGTTCGCATCGAGCATGGTCGACCCGGGCGCCGACGCGTCGCGCGTCGCGATGGTGTTCGCCGGCCCGGTCGAGGACGACATCAATTGGGAGGATGTGTCGACCACCGGGGCTCAGAAGTTCCTGGCGCGCGCGTGGCGTGTCGCCACGGACGTGGCCAGCGACCCGGACGTGGTCTGGGCGGAGGGCGACGTGTCTCTGCGCCGTGTCACCCACCGCCTGCTGGCCGACGCCCCCGGGCTCGTCGAGCAGACGAAGTTCAACGTCGTGGTCGCGCGCCTCATGGAGCTCGTCAACGCGACGCGCAAGGTCATCGACTCGGGCGCCGGCCCGGCCGACCCCGCCGTGCGCGAGGCCGCCGAGACCACCGCGATGATCCTCGACCTGTTCGCCCCGCACCTGGCCGAGGAGATGTGGGAGATCCTCGGCTACGACGGCTTCGTCGGGCTCGTCCCGTGGCGCACCGCGGACCCGACCCTGCTGGTGGAGGAGAGCGTCACGGCGATCGTGCAGGTCGACGGCAAGGTGCGCGGCACGATCCAGGTTCCGGCCCGCATCGACGCCGCCGAGCTCGAGCGGCTCGCCCGCGCCGACGAGAAGGTCATCCGCGCGCTCGGCGACCGTGAGATCACGCGCACCGTCGTGCGGCCGCCCAAGGTCGTGAGCTTCAGCACCCACTGACCTTCCTCCCCAGGAGGGCCTCGTCCCGCGATCTCCACATCCGCGGGACTTCGCGCGCCCGCGCTGTCACCGGACTCTTAGCGTGAATCCGGTGACAGCCGGTGACCGCGACGAGCCGCCCGCTCCCGATGCCTCGTCACGGCGCCGGCTCGGCATCGGCGCCGTCGTCGTGCTCGTGATCGCGGCACTCGCCGTCACCGTCGGCATCGGCATCCTGCGCGGCGCGATGGCACCCGTCGATCAAGTCGTCGTCGACCAGACGCCCGCACCCGCCGTCACCGGCAGTGCAGACCTCTACGTGCACGTGTCGGGTGCGGTGCGCAGTCCCGGGCTGTACGTGCTTCCGGCGGGCGCCCGCGTGGTGGATGCGGTCGCCGCTGCGGGCGGCTTCGCCGAAGAAGCGGACCGGAACGCCGTCAACCTGGCCCGCACGCTCGACGACGGCGAGCAGCTGCCGGTGCCGCGGACGGGCGAGGCACCGCCCGCCGGTGCAGTCGCCCCCGCGCCCGCTGCCGGTCTGGTCGACCTCAACTCGGCGGATGCGACGCAGCTCGAGACGCTGCCGCGCATCGGCCCCGCCCTCGCCGAGCGCATCATCGCGTGGCGCGACGACAACGGCGGCTTCACGAGTGTCGAAGACCTCCTCGCGGTGCCGGGCATCGGCGACACGATGCTGGAGTCCCTCCGCGACCTCGTGACGGTGTGACGTGCCGCGCGCCGCTGCACTGAGACTCCTGCCCGTCGCGGCCGCGTGCTGGGCGGTAGCGGGTGCGGCGGTCGTCGCGCCCGGGGCGTCGCCCTGGATCGCCCTGGCGCTGTGGGCCGTCGCGGCGCTGTGCACCCTCGCGGTCCTTCGCGCAAGTGGGCGGCCGACGTCACGCGTCCGCGTTCGGGCCGCTGCGGGGCGGTTGCCGGGGAGATTCCGGATGCCGCGCGACGCGGTGCGCCGTGCGCTCGTGGTCGCAGTGCTCGCCGCCGCCGCCGCAGCCGCGTCCGCGTCCCACGTCGCCTGGGCGCAGCCCGCGCGGGCGAGTATCGCGGATCTCGCGCTCGACGGGGGACGGGCGGTGGAGGTGCGGGCGGAAGTGGTCGGCAAGGTCGAGCGCCGTGCCGACGGGACTCTGGCGTTCGATGCCCGCGCCTCACGCTTCAGCACCGGCAACGAGGGGCCGGCGGCGGACGTCGAGGTCGGCGTGCGCGTCGCGATGGACGACGTCGACCGCCTCGCTCGCCTCGACGTCGGCGCGGTCGTGCAGATCCGCGGCACCGCGAGGCCGGCGCGCGCCGGTGAGCGCGCCGTCGTGGTGCTCTGGGCGTCCCGGGGCGTCGACGTCGTCCACGCCGCCGAGGGTGGGGCCGCGGCAGCGGCGGAGCTGCGGCGCGGGCTCGTGCGCGCCGTGGGAGGCCTTCCCGGCGAGGGGGCAGGTCTCGTGCCGGGACTGGCGGTCGGCGACACGTCGATCGTGTCACCGACGCTCGACACGGCGATGCAGGAGGCATCGCTCTCGCACCTCACTGCCGTGTCGGGCGCCAATTGCGCGCTCGTCGTCGGCATCGCGTTCGCCCTCGCGGCCGCGCTCGGCGCCTCGCGCGGGCTGCGCGTGGCCGCTGGACTCGCGGCGCTCGTCGGGTTCGTGGTGCTCGTCACCCCGGAGCCGAGCGTGGTGCGGGCCGCTGCCATGGCAGCCATCGCGATGCTCGCGGTGCTCCTCGGTCGGGCCGGGGTGGGGATCGCACTCCTGGCGACGGCCGTGACGGTGCTGCTGATCCTCGACCCCTGGCTCGCCGCGTCGCTCGGCTTCGCACTCTCGGTCGCCGCGACCGCATCCCTCCTGCTGTGCGCCCGGCCGCTCGCGGCGGGACTTGCCCGGGCGGTGCCCCGCCCGCTCGCGCTCGCACTGGCCGTGCCGCTCGCCGCCCAGCTCGCCTGCGGGCCACTCCTGATCCTCATCGAGCCCACCGTCCCGGTGTACGGCGTCCTCGCGAACCTCCTCGCCGGTCCGGCGGCGCCGGCGGCGACCGTGATCGGACTCGCCGCGTGCCTCAGCGCGCCCCTGCCCTGGCTGCAGTCCGGTCTGGCGGCGCTCGCGTGGGTCCCTGCGTCGTGGATCGCCGCGACCGCCACGACGGCGGCGCAGCTCCCGGGGGACGCCTTGCCCTGGCTGGAAGGGTGGCCGGGCGCCGTGGCGCTGGCAGTCCTGGGGCTCGCCATCGGCTTCGTCATCGTGCTGCGAAGCGGCGGGACGCGGGGGCAGAGGCTCGTGCGTGCGGCATCCGTGTCACTCGTGTCGGTGGTCGTGGGTGCGGCGCTCGGCACGGGGGCGCTCACGTCCATCGCGGGCCGCTGGACGCTGCCGGCCGACTGGTCGGTGCTCGCGTGCGACGTTGGCCAAGGAGACGCCGTGCTGCTCCGCTCGGCCGGTGCCGTCGCGCTCGTCGACACCGGCCCGGCCCCCGAGCCGCTCGCCGGCTGCCTCTCCCGCGCCGGGATCGAGCGCATCGACCTGCTGGTGCTCACCCACTACGACCTCGACCACATCGGCGGGCTCGCCGCCGTGCGCGGCCGTGTCGGCACCGTGCTGCACGGTCGGGGCGATGCCGACGCGAGGGCGCAGATCGCGTCGCTTACGGCGCAGGGGGCAGAGGCGACCGAGGCGTCGGCGGGGCTCACCGGTTCCCTCGGCACGGCGCGCTGGCGTGTGCTCTGGCCGAAGCCCGGCAGTCGCGCCTTCCCGGAAGGCAACGACGCCAGTGTCGTCCTCGACGTGCGCGGCGGGGGCATCCCGCCCACATTGATGCTCGGCGACCTGTCGGCATCGCCGCAGCGCGTGCTGACGGCATCCGGCGCCCTCGCACCGCCGTACGCGGTCGTCAAAGTGGCTCATCACGGCAGTGCCGATCAGGATGCCGAGCTGTACGTCGCCGCGCAGCCGACGGTGGCGCTCCTCACAGTCGGGATCGACAACGACTACGACCATCCGCGACAGGAGACGCTCACGATTCTCGAGGGCCTGCGCGCGCGGACCGTACGCACCGACAAGGACGGCGCGATCGCGCTCTGGGCCTCCGGGGAGGCGGTTGCGATCTGGCGCGAGCGCGGCGGCTGACCCCCGGTCCTCGGCGGGCGGCGCGGCCGCCGTCGGTGGTCGTCGGTAGGCTGGGGGAATGGCTTCCCCTGCGCGCCGAGCACCCGCGAAGGCGGCGCGCAGCGCCATTCCCCAGCTGTCGTGGCGGGCGCCCCAGCCCGCGCCGATCGTCCTGGTCTCCGGTCCCGAAGAGGTCTGCGCCGAGCGCGCGATCGCCGGGGTGCGGGACTACCTGCGCGCGGAGGACCCGGCGCTCGAGGTGTCCGACATCCGCGCCGACGACTACGCCGCCGGAACGCTCCTCGGGGTCACGTCGCCGTCGCTGTTCGGCGAGGCACGCCTCGTGCGCGTGAGCGGGGTCGAGAAGTGCTCCGACACGTTCCTGGCAGAGGCGCTCTCGTACCTCTCGGTGCCGCAGGACGGCGCCACCGTCGTGCTCCGCCACACCGGCGCCAGCGTCCGCGGCAAGAAGCTGCTCGACGCGATCCGCGCGGGGGAGGGCTCCGGCGTCGAGATCGCGTGCCCTGCCGTCAAACGCGATTCCGACCGGTTCGACTTCGCCGCGGGGGAGTTCCAGGCCGCCAAGAAGCGCATCGCACCCACCGCGCTGCGCGCTCTCGTCTCCGCGTTCGCCGACGACCTCACCGAGCTCGCGGCAGCCTGCCAGCAGCTGATCGCCGACGTGCCCGGCGACATCACCGACCAGATCGTCGAGCGCTACTACGGCGGCCGCGTCGAGACGTCGGCGTTCACCGTCGCCGACACGGCGATCGCCGGCCGCTACGGCGAGGCGCTCATCGCGCTCCGCCACGCGCTCGCGTCGGGGGCAGACCCCGTTCCGCTGGTGGCGGCGGTCGCGATGAAGCTGCGCACCATGGCGCGGGTGGCGGGCAACCGCGAGCCCTCGGCGGCCCTCGCCGCCCGGCTGGGTATGAAGGACTGGCAGGTCGATCGCGCCCGGCGCGACCTGATGGGGTGGAACGAAGAGAGCCTGGGCCGCGCCATCCAGGCGACGGCACGGGCGGATGCCGAGGTCAAGGGCGGCTCTCGGGATGCCGTCTTCGCCCTTGAGCGCATGATCACGGTCATCGCGACACGCGCCCCGTACGGCGCCTGAGCACGGCGCACATGCGAAAGGCCCGCCCCTGACGGGACGGGCCTTTTCGACGGATGCTCACCGGGCGATCTCGCGGCCGGCGGCGACCTCACGGTCGCAGAGCGTGTCGAAGTCTCAGAGCGCGGAGACCTGCTTGGCGATGGCCGACTTGCGGTTCGCCGCCTGGTTCTTGTGGATGACGCCCTTGCTGACGGCCTTGTCGAGCTTCTTGGACGCCGTGCCCAGAGCCTTCTCAGCGGCGGCCTTGTCGCCCGCAGCGATCGCCTCGCGGGTGCGACGGACGTGCGTCTTCAGCTCGCTCTTGACGGCCTTGTTGCGCTCGCGCGCCTTCTCGTTGGTCTTGTTGCGCTTGATCTGCGACTTGATGTTCGCCACGTGTCGACGTTCTTTCGTTCGAAGGGAATCGGATGGATGTGCCGGTCAGCGAGAGAGGGGCGCTTCGCGACGGTCGTGAGGGCGAACCCACACGCAAGCCAAACAAGGATTCTATCAGGTCGGTCGACGTGCGGTTGACCGACGCCGTGCGCACACCGCATCCCCCTCATGATGCATGATCTAGGCGTGGCCGCGCGCGTCGCCCGAGGCCTGCGCCCCTGACGAAGGAGTCCACCGTGCCGCAGCATCCGTCCGTCGACCTCGCCCCATTCCCGCCGGGCTTCCGCTGGTCGACGGCGACGGCCGCTTTCCAGGTGGAGGGCTCACGCACCGCGGACGGACGGGGTCGATCGATCTGGGACGACTTCGTCGATGCTCCCGGCGCCGTCCACGGAGCGGCGACGGCCGACCCCGGCCCGGACAGCTACCGGCGCCACCGCGAAGACGTCGCCCTGCTCGCGGGGCTTGGCGCCGACCGCTACCGTTTCTCGATCTCGTGGGTGCGCGTGCAGCCCGAACCGGGCGGCCCCGTCCTCCACGCGGGACTCGACTACTACCGCCGCCTCGCCGACGATCTCCTCGACGCCGGCATCACGCCGTTCGCGACGCTGTACCACTGGGACCTGCCGAGCGTGCTGGAAGGGGGTGGTGGCTGGCTGGAGCGTGACACGGCGCAGCGCTTCGGCGAGTACGCGGCGATCGTGGCCGATGCGCTGGGCGACCGCATCCGTCACTGGTACACGCTCAACGAGCCCGTCTCGACCTCGCTGCAGGGCTATGCCGTCGGCACGCTGGCGCCGGGCCGTCAGCTGCTGTTCGGCTCGCTGCCGACGGTGCACCATCAGCTGCTCGCCCACGGCCTGGCGCAGCGGGCGCTGCGGGCCGCCGGCGCTGAAGAGGTCGGCATCGTCAACAACCACACGCTGGTACTCCCTGCGAGCGGGACGGATGCCGACCTCACCGCCGCCGCGATCTACGACGTGCTGCACAACCGCCTCTTCGCCGAGCCCGTGCTCACCGGGGCGTACCCCGACCTGGACGCGTTCGGCATCCCGCCGATGCCGGTCGAGGATGGCGATCTCGAGCTCATCTCGACGCCGGGGGACTTTTACGGCATCAACTTCTACAACCCGACGACGGTGGCGGCCGCAGCCGGGGGCAGCCCCGTTCCCTTCGAGATCGTCCCCACGCCGGGCGCGCCCGTCACCGGGTTCGGACCGGAGTGGCCGATCGTGCCGACGGCGCTCACGGAGCTTCTCCTGGACTTCCGCGAACGCTACGGAGAGCACCTTCCTCCGCTGGTGATCGGCGAGAACGGCGCCTCGTTCCCCGAGCCGGAGCACGTCGACGGCCCTGTCGACGATGCCGAACGCGTCGCGTACCTGGCGGGCCACATCGGTGCCGTCGGCGCCGCCGTCCGCGCGGGTGTCGATGTCCGCGAGTACACGGTGTGGTCGCTGCTGGACAACTTCGAGTGGGCGGACGGGTGGTCACAGCGCTTCGGGCTGGTGCACGTCGACTTCGACACGGCGCAGCGCACGCCGAAAGCCTCGTTCGACTGGTACCGCACGCTCATCGCCGAGGCGCGCTCGTGAGCGCGCGGCAGCCCGGCAAGGTCGGCGCGAGCTGGTTCACGCTCTTCACCCTGGCCTGGCTCGCGATCTGGACGGTCCAGCTGACGCCCTTGCAACTGCTCATACCCCTGCAGCTCGATACACCGGATGACGCCGCCGGATGGGTTTCGGGCGTCGTCTCTTCCGGACTCGTCCTCGCGATCGGCGGTGTCGCCGGTGTCATCGCCGCGCCGCTCGCGGGCGGTCTCTCCGACCGCACCCGCGGGCGATGGGGGCGCCGGCGCCCCTGGGCGCTCGGCGGTGTCTGGCTCGGCACGGCGTCGCTGACGGCGATCGCCTTCGCCTCCGGCCCGTGGGGAGTGGGGCTCGCGTGGGTCGGCGTCTCGGTGGGCGTCGCCGTCGCGTCCGCGGCCTTCACGGCGCTCATCGCCGACCAGCTGACGACGCAGCGCGGTACGGCATCCGCTGCCGTTTCCTCGTCGCAGGCCCTCGGCATCGTGGTCGGGGTGGGGGTCATCGTGCTGCTGGAGCTCGGCGTCGTCGTCGGCTACCTCGCGTTGGCCGGCTTCCTCGCCGTCGTGGGCACCGTCGCGGCCCTGCTCCTTCCGGACCCGCCCGCGCGCGCGGAGGTGGCCGTGGCGCGGGAGCCGAGGACGATCCGAGAGCGCCTCGCCGCCCTCCGCGACCGCGACTTCGCCTGGCTGCTCGCGGGCCGTCTCACCGTCAACATCGGCAACGCGCTGGGCACGGGTCTGCTGCTCTTCTTCCTGCTCTACGGGCTGCATCGGGATGCCGCGACCGCCGAGGACGAGCTGCTGCTGCTGATCCTCGTCTACACGCTCTTCGTGGTCGCGTCGTCCATCGTGTCGGGCCGGATCTCGGATCGCACCGGACGTCGACTGCCGTTCGTGGTGTGGCCCGCCGTGATCCAGGGCCTCGCCTCGATCATCCTCGTGGTCGCTCCCTCGCTCACCTCGGCGATGATCGCTGCCGCCCTGCTGGGCGTCGGGTACGGGGCGTACATGTCGGTGAGTCTCGCCCTCGGCACCGACCTGCTGCCGCGCGCGGAGGACCATGCCCGGGATCTCGGGTTCGTGAACGTGTCGGCGAGCCTGGGACAGCTCATCGGGCCGCTCCTCGGCGCGGGGCTCGTGGCGCTCGTGGGCGGGTTCTGGCTGCTCTTCCTCGTGGGAGGCATCCTGTCGATCATCGGCGGCTTCATGGCGTACGCGATCCGCGTCCGCGATCGCGATCGCACGACGTCAGCCGTCTGAGGCCTCGAGGGTCGCCAGCGCCACCTCGAGCAGCACGTTGAACGCCCGCGGGCGCATCACGGTGACGTGGTGGGTGGTGCGTGGGACCACGACGAGTTCGGCGTGCTGCGCGATGCGCATGAAGAGCTTCTCGTTCACCCGGAGCTGGTCGTACTGCCCGTTGACGAACCATAGCGGCACGTCGATGCGGTGAAGGGCGGCGAGCAGATCCAGCACCGAGAGGCTGCGCAGCGCGATGTCCTGCGCATCCAGTGCGTAGCCGCCGGCGCCGAAGTCGGCGCGGGTCTCATCGGGCAGGATGCGATCGAGCATGCGATTCGTCAGCCACATCCCCCGGTCGGGCAGTGAGTCGAATCCGCGCGTGAGCACGCGATAGGCGGCGAGTCCCACACCCCGCGGTATCGCGGTGCAGGATGCCGCGACGAAGCCCGTGACGGGCGGCGGATCCTCTGCACCCGCGTACTCGATGCACAGCAGACCGCCCATCGAGTGCCCGACGAGGAGGACCGGTCCGCGCTCGGCGGCGGCGCGCACCGCCTCGTCGATCGTCGCCATGGCCGATTCGAGGGTGAAGTCCTCGGCCATCCGGGATCCGTGGCCCGGCAGGTCGACGGCCGTCACCGGCGTGCCGCGCGCGTTCAGATACTCGACCTGGGCGCGCCACATCGTGGCGGACGTCCGGATGCCGTGGACGAGCACGACCTGCACCACCATGACGACAGGCTAGCTGTGGGCGCCGCTTAGCATGGCGGCATGCCCGAGATCGCTCCGCACATCGCGCACATGCCGGGCTCGGGTGTGCGCCACATCCTCGAGCGTGCCCTGCGCCGGCCCGGAACGATCATCCTGGCGGTCGGCGAGCCGGGCGAGGTCGCATCATCGCGGATCCGGGATGCCGCGGCCGACGCGTGGCGCGAAGGGGCGATCCGCTACACGCCCAACGGCGGCACGCCCGCGCTGCGGGAGGCGATCCGCGCGAAGCTGGCACGCGAGAACGGCCTGGACGTCGACATCGAGCAGATCTGGGTGACGGTCGGCGCCACGCAGGCGCTGCACCTCGCAATGGCGCTCACGCTGTCACGCGGCGACGAGGTGCTCGTTCCCGACCCGGGCTACACGACGTTCACCATGAACGCCCACCTGCTCCAAGCCGTCCCCGTGCCGTACCCGCTGCGCCCTGCGCGCGATTTCCAGCCGGATCTCGCGGAGCTCGACTCCCTCGTGACGCCGCGCACGCGCTCGCTGATCGTGAACACACCGTCCAACCCGCTCGGCTCCACCTTCGACCGCTCGACTCTGGGCGAGCTCCTCGCCCTGGCCCGACGGCACGACCTGTGGCTCATCAGCGACGAGGTGTACGAGCGGTTCACCTGGGGAGCCCCTCACGTGAGCCCTGCGACGCTCGATCCCGACGGGCGCGTGCTGTCGGTGTTCTCGCTGTCCAAGACCTACGCGATGACCGGCGCCCGCGTGGGCTGGCTGGTGACGCCGCCCGGCTGGCGCCAGACGATGCTGCGGGTGCAGGAGTCCGTCGTCAGCTGCGTCGACGAGCCGTCGCAACGGGCGGCGGCGGAGGCGCTCACCGGCGACCAGGCCGCCGTGGCGCGCAGCGCGGCGCACTACCGCGAGAACCTGGCCGCCGCCACCGCCGCCCTCTCCGCGCGTGGACTCCGCTACCTCACCCCCACCGGCGCGTTCTACCTGTGGATCGACGTCTCGCACGTCTCGGGAGGCGACGTCAAGGCGTGGTGCGAGCGATTCCTCGACGAAGAGGGCGTCGCCGTCGCGCCGGGGAGCGCCTTCGGCGCCTCGGGGGAGGGCTGGATCCGCGTGTGCGTGGCGAGTGACCGCGCCCAACTGCTCGAAGGGCTGAGCCGCCTTCCCGCACCCGTGTGACGGTCGCGGCCGTCCGGGGGGATGCGGAATCGCCGCCGTCGCACCCCGAACCTGCCGACTCGCAGGGTCGAGGCATCCCGCACCCGTACAATCGTCTGGACATGTCACCCCGCGCCCTGAAGCCTCTCGAGCCCTCTGCCACGCCGCCCGAGCTGATCCGCAACTTCTGCATCATCGCCCACATCGACCACGGCAAGTCGACGTTGGCCGACCGCATGCTGCAGATCACCGGCGTCGTCTCCGACCGCGACATGCGCGCGCAGTACCTCGACCGCATGGACATCGAGCGCGAGCGAGGCATCACGATCAAGTCGCAGGCGGTGCGGATGCCGTGGACGACCGGTGACCAGACCTTCGCGCTGAACATGATCGACACGCCCGGGCACGTCGACTTCACGTACGAGGTCTCGCGGTCGCTCGCCGCGTGCGAGGGCGCGATCCTGCTGGTCGACGCGGCTCAGGGCATCGAGGCCCAGACGCTCGCGAACCTGTACCTGGCCCTCGAGAACGACCTGCAGATCATCCCGGTCCTCAACAAGATCGATCTCCCCGCCGCCGATCCCGAGAAGTACGCGAAGGAGCTCGCCGGGCTGATCGGCGGGCGCCCCGAGGACGTGCTCCGGGTCAGCGGCAAGACCGGCATGGGCGTCGAGGACCTCCTCGACCACGTCGTCGCGCAGATCCCGGCGCCAAAGGGTGATCCGGATGCGCCCTCCCGCGCCATGATCTTCGACTCGGTGTACGACTCCTACCGCGGCGTCATCACGTATGTCCGCATGGTCGACGGCACCCTCAACCCGCGTGAGCGTATCCAGATGATGTCGACACGGGCGATCCACGAACTGCTCGAGATCGGGGTCTCGTCGCCCGAGCCGACACCGACGCGGGGACTGGGCGTCGGTGAGGTGGGCTACCTCATCACCGGCGTGAAGGATGTGCGCCAGTCGAAGGTCGGTGACACCGTCACAAACGCCGGCAAGCCGTCGAAGGACGCGCTGCCCGGCTACACCGACCCGAAGCCGATGGTCTTCTCGGGTCTGTATCCGATCGACGGCAGCGACTACCCGGTGCTGCGTGAGGCGCTCGACAAGCTGAAGCTGTCTGATGCCTCGCTCAACTACGAGCCCGAGACTTCGGTCGCTCTCGGCTTCGGGTTCCGCTGCGGCTTCCTGGGCCTGCTTCATCTCGAGATCGTGACCGAGCGCCTCGAGCGCGAGTTCGGTCTCGACCTCATCTCGACCGCGCCGTCGGTGACCTACGAGGTGGTGACCGACGACAGGAAGAGCTTCACCGTCACGAACCCCAGCGAGTTCCCCTCCGGCACCAAGATCGCCAGCGTGACGGAGCCGATGGTCAAGGCCGCGATCCTCGCGCCCAAGGACTATGTCGGCACGATCATGGAGCTCTGCCAGTCCCGGCGAGGCACGCTGCTCGGCATGGAGTACCTCGGCGAGGACCGCGTCGAGATCCGCTACAGCATGCCCCTCGGCGAGATCGTCTTCGACTTCTTCGACCATCTGAAGTCGAAGACCGCGGGGTACGCCTCGCTGGACTACGAGCCCAGCGGCGATCAGGAGGCCGACCTCGTGAAGGTCGACATCCTGCTGCAGGGCGAGCCGGTGGATGCGTTCAGCGCCATCGTCCATCGCGACAAGGCATACGCCTACGGCGTGCTGATGACCGAGCGGCTCAAGAAGCTCATCCCACGACAGCAGTTCGAGGTTCCGATCCAGGCCGCGATCGGGGCGCGCATCATCGCCCGCGAGTCGATCCGGGCAATGCGCAAAGACGTCCTCGCCAAGTGTTACGGCGGCGACATCAGCCGCAAGCGCAAGCTTCTCGAGAAGCAGAAGGAGGGCAAGAAGCGCATGAAGATGGTCGGTCGCGTGGAGGTCCCCCAGGAGGCGTTCATCGCCGCGCTGTCGGGCGACACCGAGAAAAAGGACGGCAAGTAGGCTGGTCGTCATGCGTCGAGGGAACTTCCGGGACGACACGGTCGACTACGCCGCTGTCGGGGCGACGCAGGCGCCCGATCTCATGCACTATCCGCCGGAGCGCAGCATCCCGGCCGAGCAGTCGTGGCGCATCGGCAGCGGCGAAGCCCGTTTCCACGCTGCCGGCGAGGCGCTGCTGTCGTGGACGGCGCAACGCGGCGCCGGGCTGGACGTCACCGACGTGCGCCCCGCGTCCGGCCCGATGTACTCCGGCGTGAGCTTCGACGCCGAGGGCAACCCGGTCGCTCCCAGCCGCACCGAGGCTGAGCAGCGTTTCGACGCAGACGGCACGCCGTACGTCAGTGCCGGCACGACCATCAAGGTCGACGGCCGGGTGAAGGGCCTGCGCGCCGACGCCGAGCTGCGCGTCATCTTCGCCGTGGAGGAGCCGCGCCGCATCGGCTTCGCCCTCGGCACGGTGAGCGATTCGGTCGTCAGCGGCGAGGAGTCCTTCATGCTCGACTGGTACGACAACGACGAGGTGTGGTTCACCGTGCGCGCCTTCGACGCACCCCGTGCGGTGCTCTACCGCGTGCTGCCCGGGCTGACCAAGCGCCGTCGGCGGGAGCTGTTCACGCGCTACCTGCGCGCCATCTCGCCGCTGTACACGACGCCCGCGTGACTCGCTGATGGGCGCGGCTCTTCCGCTCGGCGAGCCCGTTCCCGCGGACGGCTCGCTGCCGGCGGGCGCCCGCGTCGATCCCTCGACCGATTTCGGCGTGTACCTGCACGTGCCGTTCTGCCGCGTGCGCTGCGGTTACTGCGACTTCAACACCTACACCTCGTCGGAGCTGCGCGGCGCCCGCCAGGATCAGTACGCCGACACTCTCCTGCGCGAGGTGGACCTCGCGGCGGCGGTGCTCGAGCGGGCGGGCGGCAATCGCCCGGCCACGACGGTGTTCTTCGGCGGCGGCACGCCGACGCTGCTGCCACCGGGCGATCTCGCGCGCATGCTCGGCGGCGTGCGCGACAGTTTCGGAGTCGTAGAGGGGGCAGAGGTGACGGTCGAGGCCAATCCCGACACCGTCTCACCGGCCGTCGCGGCCGAGCTCGCGGCATCCGGTGTCACCCGGCTCTCGATCGGCATGCAGTCGGCCGTCCCGCACGTCCTCGCGGCACTCGATCGCACCCACGACCCCGAGAACGTCCGCACCGCGGTGTCGGCGGCACGCGATGCCGGCCTCGACGTGAGCGTCGACCTGATCTACGGCGCCCCCGGCGAGTCCATCGACGACTGGCGGGCCTCGCTCGAGGCCGCGATCGCCCTGGAGCCCGACCACATCTCGGCCTACGCGCTCATCATCGAGGACGGTACGAAGCTCGCCCGCCAGATCCGCCGCGGAGAAGTCGCAGCCCCGGACGACGACCTGCAGGCCGACATGTACGAGCTCGCCGACGACCTGCTCGCAGGCGGCGGATTCGACTGGTACGAGGTGTCGAACTGGGCCCGAGACACCGGGCACCGCTCGCGGCACAACCTCGCGTACTGGCTCGGTTCGGACTGGTGGGGCTTCGGTCCAGGAGCCCACAGCCACATCGGGGGAGTGCGGTTCTGGAACGTCAAGCACCCCGCGGCGTACGCACAGCGGCTCGCGGCGGGCGAGTCGCCCGCCGCCGGACGGGAGAGCCCGGATGCCGAGGCCCGCACGCTCGAGAGTGTGCTGCTGCGCACGCGGGTCCGTGAGGGGCTGCCCGTCTCCGAACTGCAGGGCGAAGGCCGGCACGCGGTCGCCGCGCTCATCGCGGACGGTCTCATCGACGGCCCGACTGCCCTGCGGGGACACGTCGTGCTGACCCGGCGGGGACGCCTGCTGGCCGACGCCGTCGTCCGCGCGCTCACCGAGTGACGACACCACGTTGCCGCACGGCACCATCCGCTGCGGCGCGCCCCCACCGCACACGGCGTCGTTCGGCGATCCTGGCAGGGGCATCGGATAGAATTGGCACTCGAGTCATGCGAGTGCCAGGCGCCCTGGTGCCGACAGCAGCGTGAGGAGGCGGGATGGTCAGCGAGCGAGGTCTGCAGGTGCTGCGGGCGATCGTCCAGGACTACGTCGACACGCGTGAGCCGGTCGGCAGCAAGACGATCGTCGAGCGGCACGCGTTCGGCGTGTCCGCCGCGACCATCCGCAACGACATGGCGCTGCTCGAAGACGAAGAGCTCATCGTCGCGCCGCACACGTCTTCGGGACGCGTCCCGACCGACAAGGGCTACCGCGTCTTCGTGGACCACCTCGCCGAGATCCGCCCGCTCTCCTCGGCCCAGCGCTCGGCCATCGCCTCGTTCCTGGACGGCTCGGGCGACCTCGACGACGTGCTCGTGCGCACGGTGCGGGCACTGACCCAACTCACCGGCCAGGTCGCGATCGTCCAGTACCCGTCGTTCGCACGCGCCAACGTCACCCACGTGGAGCTGGTGCAGCTCGGCGGCGGACGGATGCTGGTGATCGTCGTCACCGACACCGGTCGCGTGTCGCAGCGCCTGACGTTCGTCGGCGAGGACTTCGACGACACCGACCTCGCGCACATCCGCGCCCGCCTCGGCACGCTGCTGGTCGGCCGGCCGGTCCGCGAGGGGCTCCAGCGCATCGCGGAGCGGCTCGAGGTGCCCGATGCCCAGGCGCCCGCGCACGAGCAGGCGACGGACGAGATCATCCGCGCGGTCGCCGAAGAGCTCGAGGAGTTCCGCCAGGACAAGCTGGTGATGGCAGGCAGCGCCAACCTCGCACGCAGCGAATCCGACTTCCGCGGCAGCATCTACCCCCTCCTCGAGGCGATCGAGGAGCAGGTGACCCTCCTGCGACTGATGGGAGAGATGGTGGCCGACGAGCAGGGCCTCGCCGCGAGCATCGGCCGTGAGAACGAGGCGTTCGGCCTGGGCGAGGCATCCGTCGTCGCCAGTGACTACGACGCGACCGGATCGCTCGCCCGCGTCGGCGTGCTCGGGCCGACGCGCATGGACTACCCCACCAACCTCGCGACGGTCCGTGCCGTCGCGCGCTACCTCACGCGCATGCTCGAGCAGGACGACAACTCCCGCTGACGCGGACGCGCATCATCGATTCCGCGGCCTCGCCGCGGCAGGAAAGGCGAAAGTGGCTGACCACTACGAGGTCCTCGGCGTCTCACGCGACGCCACCACCGACGAGATCAAGAAGGCGTACCGCAAGCTCGCCCGGCAGCTGCACCCGGACGTGAACCCCGGAGAAGACGCTTCCGAGCGATTCAAGCTCGTGACGCACGCCTACGACGTGCTGAGTGATCCGGATCAGCGGGCACGGTACGACATGGGCGGCAACGACTCGCCGTTCGGCGGCGCCGGCGGCTTCGGCGGCTTCAACGACATCTTCGAGACCTTCTTCGGTTCGGCCGGCGGCGGCCGCGGCGGCCGTCCCCGGTCGCGGCGGGAGCGCGGGCAGGACGCCCTGGTGCGCGTGACGCTCGAGCTCGGCGACGTGGTGTTCGGCACGCACCGGGACATCGACGTCGACACCGCGGTGCTCTGCGAGACCTGTCAGGGCTCGTGCTGCCAGCCCGGGACCAGCCCCGTGACCTGCGACATCTGCCACGGCACCGGCAACGTGCAGCGTCAGGTGCGGAGCCTCCTCGGCAACGTCGTCACGACGCAGCCGTGCAACGTCTGCCAGGGCTACGGCACCACGATTCCCTACCCCTGCGCGACCTGCCAGGGCCAGGGCCGCGTGCGCGCACGCCGCACCGTGTCGCTCGACATCCCCGCCGGCGTCGAGACCGGACTGCGGCTGCAGCTTCCCGGCTCGGGTGAGGTCGGCCCCGCCGGCGGCCCCAACGGCGACCTCTACATCGAGGTCACCGTCTCGCCGCACGAGGTGTTCAGCCGCGACGGCGACGACCTGCTGGCGACGCTCGAGGTGTCGATGCCCGACGCGATCCTCGGAACGACGACGACGATCGAGTCGCTCGACGGCCCGGTCGACCTCGAGGTGCGCCCGGGCGTGCAGGCGGGCGACATCCTGACGATCAAGGGCCGCGGCATCACGCCGCTGCGCGGATCCCAGCGCGGCGACCTCCGCGTCGGCGTGCACGTCGTGACGCCGACGCGGCTCGACCACAAGGAGCGTGCCCTCATCGAGGAGTTCGCCAAGCGGACCAAGGCACCGGCCCCGCGGCTCTCGGAGTTTCACCAGGGTCTGTTCGCCAAGCTGCGCGACCGGTTCCGGAACGCCTGACCGGTGGCCCTGCACTTCCTCCTCGACGAGCCGGCCACCGCCGCGCCGGGCGATGCGGTGATCCTCCAGGGCTCGGAGGCGCACCACGCCTCGAGCGTGCGGCGGGTCCGCGCCGGCGAGGAGGTGACCGTCGGCGACGGCCGGGGCGCCTGGCTCACCGGCGTGGTGGAGTCGGTCGCACCTCGCGAGGTCGTGGTGAGGATCACCGCGCGGACGGATGCCCCGCAGCCGAGCCCGCGCGTCCTGCTCGTGCAGGCACTCGCCAAGGGCGATCGCGACGAACTGGCGGTCCAGGCGGCGACGGAGCTCGGCGTCGATGAGATCGTGCCGTGGCAGGCGTCACGCAGCGTCTCGCGGTGGGACGCCGCGAAGGCGGTGAAGGGCCGGACGCGGTGGACGACCATCGTGCGCGAGGCGGCGAAGCAGGCCCACCGCCCCTGGGTGCCGGGCGTGGCGGAGCTGACGTCGACGGCCGGGCTCGTGCAGCGGGCGGCGGCATCCCGTCTCCTCATCCTCGAACCCACGGCGACCGAGCGGCTCAGCGCCCTCGCGGTCGAGCACGGAGACGACCGCGATGTCGTGCTGGTCGTCGGACCAGAAGGCGGCATCGCGCCCGAAGAGCTCGACGCTCTCGCCGCCGCCGGCGCGCGGCTCGTGCGTCTCGGCGACACCGTGCTGCGCACATCGACCGCCGGCCCTGCGGCCCTCGCGGTCGTCAGCACCGCCCTCGGCCGCTGGTGAGCGGTTCGACGGCTCGACCCCGGTACCTGAGCCCGTCACCCCGGTCCCTGAGCCAGTCGAAGGGCCCCGTCGGTAGACTTGCGGCATGAGCGAGCCGTCGATCTTCACGCGCATCCGCAACGGAGAGATCCCGTCCGAGATCATCGCGGAGACCGAGAACGCCTTCGCGATCCGCGACATCGCCCCGCAGGCGCCACTGCACCTGCTGGTGATCCCCAAGACCGAGGAGTACCGGAACGTCGTCGAGCTCGCGGCCGGTGATCCCGAGCTGATGGCCGAACTCGTCGGCCTGGCGAACACCCTCGCGGCGGAGCAATCCGACGGAGACTTCCGCCTCGTGTTCAACACCGGCCCGAACGCGGGCCAGACCGTCTTCCACGTGCACGCCCATGTGCTCGCGGGAGGCCTCGAAGAGAAGAGTGTCGGTGCCTGATCAAGACGGTCATGAATCCGTGAGCGACGACGGCAGCACGATCGAGCGCATCTACGCGGACGGCGTCGCGATGGTACAGCTGCTCGGTCCCCAGGATCGTCTGCTGCGGGTCGTCGAACGGGAGCACCCCGGTGTCGATGTGCACGTGCGCGGCAACGAGATCACGCTCACCGGTGAGCGCGGCGCCGTCGCAGCGGCACGGACGCTCGTCGACGAGCTGCTCGCAATGACGAAGGCCGGGCACGCGCTCGGCGAGGAGGACGTCGCCTCGTCGAACCGCATCCTCCGCACGGAAGGCGGGCCGAGGCCGTCGGAGGTGCTGGGCGAGGCGATCCTGTCGTCACGCGGTCGCGTCATCCGCCCCAAGACCCTCGGGCAGAAGGCGTACGTCGACGCGATCGAGGAGAGCACCATCGTGTTCGGCATCGGTCCCGCCGGCACCGGCAAGACCTACCTGGCGATGGCGAAGGCCGTGCAGGCACTCCAGCGCAAGGAGGTCAGTCGCATCATCCTGACCCGGCCCGCCGTCGAGGCGGGGGAGCGGCTGGGGTTCCTGCCCGGCACGCTCACCGACAAGATCGACCCGTATCTGCGGCCGCTCTACGACGCGCTCAACGAGATGATGGACCCCGAGCTCGTGCCCAAGCTTATGGCCACCGGCACCATCGAGGTCGCACCGCTGGCGTACATGCGCGGACGCACGCTGAACGACTCCTTCGTCGTGCTCGACGAGGCGCAGAACACCACGCCCGAGCAGATGAAGATGTTCCTCACCCGGCTGGGCTTCGGCACCCGCATGGTCGTCACCGGCGACATCACGCAGGTCGACCTGCCCCAGGGGGCGTCGGGTCTCCGCCTGGTGACCCGGGTGCTGGACAACATCGACGACATCCACTTCGCCTACCTGACCAGCGACGACGTGGTCCGCCACACGCTCGTGGGGCGGATCGTCGACGCCTACAGCGTGTACGACGAGCACCGCCTCGCCGCTCGCCGCGAGCGGGACGAGGCCGCCGAGTTCGCGAACCGCGCGGAGCGACGTGCCGCCGCGCCCCGCAGCAGCGGACCCCGTGACCACCTTCCGAAGCGAGGACGCTCATGACCATCGAGATCGGCAACGAATCCGGTATCGCCGTCGACGAGACCGTCCTGCTGCGGCTCATGGAGCACAACTTCGCCGAGCTCCATGTGAGCCCCGACGCCGACGTCGCGATCCTGCTCGTCGACGAGGGGGCGATGGAGGCACTCCACGTGCAGTGGATGGACGAGCCGGGCCCGACCGACGTGCTGAGCTTCCCGATGGACGAGCTTCGTCCGGGCACCGAGGACGCACCCACGCCGCCCGGGCTGCTCGGTGACATCGTGCTGTGCCCCCAGGTCGCTGAGACGCAGGCCGTGGCGGCCAAGCACTCGACGCTCGACGAGCTGATCCTCCTCACCACGCACGGCCTCCTCCACCTCCTCGGCTTCGACCATGCCGAGCCCGAGGAGGAGCGGGAGATGTTCGGACTGCAGCGCGAGCTCATCACCTCGTTCCAGGCATCCGAGCGTCGACGACCCCGCACATGACCGCTGCGCTCCTCCTGATCGCGGCGGCGCTGCTGCTCGCGTTCGGCGCCCTGATGGTCGCGATCGACGCCGCGCTCAGCGTGACCTCGCGCGCAGACCTCGCCGAGCTCGGCGCGGGTGACCGCAACGCGGAGGCGCTGCGCAGGATCGCGGCCGATCCCGACGCCCACGCCAACGCGGTGATCTTCATCCGCGTCCTCGCAGAGACCACCGCGGCCGTGCTCGTGACGGTCGCGTTCACCGACCTCTTCAACAACATCTGGTGGGCGATGCTCGCCGCCGCGGTGCTGATGACGGGCGTGTCGTACGTCGTCGTGGGCGCGAGCCCGCGCACCCTGGGCCGACTGCATGCCAAGGCCCTGCTGCGGGGCGCGGCGCCCGTCATCCGCGGCGTGAGGATCATCCTCGGTCCACTCGCGCACGGCCTCGTCGCCCTCGGCACCCGCATCACGCCGGGTGGTTCGCGCGGGTCGTCGTTCGCGTCCGAGGAGCAGCTGCTCAGCATCATCGACGAAGCCGCGGAGAACGAGCTCATCGAGCAGGACGACCGTGAGCTCATCCACTCGGTGTTCGACTTCACCGACACCTTCGTGCGCGCCGTCATGGTGCCGCGCACCGACATGGTGACCGTGGACGCGTCCACGTCGACCCGGGAGGCGATGAAGGTGTTCCTCGAGAAGGGCGTGTCACGCGTGCCCATCGTCGACGACGACGCCGATGACGTGGTCGGGGTGCTGTATCTCAAGGACCTCGTGCAGTTCGGCTTCCGCGACGAGACGGGGTGGCGGGATGCCCCGATCAAGCGCATCGCACGACCTGCCGTGTTCGTTCCAGAGTCGATGAAGGCCGAGACGCTGCTGCAGCAGATGAAGCGCGACGCGGTGCACGTCTGCCTCGTGGTCGACGAGTACGGCGGCGTGTCGGGGCTCGTCACGCTCGAAGACCTCATCGAGGAGCTCGTCGGCGAGATCTCGGACGAGTACGACCCACGCGCCGAGGAGGTCACCGAGCTCGAGCCCGGTCACTACCGCGTGAGCGCGCGCCTCGGCCTCGACGAGGTCGGCGATCTGTTCGGCCTCGAACTGGAGGACGAGGACGTCGACTCGATCGGCGGCCTCCTCGGCAAGGCTCTCGGTCGAGTGCCCCAGCCGGGCGCGACGGCCGAGTATGCGGGCCTGGTCCTCACCGGCGGCGCATCCCGTGGACGCGGCCGCGGCATCTCCACGGTGTTCGTCGAACGCGGCGACCCGGCCCTCGACCCTCCCGGCCGGCCCCGCACCGGCGAGATCCGCATCACGAGTCCTCGCACCGGCGAGATCCGCCTGCCCAAGAAGGAAGACACCCCATGACCGAGAACGACGCCACGCCGGCCGTCGAGCCAGCCGCTGTCCCGGGGTCGACCCCCGAACCCGGGTCCGTCGCTGGGCGTTCCGGCTTCGTCACCTTCGTCGGCCGCCCGAACGTGGGCAAGTCCACGCTCACGAACGCCCTCGTCGGCGAGAAGGTGGCGATCACCAGCGACAAGCCGCAGACGACGCGGCGCGCCATCCGGGGCATCGTGAACCGCCCCGGTGGTCAGCTGGTGATCGTCGACACGCCGGGCCTCCACAAGCCTCGCACCCTGCTCGGACAGCGCCTCAACGACCTCGTCGAGCAGGTGCTGGGCGATGTCGACGTGATCGGCTTCTGCGTGCCGGCCACAGAGAAGGTCGGTCCCGGCGACCGTCGCATCGCCGAGTCGCTGAGCGGGTACGGCCGGGCGAAGAAGGTCGCGATTGTCACCAAGACGGATGCCGCGACTCGCGACGAGATCACCGAGAGGCTGATCGAGGTGGACCAGCTGCGCGAGGACTGGGCCGCCGTCATTCCGCTCTCGGCCCTCACCCGTGATCAGCTCGACGTGCTGACCGACGAGCTGCTCGTCCTCATGCCGAAGGGCCCGGCGCTCTACCCGGACGGCGTCGTCACCGACGAGTCGACCGAGGACCGCATCGCCGAGATCATCCGTGAGGCGGCGCTCGAGGGCGTGCGGGATGAGCTGCCGCACTCCATCGCCGTCACGATCGAGGACATCTCCGAGCGTGACACGGGGTCGATGACCGACATCTATGCGAACCTCATCGTCGAGCGCGACAGTCAGAAGGCGATCATCATCGGCCACAAGGGCTCACGCCTGCGCGACGTCGGAGCGCGTGCTCGCGCGCAGATCGAGCCGCTGGTGGGAACGAAGGTCTTCCTGAAGCTGCACGTTCGCGTCGCGAAGGAATGGCAGCGCGACCCGAAGCAGCTGGGCCGCCTCGGCTTCTGACGCTGCGTCCGCGGGCGCTGCGGCTCAGCCGCCGGTCGGCGTGATCGCCGACCGGATGATGACCGTTTCTTCGCCGTACTCCGCGTCCGCGGCATCCTGCCAGCTGCCGTCGTCCCAGACGACGTCGACCCAGAGCCACCCGTCCTGCGGGTACGAACTCAGGTAGGCGTCGCCGAGGCGATCGGGAAGCTCCTCCTGGATCGCGGCGAGCTCGGACTCGTCGCCGGCCCCCGGTTTGCCGCCCGTCGGATCCTCGGGCCGGATCGGGTCGTACAGCGCGAGCAGGATGGGGTCCTCGGTGACGGTGAACGTCGTGCCGTCGTACGTGCCGCGGACCGCGTACGCGCCCCAGGTCACCTCGTCCGACGACTCCGCGCCCTCGACGCCGTCCCACGTCCAGCCGTCGAGCGGGATCCCGGTGCACTGCGGAGGGTACGACTCCGCCACCGGCCCCAGGCAGAGCTCGGCATCGCCCGACGCATCCAGCACGGTGCCGATGGCAGACACCTCGCCCGCCGGCGGAACGGGGGTGACGGTGCCCAGTGGCGGCGACGCGGGCGTGCTGCCCGGATTCTCGCTCGCGCAGGATGCGACGACGAGGGGGACGAACACGGCGATGGCGGCGATGCCGAGCAGACGGCGCAGACCTCTCATACCCTCATGGTGTCGCAACGGCCTCGATCGTCTCAGAGGCGGATGCCGCGGCATCCGCGTTCCAGCGGTTCGCGCTGCGCGCGGAACCGGGTGTAGCCTGGTGCCATGCGCTTCGGCCGGCTTCTCCTTCTTAGCCGCCGCGACGAGACCTCGTTCTAGGGCCTTCCTCGTCGCGGAGCTTTCGCCTGGCCCGCATCATCAGGCATCGAGCCACCCCGATCGGGTTGAGGCTCGTGACAGACGAGAGAAGCAATCCATCATGAAGAACAATCAGAAGCCCTCGGGCATGCCGGTCCACAAGTATCTGCCGTACCACGAGCAGATCACCGTCGAACTGCCCGACCGCACCTGGCCGGCTCAGCGCATCACGACCGCCCCCCGCTGGTGTGCTGTCGATCTGCGCGACGGGAATCAGGCGCTCATCGACCCGATGAGCCCCGAGCGCAAGCGGGTCATGTTCGACCTTCTGGTGCGCATGGGCTACAAGGAGATCGAGGTCGGCTTCCCCTCGGCGAGCCAGACCGACTTCGACTTCGTGCGTCAGCTCATCGAAGAGAACCTCATCCCGGACGACGTCACGATCCAGGTGCTGACGCAGGCGCGCGCGCACCTCATCGAGCGGACGTACGAGTCGATCGTCGGTGCCAAGCAGGCGATCGTCCACCTGTACAACTCGACCAGCGTGCTGCAGCGCGAGGTCGTCTTCCGCACGGACGAGCAGGGCATCATCGACATCGCCCTGGAGGGCGCGCGGCTGTGCCGCGAGTTCGAGAAGCGCATCCCCGAGACCCGGGTGTTCTACGAGTACTCGCCCGAGAGCTACACCGGCACCGAGCTGGAGTTCGCGGTGAACGTGTGCAACCAGGTGATCGAGATCTTCGAGCCGACGCCCGAGCGCAAGGTCATCATCAACCTGCCCGCCACGGTCGAGATGGCGACCCCCAACGTCTACGCCGACTCGATCGAGTGGATGAGCCGTCGCCTCGCGCATCGCGAGAACGTGATTCTCTCGCTGCACCCCCACAACGACCGCGGCACCGCGATCGCCGCAGCCGAGCTCGGCTACATGGCCGGCGCCGACCGGATCGAGGGGTGCCTCTTCGGCAACGGCGAGCGGACCGGCAACGTCGACCTCGTCGCGCTCGGCATCAACCTGCTGACGCAGGGCATCGATCCGCAGATCGACTTCAGCGACATCGACCAGGTCAAGCGCACGGTCGAGTACTGCAACCAGCTGCCCGTCCACGAGCGCAGCCCCTGGGCCGGCGACCTGGTGTTCACCGCATTCAGCGGATCGCACCAGGATGCGATCAAGAAGGGCTTCGAGGCCATGGAGGCCCGGGCCGCCGCGGCCGGCGTCACGGTCGACGAGATCGACTGGGCCGTGCCGTACCTGCCCATCGACCCCAAGGACCTGGGCCGCTCCTACGAGGCCGTCATCCGCGTCAACTCGCAGTCGGGCAAGGGCGGGGTCGCGTACCTGCTCAAGACCGACCACTCGCTCGACCTGCCCCGCAAGCTGCAGATCGACTTCTCGGGTGTTGTGCAGGCCAAGACGGATGCCGAAGGCGGCGAGGTCACCAGCGACCAGATCTGGAAGATCTTCACCGACGAGTACCTGCCGGCCGAGGTCGCGGATGAGCGCTGGGGCCGCTTCGAGCTGCTGGCGACGAGCACCCGCAGCGACCTGTCGGGTGACGTCGCGCTCGACATCACCCTGCGTGACGGCGACGACCGGTTCGAGGCATCCGGCCGGGGCAACGGCCCGGTCGCGGCGTTCCTCGAGATCATCCGCGCACAGGGATTCGACGTGACGCTCTACGACTACGTCGAGCACGCCCTCAGCGCCGGTGGCGACGCCCAGGCTGCGGCGTACATCGAACTGCAGGTCGATGGTGAGCGCCTGTGGGGCGTCGGCATCGACTCGGACATCTCGACCGCATCGCTCAAAGCGATCGTGTCGGGCGTGAACCGCGCCATCCGCACGCGGCAGCGCTCCGGGGCCCTCGCGGCCGTCTGAGCGCGAACCGTCGACGGGTGTGCGCGGGTGATCCCCGCGTGCGCCCGTCGGTGTGCGTTCGGCCGGTGTCGGATGCCGGCACTGCAGGGCTGCTGAGCCCGCTCAGGGCTTGACGATCGGGATCGCCGACGTCTCGACGGCGACCTTGCGCCGATACAGCGCGCGCTGTTCCGGCAGAGAGATGTCGAAGATCACCGCGAGCAGGCGGATCACCGTGGTCACCACGATCCCGATCACGGCGGCGACCACGAGGTTCGCGCCGAGCTCGTGCGAGATCGCCAGGACGAGGCATCCGGCCCCCGCGGCCACCGCGTAGAGGGAGCCGACGTGCATGATCGCGACGGGCAGCCCCATGATCATGTCGCGAAGGATGCCGCCGCCGACCGCGGCGCAGACCCCGACGAACACCGCCGGGACGAGGGGCAGCCCGAGCGCGAGGGCCTTGCTGGTGCCGAACGCGCCGAAGAGACCGATCACCAGCGCGTCGAGGCCGACGATGACCGCGTTGAGCCGCTGGAACAGGCCGGCGAGCAGCATCCCGAACAGTGCCGCGCCGGCCGCGGTCAGCAGGTACCAGTTGCTCTGGAGCGTGGTGGGCGTGACGTTCAGCAGCAGGTCGCGGATGAGACCGCCGCCCATGCCGACCACGATGCCGATGATGGCGACCCCGAGCATGTCGAGTCGCCGCTGACCGCGGAACCCGGATGCGAACAGGGCGCCTTGGATGCCGCCGAGCCCGACGGCGATGAGGTCCGCCCACAGGGGGATCACGAAGACAGGCTCGTTCACCCCTCCATTGTCGCGTCCGGAGCCGCAACATGCCGCGCGCCTCGCGCGTGCATGCCGGGTATGCAAAGGGACACGTGGTGCAGGATGGGGACATGCCGGACGGCGACGACGGGAGCAGGGATGCCGCGGCCCACGCCCGTGGCCGCCTCATCAGTGCGGTCGACGTCGTGCGCGGCCGGCTCACCGCTGCCACGCTGCCGCTGGAGGGAACCGGCGTCGCGGAGGCGCGAGCGCGCCGGCACGACATCCTCGCGCAGATCGATGACTACCTCCTGCCGCGGCTGCGGTCGGACGGAGCCCCGCTTCTCGTCGTCGTCGGCGGATCGACGGGCGCCGGCAAGTCCACGCTCGTCAATTCCGTCCTGGGTGCGGCTCTGACGACCCCGGGCGTTCTCCGGCCGACCACCCGGTCACCCGTCCTCGTGCATCACCCCGCTGACGCACCGTGGTTCGCGCCCGAGCGGATCCTCCCGACCTTGACGCGGGTGCACACGACGACCGTCGCCTCGGGAGGATCATCCGTCGCCGAGCGTGACGGCACCGCCGCGTCCGGTGTGCGGGCGCTCCGCCTCGCTCCGTTCGCCGGGATGCCGCCGGGGCTCGCGCTTCTCGACGCCCCCGACATCGACTCCGTGGAGGTGGCCAACCGAGAGCTCGCCGCACAGCTGCTGGCGGCCGCGGACCTGTGGCTGTTCGTCACGACGGGTGCGCGCTACGCCGACGCCGTCCCGTGGGAGCTGTTTCGCGCAGCCGCAGGGCGCCATGCCCAGCTGGCCCTCGTCCTGGACCGCGTCGACGCGGGCGGTGAAGCCGTCGTGGCGGACCTCCGCCGCATGATGCTCGAGCACGACCTCGGCGACGCGCCGCTCTTCGTCGTCCCCGAGGCCCGGCTCGATCCCGACGGGCTGCTCCCCGACGCAGCCGTCGCAGACATCTCCGGGTGGCTCACCGACCTGGGCGGAAGCGCGGACGCCCGTGATGATGTGGCGCTCGCCACGCGCGACGGGGTCCTGGCCGATCTCGCTGAGGCCGTGCAAGGTGTCGCCGCAGCAGCCGACGGGCAGGCGGCCTCAGCCGCCCGCCTTCGCCAGATCGTCGAGGGTGCGTACGCCGACGCGTCGTCGCAGATCGCGACGGCCACCACGGACGGCGCGATGCTCCGCGGCGAGGTGCTCACGCGATGGCAGGATTTCGTCGGCGCAAGCACCTTCATGCGCTCGATAGAACGCGGCGTGAGCCGCGCCCGCGACGCCGTCGTCTCGTTCCTGCGCGGCGGCGAACCCGATGCGAAGCCGGTCGAGCTCGCGATCGCCAGTGGACTCGAGGCCATCACGATCGATGCGATGGAGACGGCGCGTGAACGGGTGCGCTCCGCCTGGCGCAGCGACCCGGCCGGCGCGGGGATCCTCGTCGACGCCGGAGCGACGGCGGGCGTGACGGGCGTCAGCACGGCCGACCTCAGATCGGCGATCGCCGAGCAGATCCGCGCATGGCAGGGCGACGTGCTCGCCATCGTGCAGGAGCAGGGAGCGGACCGCCGCGGCCTGGCCAGGGGACTGAGCTTCGGCGTCAACGGTCTGGGCGTGGCGCTCATGCTGGTCGTCTTCGGCAGCACGGGAGGCCTCACCGGCATCGAGGTCGGCGTCGCCGGGGGCACGGCGCTGCTCGCGCAGAAGGTGCTCGAAGCCGTGTTCGGCGACGACGCCGTCCGCAGGCTCACGGCCGAGGCATCCGAGCGACTCAGTCGGCGCCTGGGGTCTCTTCTCGAGGCCGATGCCTCCATCGCTCTCACGGCGGTCACTGCTCTCGCCGTCTCGGAGTCGGCAGGCGACGAGCTGCGGGATGCCGCTGAGGAGCTGACGCGCGCATCCGCCGACGAACGCCGCGCGCGGGTGGTGAGCGCCCCACGCGCCGCGAGTCCGGTACCCGCGCTCCGCGGCGCGCACCTTCGTGCCGTCGACATCGCCGCGCGAGGCGTCAGCGCCGAGGCATCCGGTGCACCGACGACGTCAGGCCCCGCGGAGGAGCCGAGGAAGCCCGGATTCTGGCAGTGGCTGCTGGGCAGGCAGGGCTGATGGCGCGGACGACACTCTCCCAGCGCGCCGAGGATCTGCGTGTCGCGGCCGATGCCGCGGAGGGACGGATCGCCGACGAGGTGATCGCCGCTGCGCGGCTGGCCCTGCAACGCGCGGGCGAGCGTTCGCAGCTGTCGGCAGAGCACACGGTCGTCGCACTGGCAGGGGCGACCGGCACGGGCAAGTCCACGTTGTTCAATCTCCTCACCGGAGCGGACCTCGCCCGCACGAGCCAGCAGCGCCCCACGACGGCATTCCCCCTTGCCGCCATCGCCGAGTCCTCCGACATCGCAGCCGGCTCGGCTGCCCTCCTCGACTGGCTCGGCGTGAAGGAGCGTCACGAACTCGACGTCTCAGCGAGGCACCCCGAGGGCCTCGTCTTGCTGGACCTGCCCGACCACGACTCCGTGGTCACCGAGCACAGGGTGCGCGCCGACCACGTGACCGAGCGGGCCGACCTGCTGGTGTGGGTCACGAACCCGCAGAAGTACGCCGACGCAGTCCTTCACTCCCGCTACCTCATTCCCCTCGCCGGTCACGAGGACTCGGTGGTCGTCGTGCTCAACCAGCTCGACCGCCTGACCCACGAAGACGCTGCTGCGTGCCTGGCGGACCTGACGCGCCTCGTGCAGGCCGATGGAGTCCGAGCGCGCATCCTCGGCACGTCCGCGCGCAGCGGCGAAGGGATGCCCCAGCTCGAAGCCCTCATCGCGCGCGCCGTCGACCGGCGGGAGGCTGCGACCGCGCGTCTCACGGCCGATGTGCGTCACGCGGCGGCCGAGCTCCTCGCCGCCCTTCCCGGCACGGCGCCGGACGCACGCGCACTCGCCGACGCCCGCCGCAGCCTCGTCGACGCGCTCGAGCACGCGGCCGGTATTCCTCTCGTCGTCGACGCGGTGCGCGACTCGAGCCTGCGCGACGGGTTCGCCCGCACCGGGTGGCCACCGACACGCTGGGTGCGAGCGCTGCGCGCCGACCCGCTGCGCACACTGGGGCTTCGCCCGCCCGAGCGCCGGCGCGAGGTGGACGCGCCTGCGGAGTCGGAGCTCATCCGCTCGTCGCTTCCGACGGCATCCCCGGCCGTTCGGGCGCAGGTCGCGACCGCCACCCGCACCTACGTCGCCGCCGCCGCCGCGGCGCTCCCCGGCGGCGCGCAGGAACGCGTCAACGCACGCGCGGTCGCGGCCTCGGCCGGCATCGTCGACTCCGTCGACCGCGCGATCGTGCGGACAGTCGAAGTGCGCAGCTCGCGCTGGTGGGGTGTGGCGAACGTGATGCAGTGGCTGCTGCTCGCCGTCGCCATCGCCGGGGGCTCCTGGCTCGGGCTGCTCGCCCTCCTGGACTATCTCCGCATGCCGACGGAGGGCCTCGTGCCGACGCTGACGGTGGGCGAGTTCGACGTGCCCTGGCCGACCCTGCTGCTCGTGGCGGGTGCGGCGCTCGGCCTCCTGCTCGCACTCGTGTCGGGGTTCGCGGTGCGGGCGGGCGCCCGGCGACGAGCCGCCCGCGTGGCCGGGCGGCTACGAGACGGCATCGCGGCAGTTGCGCACAACGAGATCCTCGACGAGGTCGACGCCGAGCTCACGGCGCTCGCGACGGCGCGGGAGGCAGCCCGCCGTGCCGCGCGCTGACCACGCGGCGAGGACGCCTGATCCGATGAGCGGGCGTCGAGCTCAGGGGATGTGGGTGCGGACCGCCTGCAGGAAGCCGTCGACGTCGTCGGTCCAGAGCCGCACCGCATCGATCTCGACCGCGTTGTCCGACAACCTCGTGCGCACCGGCCTCTCGAGCACGATGAGGATGTTGGTCTCGTTCGCCATGCGCAGGGACAGCGTGCGCCCGTGCTCCTCGTCGCGCAGCTTCGGCGCCTTCTCGGCGACGTCGCGCGACCGCTCGACCGATGCCACCGCCTCCCACGGCAGGTCGACATCGACGTCCGCGCCCACGCGCGCACGGATGCCGTCCGGACCGACGGCGTGGGGACGCGTGAGGTAGCTCAGCGCGAGGCCGATCATCCAGGTGAGCCCCCAGATCCCGAGGATCAGGAGCGGGATGCGCACCCACGGCCACGGGTGGACGATGAGATCGATGATGGGGATCTCCACCGCAGACAGCACGATGAAGATCATGAGGATCGTGAAGACGGGGGAGTGGTAAGCGAACCCGGTGGCCCCGGCGGGAACGCGCGGGCGGCGGAAGATCCAGCGGTAGAGGCTCTGCCAGATCCCGATCTCCGCGCGCCACGCGAGTGCAGCGAGACGTCGTAGGCGCTGCCCCAACGACGCGGGCATCGGTCGCGGCGTCGGGGTCGTGGTCGGGGTGCTCATGCGTGCACCACTCGCTCGTCCTGCCGCGCCGCATGCTCGGCGACGAGGCGCTGCAGCGTCGTCAGGACATGCTGCAGCGCGTCGGCCGTGACGCGCACGGTCTCGTCGTCCAGCCCCGCAACCAGGTCGCTGCCGAGCGACTCGTGCTCGGCATCCATCGTCTCCATGATCGAGAGTCCGCGTTCGGTCAGGTGCACCAGCACGGCCCGGCGATCGGACGGATGCGGCTCCCGACGTGCGAAGCCCGTCGCCTCCAGCGCGTCGACGAGCGTCGTGACGTGGCGCGGCGTGACGCCGATCGCCTCGGCCAGCTGAGCCTGTGTCACCGGCCCGCCGTGGTACAGCACCCACAGCAGATGGGTGCGGGGCTGAGTGAGTCCGCGCCGCTCGAGTTCGCGCGCCTGATCGGCCTCGAGCACCTGCGAGAGGGCGAGGAGGGTGTCGAGAATCTGTGTGCCAGACATAGTGAACACTATACATTATGTGATCCGGGGTTGACCGACGCCCCGTCCGTTGGGATCCTTGCGGAGGGGCTCTCAGCACTGGGGAGAGGCGATGGCGATGGCGATGTCGGATCGCGCGGCACGGGCGAAGGCGTCGGTCGACGTCGTCACGGCGTTCTTCGCACGCATCCAGGCGACGGCCGACGACACCGACGCCCTCGATTTCACGTTCGGCAACCCGCACGAGCTGGCCCTTCCGGGACTGACGGCGGCGATTCAGGCGCAGGTCGAGCCGCGGTCGGTGGACTGGTTCGCCTACAAGTCGAGCGAGCGGGCTGCGCAGGAGACGATCGCGGCAGGCCTTCGCATCGAACTCGACCTCGACTTCGAGCCCGACGACATCGCGATGACCCAAGGCGCCTTCGGCGCGCTCTCGCTGGCGTTCGCGCTGCTGGCGGACGCGGGCGACGAGGTGGTCATCCCCGTGCCCGGATGGTTCTGCTACGAGCCCATGCTCCACGCCGCGAACCTCCGCCCCGTCCGGGCCGCGCTCGATCCCGAGACGTTCGATCTCGACATCGACGCGATCTCTCGCGCGATCGGCCCGCGCACGCGGCTCGTCGTCGTCAACTCGCCGGCCAACCCGACCGGACGCGTCTATTCGCAGGAAACCTGGCACGCGCTCGCGGACGTGCTCGAACAGGCCTCGCGCACGCACGGTCGCCGCATCTGGCTCGTATCGGACGAGCCGTATCGGCGCATCCGCTTCGACGGCATCGACTTCACGAGCCCCGCCGGCTCGTACCCGTGGACGGTCATCGACTACAGCTACGGCAAGGTGCTGCTCGCACCGGGGCAGCGCCTCGGGTACCTCGCCCTGTCGCCGCTCATCCCGTTGGCCGAACGGGACGAACTGCGCGCCGCGCTCATGCCCGTGGGCCTCGCGATCGGATGGGGATTCCCCGACGCCGTCATGCAGTACTCGGTGCCGGCGCTCGAGTCCGTGTCGCTCGACCTGGCCGAACTCGCCCGGAAGCGCGATCGGCTGTTCGGCGCGCTCACCGATGCGGGCGTGCGTGTCACCCGCCCCGAGGGCACCTTCTACCTGTGGGGCGAAGCGCCGGGCGGCGACGCGGCCGCCTTCTGCGACGCCCTCGCTGCGCGCGGGGTCTATGTGATGCCCGGCACGCTCTTCGACGAGCCGCGCCACTTCCGGATGTCGCTCACCGCCACGATGGCGACCATCGACCGGGCTCTGCCCGATCTCACCGAGGTCGCCGCGGCCCTCGCCTGACAGCGCGCGGGGCGTCAGCGCCCGAGTCGGGGAGACCGCATCCATAATTGACGGGTGCCCACCTACCGCGATGAAGTCGTGGTCCTGCGTACCCACAAGCTGGGGGAAGCCGACAGGATCGTGACGATGCTCAGCCGCCGCCATGGCAAGCTGCGCGCGGTCGCGAAGGGGGTCCGCCGCACGTCGTCGCGCTTCGGCGCGCGTCTCGAGCCGTTCATGGTCGCCGACGTCCAGCTGTACCAGGGCCGGTCGCTCGACATCGTTCAGCAGGCCGAGTCCCTCGGCTCGTACGGCGCCGAGATCGTCGCGCACTACGACCGCTACACCTCCGCCCACGCGATGGTCGAGGCGGCGGACCGGCTGAACGAGGCAGAGGCGACGCCTCAGCAGTACCTGCTCCTCGTCGGCGGTCTCCGCGCTCTGTCGCGCGGCGAGCACGCCTCGCGCAGCGTGCTGGACTCCTACCTCCTCCGCGCCATGGCGCTCTCTGGATGGGCGCCCGGACTCGGCGAGTGCGCCCGCTGCGGGCGCAGCGGCCCGCACGACACATTCGTCGCACAGCAGGGCGGGATCATCTGCCGCGACTGCGCTCCGACGGGTGCCGCTCGCGTGGATGCCGCAACCGTGTCACTGCTCCAATCGCTCATGGCGGGGGAGTGGGAAATCGTGGATGCCGCATCCGCCGGCTCGACGGCGGCCGCGTCGGGGCTCATCGCGGCCTACGCTCAATGGCACCTGGAGCGCGGCATCCGTTCGCTCTCGCACGTCTCAGCCCCGCAGGAAGGCGACCGGTGACCCCGAAGCCCTACACGCACCGCGACGCGGTGCCGTATCGCCCGCTGGACTGGACCGGTGTTCGCCCTCCCACGTACCCGCGAGGGGCGGTGCCGAACCACGTGGCGATCGTGATGGACGGCAACGGCCGCTGGGCGAACCGCCGGGGTCTCACGCGCATCGAGGGGCATAAGGCCGGCGAGGCCGCCCTCCTCGATGTCGTCGCCGGCGCGATCCAGGCCGGCGTCAAGCACCTGTCGGTGTACGCATTCTCCACGGAGAACTGGTCGCGCTCGCCCGAAGAGGTCCGCTTCCTGATGGGGTACAACCGCGACGTCCTGCACCGTCGCCGCGACCAGCTCAACGAATGGGGCGTGCGGATCCAGTGGGCAGGGCGCAAGCCGCGGCTGTGGTCGAGCGTCATCAAAGAGCTGCAGTTCGCGGAGCGGCTCACCGCGGGCAACGACGTCCTGACCCTCACGATGTGCGTCAACTACGGGGGCCGCATCGAGCTCGTCGACGCGATGCGCTCCATCGCCGACGACGTCGCGGCGGGCCGGATCAAGCCGTCAGCCGTGTCGGAGAAGCTCATCCAGCGACGGCTCTATCGCCCGGACATGCCCGATGTCGACCTCTTCCTGCGCTCGAGCGGCGAGCAGCGCACGTCGAACTTCCTGCTGTGGGAGTCGGCGTACGCGGAGTTCGTCTTCCTCGACACACTGTGGCCGGACTTCTCGCGGCAGGACCTGTGGCACGGCATCGACACGTACCTCGGTCGCAATCGTCGATTCGGCGGCGCCGTCGACACGCCGGACGCATCCGCCTCCTGAGTCCGCTCGCATCGACCGGGGTATCCAGCGCGCCCGAGCACGCTCATCATTGACGTGAGCCGCGCACGCGGCCGTCAGGAGGCGCACCATGGCGCTGTCACGCAGGGTCGTCGCCACAGCGACGCTGAGCATCGCGGTCGTGCTCGCCACCGCGGGCTGCGCCGGCCCCGTGACGCAGACGGATGCTGGGCGCACGGTGTCGGCGAGCCCCTCACCGTCGCCCACTGAAACGGACGATGGGGAGAACGGGGAGACCGATCCGGACGGAGATGAGGATCCGGCTCAGGACCGCGTTCGGACCGGACCCGTCGCGCAGTACGGCGGTCCCGCGTACGGCGATCAAGGCGTGGCGGAGATCATCGACGCGGGCGTATGGTGCAAGACCATCGCGGTGTTCTGGGGCGGAACGGTTCCCGAGGGCGTGCGGTTCACCTTCCAGCACGCGGTGACCGATCGTGGCGGACTCCAGATCGAGGGCGGGGTGTGCGGGTCGCGCGGCGCCGACCGCTCCTGTCTGGGAATGACCGTCGACGCCGACGACTCCCAGCTCACCTGCAGCCTCCTGCTGCGTCCCGATGCGGACTTCCAGGACGGCACGTCGATCCTGTTCGAGGGAACACTCGAGTGCCCGACATCGGAGATCTGCGACATCGTGGTGGCCCGCGATGTCAAGCCCGGGCCCGCCATCGTCGTCGTAAACCCTGAGGGGGAGGGTGAGGACGAGCAGCAGGATCAGGATCAACAGGATCAGGATCAACAGGATCAGGACCAGCAGGATCAGGACCAGCAGGATCAGGACCAGCAGGATCAGGACCAGCAGGATCAGGACCAGCAGGATCAGGACCAGGATCAGCAGGAGGAGGGGAGCGGGTGATGGCCCGCCGCGCGCGCAGTCCGCGGCCGGAGCAGTCGGCCGTCGGCGCGCCCGCGCACGCGACGCAGACGACGAGCACCACCGCAACCCCTCCCGACCCCGCCGCCGCACCGCGCCGCGAAACCGGACTCGGCTTCGAGAAGTGGATGGGGTTCCTGTCGTCGTTCGTGGCGCCGCTCACCCTGGTCACGGCGCTGCTGTTCTACTTCGGCTACGTCTCGACGCGCGAGTTCTTCCGCTACTTCGGCGTGGACGTCGACATCATCGGACTGAGCTCCCAGGAGTTCGTCATGCGCAGCCCCGGAGCGCTCTTCATCCCCGTCATGGTGCTCACCCTCCTGGCGGTCCTGGCGATCCTCGGCCACCGCGCGCTGAGGAAGTGGCTCGTGGTGCAGCAGCGGGCGACCCAGCGCCGCGTGATCGGAACCGTCGCGTGGACCGGCATCGCGTTCGTGCTCGCCGGTCTCGCACTGGCGTTCGTGGTGCCGTTCCTCCCCGGATGGACCTACGGACAGCTGCTGACGCCGCTGTTCCTCGCAATCGGCGCGGGCCTCGCCGCCTACGCGGCGGCGACCGTTCGCGCCCTGGACGGCGCGAGCGGTGGCCGGGGCGTCGTGGTACTGCTGGTCCTCGTGATGATCGCGGGGACGTTCTGGTCGACGGCGACCATCGCGCAGTGGTGGGGTCTCGGGCAGGCGCGGTCGCTCGCGGCCGACCTCAGCACACTGCCCGCGGTGGTCCTCGACACGCGCGAGCGGCTCTACCCCGGCGACGACGACATCACGTTCCAGCAGCTCGGCGACGAGGCATCCACAGAAGATCCCGCTGCAGGGGACCCCAAGTTCGGCTACCGCTATTTCGGCCTCCGGCTCCTCGCGCAGGGCGGAGGCCGGCTGTACCTGGTGCCGGACGCGTGGTCACCGGATGCCTCGACCATCGTCGTGCCGTACGACGATGTGCGCGTGCGATTCCGGTTCGTCCCCGACGCGGACCCGCCGACACCCTGACCATTCCGTCCGCGAGCATTCGACGGAATAGAAGCGTGCGCTCGCACCGTTGTCACCAGCATGACGGACGCCATCAAGATCGACGTGTGGAGCGACATCGCCTGCCCCTGGTGCTACATCGGCAAGCGCAACCTCGAGAACGGGCTGGCCGCGGCATCCGCCGACGACGACGCGCCCGCCGTGGAGGTGACCTTCCACTCGTTCGAGCTCTCGCCCGACACGCCCGTCGACTTCGAAGGCGATGAGCTCGACTTCCTCGCGAAGCACAAGGGCATGCCGCGCGAGCAGGTGGAGCAGATGCTCCAGCGCGTCACGGGCGTCGCCGCCGAGGCCGGCCTGGAGTACCGCTTCGACCTCCTCAAGCACACCAACACCGTCAAGGCGCACGAGCTGCTGCACTTCGCCAAGGAGCAGGGCCGGCAGCACGAGCTCGCCGAGCGGCTCATGGCCGCATACTTCACCGAGGGCCGTCACCTCGGGCGGGAGGACGAGCTCATGGACCTCGCCACGGATGCCGGGCTCGACGCCGACGCCGCGCGCAAGGCCCTGCAGAGCGGCCGCTACCTCGACGCTGTCCGTGCCGACCAGGCGCAGGCCACGGCGTACGGCATCAACGGCGTGCCGTTCTTCGTGATCGACGGCAAGTACGGCGTATCGGGTGCGCAGCCCGCCGAGGCGTTCGCACAGATCGTGCGCCAGGTCTGGTCGGAGCACCGTGAGCCCGTCGTCGCCGACGCCTGATCCCTGACCGCTCGAACGGGCCCGCCGCGATTCGTCCGCGCCGGGCCCGTGCTCTGCGTGCGGTCGCCGGACAGAATGCACGGCGATGACGGCGACGAGGCCACAGGGAAGCGGTCCGTTCAGCCAAGGGACGGATTCCTGTAAGAGAATGGAGTCGTGACGACTGCCCTCGCTCCCGCGCGCACGCTGCGCATCGGGCCCATCGAACTCGATGCGCCCGTCGTGCTGGCGCCGATGGCGGGCATCACCAACACCGCTTTCCGGCGGCTCTGCCGCGAGTACGGAGCAGGCCTCTACGTCAGCGAGATGATCACGACGCGCGCCCTCGTCGAGCGCAACGCCACGACGATGCGCCTGATCACGCACCACGAGTCCGAGAAGCCGCGCTCGATCCAGCTGTACGGCGTGGACCCAGCGACGACCGAGGCCGCGGTGCGCCTCCTCGTCGAGGAGGATCGCGCCGACCACATCGATCTGAATTTCGGATGCCCCGTTCCCAAAGTGACCCGCAAGGGCGGGGGAGCAGCGCTGCCGTGGAAGCTCGGGCTGTTCCGCGACATCGTGACGCGCGCTGCGCGCGCCGCCGGAGACATCCCGCTCACCGTCAAGATGCGCAAGGGCATCGACCCCGACCACCTCACCTACCTCGATGCGGGCCGCATCGCCGAGGACGCCGGAGTGGCGGCCGTCGCCCTGCACGCGCGCACCGCGTCGGAGTTCTACTCGGGCAACGCCGACTGGTCGGCGATCGCCGCACTCAAGCAGGCCGTCACGAGTGTCCCCGTCCTCGGCAACGGCGACATCTGGTCGGCCGACGACGCGGTGCGCATGATGGATGAGACGGGGTGCGACGGCGTCGTCGTCGGTCGTGGCTGCCTCGGGCGTCCGTGGCTCTTCGGAGACCTCGCCCGCGCGCTCGGCAACCCGGGCGCCGCACCCGCCGCGCCGGTCGATGCGACCCTCGGGTTCGTCGCGCGCGCCTTCCGCCGGCACGCGGAGCTGCTCGTCGACTTCTTCGAGGACGAGGGCCGCGGCTGCCGCGACATCCGCAAGCACGTCGCCTGGTACTTCAAGGGCTACCCGGTGGGTGGCGAGCTGCGTGCGAGCCTGGCCACCGCATCCACCCTCGCCGAGATCGACGATCTACTCGCGACCATGGAACTCGACGCCCCCTACCCGGGTGCGGCGGCGGAGGGCCAGCGCGGTCGTGCCGGCACCCCGAAGCGCCCCGCCCTGCCCGACGGCTGGCTGAACTCCCGCGAGCTCGGGGCCGAGGCATCCACCGCCCTCGCCGAAGCGGAACTCGACCACAGTGGCGGGTGACGTGGCGGGCGCGTCCGATCGCCCAGCGGGGTACGACGACGCCGATGCCGCCCGCTTCCTCACCGAGCGCCACCGGTCGCAGCGCGACGACTTCGCGCGGGATCGAGCCCGAGTGCTGCACTCGGCTGCACTCCGGCGTCTCGCCGCGAAGACGCAGGTGCTCAGCCCGGCGAGTCCGGCCGACTTCGCGCGCAACCGCCTGACACATTCGCTCGAGGTCGCCCAGGTCGGGCGCGAGCTCGCGACGGCGCTGGACCTCGCCGCGGACGTCGTCGACACCGCCTGCCTCAGCCACGACCTCGGGCACCCGCCCTTCGGGCACAACGGCGAGCGGGCGCTGAACGAGTGGGCGGAGGGCTTCGGCGGGTTCGAAGGGAACGCCCAGACGCTGCGCATCCTCACGCGCCTCGAGCCCAAGGTCATCGACGCCGAGGGCCGCAGCTTCGGGCTGAACCTCACGCGCGCGAGCCTCGACGCGGCGTGCAAGTACCCGTGGACGGCAGACCACCCGCTCCCCGATCCGGGCGGCCGGTTGAAGTTCGGCGTCTACCCCGAAGACGAAGAGGTCTTCCGCTGGCTGCGCGCGGAAGCGCCAGGACGCGTGCGCTGCATCGAGGCCGAGGTGATGGACCTCTCGGACGACATCGCCTACTCGGTGCACGACTTCGAGGACGCCGTGGTCAACGGCTACCTCGACCCCGCGCGCCTCGTGGATCCGCGCGAGCACCAGTGGTTGCTCACCGCGATCCAGTCATGGGTCGGCTTCGACTTCGCGCGGGACGAGCTCGAGGACGCCCTGTTCCGCCTCACACGGATGCCCGAGTGGATCGATTCGTTCGACGGCACCCGCCCGGCGCTGGCGCGACTCAAGAACCTGACCTCCGACCTCATCGGCCGCTTCGCGCGCGCGGCCACGACGGCCACGCGCGAGTCGTACGCGACCTCGGTGCTGACCCGCTACCGCGGGCACCTCGTGGTGCCCCGCATCGTCGAGGCTGAGATGGCAGTGCTCAAGGGCATCATCGGCGCGGCGGTCGTGTCGATCGAGGGACGCAAAGACCTCTACAAGGAGCAGCGGCGCCTGCTCAAGCGCGTCGCCACCGCGCTCTGGGAGCGACCCGAGGCGCTGGACCCGCTGCACGCGGAGGACTTCGCCGCCGCCGAAACGGATGCCGCACGCCGCCGCGTGGTCGTCGATCAGGTCGCGAGTCTCACCGACCAGCTGGCGATCGCGTGGCACGGGTCGCTCGTCGGGCAGGTGGACGCCGCATCCGTCGGCGTCTGGGCGCCGGGAGCCCGGCCCATGGACGCGGCGCGCACCGCCCGCGACCCGTCCGAGGTGCGCTGATGGTGGGGCGAATCCGTCAGGCGGACGTCGACGAGGTGAAGGCCCGCACGAACATCGCCGACATCATCGGTGAGCGGGTCGCCCTCAAGTCGGCCGGCGTCGGCTCGCTGAAGGGCCTGTGCCCGTTCCACGACGAGCGCAGCCCGAGCTTCAACGTGCGCCCGCAGGCCGGCTTCTACCACTGCTTCGGCTGCGGCGAGTCGGGCGACGTCTACTCCTTCCTGCGCGCGATGGACCATGTGACCTTCACCGAGGCGGTCGAGCGCCTCGCCGGCCGCATCGGCTATTCGCTGCACTACGAGGACGGCGGCGCCGCCCCCGAGCACACCGGCCGTGCGCGCCTGTACGCCGCGAACGCGGCGGCGGCGGAGTTCTTCCGCGCGCAGCTGGTCACGGCGGAAGCCGACATCGCCAGGCGCTTCCTGGGGCAGCGCGGATTCGACGCCGGCGCAGCAGGACACTTCGGCGTGGGCTACGCCCCGAAAGGGTGGTCGGGCATGCACTCGGCGCTGCGCGCACAGGGCTACAGCGACGAGGAGCTCTCCTCAGCGGGACTCGTGTCGCAGGGCCAGCGCGGCGTGTACGACCGGTTCCGCGGCCGGGTGGTCTGGCCCATCCGCGACGTCACCGGTCAGGTGATCGGGTTCGGCGCACGCCGGCTCTACGACGACGACAACGGCCCCAAGTACCTCAACACGCCCGAGACGACCATCTACAAGAAGGCGCAGGTGCTCTACGGACTCGATCTCGCCAAGCGCGAGGTCTCCCGCCAGCACCGTGTCGTGGTCGTCGAGGGCTATACGGACGTGATGGCCTGCCACCTCGCCGGCATCACGACCGCGATCGCCACGTGCGGCACCGCCTTCGGCTCCGACCACATCACGGTGCTCCGCCGCGTCATGGGCGACGACTCCACCGCCGGGGAGGTCGTCTTCACCTTCGATCCCGATGCCGCAGGGCAGAAGGCGGCGCTGCGCGCCTTCGCCGACGCCAAGCGGTTCAACGCGCAGACGTACGTCGCCACCGGTCCCGAGGGACTCGACCCGTGCGACCTGCGCCTCGCCCGAGGGGACGGCGCGGTTCGCGCGCTGCTCGAGACCAAGGTGCCCATGGTCGAGTTCGTGATCGATCAGCGCATCTCGGGCTTCGATCTCGCAAGTGTCGAGGGCCGTGTGGGCGCGCTGCGCTCGGCCGCACCGGTCGTCGCCGAGCTGCGCGACCCGCTCCTGCAGCCCGAGTACGTGCGGGTGCTCGCGCGTCGACTCGGCATGGACACGGAAGACGTGCGCCGCGAGGTCGAACGCGCGGGCCGTGGTGGCGGGAACCGGCGCGACTCCGCCCCCGGAGCGCCACCGGCGGAGCCCGCCGCCGACGGCGCGCTGCGCGTCACACTCGCGACACTTCCCCGCACCCCCGAGGTCGGGCTGGAGCGGGACGCGCTGATGGGCGTGCTGCAGTTCGGGCACCGCATGGACGCGACCCTCATCGAACGGGCGCTCGAGCAGCCGTTCCGCAACTCCGCGCTCGACGCGGTGCGCGTCGCCATCCGCGAGGCACCCGGGATGCAGCGGCCGGGCTGGTCGGCGGATGCCGTCGCCACCGTGCGCGAGCCGTATCGGTCGCTCGCCGCAGAGCTGCTCGCGGGCGACTTCCCGGCGCTGAGCGATGATGCGGCGGTGACATCGGCAGGAGATCTCGCGCGCCGCCTCGTCCTGCGGCGCTTCGATCGGGAGAAGGCCGAACTCCTCGGTGCGATCCAGCGTGTGCCGGCGGCATCCGAAGAGGGACGCAGCATCCGCCTGCGCCTGCGCGAGCTCGACGCACGACGCCAGGCGCTCGTCGACGAAGCGTCCTGATCCGCGCGTCCCGGCTGGCGTCGAGGTCGCTCCCAGGGCAGGATGAACAGATGGCTCGCCGAAGAGACGCGGATGTCGCGATCGACTGCTCCGATCTTTCGATCGCCCGTCGTGGCGGCCGCGGAGGTGAGTCCCAGCGGGTCGTCGACGGCGTCTCGTTCCGGCTGCCCCACGGTGGCATCCTCGCTCTGATGGGCCCAACCGGCTCAGGCAAGTCCTCGCTCGCCACGGTGCTGGCAGGCGCCGACGAGGCGGGCCTCGCTGTGGTGGGCGGACACGCGCTCGTCGAAGGAATCTCGGTGCGGCATCCGGGCCGCGCGCATCGCCAGTTGACGTACTACGCCGGCCACCTCCCGCAGTCGGCGGGCGCCCGGCTGCCGGCGCGCCTCACGGTGGCCGACCTGATCGGCGAACCGATCACCAGCCGCGACCGCCGCGTGAGCGCACGTGCCCTCGCGGTGCGGGTGGCGTCCCTGCTGGACGAGCTGATGCTCCCGCTCGGCGCGGCCGCAAAATATCCGTACGAGCTGAGCGCCGGCATGCGCCAGCGCGTCGCGCTGGCGCGCGCTCTCGTTCTGCAGCCGCGTGTGCTGATCGCCGACGAGCCCTTCGCGAACATGGACGTCGAGGTGCGCAAGGCGGCACGCGAGGCCGTGCTGCGGCGCCGCCGTGAGCTCGACATGGCGGCGCTCATCGTCACCAACGAGCGGGACGTCGTGAACGAGCTGGATGCGGACGTGCTCGTGCTCCGCGCAGGGCATGCGGTCGCGTACGGACATGGCACGCAGAACCTGCTGTGGACGCCGAGCGGCGAGGCCGACAGGCGTCTCGTGAGCTCATGAAAGCCCTGCCGTGGTCGTGAGCACGGGCTGGGCTTTGCTAGTATGGTCTGGTTGCCCGCGCGAAAGTGCGGACCATTCCTCCATAGCTCAATTGGCAGAGCAATCGGCTGTTAACCGATAGGTTCTTGGTTCGAGTCCAAGTGGGGGAGCGAAGGCCTCGGGGCTCCACCCCCGAGGCTTTCTTCGTCTCCGGGATCAGATCGAGGGGTGCACATGGCGGGTCGCGCGAAGGCCTCGCCGCTGCTGGCGGTCGAGGGCGGCGTCCCCGCGCCGGCGCCGATCTACCGCGCTGTGCCGCTGCTGGCTGCGCTGGCGGTGTTCGCGGCGGCGGTCGCGTGGGTCGGCCTCGTGGTGCTGATGGGCGGAGACCCGTGGATGTTCCCGTTCTCGGTTCCGGCGCCCTGGCTCTTCCTCGCACTGGTGCCCTCGATCGCGGCGATCCTGCTCGCGGTGCGTGGCGTTCTGGTGTGGTCGCTGGCTCTCGCGGTCGTCAGCTGCTGGCTTGTTCCGACGGGTGTCGCGACGATCGCGGTCGTGGTGGTCGCGCTGTGGACGGCGCGCGGGATCCGCAGTCAGTGGGCCGCGCACGATCTCGACTCGGTCATCGCCACCGCCGCGGCCCACGGCCTTCCGGTGCTGGTCGTGCAGCACGTCGCGGGCAGGGCGGGGTCACGCAAGGCCACCGACACCACGCAGGTGCAGGTACGCGACGTCGACACCGGCGAGCTGACCACCGCCCGGGTGTGGGGGCCGCTGCAGACCGGCACCACCCTCGTGCGGCAGGGGATGAACGTCATCGCACAGGCGCCGCCCGGAGCCGACGCCGAGCTGCGTCGGTGGGTCGACCGTCAGAACCGCCGCAGCGACGATATACCTGCCTGAGCGTCAGGCGTCGATGTCGTCCACTCCGGGAGTCCAGGCACTGCCGGGCCGGCCCCACCCGCGCTTGCGGGCGATCTTCTGCACGGTCTTCCAGTCGCCGTCGTCGAGACGATCGACGTACAGGATCCCGTCGAGGTGGTCGAATTCGTGCTGCATGATGCGTGCCCGCCACCCGCCGACACGAATCTCCACGGGCGCCCCGTCGAGATCGGAACCGGTCACGAGCACTTCGTCCGAGCGACGCAGCGGGAATCGTTCGCCCGGGAACGAGAGACAGCCTTCGGCTTCGTCGTCGGGATCTGGTGCGCCCGGGTCGAGCGGTCGCATCCACAGCTCGGGGTTGATGACCACCCCGCGCCAGGGCGCACCGTCGTCGTCAGCGTAGTTGTACGTGTAGATGCGCAGCGGCACACCGACCTGAGGGGCGGCGAGCCCGACGCCGGGTGCGGCATCCATCGTCTCGAACATGTCGGCGACCAGCGTGCGGATCTCGTCCGTGATCTCTTCGACGGGGGATGCGGGGGAGTGCAGGACGGGATCGCCCATGATGCGAATCGGGAGAACAGCCACGCCTTGAGCCTATCGACCGGCGCCTGCGGCTAGTGTCGATACGTGGTCTGGACTGCGGTGGAACTCGAGGATGTCGGCGATCAGCTCGTCGGCGCGTTCCAGAACCCCGGCATCCTGATCGGCATCCCGCTCGCCCTGCTGGGCGCGGTGTTCATGTCGTTCGGCGCCCAGTACCAGCACCGTGGCGTGACGAAGGTCGAGAGCCTCAGTGGCGGCCACTCCAGCGAGGGGCTGGGGCCGAGTCATCTGCTGAAGCTGCTCGCCCGTCCTTCGTGGGTGATCGGCACCGTGATGCTGGGCCTGGCGATCGTCTGCCAGCTGTCTGCCCTCTTCTTCGCACCGCTCATCGTCGTGCAGCCGCTGGGAGCGGTGGCCCTCGTCATCACGACCCTCCTCAATGCGCAGATCAGTGGGCACAAGCCCACGAAGCGCTCCCTCATCGCGATCGGCGCGTGCGTCGGCGGCATCTTCATCTTCGTCACCATCGCCGCCCTGTTCGCGACCGAGAAGCCCGTGTCGAACGGGCAGCTGATCACGATCCTGGTGCTCCTGGTGGTCGTCACGCTGGTGTTCGCGGGGTTCTGGATCTGGCTACGCAAGCGCATCGGCGCTCTCTTCTACATCACCGCGGCCGGGGTCATCTACGGTTTCGTCGCGACGCTGGCCAAGGTGGTCATCGAGCGGATCAAAGACGACAACTTCGATTGGCTGACGTTCGCGTGCCTGGCCGCCCTGATCATCGGCGCCATCATCGGGGCCTATTTCGTGCAGAGCGCGTACGCCTCGGGTCCGCCCGACCTGGTCGTCGCCGGTCTCACTGTCATCGACCCCATCGTGGCCATCATCATCGGTCTGACGGTGCTGCAGGAGGTCGCCGGCGCTCCACTCTGGGTCTACATCTCGTTCGCCGTGGTCGGTGCGATCGCGGTGTGGGGAGTGTTCCAGCTGGCGCGCCACCATCCGCAGGTGCTCAGCGAGAGCCAAGAGCTGCCGATCCAGCGTGGGAGCAACGGCGAGACGATGGATGCCGCGCACCCGCGCACCGGCTCGGTCAAGGTCACCGAGGCCGTTGCTAAGGTGTGGCCCGAGCCGCCGGTCAAGGACCGCCTCGACGACACCGACCACCACTGACGCGCGCACGTCGAGACGGACCGGTAGGCTCGTCTGCGCACTCGGTGCCCGGGGGCGGTGGCCAAGCTGGTCAAGGCAGCGGGCTCATAACCCGACGATCGTGGGTTCAAGTCCCACCCGCCCTACGAGTGGAAGACCGCCGCTGCCCGAAGGGTTGCGGCGGTCTTCCACTCGGAGAACGGGTGTCGTCGAGAACGCACCTGTGGGTGGCCCACGCCACCGAAGGCAATTCGTTCGCACCCCTTACTTTCGGAGGGAGGGACCTGTTGGCGCACTGGTTGTTGCGTGTAGCGTCAGCGGCAGCAACTGTCCCTTGCGCCTGGGAGGCGAACAATGAAGTTCCTGCAACGGCTCGGTAGATCGATCATGCTCCCGGTGGCGGTGCTGCCGGTGGCCGCGATCCTTTCGGGCCTCGGATTCTGGATCAGCAATGGCGGCAAGAGCCCCAACATCGTGTCGGCGTTCCTCGGCGCTGCCGGCGGATCCCTGCTCGACAACATGGCGCTGCTGTTCGCCGTCGGCATCGCGCTGGGGATGGCCCAGAAGTCCGACGGCACCTCGGCGCTGGCGGGACTCGTGTCCTGGCTCGTGGTGACGACGCTCCTCAAGCCGGAAACGGTGGCGCTCTACACCGGCGTGGCCGACGTCAACGAGGTCGACCCCTCCTTCCTGAGGGTGCAGAACGTCTTCATCGGCATCATCTGCGGCCTGATCGGCGCGTTCTGCTACAACCGCTTCAAAGACACCAGGCTGCCGGACGCGCTGTCGTTCTTCTCGGGCAAGCGCTCGGTCGCGATCGTCACGGCGGGCATCTCGCTCGTCGTCGCCATCGTGCTGTACTTCGTCTGGCCGTGGGTCTACGGCGGACTCGTCACCTTCGGCGAGTGGATCGTCACGCTTGGCCCCTTCGGCACCGGCATCTACGGCTTCCTGAACCGGCTGCTCATACCCGTGGGCTTGCACCACGCACTCAATTCCGTGTTCTGGTTCGACGTCGCCGGCATCAACGACCTCAACAACTTCCTTTCCGGCGAAGGCACTTACGGGGTCACCGGCCAGTACATGACCGGGTTCTTCCCCATCATGATGTTCGGTCTGCCCGGTGCGGCCCTCGCGATGTACCTGACGGCCAGGACCACGCGCAAGAAGCTCGCCTACGGCATCCTGCTCGCCGGCGCCATCTCGTCGTTCTTCGTCGGCGTGACGGAGCCGCTCGAGTTCGCCTTCATGTTCCTGGCCCCGGTCCTGTACGTCACGCACGCGCTGTTCACCGGCATCTCGATGGCGATCAGTCAGATACTGCCGGTGCGCATGGGCTTCGGGTTCTCGGCCGGGTTCGTCGACCTCGTGCTCAACTGGATGAACCCGATGGCGCAGAACCCCTGGCTCATCCCGGTGATGGGCGTGTTCTGGTTCTTCATCTACTTCGGGGTGTTCTACTTCTTCATCAAGCGGTTCAACCTGAAGACCCCCGGGCGCGAGGATGACGACATCCTCGGCGAGGGCACCGAGTACGACACGCACGCAGCCGACGACAAGTACCTCATCACCGGCAGCCGCTTCATCGATGCACTCGGAGGAAAAGCGAACATCCTCGAACTCGAGAACTGCGCCACACGATTGCGGATGGAGATCGACGACCCGAGCAAGGTCGACGAAACCGCTCTCAAGCGCGCCGGGGCGGCGGGCACGATGAAGCCCGGCGGCAAATCGGTGCAGGTCGTCTACGGAACGAACGTGCAGTTCGTGAAGGACGCGATGGAGCAGATCATCGCGGGAGAGGTCGCGGTGCCGGCTGGCGCCGCGCCGGAACCATCCATCGCTCCCGCCGCGGGCTCCACCGCGGTGCTCACCGACACCCCGGCCACCACGACCGTGAGGCTGCGCCAGCCGCTCGAGGGACGGGTGGTGCCGCTGTCCGCGGTACCCGATCCGACCTTCGCGCAGGGCATCATGGGGCCGGGCGTCGCGATCGAGCCGACCGGCGACACGGTGGTCGCTCCCGCCGACGGCACTATCGGGGCGACGTTCGACAGCAGCCACGCCGTGGCGCTCGTGCTGGGCGACGGCACGGAGCTGCTCATCCACGTCGGCATCGACACCGTCGGCATGAAGGGTGACGGCTTCCAGACACTGGTCGAGAAGGGCCAGAAAGTCACAGCCGGCACGCCGCTGCTCCGCTTCGACCTGGCGAAGATCCAGGCGGCGGGTCATCCGTCGATCACTCCGGTGATCGTGCTGAACAACGAGAACGCCGCCGTCACGTTCGAGTGACGCCCGCGCGACCCACGATGAAGGGGACGGATGCCTCGGTGTGAGGCATCCGTCCCCTTCACATCGCGTTGCCGATGTACGAGTACTTGACGAACACCTCGGGTGCGAGGCCGGCCTCCTCCAGGACGCCCTGCACGGCGCTCAGCATGTAGCTGGAGTCCCAGCCCATGTAGAGCGAGTGCTCATCGTCGAGCCGATCCCACTGGCCATTCCACGACTGCGCCGTGTACACCGGGCCGCCACGTCGCGCGCTGTATGCGACGACGGCTTCACGCGCGTCGGCCCACAGTCGCTTGAAGACGCGGTTGAAGAGGTATTTGACGTCCGGTACCTCCCAATGCTCGCCGCAGTACTCCACGTACGACCACTCGCGGTGCCATCCCGGCGGCCAGCCGCGCCGGCGCACGGCGTCGAGGATGGGGGTCAGACCGTCGTCGTCGATCGCCGGCCCGCCGGGGCGCTTCCACACCTTGACGAAGCGCTCGGTCAGCTGCGTCGACCGCTGGGAGATCGCGGCGGTTCCCCAGGCGGGAAGTTCGGCGAGTGCGGCTGTCGTCCCGACGGCACTGCGGGCGTAGAGCGCACGCTTCTCAGGGAACGAGCGGTCGAAGGCGCGCAGCGCGAGGTCCTCCTCGAGCACTGTGAGGTTGCCGATGGTGTTCGCGAGGGCGCGATGGCTGTTCTGCTCATCTTCGCTGTACGAGGCCCACGCGCGCACACCGTCGCCCGACCACGCGTCGCCGGGCGCGATCGGGAAGATGTGCTCGACATCGAGGCCGCCGGCTCCGTCGACCCCGGCGAGACGGCCCAGCACATACGACGCGTGGGGCAGCTCGGAGTACTTCAGCGCCACAGCGACGCGCTCGTCCGAGGGGGTGATGCGGGAGATCGCCGACACCAGTGCGTCCCTGCCCTGTTCGCGCGCACGGCACAGACGCGCGACCAGTCGCTCGACGCCCGTGCCGACGATCGAGCGGCGCACCAGCAGCGACTGCACCATCTCGAGTGTCTCGATGAGCTCCTCGCGGGCGACGGCGCCCAACTCGAAGTCGCGGTACACGCGCATGACGAGCGGGTACATCCCCGTGCCGAACGTGCTGAGGTACGACAACTCGCGCGCGAGCTCAGCATCCGGGGCCTCGCTCGGGTGCAACAGCACGCGATACACCCGGGACAGCTCACGCCATTCGTCGGCGTGACGCACCAGGTCGGCGAACTCCAGCCGGGGGAACTCGTGCCGGAACGCCTCGTACACGCCGCGTCCGCCGACGACCGTCACCTCACGGCCGGTTGTCATGACCAGGTACTGCCGCCAGAACGCGGCGATGGCGTCGCCGGTGTTCTGCTCGATGGCCTGCCAGTACTCGGCTTCGATCTCACGCTGCTCGGCATGATTGAGGCCCATCAGCACGTAGTTGTGGATCAGCTCGTGGTCGCGCAGCGGTTCGCCGGTGGAGTTGAGGCTTTCGAAGATCTGCTGCGCATTGGCGCCGGCGCCCAGCGTGATCGCCACGTGCTCGAGCTTCTGCAGGCCGCGCCAGATGTGGGGTGCCTCGTCGAGGCTGATCTGACTGCGGAAGAACGCGTAGTTGTCGTCGAACCGCGAGTCGCGCTGCTCGTCGGGCGGCAGCGGCAGATCGAGCACCACGCGCTCGAAGACGGACGCCCAGGCCCGATGCGGTCGCAGCTTGGTGCGCGTCGCGTCGTGCGAGTGCACCAGCACGCGCTGCAGCTGGTCGGCGAGATCGGTATCGGTCTCACGAACAGTGTGGTGCAGGGCCGCGACGAGCAGCATGAGGGTCGTCGTGCGCTGCTGGCCGTCGATGAGCACAAGCTCGGCTTCCTCGCCTGCGCCGCTTGCCGACGAGAGGATCGAGCCGATGAAGTGCATGTGGCGATCATCGAGATCGGCCACCGCGCGGATGTCCGAGAGCAGCTGCTCGCACCCGCCGATGTCCCACCGGTACTGCCGCTGGTAGACCGGAACGACGATCGTCCAGTCCGCGGCCGAGAGCCATCCGATGGTGTTGACCGCAGTGGCGTCGACATTCGTGGCAGTGACCATGGCCTGTCCAGTCTAAAGGCGGTGCACCCCGCCGACCCGGCGCCGCCGGCGTGCGCCGGTTATTCACGGCGCGGTCCACGGGCCGCTTCGGGGGCCCGATGTAGGCTTGCCTAAGTTGAGCCTGTTAAAACGTGCTGGCTCACTGACCGAAAGGCATGATTCGTCATGGGTTACATCAAGTCTGCCGCTCTCGATGAGACCGGCTTCGTGGTCCTCGACTCCTACGATCGGGAGCTCGACCCGAAGGAATGGCTCTCCATCGAATACGTCGACTGGAAGTCGTCGGGTGACACCCGGTTCGCGCCGCTCGCATCCGCCAAGGGCGAGATCGAGTGCAACGGGTTCTGGAACCACACGCCCCCGCGCACCGACAAGGACGGCGTCTGGATCCCCTCTCAGGTCGAGAAGGCGCCGGAGATGACGCGCCGCGCACAGGAGCCCGGCGCGAACGTCGGGCGTTGCCGTGTCATCGAGCTGCAGCCCAACACGTACGCCGACGCGCTGTACAACCTGCACCAGGACGACAACAACCGACTCAACCCGGACGGCACGGGCTGGGTCGTGCGCGGCTTCTTCAACCTCACCGACGACAAGACCAGCTACTTCGTGCTGCGCGAGAACCGCACCGACCCGAGCATCGAGTACCGCGTGGCACTGCCCGCCGGCGCTCAGCTCATCGTCGACACGCAGCGGCTGTGGCACGCCGTGCATCACAACGGTGAAGAGCCGCGCTACTGCCTCATCACGTCGTGGGAGTCCGGCCCCGAGCTCGACGCCTACATCGAGAAGTACCACGGCAAGCCGACGACCGAGTACGTCGACGTGCCGCAGGACGTGCTCGACGCCGGCCAGGCGGAGCAGGCGCGTCGCGATGCCGCTCGCGCCGCGTACTACGCGGCCAAGGGCAAGGTCGAAGTCCAGGCGATGAGCGAGGCCTGAGCCTCCGCATCTCCGACCGGAAGGGCGGGGAAATCACACTCTTGTGATTCCCCCGCCCTCTCGGCAATAATGGGCGGCAGCACAACCGAACAGCACGTCATGAACACCTTCACAGGTCGTAGGGGAAGACGCACCTGACGAACGGAGAGATCATGGCGACACAAAAGGCGCGTGGGGTGATCTTCATCCACTCCGCGCCAAGAGCGTTGTGCCCGCACCTCGAGTGGGCAGTCGGACGAGCGCTGGGTCGAGCGGTCAGCTTCGAATGGGCAGATCAGCCGGTTCTCACCGGCAGCCGCCGGGCGGAGTTCTACTGGGAGGGCCCGGCCGGCACCGGTTCGGCGCTTGCGACAGCGATCCGCGGCTGGGAGCATCTGCGCTTCGAGGTCACCGAGGATCCCACCCCCCGCAGCGACGGCGGCCGCTGGCTGCACACGCCGGGGCTCGGCATCCACTATGCGCAGACCGACAGCGCCGGCAATGTCGTCATCGGCGAGGACCGCATCCGCTACGCCATGGAGATCGCCGGCGGCGACGCATTCGAACTGCGTCGCGAGCTCGACATCGCCCTCGGCGCCGCCTGGGACGAGGAGCTCGAGGCGTTCCGGCACGCGAGCGACGACGCGACCGTCGTCTGGCTGCACAAAGTCGGCTGAACACAGACGCAGGCGGCGCGGGGCGCCACTACCGAGGCTCGGAGGCCATGAATCCCGGGCAGCGGGACCGCGAACCACCGCCTGGCACGACAGACGCCCCCGGTCTGGTCCCTGAGCTCGTCGCAGGGTCCCGGGGGCGTCTTCGTTGCATCGCAGCGGCTGCGACCGAGGCCTCAGATCGAGGCGAATGCCGCGACCGCGTTGTGACCGCCGAAGCCGAACGAGTTGCTGATCGCGAGGTGCGGCCCGTCGCCCAGCGGCGCGGGCGCGCTCGAGATGCGGAACGGCACCGCGGGATCCTGCGTCGTCAGGTTGATGGTCGGGGGAGCGACCCGCTCCTGCAGTGCCAGCACGGTGAAGATCGCCTCGAGCGCACCGGTGCCGCCGAGCAGGTGGCCGGTCGATGCCTTGGTGGCCGACACCGGGATCTCGTCGATACGGTCGCCGAAGACCGAGCGCAGGGCGGTGTACTCGTTCGGGTCGCCGACAGGCGTCGAGGTGGCGTGCGCGTTGATGTGCGTCACGTCGTCGGGCGAGGCATCCGCCATCTCGAGCGCGAGGCGCACGGCGCGCGAAGCCCCCAGGCCCTCGGGATCATTCGCGGTGATGTGGTACGAGTCCGCGGTGACGCCGCCGCCTGCCGCGACAGCGTAGATCTTCGCACCGCGCGCCCGGGCGTGCTCTTCGGTCTCGAGGATCAGCACCGCCGCACCCTCGCCCATGACGAAGCCGTCACGGTCCACGCTGCAGGGCCGCGACGCGGTCGCGGGGTCGTCGTTGCGACGGGACAGCGCCTGCATCGAGGAGAACGCGGCGATGGTCACCGGGTGGATGACGGACTCGGTACCGCCGGCGATGACGACGTCGGCATAGCCGGCGCGGATGTGCTCGATCGCGTTGACGATCGACTCCGTGCTCGACGCACAGGCGCTCGCGACGGTGCGCGCATAGGCGCGGGCGTTGAAGTGGAGGGAGAGGTTTCCGGCAGCCGCGTTCGGCATGAGCATGGGGACCGTCATCGGCAGAACGCGGCGCGGGCCCTTCTCGCGCAGCGTGTCCCACCCGTCGAGCAGCGTGTGCAGCCCGCCGATGCCGGTGGCGAAGTCGACGCCGAGCCGCTCCGGGTCGATCTCGGGGCTGCCGGCGTCGGCCCACGCCTCCATCGCCGCGACGAGCGCGAACTGCGACGAAGGGTCGAGGCGCTTGGCGATGGGACGCTCGAGCACGGTGTCGGGGCGCACCTTCGCCTCTGCGGCGAAGCTCACCGGCAACTGGTACTGCTCGACCCAGTCGTACTCGAGGGTGCGGGCGCCGGAGACGCCCTCCAGGAGCGCGGACCAGCTCTCGGGTGCCGTGCCGCCCAGCGGCGACGATGCACCGATGCCGGTCACGACGATGCGGGAGTTGCTCATGTCGTTGTGAATCCTCGTGGATGCGCCGGTGGGGGCCGCGGCCCCCACCGGGGGGTTTACGCCTGGTTCGACGTGATGAAGGTGACGGCGTCGCCGACGGTCTTGAGGTTCTTGACCTCGTCGTCGGGGATGGTGACGCCGAACTTCTCCTCGGCGTTGACGACGATCGTCATCATCGAGATCGAGTCGATGTCGAGGTCGTCCGTGAACGACTTCTCGAGGGCGACCTCGTCGGCCGAGATGCCGGTCTCGTCGGTGATGAGCTCCGCGAGTCCGGCGAGGACCTCGTCGTTGGTGAATGCCATGGGGTTCTCCTGTTTTCTAGGGGTTTGCGGGGGGCCCGAACGGGCCGTCTCAGTCTAGGGTCGGGCTCCGCCGGGTCAGGGGAGCACCACCACCTGCGCGCCGAACACGAGGCCGGCACCGAAGCCGATCTGCAGTGCGAGGCCGCCGCTGAGCTCGGGGTGCTCCTCGAGCAGCCGGTGGGTGGCGAGTGGGATCGATGCGGCGGAGGTGTTGCCGGTGGTCTCGATGTCGCGACCGATCAGCACCGTGTCGGGCAGCTTCAGCTGCTTGGCGAACTCGTCGATGATGCGCATGTTGGCCTGGTGGGGCACGAAGGCGGCGAGGTCGGATGCCTCGACCCCCGCAGCCTCGAGCGCCTGACGCGCGACCTTCACCATCTCCCACACGGCCCAGCGGAAGACCGTGGGGCCCTCCTGGCGCAGCGTGGGCCAGGGGGCGATGCCGTCGCGGAACTCGGTCAGCGAGTGGTTCATGCCCACCGCGTCGGCCTTGGAGCCGTCCGAGCCCCACACCGTCGGGCCGATCCCGGGCGCGTCGCTCGGGCCGATCACCACTGCGCCCGCGCCGTCACCGAGGAGGAATGAGATGCTGCGGTCAGTCGGATCGACGACGTCGCTGAGCTTCTCGGTGCCGATGACCACCGCGTAGTGTGCGGCGCCCGCACGGATGAGGGCGTCCGCCTGCGCGACGCCGTAGGCGAAGCCCGCGCATGCGGCGTTCAGGTCGTATGCGGCGGCGGGATTCGCCCCCACGCGGTCTGCCACGATCGCCGAGACCGAGGGCGTCTGCTTCGGGTTGCTGATGGTCGCCACGATGACGGCGTCCACCTGCGACGGGTCGACGCCGGAGCGCTCGATCGCCTCGCGAGCAGCATCCGTCGCCAGGTCGATGGCATCCGTCCCAGCCACCGCACGCGCGCGCGTGACGATGCCGGTGCGCTGGCGGATCCACTCGTCGCTCGAATCGATCGGACCGATCAGGTCGTCGTTCGGCACGGCGATCTCGCCACGGGCGGCGCCGTACGCGTAGATGCGCGTGTGGGCGACACCGGTGGGCTGGACGAGGATGGGGGTCATTCGGATACTCCGGTCATGCGTCGACGGCCACCAGGGCGGTGGCGGCGTCCAGGTCAGCGGGCGTCTTGACGGCGACCGTCGGTACCCCGCGGAGCGCGCGCTTGGCGAGCCCGACGAGCGTTCCGGCGGGGGACAGCTCCACGATGCCCGACACACCCGCATCGGCGAAGGACGACATGCAGAGATCCCAGCGCACCGGCGAGGCGACCTGGTCGACGAGCAGGTCGACGAAATCACGGCCCGACGCCACTGCTGAGCCGTTGCGGTTGGTCCAGAGCCGAATGCCCGGATCTGATGCCGCGACCTCGGCAGCGGCGGCGCGCAGCGTCTCGACGGCCGGCGCCATGTACCGGGTGTGGAAGGCCCCCGCCACCTGGAGGGGAATCACCCGCGTGCCGGCGACCGGCGCCGCCGCGAGTGCCTGAAGCGCGTCGAGCGCGCCGGCGACGACGAGCTGGCCGCCGCCGTTGTAATTGGCCGGCGCGAGGCCGAGCTCGTCGAGGCGTGCGACGACGGCTGCCTCGTCGCCGCCGATCACCGCGCTCATACCCGTCTCGGCAGCGGCGGCGGCCTCGGCCATCGCGCGGCCGCGGATGCCGACGAGCGTCAGCGCGGTCTGCTCGCTGAGGACGCCGGCCGCGGCGGCTGCGGCGAACTCGCCGACGGAGTGACCTGCGACGCCGGCGATGCGCTCACGCTCGGGGAGCGCGTTCCATGACAGCAGGCTCGCGGCGACGATGAGGGGCTGGGCCACCTGCGTGTCGCGGATGCGGTCCGCATCCCACTCCGTGCCGGCGGCCACGAGGTCGACGCCCGACCACTCGGAGTACTGCGCGAGGCGATCGGCTGAGCCGTCCGCGTCGAGCCAGGGTGTCAGGAAGCCGGGGGACTGGGAGCCTTGCCCTGGGAATACCGCGATTCTCACCGTTCCATCCTGTCAAGGATCTGGAGGGTGGTTCTGGCGACACCGTCACAAGAATGACGGATGCCTTTGTGCAAGGTCCACACGTCGGGCCGGCGACGACGTCAGACGGCGCCGCGCCGAGGCGTCGGCGGGCGTCGGCGGGCGGCATCCGTCCCGATGGAGCCGAGGATGAGCGCGGTCTGCAGGATCAGCGCCTCGCGGGGTCCCGTGGCATCCCAGCCGATCACCTCGGACACGCGCTTGAGCCGGTAGCGGACGGTGTTGGGGTGCACGAACAGCTCGCGGGCGGTCGCCTCGAGCGATCGCCCGTTGTCGAGGTAGGCCCACAGCGTCGTGACCAGGTCGGCGCTGTGCGCCTGCAGCGGCCGGTAGATGCGATCCACGAGGGTGATCTTCGCGAGGGGGTCGCCGGCGAGGGCGCGCTCGGGGAGCAGGTCATCGGCCTCGACCGGGCGCGGGGCGTGGCGCCACGCCCTCGCGACCGCGAAGCCGGCAAGCGCCGCCCGGGCACTCTGGCTCGCGTCCACGAGTGCGGGCACCGTGGGACCGAGCACGAGGTAGCCGGCACCGAATCCGGGTTCGAGCCGCCGCGCGATCTCCGCGAAGGGCAGGTCGACCACGGCGTCGTCGGCGATCGCCGACAGGTCGGCGCGCCCCACGACCAGCACGAGGCGAGAGCCCTGCACCCCGATCAGCACGTCGACGCCGAGCTTGCGTGCCGTGCGCCGCAGCTGGTCGACGTCGAACTGGGGGGGAGTGGTGCCCACCAGCACCGCGACCTCGCCGTGACCGTGCCAGCCGAGCGCGGCGATGCGGCTCGGCAGCTCCTCGTCGGCCTCTCCCGTGAGGATGGAGTCCACCACCAGCGCCTCGAGCCGCGCATCCCAGAGGCCCCGGGCCTCCGCCGCGCGGGCGTACACGTCCGCCGCGGCGAAGGCGACCTCGCGCGAGTACAGCAGGATCGCCTCGCGCAGATGCTCGCCTTTGCCGGCGACCCGCTCCTCGGTGACCTCGACCGTCACCCGGATCAGCTGCAGCGTCTGCGTGAGACTCACGCTCCGCAGCAGCTCGCGAGGAGCGGCGGCGAAGATGTCGGCGGCGATCCACGGGGTCGACTCGGGATCGTCGTACCACTGGATGAACGAGGTGATGCCGGCCTGTGCCACCAGCCCGACCGCGGAGCGGCGGGCCGGTGGCATCTCGGCGTACCAGGGCAGCGTGTCATCGAGACGCTTGATGGTGACGGTGGCGAGGTCGCCCGAGATGCGTCGCAACCAGGCGAGCGTCTCGGTCTTGTCCATCACCTCGGTGGGCCTGCCCATCGGCGGGTCAGCTCTCGCCGCCCGCGTTCCCGCTCGTTCCGGCCGTCACATCGTGCAGGCGGTACTTCTGGATCGCCTGTGCCGCGAGGCTGCGGTCGACCACGCCCTCTTCGGCCAACGACTGCAGCGTGCGGACGACGACCGACGGACCGTCGATCTTGAAGAAGCGACGGGCGGCGGCTCGCGTGTCCGAGAACCCGAAGCCGTCGGCGCCGAGGGTCGCGAACCGGTTCGGCACCCACGGACGGATCTGATCCTGCACCGCGTGCATGAAGTCGCTCACCGCGACGACCGGGCCGGCGGCATCCTTCAGCTTGTCGGTGAGGTACGCGGTGCGTGCCTCTTCTTCCGGGTGGAGGAAGTTGTGCTCATCCGCCGCCAGACCGTCGCGGCGCAGCTCGCTCCACGAGGTCACCGACCAGACATCCGCCTGCACGCCCCAGTCCTCGCGCAGCAGCTGCTGCGCTTCGAGCGCCCACGGCACCCCGACGCCGGACGCGAGGATCTGCGCCTTCGGGCCTTCGCCCTCCGCGGTCGAGATGCGGTGGATGCCGCGCACGATGCCGTCGACGTCCACCCCTTCCGGCTCCGCCGGCTGCACCAGCGGCTCGTTGTACACCGTGAGGTAGTACATGACGTTCGGGTCGGGGTGGTTGCCGCCGTACATGCGCTCGATGCCCGAGCGGACGATGTGCGCGATCTCGTAGCCGTAGGCCGGGTCGTACGACAGCGTCGCCGGGTTGGTGGAGGCCAGCAGCGGCGAATGGCCGTCGGCGTGCTGCAGTCCCTCGCCGGTGAGCGTGGTGCGTCCCGCCGTCGCGCCGATGATGAAGCCGCGTGCCATCTGGTCGCCCGCCGCCCACTGCGCGTCGCCGGTGCGCTGGAACCCGAACATCGAGTAGAAGACGTACACCGGGATCAGCGGCTCGCCGTGCGTGGCATACGAGGTGCCCGCGGCGGTGAACGCCGCCACGGCGCCGGCCTCGTTGATGCCGACGTGGATGATCTGGCCCTGCGGGCTCTCCTTGTACGCCAGCAGCAGCTCGCGGTCGACGGAGGTGTAGTTCTGGCCGTGCGGGTTGTAGATCTTCGCCGTCGGGAAGTACGCGTCCATGCCGAACGTGCGCGCCTCGTCGGGAATGATCGGCACGATGCGGTGGCCGAAGTCCTTCGCCCGGAGCAGATCCTTGAGCAGCCGGACGAACGCCATCGTGGTGGCGATCTCCTGCGTGCCCGAGCCCTTCTTCGGCAGTGCGTACGCCTCGTCGCCGGGCAGCTGCAGGCCGACGTGGTGCGTGCGGCGCTCCGGCAGGAAGCCGCCGAGCGCGCGGCGGCGCTCCAGCATGTACTGGATCGTCTCGTCGTTGCTGCCCGGGTTGTAGTACGGGGGCAGGTACGGGTTCTCGTCCAGCTGCGCGTCCGAGATGGGGATCCGCATGGAGTCCCGGAAGTACTTGAGGTCCTGGAGCGTCATCTTCTTCATCTGGTGGGTCGCGTTGCGACCCTCGAAGTGATGACCGAGCCCGTAGCCCTTGATCGTCTTCGCGAGGATGACGGTGGGCTGGCCCTTGTGCTCGGTGGCTGCCTTGTAGGCGCCGTAGACCTTGCGGTAGTCGAGGCCGCCACGGCGCAGCTTGCCCCAGATGTCGTCGTCCGACCAGTCCTTCACGAGGGCCGCGGTGCGCTCGTCGCGCCCGAAGAAGTGCTCGCGGATGAACGCGCCGTCCTCGGCGCGGTAGGTCTGGAAGTCACCGTCGGGCGTCGTGTTCATGAGGTGCACGAGCGCGCCGTCCGTGTCCTTCGCGAGCAGCTCGTCCCAGCCGCTGCCCCACACGACCTTGATGACGTTCCAGCCGGCGCCGCGGAAGAAGCTCTCGAGCTCCTGGATGATCTTGCCGTTGCCGCGGACCGGGCCGTCGAGACGCTGGAGGTTGCAGTTGACGACAAAGGTCAGGTTGTCCAGGCCCTCGTTCGCGGCGACCTGCAGCTGTCCGCGGCTCTCGACCTCGTCCATCTCGCCGTCGCCGAGGAACGCCCAGACATGCGAGTCGGCGGCGTCCTTGATCCCGCGATTGGTGAGGTACTTGTTCGTCATCGCCTGGTAGATGGCGTTGATCGGTCCGAGACCCATCGAGACCGTCGGGAACTGCCAGTACTCCGGCATGAGCCGGGGGTGCGGGTACGACGGCAGCGCGTTCGGCGCCTTCGACTTCTCCTGGCGGAAGCCGTCGAGCTGCTCCGATGTCAGACGCCCCTCGAGGAACGAGCGGGCGTAGATGCCGGGGGAGGCGTGGCCCTGGATGAAGATCTGGTCGCCGCCGTTCGGGTCGTCCAGACCCCGGAAGAAGTGGTTGAAGCCGACTTCATACAGCGACGCCGACGAGGCGTACGTCGAGATGTGGCCGCCGACGCCGATGCCGGGGCGCTGCGCTCGGTGCACCGTGACCGCGGCGTTCCAGCGGATCCACCGGCGGTAGCGTCGCTCGAGCTCCTCGTCGCCCGGGAACTCGGGCTCGTTCTCGGGGGCGATCGTGTTGATGTAGTCCGTGGTGGGAACCTGCGGGACGTTCAGCTGCAGCTCGTGCGAGGTCTGCAGCAGGCTCAGCATGATCTCTCGGCCACGTCCGTGGCCCTTCGCCTGCACGAGCTGCTGGAGGGACTCCTGCCACTCGGAGGTCTCATCGGGATCGCTGTCGAGGGGTTCCTGCGAGTACGGATCCTGATCGTTGACAGTCACAGAAGACCTTTCGTCGTCTGGCAGATCGTGCCAGGGAATCGCTACCGGAGCGGGGCAGGCTTTGTCAGCCGTGCACAACGCACCATCTGCCAGCCTAGCGAGTTCGAGACGCAACGGACGCACCTCGTAGACTGACAGCGAGGGCCTTTAGCTCAGCTGGTAGAGCGCCACGTTTACACCGTGGATGTCGTCGGTTCGATCCCGGCAGGGCCCACCGTCGTCCTCATCCCCGGTCCGGCCGCGGATCGTCGTCGCTGTCGTCGCGCTGGTGTGAGACGACATGCGGCAGCGCGAACTCCTCGTAGCCGGGCTGGCCGATCTTCGAGTGCCGGTGCGAGTAGGCGAAGTAGATCGCGAAGCCGATGACGAGCCACACCAGGAATCGCAGCCAGGTCTCGACGGTGAGGTTGAGCATCAGGTACACGCAGATGGCCGCCGAAAGCGCGGGCAACCACGGGTTGAACGGCACGCGGAACGCGCGCGGCAGGTCGGGCCGCTTGCGGCGCAGGACGATCACGCCGACCGAGACGAGCACGAAGGCAGAGAGCGTGCCGATGTTCACCATCTCCTCGAGGAGCCCGACCGGGGTGAATCCCGCGACGACGGCGACCACGATCGTGACGATGATCGAGATGAGCCAGGGCGTGCGGTACCGGGGGTGCACCTTCGCGAGGCCCATCGGCAGCAGCGCATCGCGGGACATCGCGAAGATGATGCGCGTCGCACCGATGAGGAGCGTCAGCACGACGGTCGTGAGACCGGCGACGGCGCCGGCCGAGATCAGGGTGGCCATCCAGGTCTGCCCGTGGAACGCGAACGCGTTGGCCAGGGCGGCCGCGGGGTCCAGGTCCTGGTAGGGGACCATGCCGGTGACGACGAGCGCGACGGCGCAGTAGAGCAGCGTGCAGATCACCAGCGACGCGATGATGCCGATCGGCAGGTCGCGCTGCGGATTGCGCGTCTCCTCCGCGGTCGTCGCGACGACGTCGAAGCCGATGTACGCGAAGAACACGAGTGCAGCGCCCGCGAAGATGCCGCCCACGCCGAAGGCGGTCGGCTCGATGCCCGAGAAGAACTGCAGCAGCGGCTGGCTCAACCCGGTCGGTGCATCGGTCGGTGCGGGGGCGGGGACGAACGGCGACCAGTTGGCGGGGTTCACGAACAGGATGCCGGCGACGATCACGAACAGCACGATGAAGAGCTTCACGGCGACGAGGACCATGTTCACCCTCAGCGACTCCTTGATGCCGAAGGTCATGAGCCCGCCGAGCACCAGCACCAGCAGGATGGCCATGAGGTCGACGGTGCCGCCGTATCCGATCTCGGGCGGGATCGGCATCCCGAGCTGATCGAGAAGCGTGCCGAGATACGCGCTCCATCCCTGCGCGACCACGCTCGCCCCCAGGAACATCTCGAGGATGAGGTCCCACCCGATGATCCAGGCGAACAGCTCGCCGAGTGACGAGTACGAGAAGGTGTACGCCGACCCCGACACCGGCACGGTCGAGGCGAATTCCGCGTAGCAGAGCGCGGCGAGGGTGCAGGCGATCGCGGCCACCGCGAAGCTCAGGACGATCGCCGGGCCGGCGACCTCGTGGGCGGCCCGGCCGGTGAGCGTGAAGATCCCTGCCCCGATCACGACGCCGATGCCGAAGACGGTCAGGTCGAGTGCTGTCAGCGACTTTTTGAGCCGGAACTCCGGTTCATCGGTGTCGGCGATGGACCGTTCGACGGACTTCGTACGGAGAACGCCCATGATGCGCGCCTTTCGTCAGCGGAAGGACCGGTCGTCGAATGCTAGCCCCCGCCGATCACGGCGTCGATGCCCACGGTAGGTTGGACACGTGAAAGCCAGCCCCGCAGACCAGCGCCGCCTCGTCGAGGTCGCCCAGCTCGACGCCAGGATCCGCCGGGCCGAGAACGCCCGCAAGAACCCGCCGCAGGCCGGTCGCGTCCAGGAGCTGCTCGGACGCCGTCAGCAGCTGTCGCAGGAGCTCACCACCCGCCTGGGCGCCCGTGACGACCTCCGCACGGAACTGTCCCGCATCGAATCCGACGTCGCCGTGGTCGATGCCCGTGCCGCACGGGACGCGCAGCGGCTCGCGGCGTCCACCAATTCGAAGGAGGCGCAGGGGTTCGAGAGCGAGCTCGCCGCGCTCGCGCGACGTAAGAACGACCTCGAAGACGCCGAGTTGGCGATCATGGAGCGACTCGAGCTCGCGGACGCGGCCGTCGCCGAGCAGGAGTCGCTCATCGCGGCGACCAACGCCGAGGGAGCCGAGCTCAGCGCCGACGGCAAGCGCGCCGTCGCCGAGGCGACGGCGGCCTTCGAAGCCGCGACCCGTGACAGGGCCGCGATCGCCGGCGCCCTGCCCGCCGATCTGATCTCGCTGTACGACCGTGTGGCCGTGCGCAGTGCCGGCGCGGCCCTCCTTCGCCGCCGCACCTGCGAGGGCTGCAACATGGTGCTCGCCGGCACCGACCTGCAGGTGCTGCGCCAGTCGCCCGAGGACGAGGTCGTCACGTGCCCCGAATGCGGCTGCCTGCTGGTGCGCGACGATGATTCCGGACTGTGACGGAATCCGGGCTGTGAGCCCAGCCGGGCAGTGCCGTCGTGGGCGCAGCTGACGCGCCCGCCTGGATCGTCCTCGGACGGACCGCTCGCGGGGCGCACGTCATCCGGCTCGACGACGCCGCCGCCGAGCTGGACCGCGACGAGGTCGATCAGGGCGCGCTGACGTCCTGGATCGCCGACGCCGAGGCGCGCTGGGCGCCTCGCTGGGTCTGGCACGACACGCCGCAGTGGTATACGGCGCTGCTCGCCGCCGGAGTCCGGATCGCCCGCTGCCACGACCTGCGGCTCTGTCACGCCATCCTGAGGGATTCGGCGCTGGTCGACGAGTCGGCCGTGGTGCGCCGGGCGGTGGAATGGGATGCCGCACCACACGTCGACGCGGCGGACGCGGCGCCCACGCTGTTCGATCTCGAGCACGGGCAGCGTCCCGCCGGGCCCCCGTCCGATGTCGAGGCTGCCCTGGCCGAGTTCCGGCGCCAGCGCGCTGCGGTCTCGGACAGCAGCGGGGCCGGCCGGCTGCGCCTGCTGACCGCGGCGGAGTCGGCGGGCGCGCTCATCGCCACCGAGCTCCGGGCTGCAGGGCTCCCGTGGGACGCCGCCGCGCATGACCGGATCCTCGTCGAGACGCTGGGGGAGCGCCGTCCCGGTGGCGGCCAGCCGGCGAAGCTCGCGGACGCCGCGGAGCGCGTGCGTGCAGCGCTCGGAGACCCGACGGCGAGCCTCGACTCGCAGCCGAAACTGCTGCGGGCGCTGCACCGCGTCGGCGTGCTGGTCGAGTCCACGAGCCGGTGGGAGCTCGCCGAGCAGCGGCATCCGGTCATCGAGCCGCTCCTCGAGTACAAGAAGCTCTCGCGGCTGCTCTCCGCCAACGGGTGGGTCTGGCTCTCGGAATGGGTCGCCGACGGGAGGTTCCGCCCCGTCTTCGTCCCCGGTGGCGTCGTCACCGGCCGCTGGGCGTCCTCCGGCGGAGGCGCTCTCCAGCTTCCACGCCAGTTGCGGGAGGCCGTGCGCGCCGATCCCGGCTGGCGGCTGGTCGTGGCCGACGTCGCGCAGCTGGAGCCGCGCGTGCTGGCCGCGATGGCGAGCGACACCGCCCTCGCCGCGGCGGCGCGCGGCCGAGACCTCTACGCGGGCATCGTGGACAGCGGTGCCGTCGCCACCCGTCAGGAGGCCAAGATCGCCCTCCTCGGCGCCATATACGGTGCCACGACGGGCGAATCCGGCCGCCTCGTTCCGCGCCTGCGCCGTGCCTACCCGCGCGCGATGGGCCTGGTGGATGACGCGGCGCGCGTCGGCGAAGACGGCGGCGTGGTCTCGACCTGGCTCGGCCGCAGCTCGCCGGCTCCCTCGCCGGAGTGGTCGGCCGCGCAGTCCCGCGCGACCGAGGCCGAGGCATCCGGAGCGGAAGAGACCCGTGCGAGGAGGTGGGCCCGCGATCGTGGCCGGTTCACACGCAACTTCGTCGTACAGGGCACCGCCGCCGAGTGGGCGCTGGCGTGGCTGGCCGACCTGCGGGGACGTCTGGCCGCCCTCCCGCCCGTGCCGGCCGGGCGCGCCGCGCCGCGGTCGGGTCCCGCCTTCGCACGACAGCCGCATCTGGCGTTCTTCCTCCACGACGAGGTGATCGTGCACACGCCTGAAGAGCATGCCGAAGCGGCCGCGCAGGCGGTGACGGATGCCGCAGCCGCCGCGGGGCGTCTGCTGTTCGGCGACTTCCCGCTCGACTTCCTGCTGGACGTGCGCATCGCCGAGACCGCTCAGAAGGACTGACGCGAAGCCGGCACCCGGCCCGCGACGGTAGACTCGCGGGGCGAATGGGTCGGCTGGACGGTCGCGTCGCGGGCGGTTCGCCGCCGCGCGCCGAGGAACGTCCGGGCTCCGCAGGGCAGGGCGGTGGGTAACACCCACCCGGAGCGATCCGCGAGACAGTGCCACAGAGAGCAGACCGCCGGGACTTCGGTCCCGGTAAGGGTGAAAGGGTGGTGTAAGAGACCACCGGGGTCGTGGTGACACGACCCGCACGGCAAACCTCGCCCGGAGCAAGGCCAGACAGGGGATGATGACGCGGCCCGCCGAGTCCCCGGGTAGGCCGCTGGAGCGGCACGGCAACGTGTCGCCGAGAGAGATGACCGTCCACGGGGCTCACGCCCCCGGACAGAACCCGGCGTACAGGCCGGCCCATTCGCCCTCTCCGCCGGCCCCCGTCGCGAGAAGCATCCGGCGGGCGCGACCTCAGACGACGGGCCGCCCCGCGAGGGCCGCGGCACCGATGATGCCCGCGTTGTTGCGGTGCACCGCCGGAACGATCGGCGTCTTGAGCTCGAGCAGGTGCAGGAACTTGTCGGCGTGCTTGGAGACGCCGCCGCCGACGACGAAGAGGTCCGGGCTGAACAGGAACTCGATGTGGCCGTAGTACCACTGCAGCCGCTTGGCCCACTGCTCCCACGTGAGCTCGTGCCGCTCCATCGCCGAGTAGGCCGCGTACGCCTCGGCATCCTTCCCGTGCCGGGCGCGCTGCACGTGCCCGAGCTCCGAGTTGGGGACGAGCACGCCGTCGTAGAGCAGCGCGGAGCCGATCCCGGTGCCGAGGGTGGTGAGGATGGTGAGCCCGTCCCGGTCCTTCGCGGCCCCGTAGCGCACCTCCGCGACGCCCGCGACATCCGCGTCGTTGGCGAAGTGGATGTCGCGACCGAGGCCGTCTTCGAAGAACTTCTCCGCCTCGAAGTCGATCCACTGGTCGGAGACGTTGGCGGCCGACAGCGTGCGGCCGTGCTTGACGATCGCCGGGAAGGCGACCCCGAGCGGGACCGACTGGTCGTCGGCGACGCCGAGGGTCGAGAGGACTTCGGTGACCGCGGCGAGCACGTCCGGCGGGTGCGCCCCTTCGGGGGTGGCGACCTTGACGCGGTCGCTGATCAGCTCGCCTCGATCGAGGTCCACGATGCCCGCCTTGATGCCGGTGCCGCCGATGTCCACGCCGACGGCGCGTGCCGCGTCAGATGCCATGCCGACAGCCTATCGAGGCGGACACGGCGGCCGCGGAGCGGCCCCCGTCAGTAGGATCGTGCTGACGGCGACCAGCCCCGCGATCCGAGGAGGGCACGATGACGCACGACAGCGAGAAGTACTGGTACAACCTCAAGACCGGCGAGGTCGAGAAGGGCTTCGAGTCGCCCGCTCCGGACCGCGCCGGCCCGTTCGACACCCCGGAGGAGGCCGCGAAGGCCCCCGAGGTGATCCGCGAGCGTGCGCGCGCGTGGGCGGCCGAGGAGGCGCGTGAGGACTCCTGGGGTTCGGACACCGTGTCGGGAGCCCCTCGCGACGAGCAGTAGTCTGGCTTCGACCGCGGTCAGTCAGCCACGGTCGGCGATTCCGGCACCGGAGAGGACGCGATGGACAAGCAGCGTGACTTCGTTCTGAGAACCATCGAAGAACGAGGCGTGAAGTTCGTACGGCTGTGGTTCACAGACGTGATCGGCACGTTGAAGTCCGTGGCCATCGCACCCGCAGAGGTCGAGGGCGCCTTCAGCGAAGGCCTGGGCTTCGACGGGTCCGCGATCGAGGGTCTGACGCGGTCGTACGAATCGGACCTGCTCGCGCACCCCGACCCCACCACCTTCCAGATCCTGCCCTGGCGGGGCGAGATCGACCCCACGGCGCGGATGTTCTGCGACATCACGACGCCCGACGGTCAGCCCGCCGTCGCCGATCCGCGCCATGTCCTGAAGCGAACGCTGGCGAAGGCCGCCGACGCCGGGTTCACGTTCTATACGCACCCGGAGATCGAGTTCTACCTCCTCAAGTCGTCGTCCTTCGGCACGGAGGGCCCTGAGCCGGTGGACTCGGCGGGGTACTTCGACAACGTACCCGGGGGCACGGCCCACGACTTCCGCCGGCGCTCCGTCCGCATGCTCGAAGACCTGGGCATCTCGGTCGAGTTCAGCCACCACGAGGGCGGCCCGGGTCAGAACGAGATCGACCTGCGCTACGCGGACGCCCTGACCACGGCGGACAACATCATGACGTTCCGCACCGTGATCAAAGAGGTCGCGATCGAGCAGGGCGTCTACGCCACGTTCATGCCCAAGCCGATGACCGGCAAGCCGGGCAGCGGGATGCACACCCACATGTCCCTGTTCGAGGGCGACGTCAACGCGTTCTACGAAGAAGGCGCGCAGTACCAGCTCTCGAAGGTCGGCCGGCAGTTCATCGCCGGCCTGCTCCGCCACGCGAACGAGATCTCGGCCGTGACCAACCAGTTCGTCAACTCCTACAAGCGGGTGTGGGGCGGCGACGAGGCTCCGAGCTTCATCTGCTGGGGTCACAACAACCGCTCCGCGCTGGTGCGGGTGCCGCTGTACAAGCCGAACAAGGGCCAGTCGTCGCGCGTGGAGTACCGCGCGCTGGACTCTGCCGCGAACCCCTACCTCTCGTACGCGCTCATGCTGGCTGCCGGCCTCAAGGGCATCGAAGAGGAATACGAGCTGCCCGCCGAGGCCGAGGACAACGTCTGGTCGCTGACGGATGGCGAGCGCCGGGCGCTCGGCTACGCGCCGCTGCCCGCCAGTCTCGACCACGCCCTGGAGTACATGGAGGAGTCCGAGCTCGTCGCTGAGACGCTCGGCGAGCAGGTCTTCAACTACGTTCTCCTGAACAAGCGACGCGAGTGGCAGGAGTATCGCTCCCAGGTCACGGCGTTCGAGCTCAAGAGCAACCTCGAGATGCTCTGAGACCGGCTGACGCATGTCCGCGAGCGATCGGCCGGGTTCGCTGACCCCGCTCGCCCGCCTGGGCTTCAGCCGTCTCACCGACGCCGAAGCACTCCTTGCGGAGCTGTCCGCGCTCGTCGAATTACCGCGGGATGCGCTGCTCGAGGGTGCCGGCCGCGCGGCCGACCCCGACGAGGCGCTGCAGGCACTGACCCGTCTGGCTCGGCGCGACGCCGCCCCCGTGCAGCGAGCGCACGCCCGACCCCGCGCCTGGCGGGCGCTCTGGGCACTGCTCGGGGCTTCGACCGGTTTCGGCGAGTTCTTCTTCCGGCATCCGTCCGAAGTCGATCAGCTCGCGGACGCGGGGGACCGGCTGCCCACGCCGGAGGAGCTCCGCGTCGAACTCCTGGACGCGATCGGAGCCGTCGACGGATTCGCCGCGGACGGCGGCGAGGGCGCCTGGGTCGCGCTCCGCGTCCGCTACCGCCGGATGCTCGCCCGGATCGCCGCGTACGACCTGCTGAGTCCCTCGCCGGTGGACGAGATCGCCGCGGTGTCGGCGCGGCTGGCGGATGCCGCGGGTGCGGCGCTGGAGGCATCCCTCGCGGTCGCCCGCACCCGGGTGTCGGGCGGCGCGGTCGGAGCCGGCCTCTTTCCGCACGAGCAGGTCGCACGGACCAAGCTCGCGATCATCGGGATGGGCAAGACCGGGGCGCGCGAGCTGAACTACGTCAGTGACGTCGACGTGATCTTCGTGGGGGGCGGAGACGACGACGCCCTCGAGCAGTTCGGCGAGAGCCGCATCGTCGACATCGCGACCCGCCTCGCGGTGCAGACGATGCGCGGCATCTCGGGCGTCGAGATCGAGCCGCCACTCTGGGAGGTCGACGCCAACCTGCGCCCGGAGGGCAAGCAGGGCGCGCTGGTGCGCACCCTCGACTCGCACCTGGCGTATTACGACCGGTGGGCGAAGAGCTGGGAGTTCCAGGCGCTGCTGAAGGCGCGTCCGATCGCCGGTGACGACGAGCTCGGCAGGGCCTACACCGCGGCGGTCCAGCCGAAGATCTGGACGAGCGCCGCACGCGAGAACTTCGTCGACAGCGTGCAGCGGATGCGCGAGCGGGTCACCGAGCACATCCCCGCGGCCGACGTGCCTTACCAGCTCAAGCTCGGCCCCGGAGGCATCCGCGACATCGAGTTCACGGTTCAGCTGCTGCAGCTCGTGCACGGGCTTTCCGACGACCGCATCCGCCAGCGCGGCACGCTCGAGGCGCTCGACGCCCTCGTGACGGAGGGCTACATCGGCCGGGCCGAGGCATCCGCCTTCTCCCGCGACTATCGCGTGCTGCGCCTGCTCGAACACCGGGTGCAGCTGCGTCATCTGCGCCGCACGCACCTCATGCCGGAGCGTCCGGAGGAGCGTCGCGCGCTCGCCCGCGCGAGCCGGCTCGCCGACACCGGCGCCGGCATCTGGGAGCTGTGGGAGTCGGTCAAGCGCGAGGTCCGCGACATCCACGTCCGCCTGTTCTATCGTCCGCTGCTGTCGGCCGTCGCGGCACTGCCGGCCGACGAGCGGGTGCTGTCCACCGCGCAGGCGCACGACCGCCTCGCCGCGATCGGCTTCTCCGACCCGGCCGGCGCCCTCCGCCACATCGCCGCGCTCACCAGCGGGGTGAGCCGCAAGGCCACCATCCAGCGCCACCTCATGCCCGTCATGATCCGATGGTTCGCCGACGGGGTCGACCCCGATTACGGTCTGCTGGCGTTCCGCCGACTCAGCGAACGCCTCGGCGACACCCACTGGTTCCTCCGCATGCTGCGCGACTCGTCGGGAGCCGCCGAGAGCCTCTCACGCGTGCTCTCGGGATCGCGGTACATCGGCGAGCTCATGGAGTGGATCCCTGAATCCGCGGCGTGGCTGGATGATCCCGAGCTCCTGCGCCCGCGATCGGGCCTCGCCCTCCAGCAGGAGGCGCGCGCGATCCAGACACGCCACGACACCGTCACCGATGCCACGCGCGCCGTCCGCGCGCTGCGACGACGCGAGCAGCTGCGGATCGCGATGGGGGCGATCCTCGGCACGGTGACGATCGAAGAGGTCGCCGAAGCGCTCACGACGATCACCGACGTGACGATCCAGGCGACGCTGCGAGCCGTGCGTCGCGACATCGTGCCGCCCGAAGACGCCGCGCTCGACTTCTCCGTCATCGCCATGGGCCGCTTCGGCGGCGCGGAGCTCGGCTTCGGTTCCGACGCCGATGTCATGTACGTCTATCGCCCGAACGGCGTCGACCCGCAGCGTGCGAACGAGCTGGCGTTGAAGCTCGTCGCGGCTCTCCGCACGTACTCCGAAGACCATCGTGTACCGCTCGAGCTCGATGCCGACCTGCGACCGGAGGGGCGCAACGGCCCGCTCGCGCGCTCGCTCGACGCGTATGCCGAGTACTACCGCCGGTGGGCGCTCTCTTGGGAGGCGCAGGCGCTGCTGCGTGCCCGCGGCGTCGCGGGCAGTGTGAAGCTCATCCGGGACTTTCTGCAGCTGGCGGACCAGGTGCGCTATCCGGAAAGCGTCGATCTCGCGGCGACCCGAGAGATCAAGCGGATCAAGGCGCGAGTCGAGAGCGAGCGCCTGCCGCAGGGCGTCGATCCGTCGCGGCACCTCAAGCTCGGCCCCGGTTCGCTGAGCGACGTCGAGTGGCTCGTACAGCTGCTCCAGCTGCAGCACGCCCACACGGTGCCCGAGATGCGCACCACCTCCACGCTCGGCGCCCTGCGCGCCGCGGAGCGCGCCGGTCTCATCCCGACGGCCGCCGCAGACCGTCTGGCCGAAGCCTGGCGGCTGGCGAGCCGCCTGCGCTCTGCCAACACGCTCCTCTCGGGCCAGACCAGCGATGTGCTCCCGGTGGACCGCGGGAAGCTCGACGGCATCGGCCGGCTCCTCGAGTACCCGCCGCGCTCGGCCACGCAGGTCGAGGAGGACTACCTCGGCACGACGCGACGCGCCCGCCGGGTCTTCGAGAAGCTGTTCTACGGCTAGGACGCCGGCGGCGGCATCCGGTGCTCGCCGGACGTGGCGTTCAGACGGGAGGGCACAGCGGGATGCCGTCGATGCGATCCCGCTCTTGCAGCGGTGCGGCATTGAGCGCCGCCACCACGCGGGCGGCGCGATCCCAGAACCGGGCGTAGTGGAGAGGGTCTGCGTTGATCTGCGTGAGGTGCGCCACCAGGGTCGGTTCTGTGGACACACGGTCGGGCACGCGCACCGTCATCGCGCGGTAGAAGATGCTCGCAGCCGTGTAGGGGTCGAGCCGTGCTTCACGGCTTCCCCAACTGTCCTGCTGCTGGAAGAGGCCGATGGAGGTGGTGCGCGAGCCGTCGGGATTCGTGACGCCGCTGGTCTCCCAGTCGCCGTAGTCGATGTTCCGCAGTGACGACTCACCCATGGCCGTCATGACCGCGATGGTCTGATCGCGTTCATCGAGGCCCAGGTCTCGACCGGCCGCCATGATCGTGCAGGCGTGCGCGAGCTGCTCGACCCCGTAGCCGGCGATTCCCGGCTCGCGGATCGACGGGGGAGCGAACGACGGGAAGAGGGCAGCATCATCCTGCTCGCTGGAGAACGCACTCGCCACGAATGCCGAAGCGATGAGGAACCCGACGAGGAACGTGACGGACACCGCGACGAATGCGACCAGCCCACCGCGTCGAGTCGACCCACGAGCGGCTCTTGCCCGATGCCGCGGCGGTCGCCGCCGAGCGGCTGCTGGCGGCCGCGCCGGACGACGTCGTCGTGCCTGTGCGCGGGGGCGGGCGGACATCGATCGTCACTTCCGGTCAGGAGCGGGGGCGCGACCAGCGTAGGGAGGACGGCTGGGGGAACGCCCCGAGTCTGTGGCCGGTGACGCCGGCCGCAGACTCGGGGCATGCGAAAGGGCCCCGGATGACCGGGGCCCTCTCGTCAATGCTGGAACGTCAGACTCCGAAGTACAGCTCGTACTCGAACGGGTGCGGACGCGCGTTGAGCGGCTGGATCTCGTTCTCGATCTTGTACTCGATCCACGTCTCGATCAGCTCGGGCGTGAACACGCCACCCTTCAGCAGGAACTCGTGGTCGGCGCGCAGCGCGTCCAGCGAGTCGAGCAGCGAGTTCGGCACCTGCGGGATGTTCTTCGCTTCCTCGGGGGGAAGCTCGTAGAGGTCCTTGTCGACCGGCTCGTGCGGCTCGATGCGGTTCTGGATGCCGTCGAGCCCGGCCATCAGCTGTGCGGCGAAGGCGAGATACGGGTTGCCCGAGGCATCCGGCGCGCGGAACTCGATGCGCTTCGCCTTGGGGTTGGAGCCCGTGATCGGGATGCGGATGGCCGCCGAGCGGTTACCCGCCGAGTAGACGAGGTTGACCGGCGCCTCGTATCCCTTCACGAGACGCTTGTACGAGTTCAGCGTCGGGTTGGTGAACGCGAGCAGCGCCGGCGCGTGGGCCAGGATGCCGCCGATGTACCAGCGCGCCAGGTCGGAGAGCTGCGCGTAGCCCTTCTCGTCGTAGAAGAGGGGCTTGCCCTCGAGCCACAGCGACTGGTGCGTGTGCATGCCCGAGCCGTTGTCGCCGAAGAGCGGCTTGGGCATGAAGGTCGCGACCTTGCCCCACTCGTTGGCGACGTTCTTGACGATGTACTTGAACTTCAGGATGTCGTCTGCCGCGTGCACCATCGTGTCGAAGCGGTAGTTGATCTCCTGCTGGCCTCCGGTGCCCACCTCGTGGTGCGCACGCTCCAGCAGAAGGCCCGCCTCGATGAGGTGGAGGCTGATGTCGTCGCGCAGGTCGGCGGTCTTGTCGACGGGCGAGACGGGGAAGTAGCCGCCCTTGTAGGGCGTCTTGTTCGCGAGGTTGCCGCCCTCTTCGCTGCGGCCCGAGTTCCAGGCGCCTTCTTCGGAGTCGACGGAGTAGAAGCTGGAGTTCTGCTTCACCTCGTAGCGGACGTCGTCGAAGATGTAGAACTCCGCCTCGGGGGCGAAGAACGCGGTGTCGGCGATGCCGGTCGACGCGAGGTACTTCTCGGCCTTCTTCGCGACCTGACGCGGGTCCTTCGGGTAGATCTCGCCGTTGCGCGGGTTGTAGATGTCGAACACCATGACGAGGGTCTTCGCCTCGCGGAACGGGTCGAGGTACGCCGTCGACACGTCGGGGATCAGCTGCATGTCAGATTCGTGGATGTTCGCGAATCCTCGGATGGAGGAGCCGTCGAACAGCTGGCCGACCGTGAAGAACTCTTCGTCAACGGTGGAGGCCGGGATGTTGAAGTGCTGCTGCACGCCAGGAAGGTCCGTGAAACGGATGTCGAGGAACTTTACATCCTCGTCCTTGATGAACTTCAGCACCTCGGATGAATCTTTGAACATGAAGACTCCAGAGGTAGGGCATTCGGATCCGCCCGTGCGGGTCGGGCTTGCTGGCAAGCTACCCGCAGGGGATTGCCCGGCAGTATCACTCGTGTTTCCGGCATGTTACGGCGACCTGTATACGCTGGGGAAGTGACGCAGAGCACCCAGGACTATCCGGGCGAACGGCTCGGCCTGCCCCGCGAGGGCACCGGATCCATCGGCCGTCTCGGCCGCCGCGTCGGGGCGCTGTTCCTCGACTACGGCGCTGCGTACCTGATCTCGGGCTTCTTCGGCTGGGACCCGCTCGCGATCCTCGCGATCTTCGCGGCGATCCAGCTGGTGTTCCTGCCGACGCTGCAGGGAAGCCCCGGTCACCGGGTGTTCGGCCTGCGGCTGGCGCGCCTCGACGGGGCATGGGTGGGCTTGTGGCGCCCCATCATCCGCACGGCTCTGCTGATCGTCGTGATCCCGGCGCTCATCTGGGATGCCGACCAGCGTGGACTGCACGACAAGGCCGCGGGCACGGTGCTCATCCGCTCCTGACGACTCGACCCCGGAGCGGCCCCTCGATGCCACCTGGCCACGGTCACCGCGCGCACCGTCGCCGCACGCCCACCGTCACCGCATGCGCACCGACACCCTGCGGGCAACGTCACCCCGCGGGCGCTGTCACCGCGCCGGCGGTGTGAGGTGCGGGGTGCTCAGCGCGGGCGAGGGGCCCGCACCTTGGTGGGGTCGATGCCCTTCGGGATGGGCAGTGATGTCAGCGACTGCGAGACGGACTCGACGCGCTTGATGACGGCCGCCATCGTGGCACGGTCCACCTTGGTGGGAAGGGCTTTGATCGTCGACGAGAGCTTCGAGATGGGCACTTCTCCCTCGCCGTGGCCGATGTACAGCACGGTGACGGGCACGCCCGACGCGACGCGCTGCACCTTCGAGCGCTCGTCGTTGACGAGGCGGGTGAGGCGACCGCGAGCACCCTCGCCCACGATCACGACGCCGCCGCGGCCGATCGCGCGGTAGACGGCTTCCTGGGTCTTGGGGTTGATGCCCACCGGCATCTCGCTGGCCTGCCACTTCCGGCCGAGCGACGTCGACATGACGTGACCGGTGGCCCCCGGCATCCCGTCGATCTTCTTGTACATCGCGCGGGTCGACAGTCGCGTCATCGTCATCATCGACGCCAGGATGCCGAGCATGAGGCCTGTGATGCCCCACAGGATGATGCTCCACACCGCGACCGGCGGGATGGCGAACCCGATGCCCACGCCGGCGGCGGTGCCGAGGAGGAGGATGCCGGCCAGCAGGTACGGAAGCCAGCGGAACTCCTTCTGGGTGAAGGTGTAGAGGGTGCGGATCTGGGAGAAGAATCCCGGGCCCTTCTCGGGGGCGGTACTGCGCGCGGCCATAGCTTCCAGCCTACCTTTTCGCGGGCTCGTCCTCGGCTCCTCCACAGCCGACATCCGGCGATGTCCATCCACAGAACCCCACGCTCCGGGCGGTGGCGGCCCGCCGCGCCTCGCAGACTGTCGCCATGACCTCCGACGAGGGCCCGCTGGGCGATACGTATCGACCCATCCGCGTTGTGCGGGCACGTGTCGACGGACCGTGGCCGGGCGTGCTCGCGCACACGTCGACGGGCGACGCCTTCGTCCTGGTCGACGCGGACGCGCTCGGCGCCCAGTGGCGAGGATGGGATGCCGCGGCCGACGGCCACGTGCTCGCCCCGGTCGACGTCGCCCGGCGATCCGACGGTCACGACGTCGTGCTGCCGGTCTGCGTCGAGCGTCTCGAAGAGTTCGTGCGGCGACGTGCCACGCGGATGCCGCTCAGCGCCGGCGAGGCGGTGACGCTCGGCGTGAGCGTGCTGCGCGCATGTCTGCAGATCGCGCCTGCGCCCGATACGACGGGGGACTGGTGGCTCGACGACGCCGGCAGGCCGCTGCTGGCGACGGATGCCTCACCGCACCGCGCGCTCGACACGGCCGCAGCCGTGCTCGAACAGGTGGCCGTCGACCCGCGGGCCGAGCGGACGTGGGCGACGGCGCTGCGCGCAGTGACGGCCGAGCGCATCTCGGTCCGCGAGCTGGAGGCGGCCGAGGAGGCGCTGTTCGCCGTTGCGACTCCCGAGCCTCTCAGCACCGTCAGCCTGAACCCGCGCAGCGCCGCCGCGGAGGGCGCACCGCGCGCTGACGCATCGGCCTATGGGGGCGGCGCCCGGGAGGGCGGTGAAGCAGCGCCGACATCCCTGTGGCAGAGCCTCCTCGCAGGAGTCGACAACGACCTCGCAGACAGTGTGTCGCGCGCGACGACGGCCGTCTGGCGCCGGCTGCGTCGCATCGAGCCGACGAAGAGGAACTCCTCCCGCCGAGCGCCCTGGCTCGTCGGCGGCGCGGTGGCAGCGGCGGTGCTGGCGGGCGGTGCGCTCTGGCCGACGGCGAGCGGCGTGGCGACGGAGGACCACGCGGATGTCGTGACCACCCCGGCGCCCACGGCGACCGGCGCGGGCGCCGATCCGTCGCCGACTTCAGCCGCGCCGCAGGGCGCCCCGGCAGCCGACGTCAGCGCAGGCACCGCCCTCACTCAAGTGGCCGGTGGGCTGCTCGACGCACGGACCGCCTGCGGCGGGGCGACGGACTGCCTGGCCACGGTGGTGGCGGACGCCACGACGCTGCCCGAGGGGGCGATCGACCTCCCCGCCGGTGAGCGAGCGCTCACGCTTCTCGACGACTTCGGCGACATCGCCGTGCTCCGCCTGGACGCGGCCGACGGCGCCCTCCCGTCGCAGATGGTGGTGATCCTGAAGCGGGACGAGAAATGGCTGCTGCGCGACGTCTCGGACGTCGCGCAGCAGCCGGAACAGTAAGGGCGGGTCGGCTCAGACGCCGAGCTGACCCTCGAACGCCGCTGCCTCGAGCCGGGACTTCACCGCGCCGAGGAAGCGCGCGGCGTCAGCACCGTCGATGACACGGTGGTCGTACGACAGTGCGAGGTACACGTACGAGCGCACCGAGATCGCGTCCTTGCCGTCGACCGTCACGATGCCAGGACGCTTGACGACCACACCGGTTCCGAGGATCGCCGTCTGCGGCAGGAACACCACCGGGGTGTCGAACAGCGCGCCCCGCGAGCCGGTGTTGGTCAACGTGAAGGTGCCGCCCGCGAGCTCGTCCGGCTTCAGCTTGTTCTCACGCGTACGAGCCGCCAGGTCGGCGATCTCGTGGGCGATCTGGGCCAGGTTCTTGGACGCCGCATCGCGCAGCACCGGCGTCAGCAGGCCGCGCTCGGTGTCGACGGCGATCGACAGGTTCTCGCTCGCCGGGTAGACGATCTGGTCGCCGTCGACGGTCGAGTTGACGATCGGGTACGCCTGCAGCGCCTCCGCCGCCGCCAGTGCGAAGAACGGCAGGAACGACAGCTTGTCGCCGGTCTTCGCCAGGAAGTCGTTCTTCACCTTGTCGCGGAAGGTCGCGAGCTTGGTGACGTCGACCTCGACGACGCTGGTCAGCTGGGCGGTCGACTGCATCGACTCGACGGCGCGCTGGGCGAGCACCTTGCGCAGACGCGACATCGGCTGCGTCGTGCCGCGCAGCGGCGACACCTCGACTGGTGCCGGAGCGGCGGCGGCCGCCGGAGCAGCAGGAGCCGCCGCGGCCTCGGCCGCCTTGAGCACGTCCTCCTTGCGGATGCGTCCGCCCACGCCGGTGCCCTTCACCGAGGCGAGATCGACGCCCTGCTGCTGAGCCAGTCGGCGCACGAGCGGTGTGACGTACGTGACACTGTCGTCGTCCGACACGAGGGCCGCTGCGGGAGCCGGAGCGGCGGCAGGGGCCGGAGCTGCGGGAGCCGGAGCGGCGGCAGGAGCCGGGGCAGCGGGAGCCGGAGCGGCGGCAGGAGCCGGAGCCGGAGGGGCAGGAGCAGGTGCGGCCGCAGCCGGAGCGGGCGCAGCCGGAGCCGGTGCTTCGGCAGGTGCGGCGCCGGCATCGCCGATGCGGGCGAGCGCCGCGCCGACCTCGACGGTCTCGTCCTCGGAGACCAGGATCTCCTGCAGGACGCCGGCGAACGGCGAGGGGATCTCGGTGTCGACTTTGTCGGTGGAGATCTCGAGCAGCGGCTCATCGACGGCGACCTCGTCGCCGACCTGCTTCAGCCATCGCGTGACGGTACCCTCGGTGACGCTTTCGCCGAGCTCGGGGAGCACGACCTCCTTGCCGCCGCCGGCGGATGCGGCCGGCTGCGCCGCAGCGGGCGCGGCTTCGGCCGGAGACTCGGCAGCGGGTGCGGGTGCCTCGGCGGCGGGCGCGGGCGCTTCGGCTGCGGGTGCCGGCGCTTCTGCGGGAGCCTGGGCTGCGGGAGCCTCAGCGGCCGGCGCGTCGGCGGCGGCGCCCTCGGGCGACCCACCGGCGGCTGCGCCGGAGCCGTCGCCGATCTTGGCCAGCACGGCGCCGACCTCGACGGTCTCGTCCTCCTGGACGAAGATCTCCTCGATGACGCCGCTGACCGGCGACGGGATCTCGGTGTCCACCTTGTCCGTGGAGATCTCGAGCAGGCCCTCGTCCGCCTGGACCGTGTCGCCGACGTTCTTGAGCCAGCGGGTGACCGTTCCCTCGGTCACGCTCTCACCGAGAGCGGGGAGGACCACGGATGTGCTCATGAGGATGTCTCCTTCTGAAGAAATATCGGATCTAGCTTAGTGATGAGGGGCGACCGCGAGGGTCAGAGCGCGTGCAGTGGCTTGCCTGCGAGGGCGAGGAAGGCCTCGCCGAGCGCTTCGGACTGCGTCGGGTGCGCGTGGACGAACGGTGCGATGTCTTCGGGGTGGGCTTCCCAGCCGACGGCGAGCTGTCCTTCGGTGATGAGCTCGCCGACACGGTCGCCGATCAGATGGACGCCGATGACAGGCCCGTCCTTCACGCGCACGACCTTGACGATGCCGCTGGTGCCCAGGATCTCGCTCTTGCCGTTGCCCGCGAGGTTGTACTCGTAGGCCACGATCCCGTCGGCGCCGTGCGCCTCGGCTGCCTGCGCCTCGGTGACACCGACGGAAGCGACTTCTGGGTGGCTGTAGGTCACCTTCGGGATCTGGTTGTCGGGGATGACGACGGGACCCAGCCCTGCGATCTCCTCCGCGACGAAGATCCCCTGCTGGAACCCGCGGTGCGCGAGCTGGAGTCCTGGGACGATGTCGCCGACGGCCCACACGTGCGGGACGCCGGTGCGAAGGCGTTCGTCGGTGACGACGAACCCCCGGTCGATGACCACACCCGCCTCTTCGTAGCCGAGGCCGGCCGTCGCCGGTCCGCGCCCGACGGCCACCAGCAGGTAGTCGGCGGTGAAGGTCTTGCCGTCCTCGAGCGTCACGGTGACGGCATCCGCTGTCTGCGTCGCGCTCTGGAAGCGCACACCGAGGGAGTACTGGATGCCGCGGCGCCGGAACGCGCGCTCCAGGCCCTTGCTGAGCGTCACGTCCTCGTTGGGCACGAGGTGGTCGAGGGCCTCGATGATGGTGACGTCGGCGCCGAACGAGCGCCACACGCTCGCGAACTCGACGCCGATGACGCCACCGCCGAGGATCACGGCGCTGCGGGGGATCTCGTCGAGTTCGAGGGCGTGCTCGCTGGTGAGGATGCGGCCGCCGATCTCCAGCCCCGGAAGCGTGCGGCTGTACGAACCGGTGGCCAGAATGACATCGGTGCCGCGGTAGAGGTCATCGCCGACGCGCACCGCGGGACCGGCTTCGAGCCGGCCCTCGCCCGTGACGACGGTGATCCCGCGTGCCTTCACGAGTCCCTCGAGGCCCTTGTACTTCTTGGCGACGATCCCTTCGCGGTACGCCCTGACCCCTGCGGGGTCGATGCCGTCGAGCGTCGCGCGGATGCCGACGGCCGCTGCATCCCGTGTCAGATCGGCCACCTCGGCGGCATGCAGCAGCGCCTTCGTCGGGATGCAGCCGCGGTGCAGGCATGTGCCGCCCACCTTGTCCTTCTCGACGAGAGCGACGCTCTTGCCCAGCTCTGCGGCGCGCAGCGCCGCGGCATAGCCGCCGCTGCCACCGCCCAGAACGACGAGATCGAAGGAGTGGTCGGTCATCGTGCCTCCTCATCGAGGTCAGTCAGGACGAAGCGGATCAGGCTGCGCACGGTCGCGGCAGTCGGTCCCTTGTCGGTGTAGCCGTACGGCGCGCCCTTGTGGGTGCCGCTCCCGGCGATGTCGAGATGCACCCACGGGATGCGGGGCGCACCGTCCTCGTCGCCCGTGCGGCCGACGAAGTGACGCAGGAACAGCCCTGCGAAGAGCGAGCCGCCGGCAGGGTCGCCGATCTTGGCGTTCTGCAGGTCGGCGATGGGGGAGTCCAGCTCCTCGACCATGTGGCCCGGAAGGGGCAGCTGCCACGCGGGCTCGCCGACCTCGGCGGCGGCGGCGAGGTACGCAGCCACGGCGTCGTCGTCGCCCATCACACCGGTGTGGCGCGTGCCGAGGGCGATCAGGATGGCTCCGGTGAGAGTGGCGACGTCGACGATCACATCGGGCTGCTCGCGGCTGGCGGCGACCAGTCCGTCGGCCAGCACGAGGCGCCCCTCGGCGTCGGTGTTGAGCACCTCGACGGTCGTGCCGTCGAGCAGGCGCAGCACGTCGCCCGGGCGCGTCGCGCGGCCCGACGGCATGTTGTCGGCGAGGCACAGCCACGCGGTCACCTTGACCGGAGCGGCGACGGATGCCGCGGCCCGGAGCACCGCGAGAACCGTGGCGGCTCCCGCCATGTCGTACTTCATCCCGACCATGGAGGCCGCCGGCTTGAGCGACAGACCGCCGGTGTCGAAGGTGATGCCCTTGCCCACCAGCGCGACGTGCCTGGTCGCGCCTTCAGGTGCGTACTCGAGACGGACCAGGCGCGGCGGGCGATCCGATCCCCGGCCGACGCCGAGGATGCCGCCGAAGCCCTGCTCGCGCAGCGCCTCCTCGTCGAGGATCTCGACGCTGACGGGGAGATCCGCCACGGACTCGGCGGCGCGCGCTGCGACGTCGGCGGGGCCGAGCCACTCGGCCGGGATGTTGACCAGGTCCTTCACGAGGGCGACCGAGGCCGCGGTCTCGACGATGAGCTTCAGTGCGGCGTCGTCGGGGTCGGCGGTGCCGTGGACGATCACGCGCGCCGCGCGCGGCTTGGGCGCCTCGGTCTTGTAGCCGTCGAATCGGTAGCCGCCCAGCGCGGCCCCCTCGGCGGCGGCGGTCCACAGTGCGGGGTCGGCGAACGGTGCGGCGACCGCCACCGTCGAGAACCCGGTCAGGGCGCGGATCGCGGCGCCCACGGCGTCGCGCAGAGCCGCAGCATCAGGCTCCGTCCCGGTGCCCACGACGGCCAACGGCAGCGATGTGACCTCCGCTGCGTAGACGCGGACCCACGCGCCCGGCGCACCGGTGAAACCGACCGCCAGGAGCGCGTCGCGCAGTCCGGGCCAGTCCGACAGATCAGGGGATGCGTCAGCCTCGAGCGGGGGGAGTGCGACGAGAAGGAGGTCGGCGTCGGACTCTCGGACAGGGGTGGTGCGGTACTCGAGGTCGGGAAGCGACATGGTCTCCATCCTAGGGACGCCGACTGTTCGCTCTGAGCGCGACCGGCGTGACCCGACCAGGTCGGGGCGGCTCGTAGCATGGGAGCATGCCTTTTCCCGGCCCGCTGTTCGAGCGTGCGGCTTCCGCGCCGCCCGTCCCGCGCGGGCTGCCGCTGGTGATCGCCCTGACCGGGTTCACCGACGCCGGCAGCGCCGTGAGCCGCGCCATCGACTACTTCCGCGACGACCTGTCGCCGTCGCCGCTCGCGGTGTTCTCCAACGACACCCTGCTGGACTACCGGGCACGCCGGCCCATCGTCTCGTTCGAGAAGGACCACCTCACCGACTACCGCCCGCCGCGCCTGGAGCTCTCCTTCGCGCACGACGCCCTGGGGCAGCCGTTCCTTCTGCTGGCGGGCTATGAGCCGGACTTCGCCTGGGACGCCTTCGCCGACGCCGTCCTCGACTTCACCGAGAGCTACGGCGTGTCGACGGTGACGTGGGTGCACGCCATCCCGATGCCCGTTCCGCACACCCGGCCCATCGGCACGACGGTCAGCGGCACACGATCCGAGCTCACCGAGGCGCACTCGGTGTGGCAGCCGCACACGCAGGTCCCCGCCACGGCGGGTCATCTGCTCGAGTACCGGCTCGCTGCCGCCGGCGTGCGCATCGCCGGCTTCGTCCTGCTCGTTCCCCATTACCTGGGCGACACCGAGTATCCGGCGGCCGCGCTGGCCGCCCTGGACAGCCTCACCGTCGCGACGGGCCTGGTCTTCGCGGGCGACGATCTGCGCGACGAGAATCGCGAATACCTCGAGAAGGTCAGCGAGCAGATCGAGGGCAGTGACGAGCTCGCCCGGATGGTGCAGGGGCTCGAAGAGCGCTACGACGCCTACATGGCGGGGTCCACCCTCGCGACCCCGATGATCCACACCGGCGATCTGCCCAGCGCCGACGAGCTCGCGGCCGAGCTCGAGAGATTCCTCGCGACACGACCCGCCGAGGACGACAAGCGCGGCTCCTGATCGCGTAGTCCGCCGCTGCCGTGGAATTCCGCGCACGACCTGCGCGTTGAACCTGGGGATGGAGGTGCGCCGATCCACGCGGGGCGATGCTGGCGGCGCACGGCAAGTATGAGATACTAGACGCTCTGACCCGTTGTCAACCGTCTTCGTCCGGCTTCCGGCTGAAGATGTGGACTTGACAAGGGTCTTACTAGTGTCCGAAACCGACCGGAGATGCGCACGGCGCGTCGACCGGTGAAAGGCGAAACGTGACTCCAGGCACGAACACCAAGGCTCGCTCGGCCGCGAAGGACACCGAGACGGACGAGACGAAGGCTCCCGCTGCGAAGAAGGCTCCCGCGGCGAAGGGCGCCCCCAAGGCGAAGGCGGCACCGAAGACCGCCTCGAAGCGCGCGAAGAAGTCGGACGACGACTTCGAGGACGACGTCGAGGAGCTCGACGTCGAGCTCGAGGGCGCGGACGACATCGAGGTGGACACCGCGGACGACGCGACCGAGGCAGCTCCGGCCGCCAAGGACGCGAAGGCCCCCACCGATGAGCCCGGCGCCGCCGAGGACGAGGAGGAGGACGAGGAGAGCACCAAGCCGGCGTTCACCGAGCCGCTCCCGACGGGCGCGATCGTCATCTCGTCGAGCGACGACGAGGATGTCCCGGTCTACTCGACGCAGATCACCGGCGCGACCGCCGACCCGGTCAAGGACTACCTGAAGCAGATCGGCAAGGTGCCGCTGCTGAACGCGGCCGAAGAGGTCGAGCTCGCGATGCGCATCGAGGCGGGCCTGTTCGCCGAAGAGAAGCTGTCGCACATGTCGGCGGCCGAGAAGACGTCGCAGCTGGGTCTCGACCTGCAGTGGGTCGCCCGCGACGGCCAGCGCGCCAAGAGCCACCTCCTCGGCGCCAACCTGCGCCTCGTCGTCTCCCTCGCCAAGCGCTACACGGGTCGCGGCATGCAGTTCCTGGATCTCATCCAGGAGGGCAACCTCGGTCTCATCCGCGCGGTCGAGAAGTTCGACTACACCAAGGGCTTCAAGTTCTCGACCTACGCGACGTGGTGGATCCGCCAGGCCATCACCCGCGCCATGGCCGACCAGGCTCGCACCATCCGCATCCCGGTGCACATGGTCGAGGTCATCAACAAGCTCGCCCGCGTGCAGCGTCAGATGCTGCAGGACCTCGGTCGCGAACCCACGCCCGAGGAGCTCAGCCGCGAGCTCGACATGACCCCTGAGAAGGTCATCGAGGTGCAGAAGTACGGCCGCGAGCCGATCTCGCTGCACACGCCCCTCGGCGAGGACGGCGACAGCGAGTTCGGCGATCTCATCGAGGACACCGAGGCCGTGGTTCCGGCCGACGCCGTCGGCTTCACGATGCTGCAGCGTCAGCTCGAGTCGCTCCTCGACTCGCTCTCCGAGCGCGAGGCCGGCGTGATCCGCATGCGCTTCGGACTCGGCGACGGTCAGCCGAAGACGCTCGACCAGATCGGCGACACGTTCGGGGTCACCCGCGAGCGGATCCGCCAGATCGAGTCGAAGACCATGGCGAAGCTGCGGCATCCGTCCCGCTCGCAGTCCCTGCGGGACTACCTCGAGTGAGCGAGGCGAACGCCGGCAAGGCGCTCACCGTACAGGTCGAAGGCTCGTCGTTCGCTCGCATCCCGATCCGCACGCGGGTCGTGATGCCGGGCGACGACCTCGATGAGTTCATCCGCGAGTATGCGGCGGATGCCGTGCGCGAGGGCGACCTGCTGTTCGTGACGGAGAAGGTCGTCGCGATCACGCAGGGCCGCTCGTACCTCGTCGATGACATCAAGCCCCGCAGGCTCGCATTGTTCCTCTCGAAGTACGTCACGCGCACGCCGCACGGCATCGGTCTCGGCATGCCCGAGACCATGGAGATGGCGCTGCGCGAGTGCGGCACGATCCGCATCCTCTTCGCGGCCGCTGTGTCGGCGGTCACGAAGCTGTTCGGACGCAAGGGCGACTTCTACCGCATCGCCGGCGACAAGGCGCGCGCGATCGACGGTCCCACCTCGGGCACGATCCCGCCCTACAACAAGGCGGTCGTGCTCGGACCGGAGCGGCCGCGCGAGGTGGCCCAGCACATCAAGACCCTGGTGGGCGGTGTGCCGGAGGTCGCCGTCGTCGACATCAACGATCTGGGCGGAAACATCCTCGGCTCGACCCTCGACAAGGCAGGGGAGAAGCGCCTGGTGGCGATCCTCAAGGACAACCCGCTCGGTCAGGGCCACCAGTCCACGCCGCTCGGCATCGTGCGCGCGGTCTGATCGCAGAGAACCGCGAAAGGGTATGTTTCCGCATCGGAAACATACCCTTTCGCGGTTCCGAAGGCGTCAGAACCCGATGGCCTCGCGGTAGCGCGCCTTGTGGCCGGTGCGGATGCCGGTGATGCTGGGCTTGTTCTCGTACACGCCCGCGCCCCAGTTGCCCTCCACGAGCACGGGGCCCTCGGGGGTCACCACGATGTCCCAACCGACGTACTGGATCTGGGGCACGACGCGCGCGACCTGGTCGACGAACTCCTTGACCTGGTCGATCATCGGCAGCTGGAAGTCGGCGATGACGAAGCCGCTGTCGGGATGCGCGACGTGCACGTGCCCGTGCGAGTCGTACCCGGGGCCGACGGCATGGCCGTTCTCGTCGAGCATCGTGTAGAACCCGCCGAAGGTCATCTGGTCGCTCACCGCACCGCGCCCGAACTTCTGCGCCATCGCCAGGATGTGCGTCTTCTGGCCGTCGAAGAAGGCCGTCACCCTGGTGGTGTTGACCGTCCCCGGGCAGACCGCGGCGAGGTCGGCGTGCTGGCGGATGACCTCCTCGATCAGCAGCTCACCTCGCTCGAGGAGGCCGCGGTGGAACCCGTCCCAGTCCGCCACTTCGGCGGCGTGGTAGCGGTGCACGCCGGTGCCCGCCTGGCCCACGGGCTCCTTGGTGACGATCGTGCCGTGACTCTCGGCGAAGGCGCGCACCGCCTCGGCATTGCCCTCCTCGACGACCATCCAGTCCCGGCGGAGGAAGTCGCTGAACGTGCGGTCGAACTCGACCTTGTCCTGGAACAGGCCGCGGTAGTCCGGGTGGTCGTACTTCTGCGACAGCTCGTTCGACACCGGATGCGTCATGTAGGTCGCCCGCTCGGCGCGGTTCAGGATCGCGAAGTCGTAGTCGACGTAGTCCTGGAAGCCGACCTGCTTGAACCCGGCCGACCAGAGCATGTCGGCCAGCACCGCCGGCGTCCACTTGCCGTGCGCATGGGCGGTCTCTTTCGCACGTTCCAGCACGGATCCGAGATCGATGCGACGGACACGCCAGGCGAGGTAGCGAAGGCGGTTCGAGAGGGCGAGGCCCTGAGAAGGCATGCGTGCTCCGGGATCGGGTTCGGGGGACCCCGATAGTCTAGAGGCGTGAGTTCCTCGATCCCTGGGCACGACGTGCCCGTGCCGGGATCGGAGCCTCGCAGCAGCCCCGTCGCCCGCATCTCGCGCGGCGCGCTCACCGCGAACGCCCGTGCCGCCTGGGGCCGCGGCATCCGTTCCTTCGATCCTTCCGTTCTCGAAGCGGATGCCTGGGGGCACGGCAGCGGGCTCGTGCGCGAGGTCCTCGAGGCTCAGGGGATCGTCGCTGCCGAAGCGCCGGTCGCCAGGGTCGAGGCGGGGACCGCGATCGCGCGGCCGTCGACCGGGCTGTCGGCGTCGACGCTGTTCGGCCTTCCCGGTGCCGAGCCCCCGGCGCGCACGGCACTCCGGCTCTCCGGCACGGTGCTCTCGGTGAAGGACCTCCGCGCGGGCGAGGGCGTGTCGTACGGGTACGCCTACCGCGCCGATGCGGACACGCGCGTCGCGCTGGTGACCGGCGGCTACGCACAGGGCATCGTCCGCGGGCTGGGCGGCGCCGTCGACGTCGCGATCGCGGGCGAGCGGCATCCGATCGTCGGGCGTGTCGCGATGGACGTGTGCGTCGTCGACATCCGAGATGCCGCCGTCCGGCGAGGCGACGAGGTGTTGTTCCTCGGTGACCCCGCGCACGGAGAGCCGTCGCTCGCCGAGTGGGTGCGCGCGACCGGCCTGTTCGCGCCGGAGCTCATCACCGCCGTCGGGCTGCGGGCGATCCGCGAGGAGGCGCCGTGAGCGCGCGACTGCACGTCGACCTGAAGGCGCTGACCTCGAACATCGCCCGCGTGCGCGAGACCGTCACGCCGGCCGAGCTGATGCTCGTCGTCAAGGACGACGCCTACGGACACGGCCTGGAGCCCGTCGTGCACGCCGCCGCGGCGGCCGGGGTGACCTGGTTCGGGGCGTTCGATGTGCGGACGGGGGCCGCCGTTCGCGCCGCTGCCGGCAGCGACGCCCGCGTCTTCGCGTGGATCGCGGCGTCCCGTGACGACTTCGGCGCCGCCATCGCCGCACGCATCGACCTCGGCGTCGGCGACGCCGGGCTTCTCGAAGAGCTGGCGGATGCCGCGGCCGACGCCGGCGCGACACCACAGGTTCATCTCAAGATCGACACCGGCCTGCATCGCAACGGCGTCCGCCCGGAGGACTGGCCCGCCTTCGTCGCACGGGCCGCTGAGCTGCAGAGCGCCGGGCTCATCGACGTCGTCGGCGTGTGGAGCCACATCGCCGAGGCGTCCGACGCCGAGGACGACGATGCCCGCGCCGTCTTCGAGGCGGCTCTGGCTCAGGCCGAGGCCGCCGGCATCCACCCGTCCGTCCGTCATCTGGCCGCCAGTGCGGCGTCGTTCGCCCGGCCGGAGTTCCGCTACGACATGGTGCGGGTCGGGGCGTTCTGCTACGGCATCCGCTCAGCCGGCGGGCCGTCCGCGGAGGACCTGGGTCTGGAGCCGATCGCACGGCTGGAGGCGGACGTCGTCGCTGTCCAGGACGAGGCGGTGAGGATCGGTCTCGGCGCACTGGACGGACTTCCCACGTCGCTGCAGGGCCGAGCCGGGGTCGGAACGCCGGGAGGGCGGCGGCCGCTGCTCGCCGTGGGAGGCTCCGAGTCGCTGGTCGGCACATGGCCGGGTGCGGCGACCGGGGATGTCGTCAGGATCTACGGCACTGCAACAGACGGCGAAGGCTCTGCGACGGACCTCGCCGAGCTCATCGACACGATCGGCGAAGAGATCGCCGTGCGCGTGTCACCGCTGATTCCCCGGGTCTACACGTAGAACGCCCGCAAGACGCAGACGTCTCACGGGCGTTCTTCACAGGACTGCGCGGCAGCAGCCCTCAAGACTCATTCGGCCAGCCGGGCCGTCTCGTCGTGCCACGAGGTCGCGATGCTGCGGAGCTTCTCTTCGTACTTGCGGCCATGGTGGGCGCAGAAGAGCAGTTCGCTGCCGTTGACCTCCGCAGCGATGTACGCCTGGGCGCCGCACGAATCGCAGCGGTCCATCGCGGTCAGTCGGTACTCGAGGACGGCGCCGTTCTCTGTGGGTGTCGATAGCGTGGTCATTTCGGTGCCTCCTCGTATACGTAGAACTCTTGGCCGGTGATGAGATACAACCACGGGGATGTTTCGAGAATGCCGCGAACAGGCGACATTTCGCTGAGCGCGTAGCGCTCATCCTCCTGACGCGTGTCTGCACGAGCCTGCCGGGTGCCCGGATTACGATGGGAGACTGTGACCGCCGAGTATTCCGCCCATCATCTTCAGGTGCTTGAAGGGCTCGAGGCGGTCCGCAAGCGCCCGGGCATGTACATCGGCTCGACGGACTCCCGCGGGCTCATGCACTGCCTCTGGGAGATCATCGACAACTCCGTCGATGAGGCCCTGGCCGGTCACGGCACGCGGATCGACATCGTGCTCCACGCCGACGGCAGCGTGGAGGTGCGCGACCGCGCCCGTGGCATTCCCGTCGACATCGAGCCCCGCACCGGACTGTCAGGCGTCGAGGTGGTCTTCACGAAGCTGCACGCCGGCGGCAAGTTCGGCGGCGGCTCGTACGCGGCCTCCGGCGGCCTGCACGGCGTCGGGGCGTCCGTCGTCAATGCGCTGTCGGAGCGCCTCGACGTCGAGGTGGACCGCGGCGGCAAGACCTGGGCGATGTCATTCCATCGCGGCGAGCCCGGCGTGTTCTCCAACGGCAGCCCCAGCTCGACCTTCACGCCGTTCGAGCAGCGCAGCGAACTGCGGGTCGCCGGCCGCGCCGCGAAGGGCGTGACGGGAACCCGCATCCGCTACTGGGCCGACCCGCAGATCTTCACGAAGGATGCCGCCTTCAACCTGCAGGAGCTCGAGCAGCGCGCGCGCCAGACCGCGTTCCTCGTCCCCGGCCTCGAGATCGTCATCCGCAATGAGCGGCCGGGCACCGAAACCGGCGAACCCGTCGAGACGAGCTACCGGTTCGACGGCGGCATCTCCGAGTTCGCCGACTTCCTCGCCCCCGACGCGGGCATCACCGACACCTGGCGACTCACGGGCGAGGGCAGTTTCACCGAGACCGTTCCCGTGCTGCAGCCGTCGGGCGCCATGGTGCCCACCGAGGTGGAGCGGGAATGCCACGTCGATGTCGCCGTGCGGTGGGGGACCGGCTACGAGACGGTGTCGCGCTCGTTCGTCAACATCATCGCGACGCCGAAGGGCGGCACCCACCAGCAGGGGTTCGAGCAGGGGCTCATGAAGGTCCTCCGCGATCAGGTCGCGCAGAACGCCCGGCGGCTCAAGGTCGGCAACGACAAGATCGAGAAGGACGACATCCTCGCCGGTCTCACCGCGGTGCTCACCGTGCGCGTCCCCGAGCCGCAGTTCGAAGGGCAGACCAAGGAGGTGCTCGGCACCCCGGCGGTCCGTCAGATCGTGTCGAACGTCATCATCCGCGAGTTGACCGCACGCTTCACCTCGGCCAAGCGCGACGACAAGGCGCAGACCTCACTCCTGCTCGACAAGATCGTCTCCGAGATGAAGGCGCGCATCTCGGCGCGCACGCACAAAGAGACCCAGCGCCGCAAGAACGCCCTGGAGTCGTCGTCGCTGCCGGCGAAGCTCGCCGACTGCCGGTCGAACGACGTCGCCGAGTCGGAGTTGTTCATCGTCGAGGGCGACTCGGCCCTCGGCACCGCGAAACTCGCGCGCAACAGCGAGTTCCAGGCCCTTCTGCCGATCCGCGGCAAGATCCTCAACGTGCAGAAGGCGTCCATCAGCGACATGCTCTCGAACGCAGAGTGCGCCGCGATCATCCAGGTGATCGGCGCGGGCTCGGGTCGCTCCTTCGACCTCGAGACGGCGCGCTACGGCAAGATCATCCTGATGAGCGACGCCGACGTCGACGGCGCGCACATCCGCACGCTGCTGCTCACCCTCTTCTTCCGCTACATGCGCCCGCTCATCGACGAGGGCCGCGTGTACGCCGCCGTTCCCCCGCTGCACCGCGTGGTCGTGATGAATCCCGGATCCAAGCCGAACGACACGATCTACACCTACTCCGAGGGCGAGCTTCACGGCCTGCTCACCAAGCTGACCAAGGCCGGCAAGCGCTGGCAGGAGCCGGTCCAGCGCTACAAGGGCCTGGGCGAGATGGACGCCGACCAGCTCGCGACGACGACCATGGACCGTGCCGGCCGCACCCTCCGCCGCGTGCGGATGCAGGATGCCGAGGCTGCGGCATCCGTCTTCGAGCTGCTCATGGGCAACGACGTCGCGCCGCGCAAGGAGTTCATCATCGACTCCAGCGACCGGCTCGCGCGCGAGCGCATCGACGCCTGACGACCACCGGTCGTCGAGCGAGCGGAGCGAGACGAAACGCCGTCTGCTGCTCGACGCGTTTCGTGTCGCTCGTTCCTCGCTCGCTCAAGCCCCGGTGAACGTCAGCGGATGCCGGTGCCGACCGCGGCGATGACGCCGTCGAGCGCCGTGCCCGAGGCGTCGCGCTTCGCGCCCGAGTCGGGCAGCGCGCGGACCGCCCCATCGGCGCCGACCGCACGCGGGTCGGTGCCGACCCAGGCGATCGTCAGCGCATCTTCGCCGCGGAGGAACCGGTGGGCGCGGACGCCGCCGGTCGCACGGCCCTTGGCGGGGAACTCGCTGAAGAGCGAGACCTTGGCGCTGACGGCATCGGTGCCCGCGAGCGCTGTCGTCGAGCCGGCGATCGTCACCACGACGGCGTCGAACTCCGAGGGGCCGACGACGTCGAACGCGATGACGTGCGCACCGTCCGTCAGACGGATGCCCGCCATGCCGCCGGCGGAACGGCCCTGCGGCCGCACCGAGGACGCGTCGAAACGCAGCAGCTGGGCGTCGCTGGCGACGAACACCAGTTCCGCGCCGTCGGAGGCGGGCGCGGCGCCGACCACACGGTCGCCATCCTTGAGCGAGATGATCTCGATGTCGTGCTTGTTGGCGATCTCGCTCGCGGCGATGCGCTTCACGATCCCCTGCGCCGTGCCGACGGCGATCGGCGGGGCGTCGGCGAGCGGGACCAGGGCGACGACGTGCTCGCCGCCGCTCAGCCCGAGGTACTGATCGGCACGCGTCCCGGCGCCGAGCTGCACCGAGTTGCCGGGGACCGAGGGCAGGTCGACGGGGGAGAGGCGCACCAGGCGGCCGAGGTTCGTCACCGCGCCGATGTCGCCACGGGTGGTCGCGTCCACCGACGAGCGGATGGCGTCGTGCTTCGAGCGGCGTGCCGGCGCCACGACGCCGCCACCCGGCGCATCGGCCACCAGCTCGGCACGGACCATGCGTCCGGTGGCCGAGAGGAAGACGCGACACGGTGCGTCCGCGATCTGCAGGTCGACGGCGGCCGCCGCGGCGCGCGAGCGCGGCTGCACCGGACCGCCGTTGAGCAGCAGCGTGCGCCGCGGCGTGCCGAACGCCTCGGCTGCGGCATCCAGCTCCTGCGCCACCTGCGCGCGGAGGAGCACATCGCTGCCGAGGAGCTCCTCGAGCAGCGCGATCTCTTTCTTGAGATTGTCGCGCTCGGTCTCGAGCTCGATGCGGGAGAACTTCGTCAACCGCCGCAGTCGCAGCTCGAGGATGTACTCGGCCTGCGGTTCGGACAGGTCGAAGACGCTCATCAGGCGCGTGCGCGCCTGCTCGCCGTCATCCGAGGTGCGGATGACCTGGATGACCTCGTCGATGTCGAGGATCGCGATGAGGAGGCCCTCGACGAGGTGCAGGCGTTCCTTGCGGCGCGCGAGGCGGTAGCGGCTGCGCCGGGTGACGACGCTGATGCGATGGTCGAGGTAGACCCGCAGAAGCTCCCGGAGACCGAGGGTCTGCGGCTGCCCTTCGACGAGGGCGACGTTGTTGATGCTGAACGAGTCCTCGAGCGGCGTCAGCCGGTAGAGGTGGTCGAGCACCGCCTGCGGGTCGAAGCCGGTCTTGATGCCGATGACCAGGCGCAGTCCGTGGTGGCGGTCGGTGAGATCGGTGACGTCGGCGATGCCCTGCAGCTTCTTGGCGTTGACGGCGTCCTTGATCTTCTCGATCACCCGCTCCGGGCCGACGAGGTACGGCAGCTCGGTGACGATGAGACCGGTGCGGCGGGGACCCAGCGACTCGATCGACACCTTCGCGCGCGTGCGGAAGCTTCCGCGTCCGTTCGTGTACGCGTCCTTGATGCCGTCGAGGCCGACGATGATGCCGCCGCCGGGGAGGTCCGGCCCCGGCACGAACTCCATGAGCTCTTCGACGGTCGCCTCGGGATTGTCGAGCAGATGGGTCGCCGCGCCGACCACCTCGATGAGATTGTGCGGCGCCATGTTGGTGGCCATGCCGACCGCGATGCCGGTCGTGCCGTTGACGAGGAGGTTCGGGAACGCGGCCGGCAGCACCTCGGGCTGCTGGAACTGCCCGTCGTAGTTCGGGATGAAGTCGACGACGTCCTCGTCGAGATTCTCGGTGAGCGCGAGCGCGGGCGGGGCGAGGCGAGCCTCGGTGTAGCGCGGGGCGGCGGGGCCGTCGTCGAGCGAGCCGAAGTTGCCGTGACCGTCGACGAGGGGCACGCGCAGCGAGAACGGCTGGGCGAGACGCACCAGGGCGTCGTAGATGGGGGCGTCGCCGTGCGGGTGCAGCTTTCCCATCACCTCGCCGACGACGCGCGCACTCTTGACGTGCCCGCGGTCGGGGCGCAGGCCCATGTCGGCCATCTGGAAGAGGATGCGCCGCTGCACCGGCTTCAGCCCGTCGCGCGCGTCGGGAAGTGCGCGCGAATAGATCACCGAGTACGCGTACTCGAGGAACGACGTCTGCATCTCGGACGAGACGTCGACGTCCTCGATGCGTCCGTGGTCGGCGGGTGAGGAATCGGTGCGGGAAGCGGGCATGTGTCGATGAAGCCTCGGGTGACGGCGGGAGCGGTGGGGCGCGGCCGCGGTGTGCGAGACTGGCCCCGATGTCCCTCAGCCTACCCGCGGACCCGCCGCGCGCCCGGAGCCTCACCCGTGTCGTGCCCGAGATGTCGGCAGCGCTGAACGGCGGATCCGAGTGGTTCGCACCGGCGCGCAGCGCGATCGTGTGGGTGATCGACGGGCTGGGCGTGTCGAACCTCGCCGCCCGCGCGGGACACGCGCGCTTCCTCAGCGAGGCGCGGACGAAACGGGATGCCGCACGCACCGTCTTCCCCTCGACCACGGCAGCGGCGCTGACGAGCCTCCTCACGGGCGTGCTGCCCGGCGCGCACGGGATCGTCGGCTATCGGGCACGCATCCCCGGCACCGACGACGTCGTGAACATGCTGCGCGGCTGGGACACCGACGGCCTCCCGCTCTCGTTCCAGCGCGCCGCCCCGCTGTCGGCCACGCTCGGCCGACCGTTCTTCGCCGTCTCGCGCAACGAGTACGCGCGCACGGGATTCACCGCCGCGACGCTCGGCGACGCCGAGTTCCACGGCGCCGACGACCTCGACGAACGCGTGCGGGTCGCCGCCGACCTCGCGGCGCGGCATCCGGGTTCCCTCGTCTATCTCTACGCGGCCGATCTCGACGCGATCGGCCACAAGCGCGGCTGGGAGTCGGACGAGTGGGTCGCCGCTCTGGAGAGGGTCGACGCCGCGGCGCGCACCCTGGCGGCGTCGATCGACCGGGGCACCGGAGTGGTGGTGACCTCCGATCACGGCATGATCGACGTGCCGCGGCACCGTCAGATCCTCCTGAAGGAGGGCGACGACCTGCTCGAGGGCGTGCGCCTGATCGGCGGCGAGCCGCGCCTGCTGCAGCTCTACTCCGAGCCGGGAGAAGCGGATGCCGTGCTCACGCGCTGGCGAGAGGCTGAGGCATCCCGGTCATGGGTCTTCTCCCGCGCCGAGCTCGAGGCGTCGGGCCTCATCGGCGCGGTGGATCCCGAGGTCGCCGGGAGGATCGGGGATGTGATCGTGGCCGCTCGCGCCGGGATCGCGTACTACGACGATCGCCTCGCCGACAAGGCGCCGCAGAAGATGATCGGGCAACACGGGTCGCTGACCGATGAGGAGCGGATCGTGCCGCTCATCCGGCTCGGCGCGTTCGCCTGAGCGGGCGTCAGTCGTCGGAGCGGGCGCCGAAGACGATCTCGTCCCACGAGGGCATCGAGGTGCGTCCCTTGTTGCGACGACCGGCCTCCGCCACCGCCGCGGGAGTGGGGGCCTGGAAGTCGGATGCCGGCGGCTCCTCGTCGGCTGGCGCCCCGTCGTAGCCCGGCTCGAGGGCGTCGAACAGGGCGACGGGCGCCGACGAGCGCTGCGGCGCGGCAACCTCGTCCACCCCGGGCAGCGGCTCGCGCTGACCGCGGCGGCGGCGCAACGCCTCTAGCAGGTCGGCTGTCTCCGCCGAGGTGACGATGGTGGGCTCGCTCGCCCGCTTTATCGCCGCCTCCTGGACGGCGGGGGCGGCGGGGGCCGGGATCTCGGGCGACTCGATGTCGGCGTCGGGAAGACCGCGGGGGCCGAAGGCGCCGCTGTCGAAGCGGGAGTCGTCCTTCGCCGGCACGGTCTCCAGAGCGCGCAGGCGCGGGATCAGTCCCTCGGGCAATGATCCCTGCCGAGACAGCTGGATCGCGTCGGAGTTCAGTGGTGACAACGTGCTCCGGCGAGGATCGAAGCCCCAGCGTGCGTCGTGGCCGATGTCGTTCGCGGTGAACTCGAGCTTGACGGTCCACCCGGTCGGCGCTTTCCAGCTGGTCCACCGCTCGCCGACGGCGCCTGCCTCGGCCAGCTTGCCGCGCACTGCGGAGCCGAACGTCGTCTGACCGTCGCCCTCGAAATCGCCGCCGAGGAGAACGGGCACGGCCAGCGCCTGACCGACGACGTGCTCGCGCTCGGCCAGCACGGGTCCTTCGAAGCGGACGACGTCCTCGACACGGGCGCCGAGAAGCTCGGCGACCTCTCGCGCCGACAGCCCTGAGCGGATGTGGGCCTGGATCTCACGCGGGCTGGCGCGCGGCGCCTGCACATCGGTATCGCGGTCGCGCCGCGCCTTGCGCAGCTCGACACGCAGGACGTCGTCCACGTCGAGCGAGAATCTCTCGCCGGACTCGGTCGCCAGGATGAGCTTGTCGTCCTCGGTTCCGATGACCTTGAGCTGTTCCATTGCGAACGCCCCTTCAAATTTTCCCTTGGGCTCACGGGCTCCTGGCAGTCGTTCCTGCCTGATCCGCCCCATCGTGTCACAGGGGAGTGCGGTGACCGGGAATATCCCGCGCGTGCCGCGAGTTTCACGCGACGCACGGGGTCGACACCGCCGGACGCATTTGCGAAAAGAGGAACCGTCGTGCAAACTATCGCCGCCCGCAAGGGCGAGCGCACCCGCGATACCCGGAAGTTGAGACGTTCACGCATGGCCACCGATTACGACGCCCCCCGCAAGACAGAGGACGACAGCGAGTCGATCGAAGCGCTCAAGGAGCGCGTCCCCGACAAGCTCTCGGGCTCGGTCGACGCGGAGGATGCCGACAACCCGTCGGGGTTCGAGCTGCCCGGTGCCGATCTGTCGGACCTCGAGCTCGACGTCGTCGTTCTCCCGCCCCAGGAGGACGAGTTCACCTGTTCGAACTGCTTCCTCGTGAAGCACCGTTCCCAGCTCGATCACGAGACCGCCGACGGCCCTATGTGCCTGGAGTGCTCCGCGTGATCTGAGCCCGCCGCACAGCGGCGGAAAGCCGATCCGGCGTCCGCGATGAGATCACCCACGCGGTCGTCGGGTCGTCGACGTCGGTCACGGGGATCACGACGATCCCGTCGATCCCACCCCGGATCAGATGCCACGACCGCGGGTCGAGACCCGCACCGCGCGCATGGCGCGCATCATCGTCGACGTGCACCTCGGGCGTCCCGAGGAAGTCCACGCCGATGTGCGCCCGCCCGGCGCGCAGTTCGCCGTCCCGGACCTCGACCACCGGCGCGGCCGCGATCATGAGTGCGATCAGCACCACACCGATTCCGGCACCTACCACGAGCGCGATCGTCGTGTCGATGGGAGTGAGGACGAGCGCCGCCATCGGTGCCGCCAGCGCAGCTGCGACCAGGATCCAGAGCGAGGGGCCCAATCGCTCGCGGTACCGCTCCCGGGAGCGGTCGCTGCGGCCGCTGGGAGCATCGGCGTGACGCATGGAGTTCTGCATTACCCTCGTTGGGTGACTGAAACGGTGGACGTCCCCATTATCGCCCCCGACGTCCCGGTGTACGCGCACCCCGGAGATGCCGGAGCCGACCTGGTCGCCGCCGAGGCGGTGCACCTCGGACCCGGTGAGCGCGCGCTCGTCGGCACGGGCGTCCGCATCGCGCTGCCCGACGGCTACGTGGCCTTCGTCGTGCCCCGCAGCGGCCTCGCGGCCAAGCACGGCATCACCATCGTCAACGCCCCCGGGACGATCGACGCCGGCTATCGCGGCGAGATCAAGGTCATCCTGCTCAACACCGATCGCGAGCACGCCCACGACATCGAAGTGGGCGACCGCGTCGCGCAGCTCATCGTGATGCCGGTGCCTCGCGCCGTTTTCATTCCCGTGGAGACCCTGCCCGACAGTGTGCGCGGCGAGGGCGGCTTCGGCTCCACGGGCTATCAGAAGGATGGAATCCTCGCATGACCGACCCCTCAGCCGCCGACGGACCCCGCAAGGTCGCGCCGGAGGACCGCGCCACGACCGGACCGTTCGACGAGTCCGAAGCAAACCCGGTGCGTCCGTACATCGACCTCGGCGGCATCAAGATCCTGCCGCGCGAGGGGCTGAACCTGCGCCTCGAGGTCGAGGAGCAGACCAAGCGCATCGTCGCCGTCGGCCTGGACTACGCCGACTCGACGCTGCAGGTGCAGCCTTTCGCCGCACCGCGATCGGCGGGGCTCTGGGAGGAGACCCGTGAGCAGATCCGCCAGCAGATCCGCCAGCAGGGTGGCCGTGTCGAGGAGCGGGAAGGCCCGCTGGGCCCTGAACTTCTCGCCGAGGTGCCCGTCGTCGCCGGACCGGACGGCACCGCGGGCAAACGTCTCGCCCGCTTCGTCGGCGTGGACGGACCGCGCTGGTTCCTGCGCGGCGTCATCGGCGGGGCGGCCACGGCCGACGTCGAGGCGGCCGCCGCCGTCGAGGACCTGTTCCGCTCGATCGTCGTCGTGCGGGGCGGCTCGCCGATGCCGCCGCGCGACCTCATCCCGCTGCGCATGCCGGCCACGCCGGGATCGGCGTGAGCGACAGCGCGCGCGCGGACGACTCCTCGTCCGAGCCGGCGACGAGCCCTCCCGCTGAGGCAGCGGCCCCGAACGAAAGGGCCGTCGGTCCGTCCGACGCAGAGGCGGATGCTGCCCCCGAAGCTGCGACGGAAGCTCCGGCCTCGGCATCCGAGGTCCTCGGCGCCGCACTCGGCGACGCGGCCCGCCGGGCGGGACTGGATCCGGCAGAGGGCAAGAGCACGGGTCACGTCGTCTGGTCCGCGATGGGGGGCTGGCGCGGCATCCTGGAATCCGTTCTTCCGGGCCTCGTGTTCCTCGTCACCTGGACCGCGACGTACGACCCCGAGAGCCGCTCCGGCAACCTGCTGCTGAGCCTCGGCCTGTCGGTCGGCCTCGCCGCCGTGTTCACCGCGGTCAGGCTCATCCAGCGGCAGTCCGCGAGTGCCGCCATCGGCGGGCTCATCGCGGCGGCCGCCGCCGCCGGACTGTCGCTGTGGACCGGCAGGGGAGAGGACAGCTTCATCCCGGGCTTCCTCACCAACACGATCTACGGCACGGCGTTCATCGTTTCGGCCCTTATCGGCTGGCCGCTCATCGGCCTCGCTGTCGGGTTCCTGATGGGGGAGGGCACCGCGTGGCGCGCGGATCGCCGCAAGCGACGCGTGTTCTTCTGGCTGTCGCTCGCCTGGGGCGCGCTGTTCGCGCTGCGCCTCATCGTGCAGGTGCCGCTCTACTTCGCCGGAGATGTCACCGCGCTCGGCACACTCAAGCTGGTGATGGGGCTGCCGCTGTTCGCGCCGCTGGTCGCCGTCACGTGGCTCGCCGTGCGCGCGCTCTATCCCCGTGCGCCGAAGTGATACATTTATCTTGACATCAAGATAATTTTCCCCCGATCCGTTAGGTCGGCCTCACTAGCCGCGGGCTTCTCTGCGGGGGAAGATGGGGATGCCGGACTCCGGTACGATCCCGCCGCCGACGAAGGAGACAGACGTGTCCACGGTTGACAGCTTCGGTGCGAAGAGCACCCTGACGGTCGGCAGCACCGACTACGAGATCTTCCGCATCGACACGGTCGCGGGCTACGAGAAGCTCCCGTTCAGCCTCAAGGTGCTGCTCGAGAATCTGCTGCGCACCGAGGACGGCGCGAACGTCACCAAGGAGCAGATCCAGGCTCTCGGGTCGTGGGATGCCGCAGCCGAGCCGAACACCGAGATCCAGTTCACGCCCGCTCGCGTCGTGATGCAGGACTTCACCGGCGTTCCGTGCATCGTCGACCTCGCCACCATGCGTGAGGCGGTCACCGCGCTGGGCGGCGACCCGACGAAGATCAACCCGCTGTCGCCGGCCGAGATGGTCATCGACCACTCGGTGATCGCCGACCTGTTCGGCACCGAGAACGCCCTCGAGCGCAACGTCGAGATCGAGTACGAGCGCAACGGCGAGCGGTACCAGTTCCTGCGTTGGGGCCAGACCGCGTTCGACGACTTCAAGGTCGTCCCTCCGGGCACGGGCATCGTCCACCAGGTGAACATCGAGCACCTCGCGAAGGTGATCTACGACCGTTCGGTGGGCGGCGTCCTGCGCGCCTACCCCGACACCTGCGTCGGCACCGACTCGCACACGACCATGGTCAACGGGCTCGGCGTCCTCGGCTGGGGCGTCGGCGGCATCGAGGCGGAGGCGGCCATGCTCGGTCAGCCGGTGTCGATGCTCATCCCCAAGGTCGTCGGCTTCAAGCTCTCGGGCGCGATCCCGACCGGCGTCACGGCCACCGATGTCGTGCTGACCATCACCGACATGCTGCGCAAGCACGGCGTTGTCGGCAAGTTCGTCGAGTTCTACGGCGAGGGCGTTGCGTCCGTTCCGCTCGCGAACCGCGCCACCATCGGCAACATGAGCCCGGAGTTCGGCTCGACCGCCGCGATGTTCCCGATCGACAGCGTGACCGTCGATTATCTGCGCCTGACGGGCCGTGACGAGCAGCAGCTCGCGCTGGTCGAGGCATATGCGAAGGAGCAGTCGCTCTGGCACGACCCCTCGCGCGAGCCGGTCTTCAGCGAGTACATGGAGCTCGACCTGTCCACGGTCGTTCCGTCGATCGCCGGCCCCAAGCGCCCGCAGGACCGCATCGTGCTGTCGCAGGCGAAGCAGCAGTTCGAGAGCGACCTCACCAACTACGCCGAGGTCGACCACGATCTGGTCGATCTCGAGGGCTCGGAGTCGTTCCCGGCCTCCGACCCGCCCGGAAACTCGCCCGAGGACGAGTACAGCCGCCACGAGCACCACCACCACAGCCACGCGCCGGCGACGGCGTCGAAGCCGACCCCGGTGACGCTCGAGGGCGGCGAGAAGTTCGTCCTCGACCACGGCGCCGTGACGATCGCCGCGATCACGTCCTGCACGAACACGTCGAACCCGTCGGTCATGCTGGCGGCGGGTCTGCTCGCGCGCAACGCCGTGAGGAAGGGCCTCAAGGCCAAGCCGTGGGTCAAGACCACCCTCGCGCCCGGCTCGAAGGTCGTCACCGACTACTACGAGAAGGCCGGCCTCACCAAGGACCTCGAAGAGCTCGGCTTCTTCACGGTGGGCTACGGCTGCACCACGTGCATCGGCAACTCGGGCCCGCTCATCGAGGAGGTGTCGGCGGCGATCAACGAGAACGACCTCGCCGTGACGGCCGTCCTCTCGGGCAACCGCAACTTCGAGGGCCGCATCAACCCCGACGTGAAGATGAACTACCTTGCGAGCCCGCCGCTCGTGATCGCATACTCCCTCGCGGGTTCGATGAACTTCGACTTCGAGGTCGACGCGCTCGGCACCGACCAGGATGGCAACGACGTGTTCCTGCGCGACATCTGGCCCGACTCGGCCGAGGTGCAGGCGACGATCGACTCGTCGATCAACAAGGACATGTTCACCCATCAGTACGCGAGCGTCTTCGAGGGCGACGAGCGGTGGCGGACCCTCCCGACCCCGACGGGTGACGTGTTCGAGTGGGATGACGCATCCACCTACGTGCGCAAGCCCCCGTACTTCGACGGCATGACGATGGAGCTGACGCCGGTCACCGACATCTCGGGCGCGCGCGTGATGGCCACGCTGCTGGACTCGGTCACCACCGACCACATCAGCCCGGCGGGAAACATCAAGGCCGACAGCCCGGCGGGCAAGTACCTCGCCGAGCACGGCGTCGACCGCAAGGACTTCAACTCGTACGGCTCGCGCCGCGGCAACCACGAGGTGATGATCCGGGGGACGTTCGCGAACATCCGCCTGAAGAACCAGCTGGTGCGCGCTGTCAACGACGGCGCCGAGGTCGAGGGCGGTCTCACCCGCGACTTCACGCAGGAGGGCGGCCCGCAGTCGTTCATCTACGACGCCAGCCAGAACTACCAGGCCGCGGGCACCCCGCTCGTCATCTTCGGCGGCAAGGAGTACGGCTCCGGCTCGTCCCGCGACTGGGCGGCCAAGGGCACGAGCCTCCTGGGCGTCAAGGCGGTCATCACCGAGAGCTTCGAGCGCATCCACCGCTCGAACCTCATCGGCATGGGCGTCGTCCCGCTGCAGTTCCCGGCCGGCGAGAGCTGGGCGTCGCTCGGACTCGACGGCACCGAGATCGTCTCGATCTCCGGGCTCGAGCAGCTCAACGAGGGCGTCACGCCGAAGACGGTGCGCGTCACCGCCGAGCCGAGCGAGTTCTCCGCTCCCGGCAAGGCCACTGTCGAGTTCGACGCGGTCGTCCGCATCGACACGCCCGGTGAGGCGGACTACTACCGAAACGGCGGCATCCTGCAGTACGTGCTGCGCTCGCTGGTCTGACAGCTGATTCACGGGGGACCGGATGCTGCGGCATCCGGTCCCCCCTTCATGCCCCGGGTAGACTTGCAGAGCCCTTCCCGGGCCGGAAAGGAGCGGGGATGTCGCTGCTGTCGTCCATCACCGGACCCCGCGACCTCGACGCGCTGACCATGGATCAGCTCGAGCAGCTCGCGGACGAGATCCGCGGCTTCCTCGTCGAGAACGTCGCACGCACGGGTGGCCACCTGGGCCCCAACCTCGGGGTCGTCGAGCTGACGGTCGCCCTGCACCGCGTGTTCGATTCGCCGAACGACCCGATGATCTTCGACACCGGCCACCAGTCGTACGTGCACAAGCTGCTCACCGGGCGCCAGGACTTCACGAACCTGCGTGCGCGCGACGGCCTGGCCGGCTACCCGCAGCGCTCGGAGAGTCCGCATGACGTCGTCGAGTCGTCGCACGCGTCGAGCTCGCTGAGCTGGGCGGACGGGGTCTCCCGCGCGCTGACGCGCACCGGCCGCAAGGACCGGCACGTCGTCGCCGTCGTCGGCGACGGCGCGCTCACCGGCGGAATGACGTGGGAGGCGCTCAATAACATCTCCGACGACAACGACCGCAACCTCGTGATCGTCGTCAACGACAACGGTCGCTCGTACGCCCCGACGATCGGCGGCATGGCCCGCTACCTCAACCGTGTCCGCACGGCGGAGTCGTACCGCACACTGCACCGCGGCTCCGACGACTTGTTCCGCAAGCTCGGTCCCGCCGCACGCGCCGTCTATCGCGGCGTTCGCGGGGGCACGCACGGCTTCCTGTCGCGGTTCACCAACAACGCGGCCCTCTACTCGAACCTCGACATCAAGTACCTCGGCCCCGTCGACGGTCACGACCTGCCGACGCTGATCGAGACCCTCGAGCTCGCCAAGTCGTACGGCGCTCCCGTCATCGTCCACGCCATCACCGAGAAGGGCCGCGGCTACGCCCCGGCTCTGGAGGACGAGGCCGACCAGTTCCATGCGGTCGGCAAGATCGACCCGATCACGGGCGAGTCGCTCGGTGCAACGGGCGGTGTCGCCTGGACCGACGTCTTCGCCGACGAACTCGTCGCGGTGGGCGATGCGCGCGACGACGTCATCGCGATGACTGCGGCGATGCTGCGCCCGACCGGCCTGCTCGCGTTCGCACAGCGATTCCCCGACCGCGTCTACGACGTCGGGATCGCCGAGCAGCACGCCGTCGCCTCGGCGGCCGGTCTCGCCTTCGGCGGCCTGCACCCGGTCGTCGCCATCTACGCGACGTTCATGAACCGCGCGTTCGACCAGGTGCTGATGGATGTCGCCCTCCACCGCGCCGGCGTCACCTTCGTGCTGGACCGCGCCGGGGTGACCGGCCCCGACGGACCGAGCCATCACGGCATCTGGGACCTGGCCATGCTGCAGATCGTGCCGAACATCCGCATCGCCGTGCCCCGCGACGGCGCGCGCCTGCGTGAGGAGCTGCAGGAGGCGGTCGCCATCGACGACGGCCCCACGGTGATCCGCTTCCCGAAGGGTGGCGTCAGCCCCGAGCTGCCGGCGGTCGAGCGCCTCGATGATGGCGTCGACGTGCTGGTGCGCTCTGACGCGCACGACGTGCTGCTCGTCGGCATCGGCCCTATGGCGCACATCGCCGTCGACGTCGCCGAGCGCCTCCGCGCACAGGGCATCGGCGCCACCGTCGTCGACCCCCGGTGGGTCGTGCCGGTGCGGCCGTCGATCGTCGAGCTCGCGGCATCCCACCGCCTGGTCATCACGATCGAGGACGGCATCCGGGTCGGCGGCATCGGCACGCGCGTGCGACAGGTGCTGCGCGAGGCAGGGGTCGACACCGCGGTCGACGAGCTCGGGGTGCCCGATGCGTTCATCGATCACGCGAGCCGTGAGCAGATCCTCGAGGACGCCGGCCTGACGCCGGCGAAAATCGCGCACGATGTCGTCGCCCAGGTGCTGGGCACCAGGATTCCGGTGGCGCGCGGTGCCCAGAACAGCGAATCGACACAGACCACGGAGATCCCGGTGATGACCTCGCTGTCGCGCGACCGGCGCGGCTAGACGGACGAGAAGCGGGTCGCGAGGACGGATGCCGCGGCATCCCATTCGGGTGAGGTCGCGTCCGTCCGGCGCGGCGTGATCGCCTGCGACAGCAGGTAGCCGTCGGTGAGCGCATCGCCCGTGACGATGACCCGCAGCAGCTCGATGCCGCAGTCCGTCCGCACGAGTTCTGCGCACGCCGCGACCACGCGCGGCGACAGGAGGTCGTTCGGCGGCAGCACCGCGCCGTCCAGTTCGTGCACGAGATCGCGCAGCGCAGCGCCGACGATGTTGCCCGCCCGCTCCTTCACGTTGACGACGTCCAGCTCCAGAACGCGCAGGTCGTGGCCGGTGACGATCGGCCGCCAGTCGAACGACGCGTGCACGAGGTGCTGATGCCCGCTCGCGGCGGTGAGGCTGCGAGCAGGGAGGTCGGTCGAGCGCGCCCGAACGTCGACCAGCCGGTACCAGTAGAGGATCGGGAACGCCCCGTGGGTCCCCGGACGCAGCACCACGACCTCGCCGCGTCCGTCGTCGGCGCCCCTGACCCTGCGGATGATCGGCTTGCCGTTGCGGGTGCGGATCGCGGTGGAACCCTCGTCGACCGTCACCAGGAACAGCTTCATGAGGGCGGGCACGACCACGAGCAGCGTCAGCGCGGCCCCGCTGGTCTTGACCAGCACCCCGAGCGCGCTGCCGCTGAACATCCCAGAGATCACATCCAGCATCCGGACACCTCCCGTTCGAACCATCCGACAGGGACAGAATGCCGTGCCCAGCGCAGCGCGATGCGCCGTGGTGGCCTCCCAGCGGCGAGTGTTCACGGTTCGGACGCACCACGTTCCGCGAAGTGAGCACCGACGTTCCGCCGGCGCGCGGCGATCGGCCCTCGCCCGCGCTGGGAACCGGCAAGGGCGCACCCTCCCAGGAGGATGCGCCCTTGCGAGGAGGTCGCGCGGTGTCAGCCGCCGATGCCCTTGATCACTGGGTGGTGGAAGGTGGCGCCGAAGGCACGCTCGGATGCGCCCTCGCGGTCGAGGTAGGGCGACGCCCCACCGTCGATGAACGGCCAGCCGGCGCCGAGGATGAGGCACAGGTCGATGTCCTCCACCTCCGGGACCACGCCCTCGTCGAGCATGAGCTTGATCTCCTGCGCGAGGCCGTCCTGCACGCGCGCGAGGATCGTCCCGGCCGAGGCGGGTGTCGAGCCCACCGCGGGCTTGAGCGCCTTCTCGGCCGCCTTGGTCCAGCCCGTGACGCGCCCGCCCTTGTCCTTCTCGACGACCTCCGGCAGCTCGGCGAGGGCGTGGAGGTTCTCGTTCGCGTAGAACCGGTCCGGGAAGGCATCCACCATGGTGTCCTGCACGTGGGCCGCGACCTTCCACCCGACGAGGTCGATGAGCTGGAACGGCCCCATCGGCAGCCCGAGGGGCGCGAACGCCTTCTCGACCTCCGCGATAGGGGTGCCCTCGTAGACGGCGCGCGCAGCCTCACCCATGACCTTGGCGAGCAGGCGATTGACGACGAAGCCCGGCGCGTCGGCGGTGAGCACCGCGTTCTTGCCGAGGTTCTTCGCGACCACGAACGCCGTCGCAAGGGCGGCATCCGACGTCTGCGGCGTCTTCACGATCTCGATCAGCGGCATGACCGCCACCGGGTTGAAGAAGTGGAAGCCGACGAGACGCTCCGGGTGGGCGAGCTTCGCGCCGATCTCCTCGACCGACAGCGACGAGGTGTTGGTCGCGAGGATCGCGTCCTCGGCGATGATCTGCTCGATCTCGCCGAAGACCTGCTGCTTGACGCCGACCTCTTCGAACACCGCCTCGATGACGAAGTCGCAGTCCGCGTACAGGCTCTTGTCGGTCGTGCCGGTGACCAGGGCCCGCAGCCTGTTGGCCGCGTCGCCGTCGAGGCGTCCCTTGGCCTCCAGCTTGCCGATCTCGTCGTGGATGTACGCCACGCCCTTGTCGACACGGGCCTGGTCGAGGTCGGTGATGAGCACCGGCACCTGCAGCTTGCGCACGAACAGCAGCGCGAACTGGCTCGCCATGAGGCCGGCGCCGATGATGCCGACCTTGGCGACCTTCTTCGCGAGCGCCTTGTCGGGGGCGCCGACGGGGCGCTTCGCACGCTTCTGCACCAGATCGAATGCATACATGGATGCCGCGAACTGGTCGCCGGTGACGAGCTCGGCCAGCGCCTCGTCCTCACGGGCGAAGCCTTCGGCCTTCGTGCCGCTCTTCGCCTTGTCGAGGAGCTCCAGCGCCGCGTACGGCGACTTCGGCACCGTGCCGATCTTGGACTCGAGCATGCCGCGCGCCATCTTGACGGCGATCGGCCACTTGGTCAGCCGCTCGATCTTGCCCGGCTCGTGCTTGCGCTCCACCTTGGTCTTGCCGGTCAGCACGCCGTCGGCCCACGCCAGCGAGTCCTCGAGGTAGTTCGCCGCGGGGAAGATCGCGTCGACGATGCCGTAGTCGAACGCCTGCTGCGGCTTGAGCATGCGGTTCTGCTTGAGCGGGTTCGAGATGACCACCTCGAGCGCGTTCTCGATGCCGATGAGGTTCGGCAGCAGGTACGCCCCGCCCCAGCCGGGAATGATGCCCAGGAACACCTCGGGCAGCGCGATCGCGGCGGCGGAGGCATCCACCGTCCGGTACGTGGAGTTCAGCGCGATCTCGAGGCCACCGCCGAGCGCGAGCCCGTTCACGAAGGCGAACGTCGGCACGCCGAGCTCGGACAGCTTGCCGAACACCTTGTGGCCGAGCTGCGCGACCAGGCGCGCATCGTCCTTCGAGCCCACCTTCGAGATGTCGGACAGGTCGGCGCCGGCGGCGAGGATGTACTGCTTGCCGGTGATGCCGACCGCCTGGATCTCGCCGTCGGACGCGCGCGCCTTGAGGGCGTCGAGCGTCTCGCCGAGCTGGATCATCGTGGCCGGGCCCAGCGTGTTGGGCCGGGTGTGGTCGCGCCCGTTGTCGAGTGTGACGAGGGCGAGCACCTTGCCGGAGGCGAGACGGATGTCGCGCACCCGCGAGTGCGTGATCACCTCGCCTTCGGTGACGGCGAGGATGGGGGAGAAGTCGATCTCCGCGTACTGTTCAGAAACGGTGTTCGTCATTCGTGCTGACCCTTACTTCTTCCGCTTGCCGTCGTAGTGCGGGTTCTCCCAGATGACCGAGCCGCCCTGACCGAGGCCCACGCACATCGCCGTGAGGCCGTAGCGGACGTCCGGACGCTCGGCGAAGTGCGCCGCGAGCTGGATCATGAGGCGGGTGCCGGAAGCGGCGAGCGGGTGGCCGAAGGCGATCGCACCGCCCCAGGGGTTCACGCGCGGGTCGTCGTCGGCGATGCCGAAGTGGTCGAGCAGCGAGATGACCTGGATCGCGAAGGCCTCGTTCAGCTCGAACAGGCCGATGTCGTCGATCGTCAGGCCGGCCTTCTTGAGTGCCTTCTCGGTCGACGGGATCGGGCCGATGCCCATGATCTCGGGCTGCACGCCCGCGAACGCGAACGACACCAGCTTCATCTTGGGTGCGAGACCGAACTCCTTCACCGCGCGCCCACCGGCCAGCAGCGACATCGTCGCCCCGTCGGTGAGCGGCGACGACGTTCCCGCCGTCACGCGCCCGTGCGGGCGGAAGGGCGTCTTGAGCGCCGCGAGGTCCTCCATCGTCGTCTGGGGACGGCGACCTTCGTCCTCGGTGGCGAGGCCCCACGAGCCCTCAGCGTCCTTGATCGCGACGGGGACCAGGTCGGGCTGGATCTTGCCGGCGTCGTACGCGGCCTGCACCTTGTGCTGGCTGAGCATGCCGAACCGGTCCGAGCGCTCCTTGGTCAGGTGCGGGAACCGGTCGAAGATGCGCTCGGCGGTGACGCCCATGTTGAGCGCGCCGGGGTCGACCATCTTCTCCGCGACGAACCGCGGGTTCGGGTCGGCGTTGCCGCCGATCGGGTGGTGGCCCATGTGCTCGACCCCACCGGCGAGGGCGAAGTCGTACATGCCCATGCCGATCGAGCCCGCCATGGTCGTGACGCTCGTCATGGCACCCGCGCACATTCGGTCGATCGCGAAGCCCGGGACGGTCTGGGGGAGTCCCGCCAGGATCGCGACGCTGCGGCCGAGGGTGAGCCCCTGGTCGCCGGTCTGCGACGTCGCGGCGATTGCGACGTCGTCGATGCGGTCCTTCGGAACGCCCGGGTTGCGCTCCATGAGCCCGATCGTCGCCTTGACGGCGAGGTCGTCCGCTCGGGTGTTCCAGTACATGCCCTTCTCGCCGGCGCGCCCGAAGGGGGTGCGCATTCCATCGACGAAGAAGACGTCCGAGATCTCGGCCACTCTGCCTCCAAAAATAGGGATGCCGCCAGCCTAGGAGGGGCCGCGGAGCGGCCGGAATCGGGTGGCGGAAACCTACGAAGCGGGTTCCGACGCCTCCGACACAGCTTGCACGGAACCGACAAAGGCATCGGCGATAACCTGTGCAGTCTGCGCAATCTGCCAAGGCCGTGCTCCGAGAGCGGCCAGCACCTCGCCGACGGATGCCGCGGTCAGCGGTTGCGGGGGAGACCAGGCGACTCGGCGCAGCAGCTCGGGCGTCAGCAGGTTCTCCGTCGGCATGTGGAGCTCCTCGGCACGGTGCTCGACGACCGGGCGCGCTGCTTTCAGGCGTACGTCAGCCTCCGGGTTGCGATCGACCCACGCGCGGGGCGGGGGCAGCGTGTCGCCGCCGGTCGACCGTTCGAGCGGAAGCTCGGTGACGGCGCGGCCGGCCTCGATCGCCGCCCACCACCGATCGAGCTGCGACCGGCTCGCCCGTCCGGTGAACTCCTTCAGCGTCCCCAGGGCGCTCTTCGACGCGGGATTCGCGATCACGGCGGCGACGAGCGCCCGGTCGGGGACCAGCCGGCCGGGTGCGACATCCTCTTCCCGTGCGAACTCCTCACGCGCGATCCACAGCTCACGCGCCACCGCCAGCGCCTTGCGGCCACGCACGGTGTGGAGGCCCGACAGACGGCGCCAGGGCTCCTCACGCGGCGGTTTGGGCTCGCGTTCGAGCACCGCGCGGAACTCCTCATCGGCGAAACCTGTCTTGCCCTGCTCGACGAGCTCCTGAACGAGCTTGTCCCGCACGTCGACGAGATGCTCGACGTCGAGCGCTGCGTACTCCAGCCACGACTGAGGCAACGGCCGCGTCGACCAGTCCGACGCCGAGTGCGCCTTGGCGAGGGTGATCCCGAGCGTGTCCTCGACCACGGCGCCGAGGCCGACACGCTCGTGTCCCAGGAGGCGCGCCGCGAGCTCGGTGTCGAAGATACTCGCGGGCTCGAGGCCGATCTCGCGCAGCGAGGGCAGGTCCTGGCTGGCGGCGTGGAGCACCCACTCCTCGCCGCCGATCGCCTCCTGGAGAGCGCGGAAGTCGCCGATCGGCGGCGGGTCGAAGAGGAACACTCCCGCGCCGCGGCGGTACACCTGCACGAGATACGCCCGCTGCGAGTACCGGAAGCCGGACGCCCGCTCGACGTCGACGGCGACCGGGCCTTCGCCGTCACCCAGCAGGCGTGCAGCCTCCTCGGCGCGCGCGAGCTGATCGATCACCTCGTAATCAGCCACGCGGCGACCTGTGCGAACCGAGCATCGCGATCCCTTCCGAGCCGGGCGGGAGACCGGCCAGCATGCAAACCAACTCCGCCCATGCTTCCACGTGCGGGGCGATCGCGCCTTCCGGCGACCACGAGGCGCGCAGTTCGATCTGCGCCCCTTCGCCCTCCGCCTCCAGCGCGCCGAACCCCTTCGAGAGGGTCTTCGTGGCGGTGCCGGATGCCGAGTGGAAGCCGGCATGTCGCGACTCCAGGGCGTCGGTGAGCCAGGTCCAGGCCACGTCTGCGAGCAGGGGGTCCATGCCGATCTCGGCCTCGAGGGGCGCCTGCGCGAAGCAGACGATGCGCCACGGGCCGTTCCACGGGGCCGGTTCGTCGGGATCGTGCAGCAGCACGAGGCGACCGGTGCCGTACGGGGAGTCGGTGTCGTCCGGGGAGGAGCGCACATCCCCTGCGATGGCGAGCGCATCCGGCGCGAGGCCCTGCGGCGCGGCGATCTCACGCACGCTGAGGTCTGCGCGGAAGCGGATGTCGCGCACCGCCTGCGCGGCCTGCTCGAAGGCGCTCGATGCCGCGGGGGGACGCTGCTCAGCCACGCGGACAGACTAGAGTGGTGCCTCGATGGTCGCCTCCAGGCGCGCCGCAGTGCGCCCCGCATCCCCTGCTCTCGTCGCCGGCGTGAAGGCCGCGCTCACCGTGTTGAGCGTCGCCCTGGCCGGTGCGCTCGGCGCGCTTGCCGCAGGCTCCGTGCTGATGGCTCGCAAGGTGGTCACGCCCGCACGCCGTCTGGCCGACACGCGCATCCTCGCGCTCGACCCCGCTGCGCAGACGATCACGCTGTCGCGCACGCTCGACACCGAGCTTCCCGGCCGGTACGGACTGTTCACGACGGGCTCTTCGGACTACATCAAGCTCGGCTCGGTGCTCTCGGAGGATGCCACCAGCGTCAAGCGCAAGCTCCTCACCCACGTCCCGGCGGACGCGCGGCTCGAGCCCGAAGCGGCGTTCAGCGGCTGGTACTACGACCACCCCGAGCAGCTGCACCTCCCGTTCACCCCCGAGCTGATCGGCTCCACGATCGGCCCCTGCCCGGCGTGGCTGTTCCCCGCGGGCGACGGCGACACCTGGGTCATCCAGGTGCACGGGCGCGGCACGACCCGCGCCGAGTGCCTTCGGGCGGTTCCTGTCTTCCATGAACGGGGCATCACCAGCCTGGTCGTCTCGTACCGCAACGACGCCGAGGCACCCCGCAGTCGCAGCGGCACCTATGCGCTCGGCGCCACCGAGTGGCGCGACGTCGACGCCGCGGTGGGCTTCGCCCGCCGTCGCGGTGCCCGCCGCATCATCCTGATGGGGTGGTCGATGGGCGGCGCCATCGCCCTGCAGGTCTCGCTCAACTCCCCGCACGGCGATGCGATCGCCGGGCTGATCCTCGAGTCGCCTGTCGTCGACTGGCGGACCGTGCTGAACTACCAGGCACGCGCGGAGCGCGTGCCCGGCGCCGTCAGCAGGCTCGCGATGGAGGCGCTGCAGACCGAGTGGGCGTCCCCGCTCACGCGGGCCGGCTCCGCGATCCGCCTCGACCAGCTCGATGTCGTCGCGCGGGCGCCGGAGCTGCGGCATCCGATCCTCATCCTGCACAGCGACGATGACGGCTTCGTGCCGTCCGACGCCTCGCACGGGCTGGTCGCGGCACGCCCCGATCTCGTCGAGATGCAGGTCTTCGAAGTGGCGCGGCACACCAAGCTCTGGAACTACGACCAGGAGCGGTGGAGCAGCAGCATCGGCGCCTGGCTCAGCGCGCAGGGACTCGTCGCCGACTGAGCCGCACCGCCGCGAGTCAGGCGGGTGACGCCGCGCGCACCTGCCGCTGCGCCCGCAGCAGCATGCCCGTCATGCCCGAGAGCCGCAGCGGAGACACCACGCGCGTGAGCCCCAGCGTCTGCGGGTAGTCGCCGGGCACCGCCAGCACCTCCGCCGCCGACAGACCGGTGAGGCCCTGCGCCAGGATGCTGGCGAAGCCGCGGGTCGTCGGTGCCTCGGGCGGGGCGGTCGCGTGCATCGAGACGGTGCCGTGCCCATCGACGTCGACGATGATGAAGACGGGGGACTGGCACTCCACGACGCGCTCGTACCGCTCGGGATGGTCCTCGTACTCCGGCGGGACCGCCGGCAGCTCGTACGAGTACTCCAGCAGCAGCTGCAGCCGGTCGGGCTCGGGCAGCTCAAGGAACTCGTCGCGGATCTCGGCGAGTCGGTCGGGCAGGACGGCTTCGGTCATCACACCCATCCTCCCACGCGGCGGGTGCGCACGGCTCAGCGGGCGGGGGCCGCCCCCGGCTCCGCACCCGTCACGATCGGCACGCGCACCGCGCTGCCCCACTCGGTCCAGGATCCGTCGTAGTTGCGCACGTCGTCGAAGCCGAGGAGGTGCCGGAGGACGAACCAGGTGTGACTCGAACGCTCGCCGATGCGGCAGTATGCGACGATCGCGTCGCCGTCCTGAAGACCCGCTTCGGCCCGGTAGATCGCGTCCAGCTCGGCCCGCGACTTGAAACCGCCGTCCACCGCGACGGCACGCGCCCAGGGCACGCTCTGCGCCGACGGGATGTGGCCGCCTCGCAGGGCGCCCTCTTCGGGGTACGCCGGTGCCGTGGTGCGGGAGCCGTCGTACTCCTCCGGAGAGCGGACATCGATGAGCGGCCCGCTGCCCAGGTGCGCGAGCACGTCGTCCTTGTAGGCGCGCAGCGCCGTGTCGTCCCGCTCCACGACCGGGTAGTCCGTCGGCTCGGGCGTCGACCGGTCGGTCGTCACCGGCCGGCCCTCCGCGATCCACTTGTCGCGGCCGCCGTCGAGGAGGCGGACGTCCTCGTGGCCGAAGAGCGAGAACACCCACAGCGCGTAGGCCGCCCACCAGTTGTTCTTGTCGCCGTAGATCACGACGGTGTCGTTGCGCGAGATGCCCTTGCGGCTGAGCAGAGCCGCGAACCCCTCGCCGTCGACGTAGTCGCGCACCACGGGATCGTTGAGCTCGGTGTGCCAGTCGATCTTGACCGCGCCCGGGATGTGGCCGGTCTCGTAGAGCAGCACGTCCTCGTCGGATTCGACCACCGCGAGGCCCGGCTCGCCGAGGTGCGCCTGCAGCCACTCGCCAGTGACGAGCCTGTCCGGATGGGCGTACTCGGCGAACTTCTCGGACGATGTGTCGGTCTCGACGGGCATGGGATCTCCTGGAGTCGGGTGCGGTTCGGTCGGGCGGCTGTCATCCGGCGTCGAGCGAGGCAGGCGCACGCGGGCGACGGTTAGGGTTGAACCGTCGCCTCCGACCATAGATTCCCGGACGGGCGTGCACAGCCCCTCTGTAAGACTCCGACACAGGATCCGCATGACCGCCTCCGTCACACGCACCGGCGTCGTCCATCTCGCGGAGCGCGCCCCCCAGCTCGCAGGCGCAGAGATGGTCGCCGCACTGGTCCCGCCCCCGCAGTTCGCCGATGCGACCTTCGACACCTATCGGGCGGACCCCTCGTACCCGTCGCAGCAGCAGGCGAAGGATCTGCTGCAGGCGTTCTCGGGTGCCTCCGCTCCGGTCAAGGGCGGGCTGTTCCGCCGCGCCAAGCGGCCCGAGCTCAAGCCGGGCATCTATCTCGACGGCGGATTCGGCGTCGGCAAGACGCATCTGCTCGCCGCCGTCTATCACGCGATGCCTGCGCGCCGGAAGTACTTCGGATCGTTCATCGAGTACACGGCGCTGGTGGGCGCCCTCGGCTACCAGAACACGGTCGAGCTGTTCCGCGGATCCGACCTGCTGTGCATCGACGAGTTCGAGCTCGACGATCCCGGCGACACGATGGTGATGACGCGGCTGCTCGGCGAGCTCGTGTCGTCGGGCACGCGGCTGGCCGCGACATCCAACACGCCCCCCAACGCCCTGGGCGAGGGGCGGTTCGCCGCGCAGGACTTCCTCCGCGAGATCCACGCGATGGCCGCGAGCTTCGAGACCATCCGCATCGACGGCACCGACTACCGTCACCGCGCGGTCGACGGCCACGCCGCCGTGCTCGATCCACCGCAATACGAGGCGGCGATCGCGGATGCCGCTGCCGCGGGCCTCGCCTCGGACGACACGTTCGACGGGCTCGTCGCCCATCTCGCCCGCGTGCACCCGTCTCGGTACATCCGCCTCATCGAGGGTCTCTCGCTCGTGGGACTGCGGGATGTGACCCCCTTCACCGACCAGTCCGCCGCCCTGCGCTTCGTCGCCTTCATCGATCGCGTGTACGACGCGCAGCTGCCGATCCGGGCGACGGGAACATCCCTCGATCTGGTGTTTCCCGAGGAGATGCTCGCCGGCGGCTACCGCAAGAAATACCTACGCGCGATCTCACGGCTCGTCGCGTCGACACTCGCGTGAACAGGATGCAGCGGCCTGATTCCCGGCCGGCATCGGGCTGAGCGAAACACGATGTTTACCTGCGCGCCCATCGTGTAACGCGGGAGAAACACGGGTCGACCGGCTGCGGAAACGGACCGTCGTCACACTGAGGGAACCCGACGCTACACCTGCGTCACACGCAGAGAGGTTCTCCACCGAGATGGATCAAGGCAACACCGCATTCATGCTCATCGCGGCCGCGCTCGTCTTGTTGATGACGCCCGGTCTCGCATTCTTCTACGGCGGCCTGGTCAAGGCCAAGAGCGTCATCAGCATGATGATGCTGAGCTTCGGCGCACTGGGGCTCATCGGCGTGCTCTGGGTCGTCTACGGCTACGCCATCGCCTTCCCGAGCGCCGAAGGACTCGTCGCACCGTGGGCGATCGACTGGTCGGCGATCGGCCTGACGAGCCTGCTCGAGGTTCCTGAGGGCGCGTCCTACCCGCCGCTGGCCTTCGTCGCCTTCCAGGCCACGTTCGCCATCCTGACCGTCGCCCTCGTGTCGGGCGCGATCGCCGACCGCGCCAAGTTCGGCTCGTGGATGATCTTCGCCGCCATCTGGGCGACGATCGTCTACTTCCCGGTCGCCAGCTGGGTCTTCAACTTCGGCCTCGCCGAGGACGGCAGCTTCGCCTACGGCGGCTGGATCACCTACGGCATGCAGGAGTGGTTCGGCGTCGGCGCGATCGACTTCGCCGGTGGCACCGCCGTCCACATCAACGCCGGTGCGGCGGCCCTCGCGCTCGCGCTGGTGCTCGGCAAGCGTCTCGGCTTCCAGAAGGGCGTGCACGTCCCCCACAACCCGCCGTTCGTGCTCCTCGGCGCCGGCCTGCTGTGGTTCGGCTGGTTCGGCTTCAACGCCGGCTCGGAGCTCGCCGCCGACGGCACCGCCGCCCTCGCGTTCGTGAACACGATCGCCGCTCCCGCCGCCGCGCTGCTCGCCTGGCTCGTGGTGGAGAAGATCAAGGACGGCAAGCCCACGTCGGTCGGCGCGGCCTCGGGAGCGGTCGCGGGTCTCGTCGCGATCACCCCGGCGTGTGCCTCGCTGACCCCGATCTGGGCCATCGTGCTCGGCCTCGTCGCGGGCTCCCTGTGCGCTCTGGCGATCGAGCTCAAGTACAAGTGGGGCTTCGACGACTCGCTCGACGTGGTGGGCATCCACCTCGTCGGCGGCCTGATCGGCACGCTGTACCTCGGCTTCTTCGCCAACAACACCGGCCTGATCTACAGCGGTCAGTTCACGCAGCTGCTCGTCCAGGCGATCGCCGCCGTGTCGGTGCTGGTCTACTCGTTCGTGCTGGCCTACGCCATCGGCTTCGTGATCGAGAAGACGGTCGGCTTCCGCGTCAAGAACGAGGACGAGGTCGCCGGTATCGACACCGTCGTCCACGGCGAGGAGGGCTACGTGCTCGAAGGCGCACGCGTCTGACACGCACGGCACTGCCCGAAGGGGCGTCGCGGTTCCCCCCACCGCGGCGCCCCTTCGCCGTGCCCCGGCTTCCTTCGGAGCGCCCCGCAGCGGCCGCCCGCGCACTCCTAGGATGGCGACTGTGACACAGCGAAGCGGGCTGCTCGGCATCCTGAACAGCATCCTGCGGCCCCGCCGGCGACCGGCTCCGTCTGCACCGTCCGCGCCGCCAGCGCCGCCCGAGAGTCGCAGCGGTCCCGCGGCCACCGTCGAGGTGCCGCCACCCGCGGCGGGCGCGCTGCGCATCACGTACGCGCCGCACCGGGACGGCGATCCCGACGCGGGCGAGATCGTCTGGACGTGGGTGCCGTACACCGAGAACGACGGCCGCGGCAAGGATCGGCCGGTACTGGTCATCGCGCGGCAGAGCGAGGACCGCGTGTACGCCGTCCGGCTGACGAGCAAGGCTCACGACGGCGATCGGGACTTCCTCGCCATCGGCACGGGGGACTGGGACGCGCAGGGCCGGCCGTCGTGGATCGACATCGACCAGCTCTACAGCGTGCATCGCGACGGCATGCGGCGGGAGGCATCCGCTCTCGAGCTCGACCGCTTCGTACGCGTCGCCGACGCCTTGCACCGCCGTTTCGGCTGGAGCGTCGGCGGCTGACGGCATGAAACCGGCCCGGTCACTAGGTGACCGGGCCGTGGTGGTGGGCGATACCAGACTCGAACTGATGACCTCTTCCGTGTGAAGGAAGCGCGCTACCAACTGCGCCAATCGCCCGTTCCCCGAGGGGGACGACTACCGATCCTACCGGATGCCGAACGCCGCTTCGGACCACATCCGGATGACACGCGCGGGGTGCGTCTGGTTTTGCAGGACGCCCAGGATCGGTTAGAGTCTTTCAAGTGCCCGGGTGAACAACCCGGGAACGAAATGCGGATGTAGCGCAGTTGGTAGCGCACAACCTTGCCAAGGTTGGGGTCGCGAGTTCGAGTCTCGTCATCCGCTCGAGTGCAGGGATCTCCTCCAGGGATCACGGCACGTGGGGTCAAACCACACGCGGTGGCGTGGCCGAGCGGCTAGGCACCGGCCTGCAAAGCCGTTTACACGGGTTCGAATCCCGTCGCCACCTCGCCGACAACTGAACAGCCTCTTTAGGCGCGATTGGCGCAGCGGTAGCGCGCTTCCCTGACACGGAAGAGGTCACTGGTTCGATCCCAGTATCGCGCACCACCTGAAACCCCCGGTTCACCCGGGGGTTTCCTCATTCCCCCAGCGCACGTGCTCCGAGGGGTATACGTCGCGGATCCGCTCGCGGAAGAAGTTGCCGGCGCTGTCGGCGGCATGCAGCCCGCGGTGCACCGACGGCGGCACCGCGAAGTAGCGATAGACCTCGCCCGAGGTGAACTCGAGCTCGAGCACCGCGGTCCCGGCGTCGTAGCCGGCCGACGCGATCGCCGTGGAATCGAGAGGGTGTCGCCGCACCCGCTCAGGCTAAGCCGGGGGCCGCGGGCGCACTCGAAGACCACGCCGAGTTCCGCGGGCACGGCGACATCCGGCGCCGACCGTCCGCTGGGTACACTCGAGGGGTGGAACTCGTCTGGTCGACCGCGACAGCGGCAGTGAAGACCGACACGCGAACGCTCGGCGCCTGAGCGGGCGGGGCGCGTCGTGCGCCCGAAGCTGAGTAGCCTTGATCCGAGCCATTCCCAGGAGAGTTTCCGTGACTGACGCTGTGTCCCATCCGACCGACGGCTTCGCCCTGTTCCCCGACCGCTCCGTGGTCGCGCTGCGCGTGAACGGCGAGCTGAAAGACCTCGCGACGGTGGTGACCGACACGGATGCCGTCGAGCCGGTCGCCATCGACAGCCCCGACGGTCTCGCCATCCTTCGCCATTCCGCCGCGCACGTGCTCGCTCAGGCCGTGCAGCGCATCAACCCGCAGGCGAACCTCGGCATCGGCCCGCCGATCACCGATGGCTTCTACTACGACTTCGGCGTGGAGCATCCGTTCACTCCGGAGGATGTGAAGGCCATCGACAAGGAGATGCAGCGCATCGTCCGCGAGGGCCAGCGCTTCGTCCGCCGCGTCGTCACCGATGAGGAGGCGCGCGCCGAACTGGCCTCCGAGCCGTTCAAGCTCGAGCTCATCGGCCTGAAGGGCGGCGGGGCCGAGAAGACCGAGGGCGCCTCGGTCGAGGTCGGCGCCGGCGAGCTGACGATCTACGACAATGTCGACCGCGACGGTCAGACGGTGTGGAAGGACCTCTGCCGGGGCCCGCACCTGCCGAACACCCGCATGATCGGCAACGGCTGGGCGCTGCAGCGCATCGCCGGAGCCTATTGGCGCGGCAGCGAGAAGAACCCGCAGCTGCAGCGCATCTATGGGACCGCCTGGCCTTCCAAGGACGAGCTGCGCGCGTACCAGACCCGTCTCGAGGAGGCCGCGAAGCGGGATCACCGCAAGCTCGGCAAAGACCTCGACCTGTTCTCGTTCCCCGACGAGATCGGCTCGGGTCTGTCGGTGTGGCACCCCCGCGGCGGCGTCGTGCGCGGCGAGATGGAGCAGCACGCGCGTCGGCGCCACATCGCCGGCGGCTACACCTACGTGTACACGCCGCACATCTCGAAGGAGGACCTGTTCCTCACCTCGAACCACCTCGTCACCTACAAGGAGGGGATGTTCCCGCCCATCGTGATGGACGAGGAGCGCGACGAGCACGGCGAGATCACCAAGCATGGCCAGGACTACTACCTGAAGCCCATGAACTGCCCGATGCACATCCTCATCTACAAGGAGCGGGCGCGCAGCTACCGCGATCTGCCGATGCGGCTCGCAGAGAACGGCACCGTGTACCGCAACGAGCTGTCGGGTGCGCTGCACGGTCTGACCCGCGTTCGCGGCTTCACCCAGGACGACTCGCACCTCTTCGTCACGCCGGAGCAGCTCGAGAGCGAGACCACCCGCGTCCTCGAATTCGTGATCTCGATGCTGCGCGACTTCGGCTTGGACGATTTCGAGCTCGAGCTGTCGATGCGCGACGACGAGAAGGACAAGTGGATCGGCTCGGAGGAGTTCTGGGACTACTCGACGAACGCGCTGCGCAACGTCGCGATGGCGAGCGGTCTGAAGCTCACCGAGGTGCCGGGAGAGGCCGCGTTCTACGGGCCGAAGATCGATCTCAAGACCCGTGACGCGATCGGCCGGGTGTGGCAGCTGTCGACGGTGCAGGTCGACCCGAACCTGCCCGAGCGCTTCGAGCTGGAGTACACCGATCGCGACGGCCAGAAGAAGCGGCCGATCATGATCCACCGCGCGCTGTTCGGCTCGATCGAGCGGTTCTTCGCCATCCTGCTCGAGCACTACGCCGGCGCGTTCCCGGTATGGCTGTCGCCCGTGCAGGTGGTCGGCATCCCGGTCGCGGAGGACTTCGCCGACTACCTGGGCGACGTGATCGACCAGCTCAAGGCCGAGGGCGTGCGTGCCGAGCTCGATCACAGCGACGACCGCATGCAGAAGAAGATCCGCACGCACACGACGCAGAAGGTGCCGCTGCAGCTGATCGCCGGGGCCCAGGACCAGTCCGCGGGCACCGTGTCGTTCCGTTTCCGCGACGGCACCCAGGAGAACGGCGTGCCGATCGCGGACGCCGTGCGCCGAGTCCAGGAGGCGATCGCCGCCCACACGCTGGTGAACACCGCGGAGGACTTCGCGTGAGCGACGACCCGCATGCGGGGAGTCGCGATCGCGATGTCGCGGTTCCTGAGCCTGTCGAAGGGCGCGTGAGCGACGGGTCGACGGGCGCGGTCTCCGGCGAGGACGCCGCGCTCGTCGACGCCGCGACCTTGGCGGGGGTGCCCGACGAGTTCCAGCGGCTCTGGACCCCGCACCGAATGGCCTACATCCAGGCCGGGCCGGAGGTGCTGCGCAAGGAGTGCCCGTTCTGCGAGGCGCCGCGGAAGTCCGACGAGGACGGACTGATCGTCTTCCGCGGCCGCACCGCCTACGCGCTGCTGAACCTGTTCCCGTACAACTCCGGACACCTGCTGGTATGCCCGTACCGCCACATCGCGACGTATGACCAGGCGACCGACGAAGAGGTGGCCGAGATCGGCACCCTCACCCAGCAGGGCATGCGGGTGCTGCGTCAGATCTCGCGGTGCGACGGTTTCAACATCGGCATGAATCAGGGTCACGTGGCCGGTGCGGGCGTCGATGAGCACCTCCACCAGCACATCGTGCCGCGGTGGGCGGCCGACGCGAACTTCTTCCCGATCATCGCCAAGACGAAGGCCCTGCCCCAGCTCCTCGGTGATGTGCGCCGCGCCGTGTCCGAGGCCTGGCACGGCTGACCGCGGGAGCGGACGCCGCGGGCCGCGGCATCCTCCCCGCGCGTCCCTTCGCGCGGAGAGGTATACCGGGACCGTCAGCGGACCTGCGTGACCTCGAACTGCAGGCGCGGGTGGGCGTAGGCCTCCTGCGACTCGATCAGCTGGAGTTCGCGCTCGCCCGAAGCGTGCGTGCGCTCGAGCAGGTCGTACACGCTCGACGTCGTGCGGGCGAGGGCGTCTGCGGCGTCGCCGGTGCGACGGTAGTGCGCGGTGAAGAGGGCGGCGGTGACGTCGCCTGAGCCGTTGGCCTTCATCGGGATATGCGGTGTCTGAACGATCCAGGCGCCGTCCTCCGTGACGGCGAGCATCTCGATCGTTCCCTCGGGGCGGTCCGGACGCTCGACGCTCGTCACGAGCACGGTGCTCGGTCCCATCGCCCGGGCGAGGTCGGCCGAGGCGAGGGTGGATTCGAGATCGGCGGGCTCGGTCCCGGTCAGGAACCCCAGCTCGAACTGGTTCGGGGTGATGAGGTCCGCGGCGGGCACGACGCGATCGCGCAGCAGCACGGGGATCGCCGGCGCCACGAAGCAGCCGGACTTCGCGTTGCCCATCACCGGGTCGCAGGCGTAGACGGCGGCCGGATTGGCCTCCTTGACGCGCGCGACGGTGTCGAGGATGACGTCGGCGATGCCCTCGCCGCCCTGATAGCCCGAGAGCACGACGTCGATCTGCGGGAAGGCGCCGCGCTCCTCGATCCCGAGGATGACGTCGCGCACCTCGTCGGGGCCGATCATCGGTCCGCGCCAGGCGCCGTACCCGGTGTGGTTCGAGAAGTTCACCGTGTACACCGGCAAGACCTCGACGCCGATGCGCTGGAGCGGGAAGACGGCGGCGGAATTACCGACGTGACCGTAGGCGACCGCGGACTGGATCGAGAGGATCTTCACCGCTCGATCATGCCACTTCCCGTGCGGCGGGCCGTCCTCCGGCGGCGCGCACCGCGGCGGCTGCGTCGGCGGCCAGCCGCCCGGCGTCGGCGTCGTCGAGATCGTGCACCGTGAGGCGCAGACGGTGCGACGGCGCGTCGCCTGCGAGCACGAACTCGTCGCCCGGACGCGCCAGCCAGCCGCGTCGCATCAGCTGCTCGGCGACGTCGCGGGCGGGCACGGGGAGGGGGATCCACAGGTTCAGTCCGTCGCCGGCAGCCGCGGGCACGCCTGCCGCGGTGAGCCTCTCCACGAACGCGGCATTGCGCGCCGCGTAGTGCACACCCGCGCGGCCGATCGCGGCCATGGTGCCGGCATCCGTCACCAGTGCGAGGGTGAGCCGCTGCAGCAGGTGGCTCACCCACGTCGTCCCGGGGGTGAGACGCATCGCGAGCCGTTCCGCCGTCTCGGGATCGGATGCCGTCACGGCCAGGCACATGTCCGGTCCGAGGAACTTCGACACGGACCTCACCAGCGCCCAGCGTCGATGGCCGGGAGCGATCACGGAATGGAAAGGCTGCTGCGACAGCAGCGAGAAGTGGTCGTCCTCGATCACCAGCACGTACGGGTGGTCCCGGAGCACCTGGCGCAGCTCTTCCGCCCGCCGGGCCGACAGGCTGGCGCCGGTCGGATTCTGCGCCCGCGGCGTGAGGACGACGGCACGGACGCCCTGATCCAATGCCGCGCGCAGCCCGTCGGGCGTCATGCCCTCGTCGTCCACGGGCACCGGGACGGGACGATAGCCGCCGATGCGGACGGTGTGGATGCTGGTGAGGAAGCAGGGGTCTTCGAGGGCGACCGCGTCGTCGCGGGTGAGCGCCTGGGCGAGCAGCCGGTCGACGGCATCGGCCGCGCCACTGGTGATGGTGAGACGCATGTCGACGGTCGGGGGCAGGCCGTCGCGCATCCATTCCTGCGCCCAGCGCTCGAGCTCGGGGTCGATGACGGGCTCGCCGTAGAGGACGGGCCGGCCCGCCATGCCCGCCAGCGCCCACGACGGATCGGGGATGAGTGCCGGGTCGGGGTTGCCGGTGCCGACGTCGCGCAGCACGTTGCCGGCGGCGAAGCCCTCCTGCGCGACGGGGGAGAGGTCGGCGACGCGCGTGCCTCCCCGACCGCGCGTGACGATCACGCCTGCCTGCGCGAGCTGCCGGTAGGCGGCGACGACGGTGTTGCGGTTCACTCCCAGCTCGTCCGCGAGCGACCGCACGGAGGGCAGCGGGTCGCCGGGGAGCAGGTTGCCCCGCTCGATGCGAGCGCGCACGCTTTCGGCGATCTCGGCCGCGGATCGCCCGCTGATGTCGAGGGTCATATGCCGCCCCTGCTGCTCGTTCCGAGGCCCGCCGAGCGGCGGGTTCGCCTCATGCTATCTTTTGGCCTAGGCCAATGCCCGAATTGTCCTCACCCGTTGCGCTCCGGCGCCTCCGATCGAAGGGAAAGCTCGTGACCACCGACACGGGAACCGACCGCGTCAAGCGCGGCCTCGCCGAGATGCTCAAGGGCGGCGTCATCATGGACGTCGTCACCGTGGACCAGGCCAAGATCGCCGAGGACGCCGGCGCCGTCGCCGTCATGGCCCTCGAGCGCGTGCCGGCCGATATCCGCGCACAGGGCGGCGTCTCGCGCATGAGCGACCCCGACATGATCGACGGGATCATCGAGGCGGTGTCGATCCCGGTCATGGCCAAGGTCCGCATCGGCCACTTCGTCGAGGCGCAGGTGCTGCAGGAGCTCGGCGTCGACTACATCGACGAGTCCGAGGTGCTCTCACCCGCCGACTACGTCAACCACATCGACAAGTGGAACTTCACCGTGCCGTTCGTCTGCGGAGCGACCAATCTGGGTGAGGCGCTGCGGCGCATCAACGAGGGCGCCGCGATGATCCGCTCGAAGGGCGAGGCGGGCACCGGCGACGTGTCGGAGGCCACCAAGCACATCCGCAAGATCACCAGCGAGATCAACCTGCTGCGCTCGATGTCGAAGGACGAGCTGTACGTCGCCGCCAAGGAGCTGCAGGCGCCGTACGACCTCGTCGCCGAGATCGCCGAGACCGGCAAGCTCCCCGTCGTGCTGTTCGTCGCCGGCGGCGTCGCCACGCCGGCCGATGCCGCGATGATGATGCAGATGGGCGCCGACGGCGTGTTCGTCGGCTCGGGCATCTTCAAGTCGGGCAACCCCGCCCAGCGTGCGGCGGCCATCGTCAAGGCGACCACCTTCTACGACGACGCCAAGGTGATCGCCGAGGTCTCCCGCGGACTCGGTGAGGCGATGGTCGGCATCAACGTCTCCGACCTTCCCGCTCCGCACCGTCTCGCCGAGCGCGGCTGGTGACGACGCCCGCTCCGCGGGTCGGCGTCCTCGCGCTGCAGGGGGATGTCCGCGAGCACGTGCGCGTGCTCACCGACCTCGGCGCCGATGTGACGACGGTGCGCCGCCCTGCGGAGCTGGCCGCCGTCGACGGACTCGTGCTTCCCGGCGGGGAGTCGAGCGTCATCGACAAGCTCGCGCGGGCGTTCGGCATGCGCGGGCCCGTCCGAGAAGCGATCTCCGCGGGCATGCCGGTCTACGGCACGTGCGCAGGCCTCATCCTGCTCGCCGAACGCATCACCGACGGCATCCAGGGCCAGCTGACCTTCGGTGGGCTGGACGTCACCGTCCGGCGCAACGCCTTCGGCAGCCAGGTCGACTCGTTCGAGGTCGACCTCGATGTGGCCGCGCTCGGGGAGCCGCCGGTCCACGCCGTGTTCATCCGCGCACCGCTCGTGGAGGAGGCGGGCGACGGCGTCGAACGCCTCGCGACGCTCGACGACGGACGGGTCGTGGCGGTGCGCCAGGGGGCGCTGCTCGGCACCTCGTTCCACCCTGAGGTGACCGGAGAGCAGCGCTTCCACGCACTGTTCCTCGACATGGTGCGCGAGCGGGCTCGTTGAGCATGCGCGGGCGATACGGCGGGGTAGATTCTGACTCATGACGATCAACGACTGGTGGCGCGAGCACCCGGCGGAGCGCTACTGGATGATCGCCCCCTCGCGCGGCGTCGTCGGCGATGCCCTGTCGGCGCCGAAGGCCGCCGAGGAGCGGCGGTTCGAGTGGTCGCACGAGCTCGTCGGCTTCACCGAGCCGGGTGACACCCTCTTCGTCTGGGACCGCACCCTCGCGGTGCCGGGTATCGCCGCATGGGGACGGGTGCTCGGCCCGCTCGGCGAGGAGACGCGGGCGCGTCGCGGCGACGACCTGCCGCATTGGCGGATGCCGATCAGCGACACGCTGCGCCTCGCCTCACCGATCACCCTGCCGAGTCTTCGACGCGTCGGCGGCGAGATCGTGAGTGTGCGCGATCGGGTGGAGCAGCTGACGGACGGGCCGGTCTATTTCCCGTTCATCGGCTCCGCCGAGACTCTGGCGCCGGCGCCCGCCTACCTCACGAAGGTGCCGCGAGACCTCGTCGCGCTGCTGTCGTCGCGGTTCGGCTTCGAGTTCGCCCTCTAGCGCTGCTTGCACGCCGGAGCGGATGCCGGTTCCTCCCTCCGCGACAGCAGGGATCGCGAATCCGCCGCGCTGCGGGAATAGAATTGTCCGTCGGCGGTGGCCGTGCCGAATGACGCGGGCCGATGCGACCCGCCGACGAGCGTGAATACAGGAGGACCATGTCCGGGCATTCCAAGTGGGCGACGACCAAGCACAAGAAGGCGGTCATCGACTCCCGCCGCGCGAAGTCGTGGGCCAAGCTCATCAAGAACATCGAGGTGGCTGCCAAGCTCGGCGGCCCCGACCTGCAGGGCAACCCGACCCTGTTCGACGCGGTGCTGAAGGCGAAGAAGACCTCTGTCCCCAAGGACAACATCGACCGCGCCATCAAGCGCGGCGCGGGCATCGGCGGCGAGTCCGTCGAGTACGCGTCGATCATGTACGAGGGCTACGGCCCCAACGGCGTCGCGCTGATGATCGAGTGTCTGACCGACAACAAGAACCGCGCCGCGGCGGAGGTGCGCACAGCGCTCACGCGCAACGGCGGGACGCTGGCCGACCCCGGCAGCGTGGCGTACAACTTCACCCGCAAGGGCGTCATCGTCGTGGGCGGCGAGACCACGACCGAGGACGACGTCATGCTGGCCGTGCTCGAGGCCGGCGCGGAAGACGTCGAGCCGCACGCCCAGGGCTTCGAGGTCATCACCGAGGCGACGGACCTCGTGTCCGTCCGCTCGGCGCTGCAGGACGCCGGCATCGACTACGAGTCGGCCGACGTCGAGTTCGTCCCGAACCTCAAGGTCGAGGTCGACGCGGACACCGCGCGCAAGGTCTTCCGCCTCATCGACGCCCTCGAGGACAGCGACGACGTCCAGAACGTCTACAGCAACTTCGACCTCACCGCCGAGGTGCAGGCCGAGCTGGAGAACGACGAGGGCTGAACCGGGGTCGCCCGGCCGCTCCAGGCGCTGCGTCCGCGTGGTGCCGAGCCTCGGGGCGCGTGGGCCGAGCCTCGCCCAGGCGCGCCTGGGCGAGGCGTCCGTCCTCCTCGCCTAACGTGGGGGAGTGACATCCGGAACCTCGCGCGGCCGCCTGCGCGTGCTCGGCATCGACCCGGGCCTGACGCGCTGCGGCGTGGGTGTCGTCGACGTCGCTCCGGATCGCTCGGCGGTCCTCGTGCACGTGGGAGTAGTCCGGTCGGATCCCGGCGCCCCGATCGAGGAGCGGCTGGCGCTGATCGCGACCGGGCTCCGCGCTGTCCTCGACGCCCACTCTCCTGACGTCGTCGCCGTGGAGCGCGTGTTCGCGCAGCACAACCGCGCGACGGTGATGGGCACCGCGCAGGCGAGCGGCATCGCCCTGCTCGTGGCGGGGGAGCGCGGCATCGCCGCGGCCACGCACACGCCGTCCGAAGTGAAGGCGGCGATCACGGGGTACGGAAACGCCGACAAGCGGCAGGTGCAGACCATGGTCGCCCGCGTGCTCCGGCTGGACGAGCTCCCCAAGCCCGCCGATGCCGCAGACGCGCTGGCCCTGGCGCTCTGCCACGCCTGGCGCGGGTCGCCGGCGACGGCGGCGGCATCCGGTCCTCTCACTCCGGCCCAGCGGGCATGGGCCGACGCGGAGCGTCTCTCGCGCCGCTGAGCCGAGGCGGCGCCGATCCGCCGTGCCGGGCGCGTGTCGCTCGAACAAACGTCCGAACCGCATCGTAGGCTCGAGCCATGATCTCCTCAGTCCGCGGCACCGCCGTGCACGTCGATGCGGATGCGGTCGTGGTCGAGGTCGGGGGAGTCGGCCTCCACGTGGCGGTGACGCCCCAAGTGGCGCGCAGCACGCACCTCGGCGACGCGGTCACGCTCCACACGTCGCTCATCGTCCGCGAGGACGCACTGTCGCTGTTCGGCTTCGAGTCGCGCGAAGAGCTGGCCGTGTTCGGCCAGCTGCTGGGAGTGACCGGCGTCGGCCCGAAGTCCGCGCTCGGTGTGCTCGCGACGCTGACCGTGCCGCAGATCGCCGATGCCGTGGCGGCCGACGACGACGCCCCGTTCCGCCGCGTCTCGGGTATCGGCCCGAAGACCGCCAAGCTCATCGTGCTGCAGCTGGCCGGCAAGATCGCGGTGACACGGCCCGCTGCGACCGGCGGGACGGATGCCGCGACCGCCGCCGCGATACCCGCACAGGTCGTGCAGGCGCTGGTCGGGCTCGGCTGGTCCGAGCGCGTCGCGATCGATGCCGTCGAGACCGTGGCGGCCGATGCGGCCGATGCGGATCGCTCGTCGGTGCCGGCACTGCTGCGCCGCACCCTCGCCGCCCTCGGCCCCGCGCGGAAGGAGCCGGTGAGTGGTTGACGTGCGCGAAGCCGAAGAGCCCGTCGACGAGACGGAGCTCGCGATCGAGGGTGCGCTGCGACCTTCCTCGCTGGCCGAGTTCGTCGGCCAGCAGAAGGTGCGCGGCCAGATGCAGCTGCTGCTCGACGCCGCGCGCATCCAGCAGCGACCCGCCGACCACATCCTGCTGTCCGGTCCTCCCGGGCTGGGCAAGACCACGCTCGCGATGATCGTGGCGTACGAGAGCGGGCGCCCTCTCCGCCTGTCGAGCGGTCCGGCGATCCAGCACGCGGGCGACCTCGCCGCGCTGCTGTCCAGTCTCACGCCCGGCGAGGTGCTCTTCATCGACGAGGTGCACCGCATGGCGCGCGCCGCCGAGGAGATGCTGTACCTCGCGATGGAGGACTTCCGCATCGACATCATGGTCGGCAAGGGGGCCGGTGCGACGAGCATCCCGCTCGACTTGGCGCCGTTCACCCTCGTCGGCGCGACGACGCGGTCGGGGCTCCTTCCCAATCCGCTGCGCGACCGGTTCGGCTTCACCGCCCACCTCGAGTACTACGAGCCGGAGGAGCTCGAGCGGGTCATCGAGCGCTCCGCCGCCATGCTCGGCGTCACCCTGCCACCCGCCGCCCGCGCCGAGATCGCGCGGCGCTCGCGCGGCACGCCCCGCATCGCGAACCGCCTGCTGCGCCGCGTGCGCGACTACCTCGTGGTTCACGGCCGCACGGGGGCCGACATCGCCGCCGTCGACGCCGCGCTCGACCTCTACGACGTCGACCGGATCGGCCTCGACCGTCTCGACCGCGCCGTGCTCGACGCGCTCGTGCGCCGCTTCCGCGGCGGCCCGGTGGGACTCGGAACGCTCTCGGTCGCGGTCGGCGAAGAGCCCGACACGATCGAGTCCGTCGTCGAGCCGTACCTCGTGCGCATCGGATTCATGGGACGCACACCGCGGGGGCGCATCGCCATGCCCGAGGCCTACGCCCACCTGGGGGTGCCGGCGGCAGACTCGGTGCTGGGATTCGATGACCTATAATCGCTGGAGGCTCACGCCCACCCCCGCCTGCAAGGCAACGCCGCCCACGGCGACTGCCTCCCCCGAAAGGTGCTTCCAGCTCCCATGGACTTCGCTACGTTCCTGAGCAACTACGGCCTCATCATCCTGTTGGTCGTGCTCCTCGTCTTCATGTTCTGGAGCTCGCGCCGCCGCATGCAGAAGCAGAAGGCCGAGCAGGAGGAGAAGGCCCGCCAGACGGTGCCCGGCTCCGAGGTGCTGCTGCAGGGCGGTCTGTACGGCACGATCGTCTCGTACGACGCCGACAACCTCGACCAGCCCGCGATCGTCGAGCTCGCCCCCGGCGTGCAGATCAAGGTCCACAGCCAGGCCATCCTCCGCGTCGTGACCCCCGAGGTCGGCTCGGTCACCGAGGACGAGTATCTCGCCGCCGAGGAGAGCCACGCCGAGTACGCCGAAGGCGTCGCGAACGGCGACATCAGCTCGATCAGCGACGACCAGAGCGCCACGGGCAAGGACAAGACCGAGCCCGACGCCGAACCCGGCACGAAGTCGCAGGGCTGAAGCCCCGTCCGTTCGCCCGTTCGGGCTCTCAAGAAAGCAAAGACGTGGCGACATCCACTCCCGTCCGGCATGCATGGCGCGCGCTGACCGGACTCCTCGCGATCACCGCGCTCCTGTTCGGCATCAACGCCCTCGGCGTGTACGTGTTCGGACAGAGCTCCTGGACGCCCGCACTGGCGCTCGACCTGCAGGGCGGCACGCAGATCGTCCTCGAGGCGCAGACCGAGGACGGCGCCGACCCCTCTGCTGAGCAGATGGAGCAGGCGGTCACGATCATCCGCCAGCGTGTCGACGCCTCCGGCGTCGGCGAGGCCGAGGTGACGACTCAAGCCGGTAACCAGATCGTCGTGCAGATCCCGGGTCAGGCCGACGAAGAGACTCGCAACCGCATCGAGGCGTCCGCGCAGCTCCAGTTGCGCGCCGTGCTGCATGCGGGCGAGCCGGCCAACACGTTCGTCGGCGAAGACGGCACCGCCACGCCATATCCCACGCCGGACCCGTCCCTCCAGGCCACGCCGACGACGGCGCCGACCAACGGCAGCGACACCGCGTGGATCACGCCGGCGCTGCAGGCGGAGTTCCTCGCCTACGACTGCGCCGACCCGGCCAACGACCCCGCGAACGCACCGGCCGACGAGCCGCTGATCACGTGCGAGGCCGACGGCAGTGTCAAGTACATCCTCGGCCCGGTCGAGCTCGACGGCTCGTCGATCGACGATGCGACGTTCGGCCTGCAGCAGACCAACAACCAGTGGGCGGTCAACCTCTCGTTCGACGGTGAGGGCACGACGACGTTCGGCGAGATCAGCCAGCGGCTGTACGGCGCGCAGGCACCGCTGAACCAATTCGCGTTCGTGCTCGACGGCTACGTCCTCTCGGCACCGTCGATGAACGGCGTGATCCTCGACGGCAAGCCGAGCATCACGGGCAGCTTCACGCAGGAGACCGCGAAGGTCCTCGCCGACCAGCTGAAGTACGGCGCGCTGCCGCTGAGTTTCACCGTCGAGAGCTCGAACTCGATCTCGGCGACGCTCGGTTCGCAGCAGCTGCAGATCGGGCTCATCGCCGGCCTCATCGGCCTGGTGCTCGTCGCGATCTACTCGCTCATCGTCTACCGCGCGCTGGGCTTCATCATCATCGCGTCGCTGGCGGTGATGGCAGTGCTGACCTACGTCACTCTCTGCATCCTCGCCTGGCGCATGGGCTTCCGCCTCTCGCTCGCCGGTGTCGCCGGCCTGATCGTGACGATCGGCTTCACGGCGGACTCGTTCATCGTCTACTTCGAACGCATCCGAGACGAGCTGCGTGACGGCAAGTCGATCACGTCGGCCGTCGAAGACGGCTGGGGTCGCGCGAAGCGCACGATCTACATCTCGAAGTCGATCAACATCCTCGCCGCCGTGGTGCTGTACATCCTGGCCGATTCGACGGTCAAGGGCTTCGCCTTCACGCTCGGCCTGACGACGGCGATCGACGTCCTCATCTTCATCCTGTTCACGCACCCGGTGCTGCAGCTGCTGGCGCGCACGCGATTCTTCGGGTCGGGGCATCCGCTGTCCGGGCTCGACCCGACGGCTCTCGGAGCTGTCTACCGCGGCCGGGCGCAGTTCCGCGAGCCGGTGCTCGCTGCCGGCGCCGCCGGACGCCGCAACGTCAAGGCGCGCGGCGAAGCCGCCCGCCGCCAGACCATCGCGGAACGCAAGCAGTCCGAACTGGCCGCCGCCGACAGCGCGAAACCCGGCAAGACCGTCAAGGAGGGAGACGACTGATGCGCTCCATGAGCCAGCTCGGCAACGACCTCTACACGGGCAAGACCTCGTTCCCCTTCGTCGGGCGGCGACGCCTGTGGTTCCTCATCGCCGCCCTCCTCGTGATCGGCTCGGCGCTGGTGCCGCTGTTCCGCCCGATCCAGTTCTCGATCGAGTTCACCGGCGGATCCCAGTTCACCGTGAGCGGCGTGGCGTCGCCGGTCGACCAGTCGCTCGCGACCGACGCCGTGCTCTCTGTCGTGCCGGAAGCGACGACGAAGGTCGTCACGATCGGCGACGACGCGGTGCGGGTGCAGACCGATCAGGTGACGGATGCCGCGAGCCGCGAAATCTCCGCGGCCCTCGCCGAGGCGTACGACGTGCCCGAGAGCGAAGTCAGCTACGCCTTCATCGGTCCCAGCTGGGGCGCCGATGTCACGCGAACGTCGCTGTGGGGCCTCGCGATCTTCCTGGCCCTGACGTTCATCATCCTGGCGCTGTACTTCCGCACCTGGAAGATGTCGGTCTCGGCCATCATCGGCCTGGTGGATGTGCTCGTCATCACGATCGGCGTGTACGCGCTGTTCGGCTTCGAGATCTCGCCCGCCGCCGTCATCGGCTTCCTGACGATCCTCTCGTACGCGCTGTACGACACGACGGTCGTGTTCGACAAGATCAGAGAGAACACGAGCGAAGACGGCGAGGTCTCGGGGCGCACGTTCGGCGAGTCCGTGAACCTCGCAGTGAACCAGACCCTCGTGCGGTCCATCAACACGACGATCGTCGCGATCCTGCCGACCGGTGCGATCCTGTTCATCGGGCTCATCTGGGCCGGTGCGCAGACGCTCACCGACCTGTCGCTGTCGATCTTCGTGGGAACGATCGTGGCCGCGTACTCGACGATCTTCGTCGCGGCGCCCCTGTACTCGCTGCTGCGTGAGAACGAGCAGCCGATCAAGACGCGCGACACGCGCGTCGTGGCGGCGCGCGAGCTGGCAGGTACCCCGGCCTGAGGCCTCGCCGCTCGGGCGTAGGATTGGGAGGTCCAGCGGAGGGGAGGGGATCGCATGACCGAGACCGTTCCCCCCGCCCAGTCCTCGTCCCTGCGACGCCTGGTGCCGCGGATCTTCTCGCGCTCCGCGCGCCGGGATGACGTAGAGCAGCTGCTGCGGACGGTGCGCACGCACCATCCGAAGGGCGATCTGTCGATCGTCGAGCGCGCCTACTCAGCGGCCGAGAAGGCGCACTCCGGGCAGGCGCGCCAGAGCGGCGAGCCGTACATCACGCATCCGCTGGCCGTGGCGCAGATCCTCGCGGATCTCGGCCTCGGGCCTCGGGCCATCGCCGCGGCGCTGCTGCACGACACGGTCGAGGACACCGAGTACTCCCTCGAGACGCTCACCAGTGAGTTCGGCGACGAAGTCGCCATGCTCGTGGACGGCGTGACCAAGCTCGACAAGGTCAAGTACGGCGAGAGCGCCCAGGCCGAGACCGTCCGCAAGATGATCGTGGCGATGTCGCGCGACATCCGTGTGCTCCTCATCAAGCTTGCTGATCGCCTCCACAACGCCCGCACCTGGGGCTTCGTCCCGCCCGAGAAGGCACGCAAGAAGGCGACCGAGACACTCGAGATCTACGCGCCGCTCGCGCACCGGCTCGGCATCCAGGCGATCAAGTCCGAGCTCGAGGACCTCTCGTTCGCGGTGCTGCACCCGAAGCTCTACGCCGAGATCGACAGCCTCGTGAAGCAGCGCACTCCGCAGCGCGAGCAGTACGTGCAGAACGTCATCGACGCCGTCGACAGCGACCTTCGCGAACTGCGCATCCGCGGTCGCGTGATGGGCCGGCCGAAGCAGCTGTACTCCGTCTACCAGAAGATGGTCGTCCGCGGTCGCGAGTTCGACGACATCTACGATCTCATCGGCATCCGCGTGCTCGTCGGCAGCGTCCGCGACTGCTACGCGGTGCTGGGCGCCATCCACGCACGCTGGACGCCCCTTCCAGGGCGCTTCAAGGACTACATCGCCACGCCGAAGTTCAACCTCTACCAGTCGCTGCACACCACGGTCATCGGCCCGGGCGGCCGCACCGTCGAGATCCAGATCCGCACGCACGAGATGCACCAGCAGGCGGAGTACGGCGTCGCGGCGCATTGGAAGTACAAAGAGCAGATGAACGGCGCCAAGCCGGACTCCAAGTCTCTCGACACCGACATGGCGTGGCTCGCCCACATCTCCGACTGGCAGGCCGAGACGGCCGACCCCGGGGAGTTCCTCGATTCCCTGCGCTTCGAGATCGGTGCGAAGGAGGTCTACGTCTTCACGCCGAAGGGGCGCGTGATCGGGCTGCCCGCCGGCGCGACGCCGGTCGACTTCGCGTACGCGGTCCACACCGAGGTCGGCCACCGCACGATGGGCGCCAAGGTCAACGGGCGGCTGGTCCCGCTCGAGTCCGAGCTGAAGAGCGGCGACGTGGTCGAGGTGTTCACCTCGAAGAACCCGGATGCCGGCCCCAGCCAGGACTGGCTCGGCTTCGTGCGGAGCACCCGCGCGCGCAACAAGATCCGGGGCTGGTTCACGAAGGAGCGTCGCGAGGAGGCGATCGAGCAGGGCAAGGAGTCGATCGCGCGCGCGATGCGCCGGCAGAACCTGCCCTTGCAGCGGCTGATGAGCCAGGACTCGTTCACTGAGGTCGCCCACCTGCTGCGCTACGAGGACGTCTCGGCGCTGTACGCCGCGGTCGGCGAAGGCCATGTCTCGACCCAGTCCGTGATCGAGAAGGTCACCGCGCTCGTCGCCGCCAACGACACCACGACCGGTCCGATAGATCTGCCGGTGGTCGGGCGCACCCGCGCACCGCGCGGCGGCGACTCGGGGATCCTCGTGCGCGGCGCCCCCGACATCCTCGTCAAACTCGCGAAGTGCTGCACGCCCGTGCCGGGCGACGAAGTCGTCGGCTTCGTGACCCGCGGGAGCGGCGTCTCGGTGCACCGGACCGACTGCACGAACGTCAAGTCGCTGATGGACGACCCGGAGCGCATGATCGAGGTCGAGTGGGCGCCGACGACGAAGAGCGTGTTCCTCGTCCAGATCCAGGTCGAGGCGCTGGACCGTTCGGGCCTGTTGAGCGACGTCACGCGCGTACTCAGCGAGCACCACGTCAACATCCTGTCGGCGACGGTCTCGACTTCGAACGATCGCCTCGCGCTCAGCCGCTTCGTGTTCGAGATGGGCGACATCGTCCACCTCGATCGTGTGCTCAACGCCGTGCGTCGCATCGACGCCGTCTACGACGTCTACCGCGTGACGTCCTCCTGAAGCCCGGCGACGATCTCTCGCAGGCACGCCAGCGCCGCCCGCTTGTGGGGGAGCACCCCCGTCTCGAGCCGGGCGATCGCGCGGGAAGCGGCATCCTGATCCGCGCCCGCGAGCAGGTGCGCCGCCCGCGTGTGCTCGGCATCTCCGACCCGGGCGAGGTCGGCGAGGGTTCGTTCCGGGTTGGTGACGAGCACGCCACCGATCAGCTGCAGGTCCTCGGCCGCGACGGCGAGGTCGCGATAGACCAGCTGCCGATGCGGGACGACGTGGAGGCGGCGCGGCACCGCGCGCTGCACGGTATGGCGCACGGGCGGCGCCGGCAGCCCGCCGTGGATCCAGGCGGCTGTCAGATGCGTGGCGGCGAGCGTGTCGCCGAGCGTGCGCGCCAGCGAGCCGGCACGCAGCGCCCGCGTCTCCACCGCATCCGCGGGCATGTAGGCGTCGCCCAGCGACACGAGGTGCCCGTCGAGGCAGGCGGCCGTCAGCTCCGCACTCGAGAGCCGGTCATCCGCGAAGTAGAGGAAGGGCGATCCCACGTCCGAAGTCTGCCGCACCGTGAACGGAGCACGGATGCCGCAGCACGGCGCCTGTGGACAACCCGGGCGTAGCGCGCACGCCGCGCCCGGGTCTATGACCCCCCTGATGGTGACGGGTGGGGTTTACGGCCTGAGGCTGACGGCTCAGTGGCGACGAATCAGCCGCCCAGCGCCTTGAGCCACGTCCGGCGCGCCTCGAGCGCGTCAGTCGCGGTGGCGATGGCCCGCTTGTCGCCGGACTTCTTCGCCTCCTCGAGTTCGTCCTCGAGCTTGCGGATCGCGTCCGTCAGCTGTCGCGTCATGTCGTTCGCGCGCGCCTTCTGCTCGGGATCGTTGCGCTTCCAGTCCGCCTCTTCCCGCGAGCGCAGCGCGTTCTCGATGCGACGAAGCTCGTCGTCGAGCGAGCGCTCGGTGTCGCGCGGGAAGATCCGGCCCACCTCGTCCCAGCGGCGCTGCACCCCCGTCAGGGTGGCACGAGCCTTCGCGATGTCGCGCTCGTCGGCGACGACCTTCGCTTCTTCGAGCAGCGCGCGCTTGAGCTCGATCTTCTCGCGGGAGGCTTCGAGATCGGCCGTCTCGCGCTCGATCCGCGCGCCGTACAGGGCGTCACCGGCAGCCTTGAACCGCGCCCAGAGCGCGTCATCGACCTTCTTGCCGGCGCGACCGGCCGTCTTCCATTCGTCGAGCAGGTCGCGGTAGGCGGGGATGCCGTCCTCGCCCTTCGTCGCGAGGGCCTCGGCCCGCTCGACCAGGCGCGTCTTGCGGTCGCGAACGCCCTTGTGCGCCTCGTCCAGCTCGGCGTAGAACGCGCGGCGGTGCTTGTCCACCGTCGCGCGAGCGTCGCGGAATCTCTTCCACAGCTGCTGGGCGGTCGACTTCGGCAGCCGCGGGCCGTTCTGCTGCTGCGACTGCCACTGGTCGAAGAGCGAGTTGAGCTCGGACGTGGCCTGCTTCCACTGCACGGTGCGCGGGTCGCGGGCCGCCAGCGCCTCCGCCTTCTCGACGAGTTCCGTCCGCGCCTTCACGGCGTCGTCGACGGCCTCGCGCGCAGCCACGGCCTCGGTCTCGGACTCGGCGGCAAGCGTCTTGGTGAGTGCGGCGACACGGGCGGCGAGGCTCGCGAGATCGCCGACGGCCGCAGCATCCCGTAGCTTGCCGTTGATCGTGCGCGCGGTCGAACGCAGATCCGCGACGGATGCCCCGCCGCGGCGGTGACGCACCTCGAGGAGGGTCACCTCGCTGGCCAGGTCGTTGTACTTGCGCTGGAAGTAGGCGAGCGCCTCTTCGGCAGACCCGTCGGGGTACTGCCCGACGACGCGCCAGCCATCGGCCTCTCGGACCGAGACGGTGCCGTCCTCATCGACGCGGCCCCATGGCTCGTCGGAAGCCGGTGCGGCGGGCGCCATCGCAACGACGTTCTTGGGCGCCGCCGGCTTGGCGGCCGCAACAGGCAGGTCAGCCTCAGCAGGCTCAGCCGCGTCCTCGTCGGTCTCAGCCGCGGGCTCCGCGTCAGCCGCGGTCTCGGCCTCAGCCGCGGGCTCCGCGTCAACCGCGGGCTCGGCGTCAACCGCGGGCTCGGCCTCAACCGCGGGCTCGAGGTCGGCCTCAGCGACCGGCTCGGGCTCGGCCTCAGTCGCGGGCTCCTCGGCGTCCACCGCGGGCTCGTCGGCGTCCGCTGCCGGTTCGGCATCGGTGTCAGCCGCGGGCTCCGCCTCAGCGGCCGGCTCGGGCTCGCCCCCTGCCGCGGGCTCGGCGTCGGAGGATTCCTCGGCAGAGCCGGAATCCTCGGCCCCTTCCGGAGCGGTGTCGGCGGCTGCCTCGGAAACGGCGTCTTCCGACGTCTCCACTTCGTTCGCGGTGACAGCGGCGTCGCTGTCGGGTGCCTCGGGGGCGTCGGTTTCGGGCTGGGAATCTGCTGCGGCAGTCACGGGATGCACCTCATCGCGGCTCGCGCCGTCTGTAGGGAGTAGGACGGCTCACAGCCTAGTACGGCGGATGCCTCGTCTCCGATGGTGCCGCGGCTCGGAGCCCGAGATCTCAGAGCGTCGGGGTGGGTGTCGCGCTCGGCTCGGGCGTCGTCGGCGAAGGAGTCGGCGCGGGCGTGGGCGCTGTGGGCGTCGGCGTGGAAGAGGGCGCGGGCTCTGGGGCACCGGGACCGGCCACGAAGTACACCGTCTGGGCACCTATCAGACCGAGAACCAGAACACCGCCGACGATGCCGGCGATCAGGTTGTCACGCGTGCGGCGGCGTGCCTGCCCCTCATGGAACTGACGCCGCGCCTCGTACAGTCGGGTGCGGTCGCGCGCAGCCCGCGCATCACGGTTCTTGCCACCGTTCGCCACGTGACCTCCTCGTTCGGTTTTCCGTCAGGCTCGTTCGGTCTTGCGTCAGGCTCGTCCACCCTGGCTCACGCTCGCTGCCTCGTGCGCCGCCGTGCGGCGTGAGAACACCAGGAGTCTCTGTGCCCACGCCTGGCCCCGGCGTGCACGCGGGTCAGCGCCCCGGGCGGGTTGATCCTACGGGGGCCGCACGGCGGCGACCAAACCGCAGCCGATCCCGTGTCGTGGACGCGGGATAGCCTGGTGAGATGACCGCTCCTGCCCCCTCTTCACGCGCCGGCGGCGCGTCGCGTGGGGCCTCGGGGAGCGGTGGTGCACCGACAGCCCTCTTCCAGGGGTTGACGCCGCTCGCGGTTCGGATGCGTCCGACGTCGCTCGACGAGGTCGCGGGGCAGTCGCACCTGCTCCGGGCGGGCTCGCCTCTCGTGACGCTCGCGAATCCGGATGCCGCGGCCCGCGCCGCGACCTCGGTCATCTTGTGGGGCCCGCCCGGCACAGGCAAGACCACGCTCGCGCAGGCCATCGCCCGTTCGTCGGGCCGGCGCTTCGTCGAGCTGTCGGCGGTCACGGCCGGGGTGAAGGACGTACGCGAGGTCATGCAGGAGGCGCTCACCCAGCGCGACCTGTACGGACAGTCCACGATCCTGTTCCTCGACGAGATCCACCGGTTCACGAAAGCCCAGCAGGACGCGCTGCTGCCGGGCGTCGAGAACGGCTGGGTGGTGCTCATCGCGGCGACCACCGAGAACCCGTCGTTCTCGATCATCTCGCCGCTGCTGTCGCGCTCGCTGCTGCTCACCCTGAAGCCGCTGACCGACGATGACCTCCGCATGCTCCTCGATCGTGCGGTCTCGGATCCCCGCGGGCTGGCCGGAGCGGTCGCGCTCGGCGACGAGGCCCGCGACGCGCTGGTGCGCCTCGCCTCGGGCGACGCCCGGCGGGCGCTGACGGCCCTCGAAGCGGCGGCGTCGCTGGCGGTGCCGGAGGAAGGCGAGAGCGACGAAGACGCGGACGAGGATGCCGCCGACGGCGTCCCGGTGATCTCACCCGACCACGTCGCGCAGGCTGTCGACCGCGCGCTGCTGCGCTACGACCGCCAGGGCGACGAGCACTACGACGTGATCAGCGCCTTCATCAAGTCGATCCGCGGCTCGGACGTCGATGCCGCGATCCACTATCTGGCGCGGATGATCGAGGCGGGGGAGGACCCCCGGTTCATCGCGCGCCGCCTCATCATCTCGGCCGCAGAGGACATCGGGCTCGCCGACCCCCATGCGCTGCCGATGGCGGTGGCCGCCGCCGAGGCGGTGCAGTTCATCGGCATGCCCGAGGGCCGCATCCCCCTGGCGGAGGCGACGGCGTATCTCGCCACGACGGCCAAGTCCAACGCCGCCTACCTCGCGATCAACGCCGCGATCGCCGACGTGCGCGCGGGCGGGTTCGGCCGCGTGCCCGTGCACCTCCGCGACGCGCACTACCCGGGAGCGAAACGCTTGGGCCACGGCAAGGGCTACGTCTACCCGCACGACGCCGAGATCGGCATCGCCGCGCAGCAGTACCTGCCCGACGAACTGCAGGGGCGCCGCTACTACGAGCCGAAAGCACTCGGGGCAGAGCGCGATGTGCAGGCCCGTCTGGAGAAGATCCGCCGCATCCTCGACGGCGAACGCTGACCGCCGGTCACCGCGCGGCGCATCGCGTCGGCCGCACCGCGGGGCGCCCGTGGCGCCCCCAGAAAGGCGGCGCGGCGGATCTGGTAGGGTTGAGGGGCTCGAAACGCAGTTTTCGGGCATCCCCTCTCTTCTTGAACGACCTTCCGGCATGCCCCGGCGTGCAGTCCGGAAAGGGCGAAGACAGGGCGATACGTCCGCGAGCCGTGAAAGCCACGGCAGCGTCATCGAAAGGAACACTTCGTGGCAACGAAGTCCCAGGACCGCCGCAAGGTCCGCCTCTCCCGCGCCCTCGGCGTCGCGCTGACCCCCAAGGCAGCCAAGTACCTCGAGAAGCGCCCCTACGCGCCGGGTGAGCACGGCCGCACCAAGCGCAAGCAGGACAGCGACTACGCCGTCCGCCTCCGCGAGAAGCAGCGTCTGCGCGAGCAGTACGGCATCCGCGAGAAGCAGATGCGCAACACGTTCAACGAGGCCCGCCGCACCCAGGGCCTGACGGGTGAGAACCTCGTCGAGCTCCTCGAGATGCGTCTGGACGCGCTCGTGCTGCGTGCCGGCTTCGCCCGCACCACCGCGCAGGCGCGCCAGCTCGTCGTGCACCGCCACATCCTCGTGGACGGCCAGCTCGTCGACCGCCCGTCGTTCCGCGTGAAGCCGGGCCAGCTCATCCACGTCAAGGCCAAGAGCGAGGGCATCGAGCCCTTCCAGGTCGCAGCGCTCGGCGGTCACGCCGAGGTCCTGCCGCCCGTTCCCGGCTACATCGAGGTCGAGCTCGACAAGCTGCAGGCCCGTCTCGTGCGTCGCCCGAAGCGCGCCGAGGTCCCCGTGGTCTGCGAAGTCCAGCTCGTCGTCGAGTACTACGCGGCGCGCTAAGCGTTTCGTCTCGCTTCGCTCGCTCAACGGCCGAAGCAGAAGGGCGCCGGGTTCACCCCGGCGCCCTTCGTCGTCCCACCCCGAGCGCGGCCGGCAGGGCATGGCCATGACGTTTCCGCTTACGATGGGAGGATGCCGCGCCCCAGCGGCCCGCGAGGAAGTGGTGACATGAAGAACCTCCTGTGGTTCCTGTTCGGCATCGCCGGCGGGTTCGTGCTCGCGCACCTGATGGACAAGGATCCGCGAGGCCACGAGATGCTGGCCGACGTCGACGCCCGCATCACGGAGTTCACCGACCGCATGGGCGACGCCTATCGCGAGCAGGAAGCGCGCTTCGCCGGTCTGGTCGACGACGTGCGGGATGCCGCCGCCGACGCCGTCGGCTCAGCCCGGGCTGCGGCATCCGATGTCGCCGCGAAGGTCGCCGACGCGGCCGATGACGCGGCCGACAAGCTCACCGACTGACCCGCCGCCCCCTTTCCGCGCCTGCGCCCCGGCACCGGTCGCCGGATACCCCAGAACACGCACGCATTCGCACGCACACGCAAGGACCCGTATGAAGACCGCCGAGATCGCACAGCGCTTCCTCGATTACTTCGAGAAGAACGGCCACACCATCGTCCCCTCGGCATCGCTGGTGACCGACGACCCGGCGCTGCTGTTCACGGTGGCCGGCATGGTGCCGTTCATCCCGTACCTCTCGGGCGACGTCCCTGCGCCGTATGCGCGTGCTGCCGACAACCAGAAGTGCATCCGCACCAACGACATCGAAGAGGTCGGCAAGACGCCGCGTCACGGCACCTTCTTCCAGATGCTGGGCAACTGGTCGTTCGGCGACTACTTCAAGGAAGGCGCCATCCGGTACGCCTGGGATCTGCTGACGAGTCCTGAAGCCGACGGCGGACTCGGCTTCGATCAGAACGACCTGTGGGTCACCGTCTACGAAGAGGACGACGAGGCGCACGATCTCTGGCTGAAGCTCACCGACTTGCCCGAGGAGCGCATCCAGCGCCTCGGCAAGGACACGAACTACTGGAGCACCGGCCTTCCGGGGCCCGCCGGTCCGTGCTCGGAGATCTTCTTCGACCGTGGTCCGGAGTACGGGATCGACGGTGGCCCCGCCACCGACGACGACCGTTACGTCGAGATCTGGAACCTCGTGTTCATGCAGTACGAGATCACCAACGTGCGCTCGAAGTACGACTTCGACATCGTCGGCGAACTCCCGAACAAGAACATCGACACCGGCATGGGCCTGGAGCGCATCGCGTTCATCAAGCAGGGCGTCGACAACATGTACGAGACCGACCAGGTGCGTCCGGTGCTCGACAAGGCGGTCGGGCTGTCGGGCCGCACGTACGGCGCGAACCACGAAGACGACGTGCGGTTCCGCGTGGTCGCCGACCACATCCGCTCGTCGCTGATGCTCATGTCGGACGGCGTCACGCCCGCGAACGACGGCCGGGGCTACATCCTGCGCCGCCTCATGCGCCGTGCGATCCGCTCCATGCGCCTGCTCGGCGTCGACGGGCCGACGTTCAGCGTCCTGTTCGAGGCGTCCCGCGACGCCATGAAGGACGCCTACCCGGTCGTCGAGGCCGACTGGGCGCGCATCTCGCAGTACGCCCTCGCCGAAGAGGCGACCTTCCTCCGCACGCTCGCGGCGGGGGAGTCCCTGCTGGACGAGTCGCTCGCCGAGACCAAGGCCACCGGCGGCAGCACGCTGACCGGCTCGGAGGCGTTCCTGCTGCACGACACCTACGGCTTCCCGATCGACCTGACGCTCGAGATCGCCGAGGAGGCGGGGCTCAGCGTCGACCGTGCGGCGTTCGACGGACTGATGCAGGAGCAGCGCGCACGTGCCAAGGCGGACGCACGGGCGCGCAAGCGCCAGCTCGCCGACACGAGCGTGTACCGCGACCTGCGTGCCCACGGCGAGACCGTCTTCACGGGCTACACCGACCTCGAGGCGGAGTCGCAGGTGCTCGGCGTCCTCGTCGACGGCGTGTCGGTCGACCGCGCGAGCGTCGGCCAGATCGCCGAGGTGATCCTGGCCGAGACCGCGCTCTACGCCGAGTCGGGCGGCCAGGTCGCCGACAAGGGCGTCATCGTCGGCCCGGGCTACGAGCTCGAGGTGCTCGACGTTCAGAAGCCGGTTCCCGGGCTCATCAGCCACACCGTCGAGGTCTCCATCGGCGAGGTCGGCGTGGGTCAGCCCGCGACGACGGTGGTGGATGCCGCGAACCGCCGCGCCGCCCGTCAGGCCCACTCCGCGACCCACCTGGTGCACGCGGCGCTCCGCGACACGCTGGGCAAGACCGCGACGCAGGCCGGTTCGCTGAACCGGGCCGGCTACATGCGCTTCGACTTCTCGTGGGGTCAGGCCCTGTCGGACGACACCAAGTCCGAGATCGAGGAGATCGCGAACAACGCGGTGCGCGACAACCTCGAGGTGACCACGCGCGTCCTCGCCCTCGATGAGGCCAAGTCGCTCGGCGCGATGGCGCTGTTCGGCGAGAAGTACGGCGACACCGTGCGCATGGTCGACATCGGCGGCCCCTGGTCGCGCGAGCTCTGCGCCGGCACGCACGTGTCGACGAGCGCCGAGATCGGCATCATCAGCCTCGTCGGCGAGTCGTCGGTGGGCGCGTCCAACCGGCGGGTCGAGGCGCTCGTCGGCCTCGACGCGTTCCGCTCGCTGGCCGCTGAGCGCGCCCTCGTGTCGCAGCTCACCTCGTCGCTGAAGGCGCCGCGCGAGCAGCTGCCCGCCCGCATCGCCGAGCTTCAGGCGAGCCTCAAGGCGGCCGAGAAGAAGATCGCGGCGTTCGAGTCCAAGGCTCTCGGCGATCGCCTTCCCGCCCTCGCCGCCGGCGCGACGCGCGTGGGCGACACGCTCGTGGTCGCGGAGTCGCTCGGCACCGCGGCATCCGCCGACGACGTCCGCTCGCTGGCGCTGCAGGTGCGCGAGCGCCTCGGCTCCGAGGCCGCCGTGGTGGCACTCGGGGCGGTGGTGAACGACCGTCCCGTCGTGATCGTCGCGACCAACGACGCCGCGCGGACGGCCGGCGCCAAGGCGGGCGCGCTCGCGAAGGGCGCGGCCGGTGTGCTCGGCGGCGGCGGCGGCGGACGCGACGACGTCGCCCAGGGCGGTGGGACGGATGCCGCGGCCCTGCCTTCGGCGCTGACCGCCGTGAAGGACGCGCTCGCCGCGTGAACGGCCGGTGCCGATGAGCGATTTCAGGCGGGGCCGGCGGCTCGGCATCGACGTGGGCAAAGCCCGCGTGGGTGTGGCGACGTGCGATCCCGACGGTCTGCTCGCCACGCCGGTCGAGACGGTGCCGCGTGACGACGCATCGGTGGCGCGGATCACGGCCCTCGCCGAGGAGTATTCCGCGGTCGAACTGCTCGTGGGCCTGCCGATGAATCTGCGCGGTGAGGACACTGCGTCGACGCAGGACGCCCGGGACTTCGCCGCGGCCCTGGCTGCGGCATCCGCTCTTCCGGTGCGGCTCGTCGACGAGCGGCTGTCGACCGTGTCGGCACACGCGGCACTGCGCAGTTCGGGCAGATCCCAGCGTTCTTCGCGTACCATCGTTGACCAGGTCGCCGCGGTCGTCCTGCTCCAGCAAGCGCTCGACGTCGAGAAGAGCACCGGACGACCCCCCGGAACCCCCGTCCCCCAGGAGCCCGCCTGATGCCCGACTCATCGCCCGACGGCGAAGCAGTTCCCCCGTCGCGCCGCGCTGCCCGCGAAGCGGCGAGGCGAGCGGCGACGGGTGAGACGCCGACTCAGGCTGGGGCTGCGCCGACTCCCGCGCCGGCGGCTCCCGCACCGGCGGAGGCGGCAACGACCTGGGAATCGCTCATCACAGGCGCCACACCCATCGTCGGGAGCGGTCCCACCGCGCCGGCCGCTCCGGCGGCCCCGCCGCCCGCCGCGGAGCCCGCGCCGGGGAGCGGGTTCCAGCCCGTCCCGTTGCGCACGCCCCGGCCGACGACGGAGCCGGTCGACATCGTCGAATCGTCCGCCGCGGACGACTCGTGGATCTTCGCCGGTGCCGGCGTGGGTCCCGCCATGCCGTACAGCCGTTCCGGGGCCGCCTCGACCGCGCCGGCCTCCGCCGCATCGCCGGCGGGGCCGACCGCGTCGGCCCCATCAGCGGCACCTCGGGATGCCCGGCGCGAGCAGGCGCGACAGGCGCCCGTCGCGACCCTCGACGATCTGTTCAGCGGTTCGACCTCGACGGAGGACATCGGGAACGTGCCGCCAGCGAAGAACAAGAAGCGCCGCCGCATCGGCGGCTGGATCGCCCTCGGCGTCGTGCTGCTGATCCTCGGCGGCATCGCCGGCGGCGCGTACTACGTGTGGACGACGTACGAAGACCAGATCCGCGAGGTCATGGGCTGGGAAGAGCCCAAGGACTACGAGGCGGGCCTCGCGAACGGCGAGACGTACGTGACGATCGCCCAGGGCGACACCGGCTCGCCGATCTCGCAGTCGCTGTTCGACGCCGGTGTGACGAAGACCGCCGACGCGTTCTACGACTACCTCATCACGAGCGGGCAGAACCCGATGTTCCATCCGGGCGTGTACAAGCTCCAGAAGCAGATGACGAGCGAGGCGGCGCTGGCGGCGCTCCTCGATGCGGCGAACAAGCAGGAGTTCACCGCGCAGATCCCCGAGGGCTACACCGTCGACGGCACGCTCGAGCGGATCTCCGAGGGCACCGGCATCCCGCTCGCCGATCTGCAGGCCGCCGCCGCCGACGCGTCTGCGTACGGCGTCCCCGTCGATCCGGCGATCGTCGCGACAGGGGGGCAGCCGCTCGAAGGATGGCTGTTCCCGGCGACGTACACGTTCGACCCCAGCGTGACGGCGCAGTCGGCGATCCAGACGCTCGTCGACCGCACGGTGCAGTCGCTCGATGCCGCCGGCGTTCCCGTCGAGAGGCGCCAGGAGATCCTCACGACCGCGTCGATCATCCAGCGCGAGGCGCGCTACGAGGTCGACATGCAGAAGGTCTCGCGGGTCATCCTCAACCGTCTCGATCCCGGCAACCAAGAGACCTTCGGCAAGCTGCAGATGGACTCGACGGCGCAGTACGGCTTCGGCGAAATGCACGACGGCACGGTGAGCTCGTCTGAAGAGGCGCTGAACGATCCGAACCCGTGGAACACGTACTACCACACGGGGCTGCCGATCGGTCCGATCTCCAACCCCGGCGACGTCGCCATCAACGCCGCGATGCACCCGGCGGACGGGCCGTGGCTGTACTTCGTGACGGTCAACCTGGACACCGGCGAGACCCAGTTCACGAGCACGTACAGCGAGCACCTGAAATACGTGGACCAGTGGCAGCAGTGGTGCAGCGAACACCCGGACCAGGGGTGCTGAGCACGCGCGCGACGCGTCTGGAGGTCTGGGGCGATCCGATCGCGCACAGCCGCTCGCCGCAGCTGCACGCCGCCGCCTATGAGGTGCTCGGCCTGGACTGGTCGTACGGGCTCCGCCGGGTCGACGAGGCGTCGTTCGCGGCGGAGTTCGCCGACCTCGACGACAGCTGGCGCGGCCTCTCGCTCACGATGCCGCTCAAGGGCGTCGCGTTCGCGGCGGCGTCCACCCACGACCGCCGGGCCGAGCTGACGGGAGCCGTCAACACACTGCTGCTCGACCTCGCCGGCGCGCGCGGCTTCAACACCGATGTCGGCGGCATCGTGCGGGCCCTGGCCGATGACGACATCACCGACGTGGCACGCGCCCGCATCGTCGGCGCCGGCGCGACGGCGACCTCGGCCCTCGTCGCACTGTCCGAGCTCGGCGTCGAAGAAGTCGACGTGGTCGCGCGCCGGCCGGAGGCGGTGGCAGCGCTGACCGAACTCGGTCGTCGACTCGGGATCGCGGTGCGGACGGCCTCGTTCGCCGTAGGCGACCACTCCGCCGTGCCGCTCACGATCGCGACGCTGCCGGGTGATGCGCCGATCGCGGATGCCGCGGCCGACGCGCTGGCAGGCGGCGGCGGTCTGCTCCTCGACGTGGTTTACGGGCACTGGCCGACGGCACTGTCGGCCGCGTGGGACCGTGCCGGGAACCCGGCGCGGTCGGGACTCGGGATGCTGCTGCACCAGGCACTGCTGCAGGTCCGGATCTTCCGCAACGGCGACCCGGACGCGCCTCTCGCGCGTGAGGACGAATCGCTGGAGGCGATGCGCCGCGTGCTCGAGGAGCCCACGACGGCGTAACGGCGGTCCGGGGCGTGGGAGACTGGACCAATGCTCCGCGTGCTCACGGCCGGCGAATCGCACGGCCCCGAACTCATCGCCGTCATGGAGGGCCTGCCCGCGGGCGTCCCCATCTCCCGCGCCGCGATCCAGGCGGATCTCGCGCGCCGCAAGCTCGGCTACGGCCGCGGCTCGCGGATGAAGTTCGAAGAGGACGAGCTGACCATCTCGTCCGGCGTCGTGCACGGCACGAGCCTCGGCAGCCCGATCGCCCTGCGCATCGGCAACACCGAATGGCCCAAGTGGGTCGAGGTCATGAGCCCCGAGCCCGTGGAACTCACCGAGAAGTCCCGCGGCCGCGGCGCCGCGCTCACGCGCCCTCGTCCCGGCCACGCCGACCTCGTCGGCATGCAGAAATACGGCTTCGACGAAGCCCGGCCGATCCTCGAGCGCGCGAGCGCCCGCGAGACGGCCGCCCGCGTCGCCCTCGGCGCACTCGCACGAGCGTTCCTGGCCGAGCTCGGCATCCGTCTCGTCAGCCACACGCTCTCGATCGGGCCCGTGCGCGTGCCCGAGGGCGCGGCCCTGCCCACGCCGGACGACGTCGAGGCACTCGACGCCGATCCGCTCCGCTGCTTCGACGCCGCGACGAGCGCCGCCATGGTGGCCGAGGTCGACGACGCGCGTAAAGAGGGCGACACGCTCGGCGGCATCGTCGAGGTGCTGGCCTACGGCCTGCCGCCCGGACTCGGCTCGCACGTGCACTGGGACCGCCGCCTCGATGCCAAGCTGGCACACGCGCTCATGAGCATCCAGGCCATCAAGGGCGTGGAGGTCGGCGACGGGTTCGAGACCACGCGCCGTCGCGGCTCCGCCGCCCACGACGAGCTGTTCGTGGCGCGGGACGGCATCACGCGCTCGAGCGACAAGGCGGGCGGCACCGAGGGCGGCATGTCGACCGGTACCGTCCTGCGGGTGCGCGCCGGCATGAAGCCGATCGCGACCGTGCCGCGGGCGCTGCGCACGGTGGACGTCGCGACCGGCGACGCCGCGTCGGCGCACCACCAGCGCTCGGACGTGTGCGCCGTGCCGGCGGCGGGCGTCGTCGCCGAGGCCATGGTCGCCGTCGTCCTGGCCGAGGTCGTGCTGGAGAAGTTCGGCGGCGACAGCGTCGCCGAGACGCGACGCAACCTCGAGGGCTACCTCGCGGCGATCCCCGACGCGCTGCACAGCGCCGCCGAGAGCGACGCCGGCCTCGCCGAGCATGACCTCGCACTCTGACGCCGTCGTGCTGATCGGCCCGATGGGGGCCGGAAAGACCAGCATCGGCAAGAAGGCCGCGCGCGCGCTCGGCCTGCCCTTCTTCGACACCGACGCCGCGGTCGTGCGCGACCACGGACCGATCGACCAGCTCTTCGTCGAACACGGCGAAGCGCGCTTCCGTGCGGCGGAGCGCGATGCCGTCCGCGAGGGCCTGGCCACAGGCGGCATCGTCTCGCTCGGCGGCGGGGCGATCATGGACGCCGACACCCGTGCAGAGCTCGCAGGTCTCCGCGTCGTGCTCCTCACCGTGTCGCCGCGCGTCGTGGCGGGCCGCGTGCGCGACTCGAACCGACCGCTGCTGCAGGGGGGCGACGACGCCATCGAGCGCTGGACCGCGATCTTCGAAGAGCGCCGGCCCGTGTACGAAGAGCTCGCCGACGTCACGTTCGACACGTCCACCGGCCCGCTGCAGGACGTCGTCGACGCCCTCGTCGCGTGGGTGCGCGGCCAGAGCACCCCGCCGCACGACCACGCCGCCGGCGGCTCGGCCGGACCGAGTGAGATCAGCCCGCGCGACAGCAGCCCCCGCGAGAAGGAGCAGACGCCATGACCGACGCCACGACCATCACCGTGAGCGGCGACGCGAGCTACGACATCACCGTGGGCCACGGCATCCTGTCCTCCCTCGGCGAGGCCTTGCCGGCCGCTGCCCGCAAGGTGCTCGTGATCCACCCGCCGACGCTCGCGGCACAGGCCGAGAGTCTGCGCGCGCAGCTGGTCGGCGACCGCGAGGTGCTGCTCGCCGAGATCCCCGACGCCGAGGCGGGAAAGCGCATCGAGGTCGCCGCCTTCTGCTGGCAGGTGATGGGCAAGGCCGATTTCACGCGGACCGACGTCGTCGTGGGCTTCGGCGGGGGAGCGGTCACCGATCTCGCCGGCTTCGTCGCGGCCACGTGGCTGCGCGGCGTCGAGGTCGTGCAGGTTCCCACCACCGTTCTCGGCATGGTCGATGCGGCAGTCGGCGGCAAGACCGGCGTGAACACCGCCGAGGGCAAGAACCTCGTCGGAGCCTTCTGGGCGCCGCGCGCCGTCATCTGCGACCTCGATCTGCTCGGCTCGCTGTCGCGCAACGAGCGCGTCGCAGGCTACGCCGAGGTGGTGAAGGCCGGATTCATCTGGGCGCCCGAGATCCTCGACCTGGTCGAGGCCGACCCCGAGACTGCCGTCGACCCGCAGAGCGCCGCGTTCCGCCGCACCATCGAGCTCGCCATCGAGATGAAGGCGCGCGTCGTGGGGGAGGACCTGCGCGAGGCGGGTCTGCGCGAGATCCTCAACTACGGACACACGCTCGGCCACGCCATCGAGCACGCCGAGCGCTACCGCTGGCGTCACGGCGCCGCGATCTCGGTCGGCATGGTCTTCGCCGCCGAGCTGTCGCGGCTCGCCGGCCGGCTTCCGGATGCCGCCGCCCAGCGCCACCGCGACATCCTCGGCTCGCTCGGCCTGCCGACGACGTACGGCGCCGGGCGCTGGCCTACGCTGCTCGCGACCATGCAGCGCGACAAGAAGAGCCGAGGAGGCATGCTGCGCTTCATCGTGCTCGACGACGTCGCCAAGCCCACGGTGCTGCAGGCACCCGACGAATCACTGCTCTTCGCCGCCTACCAGGAGGTCTCGGGCGGATGAGCACCCGGCAGCACCGCGGTAGGGTGCTCGGATGACGGCATCGCCCGATCCGCGCCTGACGGTGCGCCGCATCCGCTCCGATGAATGGGCTGCCGTGCGGGCACTTCGGCTGGAGTCGACGAGCGACCCCGATGCCGGGATCGCGTTCCTCGAGACGCCCGAGCAGGTGGCCGAGCGCCCCGATGAGTTCTGGCGCGACCGCGCGGACAAGGCGGCGACGAGCGAGACCGCCGCGCAGTTCGTCGCGGTCGTCGACGATGTCTGGGTCGGAAGCCTGTCGGTGCTGATCCGGGCCACGGGACAGAAGGACGCACTCGGCCGGTACGTCGACGATCGCCGAGCCGACGTCGTGGGCGTGTACGTGAACCCCGGCCACCGCGGGACGGGTGCGGTCGACGCCCTGCTCGCCGCGGCCGCCGCATGGGCGGCGAGCCTCGGGCTCGACCGGATCTCGCTCGACGTCCACCGCGACAACCCGCGCGCCGAGGGCGCCTACCGACGTGCCGGCTTCGCGCGCACCGGCGAGACCTACGCCAGTGTGATCGGGCCCCAGATCGTCATGGAGCGCCCCCTGCCGTGACGGGTAACCGGTCCGAGCGCGCTGATATCGTGCGAACATGACCCACCCCCGCCGCCTGCTCCTCGTCAACGGGCCCAACCTCAACCTGCTGGGCACCCGGGAACCCGGCATCTACGGCACCGCGACGCTGGCCGACGTCGAGCGCGTGACGACGGATGCCGCCGCGCAGCGCGGCTTCGAGGTGCGGGCTGTGCAGAGCAACCACGAGGGCGTGCTCCTCGATGCGATCCACGAAGCCCGCGAGGACTGCGCCGGCATCGTGATCAACCCCGGCGGCCTCACTCACACGTCGGTGGTGCTGCGCGACGCACTGTCGGGCGTCGGCCTTCCGGTCGCCGAGGTGCACATCTCGGATGTGAGGTCCCGCGAGGAGTTCCGCCGTCATTCCTACGTCGCCGACGTCGCCGTCGTGCACGTCATCGGCGAGGGCGTGCCCGGCTACGCGACGGCCGTCGCACGCCTCGTGGACATCCTCACCGGGCAGGCCGAGGGCTGAGGAATCGCCCGGGACCAGGCATCCCGTAGAATCGAACGTCGGCGCTGCCGGTCCTCGAGCATGTCGACGGGCAGCGACCGCCTCTCGCTTCACGTCGCTCACACCACAACGAAACGGATTCGCACCCTCATGGCATCCACCGCAGACATCAAGAACGGCGTCGTCCTCAGCATCGACGGTCAGCTCTGGAACGTCATCGAGTTCCAGCATGTCAAGCCGGGCAAGGGTGGCGCGTTCGTGCGCACGAAGCTCAAGAACGTCGTCTCGGGCAAGGTCGTCGACCGCACGTACAACGCCGGCGCCAAGATCGACATCGAGAACGTCGACCGTCGCGACTTCACGTACCTGTACAACGACGGCGACAACTTCGTCTTCATGGACGTCGCCGACTACGACCAGATCAACGTGGGAGCCGCCACGGTGGGCGACGCCGCCAACTTCCTGCTCGAGAACCAGCAGGTGCAGATCGCTCTCAACAACGGCAACCCGCTCTACGTCGAGCTCCCGGCGTCGGTCGTCCTCGAGATCACGTACACCGAGCCCGGCCTGCAGGGCGACCGCTCGTCGGCCGGAACCAAGGCCGCCACCGTCGAGACCGGCTACGAGATCCAGGTCCCGCTGTTCGTCGAGACCGGCACCAAGGTCAAGGTCGACACGCGCACCGGCGACTACCTCGGCCGCGTCAACTGAGGTCGGCGGCCGCTGACCGATGAGTGCCCGCACGAAGGCGCGCAAACGCGCGCTCGACATCCTGTTCCAGGCCGACGTCCGCGGCGATGCGCCGGCGACCGTCCTCGCCGCCGAGGCGAAGCGGGCCGCGAACGAGCCCGCCCGCGAGGCCTCGTGGCTGTACGCCCGTGAGATCGTCGACGGGGTGATCGACAACCAGGACGCCATCGACGAGCAGATCACCACGTTCGCCAAGGACTGGAGCATCGCCCGCATGCCTGCGGTCGACCGCGCCGTCCTGCGAATCGGCGCATGGGAGATCCTCTACAACGACGAGGTCCCGACCGCGGTCGCCATCGACGAGGCGGTCGAGCTCGTCAAGGAGTTCTCGACCGACGAATCGGGACCCTTCGTCCACGGCGTGCTCGCCCGGATCGCGCGCGCAGGCTGACCGCGATGCATCCGCCGCGGTGTCGGCGGGCCTCGGCAGGATGGATGCCGTGACCCCGCCGTCCGCCGGACCCCCGCCGTTCGTCGACCCCGGGCACATCCGCCGGCACACCGACAGCGGCTCGTACGAGCGGGGCGCCGCGTACTTCGCCGACGGCGCGGTGCAGCGACTCGATTGGGACCCGGTCACCTGCGTGATCGAGGCCGTCGTGGCCGGCAGCGCCGGGCGGACGTACCGCTGCCGCGTCCGGCTCGACCCGCAGCGCACGGACCACCCCATCGCCGCGACCTCGTGCACGTGCCCGGTGCAGTTCGACTGCAAGCACACGGTCGCGACGCTGCTCGCAGCCAACCGGCTGGCGGCGTCGGCCCCGGCGTCGCCCGGTGAATCGTCGTGGCGGACGGTGTTCGCGTCGCCGGCGCCCGCGCCGCGGGCCCACACGCCCCTCGCGCTGGGCGTCGAGCTGCGTCAGCGCATCCGTCGCGGCGCGTCGGCGTGGGCACCGGCGCGTGTCGAGTCCGCCACTCCCCGCGGCCTGCATCAGCACGGCGCCGACGTGCTGGTCGGGCTTCGCCCGCTGGAGCGCTCCGCCCGGTCCGACGCATGGATCAAGGGCGGCGTCTCGTGGGATGCCCTGCGGCGGCCGAGCACGGCGTTCGACCCTGTACAGGCGCGGTGGTTCGCCGAGCTGCACAGCATCGGCCGCGACGTCCGCTCGTTCGGCGCCTTCTCCGACGTCTCGGACTGGCTCACCCTCGACGACATCGAGTCGAGCCTTCTCTGGCCGCACCTGGCGTCCGCCGCGGACCGCGGCATCCCGTTCGTCCCGACGAAGCGCAATGCGACGGTCGCACTGGCGTCCGCGGCGACCGTCGCGGTGCAGGCGCAGCGCACCGGGCGCGGCCTCGAGATCGTCCCGGTCGTCACTATCGACGGCGAGCAGACCCTCGCAACGCCCTCTCCGGCCGCCGGCGCGTCGTCCGGAGCCTCGGGGCGCGTAGGCCCAGCCGCGACTCTGCGTCCGGTCGGCCGCACGGGCGTCTACCGGTTCGCGGTGCAGCGCGAGCGTATCGAGCTGGTGCTGGCGGCCGTCGCGCTGCCCGACCCGGTGCCCGCGCTGCTCACCGCCCGCGAAGCCGTGACCGTCCCGGCGGACGAGGCTGAGGAGTTCGTGCGCGAGCACCTGCCGCGCATCGCGCGCCGGGTGGATGTCGACGCGCCTGGAATCGACGTCGCCCCGCCGCCCCGGCCCACGCTCGTGGTGCTGGTGCGATTCGAACCGGGGCATCGGCTCGTCTACACGCTCTCGTGGCGCTACGGCGACGGCGAGCTGCTCGGCCTCGATGCGACCGGCGACGACGGCGACCCGGCGCTGGAGCGCGAGATCCGCGACCGCGTCGAGTCGCTCTGGCGCGATCATGCGCCGGTCGACCTCGCGAGCGCCGACACGCTGTCGGGGATCGTGGCGGCGGAGTTCGCGTCGCAGCTGCTGCCGCTGCTCGAGGCCGACGCCGACGTCCGTGTGGAGATCTCAGGCGAACGTCCGCATTACCGTGAGCTCGCCGGCGATCCGCGCATCGACATCACGTCCGTCGAGACGACCGACGCCGACTGGTTCGACCTGGGCGTCGTCGTGACGATCGATGGCCGCAGCATCCCGTTCGGGACGCTGTTCACCGCGCTCTCGCGGGGTCGCAAGAAGATCCTGCTGAGCGACGGGGCGTACTTCTCGCTGTCGCATCCCTCGCTCCAGCGCCTGCGCGACCTCATCGACGAGGCGGGCGAGCTCGACGAATGGGAGACCGGGCCGCGCATCAGCCGGTATCAGACCGCCCTGTGGGCGGATTTCGAGGATCTCGCGGACGAGGCGCAGCCTGCGGTGTCGTGGCGGGCCACCGTGGAGGCGCTGCGCGACGCCGACGGGGTTCTCTCCGCACCGCTCCCTGCCGCGCTGCAGGCGGATCTCCGCCCGTACCAGCGGGTCGGCTACGACTGGCTGGCCTTCCTGTGGCAGCACCGGCTCGGCGGCATCCTGGCCGACGACATGGGCCTCGGCAAGACGCTGCAGCTGCTCGCCCTCATCGCGCACGCGCGCGAAACCGGTGAGAAGCGCCCGTTCCTGGTGGTGGCGCCGACATCCGTCCTCTCGACGTGGCGGAGCGAGGCGGCGCGCTTCGTGCCCGACCTGCGCGTGGCCGTCATCGACTCGACACGTGCGAAGCGCGGGACGACGGTGACGGATGCCGCAGCCGCCGCCGACATCGTGGTCACGTCGTACACGCTCCTGCGACTGGACGAAGCCGAGTTCGCACGCGTCACATGGGCCGGCCTCATCCTCGACGAGGCGCAGTTCGTCAAGAACAGCCAGACCAAGGCGTACCGGGCGGCGCGCGATCTGCCGGCGGACGTCGTCTTCGCCGTCACCGGCACGCCGCTCGAGAACAGCCTCACCGAGCTGTGGGCCCTGCTCTCGCTGGCTGCTCCCGGGCTGTTCGCCTCCGCGCGGCGGTTCCGGGAGGAGTACGTCGGCCCCATCGAGAAGGGCAAAGTGCCCGAGAACCAGGAAGGCGGCGCCTATCGCGCGGGCCGCCTGGCGCGCCTTCGGCGCCGCATCCGTCCGCTGGTGCTGCGGCGCACGAAGGAACTGGTCGCCGCCGACCTGCCTGCCAAGCAGGAGCAGGAGGTGCGGATCGAGCTCGGGGCGGCCCACCGCGCCCTGTACGACACGGTGCTGCAGCGCGAGCGCCAGAAGGTGCTGGGGCTGTTGGAGGACCTCGACCGCAACCGGTTCATCGTGTTCCGCTCCCTGACGCTGCTGCGCATGCTGAGCCTCGCCCCCGAGCTCGTCGACCCGGCGTACTCCCACATCGCGCCGAGCAAGCTCGGCGCGCTCTTCGAGCAGCTCGACGAAGCCCTCGCCGAGGGGCACCGTGCCCTCGTGTTCAGCCAGTTCACGTCGTTCCTCGGCCTCGTCTCCGCCCGGCTCGACGAGCGCGGCATCCCGTACGCGTATCTCGACGGGTCGACGCGCGATCGCGATGCCGCCGTCGACGCCTTCCGCGGGGGAGAGGCGCCGGTGTTCCTCATCAGCCTCAAGGCGGGCGGCTTCGGTCTCACGCTGACGGAGGCCGACTACGTGTTCCTGCTCGATCCGTGGTGGAACCCCGCAGCCGAGGCGCAGGCGGTCGACCGGGCGCACCGCATCGGCCAGCACCGCAGCGTGATGGTGTACCGGCTCATCGCGAACGGGACCATCGAGGAGAAGGTCATGGCGCTGCAGCAGCGCAAGTCGCGGCTGTTCCGTTCCGTGATGGACGACGACGCCCTGTTCGGCCAGGCGCTCACCGCCGACGACATCCGCGGACTCTTCGACGAGTGATCCGGGCCATCCCGGTCCGGAGCGCGCGGGGACGGGGCGGGATCTGCTTTTGCACGGCCGGGCCGCGCGGTGGCGTCGGCCGGCCTCGCCTAGACTCGTCTGGTTCGACGGTACGACTGCTGGATAGGGGAGGAGTCCCATGCGCATCACGGGCCTCGGCCACGCCGGAATGTTCATCGAGACGGCGGGAGGAAGCATCCTCTGCGACCCGGTGATCGGCCCGACCTTCTTCGGGTCGTGGTTCCCGTTCCCCGACAACCGCGGGCTCGACTGGGCGAAGTACGGCAACGCCGACTTCCTCTACATCTCGCACCGCCACCGCGACCACTTCGACCCGGCGCTCATGCAGCGCCACGTGCCGAAGGACATCAAGGTCCTGCTGCCGGATTACCCGACCGACGATCTCGAGCAGGACCTGCGACGGCTCGGCTACGACAACATCGTCTACACGCAGGCCGGGGTGCCGCTCGAGTTCGGCCCGCTCAAGCTCATGGTGACGCCCCTCCGCGCCCCCAGTGACGGGCCGATCGGCGACTCCTCGCTGAGCGTCGACGACGGGACCGCCAGCATCCTGAATCAGAACGACTCGCATCCGCTCGACCTCGAGAAGCTGATGTCGTTCTCGAAGCCCGAGGCGTACTTCACGCAGGTGTCGGGCGCCATCTGGTGGCCGATGGTCTACGACCTGCCGCAGGATGCCAAGCAGAACTTCGCGAAGCTCAAGCGCGACGCGCAGAACAAGCGGGCGATGTACTACATCGAGAAGGTCGACGCCGAGCACGTCTTCCCGATGGCCGGCCCGCCGATGTTCCTGCGCGAGGAGCTGTTCAAGTACAACGGCTACGGCCTCGACGGCGACGCCATCTTCACCGACCAGCGGCAGTTCCTGCAGCACATGAAGGACCTCCGCCCCGACCAGAAGGGCTACGAGTTCGTGCCCGGCACCGTGGTCGAGCTGAACGACGGCGCGCTCTCGGTCACGCAGACGCTCTACACGGATGCCGAGATCGACCGGATCTTCGACGACAAGTGGTCGTATCTCGCCGAACAGCAGGGCAGCCGCCAGGACGAGATCCGCGCCGAGGAGGCCACCCGCGCAGCGGTGCTGCCTCCGGACGAGATGCTGGCCGCGATCAAGGAGTGGTGGGAGCCGCTACTGCGCCGTGCCCGCACCATCCGCAACGGCGTCGGCGGCGTCGTGCGCTTCCGCATCGGCGACCTCGACATGGTCGTGGACTTCCCGAAGGCGAAGGTCCGCGAGTACCAGGACGACGAGTGCATCTACTGGTACACGATCCCGGCCGACCTGGTCTCGACCAACATCGCCGACCACGAGATCGACTGGTCGAACTCGATCTTCCTCTCGATGCAGTTCGAGGTCGGCCGCAGCGGCAAGTTCAACGAGTTCCTGACGACGTTCCTCAAGTGCCTTTCGCGAGACCGGATCGAGTACGTCGAGAACTGGTACGCGGAGCAGACCGATCAGACCGAAGACGCCCGGCTGGGCGAGTGGAAGGTGCAGCGCCGCTGCCCGCACCTGCGTGCGGACCTCACCAAGACCGGCAAGATCGAGGACGGCGTGCTCACCTGCTCCCTCCACGACTGGAAGTGGGACCTGGCCAGCGGCAAGTGTCTCACCAGCCAGGGGCACCCGATCCGTGCGTCGCTGGTCGAGGACGACGCGCACCGCGAGGTGACGACGCCCGCCGCCTGAGCGGACCGCGGCGCCGTCTGGTTGTAGACCTTCTACAACCAGACGGCGTTTCTGCGCCCGAAGGTGTGTATCCCCGGTGCCAATCCGTGCCGATCCGTATCACCGTGCGGCCGAGGGAGTCCTGATCACCGTGCCCGCGATCGCGGGCGATCAGAACCCGAAGGAGTCACGCCATGACCACCGTTCCCGTCCGCGGCGCCGCCGGCGTCGTCGCCCCCGCACGCACCGGCCGTCCGAGCACGATCCGCACCCTGCTGTCATGGGAGGCGCGCGCCGAAGCTGCGACCAAGACCGCGCTGCAGCGCTGGAGCATCCCGGCGCTGCGCATCGCCCTCGGCGGTGTGTTCGTCGTCTTCGGCGCGATGAAGTTCTTCCCCGGAGTGAGCCCCGTCGAGGCTCTCGTGAGCCAGACGTGGGAGAAGCTGACGTTCGGACTCGTGAGCGGCCAGGCGGCGCTCGTCGCCACCGCGCTGATCGAGGTCGCGGCGGGAGCCCTCCTCATCGCCGGGGGCGCCTTCGCCCGCGTCGGCCTCGTGGTGCTCGCGCTCGCGTTCGTCGGCATCCTCTCGCCGCTCGTGCTGCTGCCTGCCGAGGTGTTCGGCACCGCCGGCCCGACGCTCACCGGACAGTACATCTTCAAGAACGTCGTGCTGATCGCCGCCGCCCTCGTCGTCGCCTCGCAGGTGCTGCGCGGGCCTGCCACGCGCCCCTGACGATCACGAGGCGCACCCCGAAGGCCGGTCCCGATTGGGGCCGGCCTTCGCGGTGACGTAGACTGGGCGGCGATCACAGCAACCTTTAACCCCGTCCCGTGAGGCGGAGAAGGGAGCGGCGGATGAGCACGCGCACCGTGCTGCACGAGGCCGACATCGCCCGGGCCCTGACTCGGATCTCCCACGAGATCCTCGAGTCCAACAAGGGTCCCGAGGGCCTGGTCCTCCTCGGCATCCCCACTCGCGGCGTTACCCTCGCCCACCGCATCGGCGCGCTCGTCGAGCAGTTCGGCGGCGTCACCGTCCCGATCGGGGCCCTCGACGTCACGATGTACCGCGACGACCTGCACCGCAATCCGACGCGTGCCCCGCAGCGCACCCAGATTCCGCCAGGCGGCATCGACGGCAAGGTGGTCGTGCTCGTGGACGACGTCCTCTTCTCAGGACGCAGCATCCGTGCCGCCCTCGACGCCCTGCAGGACATCGGCCGGCCCGCTGCGGTGCGGCTGGCGACGCTCGTCGACCGGGGCCACCGCGAACTGCCGATCCGCCCCGACTTCGTCGGCAAGAACCTGCCGAGCTCCCGCGAAGAGCGCGTGAACGTGCGCCTGCACGAGACCGACGGCGCCGAATCCGTCACGATCGAAGGACGGTGACCGGAGCATGAGGCACCTGCTCGACACCCGGACGCTCGCCCGCCAGGACGCGCTGCGCATCCTCGACGTGGCCGAGGACATGGCCGACACGCAGCGGCGCGAGGTCAAGAAGCTCCCCACCCTGCGGGGCAAGACCGTCGTCAACCTGTTCTTCGAGGACTCGACACGCACGCGCATCTCGTTCGAGGCCGCCGCGAAGCGACTGTCGGCCGATGTCATCAACTTCTCGGCGAAGGGCTCGAGCGTCTCGAAGGGGGAGTCGCTGCAGGACACGGCGCAGACCCTCCAGGCGATGGGAGCGGATGCCGTCGTCATCCGCCACGGCGCGTCCGGCGCCCCCCGCACCCTCGCGACCAGCGGCTGGATCAGCGCCGGCGTCGTCAACGCCGGCGACGGCACCCACGAGCACCCGACACAGGCGCTCCTGGACGCCTTCACGATCCGCAAGCGCCGGTTCGGCGACGACAGCCGCGGCCGCGACCTCGCGGGCATGAAGGTCGCGATCGTCGGCGACATCCTGCACTCGCGGGTGGCCCGGTCCAATGTCTGGCTGCTGCACACCCTCGGCGCTCACGTGACCCTCGTCGCGCCCCCCACCCTCGTGCCGCAGGATATGTCGCGCTGGCCGGTGCGGACGCTCTATGACCTCGACGAGGCGATCGCGTCGGCACCGGACGCGCTCATGATGCTGCGCATCCAGCTGGAGCGCATGAACGCCGCGTATTTCCCCACTGAACGGGAGTATTCGCGCCGCTGGGGCCTCGACGCACGCCGCCTTCAGGCGCTCGGAGCGGATAGCATTGTCATGCACCCCGGACCCATGAACCGGGGTCTGGAGATCTCCGCAGAAGCCGCGGACTCGCCGCGCTCGACCGTGCTCGAGCAGGTGGCGAACGGCGTCTCGGTGCGCATGGCCGCGCTCTACCTGCTGCTGGCGGGCGCGGAGCACGACGCAGCCGACAGCACACCCGCGATGAACGCGCCCGCCCCGGTGGGCTCAGAGAAGGAGAACACCCCGTGAGCGAGACCCTTCTCTTCCGCGGCGCCCAGGTCGAGGCCACCACCCTCGCCGACGTGATCGTCGCGGACGGCGTCATCGCCGAGATCGGCCCCGGCCTGAGCCGCGCCGGCGCGACCGTGGTCGACGTCGACGGCCTCGTGCTGCTGCCGGGCCTGGTCGATCTGCACTCGCATCTGCGCGAACCCGGGTACGAGGCATCCGAGACGATCCTGACCGGATCGCGCGCCGCCGCGGCGGGCGGCTACACCGCCGTGTTCGCGATGCCCAACACCTCGCCGGTCGCCGACACGGCCGGTGTCGTCGAGCAGGAGCTCGCCCTCGGTGAGGCGGCCGGCTTCGTCACGGTGCAGCCGATCGGTGCGGTGACCGTCGGGCAGAAGGGCGAGCGCCTGGCCGAGCTCGGCGCCATGGCCGACTCCCGCGCCCGTGTGCGCGTCTTCAGCGACGACGGCTTCTGCGTCTGGGACCCGCTCATCATGCGGCGAGCGCTCGAGTACGTGAAGGCGTTCGACGGCGTCGTCGCGCAGCACGCGCAGGACCCGCGCCTCACCGAGGGCGCGCAGATGAACGAGGGCGCCGTGTCCGCGGAGCTGGGACTCGCCGGCTGGCCCGCGGTCGCCGAAGAGTCGATCATCGCCCGCGACGTGCTCCTCGCCGAGCACGTCGGCTCGCGCCTGCACGTCTGCCACCTCTCGACGGCGGGCTCGGTCGACATCATCCGCTGGGCCAAGCGCCGCGGCGTGGACGTGACGGCCGAGGTCACCCCGCACCACCTGCTCCTGACCGACGAGCTGGTACGCGACTACGACGCCCGCTTCAAGGTCAACCCGCCGCTGCGCCGCGAGGAGGACGTGCTCGCGGTGCGCGAGGGCCTCGCCGACGGCACGATCGACATCGTCGCGACCGACCACGCCCCCCACCCCGCCGAGTCGAAGGCGTGCGAGTGGCACGCGGCGGCCAACGGCATGGTGGGCCTCGAGAGCGCGCTGCGGGTCGTGCAGCAGTCGATGGTCGACACCGGACTGCTCACCTGGGGCGATGTCGCACGGGTGATGTCGCGCGAGCCCGCGCGCATCGGCCGCCTCGCGGGGCACGGCACCCCGCTCACCGAGGGCCAGCCGGCATCCCTCGCGTTCTACGACCCGGCGCCCCGCCGCACCTTCACGACCGACGATCTGCGTGGTCGGAGCCTGAACTCGCCGTACCTCGGCCGCGAGCTTCCCGGCGAGGTGCGCTGGACGCTCCACCAGGGAACGGTCACCGTCGCCGACGGCGCTCTGCTCGACACCCCGGGGGTGCGCGCGTGACCCGTGAAGGGGCCCTGGCCGTCATGATCGCCGTGGCCGTCGTGCTGCTCGCCGCGCTCGCGTGGGCGTGGTGGCGGCGGACGCGACGGGATGCCGCGCCGCTCGTCCATTCGGGCGAGCTGCCCGCCGACGCACACGTGCGTGCGTCCTTCGACGCCCTGTACGTCGCGACGACCGCCCGCGACACTCCGCTGGAGCGGATCGCGGCCCCCGGCATGGCGTTCCGCTCGAAGGCGACCGTCATCGTCGCCGACGAGGGTGTGGCCATCGGCCTCACCGGACAGGACCCGTTCGTGCTGACGCCCGACCGCATCGTCGACGTCGACCAGTCCACCGTCGCGATCGACCGGGTGGTCGAGCCGGGCGGACTCACCCGGCTGACCTGGCGCACCGACGCCGGCACGACCGTCGACAGCTACTTCCGACCCCAGGATGCCTCGGCCCGCGCTCTCGCGGACGCTGTGGCCGGCATCCTTCCGCCGAACCAGACGGGAACCGACTCATGACCTCCCTCTTCCAGACCGACCCCGCAGTCCTCGTGCTCGAGGACGGGACCCGTCACACCGGACGCGCGTACGGCGCCCAGGGCACCTCCATCGGCGAGGTGGTGTTCTCCACCGGCATGACCGGGTACCAGGAGACGCTCACCGATCCCTCGTACGCGGGCCAGATCGTGCTGCAGACCGCGCCGCACATCGGCAACACCGGCATGAACGACGAGGACCCGGAATCGCGCCGCATCTGGGTGGCGGGGTACATCGTGCGCGACCCCTCCCGCGTCGTCTCCAACTGGCGCGCCGACGAGGAGCTCGACGCGGCCCTGGCGAGGGACGGCGTGGTGGGCATCAGCGGCATCGACACGCGCGCCGTGACCCGCCACATCCGCTCGGCGGGCAGCATGCGCGGCGCGATCTTCTCCGGCGACGCGGCGGGCATCGACGCCGAGGAGCAGCTGCGCCTCGTCCGCGAGGCTCCGCAGATGGCCGGTCAGAACCTCTCCGCCCAGGTGTCGGTGGCCGCCGCCGAGGTGACGAAGGCGACCGGCGAGCGCATCGGCAACCTCGCCGTGCTCGACCTCGGCGTGAAGCAGGCGACCGTCGACAACCTCGCCGCGCGGGGATTCGACGTGCACGTGCTGCCGCAGGACGTCACGATCGACCAGATCCGTGCGATCGACCCGGTGGCCGTGTTCTACTCCAACGGCCCGGGCGACCCGGCGGCTTCGGGCGACCACGTCGACCTGCTGCGCGGCGTGCTCGACGACGGACTCCCGTTCTTCGGCATCTGCTTCGGCAACCAGCTGCTCGGCCGGGCGCTCGGCCTCGGCACCTACAAGCTGCCCTTCGGCCACCGCGGCATCAACCAGCCGGTGCTCGACAAGTCCACGGGCCGCGTCGAGATCACGGCCCACAACCACGGCTTCGCGGTGGACGCCCCGGTCGACGGCGAGTTCGACAGCCCGAACGGCTACGGCCGCATCGAGGTCAGCCACGTCGGGCTGAACGACCAGGTGGTCGAGGGCCTGCGCGCCCTCGACATCCCGGCGTTCTCCGTGCAGTACCACCCCGAGGCCGCCGCCGGCCCGCACGACGCCAACTACCTGTTCGACCGCTTCCGCGACCTCGTCGTCGCGAACCTCCAGAAGAAGGCCGCGAAGTAATGCCCAAGCGCGACGACATCAACTCCGTCCTGGTCATCGGCTCCGGCCCGATCGTCATCGGGCAGGCGTGCGAGTTCGACTACTCGGGCACGCAGGCCTGCCGCGTGCTGCGCGAAGAGGGCGTGCGCGTCATCCTCGTCAACTCGAACCCGGCCACCATCATGACCGACCCCGACTTCGCCGACGCGACGTACATCGAGCCGATCAACTGGCGTGTCATCGAGACGATCATCGCGAAGGAGAAGCCCGACGCGATCCTGCCGACCCTGGGCGGGCAGACGGCGCTCAACGCCGCGATCGACCTGCACACGCACGGGATCCTCGAGAAGTACGACGTCGAGCTCATCGGCGCCGACTTCGAGGCGATCAACAAGGGCGAGGACCGCCAGATCTTCAAGCAGCTGGTGCTGGATGCCGGCGCCGACGTTGCGGCCTCCCGTATCGCGCACACGATGGACGAGGTGCTCGCCGCCGCCGACGAGCTCGGCTACCCGCTCGTCGTGCGCCCGTCGTTCACGATGGGCGGCCTCGGCTCGGGCTTCGCATACGACGAGAAGGACCTCCGCCGCATCGCCGGCGCGGGCCTGCGCGACTCGCCGACCACCGAGGTGCTGCTCGAGGAGTCGATCCTCGGGTGGAAGGAGTACGAGCTCGAGCTGATGCGCGACACGGCCGACAACACGGTCGTCGTCTGCTCCATCGAGAACGTCGACCCGGTCGGCGTGCACACGGGCGATTCGATCACCGTCGCGCCGGCGCTCACCCTCACCGACCGCGAGTACCAGAAGCTCCGTGACATCGGCATCGACATCATCCGCGCGGTGGGCGTCGACACCGGCGGATGCAACATCCAGTTCGCGGTCGATCCGGCCACCGGCCGCATCATCGTCATCGAGATGAACCCTCGCGTGTCGCGGTCGTCGGCCCTCGCCTCCAAGGCGACCGGCTTCCCCATCGCGAAGATCGCCGCGAAGCTCGCGATCGGCTACCGCCTCGACGAGATCCCCAACGACATCACGAAGGTCACGCCGGCGAGCTTCGAGCCGACGCTGGACTACGTCGTCGTGAAGGTGCCGCGCTTCAACTTCGAGAAGTTCCCCGCCGCCGACACGACGCTGACCACCACGATGAAGTCCGTGGGCGAGGCGATGGCGATCGGCCGCAACTACGCCACCGCGCTGCAGAAGGCGCTGCGCTCGCTCGAGAAGCGCGGCTCCAGCTTCCACTGGGGCGACGAGCCGCGCTCGGCCGACGAGCTGCTCGAGATCGCCCAGACCCCGACCGATGGCCGCATCGTCGTGCTCCAGCAGGCGCTCCGCAAGGGCGCCACGGTCGAGCAGGCGTTCGAGGCGACCAAGATCGACCCGTGGTTCCTCGACCAGATCGTGCTCATCAACGAGGTCGCCGAGTTCGTGCGCCAGGCGGGGGAGCTGGATGCCGCCACCCTGCGCATCGCGAAGGAGCACGGTTTCAGCGACGCCCAGATCGCCGAGCTGCGTTCCGACGCCGAAGCCCAGGTCCGCAGCATCCGTCACGCCCTCGGCATCCGTCCCGTGTACAAGACCGTCGACACCTGCGCGGGGGAGTTCCCGGCGCTCACGCCCTACCACTACTCGAGCTACGACTTCGAGACGGAGGTGACGCCGTCGGAGCGGACCAAGGTCGTCATCATCGGGTCAGGCCCCAACCGCATCGGGCAGGGCGTCGAGTTCGACTACTCGTGCGTGCACGCGTCGTTCGCGCTGGCCGACGCCGGCTACGAGACGGTCATGGTCAACTGCAACCCCGAGACCGTGTCGACCGACTACGACACCTCCGACCGCCTGTACTTCGAGCCGCTGACCCTCGAGGACGTGCTCGAGGTGCTGCACGCCGAGGCGCAGTCGGGCGAGATCCTCGGCGTCATCTGCCAGCTCGGGGGCCAGACGCCCCTCGGCCTCGCCAAGGGGATCGAGGACGCCGGCTACACGATCCTCGGCACCAAGCCCGCCGCGATCGACCTCGCCGAGGAGCGCGAACTGTTCTCGCGCCTGCTCGACGACGCCGGTCTGGTGGCACCGCGCAACGGCACCGCGATCGACGTCGACGGGGCCGTCGCGGTCGCCGAGGAGATCGGCTACCCGGTGCTGGTGCGCCCGAGTTTCGTGCTCGGCGGCCGCGGCATGGAGATCGTCTACTCGACCGAGGCGCTGCGCGACTACTTCGTGCGCATCGCCGACGCCGCGATCATCGGCCCGGGGCTCCCGCTCCTGGTTGACCGCTTCCTCGACGATGCGATTGAGATCGACGTCGACGCGCTGTTCGACGGCGACGAGCTGTACATCGGCGGCGTCATGGAGCACCTCGAGGAGGCCGGCATCCACTCCGGCGACTCCAGCTGCACGCTGCCGCCCGTCAGCCTCGGCCGCACCGACATCGACCGCGTCCGCATCGCGACCCACGCCATCGCCGAGGGCGTCGGCGTGCGGGGCCTCCTCAACGTGCAGTTCGCCATCTCGGCCGGCGTGCTGTACGTCATCGAGGCGAACCCCCGCGCCAGCCGCACCGTGCCATTCGTGTCGAAGGCGCTCGGCATCCCGCTGGCGAAGGCCGCCTCGCGCATCATGGCGGGCTCGACGATCGCCGAGCTGAAGTCCGAGGGGATGCTGCCCGAGCAGGACGGCTCGCGCGTGCCCCTCGACGCCCCCGTCGCCGTGAAGGAGGCCGTGCTGCCCTTCAAGCGGTTCCGCACGGCGGACGGTCAGACCGTGGACTCGGTGCTCGGCCCCGAGATGCGCTCCACCGGCGAGGTCATGGGCATCGACCGCGACTTCCCCACGGCGTTCGCGAAATCGCAGGAGGCCGCGTACGGCGGCATGCCGCAGTCGGGCACCGTCTTCATCTCGGTCGCCGACAGCGACAAGCGCGCCGTGATCCTCCCGGCCCACCGCCTGCAGGAGCTCGGCTTCGACCTGGTCGCGACCGAGGGCACCGCCGAGATCCTCGCCCGCAACGGCATCGCGGTGCGCGTGGTGAGCAAGTACTCCGAGACCCAGGAGTCGGGCGGAACCAACATCGTCGACCTCATCAACGCCGGCGAGATCGACATCGTGGTGAACACCCCGAGCGGCGGTAGCGCCCGCGCCGACGGCTACGAGATCCGCGCGGCGGCGGTGGCCGGCGACAAGGCGCTGTTCACGACCATGGCTGTGCTCGGTGCCGCGGTGAGCGCCCTGCCGGTGCTGCGCGAAGGCTTCCGCGTCAAGAGCCTCCAGGAGTACGCGGCCGATCGGGCGGCGCGGGCATGACCTCGTTCGGCGAGCGCGTCCGCGCGGCGACGGCGACGCACGGGCAGCTGTGCGTCGGCATCGATCCGCACGCGCACCTCCTCGCCGAGTGGGGGATGGATGCCTCCGCCGCCGGTGCGCGGGAGTTCGGCCTGCGCGTCGTGGACGCGGCTGCGGGCCGTGTCGGGGTCGTCAAGCCGCAGGTCTCGTTCTTCGAGCGCTATGGGTCCGCCGGGTTCGCGGCGCTCGAGACCGTGATGGCGGCAGCGCGCGCGGCAGGGCTGCTCGTGATCGCCGACGCGAAGCGCGGCGACATCGGCACGACGATGGACGCCTACGCAGAGGCGTGGCTCACGCCGGGCTCTCCGCTCGAGGCCGACGCGGTGACGGCGAACCCCTTCCTCGGCGTGGGCGCTCTCGAGGGGACGTTCGTCATCGCTGAACGCCACGGCAAGGGCGTGTTCGTGCTCGCCGCGACGAGCAATCCCGATGCCTTCACGGCGCAGCGCGCGGTGCTCCCGAGCAGCGAGACGGTGTCGGCAGCGATCATGCGCGAGATCTCGGAGCGCAACGCCGGCACGACCCCGGACGGGCAGTGGGCGAGCCTCGGGGTCGTCGTCGGCGCGACGGTGGACTGGACGGATGCCGGGCTCCGGGTGTTCTCGCCGGTCGCCCCGATCCTCGCTCCGGGCTTCGGTCATCAGGGTGCCGAACCGCACGACCTCCGCGCGCGCTTCGGCGACCTGGCGGAAGCGGTGATAGCGTCGGAGAGCCGCAGCATCCTGGCTGCCGGACCCGACCGGCTCGCCGCGCGCATCTCCGAGCGCGCCCTTCTCTACCGTGGTGATTGACATGCCCGATTCGCGCACCCCTTCTGAAGGGGCCTCGCCCCATACTTCCGGCGCGCACGCGCGGCCGCCCGAGGTCGACCGTGTGGCGGCCTCCCGCCGCGCCGTCGCCGCGCGCCGCGAGCGCGCCGCGCTGAAGAAGGACGTCGCCATGCGGGTGATCACGCCGCAGGAGCTCCTGCGTCGCGCTCTCGCCGATCCCGCGTCACCCGCCGGCGCGATGCGCGTGCCGGAGTTCCTCACCGCCATCCCCGCGATCGGCGAGGGCAAGCGCGACCGCATCCTGCACGATCTCGAGATCTCGCCCGTCAAGCGGCTCGGCGGCCTCGGTTCCCGTCAACGGGAGGACCTTCGAGGCTTCCTGGACGCCCGCTGGCCCGAGCTCGAGCCTCGGGGCGGTCGCAGCCGCCTGGTCGTGCTGGCCGGCCCCACCGCGGTCGGCAAGGGCACGGTCGCCGCGCACATCAAGGCGCATCACCCCCAGATCCTGCTGTCGGTGTCGGCGACGACGCGCGCGCCGCGTCCGGGCGAGATCGACGGCGAGCACTACTTCTTCGTCGACGACGCCGAATTCGACCGGATGATCGCCGACGGCGAGCTGCTGGAGCACGCGACCGTTCACAACGCGTACCGCTACGGCACGCCGCGCAAGCCGATCGAGAAGGCCCTGGCCGGGGGGCGCACCGTCCTGCTCGAGATCGACCTCCAGGGCGCCCGTCAGGTGCGCGAGGCGGATCCGTCGGCGACGCTCGTGTTCCTGCTCCCGCCCAGCTGGGACGAACTGGTGCAGCGCCTGGTCGGCCGTGGCACCGAGGACGCCGCCGAGCGTGCGCGGCGCCTGCGCACCGCGAAGACCGAGCTCGCCTCGCAGGGCGAATTCGACTATCGCGTCGTGAACGACGACGTCGCCCGTGCGGCCGATGAGGTCGCCCGCCTCGCGCACTGACGGCGGCGTGCCGCGGCGATCCGACCCGCCCGCGGTGGCCGCACATCCGCCGGACGGGATCCGTCCCGTAGAATGGTGGGATGCCTCGGCACCCCGAGGCCCGCAGACTCCCATTCCGACATCCGATCCAGGAGGTTTCGCCATGGCCGGAACGAACCAGGGCATCATCGAGCCCCCCATCGACAGCCTGCTCGAGAAGGTCGACTCGAAGTACCAGCTCGTGATCTTCGCGTCCAAGCGCGCTCGTCAGATCAACGACTACTACTCCGACCTGCACGAAGGCAACCTGTTCGACAACGTGGGCCCGCTCGTCGACTCGACCGTCGAGGACAAGCCCCTCACGATCGCGATGCACGAGATCCACGAGGACAAGCTGCGGCTGCGCCGCGCGGAGTAATCCCGTTACGACCCTTGTGCCCTCGAAGACGGTGATGTCCGTCTCCGGGGGCATACTGGTGTCCGCCCCCGGCGTCGGACACCAGCGCGACCGGCGCCACGACAACTGGAGTACCGATGACCGACCTGCGGCTGTTCACGTCTGAATCCGTCACCGAGGGACACCCCGACAAGATCTGCGACCAGATCTCCGACTCGATCCTCGACGCGATCCTGGAGGCGGACCCGAACGGTCGGGTGGCCGTCGAGACGCTCGTCACCACCGGACTCGTCCACGTCGCCGGTGAGGTCTCCACCTCCGCCTACGTCGAGATCCCGGCGATCGTGCGCGGGGTCGTCAACCGCATCGGCTACACGTCGAGCGAGACCGGCTTCGACGGCGACTCGTGCGGCGTCAGCGTGTCGATCGGCGCGCAGTCCTCTGATATCGCCGCCGGTGTCGACAAGGCGTTCGAACGCCGCGAGGACGGCTCGCAGGACCCGCACGACCTGCAGGGTGCGGGCGACCAGGGCATCATGTTCGGCTACGCCACCACCGAGACGCCGCAGCTCATGCCGATGGCCGCCTGGACGGCGCACCGCATGGCCGAGCGCCTCGCCGAGGTGCGCCGCTCGGGCGAGCTGCCCTTCCTCCGTCCCGACGGCAAGACCCAGGTCACGCTCGGTTACGACGGCGCCACGCCGAAGACCGTCGAGTCGGTCGTGCTCTCGACCCAGCACCACCCCGACATCTCGCAGAAGGCGCTGCGCGCCGCGGTCCGCGCCGAGGTCATCGACCCCGTGCTCGAGGCCACCGGCCTCGATCTGCCCGACGTGAAGTTCTACATCAACCCCGCCGGCCCGTTCGTCATCGGCGGCCCGAAGGGCGACGCGGGCCTCACCGGGCGCAAGATCATCATCGACACCTACGGCGGCGCCTCGCGCCACGGCGGCGGGGCGTTCAGCGGCAAGGACCCCTCGAAGGTCGACCGCTCGGCGGCGTACGCGATGCGCTGGGTCGCCAAGAACGCGGTCGCGGCCGGCCTCGCCGACCGCCTCGAGGTGCAGGTCGCCTACGCGATCGGCAAGGCCAAGCCGGTCGGGCTCTACGTCGAGACGTTCGGCACCGGGCGCGTGGCCGACGACGTGATCACGAACGCGATCCTCGAGGTCTTCGACCTGCGGCCCAAGGCGATCATCGACCAGCTCGACCTGCTGCGCCCCATCTACGCGCAGACGGCCGCCTACGGCCACTTCGGCCGCGAGCTGCCCGACTTCACCTGGGAGCGCACGGACCGCGCCGACGCCCTGCGCGCGGCCGCCGGGCTCTGACGCCGGCCGCGTGACCGCGGTGCCCGACGACGAGCACGGCCCCACCGGGGGCCCGAGGCCGCTTCGCCGCGTCGCACGTGTGCTGCTCGACTCGCCGCTGCCGCAGCTGGACCGGCTGTTCGACTACGAGATCCCCGCGGAGCTCGCCGCCGACGCGCAGCCCGGCGTGCGGGTGCGCGTGCCACTGCGCAGCGCGGGACGTGTCGTGGACGGCCTGCTTGTCGAGCTGGGGGAGCCGGATGCCTCGGACCGGCCGCTCTCGCAGCTCGAGGCGGTCGTCTCGCCGGTGCCGGTGCTGACGCCCGCACTGTACGCACTGGCGCGCCGCGCCGCCGATCGCGCGGCGGGATCGGCCGGCGACATCCTGCGGCTGGCGATCCCCAAGCGCATGGTCCGCGCTGAGAAGGCATGGCTGGCTGCCGAGCCGCCCACGCATCCTCACGTCGAGGATGAGGATGCCGCCTGGGCCTCCGAGGTGCTGGCCGTCTATCCGGGCCTCGCCGACGCGCTCGAGCGTGGCGAGCGGCTCGCGCTGGACGCGCCACCGGTGCCGTCGCAGCTGGCCGACGGCCCCGTCGTCGGATCGTGGGCCGTACTCCTCGCGGCCGCGGCGACCCACGTGCTCGCCGCTGGGCGCAGCGCCGTCATCGCCGTCCCCGACCATCGCGACCGCGCACAGCTCGAGGCGGCTCTGCTGAGCCGCATCCCTGCCGACGCCTTCGTGCGCGACGACGCCAAGCAGAGCGGTCCGGCGCGGTATGCCGCGTTCCTGCGCACCCTCGCAGACGCCCCCTGCGTGGTCATCGGGAATCGCTCCACGGTCTACGCGCCGGTCGCCGACCTCGGGCTGGTCGCGCTGTGGGACGACGGCGACCCGCTGCTCGCCGAGCAGCTCAGTCCGGGCGTGCACGCCCGCGACGCCGCACTGCTGCGGCAGGAGCTGCACGGCGGCGCCCTCGTGTTCGCGGGGCACACGCGCACCACCGATGTCGAGCGTCTGGTCGCGGTGGGCTGGGTGCGCGATCTTCCGGCCGCACGCCGGCTCAGCCCGCGCGTGGTGCTCAGCGCGCACCGCGAGGGCGAGTCGCGGGGGGCGCGCGTCCCGTCGTCGGCCTTCGCCGCCGCTCGCGAGGCTCTCGCCGAGGGGCCCGTCCTCGTACAGGTCGCGCGCCCGGGTTATGCCCCGGTCCTGGTGTGCGCGAAGTGCCGCCACCCCGCCCGGTGCCCGCACTGCGGCGGGCCGCTGCACGCCGCGCGACAGGGCGCGGTGCCGACGTGCACCTGGTGCGGTCGCGCCGCGCACGCGTGGGCGTGCCCGGAGTGCTCGTCGACGCTGCTGCGCATGGCGTCCTCGGGCAGCGAGCGCACCGCCGACGAGCTCGGGAGAGCCTTTCCGGGGACACGCGTGATCATCGCCGATGGCGATCATCCGGTCACCGAGATCGATGGGCGCCACGCGCTGGTGGTCGCGACGCGTGGTGCCGAGCCGCTCGCTATCGGCGGCTACCGCGCGGTGATCCTGCTCGACGGGGATCGGATGCTGATGGCCGAGGATCTGCGCATCGGCGAATCGTGCCTCCGGTGGTGGTCCAACGCAGCCGCTCTCGCCGCACCCGGCGCGCCCGTGCATCTCGTCGGCGTCGGCGGCGAGATCGCGCGCGCCCTCGCGACCTGGACGCAGGCCGCGTACGCCCGTGCGGAGCTCGCCGACCGGGCGCCGCTGCGCATGCCGCCCACGGTGCGGGTGGCGGCGGTGGAGGGGCCACGGCGCGCCGTGGACGCCGCGCTGGCCGAGCTCCGCCAGACGGTGCCCGAGCTCGACTCCGAGGCGGTGCTCGGCCCGCTCGCGCACGGCGAATCGGTTCGTGCCCTGGTGCGGTTCGACTACGGGCTGGGCGGGCGGGTGACGGAGAGCCTGCGGGCGTCCGTGGTGAGCCAGGCGGTCAAGGGTCGCAGGCCGGCGAAGGGACGCACGCCGGGAGCCGCCCATACACTGAAGGTTCGGGTCGACGTGCCCGACCTCGACCTCTGACCCTCGATCGTTCAGGAACGTCATGCGCCTCGTCTTCGCCGGCACACCCGAGCCGGCCGTGCCGTCACTGCGCCGGCTCACCTCCGCGCATGACGTGCTCAGCGTCGTCACCCGTCAGGATGCCCCGCTCGGGCGCAAGCGCGTGCTCACACCGTCGCCCGTCGCCGCGGCCGCCGACGAGCTCGGGCTGCCCGTGATCCGCGCCGACCGGCTCGACGCGGCCGTGACAGCCGACATCGCCGCCCTCGAGCCCGATCTCGGCGTGATCGTCGCCTACGGCGGGCTAGTCCGCGAGCCGCTTCTGTCGACCCCGAAGCACGGGTGGATCAACCTGCACTTCTCGCTCCTGCCGCGTTGGCGCGGCGCCGCGCCCGTGCAGCACGCCCTCATCGCCGGCGATGCGCGCACCGGTGCGAGCGTGTTCCAGCTGGTGCCGGAGCTCGACGCCGGCGACGTCTTCGGCGAGCTCGCGGTCGACGTGCCGGCCGATGCCACGGCGGGCTCCCTGCTCGCGGCGCTGGCCGAGGACGGCGCCGCGCTGCTCTCCGACGTCGTGGATGCGATCGCCGCGGGCTCCGCGGTCTCACATCCCCAGCAGGGAGAGACGACGTACGCCGCCAAGCTCGGCGACGACGACGGCCGGGTGCGCTGGGACGAACCCGCGCGGGCCGTGCTCGGACGCATCCGCGGAGTCACTCCCGAGCCCGGCGCCCACACGACGATCGGCGGCGCGCGGCTCAAGGTGCTCGCCGTCGCACCGGCCCCCTCGGACGCGCCGCGCCTGGCGCCGGGCGCCCTCGCGCTGCATGGCGGCAACGTCATCGCCGGCACCGCGTCGACGCCCATCGTGCTCGACACGGTCCAGCCGGCGGGCAAGGTCGCGATGCGCGCCGCAGACTGGTGGCGGGGCCTCCGCGACGCGACCCCGGTGGCCGGATCGTGAGCCGCACGGTCGCGGCGCGACGCGTCGCCTACGAGACGCTGCGGGCGGTGCACGAGTCCGACGCCTACGCCAACCTCCTGCTGCCGACCGCGATCTCGCGCGCCGGGCTCGCCACGCCCGACGCCGCACTGGCCACCGAGCTCACCTACGGAACACTCCGCCGCCAGGGCACCTACGACGCGGTCATCGCGATCGCCGCCGACCGCCCCGTCGCCGACATCGACCCGGCCGTGCTCGACGCGCTTCGGCTGGGCGTGCACCAGCTGCTGTCGACGCGCGTCGCCTCACATGCCGCCGTGAACGAATCCGTCGAGCTCGCGCGCGGCGCCGGTGGACGCGGCGCCGCGGGCTTCGCTAACGCCGTGCTCCGGCGGGTCGCCCGGGACACGCCGGGGGACTGGATGACGCATGTCGCCGAGAGCGCACGCTCCGATGACGAGCAACTCGGGCTGCTCTTCTCGCACCCGGTGTGGGTCGTGCGCGCGTTCCGGCGGGCGCTGGCGGCCGAAGGACGCGCCGAGGAGCTCGAGGCGCTGCTCACCGCCGACAACGCGTCGCCCCGGGTCACGATGGTGGCGCTGCCCGACCTCGCCGACGTGCCCGAGGATGCGCGCCGCACCCCGTTCTCGCCGATCGGCTTCCGCCTCGGCGGGGGCGACCCGGACTCGGTCGTCCGCGGCTCCGGCGGCCGCATCCGCGTCCAGGACGAGGGCTCGCAGCTCGCGGCGCTCGCCTTGACCCGTGCCCTGCCCATCGCACCGGGTGAGCGGTGGCTCGACCTGTGCGCTGGCCCGGGCGGCAAGACCGCCGTGCTCGCCGCCGAGGCGCTCGCGCACGGCGCGTCGCTCGAGGCCAACGAGATCTCGCCGGCTCGTGCCGGGCTGGTGCGCCAGGCGCTGGCCGGTGTGCCGCTGGACGTGCCGGTGTCGGAAGAGGACGGCCGGCTCCGTGCGCAGGACGCCCCCGAAACTTACGACCGCATCCTGGTCGACGCGCCCTGCACCGGCCTCGGCGCCCTCCGCCGCCGCCCGGAGGCGCGCTGGCGCAAGGCGCCCAGCGACGTACCGGCGCTCACCCAGCTGCAGCGCGAGCTGCTCACCGAAGCCGTGAGCGCCCTCAAGCCCGGCGGCGTGGTCGCCTACATCACGTGCTCGCCGCACCTGGCCGAGACGTCGGGCGTGGTCGCCGACATCCGCCGCGAATGGGACGGGGCCGTCGAGGAACTGTCTGCGCGGGACGTCATCACCTCGGTGGCGGATGCCGACCCCGGGCTTCCGTCGCAGGCCGACGGCAGCGGGCGCGCCCAGCTGTGGCCTCACCGTCACAACACCGACGCGATGTCGGTGTCGCTCCTGCGCCGCGTCTGAGCCGGCGCAGCACACCCTCACTCGCGCAGGCGGATCCCGTGGGGCATCTGCTCGAACTCCGTGCGCAGCGCGACGAGCGCCGCGCTGTGCGTGCGGCCCAGGTCGCGGGCGTCGACCGTGACTTCGGCACCCTCCGGCAGCGCTTCGGCGATCTCGCGCAGCACGGCGACGACACGCTCTGTGCCCGCCAGCCCGAGCTCGCCCGCCAGGCGGAGCACTCGTCCCGTGTCCGTGTCCTCGACGGTGAAGGCCGGAACCGCCACGCTCTCGTGCGGCTCGAGCATGTGCATGCCGAACCGCTCGCCGAGCGTCTCGAGGAGGGCGATGCCGCGCACGGAGTTGCCGTGCTCGTCGAGGCGGGGGCTGAATGCGGCGATCCCGAACTGCGACGGCGCGACGGCGAGAAGACCGCCGCTGACCCCGCTCTTCGCCGGCAGGCCGACGCGCAGCAGCCATTCGCCCGAATAGTCGTACATGCCGCAGCTCGTCATGATCGACAGCACGTCGCGGGCAACGCCCTCGGCGACGACCCGCTCGCCGGTGACCGGATTGAGGCCGCCGAAGGCGAGGGTCGCCGACATCACGGCGAGATCGCGCACGGTCACAAGCAGCGAGCACTGACGGAAGTAGGTCTCGACGGCGATCTCGACCGAGCCGTCGACGATCCCGTACGAGTGCAGGAGGTGTGCCAGCGCGCGGTTGCGATCGCCGGTCGCCGACTCCGAGGCGTAGACCTGCTCGTCCACCCACAGCGAGCGTCCCGCGAAGGCCGAAAGACCCTCGACGATGCGGGACGTGCGGTCGTCGACGGCGTCGCCGGGGATCAGTGACGAGGTCGCGATCGCCCCCGCGTTGACCATCGGATTGGCCGGCCGCCCGGTGTCGGGTTCGAGACTGATGGCGTTGAAAGGCTCGCCGCTCGGCTCCGCACCGACCTTGCTCAGCACCGCGTCGCGGCCGCGGTCGGCCAGGGCGAGGGCGAGCACGAACGGCTTCGAGATCGACTGGATCGTGAACTCGTGTGTGACGTCGCCGACCGCCCGCACGCGTCCGCGAGGACCGACCACCGCGAGCGCCAGCCGCTCCGGATCTGCCGCGGCGAGTTCGGGGATGTATCCCGCAGGGGCGCCGTCGTCCTGCGGCCGGATGTCTTCGAGAACCTCGTGCAGCAGTGCCGTGATGGGATCCACGGGTCGACCATAATGGACGCGTGCTTCCGATCGACGCCAACGGCCACGAGGTCGACATCCGCATCAACCCCAGCATCCTGGCCGCCGACTTCGTGAACATGCAGGTCGAGCTCGCACGGATCGCGACGGCGGACTTCGTCCACGTCGACGTCATGGACAACCATTTCGTGCCCAACCTCACGTTCGGGCCGCAGATGGTCGAGCGCATCCAGGCCACCAGCCCGGTGCCCCTCGACGTGCACCTCATGATCACGAACCCCGACCGCTGGGCACCCGGCTACGCGGAGCTCGGCGCGGCATCGGTCACCTTCCACCTCGAGGCGGCGAAGGAGCCGGTCGCCCTCGCGCGTCGCCTCCGCGAGATCGGCGCCCGCGCCGGTGTGGCTGTCAAGCCTGCGACCCCCGTCGACGGCCTCTTCGACCTGCTCGACGACTTCGACCAGATCCTCGTGATGACGGTCGAGCCCGGGTTCGGCGGCCAGTCGTTCATGCCCGAGACCTTGCCGAAGCTCCGCCGCCTGGCCGATGAGGCGCGGCGTCGCGGGTCGTCGGTCTGGCTGCAGGTCGACGGCGGCATCGGCGAAAGCACCATCGCCCAGGCGGCCGAGGCCGGCGCCGACACGTTCGTCGCCGGTTCCGCGGTGTTCGGCGCGGCCGACCCGGATGCCGCCATCGCGGGTCTCCGGGCGTCTGTCGCGCAGCACCGCCACTGAGCGCACCGCCACTGAGCGCACGCTATTCCGTCCGCGGGGCTGCAGCAACAGGCCCGGGACCGACCGGCGACCCCTTGCGCGGCCGCATGTCAGGGCCGGCGCGTCACGCGGCGCCGCGGCATCCGTCCGGTTCGATACCCTGGCATGGTGAAGACGTTCGACACGCTGTACGCCGAGCTCGCCGCGAAAGCGGCTGAGCGCCCCGAGGGATCGGGCACCGTCGCGCAGCTGGACGCGGGCGTCCACGCGATCGGCAAGAAGATCGTGGAAGAGGCCGCCGAGGTCTGGATGGCGGCCGAGTACGAGTCGACGGATGCCGCAGCCGAGGAGATCTCGCAGCTGCTGTACCACCTGCAGGTGCTGATGCTCGCGAAGGGGCTGAGCCTCGAGGATGTCTACCGACATCTCTGAGCCCGCGTCCCCTCCCGTCCTCGAACCCGAAAGCCACGCTGCCATGCTGCGAATCGCCGTGCCGAACAAGGGATCGCTCGCCGAGACCGCCTCAGAGATGCTTCACGAGGCGGGCTACACCGGGCGTCGCGATCCCAAGGACCTCCACGTCATCGACCCTCAGAACGAGGTCGAGTTCTTCTACCTCCGACCGAAGGACATCGCCACCTACGTCGGCTCGGGCGCCCTCGACGTCGGAATCACCGGCCGCGACCTGCTGCTCGACGCCCGGATGCCCGGCGCCCGAGAGATCGAGCAGCTCGGGTTCGCGGCATCCACCTTCCGCTTCGCCGCACCCGCCGGGCGCTTCTCGGAGGTGACCGACCTCGAGGGCGCGCGCATCGCGACCTCGTATCCGGGCCTCGTCGACGGCTTCCTCGACGAGCACGGCGTCGCGGCCGACCTCGTCCCGCTCGACGGTGCGGTGGAGTCGGCCGTCGAGCTGGGCGTCGCGGACGCGATCGCCGACGTCGTGGAAACGGGCACGACGCTGCGGCAGGCGGGCCTCGTCGTCTTCGGGCCGGTGATCCTCAAGTCCGAAGCCGTGCTGATCGGCGCGCCGACAGAGGCGGAAGGCACCGCCACGCTCCTGCGGCGGCTGCGCGGCGTGCTGGTCGCCCAGCGCTACGTCATGGTCGACTACGACCTGCCCGCGGAGTTCGTCGACGCGGCGGTGAAGATCGCGCCCGGCATCGAGTCGCCGACGATCTCGCCGCTGCGCGACCCGGCGTGGGTCGCCGTCCGGGTGATGGTGCCCCGCAAGGGCGTCAACCAGGTCATGGACGGGCTGTACGCGATCGGCGCCCGCGCCATCCTCGTGACCGCGATCCACAACGCGAGGCTCTGATGAGCCTCGTCTGCCGCGTCATCCCGTGCCTCGACGTCGCCGCGGGGCGGGTCGTCAAGGGCGTCAACTTCCAGAACCTGCGCGACATGGGCGATCCCGTCGAGCTCGCACGGGCGTATTTCCTGCAGGGCGCCGACGAGATCACGTTCCTCGACGTGACCGCGACGGTCGACGAGCGGTCCACGACCTACGACGTCGTCCGGCGCACCGCCGAAGAGGTCTTCATCCCCCTCACCGTCGGCGGGGGAGTCCGCTCCGCCGACGACGTCGCGCGACTTCTCTCGGTCGGCGCCGACAAGATCGGCGTGAACTCCGCGGCGATCGCGCGGCCCGACCTCCTCGACGAGATCGCCGACCGCTTCGGTGCGCAGGTGCTCGTGCTCTCGCTCGACGTCAAGCGCGCCTCGCCCGAGCTCCGCGATCGGATCCCCTCCGGCTTCGTGGTCACGACGCACGGCGGCCGTACCGAGACGGAGCTCGACGCGCTGGAGTGGGCCCGCGAAGCGGTCGAGCGCGGCGCGGGGGAGCTCCTCGTGAACTCGATCGACGCCGACGGCACGAAGCAGGGGTTCGACCTCGAGCTCGTGGCCCTCATGCGCGAGGTCGCCAGCGTGCCGGTGATCGCCTCCGGCGGCGCAGGCTCGGCCGCCGACTTCGGCCCGGCCATCGTCGCGGGCGCGAACGCCGTGCTCGCGGCATCCGTCTTCCACTCCGGCCAGCTCACCGTCGGCGAGGTGAAGGCTGCGATGGCCGCCGAGGGCATCGCCGTGCGGGAGGTGGCCTCGTGACCGAGACAGTCGACGAACGCATCGCACGCGTGACGTTCACGGCCGACGGCCTGGTCGCGGCGATCATCCAGCAGTGGGACACCCGCGAGGTGCTCATGCTCGGATGGATGGATGCCGAGGCCCTCCGCCGCACGCTCACCGAGGGGCGCGTCACCTTCTGGTCGCGCTCACGCCAGGAGTACTGGCGCAAGGGCGACACGTCCGGGCACATCCAGCTCGTGCGCGAGGCGCGGCTGGACTGCGACGGCGACGCCGTGCTCGTCGAGGTCGAGCAGGTCGGACCCGCCTGCCACACCGGCACCCGGACCTGCTTCGATGCCGACGACCTCGCCGCCGTCCGCGGCCCTGAGGCTGCCGCGTGATCCGCAGGGCGCGGCTGCTCGCCGTCGCCGCAACGGTCCTGTGCGGCGCGCTCGGCGTGATCTCTTCCACCCAGACGTGGCTGACGGTCATGCTCGCGGACGGCGCTCAGCAGGCGCTCGAGGTGCCGGGCGCGTCCGCCGTGCCGGTGCTGGCGCCGCTCAGCCTCGCCGTCCTCGCCCTCGGTGCCGCGCTCTCGATCGCCGGGCTCGTTCTGCGCTACGTGTTCGGCGCGCTGGCGGTTCTCATCGGGGGCGTGCTGGCCTGGCAGACCGCGCGCGTCGTCTTCGAGCATCCGGTCTCCGCCGTCGCCGCCGTCGTCACCGAATCCACCGGGATCGCAGGCGAGTCGTCCGTCGCGAAACTCGTCGCCTCCATCGATGCCACCGCATGGCCGGCCGTAACCCTCGTGGTGTGGGTCGTGCTGATCGCGGCAGGTGTCTTCGTGCTCTGCACCGCGCACGGCTGGTCGCGCACCGGGCGCCGTTACCGCACGGACGACGTCGCGAACCCCGCCGCTCGAGAAGCTTCGCGGACCGGTGGCGGCGACGGTCCGCGCCCCCACGACGCCGCCGGATCCCGGGCCATCGACGACTGGGACGACCTGTCGCGTGGCGAGGATCCGACCGCCTGACCGCTAGACTGGCGGCAGCCCGCGCTTCCCAGGCTTCACGAGGAGATACCCATGAGCAACAACATCGGCGACCCCGGCCACGGACACTCGCCCGCCGCCTGGACGGCCGTCGTGATCATGCTCGTGGCCGTCGCTCTCGGCACCCTGTTCTACTTCCTCGACCTGCCCGCTCTGGTCTGGGCCTCGGCCGCCCTCCTCGTCGTCGGCGCCATCGTCGGCTGGGTGATGTCGCGCGTCGGCTACGGCGTGAACGGCTCGAAGTACGCGGCGAAAGAGCACTGATCGTGCTCGCCGACCTGACGGCCGGCGCGGTGGAGGATGCCGAGGCTCGCGCCTCGGAGCGGCCCCTGGCCACGGTCGAGGCCGCAGCACTGGCTCAGCGTCCCGCGATCGATGCCCTCGCCGCCCTCGCACCCTCCGACCGTGTCAAGATCATCGCCGAGGTCAAGCGCGCGAGCCCATCGCGCGGCGACCTCGCAGCCATCCCCGACCCGGCTCTGCAGGCGCGCCGCTACGAAGAGGGCGGCGCGTCGGCGATCTCCGTGCTCACCGAGGGGCGGCGCTTCAAGGGGAGCCTCGCCGACCTCGAGGCGGTCAAGGGCGCGGTCTCCCTGCCAGTGCTTCGCAAGGACTTCATCGCCACCGAATACCAGGTGCTCGAGGCCCGCGCCGCCGGCGCCGACCTCGTGCTCCTCATCGTCGCCGCGCTCGAGCAGGATGTGCTCGCTCGCCTGCACGCACTCACGCGGGAGCTGGGCATGACGGCCCTCGTCGAGACGCACTCCGCCGAGGAGGTCGACCGTGCCGCTGAGCTGGGCGCACAGCTCGTCGGCGTCAACGCTCGCGACCTGTCGACCTTCGAGCTCGATCGCGACCTGTTCGGGCGGCTGGCGGAGCGCATCCCCGCCGGCGCCGTCCGCATCGCGGAGTCCGCGGTGCTCGTCCCGGCCGATGTCGCCCACTACCGTGCGGCGGGCGCCGATGTCGTGCTCGTCGGCGAAGCCCTCGTCACCAATGACCCCGTATCCACCCTGCGCGCCTTCCTGGAGGCGGGCACGGGCGATGCACTGAGCGAAGGAAGGGCGACGTCGTGAGTCTTCGCGAGGCCCCTGGGCCGCTGTTCGGCGAGTTCGGCGGGCGCTACATGCCCGAATCCCTGATCGCCGCCATCGACGAGTTGGCGGCCGAGTACGAGGCGGCCAAGGCGGACCCCGCGTTCCAGGCGGAGTTCGTCCGCCTGCTGCACTCCTACGCCGGCCGCCCGTCGCCGATCACCGAGGTCGCGCGGTTCGCCGAGCACGCCGGCGGGGCCCGGGTGTTCCTCAAGCGCGAGGACCTCAACCACACCGGTTCGCACAAGATCAACAACGTGCTGGGCCAGGCGCTGCTCACGCAGCGCCTCGGCAAGACCCGCGTGATCGCCGAGACCGGGGCGGGCCAGCACGGCGTCGCCACTGCGACGGCTGCGGCGCTCTTCGGCTTCGAGTGCACGATCTACATGGGCGAGGTCGACACCGAGCGCCAGGCGCTCAACGTCGCGCGCATGCGTCTGCTCGGCGCCGAAGTCGTGCCGGTGAAGACCGGCTCTCGCACGCTGAAGGACGCCATCAACGACGCCTACCGCGACTGGGTCGCGAGCGTCGAGACGACCAACTACATCTTCGGCACGGCGGCCGGGCCGCACCCGTTCCCCGCGATGGTGCGCGACTTCCAGAAGGTCATCTCCGAAGAGGCGCGCGCGCAGCTGCTCGAAGAGGCCGGCCGGCTTCCGGATGCCGTCATCGCCTGCGTCGGTGGCGGCTCCAACGCCATCGGCATGTTCGACGCGTTCCTCGACGACGACGTCAAGCTGTACGGCGTCGAGGCGGCCGGTGACGGCGTCGACACCCCGCGGCACGCGGCATCGATCGAGCGCGGTCGTCCCGGCGTGCTGCACGGCGCGAAGACGTTCGTGCTGCAGGACGACGACGGCCAGACCGTCGAGTCGCACTCGATCTCGGCGGGCCTCGACTATCCCGGTGTCGGACCCGAGCACGCATGGCTCGCCTCCATCGGGCGCGCCGAGTACATCCCGGCGACCGATGACGAGGCGATGCAGGCCCTGCGACTGCTGTCCCAGACCGAGGGCATCATCCCGGCGATCGAGTCGGCGCACGCCCTCGCCGGCGCGCTGCGTCTCGGGCGCGAGCTCGGCCCCGACGCGATCCTCGCCGTGTGCCTCTCCGGGCGAGGCGACAAGGACATGGACACCGCCGCGCGGTATTTCCACCTGTACGACGCCGCTGCGGCAGAGACCGCGGCAGCGCCGGGTGCCGGTGCGGTCGCGACCCCACCGTCGGACGATGCCGCCAAGGGGGAGGGCACCAAGCTATGAGCTCCCGTGTCGCCGAGGCGATCGCCGCCGCTCATGCCGCAGGCCGCGGCGCGTTCGTCGGCTACCTGCCCATCGGCTTCCCCGACCTGCGCACGAGCATCGACGCGGCGGTCGCGCTGGCCGAGAACGGCGCCGACGTCCTCGAGCTCGGCCCGCCCTACTCCGACCCGGTGATGGACGGCACGGTCATCCAGGAGGCGACCGAGGCGGCCCTGGCCGCCGGCTTCCGTGTGCGCGACACGTTCACCGCGGTGCGCGAGATCACGCGCCGCGTGGACGTGCCGGTGCTCGTGATGACGTATTGGAACCCGGTCCTGCAGTACGGCGTCGACCGCTACGCCGACGATCTGCTCGCCGCCGGGGGAGCGGGCCTCATCACGCCCGACATCACCCCCGAGGCCGCACCCGAGTGGATCGCCGCGAGCGAGCGCACCGGACTCGACCGCGTCTTCCTCGCCGCGCCGACATCGACCGACGAGCGCCTCGAGCTCATCGTGCGGAATTCCACCGGCTTCGTGTACACCGTCTCGACGATGGGCATCACGGGCGAGCGCGCGCAGTTGGATGCCGCCGCCCGCACGCTCGTCGCCCGGCTGCGCGATCACGGGGTCGAGCACGCGTGCGTCGGCATCGGCATCTCGAACGCCGATCAGGTGTCGGGCGTGCTCGAGTACGCCGACGGCGCGATCGTCGGCACGGCGCTCGTTCGGGCGCTGCGCGAGGGCGGGGTCGACGGCCTCGCCCAGACCGCGCGCCGCCTCGCCGACGGCACCGCGCGCCGCGCGAACTAGACTTCTGTGGTCGGCGCGTGCGCCGATCCCTCCCGCACGGATCCAGCAAGGACACGGTTCTCCCATGATCACCGCCGCCGCGAGCGTCGTCGCCAGCATCCCGAGCCCGTCGATCAGCTATTTCGAGATCGGGCCTCTGCGGATCCACATCTACGCCCTGTGCATCATCACGGGCATCATCATCGCGGTGCTCTGGACCAACGCCCGCCTGACCAAGCGCGGCGCCGAGCCGTGGGTCGTCATCGACATCGCCCTGCTCGCCGTGCCGCTCGCGATCATCACGGCCCGCATCTACCACGTGCTCACGCACTGGAGCTTCTACTTCGGCGAGGGCGCTGACCCGCTGTCGGCGCTGTACATCTGGGAGGGCGGCATCGCGATCTACGGCGCCCTCATCGGCGGCGCGGTGGGAGCCTGGCTCGGCTGCCGCTGGACCGGCATCCGCTTCTGGACCTTCGCGGATGCCCTTGCGCCCGCACTGCTGCTCGCGCAGGCGATCGGCCGCTTCGGCAACTGGTTCAACCAGGAGCTGTACGGCCTGCCCACAGACGTGCCGTGGGGCCTCGAGATCGACTATCCGAACCCCGCCTGGCCGATTGGCCTGCCCGAGGGCACGCTCTACCACCCCACGTTCCTGTACGAGGTGCTCTGGAACGCGCTCGGCGTGCTGGTCATCGTCTGGGTCGGCCGCCGCTTCCGCCTGCAGTGGGGGCGCCTGTTCGCGGTGTACCTCATGTGGTACAGCGCCGGGCGCATCGTGTGGGAGTCCATCCGCATCGACCCGAGCGACATCTTCCTGGGCCTGCGCACGAACGTCTGGGCCGCCATCCTGGGGGTCATCCTCGGTCTGGTGATCTTCTTCGTGCAGAAGCGCCGTCACCTCGGGTTGGAGCCGTCGCCCTATGTGTCCGGCCGCGAGTGGAACGCCGGACAGGCTGTACAATCGCAGAACACCGACGACTTCGTCGACGTCAGCGAACCCCCGACGTCCGAGGTCGGCGAGGCCGGCGCCACAAGCGCAGCCCTGAGCCGCTCAGAATAAGCAGAGTTGCCACCAAATAACGCCGCTCAGTTCCCGAGGAGCGTGCGCCCAGGGCCGACGTCGTCCCATCTTGACTATCAACGTGAGGACGGTAGGTATGGCTTCGAGCCCCCGTCACGACGCCTCTTCGGAGGCTGACTTCCCCGCTTCGTCCGGCCGCGCCGGATTCCCCCGGAAGCAGGGGATGTACAACCCTGCGTTCGAGAAGGACGCCTGCGGACTGGCCATGGTCGCGACCCTGCGCGGCGAGGCCGGCCACGACATCGTCGATCTCGCCCTGACGGCCCTCCGCAACCTGGAGCACCGCGGCGCGATCGGTTCGGACGCCGGCACCGGCGACGGCGCAGGCATCCTCACTCAGATGCCCGACGCCTTCCTGCGTGCGGTGGCCGGTTTCGAGCTGCCGCCGGTGGGCGAGTACGCCGCCGGCATGATCTTCCTGCCGCGCGACGCCGAGGCGCGCGCCACGCAGAAGGCGGGCATCGAGCGGATCGCGGCATCCGAGGGCCTCACCGTCCTCGGCTGGCGTGAAGTGCCGACGTCCGAGGAGCACCTGGGCAAGCTGGCCTTCGAGGCCCGTCCGGTCTTCGAGCAGCTCTTCGTGTCCGACCCGGGCTCCGGCGAGCGTGCCGCGCTCTCGGGGGTCGCGCTCGATCGACGTGCCTATCGCCTGCGCGCCCGCGCCCGCACCGAGCTCGACGCCTACTTCGTCTCGCTGTCGGCGCGCACGCTCGGCTACAAGGGCATGGTCACGACGCTGCAGCTCGAGCCGTTCTACCCCGACCTGCAGGACGAGCGCTTCGCCTCCGAGCTCGCCGTGGTCCACTCGCGCTACTCGACCAACACCTTCCCGTCGTGGCCGCTCGCGCAGCCGCTGCGCATGCTCGCCCACAACGGCGAGATCAACACCGTCAACGGCAACCGCAACTGGATGCGGGCGCGGCAGTCGCAGCTCGAGTCCGAGCTCCTGGGCGACATCCGCCCGCTGCTGCCCATCTGCACTGCCGGCGCCAGCGACTCGGCCTCCTTCGATGAGGTGCTCGAGCTCCTCACCCTGACCGGCCGCAGCCTGCCGCACGCCATCATGATGATGGTGCCGGAGGCGTATGAGAAGCAGGCCGACATCGACCCCAAGCTGCGCGCGTTCTACGAGTTCCACTCGATGCAGATGGAGCCGTGGGACGGCCCGGCCGCTCTGATCTTCACCGACGGCACCCTCGTCGGCGCGACGCTCGACCGCAACGGCCTGCGCCCCGGTCGCTGGACCGAGACGACCGACGGCCTCATCGTCATCGGCAGCGAGACCGGCGTGCTGGACTTCGCACCCGAGCGCATCAAGCGCCGCGGGCGCCTGCGCCCCGGCCGCATGTTCCTCGTCGACACGGCCCAGCGCCGCATCATCGAGGACGACGAGATCAAGGCGCAGCTCGCCGAGCAGGAGCCGTGGCAGGAGTGGCTCGACGCGGGCCGCGTGCGCCTGGCCGACCTGCCGGAGCGCGAGCACATCGTGCACCCCATCGCCTCGATCACCCGTCGTCAGCGGACGTTCGGCTACACCGAGGAAGAGGTCAAGATCCTCCTCACCCCGATGGGGCAGAACGGGGCGGAGCCCCTCGGCGCCATGGGTTCCGACACGCCCGTAGCGGTGCTCAGCGAGCGTCCGCGACTGCTGTTCGACTACTTCACGCAGCAGTTCGCGCAGGTCACCAACCCGCCGCTCGACTCGATCCGCGAAGAGGTCGTCACCTCCCTCGGCCTGGGCCTCGGTCCGGAGCGCAACCTTCTCGAATGGGGCGCGGAGCACACGCGTGTCGTGACGCTCGACTTCCCGGTGATCGACAACGACGAGCTGGCCAAGATCCAGCACATCGACACCGCCCTCCCTGGGCGGACGTCGGTCACGATCCGCGGCCTGTACCGCGTCGAGGCCGGCCACAAGGGCATGAAGAAGCGCCTCGAGCAGATGTGCCAGGAGGTCGACCAGGCCATCGAGGACGGCGCGGAGTTCATCGTGCTCTCCGACCGCGACTCCAACAAGGATCTCGCGCCCATCCCGTCGCTGCTCATGCTGGCCGCCGTGCACCACCACCTCATCCGCAAGGAGACGCGCATGAAGTGCGGCCTCGTGGTCGAGGCAGGCGATGTGCGCGAGGTCCATCACGTCGCGACGCTGATCGGGTACGGCGCATCCGCGGTCAATCCGTACCTCGCCATGGAGACCGTCGAGTACCTGGTCCGGGCGGGCTTCATCACGGGCATCGCGCCGGAGAAGGCCGTCAAGAACCTGATCTACGCGCTCGGCAAGGGCGTGCTGAAGATCATGTCGAAGATGGGCATCTCGACCGTGTCCTCGTACGCGGGCGCCCAGGTGTTCGAGGCCGTCGGCCTGTCGGACGGCCTCGTCGACACCTACTTCACCGGCACCGAGTCCAAGCTCGGCGGCGTCGGCCTCGACGTCATCGCGGCCGAGAACGCGGCGCGTCACGCGTACGCGTACCCGCAGGATGCCGCGGTCCGCGCCCACGAGCGACTCTGGACGGGCGGCGAGTACCAGTGGCGCCGCGACGGCTCACCCCACCTGTTCAACCCCGACACGGTGTTCCGGCTGCAGCACTCGACGCGCACCCGCCGGTACGACATCTTCCGCGAGTACACAAAGCTCGTCGACGACCAGGCCAGCGAGCTGAAGACGCTGCGCGGTCTGTTCGCCCTCAAGACCGAGGGCCGCACGCCGGTGCCGATCGACGAGGTCGAGTCGGTCTCCTCGATCGTCAAGCGCTTCTCGACCGGTGCGATGAGCTACGGCTCGATCTCGCGCGAGGCTCATGAGACCCTGGCCATCGCGATGAACCGCATCGGCGGAAAGTCCAACACCGGCGAGGGCGGCGAGGATGCAGACCGCCTGCTCGACCCCGAGCGGCGCAGTTCGATCAAGCAGGTCGCCTCGGGGCGCTTCGGCGTCACGAGCCTGTACCTCACCGAGGCCGACGACATCCAGATCAAGCTCGCCCAGGGCGCGAAGCCCGGCGAGGGCGGTCAGCTGCCGCCGACCAAGGTGTACCCGTGGGTCGCCCGCACGCGTCACGCGACCGCCGGCGTCGGGCTCATCTCGCCGCCGCCGCACCACGACATCTACTCGATCGAAGACCTCAAGCAGCTGATCTACGATCTGAAGCGCGCCAACCCCGGCGCCCGCGTGCATGTCAAGCTCGTGAGCCAGTCGGGCATCGGCGCGGTCGCAGCCGGCACCGCCAAGGCGCTGGCCGACGTCATCCTGGTGTCGGGCCACGACGGCGGCACGGGCGCGAGCCCGCTGAACTCGCTCAAGCACGCGGGCACCCCGTGGGAACTGGGTCTCGCCGAGACGCAGCAGACGCTCATGCTCAACGGCATGCGCGACCGCGTGGTCGTCCAGGTCGACGGACAGCTCAAGACCGGGCGCGATGTCATCATCGGCGCTCTGCTCGGAGCGGAGGAGTTCGGCTTCGCGACGGCGCCGCTCGTGGTGTCGGGCTGCATCATGATGCGGGTCTGCCACCTCGACACCTGCCCGGTGGGCGTGGCGACGCAGAACCCGGTGCTTCGCGCACGGTTCAACGGCAAGCCCGAGTTCGTCGTGAACTTCATGGAGTTCATCGCCGAAGAGGTGCGGGAGTATCTGGCCGCGCTCGGCTTCCGCTCGCTCGACGAGGCGATCGGCCGCAGCGACCTGCTCGACGTCAACGGTGCGGTCACGCATTGGAAGGCGAACGGCCTCGACCTCGCGCCGGTGCTCGAGGGCCCGGTCTTCGCCGAGGACGAGCCGCGGCGCAACACCACGGCGCAGCTGCACGAACTCGACGAGCACTTCGACGTCGCCCTCATCGAGCGCGCGCAGGATGTGATCGCGAAGGGCGGCGAGATCACGATCGATCTGCCGATCCGCAATACCGAGCGGGCGGTCGGCACGCTCCTGGGTCATCACGTCACCAAGGCGCGCGGCGAGAACGGCCTCCGCTCCGGCAGCATCGTCGTCAACCTCACGGGGTCGGCGGGCCAGTCCTTCGGCGCATTCATGCCGTCGGGCATCACGCTGCGTCTCGAGGGCGACTCCAACGACTACGTCGGCAAGGGTCTCTCGGGCGGTCAGATCGTGGTCCGGCCGCCGCGCGGCGCCACCTTCGACGCCTCCAAGAACGTCATCGCCGGCAACGTGATCGGCTACGGCGCGACCCTGGGCACCATGTTCCTGCGCGGGGTGGTGGGCGAGCGCTTCTTCGTCCGCAACTCCGGCGCCACTGCGGTCGTCGAGGGAGTGGGAGACCACGCCCTGGAGTACATGACCGGTGGCCTCGCGGTGATCCTCGGCGCGACCGGACGCAACCTCGGGGCCGGCATGTCCGGCGGCACCGCCTACGTGTACCGGCTCGACAGCAAGCTCGTCAATCGCGAGGCGCTCGCCTCCGGCGAGCTGGAGCTCGGCGACCTCGGCTCCGGAGACGCGGAGATCCTCCGCGACCTTCTCCAGCAGCACGTCGCCGAGACCGAATCAACTCTCGCCCAGGCTCTCCTCGACGACTTCGAGGCCGAGCTGGCGAACTTCGTCAGGGTCATGCCGCGCGACTACGCCGCGGTGCTGCAGACCCGCCAGACGGCCGTCGCAGAGGGGCTCGACCCCGACGGCGATGTCGTCTGGACCCGCATTCTGGAGGTGACGGGTGGCTGACCCGAAAGGCTTTCTCAAGGTCACCGAGCGCGAGCTGCCCCCGCGGCGGCCGGTGCCGGTGCGCATCATGGACTGGAAAGAGGTCTACGAGCCGGGTGACGGCGCGGTGCTCCGCCGGCAGGCGGGTCGCTGCATGGACTGCGGCGTGCCGTTCTGCCACCAGGGCTGCCCGCTCGGCAACCTCATCCCGGAGTGGAACGACCTGACGTGGCGCGGTGAGGGCCGCGCCGCCAGCGAGCGTCTGCACGCGACGAACAACTTCCCCGAGTTCACGGGGCGGCTGTGCCCCGCGCCGTGCGAGAGCGCCTGCGTGCTGGGCATCAACCAGCCCGCGGTGACGATCAAGCAGGTGGAGGTGTCGATCGCCGACGAGGCCTTCGCGAACGGCTGGATCGAGCCGGAGCCCCCGGGGCGCCTCACCGGCAAGACCGTCGCCGTCGTCGGCTCGGGTCCCGCCGGTCTCGCCGCGGCCCAGCAGCTCACGCGCGCTGGCCACACCGTCGCCGTGTTCGAGCGCGACGACCGCATCGGCGGACTCCTGCGCTACGGCATCCCTGACTTCAAGATGGAGAAGAAGCACCTCGAGTCGCGTCTTCGCCAGATGCGGGACGAGGGCACCCGCTTCCGCGCGGGCGTCGAGATCGGCCGCGACATCTCGTGGGCCGACCTCCGCGCCCGCTACGACGCGGTCGTCATCGCCACCGGCTCGACCGTCCCGCGCGAGCTCGCCATCCCGGGGCGCGACCTCGCCGGCGTGCACTTCGCGATGGAGTACCTCGTCGAGTCCAACAAGGCCGTCGCCGGCGACTCCGTGCCGAACCAGATCACGGCCGAGGGCAAGCACGTCATCGTGATCGGCGGCGGTGACACCGGCGCCGACTGCATCGGCACGGCCCACCGTCACGGCGCGCTGAGCGTGACCAACCTCGCGATCGGCCGCCGCCCTCCGGGCGAGCGTCCCGAGCACCAGCCCTGGCCGATGGACCCCCTCGTGTTCGAGATGCAGTCGGCCCACGAAGAGGGCGGCGAGCGCACCTACCTCGCCTCGACCGTGGAGTTCCTGGCGAACGGCGCAGGCGAGGTGCGCGCCCTGCGCGTCGCCGAGACCGAGTTCGTCGACGGCCGCCGCGTGCCCAAGAGCGGCACCGAGCGCGAGATCCCCGCCGACCTGGTGCTCATCGCGATGGGCTTCACCGGTCCCGAGCGCGCGGTCCTCGAGGAGCAGCTCGGCGCCCGCTTCACCGAGCGGGGCAACGTGCGCCGCGAGGACGACTACCAGACGACCGCCCCGGGCGTGTTCGTGGCCGGCGATGCCGGCCGCGGGCAGTCGCTCATCGTGTGGGCGATCGCCGAGGGACGTGCCGCCGCAGCCAGCGTCGACCGCTTCCTCATGGGGGAGACGGAGCTGCCTGCTCCGGTCCGCCCGACCGATGTCGCCATCGGCATGCAGCCCGCGTAGGCTTGCCGAGGCACTCGCCACCTTCAACCCACCCGGAGATACCACGGATGAGACGCGCCAAGATCGTCGCCACCCTGGGGCCCGCCACGTCGACATATGAGATGGTCCGCGCGATCATCGATGCCGGCGTCGACGTCGCCCGCTTCAATCTGAGCCACGGGGACTACTCGGTCCACGACAACAACTTCGCCAACGTGCGCAAGGCCGCCGACGACGCGGGACGAGCGGTCGCGATCCTCGTCGACCTGCAGGGGCCCAAGATCCGCCTCGGCAAGTTCGAGAACGGACCCCACGAGCTCGCTGTCGGCGACATCTTCAAGATCACCACCGACGACATCCTGGGCACCAAGGAGATCGTCAGCACGACGTTCAAGGGTCTTCCGCACGACGTCAAGCCGGGAGACTTCCTGCTGATCGACGACGGAAAGGTGCGCGTCGAGGTCATCGAGACCGACGACACCGTCGTCACCACCAAGGTGATCGTCGCGGGGCCCGTCTCGAACAACAAGGGCATCAACCTCCCGGGTGTGGCCGTCAACGTCCCCGCGCTGTCGGAGAAGGACGAGGCCGACCTGCGCTGGGGCCTGCGCGCCGGCGCAGACCTCATCGCGCTGTCCTTCGTGCGTGACGCGAAGGACGTCCAGCGCGTGCACGTCATCATGGCGGAGGAAGGGCGCCACATCCCGGTCATCGCGAAGATCGAGAAGCCGCAGGCCGTCGACAACCTCGAGGAGATCATCGACGCGTTCGACGGCATCATGGTCGCCCGCGGCGACCTGGGCGTCGAGCTGCCCCTCGAGGCGGTGCCGATCGTGCAGAAGCGCGCGGTGGAGCTCTGCCGTCGCATGGCGAAGCCCGTCATCGTGGCCACGCAGATGCTCGAGTCGATGATCGAGAACCCGGTGCCCACCCGCGCCGAGACCAGCGACGTCGCCAACGCGGTGCTCGACGGCGCGGACGCGGTCATGCTCTCGGGCGAGACGAGCGTCGGCAAGTACCCGGTCGTCGTCGTCGAGACGATGGCGCGCATCGTCGACTCGACCGAGGAGCACGGGCTGGATCGCATCCTGCCGCTCACGACCAAGCCCCGCACCCAGGGCGGCGCGATCACGCTCGCCGCGATGGAGGTCGCCGAGTTCGTCGACGCGAAGTTCGTCTGCATCTTCACCGAGTCCGGTGACACGGCGCGCCGCATGTCACGGCTGCGCCCGCGCATCCCCATGATCGGCTTCGCACCCGAACCGGCGATCCGTCGCCGCATGGCGCTGACGTGGGGCGTGCAGTCGACGCTCGTCGAGCACGTCGCGCACACCGACCTGATGTTCATCCAGGTCGACGACTACCTGCTGTCGAACGACCTCGCGAAGGTCGGCGACAAGGTGGTCGTGATCTCGGGATCCCCTCCCGGAATCATCGGCTCCACGAACGACATCCGCATCCACAAGGTGGGCGATGCGGTGCACGGCAAGGCGCCGATCTACAAGACACGGGAGTGACACCTCTCTCCAGCGGACGGCTGCGACCACTACTGTGGTCGCAGCCGTCCCGGCTTTTTCGAGAAAGGTGACGCCGATGTTCTTCGGTGACTTCTGGTGGTTCCTGCTGTGGAGCTTCTACTTCATCGCCTACCTGTATGTGGTGATCGTGATCATCACGGACCTGTTCCGCGACGATGACCTCAACGGCTGGCTCAAGGCGCTGTGGATCATCGCCCTGGTGTTCGTGCCCTTCCTGACGGCGATCGTCTACATCATCGCGCGCGGCAAGGGGATGGCGGCCCGCGCTCAGTCCGTCCGCGGGGGAGTGGTCGCCGAATCCGACGACTATCGCCCGAGCGCGTCGGCCAGCCCCGCGGAAGACATCGCGAAGGCCAAGGCCCTGCTCGACGCCGGCACGATCTCGCAGGGCGAGTTCGATGCCCTCAAGAGCAAGGCGCTGGGCAACCAGTACTTCGGCGCGTAGCCGGACGACAACAGCAGAGCGGATGCCTCGGGTCGAGGCATCCGCTCTGCTGTGCGTGCGGCGCGTGAGGGCTCAGCTGATCTTCTTGCGATAGATCGACATCGAGATGACGTACGCGACGATCAGGATGCCGACCAGCCATGCCATCGCGACCCAGATGTCGCTGCCGACGGGCTGGCCCGCGAAGAGCGCCCGCATCGAGTCGACGATCGAGGTGACCGGCTGGTTCTCGGCGAACCACTGCACAGGCCCCGGCATGCTCTCGGTCGGGACGAACGCGGAGCTGATGAACGGCAGGAAGATGAGCGGGTACGAGAACGCGCTCGCGCCGTCCACCGTCTTCGCCGACAGTCCCGCGATCACCGCGAGCCACGTGAGGGCCACTGTGAAGAGGACGAGCATGCCGATGACGCCCAGCCAGGCGCCGAAGCCGGCCCCCGTCCGGAACCCCATGAGCAGCGCTACGCCGATGACGACGGCGAGTGACACGAGGATGGAGACGAGCGACGTCAGCACGTGCGCCCACAGCACTCCCGATCGCGCGATCGGGAGGGACTGGAACCGCTCGAAGATGCCGCCCTGCATGTCCAGGAACAGCCGGTAGGCCGTGTAGGCGATGCCGGACGCGATCGTGATGAGAAGGATGCCGGGCAGCATGTAGTCGATGTACGATCCCTTCCCGGTGTTGATCGCCCCACCGAAGACGTAGACGAACAGCAGCATCAGGGCGATCGGCGTGACCGCGGTGGTGATGATGGTGTCGGGGCTGCGCAGGATGTGGCGCAGCGACCGGCTGGTCAGAACCGCGGTGTCGCGGATGGTGTGAGCGGTCATCGTCCTTCCTTCCGTGTCGTGGGAGCGCCGCTCTCGGCGTCTCCGGATTCTGCGGGCTCTTCCTCGCCGGTGAGTGCGAAGAAGACGTCCTCAAGACTGGGCTGCTTCTCGACGTACTCGACCTTCGCCGGCGGCAGCAGCTGCTTGAGCTCCTGCAGGGTGCCGTTGACGATGATGCGTCCCTTGTGCAGGATCGCGATGCGGTCGGCGAGATGCTCGGCCTCTTCGAGGTACTGGGTGGTCAGCAGCACGGTCGTGCCGCTGCGGGTCAGCTCCTTGACGGCATCCCAGACCTCGAGGCGCGCCGCCGGGTCGAGGCCGGTCGTGGGCTCGTCCAGGAAGATCACCGGCGGGTTGCCGATGAGGCTCATCGCGATGTCGAGTCGACGGCGCATGCCGCCGGAGTAGGTCGACGCCCTGCGGGAGCCGGCCTCGATGAGCGAGAAGCGGGCGAGGAGCCCGTCGGCGATCCCGCCGGGGTCGGGAAGGTGCCGCAGCTGGGCGATGAGCACCAGGTTCTCGCGTCCGGTCAGGACCTCGTCGACGGCGGCGAACTGCCCGGTGAGGCTGATCGTCTCGCGCACCTTCTGCGACTGGGCGACGACGTCGAACCCCGCGACGGCTGCCGTGCCGGCATCCGCCTTGAGAAGCGTCGCCAGGATCCGCACGACCGTGGTCTTGCCGGCGCCGTTCGACCCGAGGAGCGCGAAGATACTCCCTCGCGCCACCTCGAAGTCGACGCCGCGCAGCACGTGGAGGTCCTTGTAGGACTTCTCGAGCCCCTGAACCTTGATGGCGGTGTCGGTGGTCATCTCTGCTCTCCTTCTGCCTCGTCGATCGCCTTGTTGAGGCGAGCGCGCTCCTTGTCGATCCACTGCTTGCCGGAGTATGCGGCGGTGAACTCCTCGGCGAACGTCGCGGGCTCGTCGCCCACGATGTCGCGCACCGGCGTGCCGTCGGCGGCGGCGCGCTCCCAGAGGTCGGCGGAGTCGCTGAGCATCTGGATCATCGTCTCGCCGTCGGTCATCCCGCCGGAGTACATGAAATAGCGGTCCAGCGCCTTCGCGGCCGCGCGGTAGGGCTCGGGGAGAGCCTCGATGCGGGCCTTGTACTGGCGGTACTGCTTCTTCTGCTCGAGCGAGCCGGTGACGATCTCGTACCACTTGGCGGCCATGATCAGTCCTCTTCCTTGGGGGTGGGGTTGTTGTCTGCGTTCTGGTGGTGAAGCTGTTCGATGCGTTCTGCGAGGAAGGTCCACGTCCTCCAGAACTCCGCGAGCTGGTCGCGGCCCTGCGCATTGAGGGAGTACACCTTGCGAGGCGGTCCCTTCTCCGACGGAACCTTCTCGACGTCGACGAGGCCACGCTGCTCGACCCTGACCAGCAGGGCGTACACGGTGCCCTCGGCGATGTCGGAGAAGCCCTGGTCGCGCAGCCACGAGGTGATCTCGTACCCGTAGGCGGATCGGCCGGACAGGATCGCCAACACGATGCCCTCCAGCGTGCCCTTGAGCATCTCGGTCTCCTGCTTGCCCATCGCGCACCTCCTTGATCTACTCAGTGATGTTGACTACCGGTAGACAGTAACACTAGGTACCAGTACTTAGCAACACCGAATACCGAGCTTTTTCGCGGAGCCCGGAAAGACGAAGAGCGGATGCCTCTCATGAGGCATCCGCTCCTTGGGGATGTTTCTTGGTGCCGGTGGTGGGAGTCGAACCCACACGCCCTTGCGGGCAACCGAGTTTGAGTCGGTCGCGTCTGCCATTCCGCCACACCGGCCCGCGCGGCATGCCGCGCGTCCGCGAACGACCATACCGTAGGATTCAATGGTGACTGAGCAGGAGCAGACCGCCGCATCGACGGCATCCACCCCCCGTCGAGTCGTCGTTGCGGAGGATGAGTCGCTCATCCGGCTCGACATCGTCGAGATCCTCCGCGACAACGGATTCGACGTCGTGGGAGAGGCCGGAGACGGTGAGACGGCGGTGGCCCTGGCCACGGAGCTGCGTCCTGATCTGGTGATCATGGACGTGAAGATGCCGCAGCTCGACGGCATCTCGGCCGCCGAGAAGCTCAGCAAGAACCACATCGCCCCCGTCGTGCTGCTCACCGCCTTCAGCCAGAAGGAGCTCGTCGAGCGCGCGAGCGAGGCGGGCGCCCTCGCCTACGTCGTCAAGCCGTTCACCCCGAACGACCTGCTGCCGGCCATCGAAATCGCCCTCGCCCGCTACGAGCAGATCATCACGCTCGAGGCTGAGGTCGCCGACATGGTCGAGCGCTTCGAGACCCGCAAGCTCGTCGACCGCGCCAAGGGCCTCCTCAACGAGAAGATGGGCCTCTCCGAGCCCGAGGCGTTCCGCTGGATCCAGAAGGCGTCCATGGACCGCCGGCTCACCATGCAGGACGTCGCCAAGGCGATCATCGAGCAGCTGGCCCCCAAGAAGGGCTGACCGCCTCACGAGTTTCCAGAAGCGGGTGCCTCCACCGGAGGCATCCGCTTGTCGTTTCGACAGGCTCAGCGACCAGGGGTCGGCAGCGCCTTGATGTGGTTCGTGATGCGCACGGTCGAGCAGCGGCGGCCCTGGTCGTCGGTCACGACGATCTCGTGCACGGTGAGGCTGCGACCGAGGTGGATCGGCGTGCACACCCCCGTGACATAGCCGGAGGTCGCCGAGCGCGTGTGCGTGGCGTTGATGTCGACGCCGACCGCGAGGCGTCCTGGGCCGGCGTGGAAGTTCGCGTGCATCGACCCGAGCGACTCACCCAGCACGACGTAAGCGCCGCCGTGGAACAAGCCGACCGGCTGCGTGTTGCCCTCGACCGGCATGCGGGCCACGGCGCGTTCGGGCGTGAACTCGAGCCATTCGAAGCCCATCTTCTCGGCGAGAGCGCCGAGCCCACGGCCCCGCGCCCATTCGATTCCGTCGACGGCGACGGGGGAGTGGTCGGGCATGGCACACCTTCGCATGGGGCGGCAGCCGGGGGTGCTGCGTGGAAATCGGCTGTCGTCTGCCCTGGCTAGGCTTGCAGGGTGACGGACTCCGCAAAGCCTACCCTTCTCGTCGTCGACGGCCATTCGCTGGCCTACCGGGCTTTCTACGCCCTCCCGGTCGACAACTTCTCCACGAAGGACGGGCAGCACACGAACGGGATCTACGGGTTCCTGGCGATGCTGATCAACCTGATCAAGGCGGAGAAGCCGACCCACCTCGCCGTGGCTTTCGACACGTCCCGCCAGTCCTTCCGCACCCGCGAGTACACCGAGTACAAGGCCAACCGCTCCGAGACGCCGTCCGAGTTCAAGGGCCAGATCCCGCTCCTGCAGGACTGCCTCGCGGCCATGAGCATCCGGATCCTCCAGCAGGAGGACATCGAGGCCGACGACATCCTCGCGACCCTCGCCACGCAGGGCGTCGCTAAGGGCTTCCGCGTGCTCGTGTGCTCGGGCGACCGCGACACCATCCAGCTGGTCAACGACGACGTGGTGCTGCTCTATCCCAACGTGCAGGGCGTCTCGCAGCTCAAGCGCTACGACCGCGACGCCGTCATCGAGCGCTACGGCGTGCCGCCCGAGATGTACCCCGACGTCGCGGCGCTCGTCGGCGAGACGAGCGACAACCTGCCCGGCGTGCCGAAGGTGGGCGAGAAGACCGCGGTGAAGTGGCTGAACCAGTTCGGCTCGCTGGACGCGCTCCTGGACGGCGCCGACACCATCAAGGGCGTGGTGGGCGGCAACCTGCGCGACCACGTCGAAGATGTGCGCCGCAACCGTCGCCTGAACCGGCTGATGACCGACGTGGAGCTGCCGCTCGGCCCCGACGACCTCGAGGTGCAGCCGATGGACGCGCAGGCCGTGCGCGACATCTTCTCGCGGCTCGAGTTCAAGACGCTCATTCCGCGCGTCGCCGAGCTCGCGGGCATCGAGCAGCAGATGGCGGCGGTGTCATCCGCCGCCGCCGAGCTCGCGCCGGTCGCCGCCGAGCTCGCCCCGGCGGACTTCGCCGCGTGGCTCGAGGGCCAGACCGCTGAGGTCGGGGTCACGATCGCCGTCGAGGGCGGCGTTCCGTCGCGCATCGGCGTGGCGACGCTCGACGCTGCGGCCGAGGCATCCTGGACCCCGGAGCTCGCCGCCGCGCTCGAGCCCTGGCTCGCGTCCGACGCGCCGAAGGCCTTGGCCGACGCCAAGCCGCAGGTGAAGGCGCTCCGCCGCGCCGGCCTGCGGGTGGGCGGCCTGGCCTTCGACGTGATCATCGCCGGCTGGCTGCTGCGACCGAGCTTCCCCGACAAGACGCTCGCCGATCTGGTGGACCGCTACCTCGACGAGAAGCTTCCCGAGGCCGACCCCGCCCAGCTGGTGCCCGAGACCGAGGGCGCCACCACGGGCCAGCTGTCGTGGTACCTGGTGCGCGTCGTCCGTGCGGTGCGGGCTGAGCTGCCCGACAGCGTCTCGGCAGTCCTCACCGACATCGAGCTGCCGACGCTGCACACCCTCGCCGACATGGAGCTCGCCGGTGTCGCGGTCTCGCACGACCGGCTGTCGGCGTTCTCCGGCGAACTCGCCGCCCGGGCGGACACCCTCGCCCTGCAGGCGTATGCGGCGATCGGCCGCGAGGTGAACCTCGGCTCGCCGAAGCAGCTGCAGGAGGTCCTGTTCGAAGAGCTGCAGCTGCCGAAGACGCGCAAGACCAAGACCGGCTATTCGACGGATGCCGCGGTCCTGGCCGATCTGCAGGAGACCAACCCGCATCCGTTCCTCGACCTGCTGCTCCAGCACCGCGAGGCGACCAAGCTCCGGCAGATCATCGAGTCGCTCGACAGCGCCATCGGCGGCGATCGGACGAGCGGGGCTGACGGCCGGATCCACACCACGTACGTCCAGACCGGCAGCCAGACCGGCCGGCTCTCGAGCACCGACCCGAACCTGCAGAACATCCCCATCCGCACCGAGGAGAGCCGCCGCATCCGTTCCGCCTTCATGGTGGGCGAGGGGTACGAGACGCTGCTCACCGCCGACTACTCGCAGATCGAGATGCGGATCATGGCGCACCTCTCGGAGGATCCCGGCCTGATCGAGGCTTTCAACTCCGGAGAGGACACGCACCGCTTCGTCGGCTCGCGCGTGTTCGGGGTCGCTCCCGAGGATGTCACCCCCGCCATGCGCACCAAGGTCAAGGCGATGTCGTACGGTCTCGTCTACGGCCTCTCCGCGTTCGGGCTGTCGAAGCAGCTGCGCATCGAGCAGGCCGAGGCCAAACAGCTCATGATGGAGTACTTCGCCCGCTTCGGCGCCGTGCGCGACTACCTCCGCTCGTCGGTCGAGCAGGCCCGCATCGACGGCTACACCGAGACGATCTTCGGTCGCCGGCGTCCGTTCCCCGACCTGGCCAGCCCGAACCGCGTGCTGCGGGAGAACGCCGAACGGGCGGCGCTCAACGCGCCCATCCAAGGCAGTGCCGCCGACATCATGAAGATCGCGCTGTTCCACATCCACGACGACTTCGCCGTCGAGCAGCTGCGTTCGCGCGTGCTGCTGCAGATCCACGACGAGCTCGTGATCGAAGTCGCCGCAGGGGAGTGGGATGCGGCGGAGCGTATCGTCCGCGCGCGCATGGGCGACGCGGCGCAGCTCACAGTGCCCCTCGACGTCCAGATCGGCCGCGGCGACGACTGGAACGCCGCCGGCCACTGAGTCGTCCTGAGCGATCCGAGGCTCGGACCGGGACTCTCGTTTGTCGGCACTGCGTCTCATGCCTAGGCTCGGAGCCATGACAGACGAAACCCGCACGCCCACGCAGATCGACAAGATCGCTGATGCGTGGGTCGACACCCTCGCCGAACTCGAGCCCACGCTCGCGACCTACATCGGTCGGTCGGAGTACAACGACCGGTTCGGCGACTACAGCCCGGCCGGGCAGGAGGCCCTCGCCGACGCGGGCCGCAAGACCCTCGCCGCCCTCGACGCCGCGGCCGCCGCCGACGACGTCGACGCCGTGACGAAGGACGACCTCTCGCGCGAGATCCGGCTCGCGCTCGACCTGCACGATGCGAAGTGGCATCTGCGCGACATCAACGTGATCGCCTCGCACGCCCAGGACATCCGTTCCGCGTTCGACCTCATGCCGACGGCGACCGCCGACGACTGGTCGGTCATCGCGACGCGCCTCGGCGCCGTCTCCGGCGCGATCGACGGCTACGTCGCCACATTGCGCGAAGGCATCTCCCAGGGCGTCGTCCCCGCGCGCCGCCAGGTGACCGAGGTCGCGACCCAGATCGCCCGCTACACCGCCGACGGCGGGTTCTTCTCGACGTTCGCCGCGGAGGCGACCCCCGAAGAGGGGCAGCTGCCGGCGTCGCTCGCCCGCGACCTGGCCGACAACGCCAACGCGGCACGGGTCGCCTACGACGAGCTGGCGGCCTTCCTCACCGCAGAACTCGTACCCGCCGCAGCCGAAGAGGACGCCGTCGGCCGCGAGCTGTACGCCCTGCACTCGCGCCGGTTCCTGGGTGCGACGATCGACCTCGACGAGACGTACGACTGGGGCGTCGAAGAGCTCGCCCGCATGGTCGCCGAGCAGGAGTCGATCGCGCAGGAGATCAAGGCCGGCGCCACCGTCGAAGAGGCCGTCGCCTTCCTCGAGCAGGACGCCAGCCGCAAGCTGTACGGCACGGACGCGCTGCAGAAGTGGATGCAGGAGACCAGCGATCGCGCGATCGCCGAGCTCGGCAAGACCCATTTCGACATCGCCGAGCCGATCCGCAGCCTCGAGTGCATGATCGCGCCGACCAAGGAAGGCGGGATCTACTACACGGGCCCGACCGACGACTTCTCGCGCCCGGGCCGTATGTGGTGGTCGGTGCCGGAGGGCGTCGAGGAGTTCGACACGTGGCGCGAGCTCACGACGGTGTACCACGAGGGCGTCCCGGGCCACCACCTGCAGATCGCGCAGGCGGTGTACAACCGGGCACAGCTCAACACCTACCGTCGCCTGCTCGCCGGGACGTCGGGTCACGCCGAAGGCTGGGCGCTGTACGCGGAGCGGCTGATGGAGCAGCTCGGCTACCTGTCCGACCCGGCCGACCGGCTCGGGATGCTCGACGGTCAGCGCATGCGCGCCGCGCGCGTCGTGCTCGACATCGGCGTGCACCTCGGCAAGCCACGCCCCGATGGTCAGGGCACGTGGGACGCCGACTTCGCGCTCGACTTCATGCTGCGCAATGTCAACATGCCGGAAGAGTTCGTCAAGTTCGAGGTGAACCGCTACCTCGGCTGGCCGGGGCAGGCGCCGTCGTACAAGGTGGGCCAGCGCATCTGGGAACAGCTGCGCGACGAGGTCGCCGAGCGCGAAGGCGACGCCTTCTCGATCAAGCAGTTCCACAAGCGCGCTCTCGACATCGGCGGTGTCGGCCTCGACACGCTGCGCATGGCGCTCGCGCACTGACCCCGCGGCCCGGTTGTTGAGCGAGCTCGCGAGTCGAAACGCAGAGACGGAACGCCCCTCACCCGGGGCAGCCCGTCGGCCCGGTGCGTTTCGTCTCGGTCGCTGGCGCTCGCTCGCTCAACGACCGGGATCGGCGGCGCCCAGCAGTCGCAGGACCTCCGCATCGCCGGTCTGCCCGAAGTGGTCGTAGTACTCGCCGACCGCCCAGAAGTCGGATTCGCGGTGCGGGCAGACGTAGTCGTCGACCACGTCCGCCGGTGGGACGAACCGGTCCGGAGCGACGGGGACCGCGAGCACGACGCGAGCCGGGCCGCGGGCACGCACGGACCGACATGCGGCCACCGCGCTCGCACCCGTCGCCACACCGTCGTCGACCACGAGCGCGGGGCGCCCGGTCAGTTCCCGGCTGTGCGGGCCGTACACGACCGTCCGCCGGGCCAGCTCGTCGCGCTCCGCGGCTTCCACGCGTTCCAGGTCCTGCGACGACATGCCGGCCCAGCGCATGGCCTCGGGCGTGACGATCCGCACACCGTCGGCGATCGCTCCGACGGCGAACTCCTCGTGGCCGGCCGCTCCGAGCTTGCGCACCACCACGGCATCCAGGTCGAGCCCCAGCGCCTCCGCCACCGCGGCCGCGACCACGACACCGCCGCGCGCGATGCCGAGGACCACAGCATCGGTTCCCCGCCAGTCTGCGAGCTCTACGGCGAGCTCTCGGCCGGCGGCCCGCCGATCCGCGAAGAGGGCCATGCCTCCACGCTACGCTCGCGACGACCGCGCGTCTCGGGAATGCCGCGTCGGCTCCGCCGGTTCATTCAACCGAATAGAAGGAGCACGCCATGACCTCCATCGACCCCCTGACCCTCGAACTCGGTCTCGACACCTTCGGCGACGTGACACGCGCTGCCTCCGGCGAGCTCGTCAGCGGTGCGCAGACCATCCGCAACGTGGTCGAGCAGGCGGTGCTCGCTGACCGCGTGGGGCTGTCGTTCTTCGGCGTGGGGGAGCACCACCGGCGGGAGTTCGCCGTGTCGAGCCCGGAGATCGTGCTGGCCGCCGCCGCCGCGCGCACCGAGCAGATCCACCTCGGCACTGCCGTCACCGTGCTCTCGAGCGACGATCCGGTGCGCGTGTTCGAGAGGTTCTCGACGCTCGACGCGGTGTCGAACGGCCGCGCCGAGGTCATCCTCGGACGTGGATCGTTCATCGAGTCGTTCCCGCTGTTCGGCTACGACCTGCGCGACTACGAGGCCCTCTTCGACGAGAAGCTCGATCTCTTCTCCCAGCTGCTCGCGGAGAAGCCGGTCACCTGGAGTGGCAACCTGCGCGCTTCCCTGGACGCCGCCGATGTCTTCCCCAAGACCGAGAACGGGCTGCGCGCGTGGGTCGGCGTCGGTGGCACGCCCGAGTCGGCGGTGCGTGCCGCACGCTACGGCTACGGTCTCATGCTCGCCATCATCGGCGGCCCGTCGGCGCGCTTCCGTCCGTTCGCCGACCTGTACCGCCGCTCGCTCGATACCTTCGATCAGCCGCAGCTCCCGGTCGGGGTGCACTCGCCGGGCCACATCGCCGAGACCGACCAGCAGGCGTGGGATGAGGCGTACGAGGGCTTCGAGGCGATGAACAACTCGATCGGCCGCGAGCGCGGCTGGCCCACCTACAACCGGCTCCGCTTCCAGCATGACGTCGGCCCGGAGGGCGCGCTGTACGTCGGCTCGCCCGAGACGGTCGCCCGCAAGATCGCCGACACCGTCCAGACGCTGGGCGCTTCACGCTTCGACATGAAGTTCTCGACCGGCACGCTCTCGCACGAGCGGATGCTGCGATCCATCGAGCTGTTCGGCACCGAAGTCGCCCCGCGCGTCCGCGACATGCTGTCGTAGCGCCGTCACGGGCGCGACATGCTGTCGTGGCGCCCGCGGCCGCTCCAGCATCCGTAGCATGACGCTATGACGGATGCCGGAACCCGAGTCTCGTCGACGCTCTCGGAGCGCCTCGACCGCCTGCCGTTCACCCGCCCGCACCTGCGGGTGCTCACGGGCTCAGGGATCGGCTGGGCCCTGGACGCGATGGACGTCGGGCTCATCTCGTTCGTGATCGCCGCGCTGGCGGCGCAGTGGGACCTGGTGCCGAGTGAGACGGCGTGGATCGCGTCGATCGGCTTCGTGGGGATGGCGATCGGCGCCAGCGTGGGCGGTCTGCTGGCGGACCGCTTCGGCCGGCGGCAGGTGTTCGCGCTCACGCTGCTCGTTTACGGCGCGGCGACTGGGGCGAGCGCCCTCGTGGGCGGGCTGACGGCCCTGCTCATCCTGCGCTTCCTCGTCGGCCTGGGGCTCGGCGCCGAACTGCCCGTCGCCAGCACCTATGTCAGCGAGTTCGCTCCGGCGCGCATTCGCGGACGGCTCATCGTCATCCTGGAGGCCTTCTGGGCTGTGGGCTGGACGCTCGCCGCGCTCATCGGGTACTTCGTGATCCCCGCATCCGAGGACGGCTGGCGGTGGGCATTCGCGCTCGGGGCGATCCCCGCCGCCTATGCGCTCGTCGTGCGTTGGGGTCTGCCCGAGTCCGCACGGTGGCTGGAGCGACGCGGACGCTTCGCCGAGGCGGAGTCCGTCGTCCGCAGGTTCGAGGACGCCGCCGGCACCGTCCCCGCGGCCGCGCCCACACGCGCCGACGTCCCGCCCGCGGCGGCGACCTCCCTCGGTCAGCGCCTGGGTGCCCTCTGGGCGAAGGAGTTCCGGGTGCGCACGGCGTGCCTCTGGCTGGTGTGGTTCTGCGTCAACTTCTCGTACTACGGCGCGTTCATCTGGATCCCGTCGATCCTGGTCGCGCAGGGGTACGACCTCGTGCGCTCCTTCGGCTTCACCCTGGTGATCACGCTGGCCCAGCTGCCGGGCTACGCGGTCGCCGCGTGGCTGATCGAAGTATGGGGACGCCGGGCGACGCTCTCGGTATTCCTGGTCGGCTCCGCCGTCTCGGCGATCTTCTTCGGCACGGCGAGCGGCCCCGGAGCGATCATCGCCGCCGGGATGGCGCTGTCGTTCTTCAACCTCGGCGCCTGGGGCGCGCTGTACGCGGTGACCCCCGAGATGTATCCGACGTCGCTCCGCGCTACGGGAACCGGATGGGCGGCGGGCGTGGGCCGCATCGCATCGATCGTGGCACCCCTCGTGGTGCCGCCGCTGCTGATCGCGGGCGGCGCACCGGTGCTGTTCGTCGTGTTCGCGGTGTTCTTCGCCGTGGCGGCGGCGGCCGCGTGGGGGCTGGTCGACCGCCGGGGCGCAGCGCTCGATGATCGCTGAGCGGGGCCGGGCGTTCGCCGCACCGCACATAGGCTGGGGTCTGTGGCATCCGTTCGACCCGAGGCAGCTGATCGACCCGTGGCACCCGTGAGATACGTCGCCATCGGCGACTCCTTCACCGAGGGCGTGGGCGACGAGCTTCCCGACGGCCACATGCGCGGCTGGGCCGATCTCGTGGCGCAGGGCTGGGCCGACGCGCGGGGCGAGTCGATCGAGTACGCGAACCTCGCGATCCGCGGCAAGCTCGTGTGGCCCATCGTCGAACAGCAGCTCGAACCGGCGCTCGCACTGAAGCCGACCCACCTGTCGTTCAACGGCGGCGGGAACGACATGCTGCGGCCTCGCACGAGCCTCGCGCACGTGGTGGCCGCGTTCGAGACCGTGCTGCGTCGCTGCGACGAGGAGGGCGTGCAGCTCATCGTGCTGTCGGGGGCGAACCCGACGCGGCAGCTGCCCCTGCGTCGAGTCATCCAGCGCCGCGGCGACCTGCTGTCTCACGCTGTCGAGAAGCGTCTGGCGTCGCGCACCGACGTCGTGCAGGCGTACAACTGGTTCGACGAGGAGCTCGCGAGCCCGCCGTTCTGGTCGGAGGACCGTCTGCACATGAACTCGCGGGGCCACCACCGCGTCGCTGCACGCGTGCTGACCGAGCTGGGCGTCGAGCCGCCGCCGGCATGGTGGTCGTTGCCGCCGCTGCCGCCGATGGGCGCGCGGGGCGCGGCCTACTACCGAGAGCACGTCGGTCCCTGGGTGCGCCGGCGACTCACGGGCACCTCATCGGGCGACGGACGCGAGCCGAAGTTCGCTCAGTGGAGCGAGTTCGCCCCCCGCGAGAGCTGAGCGACGCCGAGCCACCTCACGCTGGGCGCGCTCCGCCGGACACCGCGTAAGTCAGCTCGGCGAACGCGCCGGCCTGCCGAACCGAGGTCAGCTCCAGCCGGTCGGGGCCGAGGTTGCGGGGGAGGAGCGGCTTGCCCGAGGTCAGAGTCGCGGGTGCGATCGAGACACGGATCTCGTCGAGCAGACCGGCATCGGCGAACTGGCCGGCGAGATCGCCGCCTCCCACGACCCAGACGTCGCCGTCGCCGGCCGAGTCACGGATCTGCGGCCAGACGTCGCCGACGCTCCCGGATGCGAAACGGATGTCGACGCCGGGCACGACCGGCTGCTCCCTGCTCGAGAACACCCACGTCGGACGCTCGCCGTAGTACGACGGCCATTTCTCCGGGTGTGCGACGAGATCCTCATGCTCGAGCACCCATCGGTAGGTGGAGGAGCCCTGGACGAGCACGCCGATGCCGGACAGGAAGCGCTGGAAGTCGTCATCACCGCCTTCGCCTCCCGGAGCAGCGAAGAGCCACTCGAGCGAGTCGTGGTCGTCGGCGAGAAAGCCGTTCAGCGTGGTGGCCGTATAGAAGATCACACGAGGCATGCCGCCACCGTAGCGCGGACGTCCGACAGACGATTGACACTCATTCAACCGATCGGTACTGTACTAATCAGTTGAACAAGGAGGGAAGAGATGGCCGATCCACTGAGTGCGACGTTCTCGGCCCTCGCCGACCCCACGCGCCGTGCCATCCTCGCGCGGCTGAGCCACGGCGAGGCGACGGTGGGGGAGCTCGCCGCACCGTTCGATATGACCTTCGCCGCCGTGTCGAAGCACCTCCGCGTCCTCGAGGGGGCGGGGCTCGTCACGCGGGGCCGCAACGCGCAGTACCGTCCGGCGCGGCTCGACGCACGACCGCTGGCGGCCGCATCCGACTGGATCGGCGGCTACGCGCAGTTCTGGGACGACAGTCTCGGCGCCCTCGACCACTACCTCAACGCCCTGCAGCAGCTGGGCGCCCCCACCAGCACACCGACGGGTGGCGACGCCACCGCATCCATCGAGAAGGAGAATGACCATGACTGAGTACTTCACCGTCACACGCACCCTGCGAGCGCCCCGCGAACTGGTGTTCGAGGCGCTGACCAAGCCCGAGCACTTCGCCGTGTGGTTCGGCACGGCGGCCGTGGAGGTGCCGCAGGAGAGCCTGACGATGGAGGTGCGCCCGGGCGGCGCCTTCCGTGCCGTCATGCTGCTGCCCGACGGCAACCGCATCGATTGGGCGGGGGAGTACAAGGTGGTCGACCCGCCGTCGCACCTCGCGATGACGCTGACCGACCAGCCCGGCGACGATGCAGGGCTGCCGGTGCTGTTCGACCTCGAAGAGACCGGCGACGGCACGGTGCTCACCATCCGTCAGGACCGGAGCGACTTCACCGACGAGCAGGTCGCGGCGACCATCGCCGGCTACAACGCCTTCATCGACGACATCGAAGACGTGCTGGAGCACCTCCAGACCGCCTGACTCTCAGATCGCCCGCGCACAGCGGTCTGATCACAGAGCGCCCGGGCGGCGCAGCGCACTCATCGCGAGCACACTGCCCGCCCGGGCGCTCTCACGGGGGCCGGCGCCGCCGAGCGCGGCCACGATGAAGCCGGCTGCGAAGGCGTCACCAGCTCCTGTCGAGTCCAGCACGTCGTCGACCCTGTCGACCGGCACGGCGGAGGTCTGCCCGTCCACGCCGACGAGCACCGGCTCGGGCCCGCGCTTGATCACGTAGACGCCCTCCGGCGCGACGTCGAGCTCGGACGCCGTACGCGCCTCCTCCTCGTTCGCGAAGACGACGTCCGGGCAGATCTCTGCGAGGATCCGCCGCAGATCCGCGCCGCCGAGCTCACGCAGCGTCGCCACGCTCGACAGGTCGAGGCTGACGCGCGCACCGTCCGCAGCGGCGCGGGCCGCAGCATCCGTCACCGCCCGTCGCGAGCCCGTCGACGCGAAGCCGTACAGCGGCAGATGCACCCAGTCGGCGCCGGCGAGCCACCCCGGGTCGATCGATCCGAGTTCCGCGGCGGCGCCGCGGTCGGTGATCATGGTGCGCTCGCCCACGGCGTCGACGAGGACCACGATCGACCCGGTGCGACCGCCGCGCTGCACCTTGACGTCGACTGCCGCCGCCGCGAGCTCGCCGACCAGTGCGTGCCCGAGCGGGTCGTCTCCCACACGGCCGATGAAGCGTGAGGGATGCCGCGGCGCCGCCGCCGCCGCAACATTCGCGGCACTCCCGCCCCGGGTGAGGCGCACCTCGGCCGGGTTGTCGGTGCCGCGCTCGAGCGCCGCGCCGCCGAGCACGATCAGATCGGCGACGAGGTCACCGATCACGACGAGCATCAGGCCGTGCCCGCGAGGGCCACGGCGATGCGTGCACCGAGAGCGACGTTGCCGCGGTACACCTCGACGTTGACGTCGAGGCTGCGTCCGCGCGTTTCGCGCTGCAGGAAATCGAGGAGGAACGGCGTCGTGTCGTGGCCGGAGACGCCGTTCGCCTCCGCCGCCGACAGCGCCCGCGTGAGGACGGCATCGTGCAGGGCCGGGTCGAGCTCATGATCGGCGGCGACGGGGTTCGCGACGAGCAGCGTGGAAGCGATGCCGAGGCCGTCGCGCGTGCGCGCGATCGCCGCGATCTCGGCGGGCGAGTCCACCGAGTACTCGATGTCGTGGCCGGAATCGGCGATGTAGAAGCCGGGGTAGTCGGTGGTCCGGTAGCCGACGACGGCGAGGTTGAGCGTCTCGAGCCGTTCCAGCGTCAGGGGGATGTCGAGGATGGACTTGACGCCGGCGCTCACCACGACGAGCGGCAGGCCGGCGAGGGTCGGGAGATCGGCCGATTCGTCGAAGGTCTGCGCGGCACCGCGGTGCACGCCGCCGAGGCCGCCGGTCGAGAGCACCCGTACCCCGGCGCGCGCCGCGAGGTAGCCCGTCGCCGCCACCGTGGTGCCGGCGCTCAGCCCCTTCACCGCGACGACGGGAAGGTCGCGGACGCTCGCCTTGACGACGCCGTCGACGGTCGAGAGTCGTTCGATCTCGTCAGGGGAGAGCCCGACGGTGACCCGGCCGTCGATGACGCCGATGGTCGCCGGCACGACGCCGAGTGCGCGCACGCGCGCCTCGGCCTCGAGGGCGACATCGAGGTTGCGTGGGCGTGGGAGGCCGTGGGTGAAGATCGTGGACTCGAGCGCGAGCACCGGCTCGCCGCTCGCGACGGCGTCCCGGACCTCGGCGGCGATCACGAGGGGAGCGGACACGGGAATCCTTTCGATCCGGCGCAGCTGACGCACCGAATACGCTCACAGTACCGATCGGATGCCGCAACGCGCCGAGTTGCCCGGTTCGGCGCTCGAGGGCGCTCAGCGCCGGGGACGCCGAGCCCTCGGGGGATCCATTCCGAGGCGAATGCGGGTGCGCTTGCGCTCGATCACGATGAACACGCTGCCGAGGAGCCACAGCGGCACCTGCATGAGGAAGGCGATGCGGAAGGCGTCGAGACTGTAGGTCGCCGGGGTGCCGGCGCCCTGCAGATCGAGAGCGAGACCGATGAGGAGGATCGCCAGAAGCGCCGCGAGGAAGCCCCCGGCATTCGTCACGCCGGTGGCGGTGCTGAGGCGGTGGGAGGGGTTGTGGGTGCGCGCGTGGTCGAACGCGATCATCGAGGCGGGTCCGCCGGTGGCCAGCGCGACGGCCAGCGCCAGCAGCAGCCAGAGCGGCGCCGGCCCCGGATACGCGATGACGGCGAGCCAGGCGACCGCCTGCACCGCCACGGTAGGAAGCACCAGTGCGCGTGAGCGCAGGTGCGGCACCCGTCGCGAGAGCTCGCCCATGATCGGCCCCAGCGCCATGCCCACCACGACGTACAGCGACATGATCGAGGCGGCCTCGGCCGTCGTGCGCCCCTCGCCCGCAGTGAGGAAGGGCATGCCCCACAGCAGCACGAACGCGGTCCCCGCGAACGGCGTCGTGAAGTGGGACCAGAAGGCGAGGCGGGTGCCCGGATGAGCCCACGCGGCACGGATGCCGACCCCGGTGTCGACCGATGACGTCACGACCCGGATCGCCCCGGTGTCGGTGTCGACCGACACATCCTCGTCGCGGTCCGGCGGGTGATTGCGGATGAGGAGGAACACGAGGATCGCGAACAGGACCCCGAGCCCGGCGATGCTGCCGAACGTGATCGTCCACGAGGTGGCGTGCAGCAGCGCGGCGAGGGGGAGCAGCGCGACCAGCTGTCCTGCCTGCCCGACGATGCCGGTGAGCTGCACCATGACGGGTGCGCGCTGCGCGGGGAACCACGTCGCGATGAGGCGCAGCACCCCGGGGAAGATGGCGGCGTCGCCGGCACCCAGCAGCATGCGGGCGAGGATCGCGATGCCGACGCTGGGGGAGAATGCCATGGTCACCTGCCCCAACGCCATGAGCAGCATCCCGACCGTCATGATCGGCCGTGCCCCGTAACGGTCGAGGAGCACCCCGACAGGGATCTGCATGCCGCCGTAGACGGCGAGCTGTACGACGGCGAACATCGACAGGGTGGCCGCGTCCGCGTCGAACCGGGCTGCGGCATCGACGCCGACGGCGCTCAGCGACGAGCGGTTCGTGATCGCGAGGACATATGCGGCGACGCCGACCGTCCAGATCAACCAGGCGCGCATTCCCGGCCCCGTCACACGGGGACGGGACAGGCTGGGCACCATTCCACAGTAGTCACGGCGACGGATCCCGCGGCCGCAGGCCTCGGCTGATCGACGCCCGCGATGGGGGTGGATCGCACGTCGCCAAGCGGTTCCGGCGGCGGCGGGGAAGGCATCCGTCATCTGTCAACCCCCTCTTCCGACCACCGGGGATGCGGAAAGGTGACTGTGGGACCCCGCGTCCCAGAACAGGGGAGGGCTGACCGCCGCGCCCCGGAAAGGACACCTCGCATGAGTATCGGAGCAGGCATTGCCCTCTTCGCCATCGGCGCCATCCTCGCCTTCGCGGTGAACGTCGAGGTCGAGTGGGTGAATCTCGACATGATCGGCTACATCCTCATGGGTGCCGGAGCCGTCATCTTCATCGTCGGCATCGTCCTACTGGCGCGCCGGCGCCGGTCGGAATCCGTCACCCACACGGCGGTCGACCCGAACGTCAACGAGCAGGTGACCCGCCGCAGCACGAGCACGACGGACGACGCCGCCGGACTCTGACCAGCACCCTGACGAAACCTCTGACCGCGGGCGCCTCGGCGCCCGCGGTCAGGCGTCTGGGGACTCGGGCAGCGATGGAGGCGTCTCGAGCTGCGTGAGGAGGCCGTCGACCCCCTGAAGCTCGATCGGCGAGCCGAGCCGGGTCACATGGTCGGCGCGGAGCGACTCCCAGCGCTCGCGCGACATGACGTATCGACGATGAAGCGCCGCCTCGCCCTCCCGCGCCATGTGGAATGCACCGTCGGAGTCGTAGCCGACGCGGCGCGAGACGCCGTTCGACGACTCGTTGTCGGCGAAGGCCCCCGACGTCGCCTCCCGCGCGCCCAGCCCCTCGAAGGCGAGATGCAGAGCGAGCATCCTCATCCGAGTGCCGATTCCACGTCCTTGGTGATCACGTCCGAGCCACGACCCGGTCGTGACGCGCCGCAGCACCGACCAGTCTCTCGCGGTGATGCCCTGGATCCCCACGGGTATTCCCTCGTGCACCACGGCGAGCTCGAGGACGAACTCCGTGGGGGAGAGCCGGTTGCGGATGCCCCACTGGTATGCCAGCACGCTGCGCGCGACCTCGTCGGCGGAGCCGCGGGTCCACGGATGCGCGAACGGCATCTGGTCGGGATCATGGATGCCGCGTCCGGCCAGATCGGACAGCTCGACCAGGAGGTCGTCGTCGATCCAGCGCAGCTCCAGGTCGCCGGCACGCACCCGTACGGCAGAAGCGGGCCAGAGCCGGGCGAGCGCGTCGGAGTGCGGCATCCCGGAAGTCTGCCAGAGTCTCTGGGCAGCCGGTGGGCGGATCAGGACTCGGGAACGGCCGGGATGAGGTCGGCAAGCAGCCGGAACACGGCCGCGAGCTCGTCGGCGGTCGTCGCGGGATACGCGACCGTCGCACCGATCACGACCAGATGGGGGACCAGTGCCGCCACCCTCGCACGATCGGGATCGGCGACGCGCCCGGCCCACGCATGCTGAAGCGCCGCCAGACGCGCGCGGTCGACCTGTTCCAGCGCGACGGCAGCGGACTCATCGTGTGAGGCCCACGCACGGATCGAGCGTTCGAGATCGACATCGATCGGCGCATCGAGGCGGGTCGCGAGCTCAGCGAGGTCCGACAGCGCCGGCGCATCGCCGATCTGATCCAGGGTGCGCGTGCGCCATGCGTCGAGGAGCGCGGCCCGATACGCGGTGGCGTTCGCGAAATGGTGGAAGAACGAGCCCTTGCTCAGCCCCACGCGCGCCGCGATCCGATCGATCCTGACCCCTGAGATTCCCTCGTCGGCAAGGACTCGGAGTCCCTCGTCGATCCACCGCTCATTCGACATGAACCCACCATACCAAACCGTATGGTATGGTCGGCGAATGACGCTCCTGCCGGATCCCGTCTGGCCCGTGATCGTCCTCGCGGCGATCTCGTTCATCGACGGTGTGCTCTGCCTCAAGCCCGTGCGCTTCATAGCGAGATGCTTCGAGGATGTGGGCTGGCCACGGCGGCTGTGGTGGCTGATGCCGCCGATCAAATTCGCGGCCGCCGGGGGACTGCTGCTGGGGATCCTTGTTCCTGGACTCGCGGCGCTCACGACAGCGTGCCTGGTGGCGTACTTCCTGTTCGCGATCGGCATGCACATTCGCGCCCGAGATTTCGGCCGCAACCTCTTCGTCAATGCGACGGGGATGCTCGTCCTCTGCCTCGCGACAGGTGTGTTCTGCTTCTTGGTCTAGCCCTCGACGGATGGACTCCCACGAGAACTCGGCGGACGATGCGTCGGCTGCTCAACGCGCGACGTGGTCGTCCGGCTCGTCCTCGAGGAGCATGCCGACCGAGGTGGCGCAGGCATCGCCGCGCCACGCTTCTCTGCCCTCGCGGACGGCGAATCCGGCGATGACGAGGCCGGCGATCGCGTCGGCCCACCACCACCCGAAGCCGGTGTTCAGGAGAAGCCCGATCAGTACGGCGGCCGAGAGGTAGGTGCAGATCAGGGTCTGTTTGGAGTCGGCGACCGCGGTGGCGGAGCCGAGCTCGCGGCCCGCGCGCCGCTCGGCGAGGGACAAGAGCGGCATGATGATCACGCTGAGCGCGGTGATGAGGATGCCGAGGGCACTGTGTTCGGCCTCCACCCGGCCGATAAGCGTGAGCAGCGACGTGGAGATGACGTAGGCAGCCAGGGCGAAGAAGGCGATTGCGATGACGCGGAGTGTGGGCTTCTCCCAGCGTTCCGGGTTACGGCGGGTGAACTGCCAGGCGACGGCGGCCGCGGAGACGACCTCGATGGTGGAATCCAGCCCGAACGCGATGAGTGCGCCGGAGGATGCGACAGTACCCGCGGTGATGGCGACCACCGCCTCGATGACGTTGTAGCCGATGGTGACGGCGACGATCCAGCGGATCCGACGCTGCAGCGTCTCTCGACGCTCAGGGATGAGTGACGCAGTCATGCGCAACTGCAGCCTTCATCCGTGCAGCACTCGGGGTCGACCGACAGCACCAGCTGCAGGAGTTCGCCGAGAGCGGGCGCGAGGTGTTCGTCAGCGAGCCGATAGGAGGACCGACGCCCTTCCTGAACGGCCTCGACCAGTCCGCATCCCCGCAAGCAGGCCAGCTGATTCGACATCACCTGTCGGGAAACGCCGATGGCGTCGGCGAGGTCGGACGGGTAGGCGGGTCCACTGCGCAGCGCGAGCAGTACGCCGGTGCGTGTGGAATCGGACAGGGCATAGCCGAGCCTGGCCAGCGCGGCGGTGTGGGTGACGGTCGCGGTTGCCATGAGTGGGATAGTACATGGACGCGTGAATCAACGAAACCCTGAACCAACTGCCGCACCGTCCTCGCGTTTCGGAGGGACATGCGGGGATCGGCTGGCCGGCGTCCTCTCTCGGGCGGCTATGGTCGTCCGGTGACTCGTTACAGCTTGATTCCCGCGGCGTATGTCTACATGGTGCGCGACGGCAGGGTGCTGTTGCAGCTGCGCCGCAACACCGGATACATGGACGGCTTCTGGACCGCTGGCGCAGCGGGCCACCTGGAACCGGGGGAGACCGCAGTGCAGGCGGCCACTCGGGAGCTCTCTGAGGAGCTCGGCCTCAGCGTGTCGGCGAGTGAGCTTGTTCCTTCAGCCGTCATGCAGCGTACGGACGGAACGTCCAATCCGAGGGAGCAACGCGTCGACTGGTTCTTCGCCTGCGCGTCGTGGAGCGGCGAGCCCTCGATCATGGAGCCGGAGAAGTGCGCCGAACTGCGGTGGTTCGATCTGACGGACCTGCCCCCGCAGATTCCGGCCTACGAACGCGCCGCCTTGGTGTGGCTCCGCGAAAACGACTCTGTCGGATTGCTCGACGTGGGCTTCTCACTGCCGCGAACCTGAGCCGCGAAATCTCGCGCTCGCGCTCGCGCCGACAGGGCGCACCGAGGCCGCGAAACCCCAGGCGCCGACGGGGGCCCGGCGATTAGGCTGGCCGGATCCGATGGACGGCAGTCATCGCAACGAGGACCATCGAGCCGGGCGCGACGCGTCCAGGCCGCCGGGAAGGGATCATGAAGCTTCTTCTCACGTCGGCGGGCGTCACCAATCCGACCATCCGTCACGCACTCGAGGACCTGCTCGGCAAGCCGATCAGCGAGTCCAGCGCACTGTGCATACCGACCGCCCAGTACGGTCACCCCTGGCTGGGACCCGGCATCAAGGCATGGGAGTTCATCAGCGGAAGATCCGAGAATCCCATGGTCGATCTCGGCTGGAAGTCCGTCGGAGTGCTGGAGCTTACCGCGCTGCCGAGCATCGATGAAGAGCGCTGGAAGCCGCTCGTACTCGAGACCGACGCGCTGCTGGCTGCCGGCGGCGACGCGCTCTACCTCAGCCACTGGCTGCGGGAGTCGAGACTTGCCGACATGTTCCCGTCGCTGGCGGAGACGGTGTGGCTGGGAATGAGCGCGGGAAGCATGGTGATGACACCGCAGATCGGCCGGGAGTTCGTGGGCTGGAAGCCGCCGACCGGCGATGACAGCGCGCTCGGGATCGTCGATTTCTCGATCTGCCCGCACCTTGCGGCCGACGGTGAACCCGGCAACTCCCTCGCCGCAGCGGAGAATTGGGCTGCCGGCATCCGCTACTCGTCATACGCCATCGACGACCAGACGGCCCTCCTGGTGACCGCCGACGGAATGAAGGTCATCACAGAAGGTCAGTGGAAGTACTTCCCAATCAGCCAGGGCGGCTGACTTCGTCGCAACCTGCCCGCGAGCGATCCACGGAGGCTTCATGAGTGGCGAGTTCGACTACGTCGGCCAGCCCCAGGCCCTCGCCGCCAAGCTCCGGGAGACACTGAACCACCCTTGAACTTCACGTGCGGGGGAGTGGTGGGTACGACGTTCACTCGGTCTGGGATACCGGTAGACGTACACATCAACGCGGTCCTCGCGGTAATGAAATCGGATCATGCTCCCCGCAGGGAGTGGTTCGTTGTTCTCGTCGACCAACTGGCGCCAAGAGCTGATGTCTGCGAACAGATCCACTCCGGGTGGCACGCCATTGGCTCCGTCCACCGTGGCGGGACCAGTGATCAGCATGAAGCAGTGGAAGCCCTGCTCATTCTTGAAGAACCAGGGTTCAATTCCCCGGAAGCTGTCGTAGCCGCGGATGGTCGATGCGGCAGGCTGAGCCTCGAGGAAGCCGAGGGCAAGAACCCCAAGCCAACAGCCGGGTTGAGGGGAGCGCGGTTCGGCATCCGTTTTCGCTCTCTGCGCGAACCTCGCACAGAGAGTCTCTACAAGCTGACATAATGTGCATTATCGGCGCAGTCACCAAGCACCCACGGCCCAGCGCATCCCGGACGATTCCGCGCGGGAGTCCGCGCGAGAGATGGCCTGACCGGAGCCACTTCCCAACATCCACCGCGCCGTACCGCCGAACACCGTCGCGGAGCCGACACCAGCGCCGCTTGTAAAAGAAAAGCCAGCTCGCACCCGACGACCCGTTCGCGGCCCATCGGGCGCAGGCGGCCGGAATCAGATGAGCCAGGCGCCGTCGCGCATGAGGACGCGTCCGGCGAGCTCATTCGACTCGCGCCAGGCCTGGATGCGTGTCGGCCGCAGCACGAGGAAGACGTATCCCGCAGCTCCCCGCGGGTCCCAGTCCGCCTGCGCCGCGTATGGCTCTCCCAGCGAATCGTCGTCGTCGACGCCCACCGACCGCTCGAGCACGGCGTCGATCAGTGCGACATCGCGGGTCGGACCCACCGCGAGGCGCGTGACACCCGACGCAGCGATGTTGCGGGCCGTCACCGAGCGCTCCTCGAGTGCGATGACCGCACGGTCGTCGATCCACGCCAGCGACAGCGGCACCAGGTACGGCGCCGCCTCGGGCGACGAGGTCGCCACCCAGACGTCGGCGGCGGGCGCAGTCAGCGCGGCGAGCAGATCCGCCTTGCGGCTCGCGCGGTCACGGGGTTCCGGCATCCGTGGCTCCCTTCGTTCAGCGCGTGCCAGTCTGTCAGACGGCGACGCGCGATTGGCCCCCGAGAGAACGATTTCCTAGGCTCGGAGCATGCTGGAGTCGCTCACCGGGTTCGTCGTGGTGGGCGTGGCGATCCTCGTGGGATGGATCCTCGGCCGCATCGATCTCCTCGGCGAGCACGCGCGCCCCGTTCTGGCCCGGCTGACGTTCTTCGTGCTGTCGCCGTTCCTCCTCTTCGTCGTGCTCGCGCAGGCCGACGTCCGCACACTGTTCTCGGCACTCCTGCCCGTGTCGGCGATCGCGGCCGTCGCGGTCATCTTCGTCTACACGCTCATCGCACGCGTCGCCTGGAAGCGCTCGATCGGCGAGACCGTGATCGGAGCCCTCAGTGCAGGCCAGGTGAACTCCAACAACATCGGCATCCCGCTGTCGCTGTACCTGCTCGGCAGCGCGGCGTATCCCGCGCCGGTGATCCTGTTGCAGCTGCTGGTCTTCACTCCCATCACGATGGCGATCCTGGATGCCGTCACCACCGCCCGCGCGTCGCTCTGGCGTGCGATCGGGCGCGTGGTGACGAACCCGATCGTGCTCGGATCGCTGCTGGGCACGATCGTCTCGGTATCGGGGATCCAGCTGCCGCCGATCGTGATGGAGCCGGCCGTCCTCATCGCGAACGCGTGCGTGCCGATCCTGCTGATCGCGTACGGCATCTCATTGCACGGACAGCGCGTGCTCGGGCCATCGGGTCGCCGGCGCGACATCGTGCTCGCGAGCAGCCTGAAGCTCGTGGCGATGCCCGTGATCGCCTGGGCGGTCGCCGAGTTCGTCTTCGGCCTCACCGCACACGACGTCCTGGTGGTGACGGTGCTCGCTGCGCTTCCCACCGCGCAGAACGTCTTCAACTACTCGCAGCGCTACGACGTGGGCGAGACGATCTCGCGCGACACCGTGTTCCTGACCACGATCGGGTGCGTGCCCGTGCTCATCCTGGTGACACTGCTGCTGGGATAGGCCGGATACTCCCCCGTCAGGGCCGGACGATCTCGTGCAGCGTGCCGATCACGAGCCGCACGCCCCCTTCGTGCCGGAGCACGGTGAAGAGCGTGTGCGTGCAGGCGCGGCAGCGCACGATGGCGGCCGTGTCATCGATCTCGACGACCGCCTCTGCGACCGGCGCCCCCTCGTGACACCCGCCGCACACCGCGATCAACGCGGTGACATCGGCTTCGAACACATCCCACAGCAGACCTGCGGCGGCGTTGCCGTCGACCGTACTGGTCGCGATCTCAGCGCGCATCATGCACCTCCGAAGCGTTCGGTCCTGATCCGGGCGGACGGATGCCCCAACCCGACGAGCGCGTCGGCGACGTGCTCGACGAAGCCCGTCGGGCCGCACACGAAGATGATGGGCTCCCGTCCGGGCTCCCAGACGGCCGCGCGCAGCAGGTCGTCGTCGACCCGCCCCACGTGTCCTGTCCAGCCGCTCGGCGCCGCACGCGTGAATCGCCAGGTCAGCCCCACTCCCCCGTCGCCGGCCGTGCGCGCCAGCTCATCACGATATATCGCGTCTTCGGTGGTTCGGACCGAATACAGCAGGCGGACGGATGCCGCAGCCCCGGCATCCGTCGCCGCCCGCACCATCGCCATCAGCGGCACGATGCCCGAACCGCCCGCGATGAGCTGCACGGGCGCCGCTCCCCCGGGCCGCCACACGAAATAGCCGCCCAGCGGACCCTTGACCTCGAGCTCGTCGCCGGGCAGCACATCCCGCACCAGGTAGGGCGAGACCTCGCCGTCGGGGATCTCGTCCACCGCGAGCTCGATGGTCTCACCCGGCCCGTACGACCCGATCGAGTAGGACCGCACCGCCTGATAGCCGTCCTCGGCGGTCAGCCGGATGTCGACATGCTGGCCGGCGTCGTTCCCCGGCCACCCGGGCACCTGAAGACGCAGTAGGCGAGCCGACGGCGTCACACCGACGGCCTCGACCACGCGAGCGGGCTGCCAGCCACCGACCGTCACCAATACCGTTCCTCGGTCCAGGGATCACCGTGCATGTTGTAGCCGTTCTGCTCCCAGAAACCCGGCTCGTCGTCACCCATCAGGGTGAGGCCACGCACCCACTTCGCGCTCTTCCAGAAATAGAGGTGCGGGACGAGCAGCCGGGCGGGACCGCCATGCTCGGGGTCGAGCGGCGCGCCGTCGAACTCGAACGCGACCCACGCCTGGCCGTCGCGCAGCTCGTCGAGCGGGATGTTCGTCGTGTAGCCGCCGTACGAGTGAGCCATGGCGTACTCGGCCTCGGACTCGACCGATTCGAGAAGCGTGTCGAGCGAGACGCCGCGCCACGACGTTCCGAGCTTCGACCACCGTGTGACGCAGTGGATGTCGGTGTCGACATCCTCGATCGGGAGAGCCTGGAACTCCTCCCACGTCCACGAGACCGCGTTGCCGGTCTCAGTGCGGATGCCGAAGCGCCACTCATCCAGGTCGATGCGGGGCGTGGGCCCCGCCGACAGCACCGGGAAGTCCTCCGTCAGATACTGACCGGGCGGCAGCCGCGGATCGCTCTCGCGACGCCGTGCTCCGAATCCCCTCGAAACGACGGCCATCGAAACCCTCCTCCTGCGCCCTGCGGAGCGCACATACTCACGGTCACGCACGCTCACGGTAGCGCGCCGCACCCCGGCGGTGCGATGGGCATTGGGCAACACACGTTCACGCTCGTTGCGAAGTTCGACGACGGGTCTAAGCTTTAGCCGCACCGCATACAGGGAACTCTCAGAAAGGCCCCCCATGTCTACTGCATCCGAAGCCGAGAAGTCGGCCGTCAACGGGATCCGCACGGCGCTGGGCGTCGGCGGCGTCCTCGCGCTCATCGTCGGCATCCTGATCCTGGTCTGGCCCGGCAAGACCGCAGCCGTCGTCACCGTCATCATCGCGATCTACGCGATCGCCGCCGGGCTCGTCTACGCCGGGCTCGGGATCTTCTCGAAAACGAAGGGCGGCTGGGCTCGTGTCGGCCACATCGCGCTCGGCATCCTGTTCATCATCGCCGGCGTCGTGGCGCTGTTCAACATCGGTCAGACGACCGCGTGGCTCGCACTGTTCCTCGGCATCCTGATCGGCATCATGTGGATCGTCGAGGGCATCGTCGCGCTGTCGACGCTCGGTGACGCCGCCTCGAAGGGCTGGTCGATCTTCTTCGCCATCCTGAGCATCATCGCGGGCATCATCGTGCTGTTCGCCCCGGTCTGGGGCGTCATCGTGCTCTGGTGGATCCTGGGCATCTCGCTCATCGTCCTCGGCATCATCAACATCGTGCGTGCGTTCACCTTCAAGGGCGACATCTGATCAGACGTCACCCACGATGACGGCCCCGGGAGCGATCGCTCCCGGGGCCGTCATCATTCTCTGCTCGTATCAATCGACGGGCAGGTAGCGGCGCCACCAGTCGAGCACGGCAGCGAACCGCTCGACGCGGTGGCGCGGCTGGCCCGATCGCGTGAGCTCGTGGTTCTCGCCGGGGAACACGAGCAGCTCGGCCTCGGTGCCCTGGCGCTTCAGCGCCGAGTAGTACCGCGTCGCCTGCTCGAGCGGGCAGCGGAAGTCGAGCTCGGAATGCATCACGAGCGTCGGCGTCGTCACCTGGCTCACGACGGCCATGGGGCTCTGCCGCGCGATGTCGTCGGCCGAGATGCCCACGTACTCGTCGCCGAAGAACGATCCGATGTCGCTCGTGCCCTGGAACGACACCGGTTCGAGGAAGCCCCGTTCGACGATCGCGCCGGCGAAGCGGTGGTCGTGCGCGATCACCCAGGCGGTGAGGTACCCGCCGTACGAGCCGCCCTGCACGCCGACGCGGTCGCCGTCGAATCGCTCGTCGGAAGCGATGGCCCCCTCGAAGAAGTCGATGACGTCGGCGAAGTCGACGGTGCCCATCTGCTGACGGATGCTGCGCCCGTGGGCCCGCCCGTATCCCGCCGAGCCGCGGGGGTTCGAGTAGACCACGGCGTAGCCGGCATCCACCAGCACCTGCGTCTCATCGAACAGGTGCACGCCGTACGACGCGAACGGACCGCCGTGGATCTGCAGGATGACCGGGAACGGACCGTCGCCCTCCGGCGTGGCGACCCACCCGTGCACCGGGTAGCCGTCGCGACCCGTCACGGTCAGCTCGCGCGGCAGGGCGATGCCGGATGCCGCGGCCCGCGCACCGAATGACGTCAGGGTTCGCGCTACCCCGCTCTCGACGAGCACGAGCTCGCCGAAGGAGTCGGGGCGCGCCACGGCGGCGACGACGCGATCGCCGACGGCGGCGTGGCCGTTGACCTCGAGGTCGCCGCCGAGGATCTCCGAGATGGCGCCGTCGCGGGCGACGCGCATCAGCCGCACACGGCCACGCGTGCGGTCCTGCACGAGGAAGGCATCGCCGACGGCGGTGACATGGCTGCCGACCTCGCCGAGGTCGATCTCGTCGGCATCCGTGAGACGCACCGGGCTGCCCTCTTCGAGCAGCCACAGGCCGACGCCCGGTGCGACGAAGTCGACACCCTCCCCCACCTCGCTGGCCAGCAGGGCGATGGTGCCGTCCTCAGCGACGTCCAGCGCCGACAGCGACAGGCCGGCGTCCGCCGACAGCACTTCACGCTCGCCGGAGCCGTCGATTGCCACCGCGATGACGCGATTGCGGAGGTCACGACGGTCGGGCTCGATCTCGTCCGGCACGGTCAGCACCTCGCGACCGTCTGCGGTGAACACCAGGCCGCTGTGTGAGGTGGCGCCGTCGGTCAACCCGCGCGGCTCGGCGGCCACCACGGGCTTCTTCGGCGGCGTCTCGTCGTCGGGGCGCACGGCCGCCGCGGGCTCGTAGAACGGCTCCGAGTCCGGCTGCGGCGCGGCGATCACGAAGACGTGCGCGGGCCGGTCGCCGAGGTAGCCGAGGCCGTTCGCGTGCCAGCGGACACCCGTGATGTGCCGGGGCGCCTCGGCCGAGGCATCCATCCCCTCCACGCTGCCGTAGCGGCCCTTCTCGGGCACGCGCGCGAGATAGGCGATCGTCTCGCCATCGGGCGACCACGCGAAGTCCTCGACGCCCAGCACCGCATCCGTGGCCTGCACCGGCTCGCCGCCGGCCGCCGCGACGACGTGCACCTGAGGCTTGCCCTTGGCGTCGCCGCGCACGAACGCGATGCGGGAGGCATCGGGCGACAGCTTCGGAGAGCCGTCGGCGATGCCGCGGGTGAGGCGGCGCGGCGCGGCGTCCGGAAGATCGACGCGCCAGAGCTGGCCGACGGCCCGGTTGGCGGCGATGTCGGGGCGAGACGAAGCGAAGACGGCGAACGAGCCGTCAGCGGCGATCTCGGGGCGTCCGACGGAGACCAGGGTCTCGATGTCCTGTGCCCGCACCGATCACTCCGTCCCGAAGGACGCGACGTCGCCGACCAGACGCGTGTTGTCGGCGGGCACCGGCTCGAGCGCGGCGAGGGCGACCTCGGCGGCGAACTCCGACACGTTGTAGAGCTTGCCCGCGTCCTCGCGACGGGCGGCGATCGCACCCGGGTTCGCACGCTCGAGCAGCGTCGCGGTGATGGTGCCTTCGATCATGTCGCCCGAGACGACCACGAACTCGACACCGCGCTCGGTCAGCGCCGGAATGCGCTCGCGCAGTGCGTCCTCGCCGGCGCGCTTGGAGAGCGCGACCGGCTCGTACTCGGGCATCGTCGGCGTCGTGCGGATGAAGTGCGCCTGGTGACTCGTCACGAAGACGACGCGCGAGCCCTCACCCAGCAGCGGCAGCGCGGTCTCGAGGACGCTCACCTGCGCATCGCGGTTGAGCAGCAGCGCGTAGTCCTCTGCCATGCCGGACTCCATGCCGCCCGACGCGTTGAGCACGAGGATGTCGAGGGTGCCGAACGTGCGGGCGACCTCGTCGATCATCGCCTGGACGGATGCCGCGTCCGTGAGATCTGCACCGACCACCAGCACCTGCACGCCGAGGTCGCGCAGCTCCGTCGCGAGCTTCTCGGCCCGCGGCGCCTTGTTGCGGTAGTTGATGACGACGTTCGCGCCTGCCTGCGCGAGGTAGCGCGCGGTGTCGGCTCCGATGCCGCGGGACGAGCCTGTCACGAGGGCGGTCTTGCCGCTCAGCGAGCTCTCGGGAAGCGGTGTGGATGTCTCAGTCACGTGTAGACACTACCTGCTAGGTTCGAGCTCAGGAGGCGCATCGTGGAGCTCATCGAGACCGTCGAACAGTGGGCGTGGATCGGCTGGCTGGTGCTGATCCTGGTCTTCCTCGTGATCGAGATGCTGACGCTCGATTTCACCTTCCTGATGCTGAGCATCGGCGGGCTGGCGGGCCTGGTCGCCGACCTGCTGGGAGCACCGATCTGGCTGCAGGTGATCATCGCCGCCGCTGTCTCCGCGATCCTCCTGCTCGTGCTGCGGCCCCCCTTGCTGCGGCGGCTCCGACGCGGGGAGGACCCGACCCCGTCCAACATCGATGCCCTCATCGGCCTGCGGGGCACCGTCATCTCCTCCATCGGCGCACACGGCGGGCAGGTCAAGCTCGCCAACGGCGATATCTGGACCGCCCGGACCGAGTCCGGCGACCTCGACCCCGGCACGCCTGTGCGGGTGAGCCGCATCGAGGGCGCGACGGCGGTGGTCCGCTCCGACTCCCCCACTCCCCTTCCCCCCACACCTGAGGACCCGCTCGCATGAACGACGTCAGCTCGGTCATCCCCACCGCGATCGGATGGATTCTCGCGATCGCGGTCTTCATCTTCGTGCTGGTCGTGATCTTCCGCTCCATCCGGATCATCCCGCAGGCCAGCTCCGGCGTCGTCGAGCGCCTCGGCCGCTATCACAAGACCCTCATGCCGGGCCTCAACCTGCTCGTCCCCTTCATCGACCGGCTGCGCCCGCTCATCGACATGCGCGAGCAGGTCGTCTCGTTCCCGCCACAGCCGGTGATCACCGAGGACAACCTCGTCGTGTCGATCGACACCGTGGTCTATTTCCAGGTCACCGACGCCCGCGCCGCCACCTACGAGATCGCGAACTACCTGGGTGCCGTCGAGCAGCTCACCACCACGACGCTCCGCAACGTCGTCGGTGGGCTGAACCTCGAAGAGGCCCTCACCAGCCGCGACAACATCAACGGGCAGCTGCGCGTCGTGCTCGACGAGGCCACGGGCAAGTGGGGCATCCGCGTCTCCCGCGTGGAGCTGAAGGCGATCGACCCGCCGCACTCGATCCAGGACTCGATGGAGAAGCAGATGCGCGCCGAGCGTGAGCGTCGCGCGACGATCCTCACCGCCGAAGGCTCGAAGCAGTCGCAGATCCTCGAGGCCGAGGGCCGCCGGCAGGCCGAGATCCTCAAGGCCGAGGGCGACAAGCAGGCCGCGGTGCTGCGCGCGCAGGGCGAGGCCGAGGCGATCCAGACCGTCTTCGACGCGATCCACTCGGGCAACCCCGACGACAAGCTGCTGGCATACCAGTACCTGCAGACCCTGCCGAAGATCGCCGACAGCGCGTCGAGCAAGCTCTGGATCATCCCGAGCGAGTTCACCGAGGCGCTCAAAGGTCTGACGGGGTCGTTCGCCGGTGTGATGACGGATGCCGCCGCCAAGGGTCGTGGGCAGTCCACGGGTGCCGCGTCTAGCGGTGCCGCCTCGAGTGGTCCTGCACTGGGCGGCCCGCCGCCGGCAGTCACCCCGCCCACCCCGTGACCCACCCGTGGTTCGCCGGCGTCGCGACGCCGCGCGTTCTCGCGCACCGCGGGCTCGTCACGCCGGAGGCCGCGCACAGCGGCGTCGTCGAGAACTCCTTCGCCGCCGTGGCCGCCGCGCACTCCGCCGGCGCTCTCTATGTGGAGTCGGACTGCCACCTCACCGCCGACGGCACGGTGGTGCTCTTCCACGATGACGATCTGTCGCGCGTGACGGGCGACCCGCGCAAGGTGGCCGACGTCTCCGCGCGCGAGCTCGAACAACTCATGACGGGCCGCGGCGGACTGATCACGCTGGCGCAGGCTCTCGAGGCCTTTCCGACTCTGAGGTTCAACCTCGACGTGAAGGCGACGGATGCCGCATCCGCCGTCGGCACGACTGTCGCGCCCTTCGCCGATCGCGTCTTGGTGACGAGTTTCTCGGACGAACGCCGGCGAGCCGCACTGCTCGCGGCGGCCGCCACCAACAGCACGGTGCGCCCCGCGACCTCCGGCGGTCGTGGCGCCATCGCCCGCGTGCTCGCGGCCGTCGCGGCGCGGTCGGACCGGCTCGTCGCCCATGCCCTTGCCGGCATCGACGCGCTGCAGGTTCCGGAGCGCCAGGGGCGCCTGCGGATCGTCACGCCCAGGCTCATCGCCGCCGCCCATCGGCACGGCGTCGAGGTGCACGTCTGGACCGTCAACGAGCCCGACGACATGCGCCGACTCGTCGCGATGGGCGTCGACGGCATCGTCACCGACCGGGCGGACGTCGCGCTGGCCGCACTCACCTAGCACGACCCGGTGGCCGGGCGTCTGCCCCGCTGTGCATCCACTGTGAAAGGTCGATGAACGGGGGTGCTTCGGATGATCCGCTCAGGTCACTTCGTTATACCTATACAGCGACGAGAGGACCACAAAATGGCAGACCGCAGTCTGCGCGGCATCCGACTCGGCGCCCAGAGCCTACAGAGCGAAGAGGGCGTCGTGTTCCATGAACGCGCACAGCACATGTACACCTGCACCGTGTGTGGACGTGACACGACTTTGACCTTTGCGGCCGACGCCGAGGTTCCGCCCGCCTGGGAGTGCCGCACGTGCGGCGCCGAGGCGCTGCTGCGCGTGGGCGACGGCACCGCGACCGTCGATCACTCCGGCGACAAGACCCCGCGCAGCCACTGGGACATGCTGCTGGAGCGCCGCACGCTTCCCGAGCTCGAAGAGCTCCTGGAAGAGCGCCTCGCCTACGTCCGTGCCCGCCGCGGAGCAGGCGAGAACGTCACGGCGGACAAGCTCAGCGCCTGAGCCGCGATCCACGCGACGCCGGCCCTACGGGGCCGGCGTTTTCGTGTCCCCGCGGGGGCGAAGGCGCGCGAACACCCCGAGGCCGGCGAGCACGATCACGCTGCCCCACGACAAGGTGGCGTTGATCCATGCCCCGATCACCACGGCGGGCGTGAGGCCGGTCCGCAGCGGCACGTCGGTGAGCATGTGCCCGGGCGCATCCGCCACGAGCCCGTCGATGGTGGTGCCGTCCGGTGCGATCACCTGGCTCGTGCCGACCGTCGAGAGGTTCACGACCGCGCGACCGGTCTCGATGGCGCGCAGCCGCGCGACGGCGAGCTGCTGCAAGTTCTCGTCGGTGCCGCGGAAGTCGGCGTTGTTGGTCTGGAACAGGTAGACCTCGGCGCCTTCCGCGGCGCCTTCCCAGACGAGCGCGTCGTAGATCACGTCGAAGCAGATGGCCAGACCCGCGATGGTGCCGTCGATGTCGAAGACGGGCGCGTTGGTGCCCGGCGTGTAGTCTCGGCCGATCATGCCGATGAGGTCGGGGGCGATCGCGTCGTAGAACTCGCGATCCGGCACGTACTCGCCGAAGGGCACGGGATTGCGCTTGTCGTACGTCTGCTCGATCCCTGTGCCGTCCCGCCACAGGAACGACATGTTGAAGTACTCCTCCTCGCCGCGCTGGTCGACCCGGTTCGCCACCAGCGGCGCTCCCAGCTGCCGCGTGACCCGGTCCAGCGCAGCCGCGGCGGCGACCGAGCCTTCGGGGTCGAGGTCGACGCTTCCCTCCGGCCACAGCACGACGTCGACGTCCTCGGAGCCGAACAGCGGCTTGGTCGCGTCGTACTGCGACTCCAGCACGTCGCCCGCATCGCGCACGTCGAAGTAGCCTGCCGGGCCGTTGCCCTGCACACTGGCCACGCGCATGGTGCCGGCCGGCGTGGTCGCCCAGGCCGGGACGACCAGCATCGCCGTGGCGACCAGCGCGAGCACGGCGACCGGCAGGAGCCACCGGATACTGCGGCCTCTGCGCCGGGGCGCACGGACCAGCTCCACCGCGGCCGCGACGACGGCTGTCACGAGGAACGTCAGGCCCGCGGTGCCCGTCCACGAGACGACCTCTGCAAAGGGACCGTTCACCTGTGAGGTTCCCACCCGTCCCCAGGGGAAGCCTCCGTAGGGGAATCCGCCGGTCACCGCCTCCCGCGCGGTCCACAGCCCCGCGACCAGGAGAGATGTCACCAGCACCCGGCCCCGGCGTGGCACCGCTCGCGGCACCCACCGATAGGCCAAGGCGATGAGCACCGCGCCGCCGGCGACGATCAGCGCCTCCAAGCCCGACAGCGCCAGCCACGGAATCGGCCCGACCCAGGCCGCCGTGAAGTCGAGGTTGAGCAGGTAGAAAGCGAGGCCGAAGACCAGGCCGGTGAGCAAGGCAGCGCCGACGCGTCGGCCGACGAGTGCCACCAGCGCCAGCGCAACGGACACCCACGCCATCGGCCACCACGCCAGCGACGGGAGGGCGACGTCCAAGAGCGCCCCGCCGATCCCCGATACCGCCACGGCGGCCCAGAGCGGCAGCAGCGGGCGCGGCAGCGGCGGACGGGACGACGCGTCGGGTGGCACGGATTCCACCCTAGGCGAGCCCGACGGCGACCCTTTGCCCGTACCCGGTCTCTGACCTTGTCGAAGGGCTTTAGACGGTGGAGTACGCGACGATGCCCCGCCGTACGGCATCCAGCGCCCTGCGTGCCGTGCCGGCGATCGGCTGGTCGGCGACGATCGACAGCTGGTCGAGCAGGTCGATCGTCTGCTTCGCCCAGCGCACGAAGTCTCCCGCCGCCATGTCGGCCTCGGTCAGCACCCGGTCGAGCGTGCCGCCGCGTGCCCAGGAGTGCATCGCGAGCGCCAGACCGGCCGAGACCGGCTCGGTCCCGGGAAGGCGGTTCTCCTCCTCCAGGTCCTGGAGTTCCTGCCACAGCGAGATCGTGGCGTCGAAGGCGGGCCGGAAGGCGCCGCGAGGCAGACCCCGCTCCCCCGGACCGGCGTCGTCCCGGCGCGGCTCGTACACCAGCGAGCAAGCGAGCGCCGCGAGGGAGGCGGCATCCAGGTCCTTCCAGATCCCGCGGCGCAGCGACTCCGCGACCAGCAGATCGCGTTCCCCGTAGATGCGGCGCATCGTGCGCCCCGAGGGGGTGAGCGTCGTCGCCCCGTCGTCGGCGACCGCGACGTACTCGAGTGCGGCGAGCACATCGACAACACGATCGAAGATGCGGGCCACCGTGCCGGTGCGGGTGTCGATCTGACGGCGGATCCTGTCGATCTCGCGCTTGAGCTTCCAGTAGCGCTCGGCCCACCGCGCATGATGCTCCCGATCGGGGCACTGATGGCACGGATGCCGCAGCATGCGCTTGCGCAGGCTCGCGATGCGGCGCTGCCGCTCGTCGCGGGTGCGCCGTGCGGCGCTGACGTCCTTGCGGTGCACCTTCTCGAGGTCGCTCAGCTCACGACGGATGCCCGAGTACTCCGCGAAGTCGCCGCGGTCGCACGTCATCGCCTTCTCGTACCCGGCGAGCGACTCCTCCTGCTCGCGCACCTGCCGAGCGAGCCCCACCACGGCACGATCCGCCTGGAACTGCGCGAACGACGACTCGAGGATCTCGCGGGCTCTCGCCCGGCCGAACTGGTCGATGAGGTTGACAGCCATGTTGTACGTCGGGCGGAAGCTGGAGTTCAGTGGATAGGTGCGCCGCGACGCGAGCGCGGCGACGGCCTGCGGGTCGAGGGCCTCAGTCCACTGGACCACCGCGTGACCCTCGACGTCGATGCCCCGGCGTCCGGCGCGTCCGGTGAGCTGGGTGTACTCCCCCGAGGTGATCGCGACGCGCGCCTCGCCGTTGAACTTCTCGAGCTTCTCCAGCACGACCGTGCGGGCGGGCATGTTGATGCCGAGCGCCAGCGTCTCGGTGGCGAACACGACCTTCACGAGTTTGCGCTGGAACAGCTCCTCGACGACCTCTTTGAAGGCCGGCAGCAGCCCCGCGTGATGGGACGCGACGCCGCGCTCGAGGTTCTCACGCCATTCCCAGAAGCCCAGCACCGCGAGGTCCTCTTCGAGCAGGCTGCGGGTGCGCTCCTCGATGACGGCCCGGATCTCGAGCCGCTCGTCCTGCGACGTCAGCCGTACGCCGGCGCGCCGGACCTGCTGCACGGCCGCGTCGCAGCCGACCCGGCTGAAGATGAAGAAGATGGCGGGCAGCAGGTTCGCCCGCGACAGCAGCTCGACGACGTCGGGGCGATCGAGCCGCTCGATGCGCTGCACGTTCGCCGAGCGCACCGGGCGCTTGTTGCCGCGGCTCGGACGACGACGGGATGCCTCGTATCCGCCGCCCGCGTAGTGAGCGCGTTCGCCGCGGTCGCTGCTGCGCAGCTGCTGCGCGCGCCGGTTGTTCTCGAAGTTCGAGCCCTTGAACGACCGGATGCGCATCAGCTCCTGGTTCACCTGCGCGGTCGCGATGCCGGCGCGGTCGTCGAACAGCGGCAGCAGGTCGCCTCTCACGAGCACGTGCTGCTCGAGCGGCACCGGGCGCGTCTCGGAGACGATGACCTCTACCGCGGGGTTGCCGTCGCTGCCCCCGCGCACCGTGTCGAGCCAGTCGCCGAACTCCTCGGCGTTCGACACGGTCGCCGACAGCGACACCAGCCGTACGCTCGGCGCGAGGTGGATGATGACCTCCTCCCACACGGCGCCGCGGAAGCGGTCGGCGAGGTAGTGCACCTCGTCCATGACGACGTACCTCAGGCCTCGCAGCGCCGGGGAATCGGCGTAGAGCATGTTGCGCAGCACCTCGGTCGTCATGACGACGATGCGCGCGTTGCCGTTGATGTTCGTGTCGCCGGTGAGGAGGCCGACATCGTCGGGCCCGTAGACGTCCTGGAGCTCACGGAACTTCTGGTTCGACAGCGCCTTCATCGGCGTCGTGTAGAACGCCTTGTCTCCGGGCGTCTGCATCGCCAGGTGCACGGCGAACTCGCCGACGATGGTCTTGCCCGCGCCGGTGGGCGCGGCGACCAGCACGCTGCGGCCGTCTTCGAGCGCGCGGCACCCCTCGATCTGGAACGGGTCGAGCGTGAACCGCTGCGCCGCCGCGAACGCGGCCGTGAGCGGGTGCGTGCGGTCGAGCCGGGCGGCGTCGCTCGCGCGCGCGTAGCGCTCAGCGGGAGCGGGGTCGCTCACGACACCTCGGGCGGAAGGAGCCCTGCGGCCCTGTCGCGCTTCGCCTTGCGCCGGTCGAACAGCATGGACAGGCCGACCGCGGCGAAGTACAGCACGCACAGGATGCCGCCGAGAAGCAGCATCGAGGTGACGTCGGCGGCAGGGGTCGCCATGGCCGCGAAGACGGTGATGATGATGATCGCCACGCGCCACCCCTTGAGGATGTCGCGGCCCGACACCACCCCGGCGAGGTTCAGGGCGACCAGGAAGACCGGGGTCACGAAGGACACCCCGATCACGAGCAGCAGCTTGAAGACGAAGTCGTAGTACGTGGCGTAGTCGTAGAACTGGGCGATGCCCTGGTCGTTGGGCACGAAGTTCGCCATCAGCACGACCATGTGCGGCATGATGAGCCAGCCGACGTAGAGGCCGGCCATGAACAGCGGGATCGCGGCCCCGAGGAAGCCGATGGTGTGGCGGACCTCCTTGCGGGTGAGCCCGGGCATGATGAACGCCCAGATCTGCCACAGCCACACCGGCGCCGAGATCAGCAGGCCGATCGCGAAGGCGATCCGCATGTGCAGGTCGAAACCACTCGCGACGGTCGTGAAGTTGAGGGCGATGTCCTGCTCGCCCCGCTCCTTTGCGATCTGCACGATCGGCTGCGCGAGCAGGTCGATCACCCAGCCGCTGATGAGGAAGGCGATGACCATGCCGACGACGAGGCCGGCCGCAGCGATGAAGAATCGCTTCCGCAGTTCGCGCAGGTGCCCGCCGAGCGACATGCGCCTATCGCGCCGAGGCTGCTCGGGCTCCCCGATGCGCGGTGGCTCCGTGGTGACCACGCCGGGTCAGGAGGACGGGTCTGCGGTGCTGCTGCTCGGGCTCGCGGGAATGTCGGCCTTCGGGGTCTCCGACGCCACATTCTCGGCCTTCGGCTTGCCCGAGGCGTCCTCGTCCTTCATCGCCTTCATCTCACCCTTGAACACCCGGGCGGACTGACCGACGCTCTTGGCGAGGGCCGGGAGCTTCGCAGCCCCGAAGAGGAGCAGGATCACCGCGAGGATGATCAGAAGATGCGGCCATCCGAATGCGCCCATGCGGAGTCTCCTTGTCGGTGCGGATGTGGTCCAGTGTAACCCTGTCGCGACGGCTCCGAGCCGCGCTCACCGGTACTGCGCCAATCCGGCTTCGGCCCAGTCGGCGACCGCACGTCGCGCGGCGGCGGGTTCGAGCACCTCGACGGCGCCGCCCCGGCGCGCGGCGAGGCGCCGCAGGCTCAGTTCGTCCGCGACGCGCATCGTCGCGATCGTGACGCCGTCGGATGTCGCGAGCGTCGCGCGGTCGAGGTAGTCGCCCAGCAGCGGTGCGACATCCTCCGCGAAGCGGATGCGGGCGACCACGTCGCCGGCGTCGGTGTCGAACCAATCCGGCGCCTGCTCCCCCGCGTGAGTGCTCGGGATGCCGGTGAGCTCCAGGTCGCTCACCCGATCGAGGTGGAACGTGCGCATCGCCTCTCGGAGATGGCACCAGCCCTGCAGGTACCACTGCCCGCTGGCGATGTGCACCTTGACGGGATCGACGGTGCGGGTTGTGGGACCGGCATCGGGGGCCTTGTACGTGAAGGAGACCGCAACACCCCGCCTCAGGGCGTCGGCCACGAGGTCGCGCACCGCGTCGACCGGCTCCGGGGCGAGGATCACCTCGGCAGGGGTGCCGGAGGCTCCGCGAGAGAGTTTCGCGAGGAGAGCGGCATAGAGCTCGGTGTCGCCCACGCCCGGGATGGAGCGAGCCAGCTGCAGCCCCGCGAGCAGCGCGGCCGCCTCGCGGGCGGTGAGCTTCGGGGACCGCTCCAGACCGACCGCGTTCGTGATGACGATGAGGTCGCGCTCGTCGAGGAGGTCCCAGTCGATGTCGAACAGGTCGTTCGACATCTGCCAGTAGCCCCGGTCACCGGGCAGGCCGATGACGGTCAGCTTCTCGACCATGGAGCGCATCTGCTCGGGTGACACGTCGAACTCGGCGGCGGCATCGGCGAGCGAGACCTCCCCCTTGCCGATGAGGTACGGCACGAGCTGCAGCATGAGGGCGGCGCGATCCGTCGCGACGAGCGGCCGCTTCGCGGTCATGACAGACTCCCCGCGTTCATGCCGCCCCCTCGTGCAGCGCACGGGTGGCGGCGAGGCGATCGATCACGCGATCGCGCAGCTCCACCGGTGCGACGACGCGCACCTCCGGCCCGTACGAGGCGAGCTCGTCGGCGAAGATGTGGGCATCGACGTAGGGCACGCGGATTCCCTGCTCGGCCGGTTGCGCCCGGCGGGCGAGCCGCAGTGCAGCCTCGGTGCCGGGGTTGACCTCCAGGAGGGCGGAGTTGCGCGCGGCGACCTCGTCGAGACCGGCGAGGGCGCGGTCTCCGGCTCCCTCGCGGAGCGCGGGGTCGAACGAGGCGCGCGTGAGCGAGACCGGCCCGACGATGCGCTGGAGGAGGAAGGTGCGATCGGCGTGGACGTCGAGATCGATGCCGAACACGTGCCATCGGCCCTCGTACTCGATCAGCGCCAGTGGCTGGATGCGGCGCGTGCGCGGCGCGTCCTCCCCTGGCTTGAGGTACGGGAAGGTGACGACGCGGCTGGACTCGATCGCCTGCTGCAGCGCGGGAAAGGCGGGATCGCGCAGACTGAGGCGGGGTGAGAAGCCGATGATCGGCTCGTCGACGAGGTCGCCGAGCGCCCGGATCTTGCGCAGCCCGCCGCGCGCGTCGTCCGACATGGAGCTCTGACTCCATACCCCGCCCGCAAGGGTCAGCAGCGCCAGCTCGGCAGGAGTGAACTCGATGTCTTCGGGAAGCTCATACTCGGCGGTGGGCACGCGGTATCGCGCCTCGCGCAGGTCGTCGGGGTCGGCCCAGTCGCCGATCGTCTCGATCGGCACGCCGAGACCGCGCAGCGACTCCTTGTCACGCTCGAACATCTTCTCGAGCGCATCCTTGGATGCCCCGGCCTCACTCTGCTCGCGGTAACCCGCGACGGAGGTCAGGATGGTGTCCTTCGTCAGCCCCTGGTCGGTCGCGATGAGGGCCACCACGAGGTTGACGAGGCGCTCCTCGGGTGGGATCTTCGCGGCGGCAGTGGCGGGCACCCAGCTATCTTAGGGCCGCGCGCGGCACGGCAGCCGAACCCCCGGGTCACTCCTCGGGTGCGACGTCCAGACCAAGGATGTCGATCACGAACACGAGCGTCGAGTCCGCCGGGATCGCGCCCTGCGCCTGATCGCCGTATCCCTGGTCGGGGGGCACCACCACCATGACCTGCGAACCCACCGTCTGGCCCTCGAGGGCCTGGGCGAAGCCGGGGACGACGCCGTCGAGCGTCAGCGACGCGGGCTCGCCGTCCCAGCTGCTGTCGAAGGCCTCGTCCTCGCCCCAGACGACGCCGGTGTAGTGGACGCGCACCGGCTGGTCACCGGTCACCGTCTCACCGGTGCCCTTCTTGAGCGTCTGGACGACCACGTCCTCCGGCCGGGCGCCATCGGGGATGATCAGGCCGGGCCGGCCGTCGGGCGCGCGCACGACGCTGGGCAGCCCGAATCCGCTGTTGAACTGGTTCTGACCGTCGGCGGCCGCGAGGTAGACCTTGCGGACGTCGATGACCGCCACCGCGGTGTCATCCTCCGTCAGTCCGAACCCCTGCGCGACGCCCTCCGCCATGTCGTCGGGTGAGAGGGCGACCGCGACACGCGAGCCCTCGGTCGCACACTGCAGCGCGTCTTCGAAGCCGGGGAAGTTCGTGGTCCACTGCGACGGGGACGAGACGGTCGACAGATCGCCGTCGTAGGCGGTGGCGACGATCGGCTCGCCGGTGGCACCGCTGAACAGGGCGACGTCGACGACCATGAGCTGGTTCTGCACGGTGATCGCGGTGCCCTCGCCGGTCACCACGTCCTCGTAGGCCAGCTGCGGCGCGTGCAGCGGCGTGTACATGTCGACCTCGGGCTGGTCGCTGCTGTCGCCCGTGACGTCGATGAGCTCCATCACGTCGGCGTCGGAGACAGCGGGACGGGAGCAGTCGGACGAGCCGGGCAGCGAGCATCCGGTCAGGCCGACGGTCACCAGTCCCAGGACAACGAGGGCAGCGGGGATCTTGCGCACCGGATCAGTTTAGGCGGACTCGTCGGGGGCGTCTGAACGCCCAGCCGCCTGGCGGGCGCCCTCGGCCGCGCGCTCCGCCTCGCGGACGCGCTTGCGCAGGTTCTTGTCGGTGATCTGCCGATCGCCGACCGCGCCGGGCGTCCAGAGCTCGACGTCCTGGTCGCCGTAGCTCGACTTCGACGCCCGGCGCTTGACCTCGGGGGCGACGGCGCCCGGCGCCAGCCGGCGCGCCCAGATGAGAAAGCCGGTGTGCGCGACCATGCGGTGGTCGGGACGCACCGCGAGTCCCTCGACGTGCCAGCCCCTGACGATGGTCTCGTTCGCGTCGGGTTCGGTGAAGAGCCCGGTGCCGCGGATGTACTCCGCGACGCGGCTCAACTGCGTCGCGGTGGCGACATAGCAGACCACCACGCCGCCGGGTGTGAGGGCATCGGCGACCGCATCGATGCACTCCCACGGCGCCAGCATGTCGAGAACGACGCGGTCGACGGATGCCGCGGCCACCGCATCGGTCAGCTCCTCGGCCAGATCGCCGACGACCACGTCCCAGTTCGGGGGCACCTCTCCGATGAACGTCTCGACGTTCGCGCGGGCGACGGCTGCGAAGTCGTCTCGGCGCTCGAACGACACAAGGCGCCCGGTGGCGCCGATCGCCCGCAGGAGCCACAGCGACAGCGCTCCGGAGCCGACGCCGGCCTCGACCACCGTGGCCCCCGGGAAGATGTCGGCCTCGGCGAGGATCTGCGCGGCATCCTTCGGGTACACGATCGCGGCGCCGCGCGGCATCGACATCACGAAGTCGCGCAGCAGCGGGCGCAGCGCCAGATACTCGTGGCCGCCGCTGTTGGCGACCACGGAGCCGTCCGGCTGGCCGATGAGCTGCGTGTGCTTGAGCACGCCGTGATGCGTGTGCAGCTCGCCGTCCTCGCGCAGCGTGATGGTGTGCAGGCGGCCCTTCGGGCCCGTGAGCTGAACGCGATCGCCGAGGCGGAACGGGCCGCTCGGTCGGGTGATCTCGTCGGTCATCGCGCATTCTCCTCGACGTCGTTGGCGCCGCCGGCGCGCAACCGCGCGCGGTGCGACTGGTGGAAGGCGGCGAGGTCGTCGACGGTTCGCCCGTCGAGGGTGTCCCACAGCGCGTGTGCGCCGGCCCCGGTCAGCGACACCATGAGCGGCACGCCGATCACCGACGCACCTGATGCGACCGCCGCGCGCACGCCCGTCGACGAGTCCTCGATCGCGACGGCGTCTCCCGGGCTGACCCCGAGGAGCTCGCACGCCTGCAGGTAGGCGTCGGGGAACGGCTTCGGGCGCGTCGCGTCGTCGCCGGCGATGACGACATCGAAAGCGTCGAAGTCGATCAGATCCACGACTGCCCGCGCCATCCGACTCAGCGACATCGTCACCAGCGCCGTCTTCACGCCGTTCGCGCGCAGATCCGCCAGTAGTTCGCGAGCGCCGGGGCGGAACGGCACGCCCGTGGTGGCCAGCTGGCGCATCACATCGTCGGTCAGATGGTCGACGATGTCGCGGACGCCCATGCGAACACCCTCGGCTTGGAAGATGCTCGCCGAGTCCTCCAGTCCCGCACCGACGAGCTGCAGCGCCTGCTCGTGCGACCAGGTGCCGCCGAAGCTCTCGACCAACGTCGTCTCCGCTGCCATCCAATAGGACTCGGTGTCGACCAGGGTTCCGTCCATGTCCCAGAGGACGGCGGCAAGAGGAGGCGCATTCACCGTGCAATCCTACCGACGGGTCTCCGGCCCTCCGTCGAGAGGGGGGCATATCCTGGAGGGAGCCTGCGGCCGATGCGGGCGGAGGGGGTCCCGTGGACGGACTGGGTCGTCGTGTTCTCGTCGCTGCGTTCGACGGATGGAATGACGCGGGCGAAGCCGCGTCCTCCGCGATCACGCAGCTGCGCGAGGGCGGCTCGTACGAGACCGTGTTCTCGGTGGATCCCGAGCTGTACTTCGACTACCAGTACACGCGTCCGCACATCGCCGCCGACGGCGACGGCCGACGCGCTCTCCGCTGGCCCGAGGCCTCGCTGCTCCGCCCCGCTCGCGCGACGCGCGGCACACAGCTGTGGCTGCTCACGGGTGTCGAGCCGGCCCGCGCCTGGCAGGCGTTCTCGTCCGAGTTCATCGACATCGCGTTGCGGGAGGACATCACCGGCTTCATCGCGATCGGCTCGATGATGTCGGACGTGCCGCACACGCGCCCGATCTCGGTGTTCGCCGGCAGCGACAACGAGAACCTCCGCACCACGCTCGAGCTCGAGCGCAGCTCGTACGAGGGACCGGTCGGAATCCTCAGCGTGCTCGGAGATGCGGCGGAGCGCGCCGGCATCCCGACGGCGAGCCTCTGGGCCAGCGTGCCGCACTACGTCGCCGGTCACACCCCGTCGCCCAAGGCGACGCTCGCGCTGCTCGACAAGCTCGAAGACCTCACCGGCGCGCCGGTGCCGCGCGGCGACCTCGCGACCGAGGCTGCGGCCTGGGAGGCATCCATCGACGCGGCCGCCGCGGACGATGAGGAGATGACCGACTACATCCGCCAGCTCGAGCGCACGCGCGACACGTGGGATTCGCCCGAGGCCTCGGGCGACGCGATCGCGCAGGAGTTCGAGCGCTACCTCCGCCGCTCCGACGGCAAGCCGGGCGAAGGGCCGAACAAGCCGGGCCGCGACGACCCGCGCCGCTGAGCGGCATCCGCGGCGCTATCGGTCGTTGAGCGAGCTTGCGAGACGAAACGTCTTGATCCGACGCTGAACACCGGGTGCGGGCGTTTCGTCTCGCTCGTGCCTCGCTCGCTCAACGACCGAGATCGAAGTCACGGGTTGATGACGCCCATGCTCAGCAGCACCAGGAGGAGTGAGCCCAGCGCGACGCGGTACACCACGAACGGCAGGAAGCTGTGCTTGGAGATCCAGTTCATGAAGAACGCGATCACGCCGAGCGCGACGATGAACGCGATGCCCGTGGCGACCGCCGTCTCGCCGAGCGTGAACATCCCCGGCTCGCCGAGGCTCTTGAACAGCTGGAAGAAACCGCTGCCGAAGACGGCCGGGATCGCGAGCAGGAACGCGTACCGGGCGGCGGCTGCGCGCTCGTACCCCATGAAGAGCCCGGCGGTGATGGTGCCGCCAGAGCGCGATACGCCCGGAATGAGCGCGAGTGACTGCGCGAAGCCGTAGATCACGCCGTGGCCGATCGTGATGTCCTGGAGCTTGCGCTTCTTGGCGCCCACGTGATCGGCGATGCCGAGCAGCACGCCGAAGAAGATCAGCATGCCCGCGGTGATCCAGAGCGACCGCAGCACGGTCTCGATCTGATCCTGGAAGAGCAGGCCCAGCACGACGATCGGGATCGAGCCGATGATGATGAGCCAGCCGAGCTTCGCGTCGGGGTCGTTACGCGGGATGCGGCCGACCAGCGCGCGGAACCAGTGCCCGATGATCCGCACGATGTCGCGCCAGAAGAACACCACGACCGCCGCCTCGGTGCCGATCTGCGTGATCGCGGTGAACGCGGCACCGGGATCCTGCGCCGACGGCAGGAACTCGCCGAGGATGCGCAGATGCGCGCTCGACGAGATCGGCAGGAACTCGGTCAGTCCCTGGACGAAGCCGAGGATGATCGCTTCGAGGAGCATGGACGCCTTTCAGCCGGGCATGGCGGATGCCGCGAGCCGCGGCATCCGTCGGATGTTCAGTAGGTGCGGAGCAGGTCGGTGAGCACGGCCTGGCCGAACACCAGCGCGTCGATCGGCACGCGCTCGTCCACGCCGTGGAACATGCCCGTGAAGTCGAGGTCGGCCGGCAGGCGCAGCGGTGCGAAGCCATACCCGGCGATGCCGAGCGTCGCGAGGGCCTTGTTGTCGGTTCCGCCGCCCATGAGGTACGGCACGACCGGTGCTCCGGGATCGTGGCGGCCGAGCGCGGCGACCATGGCGTCGACGAGGTCTCCCGAGAACGGCACCTCGAGGCCGATGTCCTGGTGGACCACCTCGACGTCCACGCCGTCGCCGACGATGCGGCGGATGTCGGCCAGGGCCGCTTCCTCGGTGCCCGGCAGCACGCGCACGTCGATGAGCGCCTCGGCGCGGTCGGGGATGACGTTGTGCTTGTAGCCGGCGACGAGGCCGGTCGGGTTGGTCGTGGTGCGCAGCGTCGAGCGGAGGAATCCGGATGCCGCGCCCGTGGCAGCGGCGACCGCGTCCGGGTCGTCCGGGGCCAGTCCCGTGAGCTCAGCCAGGCGCTCGGTCATCTCGCGGGTGGTGTCGGTGAGCGTCACCGGCCATGCGGTGCGTCCGAGCGCCGCGACGGCCTCGGCGAGCCGCGTCACCGCGTTGTCGGAGTGGAAGCTGGAGCCGTGGGCGGCACGGCCCCGTGCGACGAGCCGGATCCACAGCAGCGCCTTCTCCCCCACCTGGAGGAGGTACGCGTGGCGATCGCCGAGCGGGATGGAGTACCCGCCGACCTCGCTGATGGCCTCGGTCGCCCCCGTGAACCAGTCCGGGCGGTGCTCGACGACGAGCGCGGAGCCTTCGACGCCGCCGTTCTCCTCGTCGGCGAAGAACGCCAGCACGAGGTCGCGCTCGGGCTGCTCGCCGGCGCGGAGGAGGTCGGCGACCGACGTGAGGATCATGGCGTCCATGTCCTTCATGTCGACGGCGCCGCGGCCCCACAGCATCCCGTCCCGGATGACGCCCTCGAACGGGTCGACGCTCCAGTCCTCGGCGATCGCGGGGACGACGTCCAGGTGGCCGTGCAGTACGAGGGCAGGCTTGTCGCGGTTCTGGCCGGGCACCCGCGCCATCACGTTGGTGCGACGCGGGATCGGCTCGTAGAACTCGGGCTGCAGACCGAGGTCCGACAGATAGGCGCCGACGTACTCGGCTGCCTCCCGCTCGCCCGCGGCGCGGCCGCCACCATGGTTCGTCGTGTCGAAGCGGATGAGATCCCGTGCCACCGAAGCGACTTCGGGGAGGCCGAGATCGGGAGAAGGCATGCGGACAAACCTACCGGACCGCGTGTGACGGACGCGTTTCGAGGCGGTCGCCTGCGGCGCCGCCTCGAAACCACGCCACGTCTCGCCGATCAGTGGACGACGTACATCGCGCCGCCCACGACGAAGGTCAGCAGGGTCGTCCACGCGACGATGGCCAGGCCTTGCCAGAAGAGGATGCGTGCGGTCTTCACGCCCGCGCCGGCGAGCATCGTCGCCGTGAACTGCGTGGGCAGCAGCAGCGGTCCGAGCAGGCTGACGCCGGGGACGCCGTACCGCTCGAAAGCCCGCTGGAACTTGGCCCTGCGCGCCGACCCGCGCTCGTCGCCGACCTCCGGCGACGGGACCTCGGCGACGTCACCTCCGCCTGCGGCGACGAGGCGGCGCGTGCGAGTGCGTGTGACGACCGCCGAGCGCGTCCGCGCCGTCAGCAGGACGAGCACGGTGACGCACACGAAGTTGCCGATGATGCCGGCCGCGGCGGCGATCGCCGGGTGGATGCCGCCGATGATTCCGATCACGGCCGCGCCCTCGCCCTCGATGAAGGGGACAGCGCCTGCCGCGGCGACGATGAGCGGCTGGACGAGGTCGGGCACCTGGGCGACGAGGTCCTGGAAGGTGTCGACGAGACTCATGACGTGCTCCTGATGGTAGATGCGGGCCGATCCTGATGGCGACGGTGCCCGGTGTCCTCCGTCGCAAGACCAGTCCATCGGCGCACCGCCGGTGCGGGAAGTGCCGCGGTGTCACCGCCTTCCGTGCGGTTCGCACGCGCCGTGGGTGACATGTGTCATGGATCTATGGTGGGACCCATGAGCACCTCCCCCGCGCCGGCTGCGGACACCGAGACGGCGGCGCAGCGGCGCGGAAGGCTGCGCTTGTCGCGCGGAATCACCGCGACCTGGTGGTACACCGTCTCTGCGGTCGTGTTCCTCGAGTTGATGATCGTGGTGGTCTGGACGGCGGCGCTCGCCGAAGCGGGTCGCAGCACCGCGGCCGTCGCGACGGTCGGCCTCGGCGGCCTCCTGTGGTGGGTGTCGACCTTCCTGCTCATGCGCGACTACCGGCAGCGCACCGAGCACGAGCAGTTCGTTCCCCGGCCGCTGGTCCTCGCGTCCCTCGTGGTCGCCGCGTGCTTCGGCCTCATCGCCGGGCTCGTGTCGGGGCTCTGGCTGTTGGGCGTCGTCCCCCTCGTCCAGACATCGATGTTCCTCAACTGGCCGTCGGGGGTGCGGCTGCGCGTGGTGATCGCCGCGACCGCCCTGCTCGTCGTGCTGTGGTTCATCGACGGCCGCCTGGTCGATCCTCCCGACGCGGGATCGACCTGGCCGCTGCTCGGTTTCTTCTCCGTGTCGCTTCCGGGCATGACGGTACTCACGCTGTGGTGGTGGGACGTCCTCATGACGGTCGATCGCGCCCGCGCCTCCGAATCCCGCCTCGCAGCCACGCAGGAACGCCTGCGCGTGGCCACCGACGTCCATGACCTGCAGGGTCACCACCTGCAGGTCATCGCCCTTCAGCTGGAGCTCGCCGAGCGCCTCATGCCGAACGATCCCGATGCGGCTCTCACTCAGCTGCAGGCGGCTCGGCGCAGTGTCGACGAGGCGCGCCAGGGCACCCGAGACCTCGCCCTGCGCTTCCGCTCGGTGCCGCTGCCGGATGAGATCGCGAACGCCGCCGATCTGCTGCGTGCCGCGGGCACATCGGTGCAGGTGACGGTGGATGCCGACGCAGACCGGGCTCCGGCATCCGTTCTCGGTCCTGTCATCCGTGAGACCACCACCAACGCGCTGCGCCACGGCGGCGGCCGGTGGGCGCGCCTCTCGCTCACGCGCGAGACGGACGCCTGGCGTTACGAGATCGAGAACGACTCCGCGGATGCGCTGCCGAGCGCCGACGGCGCGGGGCTGGAGGGGATCGGTCGTCGCGTCGACGACGGCGGCGGGTCGGTCGAGACACGGCGCGGCGCGCAGGAGTTCGCCGTCGTGGTGCGCGTCCCCGTCTCGCCGGAGGAGACGCGGTGATCCGGGTGCTCCTCGCGGACGACGAGGCGATGATCCGCTCCGCGCTGGCCGCCCTGCTGCGCCTCGAGGCCGACATCGACGTCGTCGCGGAGTGCGCCGACGGAGAGGAGGCTCTCGCCTCGGCCCTGCGCCTCTCCCCCGATGTCTGCCTTCTCGACCTCGAGATGCCCGGCCTCGACGGCGTGGAGGTCGCCGCGCGGGTGACCCGCGCCGGCGCCACGCGCTGCATCGTGGTGACGCGGCATGCGCGCCCCGGTGTGCTGCGGCGGGCACTCGCATCAGGCGTGTCGGGATTCCTCCCCAAGTCGCGGGGGGCCGACGAAGTGGCGGCGGTCATCCGACGTGTCGCGGCGGGCGGACGCTATGTCGACCCCGAGGTCGCCGCCGATGCATTGAGCGACGAACGCTCCCCGCTGACGGATCGCGAGCTCGACGTTCTTCGCGCCGGGCGCCGCGGCGAGACCACCGGGCAGATCGCGCGCACGCTCTCGCTCGCGCCCGGAACCGTGCGCAACCACGTGTCGGCGGTACTGAGCAAGCTCGGCGTGAGCACACGTCAGCAGGCGGTCCTGCACGCCGAGGAGCGCGGCTGGATCTGAACCCCGCCAGCGTGTCCCCGCAACGAAGAAGGCCCCCTTTCGGGGGCCTTCTTCGTTCTGTGCGCGAGGGGGGACTTGAACCCCCACGCCCTTTACGGGCACTAGCACCTCAAGCTAGCGCGTCTACCTATTCCGCCACCCGCGCAGGTGATTTCCGGTTTCGCAACCGAGGAATGACATTACCACGTCACCCGACGTTCAACGAATCGCGGGCCGCCCGGGCGCGTCACCCCATCGAGACGCCGAACAGCAGCCCGAGGGCGTATGTCACGGCGGCCGCGCCGAAGCCGATCGCGAGCTGACGCAGGGCGCGGCGCAGCGGCGGACCGCCGGAGAGGACCCCCACTGCGGCCCCCGTCGACATGAGCGCGATCCCGACGAGGACCAGCGCGAGAACGACGGCGGTGATGCCCGAGAGCCCGAAGATCCAGGGCAGCACCGGGATGATCGCGCCGGAGGCGAAGAACAGGAAGCTCGACAGCGCGGCGGCCCAGGCGCTGCCGACCACTTCGCCATGATCGGCGACGGCGATCGGCCCGGTGTCGGCGCGGCCTTTCCCCGCCGTCCGTGCCGCTTCGACGACGCGCCGTGCGCGAGCGGATGCCTCGGCCTCCGGCATCCCGCGCGTCCGGTACACGAGCGCCAGCTCGTTGGCGTCGATGTCGAGGTGCGGGATCCCGCTGTCGGCGAAGTCGCTCGGCTCGGTGGCCGTCAGCAGCTCACGTTGCGACCGCACCGAGACGAACTCCCCCGCCCCCATCGACAGGGCGCCCGCCAGAAGGCCGGCGATGCCGCTGAACAGCACGAACTGGCTCGACACGCCGGTCGCCCCGATGCCCATGACGAGGGCGAGATTGGACACCAGCCCGTCGTTCGCGCCGAAGACCGCGGCCCGGAAAGTGCCCGACAGGCGGCGTCGCCCGCGCGCCGCGAGGCCGCGCACGACCTCGTGGTGCACCTTCTCGTCGGCAGCCATCGTGGCCGTGGCATACGGCTCGTCGTCGTAGGGCGAGCGCGCCTCGGCGTTCTGGGCGAGGGCGAGCACGAAGATCGACCCGAAGCTCTTCGCCATCGAGCCGAGCAGTCGGGTGCGCACGTCGGGCCGCGGTAGCCGGGCAGGCTCTGCACCCAGCAGCGCGAGCCAGTGCGCCTCGTGCCGTCCCTCGGCCTCGGCGAGGGCGAGGAGGATCTCCCGCTCCTCGCCGGTGCGGCGGCCGGCGAGCTCGCGGTAGACGCGCGCCTCGGCCCGCTCGTTCACGAGGTAGGTCGCCCAGCGGCGTCGATCGCGGTCGGTGGGTGCGGGGGGCGTGCTCACTCGAGCCTCCAGTCGGCGGTGCGGGACCCGTCAACGCTAGTCATCGCGCGCAGCCCGACCCCCGCGAAACCGGGGATTGCCAGCATTTCGGGGATCCGAACAGCCGGGTACGCGTCCGTGGCGCGTCAGGAGTGCACGCGCTTGCGGAGCACGTCGATGCGCGACTGCAGCTGGGCGACCGTGGCGTGCGACACGGCGGGACCGCCGCAGATGCGGCGGAGCTCGGCGTGCACCAGCCCGTGCGGCTCGCCCGCCTGGCGGGCATAGAGCCCGACCAGGCTGTTCAGCAGCTGCCGCTGCTCTTTGAGCGTCCGGTGCAGGGCCTGCGGCAGGGCGGGCTCCGCGTCCGCGGGTGCGGATGCCTCGTGGGCCTCGCGGACGTGGCGGTGGCGCGTCTGCCTCGACTGGCGCTGCATGAGCAGCTCGTGCACGTGCTCGGGCTCGAGCAAGCCGGGGATGCCGAGGAACTCCTCCTCCTCCGGCGTGCCGGGAACGGCGAGCTGACCGAACTCCTTGCCGTCGAACAGCACGCGGTCGAAGTGCGCGCGCGAGTCGAGCGCCTGGTACGTGAACTCCTCGGTGAGCGCGTCCGACGCCTTGTCTTCGCGCTCGGCCGCATCCATCAGGTCTTCTTCGGCGTTCCACTCGTCCTCGCCGTCGGAGTCGCGGTCGAGCGCGTGATCGCGGTGCCGCTCCATCTCGTTGGCGAGCGCGAGCAGCTGCGGCACGTTCGGCAGGAACACGCTCGCCGTCTCGCCGCGTCGGCGGGCGCGCACGAAGCGGCCGATGGCCTGGGCGAAGAACAGCGGCGTCGACGCGCTCGTCGCGTAGACGCCCACCGCGAGGCGCGGCACATCCACCCCTTCCGACACCATCCGCACCGCGACCATCCACCGGCTCGTCGACGCGGAGAACTCCTCGATGCGGCTCGACGCCTCGGCCTCGTCCGACAGCACGACGGTCGGAGTCTCGCCGCTGATCTCCTTCAGGATCGCGGCATAGGCCCGCGCGGCCGTCTGATCGGTCGCGATCACGAGCCCGCCGGCATCCGGAACGTGTTCGCGCACCTCGGTGAGGCGCCGGTCGGCGGACCGCAGCACCGCGGGAATCCAGTCGCCCTCCGGGTCGAGCGCGGTGCGCCACGCCTGCGAGGTGATGTCCTTCGTGTTGTCCTGACCGAGATGCGCCTCCATCTCGTCGCCGGTCTTGGTGCGCCAGCGCATGTGGCCGGCGTACACGAGGAAGATCACGGGGCGGACCACGCCGTCTTCGAGCGCGCGCTTGTACCCGTACGCGTAGTCGCTGCGCGAGACCCGGATCCCCTTCGGGTCGGGGTGGTACTCGACGAACGGGATCGGGGCGGTGTCGCTGCGGAACGGCGTTCCACTGAGGAGCAGCCGGCGCGTCGCCCGCGCGTACGCCTCGCGCAGCGCGTCGCCCCAGCTCAGGGCGTCACCGCCGTGGTGCACCTCGTCGAGGATCACGAGGGTGCGCGCATCCATCGTGAGGCGTTGATGGACGGATGCCTTCACCGCGACCTGCGCGTAGGTCACGGCGACGCCGTGGTACTGGCGGGCCGGGGCGACGTGCCGGTTGCTGAACGCGGGATCGATGCGGATGCCGACGCGGGCCGCGGCATCCGCCCACTGTGTCTTGAGGTGCTCGGTGGGGGCGACCACGACGACGCGGTTCACGATGCGGCGCCGGAGGAGCTCGCTCGCCAGGCGGAGGGCGAACGTCGTCTTGCCGGCGCCCGGGGTCGCGGCCGCGAGAAAGTCGCGCGGACCGCCGCCGGGCCCGTCGGGGCCATCCATCCCGAAGTACAGGTCGAGCGCTTCGGCCTGCCACGCGCGCAGGCGCTGCGCCGTGCCCCACGGCGCGCGCTGGGGGTATGTGGGCGACAGGTGCTCCGCCGCGAAGCTGCCGATATGGGGCTCGGCGGTGTGGGGCTCGGCGGTGCGGGGCTCGGCGGTGTGGGGCTCGGCGGTGTGGGGCTCGGCGGTGCGGGTCGCGGCCGTGTCGGGCTCGGCGATGCGGGGCTCAGCAGTGCGCGATGCGGTCAAGTCGTGCGTCGGCCGTTCGGTGAGCGCGGGCGGCGATTCGACCGCCGTTTCGTCCGTCACCGAATGCACCTCCCCCGTAGACAACGAGTCACCACGATAGACGACCCGGACGACATCAGGGTGCCGAACCCCCGGGTGGCGGCGCTGCTCACGGCGTGGGTTGGCCGCCACGCCCCGCGGCGGGTGCAGGAGCCGTCGAACCGTCGGACGTCCGCCGTGCGCGGTACCCTGGGCACCGGCCGCGAGCCGAGGAACGGACGACGGATGCCGACGACAGAAGATGCCCCTACGCCCAACTACGCCGACAACGCGGGGCCGCACCCGTGGCGGCGCTACGTCGCCATCGGCGACTCGTTCACCGAGGGCGTCGGCGACCCGGAGCCGGCGGCGCCGAACGGTCTCCGCGGGTGGGCCGACCGCGTGGCGGAGGTGCTGTCGGAGCAGGTCGACGACTTCGCGTACGCGAACCTGGCGATCCGCGGGCGCCTCATCGGGCAGATCGTGCAGGAGCAGATCGAGCCGGCGATCGCGCTCAAGCCCGATCTCGTGACGTTCTCGGCGGGCGGCAACGACGTCATCCGTCCCAACGGCGATCCCGACAAGGCAGCGCAGCTGTTCGAGGACGCGGTCGTGCGGCTCTCGCGCGACGGTGCGACGGTCGTGGTCTTCACCGGCATCGACACCGCATTCACACCGGTGTTCCGCGGCATCCGCGGCAAGGTCGCGATCTACAACGAGAACATCCGCTCGATCGCCGACAGGTACGACTGCATCGTCGCCGACCAATGGGCGCTCAAAGAAGTGCAGGACATGCGCTTCTTCGACGACGACCGCCTGCACTACAACTCGCTCGGTCACCACGAGGTCGCGCGAATGGTGCTGCGCGCGCTCAACGTCCCCAACGACCTGCAGCCGATGCAGCCCGGCCCGCTCCCGATCCGCACGTGGCGCGAGGCGCGCGCCGTCGACCTGGTGTGGGCGCGCGCGCATCTGGTGCCCTGGGTGCTTCGTCGCCTCCGTCACCAGTCCTCGGGCGACACCGTCACCGCCAAGCGCCCTGACCCGTTGCCGGTCACGACCCTGACGTCCCCGCCCGACGCCGCTTCCCTCCCCTCGCTCAGCCCAGGGGCAGCCGCCTCCCGCGACGAGGAGGACTGACATGGCGACGCATCTCATCACCGGAGCGGGCTCCGGCATCGGCGCCGCGCTCGCAGACCGTCTCGCCGAGCGCGGCGACGACCTGTGGCTCCTCGCACGCGACGCCGGGCGGGCCGCGCAGCTGCGCGAGCGGTTCCCCGGGGCACAGACGCTGGCGGGCGATCTGGCCGACCCAGCGCGGCTGTCTTGGGCGTTCAGCCATCAAAGCACCCCTGCCCGGCTCGACTCGCTCATCCACGTCGCCGGCGTCGTCGAACTCGGCGCCGTCGCCGAGACGCCCGTCGCCACGTGGCAGCAGCAGCTCGCCGTGAACGCCATCGCCCCTGCCGAGCTCACCCGTCTCTTGATCCACGCGCTGCGGATCTCGCGCGGTCAGGTGGTCTTCGTCAACTCCGGCGCCGGTCTTCGCGTGAGCCCCGAGTGGGGCTCGTACGCCGCGAGCAAGTTCGCGGTGCGCGCCATTGCCGACGCGCTGCGCGAGGAGGAGCGCGCGAACGGCATCCGCGTGACGACGGTGTACCCGGGGCGCACGGCGACTCCGATGCAGGAGAAGGTGCACCAGCAGGAGGGGGCGGACTACGACGCCTCCCGCTGGATCGACCCCGCCTCGGTCGCGACGACGATCCTTGCGGCGCTCGATCTGCCGCGCGACGCCGAACTCACCGAGGTGACCGTCCGCCCCGGCGTGTGAGCGCCCCGCGTCTGCGCGCCTCGGCCGAGGGGCGCCGGCTCAGCGAGCGCGGAGCTCCCACAGCGCCACCGCGCTCGCCGCCGCGACGTTGAGCGAGTCGACGCCGCCGGCCATCGGAACCGTCACCACCGTGTCGGCGGCCTCGAGGGCCTTCCGGGAGAGGCCGTCGCCCTCGGCCCCGAGGATGAGGGCGACACGCTCGGGCCGGCGGGCGCTGAACGCGTCGAGCGTGACCGCGCCGTCGGCGAGAGCGAGGGCCGCGAGCTCGAAGCCGGCGTCATGCAGCGCGCCGCGCGCCTCGCTCCACTCGGGCAGACGCGTCCAGGGCACCTGGAACACCGTGCCCATGCTCACCCGCACGCTCCGCCGGTACAGCGGATCGGCGCACCGGGGGCTGACGAGCACGGCGTCGGCGCCGAGTCCTGCCGCCGCGCGGAAGATCGCGCCGACGTTGGTGTGATCGACGATGTCCTCCAGCACGACGACGAGCCGGGCCCCTGCCACGACCTCGGCCACGGCGGGCAGCACCGGCCGATGCATCGCCGCGAGCGCGCCGCGGTGCACGGCATACCCCGTCAGCGCCTCGGCGATGTCGGGGGTGACGACGTACACCGGCACGGGGTCCGTCACGAGTTCCTCGATGTCGGCGAGCCATTTCTCCTGCACGAGCACCGACCGGGGGCGGTGCCCGGCCGCGATCGCCCGCGCGATGACCTTGGCCGACTCGGCGATGTACAGGCCGCCCTCGGGCTCGAGCACGCGCCGAAGGGCGACATCCGTGAGATCGCGATAGTCCGCGAGCCGGTCGTCGGCGGGGTCGGTGATCCTGGTCGCGCGCATCGCGTCCTATCGTCGCATGGGGGCGACGAGACTCATCCGGCGAGGCCGACCGCCGTCCAGCCCGTGCGGTGATCGAGAAGGCGACGTCGCCGAGACCGGCGACGGCGAGCGGCACGACAAGGGGCGCGGAGAATCGCCCCAGGAAGCGCGCGTACTCCTCGGCGCTGGCGCCCTCGAAGCTGCCCCCGCGCTCATCCTGGCACGCAGTGCGCCGGCGTAACATCCCCGAAAACCTCGGGGCCTACACTGACCCCGAAGGGGGTGCACAGTGACGACGATCGCGACCGGATTCGACGCCCGTGCGACGGATGCCGTCGCCGAGGCGATCGCCACGCTCGCCGGCCGCCGGATCGCGGTGCTCACGGGCGCGGGCGTCTCCACCGATTCCGGGATCCCCGACTACCGCGGAGAGGGCGCGCCCGTGCGCACCCCGATGACCGCGGAGCAGTTCCTCTCGAGCGACGCGTCGCGACGGCGGTACTGGGTGGGCAGCCACCTCGGCTGGAAGGCGTTCGCGGCGGCGGAGCCGAACGGCGGGCATCGCGCGCTCGCCGACCTCGAGGCGCGTGGCCTCGCCACCGGGGTCATCACGCAGAACGTCGACGGCCTCCACGTGCGCGCAGGCAGCCGGCGCGTGGTCGAGCTCCACGGCACGATGCGCCGCGTCTTCTGCACCCACTGCGGTCAGGTGTTCGACCGGCGTGATCTCGCACGTCGCGTCGAAGACGACAATCCGTGGATCCGGGTGCCGGAGAACGTCCCGCTCGGCCCCGACGGCGATGTGCTCCCCGAGAGCACCGACGGCTTCCGCATCCCGTCCTGCAGCATCTGCGGCGGGATGCTGAAACCCGACGTCGTGTTCTTCGGCGAGTTCATCCCCCCCGAGAAGTTCCGCGAGGCCGAGCAGCTCGTGCACACCAGCGAGGCGCTCATCGTGGCGGGGTCGTCGCTCGTCGTCAACTCGGGCATCCGCCTCCTCGAGCGCGCGCGACGTCGCCGCCTCCCCGTCATCATCGTGAACCGCGGCGCGACGCGCGCCGACGCCCGCGCGACGGTCAAGATCGACGCCGGCACGAGCGAGGTGCTCCGCGCGCTCGCCGACCGGCTGCCGGAGCTCGCCTGATCCTGCCCGGGTAGGCTCGGAGGGTGACCGCCCTGATCCTGATCCGCCACGGCGAGACCGACTGGAACCGCGACCGGCGCATTCAGGGCGCGACGGACATCCCCCTCAACGACACCGGGCGCGACCAGGCACGGGCGACCGCCGCGCTGCTCCGCGATCGCCTCGACCCTGGCGTCCCTGCCACGATCGTGTCGAGCGATCTCGCGAGGGCCCGCGAGACGGCGGAGATCATCGCCGCCGACCTGGGCCTGGCCGCTCCGCGGGCGTACCGCGGGCTCCGGGAGCGCTCGTACGGCGAGGCCGAAGGCGTCGGCCTCGACGAGTTCCGCGAGCGGTGGGGCGACTCGTACACCGCCGAGGTGCCCGGCGCGGAGCCGTGGACCGACCTGCGCACGCGCGGGATCGCCGCGCTCGGCCGCGCCGTGCGGGATCACCGCCGCGCGACCGCACCCGCCGCGTCATCGTTGATCGTGGTCAGCCACGGTGCGCTCATCCGCGAGATGATCCGCCACGCCACCGCCGACGAACTGCCTCCCGCCGGCGAGCGGCTCCTCAATGGATCCGCCCACGACTTCGTCTACGAGCGCGATCACCTCCGGCTCGTCGCGTACGCCGGGCTCATCGCCTAGGCTCGGCGCCATGGCCGCTCCCGCCACCGTCGACGAGTACATCGAGGGCTTCCCGCCCGACGTCTCGGCACGACTGACCCGCATCCGCACGGAGATCGTCGACGCCGTCACGGCGGCATCCGGCAGCAGGCCCGAAGAGAAGATGCGCTACGGCATCGCCGCCATCATGCTCGGCGGCCGCTATGCGCTGCATTTCGCCGGCTGGAAGAAGCACATCGGCCTGTACCCCGTGCCGCGCCTCCCGGAGCCGATGGAGTCCGAGATCGCCCCCTACCGCGCCGAGAAGGATTCGGTCGTCTTCCCGCACGCGAAGGACATCCCGTACGACCTCATCGGCCGTGTGGCACGCGAGGTCGCCGACGAGCGGGTGCGTCAGTCCGCGAAGGACTGACCGCGGGCGGCGAGCTCCTCGTCGAGGATCCGGATCGCCTTGGGACCGACGCCGTGGATCGCCAGCATCTCCGCGCGCGAGCGGGCGCCGAGCTGGTCGTACCGGGTGATGCCGTGAAGGGCGAGCTCTCGTAGCGCGACCTTGCCGAGGCGCGGGGTGAGCTCGGATTCGGCGCTCATGAGTCGGCGCGGGCCAGCACGCCGCGCGCGTGCCGCAGCACCGGCTCGTCGACCATGCGCCCGTCGTACGAGAACACGCCTCGTTCGCGCTCGGCGGCCGAGAGCACCGCGCGCGCCCACGCCACCGTCTTCTCATCGGGACGGTACGCGGAGCGGATGACCGGCACCTGGCTCGGATGGATGCAGGCGGTGGCACGGAATCCGGATGCCGCGGCATCCGCTGCCTCGATGGCCAGGCGCTTCACGTCGTCGATGTCGAGGTGCACGGCATCGATCGCCGCCTTGCCGCGTGCGCCCGCCGCCAGCAGCACGCGCGACCGTGCGTAGCGCGCGATGTCGCGATAGCGGCCGTTGGGCTTACGGCTGGACGTGCCGCCCAGGCTCGCCACGAGGTCTTCGGCACCCCACATCATGGCGACGACGTTGTCGAGCGCAGCGATGCGGTCGGCCTGGGCGACGCCCTTCGCGGTCTCGCAGAGGGCGACGACCTCGAAGCGCGCATCGATGCGGGCGATCCGCTTGGGCGACTCGGACTTGGCCACCATGATGCGCCGGTAGTCGGTCTGCGAAAGAGTCGCCATGTCGGCGATGAACGCATCCGTCTCCGGCGGGTTCACCCGCACGACGACGCGCGCGGGGTCGAGCTCCGATTCGATGAGGTGGCCGCGTGCCGCCGTCTTGTCGCCGGGTGCGACGGCGTCCTCCAGGTCGAGGATGACGGCGTCGGCGCGATCGAAGGCCTTGGCGTAGCGCTCGGGACGGTCGGCCGGGCAGAACAGCAGTGCGGGGCCGAGGTCGAAGCTCATGGGGTCCTCTCCGGGGTCGACGGCGCGCACCACATCAGGGCGGTCCGCGTGGCGACGGCGACGATCTCGTCGCGCTGGTTGCGGCCGGTGTGGCGCAGGGTGACGATGCCCTGCCCCGGCCGCGATGCCGACAGCCGCTTGTCGACGACCTCGGTCTCGGTGTAGAGCGTGTCGCCGTGGAACAGCGGTGCGGGGAACGAGATGTCGGAGAGCCCGAGCTGGGCGACCAGCGTGCCCTGCGTGATCTGCGAGACGGATGCCCCGACCATCGTCGCGAGCGTCCACATCGAGTTCATGAGGCGCTGACCGAACGGCTGGGTCTCGGAGAACGCGGCATCCAGGTGGAGGGCCTGCGTGTTCATGGTCAGCGACGAGAACAGCACATTGTCGGCCTCGGTGGCCGTTCGGCCGGGGCGATGCAGGTAGCGGGCGCCCAGCTCGAGCTCGTCGTAGTACAGGCCGCGTTGGATGATCGCCCGCGTCTCTTCGGTCACGCCTGTCACGCTACCCTCACGCCACTCCGAGCGCCCGCGCGATCACGAGCAGCTGCACCTCGTTCGTGCCCTCGCCGATCTCGAGGATCTTCGAGTCGCGGTAGTGACGCGCGACCGGGTACTCGTTCATGAACCCGTTGCCCCCGAACACCTGGGTCGCGTCGCGGGCGTTGTCCATCGCGGCGTCGCTCGCCGTGAGCTTGGCGATCGCGGCCTCCGTCTTGAACGGCTTGCCGGCGTCGCGCAACCGGGCCGCGTGGTGCCAGGCCAGGCGCGCGTTGTGCACGCGCAGCTGCATGCGCGCGAGCAGGAACTGGATGCCCTGTCGCGTCGCCAGCGCGTCGCCGAACACCGTGCGCTTCTTGGCGTAGTCGACGGCGGCCTCCAGGCATCCTTCCGCGGCACCGGTCGACAGCGCGGCGATGGCGATGCGTCCCTCGTCGAGGATGTGCAGGAAGTTCGCGAAGCCGCGACCGCGCTCGCCGAGGAGGTTCCCCTCGGGCACCCGCGCGTCCTGGAAGGTCAGCGGGTGCGTGTCGGAGGCGTGCCAGCCGACCTTGTCGTAGCCGGGCTCCACGGTGAACCCCGGAGTCCCGGACGGCACGATGATCGTCGAGATCTGCTTGCGGCCGTCCTGCTCCCCCGTGACCGCCGTCACGGTCACGAACCGGGTGATGGACGTGCCCGAATTGGTGATGAACTGCTTCGAGCCGTTGATCACCCACTCCCCGCCCTCCAGCATCGCCGTGGTGCGGGTCGCGCCCGCGTCGGAGCCCGCCTCCGGCTCGGTCAGCCCGAAGCCGGCGAGCCCACGGCCCGCCAGCAGATCGGGCAGCAGCGCCTGCTTCTGCTCCTCGGTGCCGAAGCGGAACACCGGCATGGCGCCGAGACTCACGCCGGCCTCGAGCGTGATCGCGAGGGACTGATCGACGCGGCCGAGCGCCTCGATCGCGAGGCAGAGGGCGAAGTAGTCGCCACCCTGCCCGCCGTACTCCTCGGGGAACGGCAGGCCGAACAGGCCCAGCTCCCCCATCTGGGCGACGACGTCCATCGGCAGCGTCTTCGTGCGGTCGGCCTCGTAGGCCTGCGGCGCGACGACCTGGTCGGCGAAGTCGCGCACCATGCGGGCGAGCTCTCGCTCGTCGTCGGTCAGGTTGGAGTGGTCCATGGGTTCCTCGGTTTCAGGAGGGGGTGTCGGATGCCTCGTGGGCGGGTTCTGCGGCGGTGACGTGCGCGAGCACCTGGTCGCGGCGCACCTGGTCACCGGTCGAGACGTCGAGGCGCAGGACGCCCGCGTGGGGGGCGACGACGGGGTGCTCCATCTTCATGGCCTCGATGGTCACGATGCGGTCGCCGCAAGCGACGGTCGCGCCGTCGGCGACGTGGAGCGCGACGACCGCGCCCGGCATCGGGGCACGCAGCTCGGGATCGGTGGCGGCGGCATCGCGCTCACGTGCGGCGAGGCGCTTCTCCATCGCCTGGCGACGGGTGAGGGGGCGAAGCCGGTGAGTCGCGGCGTCGGCGTGCACCCAGATCCACCCCGTCGGATCTGTCGCCACCGTCACGCCGGGGACGGTGGCGTACCCCGTCGAGGCGGCGTGCGACGGCACGCGGTGCGCGGCGTCGGCGCCGGCACCCTCCGGCGACGCGCTCACCCGCCGCGGATCCATGGCGGAGAACGACGCGGGGGCGAGGTCGGGAGCGGAGACGGCGACCACGGCACCACTCTCCTCCTCGATCGCGACCGTTCGGCCGACCGGTGCGCTTCCCGCGCGCCAACCGGTGCCGCCGAGCCACAGCGGGCCGGCCGCCGATCGGACCGGCTCCGCGCCTCGGACGCGAGCCAGCTCCCCCGCCACGGCTGCCGCGGCGAGCGCCGCCTCACCCGGCATCGGGGCCGCGTACGCGGGCAGGCGGTCGATGAGTCCGGTGTCCATGTCACCGGCGCGGACGCCGGGATCGGCCAGCAGCGCTCGCAGGAATCCGAGGTTGCTGTCGACGCCGAGGAGCACGGTCTCGGCGAGCGCGGCGTCCAGCCGCGCGATCGCCTCGGTGCGGTCGCCGCCGTGGGCGATGACCTTGGCGATCATCGGGTCGTAGTCGGACGACACGACGCTGCCCGATTGGACCGCGGCATCCGTCCGCGCCCCGCGGGGCTCACGCCACACGAGCACGTCGCCGGTCGCCGGCAGGAAGCCGCGCTCGGGACTCTCCGCGTACACGCGGGCCTCGATCGCGTGCCCGTCGAGGCGGATGTCGTCCTGCGCGAGCGCGAGCGGGCGGCCCGCGGCGACCAGGAGCTGCTGCTCGACGAGGTCGACGCCGGTCACGAGCTCGGTCACCGGGTGCTCGACCTGCAGGCGCGTGTTCATCTCGATGAAGAAGAACTCGTCGGGGCGGTCGCCCGCCACGAGGAACTCGACGGTGCCGGCGCCCCGGTAGTCCACGCTGGCGGCAGCCGCGCAGGCAGCGGCTCCGAGGCGCGCGCGGGTGGCGGCATCCACCACCGGCGAAGGCGCTTCCTCGATGACCTTCTGATGCCGGCGCTGCAGCGTGCACTCGCGCTCGCCGAGATGGATGACGGTGCCGTGCGCGTCCGCGAGCACCTGCACCTCGATGTGACGCGGGCGCTCGATGAGACGCTCCAGCAGCAGCGTGTCGTCGCCGAATGCCGCGGCGGCCACCCGCCGGGCCGTGGCCAGCGCCTCCGGCAGCTCGGTCGCCGCGCGCACCACCTGCATGCCCTTGCCACCCCCGCCCGCTGAAGGCTTGACCAGCAGCGGGTACCCCGCCTCGCCCGCCGCCGCGGCGATGTCGGCGTCGGTCATCGCAGTGCCGTCGTCTCTCAGGGCGCTGAAGCCGGGGACGGTCGGCACGTCGTGCGCGGTGACGTGCTCCTTCGCGCGGATCTTGTCGCCCATCACGTCGAGGGCGCGCTCCCCCGGACCGATGAACACGATCCCGGCGTCGGCGCAGGCGCGCGCGAAACCCGCGTTCTCGGAGAGGAACCCGTAGCCCGGATGGATCGCCTCGGCACCCGTCTCGCGGGCGGCGGCGATCACCGCGGCGATGTCGAGATAGGACGCGGATGCCGCAGCCGGCCCGATCCGCACCGCGACGTCGGCCTCGCGCACGTGCGGCGCAGCGGCGTCGGCATCGCTGTAGACGGCGACCGAGCGGATGCCGAGCCGCCGCAGCGTGCGGATCACCCGGCGTGCGATCTCGCCGCGATTGGCGACCAGCACGGTCGAGAAGGGCGGGCCGTCGGCGGGCTCGATGGTCGGGGCAGGAGTCACGGGGATCACATCCGGAAGACGCCGAAGCGCGGTTCGGGCAGCGGTGTGCGCGAGACGACGTCCAGCGCGAGTCCGAGCAGGTCGCGGGTGTCGAGCGGGTCCACGACGCCGTCGTCCCAGAGCCGGGCGGTGGCGTAGTAAGGGCTCCCCTGCTCCTCGTACTGGGCACGGACCGGCGCCTCGAACGCCGCCTGGTCAGCCTGCGACCAGTCCTCGCCGCGGGCCTCCAGCTGGTCGCGCTTGACGGTCGAGAGCACCGAGGCGGCCTGGTTCCCGCCCATCACCGAAATGCGGCTCGCGGGCCAGGTCCACAGGAACCGCGGCGAGTACGCCCGGCCGCACATCGAGTAGTTGCCGGCGCCGAACGAGCCGCCGATCACGACGGTGAGCTTCGGGACGCGCGTGGTGGCGACGGCTGTGACCATCTTGGCGCCGTCCTTCGCGATACCGCCGGCCTCGGCATCCCGTCCCACCATGAAGCCGGAGATGTTCTGCAGGAACAGCAGCGGCGTGCCGCGCTGGTCGCAGAGCTCGATGAAGTGCGCGCCCTTCTGCGCCGACTCGCTGAACAGCACCCCGTTGTTGGCGACGATGCCGACGGGATGCCCGTGGAGGCGGGCGAAGCCGGTGACCAGCGTGTCGCCGTACTCGCGCTTGAACTCGTGGAACTCGCTGCCGTCGACGAGGCGCGCGATGACCTCGCGCACGTCGTAGGGCTGGTTGACGTCGACGGGGACGACCCCGTACAGGTCGGACGGGTCGACCGCGGGCGGCACGCTCGGCACGACGTCCCATGCGGGCGCGGCCGGCAGCGGCAGGGTGGCGACGATGTCGCGGACGATCTCGAGGGCGTGCTCGTCGTCCTCGGCGAGGTGGTCCACGACGCCGGAGCGGCGGGCGTGCAGCTCTCCACCGCCGAGCTCCTCGGCGGTGACGACCTCGCCGATCGCGGCTTTGACGAGCGGCGGGCCGCCCAGGAAGATGGTGCCCTGGCCCCGGACGATGACCGTCTCGTCGCTCATAGCCGGGACGTACGCACCGCCGGCGGTGCAGGAGCCGAGCACCGCGGCGATCTGCGGGATGCCGGCGGCCGAGAGCCGTGCCTGGTTGAAGAAGATGCGCCCGAAGTGGTCGCGGTCGGGGAAGACCTCGTCCTGCATCGGCAGGAACGCGCCGCCCGAGTCGACGAGATAGACGCACGGCAGGCGGTTCTCGAACGCGATCTCCTGCGCGCGGAGGTGCTTCTTCACGGTGAGCGGATAGTACGTGCCGCCCTTGACCGTCGCGTCGTTGCACACCACCATCACCTGGCGTCCGTGGACCAGCCCGATGCCCGCGATGACACCGGCCGCCGGCGCGTCCCCGCCGTACAGACCCTCCGCGGCGAGGGGCGCGACCTCGAGGAACGGGCTCCCCTCGTCGAGCAGCCGCGCGACACGGTCACGCGGCAGCAGCTTGCCGCGGGCGACGTGGCGCTCGCGTGAGGCCGCGGGCCCGCCGAGGGATGCCGCGGCCAGCCGCTCGCGGAGCGCTTGTGCCAGCTCCTGCTGGGCGGCATGCGCCCGTGCGAAGGCGTCGTCGCGCACCGCCGCGGTGCTCAGCACGCTCATCTGCGCCTCCCGTGTCATCTGCGTCGACGTCACGATCGGATCACGCCCGTTGTCGGAACGCGATCGGATTGGTTAGTGTTCACTAACTGAGGTTCAGGTTAGCGATCCTTAACTGAAATGACAAGCCCTGACGGAACCGACAAGCGGAGTACGGAAATGACGAACGCCGGCACCGACCGCGACCGCGCGAAGGCGGACCGCCACGCCGCCATCCTCCGTGAGGCGGCCACCCTGTTCGCCGAGCGCGGGTTCAGCGGCGTCAGCCTCGAAGACATCGGCGGCGCCGTCGGCGTGAGCGGGCCCGCCCTCTACCGTCACTTCGCCAACAAGCAGGCGCTGCTAGGTGCCATCCTCCTCGAGGTGAGCGAGCGGCTGCTGGCGGGCGGACGGGCCGTGCTGTCCTCGCTCGACCAGCCGGCCGATCAGCTCGAGGCCATCATCGCGTTCCACGTCGAGTTCGCTCTCCGTGACGCCGACGTCATCCGGGTCCAGGATCGCGATCTGGCCAGCCTCAGCGACGACGACCGGCACACGGTGCGGCGCCTCCAGCGCGAATACGTCGAGGTGTGGATCGGCATCCTCTCCACCATCCATCCGGACCGCGATGACGACGATCTGCGCGTGCGCGCGCACGCGTGCTTCGGGCTCATCAACTCGACGCCCCACACCGTGCACGCGTCACGCTCGCGCCCCGGCGAACGCGACCTGCGCGGCATCCTCCACTCGATGGCCCACGCCTCGCTGACCGCCTGACCCGCCCGCGTGCCCTAATCTGGACCCACCATGGCGGGGGATGGCCACACGGACGACGCGCAGCCGGCGGCTCACGGTGAGGCGAGCGACGTCGCACGCCGGCACTCCGACGGCATCGACAGCTCGCGGCGCGACTTCCTGAAGCTCGGCGGCATCGCGACGGCCGGGCTCGTGGTCGGTGGAGCGGTCGGAGCGGCGGCAGGCGCCGCCATCGGGCATGAGCTCGGTGTGCGCGAGGGTTCGCTCGACCTGGCCGCCATGCCCGCGCGCTCCGAACCCGGCTTCGATCATGTGGTCCCGACGATGGATGGCTTCGTCCGCGACTACTGGAACAACGTCGAGCGGCTGCGTCGCGGGAAGGCGCCGACGCTGGAGGAGGCCTCCCACATCATGGGCGGCTTCTCGCCCGAGCAGTTGCCGGTGCTCTCCACTCTCGCGAAGGGCTTCGCGGTCTTCGACGCCTGGTTCGCCGCTGTGCCCTCGCAGACCTACTGCAACCGGTCCTTCTTCCACGCCTCCACGTCGCACGGATTCGTCACGAACAAGCACGGCGGCGGCTACGACAAATGGCTGGACGCGCCTGCGGCGCCCACGATCTTCAACCGCCTCGAAGAGGCCGGGATCCCGTGGAAGGTGTACTTCGACGAGATGCAGCTCGTCTCGCTCACCGGCATGATGCACGCGCCGGCTGTCGAGCAGTACTGGCGCACCGGCCGCTTCGGCCACATGTCGGAGTTCTTCGACGATGCCGCCGCCGGCCGGCTGCCCGCGTACGCGTTCATCGAGCCGCGGATGGTCTACAACCACAACGACTTCCACCCGCCCTTCGGCGTGTACCGCGAGAGCGAGGTCGACGGCGCGCCGGTGCTCGATTCCGCCGTCTCGGATGTGCGCGCCGGCGAGAAGCTCGTCGCCGACGTCTACAACGCCATCAGGGCCAGCACCACGCCGGACGGCTCGAACGCGCTGAACACGCTCCTGCTGATCACGTTCGACGAGCACGGGGGCACGTACGACCACGTCCCTCCCCCGGTCGCCGTGCCGCCCGTCGCTTACGACGCACCCGGTGAGATGGGCTTCACGTTCGATCGCCTGGGCGTGCGCGTTCCCGCGATCGCCGTTTCGGCGTACACGCGCAGCGGCACCATCGTGCACGACGAGATGCACCACGGCGCCGTGATCGCGACCCTCGCACGTCTGCACGGCCTGCGCCCGCTCACGCGCCGCGACGCGACCGCCCGCGACCTGTTCTCGGTGGTCAACCTCGACGTCCCGCGAGACCCGTCCACCTGGCCGCTCGTGCACCCGATGTATGTGCCGCCCAATCCGCACGAGGACGAGCGCATCGACCTCCGTGACGGCGCGCACCAGGCCAAGCCGCTCAGTCCTCCCGGGCGCGGGCTGCTGGGCCTCCTGCTCGCGCGGTACGGACCGCCGGACGCACCGGAGCCCGAGTCGTACGCCGAGGCGTACGACGTGCTCCAGCAGCACGGCCTCGGTCTCTTCTACCCGAAGAGGAGCTGACCGGCCGACCCCCAAGGTGCCGGCCGGTCAGTGGCCTGCTAGCGCAGCAGCATCGCCCGCCCGGGCTCGCGGAGGATGTCGGCGACGTCGACCAGGAAGCGGGAGCCCTGCTCCCCGTCGACCAGCCGATGGTCGAACGACAGCGCGAGCGTCATCACGTCGCGCAGGGCGATCTCACCGCGGTGCTCCCAGGGCTGGCGTCGTACCGCGCCGATCGCGAGGATGCCGGCCTCCCCCGGGTTGATGATCGGCGTGCCGGCGTCGACGCCGAACACGCCGACGTTGGTGATCGAGAATGTCCCGCCCATCATGTCGGCCGGGGCCGTCTTGCCGGCGCGCGCGGTCTCGGCGAGACCGCGGATGGCGTCGGCCAGCTCCACCAGGTTCAGCTCCTGTGCGTCGCGGATGTTGGGCACGACCAGCCCGCGCCCCGTAGCCGCGGCGATGCCGAGGTTCACATAATGGTGCTCGACGATCTCGCCGGCGTCTTCGTCCCACTTCGAGTTGAGGCCGGGGTGGCGCGCCAGCGCCAGGCACACGGCCTTCGCGGCGACGGCCATGACGCCGATCCGGTGGTCCTGCAGCTGGCGGTCGGCTCGCAGCGAGGCGATGAGCTCGCTCGTCGCGGTGACGTCGACCGTCAGGAAGGTCGTGACGTGCGGCGCCGTGAAGGCGCTGCGCACCATCGCCTCCGCCGTCATGCGCCGGACACCGCGGATCGGCGTGCGGGTCGTGCGCTCGCCTGCGCTGTCCGGTGCGGGCAGCTCGAACCGCTCGACCGGCTCACGCGACTCGGAGTCGACCACCGGGGCGGCGACCGCTCCCACCCGCTCGGCGTACGCCTCGACGTCGGCGCGGGTGATCACGCCGGACGCGCCGGATGCCTCGACGAGGGCGAGATCAACGCCCAGCTGTTTCGCGAACTTGCGCACCGGCGGCGTCGACCGCGGACGTTCGAGCGGACGCTCCACGACATCGGCGAACTGGATCGCGTCGTGCGGCGCGGCTTCCAGTACCGCGGTGTCGGCTGCCGGCGCAGGGGACGCGGCGACGCGGGCGCGAC
>NZ_MWLQ01000001.1 GCF_010634855.1 Microbacterium sp. B35-30 | reverse complement strand
GTCGCGCCCGCGTCGCCGCCACAGGCTCGGGAGCGAGACCAGGCCGCCCGGCAGGATGAACAGCACGACCAGGAGGATGGCGCCCTGCAGCATGGCGGTGATGTTCGGGTCGATGAGGTTGGTGACCTGCGGCAGCAGCACGTACCAGATGCCCCCGAGGAGCGAGCCGAGGATGCTGCCGGCGCCGCCGATCACCATCGACGCGAGCAGCTCGATCGAGTGGCCGAAGTGCAGCGTCTCGGGCGAGGTGTACTGGATGACGACCATGTAGAGGAAGCCGCTCACGCCGCCGATGAGCGAGGCGATGGTGAACGCGAGCACCTTATAGCGGTATGGCGACACGCCCAGCGACCCGGCGACCGCCTCGTTCCCCTTCACGATCGCGAAGGCCCTGCCGTACTTGCCCCGCACGAGGTTGCGCGTGAGCATGAAGGTGATGCCGCCGATGAGGAAGACGATGTACAGCTGCCACTGGTCGTCGTACAGGCCGGTCCACTCCGGTGCGCCCGAGAAGCGGGCGGAGGTGCCCTGCGAGCCGCCCGTGAAGTCCGACAGGCGCTTGGCGAGGGGCACGCCGATGATCGGCAGCGCGATCGTGACCATGGCGATGGCGAGTCCGCCGAGCCGCGCGGCGGCGAGGGCGATGACCAGGCCGATGACCGCGGGGACGAGGCACGCGAGCACGAAGACGAGCAGGATGTTCCAGTCGGCGTTGACCCCGAACGCCGTGACGTAGGCGCCGACGCCGACGAAGAAGATCTGGCCGAGCGAGACCTGGCCGGTGTAGCCCATCACGACGTTGAGTCCCAGGACGGCGACGGCGAAGACGCCGATGCGCGCGATCGTCTGGTTCGCGAACTCCGGGAGCATCAGCGGCAGCACGATCATCAGCACGATGACGAGGCCGATGACGGCCCAGCGCACCCAGGGGCGCTCGAGGAGGGGCGACCGGTTGGAGAGGTCCGTGTTCGCAGCCATCAGACGCGCACCACCGCTTTCCGCCCGAACAGGCCCTGTGGCCGCAAGAAGAGCACGACGAAGATCAGGATGAAGGGCACCGCGATCTTCAGGTCGTGACCGATGAACGGCACGTAGACGGCGGCGAGGTTCTCGAGCACGCCGATGAGCCACGCGGCCACCACGACCCCGACGGGGCTCGACAGGCCGCCGAGGATGCACGCGGCGAGCGCGTAGACGAGGGCGGAGTCCATCATCCCGGGCGTCAGGGTCAGCTGCGGCGCCACGAGCACGCCCGCGACCGCGCCGAGCACGGCGGCCAGCCCCCAGCCGATCATGAGGTTGCGGCCGACGTTCACGCCCGAGAACGCGGCGGACGCGGGATTGATCGCGACTGCCCGCAACGCGAGACCGAGCTTGGTGCCCAGGAACAGCGCCTGCAGCAGCAGCATGCATGCGACGATCACGATGAAGGTGCCGAGCGAGCGGACGCTGACCACCGCCCCCGCGATCTGGATGGTCTCCAGTGGGAACAGCGAGGGGAACAGCCGGTTGTTGTACGTCCAGATCCAGGCGCAGAACCCCGTGATCAAGGTGAGCAGGCCGATCGTCACGACGACGGCGGTGTCAGGGTCGCCGCGCTCGAAGCGCCGGATGAGATACCGCTCGATGACGGCTCCGAGGAAGAACGAGATGACGACGGCTGCGAGGATCGCGAGCAGGAGCGGGATGCCGAGACCGTTCAGCGCCCACGCGATGTAGGCGGACAGCACCGCCATGCCGCCCTGCGCGAAGTTGATGAGCCCGGTCGCCTGGTTCACCAGCACGATCGCGAGCGCGAGGGCGGCGTAGATCGAGCCGGTCGAGAGGCCGTCGATGACGAGCTGGATGAACGTGCCCACGTCAGCCTCCCAGGTACGCGCGGCGGATCTCGTCCATGCCCTTGAGCTCCGCCGACGAGCCGGTGAGGGCGTTCCGCCCGGTCTCGAGCACCGTGGCGCTGTCGACGAGAGTGAAGGCGAGGTTGGCGTTCTGCTCGACCACGAGCATCGCGATACCCGATTCACTGCGCAGCCGGCCGATCGCCTGGTACACGCTCTTCGCGGTGCCGGGAGCGAGACCGAGGGATGCCTCGTCCAGCAGCAGCAGCCGCGGCTTCGACATGATGGCGCGGGCGATCGCGAGCATCTGCTGCTCGCCGCCCGAGAGCGCTGAGCCGTTGGAGCGGATCCGGTCCTGCAGCTGCGGGAACAGGTCGAGGCAGTAGTCCATGTCCGACGCGATGCCCTTGCGGTCCTTGCGCTTGTAGGCGCCGACCCTGAGGTTCTCCCGCACCGTCAGATCGCCGAGCGTGCCGCGCCCCTCCGGCACGTGCGCGATCCCGAGTGCGGCGACCTGGTCGGGACGCAGTCCCCGCAGGTCCTTGCCGTCGAATCGGATCGTTCCCGTCGAGCGCACGGTGCCCGAGATCGCGCGCAGCGTCGTGGTCTTTCCGGCGCCGTTCGCGCCGAGGATGCCGACCGCGCCGCCGTCGGGGACCGTCAGCGAGACGCCCTCCAGTACCTGGATGCGGCCGTAGAAGGCGCGCACGTCGGCCAGTTCAAGCAGCGTCATCGACCGCGTCCTTCCCGATGTAGGCCTCGATGACGCGGGGGTCGGCCTGCGCCTCCGCGGCCGAGCCCTCCATCAGCTTGCGGCCGTGATCGAGCACCACGACACGGTCGGTGAGCGCCGAGATGAGCCCCATGTTGTGCTCGACGATCACCACCGTGATGTCTTCATCGCGCACCCGCCGCACCGTCTCGATGAGCTGCTCCACCTCGGCGTGCGGGAGCCCTGCCGCCGGTTCGTCGAGGAGGAGGAGGCCAGGGTGGGTGAGCAGCGCGCGGCAGAGCTCGATGCCCTTGTGCAGGCCGTGCGACAGCTCGTCGGCCCGCATCTTGGCGGCCCACCCGAGGCCGTTGCGCTCCAGCAGGTCGAGTGCCTCCTGCCGCAGCGCCTTCTCGGCGCGCACGGTGCGCGGCAGCCGCAGCGACCACTCCACCGGACCGCCGGGAAGGCGCGTATGGGCGCCGAGGAGCACGTTCTCGAGCACGGTCTCACGCAACTGGAGCGCGGGATGCTGGAATGTGCGCGCGAGCCCCTGCCGCGCGAGCGTGGCCGGGGACGACCCGACGACCTCGACGTCGTCGATCGTGATGGAGCCGGCGTTCGGCCGGTAGTGACCGCTCACGCAGTTGAAGAGAGACGTCTTGCCGGCGCCGTTGGGCCCGACCAGGCCGAAGATCTGGCCCGGCTCGACGGTGAAGCTCACGTCCTCGAGCACCTTGACGCCGCCGAAGTGAAGGCTGACATCGCGGACTGCGAGCCGAGCGCCCATGGCCCCACCTTTCGCGTCGTCGCGTGTGGTCATCAAGGGGACTCGAGTCCTCCCCTGCTGGGAAAACTACGGATCCCCGGAAAGATTGTCAACGATTTTGGTGTGAAGTTTCGCAACCGTGACCCTGCGATTCGATGCTGGCCCGCCCGACCGGGGGATGCGGCATCCGATTCCGTTCAACGGAACAGCCAAGACAAGCCGCCGAGAGGAGCTCTTACGCTGACCGCAGCTTCCGCAACAACGAAGGAGGGTCGACGATGACCACGAACGACTCAGCAGAGACACTTGCCCAGGCGATCGATCGCGCAGGCAGCGCGGTGGAGCTGCTGCGCAACCAGAACTGGCCGGCATTCACCTTCCCGGTCGCACCGGAGTTCACGAACTGGCGCGACGAGCAGCGGGCCTGGAACACGTCGGTCGCGCTCATGGACCAGTCGCACCACATGACGCAGCTGTTCCTCGACGGCGCCGACCTCATCCCGCTCCTGAGCTCGATCTCGCCGAACACCTTCTCGACGTTCCGACCGGGCGTCGCGAAGCAGCTCATCTCGGTGAACCAGGACGGCTACCTCATCGGCGACGGCATCCTGTTCTACAACGCCGAGGGCCCCGAGGGTCTCGTGCTCATCGGGCACCACATCCTCATCGACTGGGTGCGCTTCAACGTCGAGAAGGCTCAGGATGCCGGCAAGGACGTGCGATACCGCCTCGAGGCGAACTCGCACATGCGCCAAGGGCCGCCGACGTTCTACCGCTACGAGCTGCAGGGCCCCCACGCCGACCTCGTCATGGAGAAGGTGTTCGGCGGGCCGGCGCCCGAGATCAAGTTCTTCCACATCGGCGACGTGACCATCGCCGGGCGCCCGGTCAAGGCGCTCCGCCACGGCATGGCGGGGCAGCCAGGGTTCGAGTTCTACGGACCGTGGGAGGACAACGAGATCGTCCTGAACGCCCTCATGGAGGCCGGCGCAGAGCACGACATCCGCCGCGTCGGAGCCAAGGCGTACTCGTCGTCGCCGCTGGAGTCGGGCTGGGTGCCGACCCCCTTCCCCGCCGTGTTCGACGACGACTTCGCGGAGTACCGCGCCTGGCTCCCCGCCGCGCGCATCGGCTCGGTGGCCGGCTCGCTGTACTCGAGCGACGTCCACGACTTCTACCTGACGCCGTTCGACATCGGCCTCGGGCGCTCGGTGCGCTTCGACCACGACTTCCACGGGCGCGAGGCGCTCGAGAAGCACGCCGAGAACCAGCGCCGCCGCAAGGTCACGCTGATCTGGAACGCCGACGACGTCGCGGCGGTCGTCCGCTCGCAGGTCGAGCCCGGCACCCCGGCCAAGTACCTCGACTTCCCGAAGGCCCGCTACGGGCTGTACCAGATGGACGAGATCCTGAAGGGCGGCGAGCGCGTGGGGATCTCGACGGATGCCGGCTACGTCGCGTACGACCAGCTCTACATGTCGCTGGCCACCCTGGACGTGGCGCTGCGCGACGGCGACGAGGTCGAGGTGGTGTGGGGCGAGGACCCGGTCTCGCGCAAGGACTCGGTCGACGCCGACCACCGCCAGGTGCGGATCCGCGCGACCGTCGCTCCCGCGCCGTACCACGACTACGCCCGGACGGTCTATCGCGCGAACGCCTGAGCCGCGTTCGGCGCGTTTCGTCTCGCTTCGCTCGCTCAACGACCGGGTCCCGGTCGTTGAGCGAGCGAGGAACGAGCGAGACGAAACGCCCCCGGCTTCCGCTGAACGGAACTCCGGCGAGCGCGGGGTTACGATGGCGGCGTCATCGAGGAGGATGCCGTGGCACGAGGATCTGCGGGCGAGTCGGTGCTGCACCGCCACCTGCGCGTGCTCGAGAGCTTCGACGCGTGGCATCCGTTCCTCACGCTCAGCGAGATCGCGGACGCCGCGGGTGTTCCCCGCTCGAGCGCGCACCGGCTGATCGCCGAGCTCGAGCGCGAGGGGCTGCTCGAGCGGCTGCCCGACCGCACGTACCGCCTCGGCGTGCGGCTGTGGGAGTTCGCCAGCCGCACGCCGGGTGCGGTGGGCCTCCGCGAGATCGCGCGGCCCTGGCTGGGCGCCGTGCACGAACGGGTGCGACAGCACGCCCAGCTGGGGGTGCTGAGCGGGCGCGACGTACTGTTCATCGACCGGATGTCGACCCGCGAGGCCGTCGTGAACGCGACGCTCATCGGCGGCCGCATCCCGCTTCACGCGTCGTCCACCGGACTCGCACTGCTGGCCTACGCCGACAACGCCCTCGTGAACGACGTGATCGCGCGCGGGCTGCGTCCGTACACGCAGCGCACCATCCGCACGGGCGCCGAGCTGCGCGCGCAGCTGCGGCGCGTGCGCGAGGACGGGTACGCCGTGACGGAGGGCGCGATCCACCCCGAATCGCGCGGCATCGCTGTGCCGGTGATGGGACCGGGCGGCATCGTCTACGCCGCGATCGGCGTGGTGGTGCCCAACGACGGCGCCTCGACCCACGGCTACGCCGAGCTGCTGCGCCGCGCCGCGACCGGCATCGCGCGCGAGCTCGCTGCCGCCTACAGGCCCGACGTCGACGAGCGCACCCACGGCATCCGCTCGCTCGTGAGCGGGTCGCGCCGCTCCCTCGAGTACCTCGAGAGCCTCGACACCGACCCGCACGACGCGGGCGCTCCGGTCGCTCCGGGCACCTCCCACCCCACCCCCGGCGCCGGCATCGGGCCTGCGCCGGTGCTCTAGGGTTGTCGGCCATGACGACGATCGCGATCCTCGGCCTCGGCGAGGCCGGCCGTCGTTACGCCCGCGGCCTGGCGCACGCCGGGGCCGACGTCCGCGCCTTCGACCCCGCCCACGACCTCGGCGACCCCGACGTGCCGCAGTTCGCGACGCTGGCCGACGCCGTCGCCGCGGCGGACGTCACGCTGAGCCTCGTCACCGGGCATGCCGCGGCATCCGTCGCCCGCGAGGCGCTGCCGCACATCGCCGCGGGGGCGGTCTACGCCGATCTCAACACCGCCGCCCCCGAGCTCAAGCAGCGCATCGCGCGCCTCGCCGCCGACCGCGGGCTCGCGATGGCCGACGTCGCGGTGCTCGCACCCGTGGTGCGCGCCGGGCACCGGACGCCGCTCCTCGCGAGCGGGACCGGGGCACGCGAGTTCGCCGAGCTCGTGGGCCCGTTCGAGGTGCCCGTCGAGGTCATCGACGGCGAAGCGGGCGAAGCCGCGCGCCTGCGGCTGCTTCGGAGCGTGTTCATGAAGGGGCTGGCGGCCCTCGTGCTCGAGGGGCTCGGCGCCGCGCGCGCCGCCGGCGCCGAGGAGTGGCTGCGCGCGCAGATGGCGGATGAGCTGGGTCCGGACGGCGCCGCGCTCGTCGACCGGCTCGTCGACGGCTCGACCCTGCACGCCGTGCGGCGCGAGCACGAGGTGCGCGCGGCCCTGGCAGCGCTCGAGTCGTCGGGGCAGCCCGCCGACATGACCCGTGCGACGCTCGCGTGGTTCGAGCGGCTCGTCGCCGACCGCGACGAGTCCGGTCGTTGAGCAAGCGAGTCGTTGAGCGAGCTTGCGAGACGAAACGCAGAGACGAAACGCGCCAGACCCGACGCGAGCGCTCGGTCGCCAGCGTTTCGTCTTCGGGCGCCAGAGCGCCCTCCGCTCAACGACCGATATCCGTGGGCCCGCGCGACCCGAGGTCGGCAACTTACTCGCAATCCCCGCTCGGCACAACGGCGAAGCGCATTGGACGGAAGTGCCGTTGCCGCCGGCGCGAGCGGATGCCATCCTCGCCGCACACGCACGGCGCCGACCCCACGGCGGCTGCGGTTCACAACGCGAAGGAGCGTCGATGAAATCCACGTTCAGGCGGCTGTCAGCGGTGTCGCTGGGCATCGCCGCAGCTCTCGTCCTCACGGCCGGCCTCTCGACCGCCACGGCAGCGCCCGGCGGTCCCCACGCCGGAGCGCCCACCCTCACCGCATCGGAGTGCACGTCGCTCGCCGGGCTCACGATACCCGCGAAGGACATCGGACTGCCGACCAACGGCGCCGATGTCGAGACGGCGGTGTGGGATGCCGCCGGCAGCTACTGCGCGGTCACCGGCTGGATCCGTGCGGTCTCGGCACCGCAGGACATGCAGTTCCGGGTCAACCTCCCCGCCCTCTGGAACGAGCGCACGCTGCAGTTCGGCGGCGGCGGGTTCGACGGGTCCCTGGTCACCGCGACCGGTGCCTACACCGCTCAGCCGGCCGGCACCCCGACCGCGCTCTCGCAGGGCTGGGTCACCCTCGGCTCCGACGGCGGCCACCAGGGAGCGCCCGGATTCGACGGCACCTTCCAGCTCGACGAGGAGCTGTTCCTCAACTACGGGCAGTGGTCCGTCAAGAAGGCGCACGATGCCGCTGCGGTCGTCATCGAGGCGGCCTACGGCATGGAGGCCGAGTGGTCGTACTTCATCGGCGGCTCCCAGGGCGGGCACGAGGCCCTCGACGCGGCGGCGCGCTACCCGAAGGACTATGACGGCGTCATCGCGAACTACCCGGCCTACAACGTCACGATGATGCACGTGGGCGCGGTCAACTTCCGCGACGCGCTGCAGCTCGAGGGCGGCGCCGGGCACCTCAACTCCGCCGAGACGGCGACGATCACGAACGCGGTCTACGCCACCTGCGACGGGCTGGACGGCGCCGCGGACGGCATCGTCAGCAATGTCGCCGGCTGCGACGCGGCGTTCGACATCCAGTCGCTCGCCTGTCCGGCGGGAGTGGATGCCGCCGCCGTCGACACGTGCCTCTCGGACGTCGAGATCGCGGCCGCCGTGAAGATCAGCACCGACTACGACCTGGGCATCGACATCGAGGGCAACTCGATCTTCGCGAAGAGCGCACTCCTCGAGGGCGCCCTGTACCAGGGCTTCGCGGGCTTCGGCACCAGCGCGCAGGCGCAGGGGCTGCAGTTCGCAGTGTTCGAGGCCACCATGCGGTACGGCGTCGCGGGTGATCCCCCCGGCTTCGACCCGTACACGGTCGATCCGCTGGACTACGCCGACCGGGTGCAGGAGGTGGGCGAGATCATGGACGTGACGGATGTCTCGCTCAACCAGTTCCGCGCACACGGGGGCAAGGTCATCCTGACGCACGGCACCATCGACGACTTCATCACGCCGCACAACACGGTGCAGTACTGGGAGGCGCTCCAGGACGAGTTCGGCAAGCGCCTCGACAAGTTCGCGAAGTTCTACATGGTGCCCGGCTGGGGCCACGGCCAGGGTCGGTTCGTGGCGCAGTACGACGGCCTCGACGCCATCGTCGACTGGGTCGAACACGGCGTCGCCCCGTCCGGCCTCGTCGCGAGCGACGGCAACGCGGGCGCCGATCGCACGCGCCCGATGTGCGAGTACCCGGCGTGGCCGCAGTACACCGGCTCCGGATCGATCGACGACGCGAGCTCGTACGTCTGCGTGACGGGATGATCGCGCGAGCCGTCTCGTCGTGATGTGCGGAGGCCCCGGGGTTCGCCCCGGGGCCTCCGCTGGCGCCGATCAGCCGGCAGATGCCGACGGCAGGGTGTGGGCGTCGAGCGACGCGAAGTAGTCCAGCGATTTCCGGGAGGTGCTGGCGAGCGTCCGCATGCCGTGCCCGCCCGCCCCGCCCGCCGCCTCGAGCGCACGCGAGATGCCCGCCGCCGCCACGGTGAGGAGCTCGACCGCCGCCTGCGGCGAGGTGCCGTCGTTCGGCACGACGACACCCAGCGACGCGTGCACCAGGCCGTGCGCATCGAGGACCGGCACGGCGATGCCCCGTGATTCGCGATGGATGTGCCCGTCGGTGACCGCGAACCCGTCCGCCCGCACCCGGCGCAGCCGCGCTCGCAGCTCCTCCCCGGTGCGGATCGTCGCCGACGTGTATGCCGGCCAGCCGGCCGCGATGACGTCGGCCACGATGCCCGGCTCGGAGTGGGCGAGCAGCACCAGGCCGCTGGAGCTGACCGGCAGCGGCACGCGGCCGCCGATCACGGTGGCGTTGACCACGGCCTCCCGGGTCGAGAGGCGCTCGATGAAGAGCACGTCCCGTCCGCTCAGCACCCCGAGCTGCGTGTGCTGACGCACGCGCGAGTGCACGGCCTCCAGCCACGGCCGCGCGAGTTCGCGGAGGCCCAGGGCGCCGGGGGTCCGCGACGCGAACTCCCACAGCCGGATGCCGAGCCGGTACGAGCGGTCCGGCATCCGTTCGAGCAGGCCCTCCCGCTCGAGCTCGGCGACGAGGCGGTGGGTGGTCGACACGGCGAGGCCGGTCGCCTCCACGATCTCGGTCAGCGTGAGGAACGGGCGCAGCACGTCGAACGCCTGCAGCACCCGCAGGTGCTTGTGCAGGACGGACTCGCCGTCCGAGCCGCGTGCCACGTCGAACCTCCTTCGGGCGGCTAGGCCACTCCCGCGGTGCGCCAGCCGCCGTGATACTCCTGCCGCACGGTCTCGGCGTAGGGCACCGGGCTGACCACGGCGCGCACCGCGATCTGCTCGTGCGGCTCGACCGTGGTCTTGCGCGAGCCGCCGTCGGGCTCGCCCCACACCACGCGCACCTCCGCACCGATCGGCACGTCGCGATCGACGGTCGCGAGCGACAGGCCGCGCTTCTCGTTCGCGGTGACGCCGGTGAAGAGCGACAGCCCGACGTGACTGCCGTCCGCGTCGATGACGGCGTCGTAGTTCGACGAGCCGTAGTTCGCGTTCGGCAGGTCGAAGAACTGGTAGCCGGGTCCCTCACGATCGAGCACGCTCGTGAGGATCCGGCTCAGGTCCTCGTCGTTCCAGGCGAGCGTGACCTTCTTGCGCTGCGCCTCGGGATCGACCTGCTCGAGGGCCTCGCGGCCGATGAAGTCGTGGTCGAACTTCACGAACGAGCCGTAGCCGAGGTCCCACGGGTTGAGGTAGTAGTCCTCGACGTCGTCCGATACGAACGATCCGGCGAGGGCGTTGATCGCCTCGTAGCTGCTCGCCGGCAGCCACTCGCGGTAACGCCGCTCGATGTCTCCGCCGGTGTAGATCGCGGGAAGGGGCGACGGGATCCACCCAGACTCGAGAGTGTTCGAGGAGTAGGCGCGCGAACCGCACGGCTCGATGCCGAACTCGCGCCCCGCCTCGAGCACGGCATCCCGGATCCTCCCGTGCTGCGCGTACGGCCCCCAGATCTCGAGGCCGGGCGCTCCGGCCATGCCGTGCCGGAGCGTGCGCACGTGCTCGCCGGCGATCTCGAGCTCTCCCATGTGGAAGAACCGCACCTGCTCGACCTCGCGGCCCGCGAGCTTCTCGATGATCTGCCAGGCGTTCGGGCCCTGGATCTGGAAGCGATAGAACTCCCGCGTCACCGCCTCGCCGTACGGCCGCGACGGCGAGCGGTCGTCGTAGCGGGTCTCGACGTCGTAGCCGCCGGTCTCGGCGTGGAACTGCAGCCAGTTGGCGCCGGGCGCGCGGCCGACGTAGACGTACTCGTGCTCGGCGAGGTGGAACAGGATGCCGTCGCCGATCACCCCGCCGGTCGATGAGGTCGGCACGAACTGCTTGGCGGTGTTCACCGGGAAGTTCGCGAACGAGTTGATGCCGGTGTCCGACAGCAGCTTCAGCGCGTCGGGGCCGGTCATGAAGAAGTTCACCATGTGGTGCGTCTGGTCGTAGAGCACCGCCGTCTCGCGCCAGGCCTTCTGCTCGCGTCGCCAGTTCGTGAACTCCGCGGGCACGACGGGGTAGATGTAGGTGCCGAGCTGCGAGTTCCGCAGCATCTCGACGACGCTCCCCCGTTCGTCCATGAGCTCCTGCAGGTTGCTCGCCATGAGTTCCTCGACTTCCTCGTCCAGTGTTTCGGGGTACCTGAGCGCGATGCTACGTGTCCGCTATACCTACGTCCAGAGGTATATGGTCGCCACGATTGTAGACAATTTGTTGACCATTTCGCCATGGGTGTGATTCGCTGGCCCCATGACAGACACTGCCGACACGCTCCTCGTCGTCAGCGCCCACGCCGGCGACTTCGTCTGGCGGGCAGGCGGCGCGATCGCCGCCGCGGCCCTCCGCGGCCAGCGCGCGGTGGTCGCCTGCCTGTCGTACGGCGAGCGCGGCGAGTCGGCCAGCCAGTGGCTCGACGGCAAGTCCCTGGACGAGATCAAGCGCATCCGCCGCGACGAGGCCGAGGCCGCGGCATCCGCTCTCGGAGCCGAGATCGAGTTCCTCGACCTGGGCGACTACCCGCTCGTCGAGTCGCGCGACGCCGTCTCGCGCCTGGTCGACCTGTACCGGCGCGTGCAGCCCACGGTGGTGCTCACGCACACGCTGCGCGATCCCTACAACGGCGATCACCCCGCGGCGGCGCGGATGGCGCTCGAAGCCCGCGTGCTGGCGCAGGCGATCGGCGTGGCGAACTCCGACGGAAGCTTCCCCTCGAAGGACGACATCATCGGCGCCCCGCCCGTGTTCTTCTTCGAGCCGCATCAGCCCGAGCAGTGCGACTTCACTCCGAACGTGCTGCTCGACATCACCGAGGCGTTCCCGCGCAAGCGCGCGGCGATGGAGTGCCTGCCCGCGCAGAAGCACATGTGGTCGTACTACACCGACCTCGCGGTCCGCCGCGGCGTGCAGCTCAAGCGCAACGCCGGCCCCAACCTCGGACTCCCCCACGACACGATGGGCGAGGCGTACATGCGGCACTTCCCGCAGGTCACCCAGGCGCTGTCATGAGCGCGAGTGCGACCACAGGCGGGGGCGCGGTTCTGGACGGACGGATGCCGTGACCGCCGTCATCGTCACCGACATCGCCCGCCCAGACGCGGCGACCGTCGACGCGCTGGGCGTGCACGGCGTGGCGACGGTGCACGAGGCGATGGGCCGGACGGGACTCGTGGGTCCCGGCATCCGTCCCATCCAGGATGGCGTGCGCATCGCCGGCGCCGCCGTCACCGTACTGAGCCACCCGGGCGACAACCTCATGATCCACGCGGCGATCGAGCAGTGCCGCGCGGGCGATGTGCTCGTCGTGACGACAACGTCACCCTCGGTCGACGGGGCGTTCGGCGAACTGTTCGCGACGGCGCTCCACGCCCGCGGTGTGCGCGGGCTCGTCACCACGACGGGGGTGCGGGACGTCGCCGAGCTCCGCGCCCTGGGCTTTGCAGTGTGGTCGGCCGCGGTCTTCGCGCAGGGCACGGTCAAGGCGACGCCCGGCTCGGTCAACGTGCCGATCACCCTCGGGGCCGTCACCGTCGCTCCCGGCGACGTCGTCGTCGCCGACGACGACGGCGTGCTGCGGGTGCCACGGGTCGGGGCGGATCAGGCGCTCGCCGCCGCCGATGCGCGCCTCGCGAAGGAGGAGGCCGACCGTGCCGCGTACCGCGGCGGCGAGCTCAGCCTCGACCGCAAAGGGCTGCGGCCCCTCCTGTCCGAGCTCGGCATCGAGTACGTGACGCAGGCCGACTACGAGGCCCGGGGCGATGGGCGCGCCTGACGCAGCCTCGGCGGTGCGCGACGGCATCCGCTGCATGCTCATGCGCGGCGGCACGTCCAAAGGGGCGTACTTCCTCGCGTCGGACCTGCCCAGCGACCCCGCAGCGCGCGACGACCTGCTGCTGCGGATCATGGGATCGCCCGACCCGCGCCAGATCGACGGCATCGGCGGCGCCCACCCACTCACCAGCAAGGTGGCGATCGTGTCCCGTTCGCCAGTTGAGGGGATCGACGTCGACTACCTGTTCCTGCAGGTCGGCGTCGACACCGCGACCGTCGGCGACGCGCAGACCTGCGGCAACCTGCTCGCCGGCATCGGGCCGTTCGCGGTCGAGCGCGGACTCGTGCCCGCGACCGGCGAGCGCACGACGGTGCGGATCCGGCTGCTCAACACCGGCGATCTCGCCACCGCCGAGTTCGCCACCGTCGACGGACGCCCCGAGTACGACGGCGACGCGGTCATCGACGGCGTGCCGGGCGCGGCATCCGCGATCGAGCTCGAGGTCGGCGGAGGCCCCGAAAAGCCGCTTCTGCCCACCGGCACCCCGACGGACGACATCGACGGGCACACGGTCACGCTCATCGACAACGGGATGCCGGTGGTGCTGCTGCGCGCGGACGACTTCGGCGTGGCCGGCACCGAGTCGCCGAGCGCGCTCGAGGGCGATGCCGAGCTGGCCGGGCGCCTGGAGCGCATCCGACTCGAGGCGGGTCCGCGGATGGGGCTCGGTGACGTCGCGCAGCAGACGGTGCCGAAGCTGATCCTGCTCTCGCCGCCCCACGACGGCGGCGCGATCTCGACCCGCGCCTTCATCCCGGCCCGCGTGCACACGGCGATCGGCGTGCTGATGGCGGCATCCGTCGCCGCGGCGCTGCGCATTCCCGGCGCCGTGGGGCACGACCTCGCCGGCCCGCTCACCGGTGAGGAGACCGCCGTCGAGCATCCCAGCGGCACCTTCCCGTCGCGCGTGCGCGTCACCCGCGACGCCGACGGGACGTGGCGCGGCACCTCGTTCTCGCTCCGCACCGCCCGCAAGCTCTTCGACGGCACGGTCTTCCCGAGACCGCGCCCGTAACCGCACGAACGTCAGAGAGGACGCCCCCATGACCGCCGACACGTCGTTCGACGTCGCCCACCTCGCCCACGTCGAACTGCTGACCCCGAAACCGGCGGAGAGCCGGTGGTTCTTCGAGGAGCTGCTCGCCATGCGCGTCGTCGCCGAGGACGGCGACTCGATCTACCTGCGCACGTGGGACGAGTACCAGCTCTACACGATCAAGCTCACCGCATCGGATGCCGCGGGCGTGGGCCGCACGTCGTTCCGGGCGTCGTCGCCCCAGGCGCTCGAGCGTCGCGTCGCCGCCATCGAGTCGGCCGGGCACGGCACCGGATGGACAGAGGGCGACGTGGGCTGCGGACCGACGTACGGGTTCACCGACCCCGACGAGCACTCGATGGCGATCTTCTACGAGGCCGAGCGCTATGTCGCCGGCGACGAGGACCGGCCCGCACTCAAGAACCAGGCGTCTCGCTTTCCGGGGAGGGGCGTCAATGCCCGCCGCCTGGACCACATCAACTACCTCGCGAAGGACGTCGAAGCCAACGGCGAGTTCCTGCGCGACGCGCTCGGCATGCGAGAGTCGGAGCGCATCCGCCTCGACAGCGGGAAGTTCGCGGCGTGGTGGTTCCACTTCTCGCTGAAGTCCTACGACGTCGTCTACTCCGACGACTGGACCAAGCACGGCAACCGCCTGCACCACATCGCGTTCGCCCCCGACACGCGCGAAGACATCCTGAAGGCCGCCGACATCTTCCTCGAGAACGGCATCCACATCGAGTCGGGCCCGCACAAGCACGCCATCAACCAGACGTTCTTCCTGTACGTGTGGGAGCCGGGCGGCAACCGCATCGAGTTCGCCAACGCCGGCGCCCGCCTGTTGCTCGACCCCGATCAGCCCGTCGTGGAGTGGTCCGAGGCCGAGCGCCGAAAGGGCCAGGCCTGGGGCATGAAGACGATCGAGACCTTCCACACCCACGGCACCCCCGTGGTGGACGCCCCCGAGCACTGAGAGCACGGGCTCTCACCCGCTGGCCCGCCGCGGGCGGATGAGTCAGTCGGCCGACGAGTGCGCCTGGGGCTCCGGGACGAGCACCGTCGCCAAGCTGACCCGGCGCCGGCCTGCGTCGCGGGTCTCCGACAGGTAGGGCGCGAGGAGTTCCGAGAGCCCGGCCTGGATGGCAGCGAGGCCGGCGGCATCGACATACAGCGGAACGCGTCCGAAGCCGACGAAGTCGCGCAGTATCTCATCCTCGCTGTCGACGAACCGGTCGAAGTCCGCCGACAGGTCACCCAGGAAGGCGAGGAACGCCGAGCGCAGCTGGGCATCGCTCATGGCGCGCAGCTCGGCCTGGTCTACGTGAGCCATTCGGTCGCCCAGCGCCAGCGTGCGCTCCACTGCCCCGCGCACCCTGCGCTCCTCGACGATCGACAGGATGCCGGCATCGACGAGCGTCGCGACATGCCGGTACAGCGTCGCCTGCGTGACATCCGGCAGCGCGGCGCGCAGCTGTGCCGTGGTGACGTTGCGTCCGCCGAGCTGCTGGATGATCCGCAGACGCACCGGATGCATCACGACGTCGGCGATCGAGGAGTCGTTCACTCGGGCTCCATCCCATTATTATCAGCATGATAATGTTCTCTTCGTTAGAACGATTCTACCGAACGGGGGTACGAGGATGACGATGCTGATGGATCCAGTTCGAACCGAGTGCGAGGTGTCGCCATGACGCGCGCAGCGATCGAGGTGACGGGCCTCAGCAAGCAATTCGGCACTGTCCACGCGGTGACCGATGTGACCTTCACGGTTCGCGCGGGGCGCGTGACCGGCTTCCTCGGGCCGAACGGGGCGGGAAAGTCCACGACGCTGCGGATGCTGCTCGGCCTGATCCACCCGGATGCCGGAACCGCCCTCATCGACGGGCAGCGGTATCGCGACCTCGCCACCCCCGTCCGCGCCGTCGGAGCGGTGCTCGACATCGCGTGCGCTCACCCCGGGATGACCGCCTCCGCGCATCTGCGCACGATGGGTGCTCTCGCGGGCCTGCCGAGCGAGCGCGTCGACGCGGCGCTGGCCGCCGTCGGCGCGGAGGGCTTCGCCGGTCGCCGGATCGGCACCTTCTCCACCGGCATGCGACAGCGGCTGTCGCTCGCGACGGCACTGCTCGGCGAGCCGCGGATCCTGGTGCTGGACGAGCCGTCCAACGGCCTCGACCCCGCGGGCGTCGTTTGGCTGCGCGGGTTCCTGCGACAGTTCGCAGCCGATGGCGGTGCGGTCCTGATCTCGAGCCACCTTCTGAACGACCTCGAGCACAGTATCGACGACGTCGTACTCATCGACCGGGGTCGGATCACCTGGACGGGTCCGCTCGCCGACGTCCTCACCACCCGGCCCTCCCTCGAAGAGGCATTCCTTCATCTCACGCAGGAAGGTGCGCAGCGATGAACGCGATCCACGGCGAGCTCATCCGCCTCCTCGCGACCCGGCTCCCGCTATGGACGCTCCTGGCCGCCGTCTGCGCCGGCAGCATCACGGGACTCCTGGCCCTGATCGGACCAGAGAACTCGACGACGCCCATGCCCGGCATCGACACGACCCCGGGCGCCGGCCTGGTCGTCGGTCTCGGTGCCCTGCTGCTCTTCATCCCGGCTCTCATCGGCACCGTCGCGATCACCGGTGAGTACCGCCACCACACGATCGGCACCACCTTCCTCGCCGTCCCGCGACGCGGTCGGGTCCTGGGAGCGAAGCTCGCGGTGTACACGGTGCTCGGACTTCTCTACGGCGTCGTCGCCTCGGTCACGGCGGGGGTGACGCTGATCGGCGCTGCCGCCCTGCGCGGCGTGACTCTCGGCCTCAGCGCCGAGCAGCTCGTGGTCATGCTCGGGCAGCTCGCCGTGGCATCCACCGTCTATATGGTGCTGGGAGTCGGCATCGGCGCGCTCGCCCGCCACCAGCTCCTCGCGATCGGGATCGTGCTCGGATACTTCTACTTCCTCGAGCACGTCCTCATGCTGATCCCCGGCGTCAACGCGCTGTACCCGTTCCTACCGGGCGGCGCCACCGCATCGCTCACGCGCTTCACGTTCCTCACCGACGCGATCGCCGAGCAGACCGCACTCACCGCGGCACCGCTCGCCTCACCGGTCATGGGGGCGGCGATCCTCGTCGCCTACGCGCTGCTCGCGGCCGGCGCGGCGCTCCTCGCCCCGCTGCGCCGGGATCTGCGCTGACCCCGTCCGTCGTTTGACGCGTTTCGTCTCGCTTCGCTCGCTCAACGACCGGGAGAAAGGCTCGGTCGTTGAGCGAGGGAGCGCCAGCGACCGAGACGAAACGTGCCCGGGTCAGCGCCAGACGTCGGCGGCGATGTCGACGACCTCGCGCACCTTGGCCCACTGCTCGTCCTCCGTCAGGACGTTGCCCTCCTCGGTGGAGGCGAAGCCGCACTGCGGGCTCAGCGCGAGCTGCTCGAGCGGGGCGAACGCGGATGCCTCGTCGATGCGCTTCTTGACGGCATCCACATCTTCCAGCTCACCGCTCTTGGACGTGATCAGCCCGAGCACGACCGTCTTGTCACCTTCGGGCAGGAAGCGCAGCGGCTCGAAGCCACCGGCGCGCTCGCTGTCGTACTCGAGGAAGTAGCCGTCGTACGCGGTGTTTCCGAGCAGCTGCTCGGCGACCGGCTCGTAGCCGCCCGACGAGATCCACGTCGAGCGGAAGTTGCCGCGGCACACGTGCGTCGTGACGACGAGGTCGTCGGGCTTGCCGTCGAGGATGCGGTTGAGGATGCCCGCGTACCGCTCGGCGATGCCGTCGGTGCGGATGCCGCGCTCCCGCGCCTTCTCGAGCTCGACGTCCGAGCAGAGATAGGCCCAGGCGGTGTCGTCGAACTGCAGATACCGGGCGCCGGCGTCGTAGAAGGCGGCCACGGCGTCGCGGTAGGCCTGGACGAGGTCGTCGACGATGTCGTCGCGTCCGTCGTACGCCGAGCCGTCGATATGTCCCGGCTCCAGCCGGAAGTCGAGCACCGTCGGCGCCGGGATGCTGAACTTGGGCACCGCGCCGGTCGTGCGCTCGAGCAGGCTCTTGAGCGAGCGGAAGTGGTCGAGGAACGGGTGGGTGTCGCTGAACCCGATCTTGCCGCTGATCTCCAGGCCGCGCGGGCGGGTCTGCACGCCCTGGAACTGGATGCCGTGATCGAGCTCGACCACCTCCACGCCGTCCAGCAGGCCGAAGAAGTCGAAGTGCCACCACGAGCGGCGGAACTCGCCGTCGGTCGCGAGCTTCAGGCCGGCGTCGGCCTCGCGTACGACGAGCTCGGCGATCGCGGTCTCCTCCGCGATGCGCAGCGCGTCTGCGTCGATCTGGCCGGACGCGAAGCGGCGGCGCGCCTCAGCGAGGTCGGTGGGACGGAGGAAGCTGCCGACGATGTCGGCGCGGAACGGCGGTGTTGACACCCTTCCCACGGTAGCCGATGCCTCCCCCCATAGGTACTCGCGCTGTCACAGAACGCCGTCCGGGGTGTGCGAAAAGCCGGGCCGGTCACCCAGACACGCCGATGACGGATGCCGCGCCGCGGCGTGTCGCGTCACCGGCCCGTGTTTCCGCACCGGGGGAATCCCCGCGTCACAGAACGCCGCCCGCGTCAGAACACGTACTCCATGAGGTCCGTGCCGAGGATGCGGAAAGCATCGTGGACGCGCAGGCGATGCGAGATCGACAGGTCGTCGAAGCAGACGATGAGCGCGTATGACACACCGGCACGAGGACCGGCCAGCACCCCGGCTTCGACGCGGATGCCGGCATCCCGGCCCGTCTTGTTGATGAAGAGCAGCCCGTGCTCGTCGTTCTCGTGCGAGAACGGGTCGAGGCCGGTGGCGGATGCCACGAGCGACAGGTCGTGGTTGAGGCTCAACCACTCGGCCACCTGGGCGCTCACGCTCGGCGAGACGACCTGCGAGTTGACCAGGGCGGCGAACACCCCGGCGAGTTCGCGGGCCGAGCCCAGGGCGAAGTGCGGGGCGTCGTCGGGGCCGCGCTCGTCGCGGAACCGATCGAGCAATGCCGAGCGCGACAGACCCAGGTCTTCGATGCGGGCCCGCACGGCGGGGAGGCCTACGCGCTTGAGCAGCGCGTTGGCCGCCATCGCGTCGCCGGTCGACGCGGTGAGCACCGCGAGGTCTGACAGGGGCAGGGCGGGCGCCTTCAGGTGCTGCCACACGCCGCCGACGCCGACCGGCTCGAGGTGCGCGCGGTCGATGATCTCGAGCGGCTCGAGCCGCCCCGCCTCGAAGGCGGCCGCCACTTCGATGAGCAGCGGCACCACGCCGAGGCCCGCGACCGGCAGCGTGACGAAGTCGTCGCCCGACAGCACCGCGGTGCCGCGGTCGAGATCGGTGATGCGCACCGAGATCTTGGCCCCCGACTCCGCGAGGTCGTCGAGCGCCTTCAGCGTCGACGTGAACGAACGACGACCGGCGGCAGCCCTCTTCGGCAGCCGCCGACCTGTGCTCCGTCGCGCCCCCCGCAGCGACTCGGCATCCTTTCTGGGCTCGATGCCCACGGAGTTTCCCTCCAATTGTTGGTGGTGCGGGGTGAACGGGCCGCACGCGGCCCGCACGTCACCAGATGGTGACGCGTTGATCCTCGTCGAGCCAGAGCGCATCCGACTCCGTCACACCGAACGCATCGTAGAACGCGTCGATGTTGCGGACGATCTGATTGCACCGGAACTCGTTGGGCGAGTGCGGGTCGATCGTCAGCAGGCGGATGGTCTCGGCATCCCGCCCCTTCTGCTGCCAGATCTGCCCCCAACTCAAGAGCAGGCGCTGGATGCCGGTGAACCCGTCGATCTCGGGTGCCTCGGCCGGCTCACCGGCAACGTCTGTGCCCAGCGACAGGGCGTAGGCCCTGATCGCGATGCCGAGACCGCCCAGATCCCCGATGTTCTCGCCGATCGTGAGCGCGCCGTTGACGTGGTTCTCGGGGGCGAGCTGCTCGCCCTCCACGCCCAGGGGCACGAGCGCGTCGTACTGGGCGATGAGGTTCTTGGTGCGCTCCTCGAAGGCGGCGCGGTCGTCGTCGGTCCACCAGTCGTGCAGCAGCCCGTCGCCGTCGAAGCGGCTGCCCTGGTCGTCGAAGCCGTGGCCGATCTCGTGGCCGATGACTGCGCCGATGCCGCCGTAGTTCGCTGCCGCGTCGCGCTCGGCGTCGAAGAAGGGGTACTGCAGGATCGCCGCGGGGAACACGATCTCGTTCATGAGCGGGTTGTAGTACGCGTTGACGGTCTGCGGCGTCATGAACCACTCGTCGCGGTCGATCGGCTGGCCGATCTTGGCGAGCTGGCGGTCGTGCTCCCACACGTGCGCGCGGCGGACGTTGCCGACGAGATCCGCGGCGTCGATCTCGAGGGTCGAGTAGTCCTTCCACTTCACCGGATACCCGATCTTCGGGGTGAAGGAGTCGAGCTTCGCGAGCGCGCGCTCGCGCGTCTCGGCGGTCATCCACTCGAGCTCGGCGATCGACTGGCGGTACGCCTCGATGAGGTTGGCGACCAGCTCGTCCATCGCGACCTTCGAGGCCGGCGGGAAGTGCCGCTCCACGTAGACGTGGCCGATCGCCTCACCCAGCGCCGCCTCGGTGAGGCTCACGCCGCGCTTCCAGCGCTCGCGGTTGACGGGAACGCCGGTGAGCTGCGTGCCGTAGAACCCGAAGTTCTCGGCGACGAACTCGTCCGACAGGAACGGCGCCGCGGAGTGGACGACCGCGAACCGCAGCCACGCCTTCCAGTCCTCGACGCGGTCCTCGACGAGCAGCGCGCCGAGACCCTCGAAGAAGCTCGGCTGGTAGACGTTGATCTCGGCGAACGCGTCGGCGTGCTCGGGCGCGGCGCCCTCGCGCCACGGCGTGAGATCGACGCCGACGAGCGCCTGCACCTCGTCCCAGGTCTTCAGGTTGTAGGTCTTGACGGCGTCGCGGCTCGCGACGTTGTCCCAGTGGTGCGTGGCGAGCTCGGTCTCGATCGTCACGATGCGATCAGCGGATGCCTCGGCTTCGGCGACGCCCGCGAGCTCCAGGATGCGCTGCACGTGCGTCCGGAACGCGATGCGGGTCTCCTGGAAGTTGTCGAGACGGTAATAGCTCTCGTCGGGAAGCGACAGCCCGCCCTGGATGAAGAACGGCACATACCGCTGCGGGTTGCCCGGGTCGGGCTCGATGTAGAGGTGGATGAGCGCCGCGATACCCTCGCGCTCGAACTCCCCGATTGTGCGGAGGAACCCGGGGATGTCGGCGATCGCCTCGACGCGTGCCAGCACGTCCGCGAGGGGTGCCGCACCCTGCTGCTCGATCCGCTCGGTGTCCATGAAGCTCGTGTAGAGGTCGCCGATCTTGCGCGCCTCCGTGCCGGGCTCGGCCTGCTGCGACTCCTCGATGATCGCGTGCACGTCCTTCTCGGCCTGCTCCGCGATGAGGTGGAACGAGCCCCACCGCGCCTTGTCCTCCGGGATCTCCGTGTGATCCAGCCACGCGCCGTTGACGTGGCGGAAGAGGTCGTCCTGAGGGCGGATCTCGGCGCTGAGTTCCTCGAGCGCGAGACCGGAGCGTGGGGCGTCGGTCATGCGTTCCAGGGTAGTCGCCCCGAGACCGGCGATCCCTCGTGCGGGCGTCCTGGTGCGGCCGTCTTCGACGCCCGTGACCGCATTGTGATGTCGACGGATGCCGCAGCCTCGTGTCCGAGCGCGCGCCGGCCGTCGGCTGCGCCTTCTAGGCTCTGAGGGTGACGACCGACACCCTGAACCGCGACATCCTGCGGCTCGCGGTGCCGGCGCTCGGCGCCCTCGTCGCCGAGCCGCTGTTCCTCATCGTCGACTCGGCGCTGGTCGGCCATCTCGGCGTGGAGCCGCTCGCGGGCCTCGGCATCGCGTCGGCGGTGCTGCAGACGATCGTCGGGCTGATGGTGTTCCTCGCCTACTCGACGACGCCGGCCGTCGCCCGGCGCTTCGGCGCGGGCGACCCCTCGCGCGCGGTGTCGGTCGGCATCGACGGCATCTGGCTCGCCCTCGGCATCGGTGCCGTGCTGGCACTCGTCGGCTATGTGGCGACACCCTTCCTCGTCGGGCTCTTCGGCGCGACACCGGAGGTCGCGCAGCAGGCCGAGATCTACCTCGGCATCTCGATGTGGGGGCTGCCCGCGATGCTGGTCGTGTTCGCCGCGACGGGCCTCCTCCGCGGCATGCAGGACACCGTGACGCCGCTGTGGATCGCCGGGCTCGGCTTCGCCGCGAACGCCCTCCTCAACTGGGCGTTCATCTACGGCTTCGGGTGGGGCATCGCGGGGTCGGCGGTCGGCACCGTCGTCGCGCAGTGGGGCATGGTCGCCGCGTACGCGTTCGTCGTGGGGCGGCTCGCACGGCGGCACGAGGCATCCATCCGCCCCCAGCGCGAAGGCGTGCGCGGCTCGGCGCGGTCGGGCGGCTGGCTGTTCCTGCGCACGGTCTCGCTGCGGATCGCGCTGCTCGCGACGGTCGCGGTGGCCACCGGCCTCGGCACGGTCGAGCTCGCCGGCTGGCAGGTGGCGTTCACGATCTTCTCGACCGCGGCGTTCGCGCTCGACGCACTGGCGATCGCCGCGCAGGCGCTCATCGGCAAGGGACTCGGCGCCGAGGACCGGGGCCTCGTGCACCGCGTGCTCGGCCGCACCGTCGCGTGGGGCACGTGGTTCGGCGTGATCACGGGGGCGGTGATCGGAGCACTGTCGGGTGTGATCGGCCTGCTGTTCACCGGCGACCCCGGCATCGCGACCCTGGTGCAGCCCGCGCTCATCGTGCTGGCGATCGCACAGCCGGTGTGCGGCATCGTGTTCGTGCTGGACGGCGTGCTCATCGGCGCGGGCGACGCGAAGTACCTCGCGATCGCCGGCGTCCTCAACCTCGTGCCGTACCTGCCGGCGCTGGTGCTCGTCGCCGTGCTGCAGCCGGTGGGCGCCGCCGGGCTGGCCTGGCTCGCGGTCGCGTTCTTCGGCGTCTACATGCTGGCGCGGCTGGCGACGCTCGGCTGGCGCGTCCGCGGCGCGGCCTGGATGTCCGTCCCCGCCTGACGACGAAGGGCTTCGGGCCGCAGCCACCGTCTGGCCGCGCCCACCCTCGGCCCCCCCGCCGGTGCGCCCCCCACCGTCTCCACCTCGCCGAGGGCGTATCAGCGCCGCCCCCGGCCACTCCTTGCTCGCATGGCGCGCATTCGGCGGCGCCGGAAGGAGCACCCATGTCGGGCACCGGAACCTTCGCGTTCACCGTTCACCCACGCGCACGCCTGCGCGAAGACCTCGCGCGCGCCTGGCGACCGCTGGGACTCGTTCCCGAGCGGGTCTACGACACCGCGCTGCGGCGCCTGCCGCTGGCCCCGGTGACGATGGCGAGCGTGCAGATCGGCGGCGAGCGCGTCGGCCACGTCGTGCTGGTGCCGTTCGGTGCGCGCCACCTCCTGTCGAACGTCGAAGAGGGCCGCCGCCGCGTCAGCCGAGCGGTGGATCGTGCAGCGGCGCTGGGTGCCGACGTGGTGGGCCTCGGCGCCCTGACCGCGACGGTGACCGCGGGCGGCATCACGCTGCGCGAGCGCACCGACATCGCGGTGACGAACGGCAACGCCTTCACCGCGGCGATCGTGGAGGACCAGATCCGGATGCTGCTCCCCCACGTCTCGTCGCGGGCATCGCGGCCGCACGTGGCTGTCGTCGGGGCGACCGGCAGCGTCGGCACTGCGGTGACGAAGCTCCTCGCCCGCGACTGCGCCGACGCCCGCCTGACGCTCATCGCGCGGACCGCTCCCCGCCTCGAAGCACTGGCCGCGAGCATCGCCGGCGACGTCGACGTCGCGACCGCCCAGAGCATCGACGCCGTCGGCGACGCCGACCTCGTGGTGCTCCTGACCGCGTCCGCCGACACGCTCCTCGGACCCGAGCACCTGGCGCCCGGCGCGATCGTGCTCGACGCCACGCAGCCCCGGAACACGTCGCCGGCGCTCGCGGTTGCGCGGCCCGACGTGCTCGTCGTCGACGGGGGAATCGTCTCCATCCCGAGCCTGCGCCTCACCGGTGGCGAGATCGGCCTGCCGGACGGCCGCTCGTACGCCTGCTTCGCCGAGACCGCGATCCTCGCCCTCTCGGGGCACTCCGGGCACTTCTCGCTGGGCAATCCGACGCTCGACCAGGTCGACGCCATCCGCGAGCGCGCGCGGGGACTCGGTCACCTCGGGTTCCACGCCGCCGACCCGACCAGCTTCGGCAGGCCGGTCGCGCTCGAGTCGCGTGCGGCGGTGATCGCATGACCCGCGTGGTGCTGCTCGGCGGCGGCTACGTGACCCTGCACACGTACGCGACGCTGGCCCGCCGGCGCGGGCGCGACCTCTCGAGCGGGCAGCTCGAGATCGTGGTGATCTCGGCCGATCGCGCACACCGGTTCCACGGCTTCACGGGCGAACTCGTCGCCGGCATGATCGATCCCGATCGCGTCGCCACGCCCCTCGCGGAGGCGATGCCGCTCGCCCGCATCATCGATGGCCGTGCGCTGAGCATCGACACCGTCCACCAGTCGGTGTCGTACCGGCGCGGCGAGAAGGCGGCCGAGGTGCTGACCTATGACCACCTCGTGGTGGGCACTGGAGCGAGGGAGCCGGCGTCGGAGGTCACCGGGCTCGAGCAGTACGGCCGGACGCTCCGGGGTCCGGACGAGATCGCCGCGCTCGCCGACCACCTCGGGTCGGTTCCGGGGTCTCCCGTCGTCGTGGCCGGTGGCGGGATCGCGGGCGCCGAGCTGGCGGCGGCCATCGCCGACCGCGGGCATCCGGTGACCCTCGTGCACTCGGGAAGCCGGATCCTCGGCGAGTGGTCCGATCAGCCGGGGCTGGTGGCGCGCGCCGAGAAGGAGCTCGACCGCCTCGGGGTACGGGTGCTGCGGGGCGTGCGTCTCACAGAGGTCACGCCGACGACGGCGGTGCTGTCCGACGGCACCACGCTCGCCACGGCGACAGTCGTCGCGGCGACCGGGCAGCGTCCCGTGCAGCTCCCGGGGCTCGACCCGTGGCGCGACGAGCGCGGACGACTGCGGACGGGACGCACGCTCGCCGTCAGGTACGGCGTGTGGGCGGCCGGCGACGGTGCGCGGGTGGAGCACCCCAAGAGCGGGGAGCCCGTTCCGGCCAACGCGCTCTGGGCCATGAAGGGCGGCGACCACATCGGCCGCGCGATCGCACGGAGACTGAGGGGCAAGGCGCCCCGGGTCTTCACGTATCGAGGGCTGGGCCGCGCGGCCTCGTTCGGCCTCGGCCGCGGCATCTCCGAGCTGTACGGTGTCCCGTTCACCGGTGCGCTCGCCTGGATGCTGCGGCTGGTGTTCTTCCTGCGCTTCATGCCCTCGCGGGCCCGCGCGGCGGGGGTCGTGTCGGATCTCGCGCGGTTCGCGTTCACGCCGCGTACCCGCCGAGTCGAGGTCGCGACGCCGTCGACGGGCGATGCCGCCCTGAGCGCGGCACCCGCCTGATCGACCGAGGGCTCACGCCCAGCGGCGGCACCACTCGTACATGACGACGGCGGCCGCGGCGCTGGCGTTCATCGAGCGCGTCGAGCCGTACTGCTCGATCTGGACGGTGGCGGATGCCGCGGCCAGCGCCTCCGGCGAGAGCCCGGGCCCCTCCTGACCGAACAGCAGCACGCACCGCTCGGGCAGGTCGGCGGCGGGGAGCGGCTTGGAGCCCTCGACGTTGTCGATGGCGATGACGGGGAGAGATACGGCATCCGCCCACGTCGCGAAGTCCTCGACGGTCTCGTGGTGGCGCACGTGCTGGTAGCGGTCGGTGACCATCGCGCCGCGACGGTTCCACCGACGCTTGCCGATGATGTGCACCTCGGCCGCGAGGAACGCATTGGCACTGCGGACGATCGAGCCGATGTTCATGTCGTGCTGCCAGTTCTCGATCGCGACGTGGAACGGGTGGCGCCGCGTGTCGAGGTCGGCGACGATGGCGTCCATCGTCCAGTAGCGGTAGGCATCGATGACGTTGCGCGCATCGCCGTTCGCGAGCAGCTCGGGGTCGTACCGCGGGTCGTCGGGCCACGCGTCGGGCCCGCCCGGCCACGGCCCCACACCGACCGGAAGCGTCGGCTCGGCCGGCGTCGGCTCGGCCGGCGTCGACTCGGCGGGCTCCGGGGCGGGCGGGGCGGGCGAGGTCACCGGCCCAGGCTATCCGCGCCGACCACCCGCCCCGCGCCCTTGCCGATTGTTGAGCGAGCTTGCGAGTCGAAACGCAGAGACGAACGCCTCAGACCTTCTCGCAAGCCCAAGGCGTTTCGTCTCGGTCGCTGGCGCTCCCTCGCTCAACGACCGGGACCGAGCCGGTCAGCCCGTTTCGTCTCGGTCGCTGGCGCTCCCTCGCTCAACGACCGGGACCGAGCCGGTCATCCCGTTTCGTCTCGGGCGCTCCCTCGCTCAACGACCGGGACCGAGCCGGTCATCCCGTTTCGTCTCGGTCGCTGGAGCTCCTCGCTCAATGACCGGAACCACTTTTCGGTGAGCCGAAAAAAGGTTATGGTTTCGGTGTGCCGAAAACTGCCGAAGATGTCAGGATGCCGCCAGCTCCCGCCCGCCGCGCATCGATGCCGCGCCTGGCCTGGCTGATCGGGCCTGCCCTCGTGGCCGGCGTCGCGTATCTCGACCCGGGCAATGTCGCGAGCAATATGACCGCCGGCGCGCGGTACGGCTACCTCCTGGTCTGGGTCGTCGTACTCGGCAACGTCATGGCCTGGCTCATCCAGTACCTGTCAGCCAAGCTCGGCATCGTGACGGGTCGGAGCCTGCCCGAGACCCTGGGGCTCCGCATCCGCTCGAAATGGGGTCGCCGCGCGTACTGGCTGCAGGCCGAGCTCGTCGCGATGGCGACCGACATCGCCGAGGTGATCGGCGGGGCCGTCGCACTGAACCTGCTGTTCGGCGTCCCCCTGCTCTGGGGCGGCGTGATCACGGGCACCGTGTCGATCACGCTGCTGCTGATCCAGTCGCGCCGCGGGCCGCGACCGTTCGAGTTCGTGATCATCGGCCTGCTCGCGATCATCGCCATCGGGTTCTCGTTCGGCGTGTTCGTGGCACCGCCCGACGGCGCGAGCGTCGTCGCAGGCCTGGTGCCGCGCTTCGAGGGCACGGACTCGGTGCTGCTGGCCGCCTCGATCCTGGGCGCGACGATCATGCCGCACGCGATCTATGCGCACAGTGCCCTGGCACGGGACCGCTTCGCGCCCCGACCATATCCCCGGTCGTTGAGCGAGCGAGGAACGAGCGAGACGAAACGCCCGGAAGCATCGTCAGACGTCGGTACGGGGCGTTTCGACTCGCTTCGCTCGCTCAACGACCGGGATGAGGACTCGCTCAACGACCGGGGTGCGAGCGCTCCGGAACAGACGCAGCCACTGAGCGACCGGTCGGCGCCGGACGCGACGCTGGCCGAGCTGCGCGGCATCCCGACCCGCCGCCTGCTGCGCGCGACGAAGTGGGACGTGTCGATCGCGATGCTCATCGCCGGCACCGTGAACCTGTGCATCCTGCTGCTGGCCGCGGCGAACCTGGCCGGGGTGCCGGGCACGGATTCGCTCGAGGGCGCGTACGCCGCGCTGTACGCCGGGCTGGGTCCGCTCGTGGCGACCCTGTTCGCGGTGGGCCTCCTCGCGAGCGGGCTGGCGAGCACGTCGGTCGGCGCCTACGCCGGCGCCGAGATCATGCACGGCCTGCTGCACATCCGCGTGCCCCTCCTCGCACGCCGCCTCGTGACGCTCATCCCGGCGCTCATCATCCTGGCGATCGGCTTCGACCCCACCGTGGCGCTGGTGCTGAGCCAGGTCGTGCTGTCGTTCGGCATCCCGTTCGCGTTGGTGCCGCTGGTGGCGCTGACCGCGAACCGCGAGGTGCTCGGCGGGTTCCGCAACCGGGTGTGGACGACGATCGCGGGCATCGCGGCATCCGTCTTCCTGATCGCGCTCAACGGCGTGCTGCTGTTCCTGGTGCTCACGGGGGCGTGACGGCCGCCGGTACCCTGAAGCCGTGGCCTCTCCTGCCGTCGACGACTACCTCAAGACGATCTACCACCACACCGAGTGGCAGGACGACCGCATCACGCCGTCGCAGCTGGCGGGCGAGCTCGGGCTCGCGCCGTCGAGCGTCACCGAGATGGTGCAGAAGCTCGCGGCTCAGGGGCTCGTCACCCACCGCCCGTACGGGCCGGTGTCACTGAGCGCCGAGGGCGAGCGGCGCGCGGCCGCCATCATCCGCCGCCATCGGCTCATCGAGACGTGGCTCGTGCGCGAGTTCGGGTACGCGTGGGACGAGGTGCACGACGAGGCCGAGGTGCTCGAGCACGCCCTCAGCGACCGGCTGCTCGAGGGCATCGACGAGCGCCTCGGGCGTCCGCGCTTCGACCCGCACGGCGATGCGATCCCGGATGCCGCGGGCCATGTCCACCGCGAGCCCTTCGTGCTGCTCGGCCGGGCGCCGGCGGGCCACGTCGGCCGCGTGCTGCGCGTGAGCGACCGCGACCCCGAACTGCTGCGGGCCGTGGAGTCGGCCGGCGTCGCGGTCGGGGCGACGGTGACGGTGATCGGGCCGACGCACCCGGAGGCTCCGCTCGACGCGCCGGCGGCGAGTGGAGGGGGCGTCGGGAACGCCGCGGCTCTGCGGATCGGTGCCGCCGAGGTGTCTCTGCCGCCCGCCGCCGCCACCGCCGTGTGGCTCAGCGCCGACCCCGAGGCCTGAGCGCACGCGGCCCCGCCCGTCACCCGCGGTTGCGCGGCATCCGAGGTTCCGCGTCACTCGCGGTTCCGCGTCACTCGCGGTTCCGCGGCATCCGAAGTCTGGGTCGATCGTGTCCCGATTTCGGTCGCTGATGTCCCAGCTTCGGCCGCAAGCGCCGCCTTGAACGGTGGAAAGTGGGACATGCGCCTTCGGGACAGAACATCGAACGCGCGACTGCTCGCCGTGGCCACACGCGCTACTGCTCGCCGTAGCCACACGGCGACGGATGCCGCGGCGATCTACGGGCGAACGCTCCCCACGCAGGTCAGCGCGCCGCGACCTCGAACGGCCAGTGCACGCCGGTGGCCGTCTCGGCGAAGTCCCAGAGACGTGCGCCCACCTCCGGGTCACGGGTGATCTTGGCCGCGGTCTGCCGGCGGGGTTCGCCGCGCGAGCCGGTGCGCGGCCCCCAGAACTCCCCGCCCTCGACCTCGGGGTCGGTGAGCGCGCGCACGAGCGACCACGCGCCGTGCTCCTTCGACTGCGCGATCGCGGCCTGCAGGTTGTCGCGGAACCGCTTGGCGCGCGAGGGCTCGTTGACCCCGACGATGCCGGGCGTCCTGCCGCCCGTCGAATACCCCGGGTGCGCGACGACGCTCGCCACGGGGATGTCGGCCGCGCGCAGGCGCCGGTCGGCCTCGAAGCCCAGTGCGGCGGTGGCGACCTTCGACTGCACGTACGCGCGCCAGGCGGTGTACCGGTCGGCGAGCTGCGGGTCGACGGGGTCGTAGGGCGTGAGCGAGGTCGACATGCTCCCCAGCCAGACCATGCGACCGGATGCCTGTGCCAAGGCGGTGAGCAGCTCTCCGGCGAGCGCGTAGTGCCCGAGCGCGTTGGTCGCGAACACGACCTCGTGCCCGTCCATGGTGGTCTCGCGCGACTTCGGCGCATGGACGATGCCGGCGTTGAGGAGGACGCCGTCCAGGCCGCCCTTGCCCCGCACGCTCGCGGCCGCCGAACGCACCGAGGCCAGGTTGCTGGTGTCGAGGATGAGCGGCTCGGTCGCGTCGGGTGCGGCATCCGGAACCCGCCGCCGGATCGCGGCGCGCGCCGCCGACAGCCGGTTGGGATGGCGGGCCGACATGAGCACCCGGGCACCCGCACGCACGAGCTGTTCGGACGCGAAATAGCCGAGGCCGGCGTTCGATCCGGTCACCAGATAGACACGACCCGCCAGGTCGGGAAGGCTGCGGGGATCCCACGTCACGGGATCGACCCTACGCCCGCGCGACACCTGCTCATGCCATGCCACGGCATAGCCTGGAACGCATGCGCACGAGGTCTGATATCGAATGCTGGCTCACCGACATGGACGGCGTGCTGGTGCACGAGAACACCCCGGTTCCGGGGGCCTCCGCCCTGCTGCAGCAGTGGCGCGAGCAGGGCGTGCCGTTCCTCGTCCTCACGAACAACTCGATCTTCACGCCGCGCGATCTGTCGGCGCGGCTGCGCGCCTCGGGCCTCATCGTGCCGGAGGAGTCGATCTGGACCTCAGCACTCGCGACCGCCGACTTCCTGAAGTCGCAGATGCCCGGCGGCACGGCGTTCGTCATCGGCGAGGCGGGCCTCACGACCGCGCTCCACGAGGCCGGCTTCATCATGACCGAGACCGACCCCGACTACGTCGTCGTCGGCGAGACCCGCAACTACTCGTTCGAGGCGATCACCAAGGCGATCCGCTTCATCGGCGCCGGCGCCCGCTTCATCGCTACGAACCCCGATGCGACCGGTCCGTCGACCGAGGGCCTGCTGCCGGCGACCGGCGCCATCTCGGCGCTCATCACGAAGGCGACGGGCATGGAGCCGTACGTCGTCGGCAAGCCCAACCCGATGATGTTCCGCTCGGCGATGAACCGCCTCGGCGCCCACTCCGAGAACACGGGCATGATCGGCGACCGCATGGACACCGACGTCGTCGCCGGCATCGAGGCGGGACTGCACACCGTGCTCGTGCTCACCGGCATCAGCGACACGGCCGAGATCGCGCGTTACCCGTTCCGCCCCGACGAGGTGCTGGACTCGGTCGCCGACCTGCTCGACGCCGAGCCCGTCGAGTCCGAGGACCCCGAGCTGCTCTAGCGCTTCGCACCGCAGGGCTTTCGAGGGGCAGGATGCCGCGACCCACGGCATCCGTCCGTCCTCAGTTGAGGAGCGGCGCGTCCTCAGCTGAGGAGCCGCGCGTCCTCAGCTGAGGAGCCGCGCGTCCTCAGCTGAGGTTGGCGTGTCCTCGCGCGATGCCCGGCGTCGACGAATTCGGGAACGCCACGTCCTCAGTTGAGGAAACGCGCCGAGATGAGGACCAAGGAACAGGGATGCCTCAGCCCGCGGCCGCGCGGGTGCGGCGGGCTTCCGCAGCGCCCGCCGCACCCGGTCCGGTTACGCCAGCTCGAGGCGCGCACGCACCTCTGCGTCGAGCACGAGGTCGGCGGCGTCGAGGCGCGCGCGCACCTCGGGCTCGAGCACGAGGTCAACGGCGGCCAGAGCCTCTTCGAGCTGCGCGACGCTGGAGATGCCGACCACCGGGATCACGGGCACCGCACCGCCCAGCAGCCACGCGAGCGCGACCTGGTTCGGCGTCGCGCCGATCTCGGCCGCGACGTCGTGCAGCACCCGCAGGCGCTCGCGGTTCGACGCGTGGCGCATCGGCGCCCACAGCGGCTTGTCGTCGCGCGTGAACGCGCCCTGGTGCAGGGGCGAGTACGCCGTGATGGTGAGCGGCGGGCGACCGTCAGCGCCCGCGGCGGCAGCGGCGCCTGCGGCCAGGGATTCGACAGCGCCCGCGGCCAGAGATTGCACATAGTCGAGCAGGTCCGCCGACACGTCGTTCGTGCGCCCCGCGGCGGGGCTGGGGTACACGTAGCTGTATCCCTGCTGCACGACCCCGTACGGGTCGACGCCCTGCCGCAGCGCCTCCTCACGCGCTTCGACGAGGCGCCAGAGCGCGACGTTCGAGATGCCGGAGATGCCGACGAGGCCCTCGCGCTGCAGCTGCCCGAAGGCGGCGACGGTCTCGGCGAGCGGGGTCTCGCGGTCGTCGACGTGCCCGTACAGCACGTCGATGCGGTCGATCTCGAGGTGCTGCAGGCTGAGGCGCGCCTCGCGCGCGACGACCTCGGCCGACAGGCCCTGGTAGTTCGTCGGCTTGACGGTCTGCAGCGGCAGCGCCGGGTCCTTCTTCGCGGCGCCGAGTTTCGTGGCGAGGCGCACGTCGCCGAGACCGCCGCGGCGGCGGATCCACTCGCCGAGCACGTCCTCGCTGTCGCGGCCGTGGCCGCCGACCCAGGCGTTGTAGTTGTTCGCGGTGTCGACGAAGGTGCCGCCCGCGTCGGCGAAGCGGTCGAGGATCTCGAGCGATGTCGCGGTGTCGGTGCGCGTGCCGAAGAACATGGTGCCCAGGCACAGGGTCGAGACCTCGAACGAGGTCGTCCCGTTGGAGATGGTGCGGTACTGCATGGGGTTCCCTTTCTGGGGTGGGAAGGAATACCTCCATCGTGGAACGGGAACGGACTGGGAGTACGATCCGATTCCATGGCAGCAGTCCAGACCAATCCGATCGCGTGGGAGACGCTGCTCGACCTCTCGGCGCACGACGGCCCGCGTCACGTGCGCCTCGAGCTGGCGGTGAGGGATGCCGTCGCCACCGGCCGCCTGCCCTCCGGCGCCGTCCTTCCCCCGAGCCGGCTGCTCGCGACGTCGCTGGGCGTCTCCCGCTGGGTGGTCACCGAGGTGTACGGGCGGCTCACCGCCGAGGGGATCCTCGAGGCGAGGACCGGGTCGGGCACGCGGGTCGCCGCGCGCGTGGGCGTTTCGGCCGCACGTCAGGCGCCCGCACCCGTGGCGGCGCAGCGACGACCGCGCTTCGACCTCGCACCGGGCGTGCCCGACCTGCGGCACGCACCGCGCGCACTGTGGCTCCGGGCGATGACCGAGGTGCTGGCCGAGACCCCCGACGCCGAGCTGTTCCGGCTCGACGGCGATGTGCCGGCGGCGCGGGTTGTGCTGGCCTCCTACCTGTCGCGCGCACGATTCGCGAGGGCGGATGCCGACGCCGTCGTGGTCACGCACGGCGCCGCCGACGGCATGCGGCGGGTGGCCCGCGTGCTGCGCGAGCACGGGCACACGGCGATCCTCGTGGAAGATCCGTCGTGGCAGCGCATGCGCCAGGTGGCCGCGGCGGAGGGCCTCACGTCGGTGCCCGTCCGGGTCGACGCGCACGGGGTGGACGTCGACGCGCTGGCCGCGGCATCCGTCCGCACCGGCGCGCGCGCCGCGCTCGTGACGCCCGCGCACCAGTTCCCCGTGGGCGTGGCTCTGACGGCGGAACGGCGCGACCGACTGATCGCCTGGGCCCGCGGGCGCGACGGCGTCGTGATCGAAGACGACTACGACGCCGAGTTCCGCTACGACCGCCGGCCGATCGGGGCGCTGCAGGCAATGGCGCCCGACCGGGTCGTGCTCGCGGGCAGCCTCAGCAAGACCGCGACGCCCGCCCTCGGCCTCGGCTGGCTGGTGCTCCCGCCGTGGCTGCGGGACGGTGCCCGCGACGCGGGGGCCTCCGCGCCGTCGACGATCGACCAGCTCGCACTCGCCCGCTTCCTCGCCGCGGGCGGCCTCGACCGCCACCTGCGGGCCGCCCGCACGCGCTATCGGCGCCGGCGCGAGGCCTTGCTCGCAGCGCTCGAGCGCGCGCTGCCCGAGTGCCGCGTGTCGGGCATCGCCGCGGGACTCCACGTCGTGCTCGACCTCCCTGCGGGCGTCCGCGCGGCGGACGTGGTGCGCCTCGGCGGGGCCCGCGACGTCGCACTCACCGACATCCGCCGGTATCGCGTCTCGCCCGACGCCCCTGCCCCCGAGCAGCTCGTGCTCGGCTATGGCGACCTCGCCGATCCGCTCGTCGAGGAAGCCGTGAGTATGCTCGCCGCCGCGGTCCGCGAGGCCGCTGCGCGCGAGGTCGGCGGCTCCCGATAGGGTCGCGGCATGGGCGCGCTCGACGATGGTGAGAAAGTGGAAGTGAAGGATGCCGCCGCCTGGCGGGCCTGGCTCGAGGCGAACCATCGCACCGCGAAGGGCGCATGGCTGGTGAGGCCCCGGCAGGGGTCGGGGCTCGAGCTGGTCGGCTATGAGGAGGCGATCCAGCAGGCGCTGTGCTTCGGCTGGATCGACGGCCCGGTGCGCTCGTTCGACGAGCAGCGCGGGGGGCTCTGGTTCGCTCCGCGGCGGCCCTCGAGCGGCTGGGCGGCGACGAACAAGGCGCGGGTCGCGCAGCTCGAGGCCGAGGGGCTGCTCACGGAAGCCGGCATCCGTGCCATCGAACTGGCGAAGCAGAACGGGTCGTGGACGGTGCTCGACAACGCCGAGGCGCTGCGCGAGCCCAACGACCTCGCGGTCGCGCTCGACGCGGTCCCGGCCGCGCGCAGCACCTGGGACGCGTTCCCGCCCTCGACCCGCAAGATCGGCATCGCGAGCGTCGACTCCGCCCGGCGGCCCGAGACGCGGGCCGCACGCATCGCGAAGGTCGTCGCCGACGCCGCCGAGGGGAAGCGCCCGTGATCTCGTCGACCGAGCAGACGCTCCTGTTGGTGGTCACGGCGCTCATCACGCTGACCACGCTCATCGTCGTGGTCTGGCAGCTGTGGCGCGGCCGCGGCCGCGGCGACTGATCAGCGGATCAGCGCGCGACCTCCGCCTCGGCGTCGAGCCAGCCCAGCTTGTCGGGATTGGCGATGGAGTAGATCTGCGTGATCCGCCCGTCCGCCACCGTCAGGCTGACGACTCCGGTCAGCTGACCGTCGAGCTCCACCCGGATCCCCGGCTGGCCGTTGACCCACGTCGCCGACGCGACGAGTGTGCCCTCGAGCTTCGACATGCCGCCGATGAGGTAGCGGGCGAGGCGCTCGGCGCCGACGATCGGACGGCGCGCGGCGCCCTTCACCTTGCCGCCGCCGTCCGCCACCGACACCACGTCGGGAGCGAGCACGTCCATCAGCCCCTGCAGGTCGCCGGTGTTGAGTGCCGCGACGAGACGTTCGACGGCCTCCTCGTGCTCCGACGGCACGACCCGCACACGCGGACGCCGGGCTGCGACGTGGTCCTTCGCCCGGTGGGCGATCTGCCGCACCGCCGCAGGGGTCTTGCCGACGGCATCCGCGATCTCGTCGTAGGGCACGTCGAACACCTCGCGCAGCACGAACACGGCGCGCTCGGCGGGCCCCAGTGTCTCGAGCACGGTGAGCATCGCGATGGAGAGGTTCTCGGCGAGCTCGACGTCTTCCGCGACGTCGGGGCTCGTGAGCAGCGGCTCGGGGAGCCACTCCCCCACGTAGTCCTCGCGACGCCGCGACACCGTGCGCAGGTGGTTGAGCGCCTGTCGCGTCACGACACGCACGAGGTACGCGCGCGGCTCCTGCACGGTGTCGCGGTCGACGTCCGCCCAACGCAGCCACGACTCCTGCAGCACGTCCTCGGCGTCGGCGGCCGAGCCGAGCATCTCGTACGCGACCGTGAACAGCAGATTCCGGTGTGCGACGAACGGGTCGTCGACCTCGGTGGCGCTCATGTCGGCGAGCCTACGCGCGGACGGCGACGGCCGGTCGCTCGGCGAGCGGCGGCAGCCCGCACGAGTCGGCGAAGTGCTCCGAGCGGATGCCGAGCGCCACGTTCATGCGGGCCGACATGTTCATGAACGCGACGCGGGCCGCGAGCTCGATGAGGCCCGCCTCGCCGAGCTGCGGGAGCAGGGCGTCCGACAGCTCGTCGGTCACGGCCGGCGGCGTCTGGCTCACCGCCTCGGCGTACTCCATGACCTGACGCTCGAGCGGCGTGAACAACGTCGACTCCCTCCAGCGCGGAACCTCGCGGACCTTGGCACCGTCCACGCCGCGATTGCGCGACATGAAGTAGTTGAAGTCGAGGCAGAAGCTGCAGCCGATGATCGCTGCCGCCGCCATCGCGGCGTAGGTCGATAGGTCGGCATCGAGCTCGTGCCAGTGCTCGACCTTCTGGCCGATGCCCATCGAGTCCTTCATGACGGCCTTGTGGTGCCACAGCACGCCGACCGAGTCGGGCACGCGGCCGATCATCTTCCTGGCCATCGCCTTGACCAGGGCGCCGTAGACGCCGGTGACCTCGGTCGCGGGGATGCGGGTCGTCTCAGTCATGTCTTCCTCCGTGTCGTCGGATCGGGTCCTTCGACATGGAGACACCGGCCGGTACTGCCCTGTGACATCCCGGCGGAAATGACCCGCGAGCGCGGCAGTCTGCTGCGAGCGCTGCGCCGCCCGACGCCGCGCTCGCCGGATACTGCCGCGCTCGCGTCGCTGCGGTTCCGCCCGGCGCCCGGCGTTACTGCGGTTCGAGGCCCAGGTCGTCGAGGTCGATCGCCGCCAGCCAGTGCAGGCCCTCCGCCTCGACGGCCGCCTGGGCGCCGGTCTTGCGGTCGACGATGACGGCCACCGCGACGGGCTCCGCTCCCTCGCGGCGCAGCGCCTCGACGGCCTTGAGCGCGGACTGACCCGTGGTCGAGGTGTCTTCGAGCACGACGACGCGCTTGCCCGCGACATCCGCCCCCTCCACCTGGCGCCCTCGGCCGTGGTCCTTGGGCTCCTTGCGCACCACGAACGCGTCGAGCGGCATGTGGGTGCGGGCGGACTCGTGCATCACGGCGTTCGCGATCGGGTCGGCGCCGAGCGTGAGCCCGCCCACGGCGACGATGCCGTCGACGTCGCGGATCAGGTCGAGCATGATGCGTCCGATGGACGGCGCGGCCCGGTGGTCGAGGGTGAGCTTGCGCATGTCGACGTAGTACGTCGCCTTCTTGCCGCTCGAGAGCGTGAAGTCGCCGTGGAACACCGCCTCGTCCTGGATGAGGGCGATCAGGTACTGGCGATCGGCTTCGAGCGCAGGCGTGGAGGCGACGGTCATGGCAATGAGTCTACGGATGCCGCGGGCCGGTCACTCGGGTAGAGCCCGGCCCGTGAGCGCAGCGGCGCTCCGAGCCCCGGCGGCGGGCAGCACGGCGTCGCGCCGCTCGTCGGGCCCGGTCGCACCGGGAGGCAGCAGCGCTGCGACCGCGCGCGTCACCGCCGGGTCGTCGGCGGCGGCGGCCAGCGCCGCGGTACGGCCGAGCGCCAGATTCGCCGCAGCGGCCGTCCCGGCGTCGGCCGAGGCCGCGAGGCGTTCCAGCGCAGGCTCGGCGGCGCCGATCACCCCGGCGCCGAGGAGGCTCTGCAGCACGTCGCGGTCGCCGAGGCCTGCGGTGCGGGCGGCGTCGGTGTCGCTGGGGACGGTGCGCACGAGCTCCACCGGCTGCGCTTCGATCGTCTCGCCCGGGCGCGCGGCGAATCGCGCGGTCAGCACGTACCGGCCGGGGGCGGGGAACAGCGGCGCGCTGCCCGCGGCGAGCAGCGGCACCGATGCGACGAGGCGCTCACCCGCGGCGAGCTCGACCGACCGCGGCGCGGAGTCGACCGGCCACGGCCACGTCGCGCGCAGCGGCGGCCGACCCGGCGCGGTGACGTCGATCTCGAGGTCGCCCTCGACGAGGTTCAGCCGCGCGCTGACCGTCACGGCCCCACGCGCGACGAGCTCCACGTCCGCGAACGCGATGCGATCGAGCGGGACGGTCCATGCGCTCGCTCCACGCGCCGTCGAGTCGCTCCGCGGCTCGGGCGGCACAGTCCCGGGCGCGTCCCCGGGAGCCGCCCCGCGTGCGGGGTCAGCGGCCGGCGCGTCCCCGGGAGCCGCCCCGCGTGCGGGCTCGGCCGCTGCCGGCCGGAGCCGCAGCTCCAGTCCACCGCCGTCCGCGAGAGGTGTCACGGCTCGATCCTTCCCCCGCGCGGGCTCCGTGTCACCCTCCGCAGGAGAAACCGCCCTCCACAGGACGTTGAAACGGTCAAACCTCCTGCGGAAGGCGAAATCTCCTGTCGAACCGGCCCGGGCGCCAGGGTCAGCGGCCCTCCGGCGCGGCGAAGTCCGCCGCGATGCGCTCGGCCGCCGCGGCGTCCTTGCCGGCGGCCGAACGGGCTCCGCCCTTCGCACGCGACTTCAGCGCCGCGATCGTGTCGGCCACGACCGGGGCGTCCTTCTCGGTCGGGCTGGCGACGGTCACCGCCAGGGCGGCGACGCGCTCGGCCGATCGGCCGGCGAGCGCCAGTTCCAGGAAGTGGGCGGCTTCGTCCGGCGCCGCCTCGCGCACATCACGCGCACGGACGTCGGTGAACGACCGGGCCAGGGCATTGGCGAGCACGAGCGCGCCGGCCGCACCGGTGTCGGTGTCGCTGTGCTGCTCGGCCAGGTCGGTCAGCACCGCGCGGGCTGCGGCATCCGTCGCGAAATCGCCCAGGGCGATCGCACGCCCCACACCCGGCGTGAGGGTCTTGGCGCTGATGTCGACCTCGGCGTCCGAGCCGGGCCCCCGCACGTCGACGGTCATCGGAGTGGAGCGCACCGTGGTCATCGCATCGACCTCGAGCTGGGCGGTGATCGTATGGCGTCCGGGCTCGGTGAAGGTCACGCCCTGGTTCGTGAAGAACACCTGGACGTGGTTGCGGATCGACTCGCCGGGCTGCAGCACCGTCGTGGGGCGTGGCCCGCAGCCGATCGCCACGTCGACGAGGTGCTGGAGCGAGTGATCGGGTGGCGTGTGGAGGAAGACCAGGTCTCCCTCCGACAGGTTGATCAGCGTCGTGACGGTGCGAGGCTGGTCCGACACGTTCGTGAGGACGACCTCGGCGGTGACGTACTCGCCGACGAACGCCTGGGCGGGCATCGCGACGGTGAGCTCCAGTCCCTCATCGCCCGTGTCGCCGCCGAGCCCCGCGACGTCGACCGGGGCCGGCAGACCGGCGGACAGGTCGCCGTGACCCCACCCGAAGTTCTTCCAGCCGGGCCGCACCTGCGGGTCGGGCGAGTGGATGAGGGAGGTGCGGTCATGGTTCGAGAACGCGAACGAGGCATTGCCCGGATAGGGATTGGCCGTGGTCGCGAACCCCATGACGTCGCCGGTCTGGTTCATGATCTCGATGCCGATGCCCGGGTTGTGGACGTCGTGCTTCGGGTGCCACAGGTTGAACGCATGGCCGGCCTCGTGCACCAGGGTGCGCAGGAACGCCGCGGGCACCTCGTCGAGCGGGCGTCCGCGCGCCGCCGCGGCGATGAAGGAGTCGTTCCCGAGCTGCACGTCGGCGAAGCCTGCGGCTCCCTCCCGGGGCACGGTGTCGTCGTCGAACATGATCCCGAACAGCCCGCCCTGCGTAGAGCCCACGAACAGCCACAGCCGCCAGGACTCGCCGCTGACCGTCTGGCGGTGCCCCGACATGAGTGTCGCCAGCTCGGCGTTGGTGAGATCCGCGTCGTTGGGCACGGTGATCTCGTCGGTGACGACGGTGACGTCCCACCCAGCCCCGGCATAGACCGAACGCACGGTGGCGGCGGCGCCCGAGCCGATGGTGGCGGATGCCGGGAACACGCGGTTCACCATGGCATCGACCTCGATGCGGCAGCCGCGATACATCGGTGACGTCTTGCGCGCGGTGACGTTCGTGACGGTGCCGCCGATCGACAGCGTGCCCGTCATGCGCTGCGACTCGCCGAGAAGGGTGGATGCCGTCGTCACGACGAGCGGACGCCGGCAGCGGAGCGTGAGCGTGCCGGTGTCGGTCGACACGAACTCCTGCGTCGTGCGGTTCCACAGATGCCGCACGATCTGCACGGTGAGCGTGCCATCGACGTACGTCGAGCCGTTGGAGCGGAAGTACCAGGAGTACTCCGACGCCGGGAATGCCGGATACCAACGCAGCCCCAACGGCAGGAACTCCGAGAGGATGGCGGTCTCGTCTTCGGCAGCGCCGCGGGCGTCTGCGTCGGCGGCGGTGTCGGCGTCGTGGTCGCCGCGGCCGGGCAACGGGATCGGGATCGGCCGGATCCGCTCGAACTCGAACTCGGTGAGCACCGGCGGGAAGACCCGGCGCGAGTACATGTCGCCCGAGACGCGCAGCGACGACGCACCCACCTCGATGCGCAGCGCACCGCGCACCTCGGGGCCGAACACCGTGCGGCGCTCCAGCTCGAGCAGCCAGGACCCGTCGAGCGTGCCGATGGCACACGGTCGGGTCAGCAGCTCGGGGCGGATGACCGGGCCGACGACCAGCTCGCCGTCGGCGTCGAATTCGAGAGGCGCGTCGTGCGCGGCGGACGCCGCGCGGCCGCAGCCGCAGTCGTGGTCCATGGGAAACCCTCATTCCCGGCCGCGGACGCGGCCGCTGACAATAGGAGACCCGCGCGCACGGCACTGATACGCCCGTGCCGCGGCCCGGCACCCGAACACCTCGAGGCTCCCACGCGCAAGGCGGTGCGTCTAGTGGGCGTGGAGCCGGCGGGGGCGGCATCCGCTCCTGCGCGTCCGCGCCCCCGCCTAGGCTTGATCCCATGCGCCTGGCCACCTGGAACGTGAACTCCATCCGCGCGCGAGTCGACCGCATCGTCGACTTCGCGGTGCGCGAGCACATCGATGTGCTCGCGATGCAGGAGATCAAGTGCAAGACGGAGCAGTTCCCCTTCGACCGCTTCGAGGAGGCCGGCTACCACGTCGAGGCGTACGGCTTCTCGCAGTGGAACGGCGTCGCCATCGCCAGCCGTGAGCCGCTCACGAACGTGCGCACGGCGTTTCCGGGCATGCCGGGGTTCGAGAAGGGGCACAACGGTCCCGACGCTCCGCAGGAGGCGCGCGCGATCGGCGCCACCGTCGGCGGCGTCGAGGTGTGGAGCCTGTACGTGCCGAACGGCCGCTCGCTCGGCGACCCGCACTACTTCTACAAGCTCGACTGGCTGTCGGCGCTCAGCCAGTACACGTCGGACTCCCTCGCCGCCAACCCCGATCTCGCCCTCGCGCTGGTCGGCGACTTCAACATCGCCCCGACGGATGCCGACAACGGCGACCCCGCCGTGGTGCAGGGCTTCGCGACCCACGTGTCGCCGCCCGAACGCGAGGCGTTCGCGGCGCTCGAGTCCGCCGGTCTGCAGGACGTCGTGCGGCCGTTGGTGCCGACGGGGTACACGTACTGGGACTACAAGCAGCTGCGGTTCCCGCGCAACGAGGGCATGCGCATCGACTTCATCCTCGGTTCCCACGCGATCGCGCAAGCCGTCACCGGCGCGACGATCCACCGCAACGAACGAAAGGGCGAAGCGCCGAGCGACCACGTGCCCGTCGTCGTCGACCTCGACCTCGAGGGCCCCGACGACGACGATCGCCCGATGATCTTCTGACGCACCCGGGGCCGCGCGGGCCCGGTGTCAGTCCGTCGGGCCGGGCGTGCACCCCGGCGGCGCGGAGTTGCCGCTGATGTCGAAGTCGCTGCACGTGAGGAAGTGCTCCTGGTTGAGCCCGAGCACGAACGAGGTGACGGCGACGCCGAGCACCACGACCGCGATCAGCCACTTCGTGCGTCGCCGCGTCTCGGTCGCGAAGTCGGGCCAGACGACGCGCACCAGCACCCAGAGGGTGAACGGGATGCCCAGCAGGACGGCCGCGATCGCCGCGAGGTCGACGATGGCCAGCGCGATGTCGGTGGTGTCGTCGGCGACCACGAAGTTGAGGACGAGCCACACCGAGGGCAGCAGCAGGACGAAAGCCCGCGCGAGCCGGCCCCCGACGGGGCGCCGCTCCACGAGCACGAACACGAAGGCCGCGGTGGAGGCGGCCCAGAGCGCCAGGATGTCGTCGAAGAACACCTCGCCCCACACGCCGAGCGTGAAGGCGGGCCACCACGCGATCGCGACCATCCCCACCATGGCCACACCCACCGGCACGTCGCGATGGCGGTGGTGTTCGTCGGCGGGCGGGGTGGACGCGGTCACAGCCGCACGGTATCGCGCCGGTGAGAGGCATCCGTCGCTCCACGCCACATGATCCGCAGACTTTTCTGCTTCCGGCGCGTCATGACTCCGTCGGGAAGGCGCGGTGGGGAGGGCCGCATCGCCCGCGTCGCGATCCGGGCGACCGCCCGCTGACGCCCTGCGACGGCCTCCGTCTCGCTACACGACCGTGGTCAGCGGATCCTCGAGGGTCTGCGCGCCGGCGCTGAGCGGGATCGAGAACGTCTGCGCGAACCGCTCGAGCAGCGTCGCGTCGCCGGCCACCACGGCCAGCACCTCCTGGTCGATCGCGTCGGCCGGGGTCAGCTCGCCCGAGATGAGGCGACGGATGCCGGGGCCCGCCGCGAAGACCAGGTCGGGGTCGTCCACGACCGAGGCCCGTGTTCCGAGGCGGGGATCGACCGGCCGTCCGGCGGGCTGCAGCTGGGCGATCCGCAGACCCGACGGGTCGACGTGCACGCGCAGCACGACGTCGGCCACGTGCAGCTCGTAGTCGGCCGGCGGCAGGTCGGCGGCGGCATCCGTCCGGAATGCGGTGCGCAGCGCCATCGTGAGCGAGTCCGCGGTCACCACGTCGTCTGGTGCCGGGTCGCCCATGTGCGCGAATCCCCACCGGCCGAGGGCGAGCACGATCGGCTCGAGCTCGCGACCGTACGGCGTCAGCTCGTACACCAGCCCGCAGTGCAGGAGCGGAACGCGGCGCACGACGCCGCCCTCCTGCAGCTCTTTGAGCCGTGTGGAGAGGATGTTGGTGGGGATCTTGGGCAGACCCTGCTTGAGGTCGGTGTAGCGGCGCGGCCCGACGAGCAGATCGCGGACGATGAGCAGTGCCCACCGCTCGCCGATCAGCTCGACGGCCGTCGTGACCCCGCAGTACTGCCCGTAGCTGCGGGAGGCCACTTACGCCCGCGCCTGCTCCGCCAAGTAGGCCTCGGGTCCTTCGGCGGCGGCCTGCGGATCCATGTACATGAACTGGATGCCGTTGCCGTCGGGGTCGACGAGGTCGCGCGCGTACATGAAGCCGTAGTCCTGCGGGTCGCCGGGGGACGTGCCGCCGGCCGCGACGCCGGCGTCGACGATCCGGTCGACCTCGTCGCGGGACTCGCGGCTGATCGAGAGCAGCACCTGCGCATGCGTGCGCGGGTCGGCGAACTCCTTCTCGGTGAACGTCGAGAAGTACTCCTTGGTGAGCACCATGAAGAAGATGTCGTCGCTCCACACCACGCAGGCGGCGTTCTCGTCGGTGAAGAGCGGGTTCAGCGAGCAGCCGAGGGCGGTGTAGTACGCCTTCGAGCGCTCGAGGTCGTTCGTCGGGATGTTGACGAAGATGTGCGTCATTGCCTTGCTCCTTCTGGATTCGAACTGCTGTGGTCGGTGAGCTCGCGCGGTGGTGAGCTTCTCGAACCATGGTTGCAAAAAACAAGCTTGCTTGTCAATAGCAAGTAAATGCCTCTTCGAACGCGCGAGGCGGCATCCTGCCTCCGCCTCCCGGGGGATGCCACGGCGGCGACTCCGCCCTAGCGTGGAGGGATGTCCGACCTCACCGCCGCGCACCCGGTCCGGCGCCCGCGGCCGACGTCCGTCGACCAGCGCAACGACGTCTGGCTGGCCGCGGGCCTGTTCGTCTCGGCCGTCCTGAGCACGGCGCTCGGGTCGGTGGCGGGCGTGTACGGCTCCGATGCAACCGAGGGCATGCAGTGGGCGCTGCTGTACAGCCTCGGACTCACGGCCCCCCTCGCGGTGCGAAGGCGCTTCCCCGAGGTCGTGGTCGTCGTCATCGCGGTCGTGTTCTTCGTCGGGGTGACGGTGCGGATCCCCGATCTCTACGTCTCGAACATCGCGATGTTCATCGCGATGTACACCGTCGGCGCCTGGGTCGACGACCGGCGCCGCGCCCTGTGGGTGCGCGTCGGCGTCATCGTCGCGATGTTCGTGTGGCTGATCGTCACCATGTTCCAGACGGCGATCGATCCCTCCGACGAGGGACTCTCCCGGGCCGGCGTGTTCTCGCCGTTCGCGGCGATGCTGCTGCTGCAGCTGCTCGTCAACGCGGGCTTCTTCGGCGGGGCGTACTACATGGGCGACCGCGCGTATGCCGCCGCCATGTCGCGCTCGGCCCTCGAGCAGCGCACGCGCGAGCTCGAGCGCGAGCGCGAGGTGACCGCCGCTCAGGCCGTCGCGCTCGACCGCGTGCGCATCGCCCGCGAACTGCACGACGTCGTCGCGCACCATGTGTCCGCGATGGGCGTGCAGGCCGGAGCCGCCCGGGCGGTCTTGGAGCGGGATCCGGATGCCGCGCGCACGGCGCTCCTCGGCATCGAGGAGTCCGCGCGCTCGGCGATCGCCGATCTGCGCCAGCTGCTCGAGACCCTGCGGACCACCGCGGGAGACACCGACGGCGCCTCGACGGTGCAGCTGTCGGCGCTCGCGGAGCTGGTCGCGCACGCCAACGACAACGGCCTGCCCACGACGCTGACCGTCGTCGGCGACCCGGTGGAGCTTCCCGACCTCGTCCAGGTGAACATCTACCGCGTCGCGCAGGAGGCGCTCACCAACGCCCGCCGGCACGGCGGACCGGATGCCGCAGCCGACCTCCGCCTGCGCTACGGCGCCGACGCCGTCGAGCTGGAAGTCGTCAACACCGGGCGCTCGGTCGCGGCCCCGATGCGGCCCGGCCTGGGTCTCGTGGGGATGCGCGAGCGGGCGGCGGCGTCGGGCGGCGTGCTCGAGACCGGACCCCGCGGACGCGGCGGATTCCTGGTGCGGCTGCGGGTGCCGCTCGCCGCCCCGGTCGGCACGGGTGCGCCGCGGGCCGGGGTGGGCGCGTGAGCGACGCGATCCGCGTGCTGCTGGTCGACGACCACGCCGTGATGCGGGCGGGCTTCCGCATGATCCTCGAGTCGGCGGGCGACATCGCCGTCGTCGGCGAAGCCGCGACCGGCGTCGAGGCGGTGGCTGCGGCATCCGCTCTCCGCCCCGACGTGATCTGCATGGACGTGCAGATGCCCGACATGGACGGGTTGGAGGCCACCCGGCGCATCACGCGCGACGGAGCCGTCGACGCGGCCGTCGTCGTGGTGACGACGTTCGACCGCGACGACTACCTGTTCGACGCGCTCGCTGCCGGCGCGAGCGGCTTCCTGCTGAAGAACGCCGGCCCCGAGGAGCTCATCGCGGCGGTGCGCGTGGCCGCCGCCGGCGACGCGCTGCTGGCCCCCGAGGTCACCCGTCGCGTCATCGCCCGCTTCGCGCAGTCCGAGATCGCCCCGCCGGCCGCAGCTGCCCTTCGACAGGCTCAGGGACCGGGCTCCGCGCAGGGACCGGGTTCCGCGCAGGGACCGGCATCTGCGGCGCGGGATCGGGCGCCAGCGGTCGCTGAGCCTGTCGAAGCGCCCGTCGTCGAGCTCACGGAGCGCGAGGGAGAGGTGCTGCGGCTCGTTGCTCAGGCGATGAGCAACGCCGAGATCGCCCAGCGGCTCTACATCGGCGAGGCCACCGTCAAGACGCACGTGTCGAACGTGCTGCAGAAGCTGGGCGCCCGCGACCGCGTCGCCGCCGTCGTCTACGCCCACCGCCACGGCCTGACCTGACCCGGGCGGCTCGCACGCGGCGCGTTTCGTCTCGCTTCGCTCGCTCAACGACCGAGTGGGTCGTCGCCCGGGCGAGGAACGAGCGAGACGAACGCCGAACGTCGGTCATTGAGCGAGCGAGGAACGAGCGAGGAGCGAGCGAGGAACGAGCGAGTGGGTCGTCGCCCGAGCGAGGAACGGGCGAGGCGAAACGCCCAACGTCGGTCGTTGAGCGAGCGAGGAACGAGCGAGTGGGTCGTCGCCCGAGCGAGGAACGAGCGAGACGAACGCCCAACGTCGGTCGTTGAGCGAGCGAGGAACGAGCGAGACGAAACGGCCCGAGCCCGGCGGAGAACCACGGATGCCCCGGCCCGAGGCCCTCGAGGGGCGACGGGTCGGGGCATCCGATCGGCTGGAACGAACGTCGCGCTGCGCACGCAGCGAGACGCGGGGGCGAATCAGGCCGCGACGGGAACGGCGGCGTAGCGGTCGACGAGGGCGCCGAAGGCCTGGAGGTAGCCGACGAGGAACTCGGCGGTCTGGTCGTTGGTGACCTCGCCGTTGTCGGCGAAGAGGCCGGGCGTGCTCTGCACGTAGCCCTCGGGCTGGCCGAGCGTCGGCGCGTTGTAGTGGCTGAGGATCGCCTTCAGGTGCTGCTGCGCGGCGGCGGTCGCGATGCCGCCCTGCGAGGTGCCGATGACGGCGGTGGGCTTGCCGTTGAACGACATCTGACCGTACGGGCGCGCCGACCAGTCGAGGGCGTTCTTGAGCACGCCGGGGATGGAGCGGCTGTACTCGGGGGTGATGATGATGACGCCGTCGACGTCCTCGATGGCCTGCTTGAAGTCACGTGCGGCCTGCGGGAAGTCGGCGTCGTGGTCGGGCGAGTAGAACGGAAGGTCCTCGATCGGGATCTCGACGAGGGTCGTGCCCTCGGGGGCGAGACGCTCCAGCGCCTTCGCGAGGCGACGGTTGAGCGAGGTCGACGAGATGCTGCCGACGATGTAGCCGATGGTCCGGTCGGTCATTGCTGTACTCCTTCAAAACAAAGGCGTCCCCGGTGGGGACCACCGTGGACGTTCCACCTCCATGCAAGCACATGAACCTGGGATCTATTCCGCCGCATGCAAGACGGCGTCCGTGCCGCCTCCTCCGCACGGCGGACCGCGGCACGATCCCCCTCCAGGGGGAGGACGGGGGGCGCGACGATCCGTAGCGTCGGTTTCGACAGGCTCAACCACCGAGAGGACGAGAGGAGACAGGATGCTGCAGCTTCGCGGTATCGGCAAGAGCTACGGGGGGCGGCGCGTGCTCGACGACGTGTCGTTCGACGTGCGGCCGGGCCGGCTCACCGGCTTCGTCGGCGGCAACGGCGCCGGCAAGACCACGACCATGCGGATCGTGCTCGGGGTGCTCGCCGGCGACGCGGGCACCGTGACGCTCGACGGCACCGAGGTGACGGCATCCGATCGCCGCCGTTTCGGCTACATGCCCGAGGAGCGCGGCCTGTACCCGAAGATGAAGGTGCTCGAGCACATCGTCTACCTCGCGCGGCTGCACGGGTTCTCGAAGACGGATGCCGCCACCCGCGCCACCGCGCTCCTCGAGCAGCTGGGACTCGGCGAGCGCCTGAACGACAACGTCGAGACGCTCTCGCTCGGCAACCAGCAGCGCGCGCAGATCGCTGCCGCGCTCGTGCACGACCCGCAGGTGCTGATCCTCGACGAGCCGTTCTCGGGCCTCGACCCGCTCGCGGTCGACGTCGTGGCGGGCGTGCTGCAGGAGCGCGCCGCGGCCGGAGCCGCCGTGCTGTTCTCGTCCCACCAGCTCGATGTCGTCGAGCGCCTGTGCGACGACCTCGTGATCATCGCCGGCGGCACCATCCGCGCCGCCGGAGCCCGCGACTCGCTGCGCGCGCAGCACTCGACGCGGCGCTTCGAGCTCGTGTCGGCCGGTGACGCCGGGTGGCTCCGCGCCGAGGAGGGGGTCCAGGTGCTCGACTTCGACGGCGGCTACGCCGTGTTCGACGCCGACAGCGCCGAGACCGCGCAGCGGGTGCTGCGCCGGGCCGTCGCACAAGGGGATGTCGCGAGCTTCGCGCCGCAGCATCCGTCCCTTGCCCAGATCTTCAAGGAGGTCATCCAGTGAGCACCCCCGACACCCGCACCCGCGGCGGCGGCGCACCGAGTTCGAGCAGCTTGAGCAGCGGCCAGGCGATCTGGCTCGTCGCCGAACGCGAGATCGGCTCGAAGCTGCGCAGCAAGGCGTTCGTGATCTCGACCGCGATCCTGTTCCTCGGGGCGCTCGTGCTCGTGATCTGGGGAGGCTTCCAGGCCGCGAACAACAGCGGCACGCCCGTGGCTGTGACGAGCGACGCGATCGAGTACGTCGAGGGCCTCGACGGGCTCGACGTCACCGAGACGCCCGACCGCGCCGGCGCGAGCACCCTCGTCGAGAGCGGCGACGTCGACGCGGCGATCGTCGGCGACACGTCGTCGCCGACGGGATTCACGGTGATCGCCGAGTCGTCCGCGCCGACGCAGCTGATGCTGCAGCTGGCACAGCTGCCGCCGGTGGAGCTGCTGAGTCCCGAAGAGGGAAACGCCGCGCTCGCCTACATCGCGGCCGTCGGCTTCGGCATCGTGTTCCTGCTCGCGGCGTCGCTGTTCGGCGGCACCATCGCGCAGAGCGTCGTGGAAGAGAAGCAGACCCGCGTCGTCGAGCTGCTGATCTCGGCCATCCCGGTGCGCTCACTCCTGGCCGGCAAGGTCATCGGCAACACCGTCCTGGCCATGGGTCAGATCCTGATCCTCGCCGCCATCGCGATCATCGGGCTCACCGTGACAGACCAGACCGCGCTGCTGCAGGGACTCGGGGCTCCCATCGCCTGGTTCGCGATCTTCTTCCTGTTCGGCTTCATCCTGCTCGCGTCGCTGTTCGCCGCCGCCGCCTCGATGGTGTCGCGCCAGGAGGACATCGGCTCGACCACGATGCCGCTGACGATGCTCGTGATGGCGCCGTACTTCCTGGTCATCTTCTTCAACGACAACCCGCTGGTGCTCGCGATCATGTCGTACGTGCCGTTCTCGGCGCCCGTCGGCATGCCGATGCGCATCTTCCTCGGCGACGCGCAGTGGTGGGAGCCGCTCCTGTCGATCGCGATCCTGATCGGCACGTGCGTCGCCGCGATCTTCGTCGCCGCGCGCATCTACGAGAACTCGCTGCTGCGAATGGGCGGCCGGGTGAAGCTCTCGGAGGCGCTCGCCCGCTGAGCTGAGGCGACTCGCCCGAGGACTTCGCCCCCGGATACCCTCAGCGACCGCTCGGAAGCGATCGTCCTGGGCGCTCACAAGTGGTTCAGGACGAAATCCACCACACGAGTCGTGAGCTGTACCCGCTTGTCGGAGAGGGCATGGTCGCTGGCGAGCACTGCGTGTCGCAGCCGGCTCCCCGCGCCGATGAACGCGGCGACGAGTGGCTCGTGGTGGAGCGCCGCAGGCGTGACCGGGTCGCGGCTCGTTCCGATCAAGAGCACGTCCCGGTGTTCGAAGGCGGCCGCGAGGGCGCGGAGCGACCATGACTGGCCCGCGTCGAGCATCTCGCGCACGAGTGCCTCGCCGTCGGTATCGGTGAGAACCGACGTCTCCGATGCGAATGCCTCCAGGTAGACCTCGAGCAGCGTCGGGTCGGCCTCGATCGTCGCGGTGACCGCGCCGAAGTCGAATCCGGAGATCGAGGCGGCAAGGCGCACCGTCGGTCGCGGGGCCGCTGCCTGGAGGGCCAGGAATCCGCCGAGACTGTGGCCGGCGACAGCGACGCGTGCTGTATCGAGCTCCGCCATCTGAGTGTGCTCGCCGCTGAGCAGGGTGGAGAGAACAGCTTCGGTGTCCGCGAGGGCGTTGGCCCACGACCAGCGGCCGGGCATGCCCCAGCAGCCGCGGTAGTGGAACACGAGGGACGCGACACCGGCGCGGCGCAGCGCCTGAGCGATGTCGAAGTTGCGCTCCCAGCCCGGGAACCCGTGGAGCAGCAGGACAACCGGGTGTCGGCCCTCCCCCGCCGGGAGATGCAGCACACCATGCAGCGAGTGCCCTGCGCTGTCCAGCACGACATGCCTCGTCGAGGCGGGAGCACCTTGAACGCGAGGCGGGTCCGCTGTGAGGTAACTGGTCATCGATCCTCCACACGATAATACCGATCGGTATTATCTAAGCATGCCACCGTCCTTTCAGGAATCTCCCGCCCCACCGTCAGCGGGTGGAGGAACGTGCGCGGTCGAGCAGAACCTCCGCAGCGGCGCGGGCGTCCGCTCCCGCGCTCGAGGCGTCGCCATCGATGACCGTCACGGTCGTCGCGCCCTCGATGAGGAGGAGCAACTGGCGAGCGAGGCGGTCAGCGCTCGCCTCGTCGTGCACACCGGCGTCCGAGATGCGGTCGCGCAGCAACTCTCGGTAGCTCTCGAGATGCGCACGCGCCGTGCGGCGCAGCGCGAGTTCCTCATCCCCGCGCACGTCCGTCACGGCGTTGACCACGGCACACCCCCGGTAGCCCGGCCGCGCGAACCAGCCGATGAGCAGGTCGAAGATCGACATCACCCGGTCAGCACCCATCGGAGCATCGGCCGTCTCGCGCCGGAGCCATTCATGGATACGCGCGGAGCGTCGATCGACCACGCGGGTAGCCAACTCAGCCTTGGAGGGGAAGTAGCGGTACAGGCTGAGTTTCGAGGCGCCCGCCTCGGCCGCGATCTCGTTGACACCCACCGCATGAATGGCCCGCTCGGCGAAGAGCCGGTCTGCCGTGTCGAGCAGCCGAAGCCGCGTCTCGTCCGGATCGATGCGCGACCCCTTGGGTACCGGCATGGCGGCCACCTCTCCCTGGACTCAATGTGAATACCGATCGGTTTCATCATATGAGCGCATCCCCCGTGCGGCGCCTGTGGCTCTCGGTATTCCTGGCCTATCTGGCGTTCGGCGGTACGTTGCAGCTCCTCCCGATGTCCCTCGAGTCGCGATTCCAGTCGGATGCGGCGTTCATCGGACTCGCCGTGGGCACCGCCTTCGCGGCGACAGCCGCGTGCCGTCCGTTCGCGGGATGGGCGGGCGACGCCGGCGCCGGGAGGCCGGTCGTCGTTCTGGGTGGGGTCCTGACGCTCGCGGGAGTGCTCGGCCAGGCTCTCGCGGTCGACGAGTGGCACGTGCTCGTGGCACGGGTGGTGATGGGCAGCGGCGAGGCCGCGGTGTTCTCCGCCGCCCTTCCTTGGGTGTTGCGTGGGGTGCCGGCCGACCGGCGAAGCAGCACAGCCGGGCTCTTCGGCATGTCGATGTGGTCGGGCCTCTCTCTCGGCCCGCTCCTCATGGGCGGAGTCGTCCTCGGCGGCGAGACCGCGGCCTGGCTCACGCTGGCCACCCTGGGGCTCGCGAGTGCCCTCGCGGCGGTCGCCACGCCGACCTCGGGGCCGGTGGCACCACCGCCGTTCCAGGCGCGGTCGTTCTGGCCGCGTGGGGTCGGGTCGTCGGCTGTGATCTTCGGACTCGCGGCCTACGGCTACGGCACCATCACCGCAGTACTCGTGCTCCACCTCGCCCACGGTGCCGGCGGCGCCGAGTTCGGTCTGCCCGTGTTCGCTGGCGCGTTCCTCCTCGTGCGCATCACGGCGAGTCGCGCCGTGGACCGCTTCGGCGGCCCGACCGTCGCCGTCGCGACCCTGACAGCCGAGTCCGCGGGGTTCGTGCTGATCCTCACGACGGATGCCGCGGCTGCCGCCTTGGTCGGCGTGGCGCTGGTCGGAGCCGGGTGCAGCCTCGCGTTCCCTGCCGTGGTGGGCATCACCCTGTCCCGCCCCACCGGGCGAACGTCCGGCGGGGTGATCGCCGGGGTGACCTCATTCTGGGATCTCGGGGCGCTCGCTGCGGCAGTGTGCGCAGGCATCCTGGCGACAGAGTTCGACACCAGGGCCGCATTCGCCGCCGCAGTCACGGCGACGATCCTCGCCCTGGTCATAGCTGTCTGGACCTCACGGCAGGGACGACGGGCGGTCACGCAGCGCGATGCGCGTACATCGTCGGCTCATCGCGCGCTGGGACCTGGCCGCAGCAGCCGGCCCCGGGAGACCTGATGTCAGTCATGACGACGTCATTCACTCAGTTCCATTCCATGTTGATGAGCCGCTGGAAGGTGCTGTAGCCCGCGCGCGCGAACGCATTCGCCATGGGCAGGTTGCCGACGTCGGTCGAGGCGCGGATGTGCGGTGCGCCCGCCTCGGCCAGGACGCGCGTGCCCTCAGCGAGGATGCCGTCGACGTAGCCGTTGCCGCGATGCTCGGGCAGCACTCCGACGTACGCGACGATGTGGTGGTAGGAGTTGCGCGCCGGGAAGACGAAGCCTACGGCCTCACCCGCGCCATCGACCGCCACCCGCCACCACTCCCGAGGCGTCGTGTACCGTGCGAATTCTTCGTCGAACTGGGCGCGCGCGACCTCCTGCGGTGTGGCGTGCCCGAGTTCACCGCGGCTGTGCGCGTCGAGCGTCCCGGTGAGCGCGCGTGTCGTCAGGTCGAGCACCTCGTCGTCGTCCTCGAAGGCGCGGAAGTCCAGGCGGGGATCCGGTGTGGGGATCCCTGCCTTCGGCTCCCACTGGAGGCGCAGGCGTTCAACGACGAATCGGGCGCCCGATGCCTCGAGCAGGGCCATGATCGTCTCCGTCGCGCGTCGCTCGGCCCGGCGCTCGCGCCAGTCGGCCGGAAGGTAGCGGGCGAACTCCGGCGGGGTCGCCTGGCCCGCGATCGCCTCGCCGTGCGCGGCATCGAGCAGGGCCGCCCCGACCTCGCGCTGCTCGTCGTCGGAGAGGGCGTCGTCGAGGTCGAGGATGTCGAATTGCGTTGCATCCGTGGAACCTGACGGGCTCCAGAGTGCGAGTCGACCGAGCAGGCGGTCCTCGTGAATTGCGAGCCAGGTCCACTCGACGCGACGGCGCCCCTGCTCGAGGTCATCGGCGATCTCGTCGTTCAGCGCGTACGGGATGCGGTTGAACAACTCGATCTCGTGCGTGCCGCCGAGGTGGCGGATGTCGAAGGCGATGCTCATGCGCCGGGTGCCGATGTCATGGCCGGTGCCGCGGCATCCGTTCGGATCCTGGAGTACCACTCGACCACGTTGCCGCCCTCGAACGAGCGCACCTCGTCGAGCGCGAACACGGTCGGGGTGAACTCGGGTCCGAAGGCGGTCCTGCCGGCTCCGGCGATCACCGGGTAGCGCTTGATGACCAGCCGGTCGATCTCGTCGAGGAGCTGTCCCGCGAGGACGCCGCCGCCGGCGAGATAGATGTCGAGCGGCGAGTCCTCCCGCTTCAGGGCGCGCACGGCGGCGACGGGGTCGCTCGCGACCATCGTGACCGCGGGGTCGAGCTGTTCCAGGGTGCTCGACACGACGAATTGGCGCAGGTGCGAGTACGGCGAGGTGATGCCGAGCTGGAGACCGGGCTCGTAGGTGCGGCGACCCATCACGATGGTGTCGAAGCTCGTCAGCGGAGCATCCGCGATGCCGAGCTGTGCTCGTGCGTGGGTGGGCAGGGCGTCGCCGTAGTCGCCGACCATCCAGGCCATGTATTCGTCGGAGCCGGGAAAGAAGTCGACTTCATCACCGGGGCCGGAGATGAAGCCGTCGATGGACAGTGAGATGTAGTACGTGAGGTTTCGCATGGGTCCTTCGTGTCGGGGTACGGTATCCACTATAACCAGAGTGGTTATGGCGCAGAGTTGGGGGCCGGCCATGGCGAGGAACCGGGAGCGACGGCATCACCTGCTGGATGCCGCGGTCGAGGTGATCGCGGTCGAGGGCGGTCGCGGACTCACGTTCGGTGCCGTCGACCGCGCGGCGGCGGTGCCGCCGGGCACCGCGTCGAACTACTTCGCGTCGCGCGACCAGCTGCTCGCCGAGCTCGCCGAGCACGTCTTCGTCCGGCTCGCACCCGACCCCGACGAAGCGGCCGAACGCATGTCCGCGGAACCGACACGCGAGAGCGAGCGCGGGCTCATGATGTGGCTCGTCGAACGGGCCCTCGCCGATCGCCCCGCGCACCTCGCGCTCTTCGAGCTGCGGCTCGAGGCGACCAGGAATCCGCACGTCGCGCCGACCGTGACCCGGCAGTTCGCCGGCAATCTCGCGATCGCGACGTCGGACCACGTCGATCACGGCTTCCCCGGGGACCGGTCGACCGCTCTCGTGCTCTACCTCGCGATGAGCGGACTGCTGCTCGACCACCTCACGATGCCGGAACTGCTGGGCACCGATGCCGTCGCCGCGATCGTCGACACGATCGTCACGACCGTGGTGCCGGAGCAGCGTGTCGACTGAGCGCTCCCCTCGACACGGGTCCGCGGCGAGAGGACGTACGCCTCACGCGCCGTCCGTACTCACTCCGTATGCCGCGAGAAACACGCGGACACCGGCTTCGCGTCCGGACTCCACCTCGGCTTCGGAGATGGCATCGAATCGGCCCGTCATCATGATCCGGTTGCTAGGAATCCACAGCAACAGTCCGGCGAGGTGATTCGCGGCAATCCGCGGCTCCTCGATGCGCAGCCAGCCTCGCTCGTTCGCGCTCGCGAGCAACTCACCCATCAGGCCGATGGTGTGCTCGAACGCGCCTTCGTAGTACGCGCGGCCGATATCGGGGAAGCGTCCGGCCTCCGCGATGACCAGGCGGCGGAAGCGTTGCACTCGACGATCGAGCACCGAGTCCGTGAGGAGGCGGGCCAGGGCTTGCACGACCTCCTCTCCACCGGCGTAGTCATCGACGTCGAGTCGCACGATCGACGCGTGGACCTGGTCGACCATGTCGGAGATCAACGCCCTGAACAGGCCTTCCTTGTCACCGAAGTACTTGTACACGGTTTGCTTGGACGCTGCTGCGGCCGCGGCGATCACGTCGGTGCTCGCGCCCGTGTACCCGTCCAAGACGAACGCGTCGAGCGCGGCGTTCAGAATTCGGGCTCGTGTGGCTTCGACCCGAGGGTTGGTCTTCATGACTTGACTCCTTCGGTACTACTCAGTACCGTACCACTCAGTACCGTACTGAACGGTACCGTTCACATTGAAGGATCTCCCAATGACCCAGTTCATCTCCTCCGCCGACGGCACCAACATCGGGTTCGAAGACCTCGGCCCCGCGGACGCCCCCGCGGTGATCTACGTGCATGGAGCGACCGCGTATCGAGCCATCTCCTCCGCTCCTGCAGCGCTCACCGCGGCGGGCGGACTGCGCGTGATCACCTTTGATCGCCGTGGGCGTGGCGAGAGCGGCGACGCCGCGGAATACGCCGTGGAGCGCGAGATCGAGGACATCGCCGCGCTTGTCGATCACATCGGCGGGAACGCGGTCCTCCTCGGTGAGTCCTCCGGCGCGGTCCTCTCGCTCGAGGCTGCCGTCGCGGGTGTGCCGGTCGCCGCGGTTGCTGCGTTCGAGCCTCCGTTCATCGTCGACGACGTGCGTCCGCCGATCCCCGCGGACTACATCGCCCGGCTCGACGCGTTCGCGGCCGACGGTGATCGGCTCGGCGCGCTTCGCTACTTCTCGCTCGAAGCCGTCGGGCTCCCTCCCGAAATGGTCGATCAGATGCTGGCATCCCCGTTCATGGCGGCGGTCGAGCCCTTCGCCGACACGCTCCGTTACGACGCCCGGGTCATGGGCGACACCATGGGCGGCGACATCGATGCGCTGCAGCGCTACGCGGCGATCTCCGTGCCCGTCACGCTCATGGTCGGTGAATCGACCTTCCCCTCCATCCGATCCGGCGCAGCCGCGTTCGCAGACGTCGTGCCCGGGAGCGAACTGGTCACCGTCCCCGGCGGAGACCACCAGCTCCCGGTCGACGCCGTCGCGCCCATCCTGCGGTCGATGGCCGTGAGCGCCTGAGATGGCCAGAACCATTACAGCAGAACTGTTCGCGAGCCTCGACCTGGTCGTCGAGGCCCCGGAAACCTGGCACTTCGACTGGGTGAGCGATGAGATGCTCGCCGAAGTCGCACAGGAGCAAGGTGAGGCATCCGCTCTGCTGCTCGGCCGTCGCACCTACGAGGTGTTCGCCGGCTCCTGGCCCGATCGCGGTGACGAAGTTCCCCTCGCCCGCCGGCTCAACGCGATGCCCAAGACCGTCGTCTCCAGCTCGCTCCACGCACCGACCTGGCACAACACCGAGGTCGCCCGATTCGGCGACCTGGCCGCCATGAAGGAGCGCGGCGAGGGCCGCATCACCGTTGCGGGCAGCATCCGCCTCGTCGAATCCCTGATCGCCGCCGGGCTGCTCGACGAACTCCGAATCCTCACCCACCCCGCCATCCTCGGCAGCGGACGACGTCTCTTCGACACCTACACCGGCCCCAGAGTCGACCTCGATCTCGTCGAAGCCCGCACCTTAGAACGCGGCGTGCAACTCACCATCCACCGCCCGACCACCCGGAACGAATGAGGAGCACAACCATGTCCAAGGCGCAGGCATACCTCGACAACGTCGAAACCTCGACCGGTCTCACGCCACGCACGTTCATCGAGCTCGCCGATGAACGTGGACTCGGCAGCAGCGCCACGAAAACCGGCGAGATCATCGCCTGGCTCCAGTCCGACTACGAACTCGGACACGGCCAGGCGATGGCCATCGCCCAAGTCATCACACACCGGGACACCGTCGACATCAAGAACGCCGACACTATGCCTGAGCCGCCCACCAGCATCGGACGGCTCTGGCTCGACGGCAAGGACGCCAGACCCTGGTGAGCATCCGCAAGCGCATCGATGTGAACGACGAACCGCCCCCCTCGAAAGGACTGCCATGACCACCTCGACACAGCCCGCCCCTCAGCTCACCGCTCAGCCCCGAGCAGCACACGCGCCGCGAACTCGCTTGCTTCTCGCCGCCGGTGTCGCGATCGCACCCTTATTCCTCATCGTGGCGGTCACGCAGATGGCGTTGCGCCCGGGCTTCGACATCACCCGACACGCCGTGAGCTCCCTGATCAATGGCGATCTCGGCTGGATCCAGACCGCGAACTTCGTCATCACCGGCGCTCTCGCAATCCTGTTCGCCATCGGCGCCCGAACCGTGCTGCACGGGGGCCGCGCGGCAACCTGGGGCCCCATCCTGATCGGCGCGTTCGGAATCGGCATGATCGTGGCGGGAATCTTCCCGCCCGACCCCGCATTCGGGTTCCCGATGGGAGCGCCCGAGGGAGCTCCGACGAACATGAGCATGACCGCCGCGCTTCACATGCTGGGATTCTTCGGAGCCTTCACCGCGCTCATCGCCGCGTGCTTCGTCTTCGCCCGACGCTTCGCAGGACACGCGCGAGGATGGGCCGCGTACAGCATCGCCACGGGCCTCCTTGCACCCGCGCTCATCATCACGGGCACCGCCGTCTTCACCGCAGCGACAGGGATCTTCTATCTCGCGGTGGGCATCGTGACGTTCACCTGGCTCTCCGCTGTGGCCGCTCGACTCCTCGCCCTACCGTGTCCTCGATCAGTTGCTGGGTCCTGAGTTGTTCTGTAGGGCGGACCAGGCTCGAACTGGCGACCCGATGGATCCCGGCTGACCCCGCCGGCGCGCGGCTCCGCCGGGGGCCGGCGGGGTCAGCCCGATCGCGAGCGTGCGCATGCGGGCGGCGTATATCGCGACCGCAAGGGTGGTGCACACGTAGAGCGCAACGGCCTGCAGCGCATAAGCGGGATAGGCGATGATCCACCGCGACGCGGCGGGATCGTTCACGGCCGCGGGGTTGTCATGCACGTAGGGCACCAGCGTCCCCACGAGGTAACCGACCGCCTGCCCGACGCCGTAGACGACCAGGAAGGCGCCCAGCGCGAGCCACGCCTGAACGGCGCGAGTGCGCCACACTCGACGCGTCGCTCCGAGCGCCGTCCGCGCTTCCCACACCCCGTCGACGGGCGCTGCGGATGCACTCATCCTCGGAGCGAACACGACGGCGGCGGCGAGCAGCGTGAACAACGCCAGCACGCCGATCATCAGCGATGTTTCGCTGCCGGCACGACTGCGCATGAGCTGAGGCACGAGCAGGAGCGCGAGCAGTGGCAGGCAGCCGAGCACGACGGCCGCCCAGGTCCGCAGGAACATGAGGATTCGCATGGCTACGAGCCAAGCGGATACGCAGGAGCACGCGATATCCGGTGGACCCCCGTAGTGCCCTGGGGGCGCCCCAGCTGCGCGCGAAGCAGGATGTCGCGGCCCGGCGGTGCCTGCGCCGGGCTGCGGCATCCGTCTATCGTGCGGTCAGCCGCCCATCATCTGCGGGGCCATCTCGCCGACCGATATGACGTTGCCCGCGGGATCGCGGAACCACGCGATGTCGGGCCCTCCCTCGAAGCCGCGCGAGATGCCCTTCTCGTCGGTGCCGTAGTCGGGGTCGCTGTAGATCTTCGTAGTGACCCCCCGTGCGTTGAGGTCGTCGACGGCGGCGTCGACGTCGTCCACGCTGAAGTTGAGGATCGTGAACACAGCCGGTTCATGGTCCTCCTTCGGATAGACGAAGACGTTACCGCCGCCGGGAAGGGCGATCGTGAAGCCGCCGCCCATCTCTTCGTACACGGTCACATCGAGCCCCAGGGTGTCGCGGTAGAACGCCGCGGCTTCGCCGATGTCGGGTACGGCGAAGCTCGAGAACGGCCGATCGGGTGTGAACATGACAGCCTCCCAGTCTGTATTCGACGCCCACGATCCTCCTGCGTGCCTTGCCTGTCCAGGGCATCGCCGGCGGTTATCGGGCGACCCTCGCGCAAGCCCCTGCCGCATCCTCTGGCGGGTGAATAGGTTGAGCCCATGGCCAACGAGACCACGCTTGTCATCCTCGGCGCCTCCGGCGACCTGACCTCGCGGCTGCTGCTGCCCGCGCTCGGACAGCTGCTCACGATGGAGCCGCATCGCCGCGTGCGGCTGCGCGGCGCCGGAATCGACGACTGGGATGACGAGCGATGGCGCGACACGGTGCGCAACTCGTTCGCATCGGGAGGGTTCGAGCAGGCGTTCGCCGCGGTCGCCGAGACGACCTACCAGCGCGCCGACATCACCGACCCCGGCGACCTCGAGCAGCTGATCGCCGACCCGAGCGGCCGAATCGCCCTCTACTTCGCCGTGCCCCCCGCCGTGGCCGCAGCCGCGTGCGAGGCCCTCGCGGACGTCACGATCCCCGAGGGGACGGTGCTCGCGCTCGAGAAGCCCTTCGGCGTCGATGAAGAGTCGGCCCGTCGGCTCAACGCGACGGTCGCCGGCTTGGTGCCCGAAGAGCAGATCTTCCGCATCGACCACTTCCTCGGCCGGTCGACGACGCTGAACCTCCTGGGCGTACGGTTCACGAACCGCATGTTCGCGCCGGTGTGGTCGGCGCAGCACATCGAGTCGGTGGTGATCCGCTACGACGAGATGCTCGGGCTCGAAGGGCGCGCGGGCTACTACGACAAGGCGGGCGCCCTGGCCGACATGATCCAGAGCCACCTGCTGCAGGTCATGGCGGTGCTGGCGATGGAGCCGCCCGCCACCATCCACGAGCGCGACTTCCGCGACGCCACCGCCGCCGTGCTGCGGGCGACGCATGTGTGGCAGGACGACCCGGCGGCGGCGTCGCGCCGCGCCCGCTACACCGCCGGCACCGTGGGTGAGCGGCGACTGCCGTCGTACGTCGACGAGCCGGGCGTCGACTCCTCCCGCGACACCGAGACGCTGGCGGAGGTGACGTGCGAGGTGCGCAACGACCGCTGGCGCGGCGTGCCGTTCACCCTGCGCTCGGGCAAGGCGCTGGCGGGCAAGGACGGCGAGGTCGTCGTGACCTTCCGGCCGGTCAACCACGTCCCCGACGGACTCACGGGCGCCGCGCCCGGCGCGGTGCTGCGGTTCTCGCTCGGACCCGACCGCATGGACCTCGAGCTGAACGTCAACGGCGGCGACGATCCGTTCGAGCTCGAGCGGGCGACCCTGGAGGCCGACCTCGGGGCGGGCGCGCTCAAGGCGTACGGCGAGGTGCTGTCGGGCATCCTCGACGCTGACGCGATGCTCGCGGTGCGCGGCGACGCGGCCGAGCAGTCCTGGCGGATCGTCGACCCGGTGCTCGCGGCATGGCGAGCCGGCGACGTGCCGCTCGACGAGTACCCGGCCGGCTCACTCGGGCCCGAGCACTGGCCCCCGCTCCCCTGAGCCGGCACGGCTTCCGTCGCTGTCGGCTGCGCCCGCGGCCCGCTGCGCCGAACCGGCGCGGGGCGGGCATCGACCCGGCGCAGGGGGTCAGCGCTCGACGAGAATGCCGTCGGCGTCGGCCCACACGTGTCTGCCGGGAACGAACGCGACGCCCGCGATCGTCACCGGCACGTCGACCTCGCCGATGCCGGCCTTCGCGCTCTTGCGCGGGTTCGAGCCGAGCGCCTTGACCGCGATCGGCAGCTCGGCGATCGCCGCGCGGTCGCGGATGGCACCGAAGACGATGATCCCCGCCCAGCCGTTCTCGACCGCCGACGCCGCGATGAGATCGCCGACCAGCGCGGACTCGAGCGATCCGCCGCCGTCGATCACCAGCACCGCGCCGTCGCCGGGGGTCGCGAGCACCTCCTTGACGAGGGCGTTGTCCCGGTGGCACCGGACGGTGCGCACCGGGCCGTCGAACGCGACGCGCCCGCCGAGGTCGTGCAGCTGCAGCGCGAGCGAGTCCAGCTCGTCGCCGCGTTCGTCGTAGAGGTCGGCCGTCGCGATGCTCACCGGCCCAGGCTATGCGGGCGGCAGCGGGCCGCGGCATCCGTTCCGTCGTGAAGTTCTCGCACCTTTCCGCCGCCGCCAAGATCGTTGACTTGCCTCAGATGCACGCGACACGCCGCGTGCGCCGTACATCTGGGGCAAGTCGACCCGGATGGATGCCGGGACCGCCGGGTCGGGACGCGCGTCGGGTCGCGACGGGTCAGCGAGGGGCCGGCGGGTTCTCGTCGGGGGGCAGGGTGCTGAAGAACGAATAGGTGTCGCCGTCCGGGTCGGGGCCGCGCTGCTTGAACTCGTTGACGAGCTCATAGAGACGCTGCCGGAACTCGGCGAGGTGCTCGGGTGTGAGCTTCAGGCCCATCCACGTGCTGTCGAGGTCGTCGGGCGCGACGCCCTGGATCTGCTGCAGGAACGTCTCGATGAGCACCGGAGAGCCTTCCGGCATGGAGGTCCGCCACGACAGCCCGGTCGCCCGGTACGGCACCTCTCGCGCGCCCTGCGCTCCGGAGCGCTGCGGCTCGGCCGCGAGGTAGCCGGTCTGCACGAGCGTGCGCACGTGATGCAGCATCGTGCCCGGGTTCACGCCGAGCAGCCCCGCCAGCTCCTTGTTGGTGCGGGACTCGAAGGCGCAGAGCCGCAGCACGCGAAGCCGCAGCGGCGAGCTCAGCGCACGCATCCGAGCCTCGGCCTCGGGATCCCCGTGCCGCAGTTCGATCCGCTCTTCCCCGACATCCCCCATGGCGCCACCCTACGCCACTGATTGACAGAACTCAATCAGTGGCGCACACTGATTGACATGTCCCAATCAGATGAGCTTCGCGCGGCCGACGCCGCGCTCGCGGAGCTCTCCCCCGACACCCTCGCCGAAGCGCGTGCCGAGGCTGTGCCCACGCGCCCGGAGGCTCCCGGCGCCGACACTCTCGCCGAAGCGCGTGCCGAGGCGTCGACGCTCACATCACGGGCGGGTGCCGACGAGGCGGTGGAGGCGGATCAGGATGCCGCGGCCGGGCCCGCGACGACGACCACCGGCAAGGGCTCGCTGTGGCGCGACGCCAACTTCCTGACGCTGTGGGGCGGGCAGGCGCTCAGCCAGTTCGGCGCGCAGATCACCGAGCTGGCGATCCCGGTGCTCGCCGTGCTGATGCTGAACGCGACCGAGTGGGAGGTCGGCGTGCTCAACGCGGCGCAGGTCGCCGCCTTCCTCGTCGTCGGGCTTCCCGCCGGCGCCTGGATCGACCGCATGCGCAAGCGCCACGTGATGATCGCCGCGGACGGCGTCAGAGCCGTCGCTCTCGGCGCACTCCCCGTGCTCGCCCTCTTCGGCGCGCTCGAGATCTGGCACATGATCGTCGTGGCCCTGATCATGGGCGTCGCGACCGTGTTCTTCGACGTGTCGAATCAGAGCATCATCCCGTCGCTCGTGCGGACGAACCAGATCGCCGAAGCCAACGGCAAGCTGCAGTCGACAGAACAGCTGGCGGGCCTCGCCGGCCCCGCGGTCGGCGGGTGGCTGGTCGGGGTGCTCGCCGCTCCGCTGGCGATCTTCATCACCGTCGGCACGTACCTGGCCTCGTTCGTGGCGCTGCTGTTCACCCGCGACCACGAGCAGCTGCGCTCGCCCGAAGACCACAAGCCGCTCGTGCACGAGATCGGCGAGGGCCTGCGCTGGGTGTTCGGGAACCCGCTGCTGCGCCGCATCGTCGGCACGACCGGGGTCGCGAACTTCTTCGGAACGATGGCGACGACGCTGCTGCCGATCTTCGCGCTGCGCGAGCTCGGCCTGACGCCCCAGATGCTCGGCATCGTCTTCTCGCTGTCGGCGGTCGGCGGACTGCTCGGGGCGATCGCGACGCCGCGCATCGTGAAGCGGCTCGGCGAGGCGCGTGCGATCCCGATCAGCGCGATCGCGTTCTCCATCGCCCCGTTCTTCCTGCCCGCGATCTCGCTCGTGCCGGCGCTCGCCTTCCCCCTGCTGGTGGTGCAGTACTTCGTGATGAGCTTCACGATCCTGCTCTACAACATCACGCAGGTGACCTTCCGTCAGCGCATCACCCCGCCGCGGCTCCTCGGTCGCATGAACGCCTCGATCCGGTTCGTCGTCTGGGGCGTCATGCCCATCGGCGCCCTCCTCGCAGGCGCCCTCGGCACCTGGATCGGCACCGTGCCCACCCTGTGGATCGCCGCGAGCGGCGAGCTGCTCGCGTGCCTCTTCGTCGTGATCGGGCCGTTCTGGAGCATGCGCGAGCTGCCCGACGCCCACGAGGACCACGCGACCGGCGGGCCGCCCGCAGCCGACGCCGAGGGCGGGGGCGGGGGCATCGAACAAGGGCGCTGAGCGCGGAGCGCGGAAGACTGTCGGATGCCTCGACCCGCCGCGCAAGGTCGGGTCGAGGCATCCGCTCTCGGAGCGCGGCGTCACGCTGATGCACACCGGCACTGCGCCCGGTACCTCACGGCCCGGATTCCGACAAGACGGTGCTGACGGGTGCCCGGGCGTGCTTAGGTTGCTCCATGACGGCGCGCATCGTCTCGATCGGCACGGCGGTCCCTGCCACCCGGATCCGGCAGGACGATGTCCGTGCGCTGTTCGCGGCGCAGGACGGCGTCGACCGCCTCACCCGGCGGCGCATCCAGGCGGTGTTCGACGCCTCGGCCATCGAACAGCGTCACACCGTCCTGACCGACCTGGCGACGCCACCCGGCCCGCGTGCCGCGGGCGTGCCTGCGTTCGTCGATGCGGAGGGGCGACTGCTCTCGCCCACGACCGGCACGCGCAACGACCTGTACATCGCCACGGCGCCCGCCCTGTCGGCAGAGGCGGCCCGCGAAGCTCTGCGCGACGGACGCGTCGAGCCGTCGTCCGTCACGCACGTGGTCACCGTGTCCTGCACGGGTCTGTTCGCGCCGGGACCGGACTATCGCCTCGTGCGCGACCTCGGCCTGAGTCCGACTGTCGAGCGCTGCCACCTGGGATTCATCGGGTGTGCGGCCGCGCTCCCGGCGCTCCGCGTCGCGACGGCGCTCGCCGCGACGCGGCCGGATGCCGTGGTGCTGGTGGTCTGCACCGAGCTCTGCTCGCTGCACGTGCGCGCCTCTGCCGATCCGCAGCAGATCGTCGCGGCATCCGTCTTCGCCGACGGGGCCGCCGCGGCGATCGTGACGGCGGACCCTGCCATCGGCCGCGCCGGCGGGCTCGACCTCGAACGCTTCGGCACCGCGCTCACCGACGAGGGCGAGACCGACATGGTGTGGACGATCGGCGACAACGGCTTCGAGATGGTGCTGTCGGCTGAGGTGCCGCGGATCATCGGGCGTGAGATCCAGGGTGCGGTGGCGCGGTTCCTGGGCGACGACGGCGAGCCGGCCGTGTGGGCCGTGCACCCGGGCGGGCGGAGCGTGCTCGATCGCGTCGAGACCGGACTGGAGCTCGCCCCCGATGCACTGGATGCCTCGCGCGCCGTGCTGCGCGACTTCGGGAACATGTCGAGCGCGACGATCCTCTTCATCCTCGCGGCGCTGCTGCGCGACGACGCGGTGGGCGACGGCGCCCGCGTCGCCGGGCTGGCCTTCGGGCCGGGGCTCACCGTCGAATCGGCGCTCATGACGAAGCGACGGGTGGCCGAAGCGCTGGACGACGACGTCGCCCTCACCTTTGCGGCATCCGCGTGAGGCCGGCGATGACCACCATCACGGTCGGCGAGCGCGCGGGAGGGCTGCGCTCTGCGCACGGTCTGTCACACGCGGCCGGCATGAGCCTGGGCGGCGCGGTCGGATGAGCTTCGCCGTCCGCGACGAGCGGCTCGTCGAACTCATGGACGACCCGGAGTGCGATCCCGATCGACTGCGTGCGACGCTGCGCCGCTTCGGCACGATCAACCGCCTCGTCTCGGGGTGGGGTGCCGTGTACCGGCGCACCCTCGCTCCGCACCTGGCGACGCTCGGGCGCCCCGCACGCGTGCTCGACATCGGCTCGGGCGGCGGGGACCTCGTGGTGCGCCTGGCCGCGGCTGGCCGCCGCGACGGGCTCGACGTGCAGTGGACGGGGATCGACCCCGACCCGCGCTCGCACGAGGTGGCGCTCGAGCGCGGCAGCGTGGAGGGCGTGACGTTCCGCTGCGCGGAGGCCGCGACCCTGGTCGCGGAGGGCCACACGTTCGACGCGGTGCTGTCGAATCACGTGCTGCACCACCTCGGCGCCGACCTCCCGGCCTTCGTCGCGGAGTCGCTGGAGCTCTCCCGCGGACTGGTGCTGCACAGCGACATCGAGCGCTCACGCCTCGCCTACGGACTGTATGCCATCGGGATCACACCCTTCGCGCCGGGCACGTTCCTGCGCACCGACGGACTGCGGTCGATCCGGCGCAGCTACACGGCCACCGAGCTCGCGGCGGTGCTCGACGAGGCGATGCCCGGAACGTGGACCGTGCAGACGCCTGCGCCGTTCCGCGTGCTCGCGACGGGTCATGGCCGTGGCTGACGTCACGATCGTCGGCGCCGGGCCGGTCGGCACGCTGCTGGCGGGCGAGCTGCAGCGGCGCGGCGTCGAGGCGCGGCTGCTGGAGCGCCGGCCGGGGGCCGGCGACGGCACCCGGGCCATCGGCATCCACTCCCCCGTCCTGGCGGCGCTGGAACCGTCGGGACTCACCGAACGGCTGCTCGCCGAGGCCGTGCGGGTGGGGCGCGGTGAGGCGCGCAGCCGCGGACGACTGCTCGGCACCGTGCGCTTCGACGCCCTCACGGCGCGGTTCCCGTTCGTGGCGACGCTGCCGCAGACGTCCACCGAGGAGGCGGTCGGCGTCGATGCCCCCGAGCCGCTGCGCGGCGCGCGCGTCATGGCCGTGATCCCGCAGGCGCGGGGGGTCGTGGTGCGGGCGACGCACCTCGGCCGCGTCATCGAGTTCGAGAGCCGCATCGTGGTCGTCGCGGGGGGCGGCGGTGCGCGCGACCTCGTCTACCGGCCGGGTCGCGTGACCGTCCGCGAGTACCGCGACCGCTATCTGATGACGGATGCCGCAGTCGACGGCCGACCCGACGACGAGGTCGCGGTGGTGCACCTCGACCGCGACGGCGTGCTCGAGTCGTTCCCGCTGCCCGGCGGCCTGCGCCGGTTCGTGGCCTGGGACGTCCCCGGCGGCGATGACGCGCCCGAGGCTCGCACGGCGAGGCTGCGCGACGCCCTCACTCGTCGTGGCGAGGAGGCGGCCGCGAGCGCGGTGGAGACGGCGACCTCGTTCGGCGTCCGCCGGGTCGTCGCGCCGCGGCTGCGCAACGGGCGGGTGTTCGCGATCGGCGACACGGCGCATGAGGTCAGCCCGATCGGCGGTCAGGGCATGAACCTCGGTCTGCTCGACGCCGTGGGCCTGGCCCCGCTCCTCGCCTCGTGGATGCGCACGGGCGCCCAGCCCGACGCCGAGCTGCGGAGGTGGGAGGACCGCCGGCTGCGGTCGGCACGCGCGGCGGCCGCGATGGCGACCGTGAACACGGCGCTCGGCCGACCTCTGCCGCACACCGACGTGCTGCGCCGAACGGCTGTGCGCGCAATGCTCGCGGGCTCGTCCGGTCGCCTGTTCGCCCGCGCGTACGCGATGGACTTCGACGCCGACGCCTGACCGGCGTCCGGCCCGGAGCCGCGGCATCCGTCCCTTCCCGGTCTCTCGGGTTCGGGGCGCATGCCGTGCATTCGGGGCGCACCGTATGCGCCCCAAACGCACCGGCTGCGCCCCAAACCCCTGCAGGGACCGTGCGTCAGCCGGCGAGCGCGCTGCCCGAAGCGACGAGCTGGGTGGCGAGGAGGAGGGCGGCGAGCATCACCAGCCGGAACAGCGCCCGACTCGGCGGCCGCGTGATCGCCCGCCATGCGGTGACCGCCGCGACGGCGACGACCGCCGTGAAGAAGACCCACGACACGGTCGAGACCGCGCCGAGATCGCCGCCCACCGCCCCCAGCAGCACGGCGATCGCACCGCCGACCACCGCGAGCGCGGCGGTGACCGCCGACGCCCGGGGACCGAGCCGGTGCGGAAGGCCGCGCACGCCGGTGCGCGCGTCGTCGTCGAGGTCGGGCAGGACATTGGTGAGGTGCACGGCAGCGCCGAGCGCCGCACCGGCGATCCATGCCCAGCCGGCGGCGAACGTCGGGTCGGGAGCCGAGAGGGTCGCGAGCGACGGAAAGATCCCGAAGCTCACCAGGAAGGGGACGATCGACCAGGGCGTCGACTTCAGCCCGGCGTTGTACGCCCACGCGGAGCCGAGGGCGAGGGCGTGCGCGGCGAGCATCCGCCAGCCCAGCGGCACCGAGAGCGCCAGCGCGAGCACGAGCAGAACGAGTGCGGCCGCCCACGCGACGCCGACGGTGACGTCGCCCCGCGCGAGGGGCTTGTCGGTGCGGCCGACCTCTCGGTCGCGGGCCGCGTCGAATGCGTCGTTCGAGATTCCCACCGAGAGCTGGCCGGCGAACACCGAGGCGGTCAGCAGCGCGATGCACCAGAGGTCGAGCCCGGTCGCGATGCCGAGGGCGAGCGCGAGCACTGTCACGACGAGCGTCGGCCCGGGATGCGAGGAGCCCCACAGGGCACGGACGGTGCGCACGCTCGATGCTCTCACGCGCACGAGCGGAAGGGAGTCCTCCGCCCCCCGTGCGAAAAAGCCTGGTCGGCAAGGCCGACACGCCGGTGACGGATGCCGCACGCCGGCGTGTCGCGTGACCGGCCCGCTTTTTCGCACCACCACTCGCCACGCGGCGGCGCTGCTCGCCGACCTCAGTCGTCGAGCAGCTCGGCCTCGATCACGTCCTCGTCGTCCGCGGCCGGCTCGGCCGCGGCGGGGCCGTCGCTGGTCAGCACCAGCGACGAGCCGTCGGCCGCGACATCCACCCGCACGACGTCGCCGTCGCGCACCCCGCCCGACAGGAGCGCCATGGCGAGGCGGTCCTGGATCTCGGACTGGATCAGCCGACGCAGCGGCCGTGCGCCGAACACCGGGTCGTACCCGCGCTCGGCGAGCCAGGCACGGGCGTCCGGGGTCACGGCGAGCGTGAGACGGCGATCCTTCAGGCGCCGCTGCAGTGCGAAGACCGCGAGCTCCACGATCTGCGCGAGGTCGTCTTCACTGAGCGCCGAGAACATCACGATGTCGTCGAGCCGGTTGAGGAACTCGGGCTTGAACGCCTGACGGACGATGCCCATGACCGCGTCGCGCTTCTGCTCGACCGACAGCGTCGGGTCGATGAGGATCGGCGAACCCAGGTTCGACGTGAGCACCAGGATCACGTTCGTGAAGTCGACCGTGCGGCCTTGGCCGTCGGTGAGGCGCCCGTCGTCCATGACCTGCAGCAGCACGTCGAAGACCTCGGGGTGCGCCTTCTCGACCTCGTCGAGCAGCACCACCGAGTAAGGACGCCGTCGCACGGCCTCGGTCAACTGCCCGCCCTGCTCGTAGCCGATGTACCCGGGAGGGGCGCCGACCAGGCGCGAGACCGTGTGCTTCTCGCCGTACTCCGACATGTCGATGCGCACCATGGCGTGCTCGTCGTCGAAGAGGAACTCGGCGAGCGCCTTGGCGAGCTCGGTCTTGCCGACGCCGGTCGGACCGAGGAAGAGGAACGAGCCGGTCGGGCGGCCGGGGTCGCTGATGCCGGCGCGCGAGCGGCGCACGGCATCCGACACCGCCTTCACGGCCTGCTTCTGCCCGATGAGGCGCTTGCCCAGCTCGGCCTCGAGGTGCAGCAGCTTCTCGGTCTCACCCTGCAGCAGCCGGCCGACCGGGATGCCGGTCCACGCCGCGATGACGGCCGCGATGTCCTCGTCGGTGACCTGATCGTTGACCATGCGGTCGCCCGCCGGCTCGTCGCGCTCGGCCTCGACGAGCTGACGCTCGAGCGCCGGGATCTCGGCGTACAGCAGGCGCGACGCCTTCTCGAGGTTGCCCTCGCGCTGCGCGCGCTCGGCCTCCATCCGGGCGGCGTCGAGCTTGGTCTTGAGGTCTCCGACGCGGTTCAGCGATGCGCGCTCGCGCTCCCAGCGGCCCTGCAGCTCGCCGAGCTTCTCCTGCTCGGTGCGCAACGTCTCACGGAGCGCCGCGAGACGCTCCTTCGAGGCCTCGTCCTTCTCCTTCTTCAGCGCGAGCTCCTCGAGCTTCAGCCGGTCGACGTGGCGGCGCAGCTCGTCGATCTCGAGCGGCGCCGAGTCGATCTCCATGCGCAGCCGCGACGCGGCCTCGTCGATGAGGTCGATGGCCTTGTCGGGCAGCTGGCGGCTCGGGATGTAGCGATGGCTGAGGGATGCCGCGGCCACGAGCGCGGCATCCGCGATCGCCACCTTGTGGTGGGCCTCGTACCGCTCCTTGAGCCCGCGGAGGATCGCGACGGTGTCTTCGACGCTCGGCTCGCCGACGTAGACCTGCTGGAAGCGGCGCTCGAGCGCGGCATCCTTCTCGATGAACTCCCGGTACTCGTTGAGCGTCGTCGCACCGATCATGCGCAGCTCACCGCGCGCGAGCATGGGCTTGAGCATGTTGGATGCCGCAACCGACCCCTCGCCGCCGCCCGCGCCCATGAGCACGTGCAGCTCGTCGATGAACGTGATGACACGTCCGTCGGACTCGGTGATCTCCTTGAGGACGCTCTTGAGTCGCTCCTCGAACTGGCCGCGGTACATGGCACCGGCGACGAGCGCCGAGATGTCGAGGGTGACGAGCTCCTTGTTCTTGAGCGACTCGGCGACGTCGCCCGCGACGATGCGCTGGGCGAGGCCCTCGACGACGGCGGTCTTGCCGACGCCGGGCTCGCCGATGAGCACGGGGTTGTTCTTCGTGCGGCGGGTCAGCACCTGGCTGACGCGCCGGATCTCGCTGTCTCGCCCGATGACGGGGTCGAGCTTGCCCTGACGGGCGCGGTCGGTGAGGTTGATGCCGAACTGCTCGAGAGCGCTCTGCGCGTCCTCCTGCCCGGGCTGTTGTGTGGCGTTCATCTGTCTCCTGAAATCTGTGGGTGCGAAACTTGAGTCGCGTTGGCTCAAGTTTACCAGCGTGCGGGGTGCCGAATCAACGTCGCCTCAGGCCTCGATCTCCGTCAGCGCGTCGGCGTACGCGCGGCGCAGGCCTTCTCCGACCCACTCGGAGCCGCGATAGACGTTGTCCTCCCCGATGTCGGCGGTGAGTCCGCCGGCGGCCAGCTGCGCGATGACCCGCTCCTCGCTGGCGACCACTTTGAGCGTCGAGTCGGCGTCGCGCAGCTGGTGTGCGAACCGGCGCAGCACCTCGACGTGCGAGAGGCCGATCTCATCGGTGCCGCGCAACCGCACGATGACCACCGCACCGCTCGACTCGCGGCTGACATCGGGCAGCTGGCGCTCGAAGACCGGCGCGCTCGCGAAGAAGAGGCTGCCGTAGGGCTGGAGCACCAGCACCTCCCCCGGCGGGACGACGGGCGGCGGGTCGCTCTCGCGCATGCGGCCGTCGCCGGCGAGATGCACGGCGCGCACGCGCACGCTGTTGGACTGCTCGGCGACGTACAGGATGACGCCGAGCCCGACCCCGACCAGCACCGCGAACTGCAGCGGGATGATCAGGGTCAGCCCGAAGGTGACGCCCATGATCGCCGTCGGCAGGGCGCCCGACCTGACCACCGAGTAGATGCGACTCGGTTTGACCGCGCGCCACCCCACGACCATCAGCAGGCCCGCCAGCGCCGGCATCGCGACGAACGACACCAGATCGGCGGCGACGAACACCACGACGGCCATGACGGCGCCCGCGATGAAGAGCGACAGACGGGTCTTCGCGCCGGCCTGCACGATCAACGAGGATCCCGACATCGACCCGCCGACCGGCATCCCCTGGAACAGGCCCGACACGACGTTGCCGAGCCCCTGTCCGAGGAAGTCGCGGTTGGCATCGGCGCGCTTCCCGTCGGCGGTCGGGATGCCCGCGGACACGGCGGCCCCCTGCACGAGGCCGATGAAGGCCAGCGACAGCGCCGGGATCAGCAGCGCCGGGACGTCGGCGATGCTCGGCAGCACCGGCGCGGGCAGCCCGCGCGGGACCTCGACGATGTCGCGCAGCAGCACCACCGTGCTGTTCACCCACGTGTTCAGCATCACCGCGCACACCGAGCCCAGGATCACGGCGACGACCAGGCCCATGCTGCCGACCCGCGTGGGCAGGAGCACGACGATCACGAGCACCGAGATCGCGCCGACGATGAGCGACGGGATGCTCCACTGCCCGATGTGCAGGAACACGTCGATCGTCTTGAGCAGCCGGTTGGGGCCTTCGGCCTGATAGCCGGTGAAGTTCGACAGCTGGCCGAGCACGATGTTCACGCCGATCGCCGTGACGAATCCGGTCATGACCGCGGTGGGCACGAAGCTGATGAGGCGGCCGCCACGCAGGAACCCGGCGACGACCATGACGATCCCGGTGAGGATCGCGAGCGTGAAGAGCCCCCGATCCGGGTCGGGAAGCGTGCCGAGTTCCGCATCCGAGACGACGAGTGCCATCGCACTGGTCGCCTGCACCGCCATGAACGCGCTGCTGGTGAGCGCGGCCGCACCGACCATGCCGAACAAGTAGCCGTAGAGCCCGGCCAGGGGGTTCACGCCGGCGAGAAGCCCGGCCGCCAAGCCGTCGGGAACCGCCTCGATGCCGAGGATGACGCCCGCGACGGCGTCCTTGCGCAGGGTCTTGCGCGAGAACCACGTACGCGGATGGAAGGCCACGGTCTCACGCTAACGAAGGCGGGACGATTCCACCCGACATCCTTCGCGCGGGCTCGACGCCCGCGCATTCCATAGAGCTGAGCGGGGCACATGACGCCATGCGTCCGCCGATGACCTCCGCGAACACCGCCGAAAGAAATGCACTCAGGATTCTCCCAGGTTCGCTAGTGTGTGCCGCAAGTGCTTCAGAGCACCCCTGTGGTGCGGGTCGGATTCCCTCATCGCACCGGTTTCTCGCCGAACGAAGGGTTCTTCACATGACAGACAACACGACTACGACCGGCTGGGCAGGATGGGGCGTGTTCACCGCCGTCCTCCTGATCGTCGCGGGCGCCATCGACGCGTTCCACGGCCTCCAGGCTCTCATCGGCCCCGACACCGCCTACTTCGTGGGCGAGTCCGGCGCCTTCTCCATCGACATCCAGGGCTGGGGATGGTGGCACCTCATCGCGGGCGTCCTGCTCATCCTCGTGGGCATCGCCCTGCTCGGCGGTGCGAAGTGGGCGCGCGTCACGGCGATCGTGCTCGTCTCGATCAACGCCATCGGGCAGCTCTCGCTCATCGCCGCCCAGCCGTGGCTGTCGCTCTCGGTGCTCGCCCTCGACGTGATCGTGATCTACGCGCTCACCGTCCACGGCCGCGAGATCGACGCACGCCGCGCATAGCTACGTGAGGGCGCGGTGCTCGAACGCACCGCGCCCTGCTCACGCCACGGATTCGAGCACGGTCCCCACGCCTTCTCCACGCATCGCTGGCGCGATGCGCGGAGCCTCCGGGCGCGTGGGCCCAGCCCCGGCCACCGCTTCGGCGGCGGTCGGGGCATCCGTCATCTCGTCCTCGTGGCACGCGAACCGCGAGCGGTACGCGGTCGGGGTGGTGCCGAGCACGCGCGCGAAGTTCTGCCGCAGGACGGCCGCCGAGCCGAACCCGCTCTCGTACGCGATGCGGTCGAGGCCGAGGTCCGTCTTCTCGAGCAGGCGCTGAGCGTGGATGATCCGCTGCCGGGCGAGCCACGCCGCCGGCGTCGCACCGTGATCGGCCTTGAAGCGCCGGGCGAAGGTGCGCGGAGACATGTGCGCCTTGGACGCGAGCTGGTCGACCGTGAGCTCGAGCCGCAGGTTGTCGAGCATCCAGTCGGTGACCGGCGCGAGCGACAGCGACGTGGTGGCCGGCAGCGGGTTGGCGATGAACTGCGCCTGTCCGCCGTCGCGCTGCGGCGGCACGACCATGCGTCGGGCGATGATGTTGGTCAGCTCGGCACCCAGCTCCTGACGCAGCAGGTGCAGGCAGGCGTCGAGGCCTGCGGCGGTGCCCGCGCTCGTGATGATGCGGCCGTCCTGCACGTAGAGCACGTCGGGGTCGACGTCGATCTGCGGGTACATCTCCGTCATCTTCTTCGCGTACATCCAGTGCGTCGTGGCGCGGCGCCCGTCGAGCACGCCCGAGGCGGCGAGCACGAACGACCCGCTGCAGACGCTCAGCACCCAGGCGCCGCGGGCCACCGCGGCGCGGATCACGTCGAGCACGCGCTCGTCGATGCGGCCCCAGTACTGATGCGGAATCGGCGACACCACGACGAGATCCGCCTCGTAGGCGAACGACAGGTCGTCATGGACGTTGATCGAGAAACCCATCTTCGACTCCACGACGCCGGGATCGGGCGTGACCACGCGGAAGTCGAAGTTCGGAATTCCGTCGTCCGAACGGTCGAGGCCGAACGCCTCGCACGCGACCCCGAACTCGAACGGCGCGAAGCCCTCCGTGACGATGCAGGCGACGGTGTGCATGCGGACCTCCTGTGTGGCGCATCCGTGGGTGCGGTTCCGGTGTGGCAGTTTTCCTGCGCTTCATGGCCATTCTGCCACTCGTGGCAGTTCCTACGCAAGCGTAGCGTTTCTGCCATGTTCATCGTGATTCTTCTTGCAGCACTGTCCGCGGTGGCCCTCGGCTCGACGATCGCCGCCCTCCGCTCCGACGGGTACCGTCGGACCCCCATCGATCCCACCCGCCTCTACTGACTCGCCTCTGGCCCCTGCCGGAATCACCGAAGGGAGATTTCCGCAACCGCGAAGCGTGCGGAGATCTCCCCTCTCGCGATTCCGAGGGTCAGGCGGTGACGCGCTCGTAGACCGCGACCATGGCCGCGGTCCGCGACGACTGCCGGAACCGTTCGCGGATCGTCGGGTCGGGAACGCGGGGCGTTCCGGCAGCGATATCGGATGCCGCCGCCCGCAGCGCGTCCGCGAGCGCGGTGACCGAGTCGTCGGCGCCGCCTGGACCGGGCGCGTCGCCGCCTGGACCGGGCGCGTCGCCGTCGGCCACCGCCCAATAGCCCGACCCCAGCTCGGCGGCGAGGTCGGGGTCGTTCACGACCGACGGCGTCCCGAGCGACGCGGCCTCGAAGATCGTCATGCCCTGCGTCTCGAAGCCGATCGAAGTCTGCACGACGGCGTCGGCGGCGGCGATGCGCCGCAGGGTCTGGGCGTACGGCATCCGTCCCGCGAACGTGACCGTCGCACGCGGGCGGAGCCCCTCTACCAGGCGCCGGGCGGCGCGCAGCTGCCCGCCGCCCCCGATGATCTCGACGTCGGCGTCGACGCCCGACGCGGCGAGCGCCTCGAGGAAGGGCAGCAGTCGCTTCTCGGGGCTCATGCGCCCGAGCCAGACGAACCGCGGCCGCCCGGGAGCGCGTGCGGAAAGACGGGCCGATTCGTCCGACGCGCCGGTGACGGATGCCGCGCCGCGCCGTGTCGCGTCATCGCCCCGCTTTTCCGCACGCGTTGAGGCCTCGGCGAGCACCTCGTCGAGCACGTCGTCGTCGATGCCGTTCCAGATCACATCGACCGCGGGCACGGACGGCGGGGCATCGAGGTGCGGTGCCACCATGCGGCGGTCTCCGGGCACCGCGCCGTGCGCCTCGAGCCGTCGGGCGAAGTGCGATGACGGAGCGGTGACCGCGTCCGACCGGCCCGCGAACCGGCGCAGGTACGCCCAGCCGTCGCGGCCTACCGGCTTGCCCTCCATGAAGACGCCGAGCGCCCGGCGCTGCCAGGCGTTGAGCACCCGGAGCACGAGCTTCGGGAAGGGCGCCGTCGCCTCGATCCCCACATCGACGCGGTTGTGCATCGTGTGCACCACGGGAAGGCCGTGACGCCGCGCGAAGCAATGCCCGATGTAGGCGCCCCAGAAGTCGGCCTGCACGTGCACCACATCGACCCGCGGCCGCCCGGTGTCGGCGATGAGGCGCCGGAGTGCGGCATCCAGCCATCGATCCGTGCGGCGCCCCGGCCAGGTCATCGAATACTCGCGGTCGAGCGTGATCGGGATCGAGGGAAGGTCGAGGTACGACGGATCGGCTCCGGCCACCTGCCGGGCCCGCGCGCCGTGCATCCTCGGTGCGACGATCGTGACGGTGTGCCCGGCCTTCTCGAGGAATCGCCGCTGCAGCCGCATCGAGACCTGCGCGCCGCCGAGGGTCTCAGCGTGCTGGTCGCCGAACATCACGACGTGCACGGTGGCTACTCGGGCAGCGGTTCGTCGCGGTACAGCGCCTCGAACGTGTCGAGAGTGCGGCGCATGTCGTGCACCTTGACGCCCTCGAGCGACGCCCGCTGCATGCGCTCGCGCTCCTCGGGCGTCTGCGTCAGCACCGTCGTCAGCTTGGCAGCGAGATCGTCGACATCACCGGGGCGGAACAGGTAGCCGTTCTCGCCGTCGTGCACGAGGTGCGGAAGCGCGACCGCGTCGGCGGCGACGATCGGCAGGCCGGACGCCATCGCCTCCATCGTCGCGATCGACTGCAGTTCGGCGATCGAGGCGATCACGAAGGCGCTCGCGTCGGTCAGGAACGACCGCAGCTCTTCGTCGGTGGTGTGCCCGTGGAAGTGGACGCGGTCGCTGATGCCGAGGTCGGAGGCCAGCTGCTCGAGGTTGCGGCGCTGGTCGCCACTGCCGACGGTGTCGAAGCGCACGTCGAGCGCGGGATCGAGCTGCGCGATCGCGCGCAGCACGACGTCGATCTGCTTCTCGGTCGTGAGACGGCCCACGAACACCAGGCGGTGCGCCTCGCGCGGAGAGAGGTCGGCCGTGTAGTTCGAGGCGTCGATGCCGCAGCTGACGGGGACGACGCCCTGGACGTCGATCGTGCGCTCGAGGAACTCGGCGGCCTTGCGGGTCGGGGTCGTGACGGCGCGGGTCATCCTGAACGTGCGCTCGGCGTCCTGCCACGCGAGCTTGACGGCGTAGCGGGTCCATGAGGCGGGGAGGATGGTGAAGTCGAGCACGTTCTCGGCCATGACGTGATTGGTGGCCACGACGGGGATGCCGCGCTTGCGCGCCTCACGCGTGAGACCGCGCCCGATCACGATGTGCGACTGACTGTGCACCACGTCGGGCTTCACCTTGTCGAGCACGCGGCGCGCGTAGTACTTCGAGCGGAACGGCATGACGAACGTCAGCCAGTCGTGCGGATACCAGCGCCACGACGGCAGGCGGTGCATCGTCATCGGCTGCCCCTCGATCACCTCGGTGAACGTGCCGTGCTCGCGGTGGGTCCTGCTGGGCGCCATCACGTGCACCTCGTGGCCACGGCTCACCAGTCCGGCGGCGAGGCGCTCGGCGAAGCGGGCGGCGCCATTCACGTGGGGAAGGAAGGTGTCGGCGCCGATGAGGATCTTCAGCGGTCGAGAGGTCGCGGCGGGGGTGTCGTCGGGCGTCGCAGGATCGGTCACGGGGTTGGGGCCTGTCTGTGCGGCGGGCGGGCGGCGGGGGGCGGTCGCCGCGCGGAACCACTGTACCCGAGGCTTCCCGGGGCCTCTCCAGGAACGCGCCGCGCACGGGCCGTACCCTGGTCGCATGCCCCGTCTGCAGGCCGACGCCGACCCGAACCTCTGGGTGCCCGTGACCGAGTCGCTCGGCTTCCGCGGGCGCCGCCACCGCAAGGCGGCGATACGGATGCTGCTCAGCCAGGCCGGCAGTGCCCTCCGCGGTCCCGCGGGCGAAGAGTCCCCGGCGGGCGCTGCGACGGGCTCGGCGACCACTGGTCCGCGTCCGGGACGCGGCGTCGCGGCCTGGGCGATGAGCCAGGCGGCGCCCTTCCTCATGCGCAAGGCGGCCGGCCGCGTGCTGGTCTGGGTCTGGAAGGCGGACGCCGAGCTGGTCGTCGTCATGGCGCAGATCCAGCAGGCCACGAACGATCTGCGCGCCGCGCGGGCGATGATGCCGATGGAGTACGACGACACCCAGTCGTTCCGCAACCCCTACCTCGGCGTCGGCGAGAAGCTCGAGGTGTCGCTGCCGCCGGATCCCCGCACCCCGCCGTTCGCGACGTACACCTGGGACACCGGCACGCACTTCGTCACGGTGACGGCGGTGTGCTCCGACCGGGGGCGTTTCGGCACCGTGATCGGCAGCGTCGACGACCTCGCACGCACGCTGCGGATCGTCGACGACCTGGCCGTCGGCGAGTCGCCCGAGGTGCTGCGCATCGAGCCGAAGAACTGAGGGAGTTCCGCGACGTGACCGAGCTCCGGCATCCCGCCGCCCATCGCCCGCTCCGGATCGGCGTGCAGCTGGCGCCGCAGCACGCCCCGTACACCTCGTACCGCGAGGCAGTGCTGCGCGCGGAGGATCTCGGCGTCGACGCGATCTTCAACTGGGACCACTTCCTCCCACTCACCGAGCCGATGGACGCCGAGCACTTCGAGGCGTGGACGGTGCTCGCCGCGATGGCCGAGCAGACGGAGCGCGTCGAGTTCGGTCCGCTCGTCAACTGCAGCTCGTACCGCAACCCCGACCTGCAGGCCGACATGGCCCGCACGGTCGACCACATCAGTGCCCGCGCGACGGGCACCGGCCGGCTCATCTTCGGCACCGGCTCGGGCTGGGCGCAGCCCGACTACGACGCGTACGGCTACGAGTTCGGCACCGTCGGCTCGCGCCTGGATGCACTCGCGGACGATCTGCCGCGCATCCGCTCACGCTGGGATCGGCTCAACCCCGCGCCCACCCGGCGGATCCCGATCCTCATCGGCGGTCAGGGCGAGCGCAAGACGCTCCGGATGGTCGCGCAGCACGCCGACATCTGGCACACCTTCACCCGGCTCGACGACATGCCGCGCAAGATCGGCGTGCTCCACGACTGGTGCGCGCGGGAGGGCCGCGACCCCGCCGAGATCGAGCTGTCGACCGGGTACACGATCCGCGGCTTCGGTCCGCTTCTCGAGACGGATGCCGCTCCCCGCCTCTACGAGCTGGGCTTCCGCCTCATCATCCCGGCGATCGACGGCCCCGACTACGACCTCTCGCCGCTCAGGCCCCTGCTGGAGTGGCGCGACCGGGTCAACGGCGCCTGAGCGCAGCGGACCGGTACGGTAGCGAGGTCCGCCGTCGCTCGACATCCTCAGGAGGCAGCCCATGGGCGCCGTCATCGGAGACATCCTCACGCTCGCCCTCGGTGTCGCGATCAGCCCGATCCCGATCATCGCGGCCATCCTGATGCTGCTGTCCCCCAAGGCGCGGGTGACCGGAACCGGCTTCCTGCTCGGCTGGGTGCTCGGGATCGTCGTCGCGGTCACGGTCTTCACGCTGCTCTCGTCGATCCTGCCGGCAGAGGAGGAGGACGCCTCGCAGCCGATCAAGGGCGTCATCCAGCTCGTCCTGGGCGCGCTGCTGCTGCTTCTCGCCGTGCGCCAGTGGCGCGGCCGGCCGAAGGCGGGAGAAGAGCCGGCGATGCCCAAGTGGATGCAGGCGATCGACACCATCACCTTCCCCAAGGCCCTCGGCCTCGGCTTCCTGCTGTCGGCGGTCAACCCGAAGAACCTGCTGCTGGCGGCGAGCGCCGGCGTGACCATTGGCGCCGCCGGCCTCGACGCGGGCTCGATCGTGGTCGTGATCGCAGTGTTCACGCTGATCGCGGCATCCACGGTCCTCGTTCCCGTCGTCGGGTACCTGCTCGCGGCCGACAAGCTGCGCGGCCCCCTCGACGCGCTGCGCGGCTGGCTCGCGAAGGAGAACGCGGTCATCATGGCCGTGCTGCTGCTGGTCATCGGCGTCGCGATCATCGGCAAGGGCATCGGCAGCTTCTGACCCCGCGCGCAGGCCGTCCGGCCCTGCGGGCCGGTTACGGTGGACCGGTGACTGCGGTGACCCACGACCAGGTGCTCCTCGACGGCGGCGTGTTCCGCATGGGGTCGGACGAGTTCTACCCGGATGAGCGCCCGGTGCATGAGCGCGAGGTCGCGCCGTTCCGCATCGACCGGTACTCGGTGACGAACGAGCAGTACGCGGCGTTCGTCGACGACACCGGCTACGTCACCGTCGCGGAGCGCGAGCTCGATCCGGCCGCCTTCCCGGGTGCCGACGCCGCCGAACTCGTCCCCGGCGCCATGGTGTTCACACCCACGTCCGGCCCGGTCGACCTGCAGAACTGGCGCGGCTGGTGGCGCTGGCAGCCCGGCGCATACTGGCGCCGGCCGTTCGGACCGGATTCGTCCATCGACGAGCGGATGCGGCATCCCGTCGTCCACATCGCCTTCGAAGACGCCGCGGCCTATGCCGAATGGGCCGGCCTGCGCCTGCCGACCGAGGCCGAGCACGAGTACGCCGCCCGCGGCGGGCTCGACGGCCGGCGCTTCGCGTGGGGCGACGAGCCTTACCCCGGCGGGGTGGCGCAGGCGAACTCGTGGCTCGGGCGCTTCCCCTACGACAACCAGGGGGTCGGCGATGCGGCCCCCGTCGGCTCGTACCCGCCCAACGGCTACGGCCTCTATGACATGACCGGCAACGTGTGGGAGTGGACCACCGACTTCTACACCCCGCGGCACCTGCGCCTGTCGGACAAACCCGTCGACGCCGGCAAGCGCGCGAACCTGCTCGCCGCCGCGAGCGCCCAGGAGGGCTTCCCGTCCATCCCGCGGCGCGTGCTCAAGGGCGGCTCGCACCTGTGCTCGCCGGAATATTGCCTGCGCTTCCGCCCGGCTGCCCGCTCGCCCCAGGCCGAGGACACCGGCATGTCGCACATCGGCTTCCGCTGCGCGAGCGACGCCTGACCCGGAGCTACGAGGCCGCTGCCGAGGGGAGTCGGATCGCCACGACCGAGGATCACGGTCGTTGAGCGAGCGAGGAACGAGCGAGACGAAACGCGTTACGCGCTCGGGAAGACCTTCGACCAGTCGTCGCGGACGCTCACCACGGTGAAGTCGTGGACGGATGCCGCGGCCAGCGCCTTCTCGGCACCCTGGTCGTAGGGCGCGTCCCCGCGGCCGGTGTCATCGTCGTGGTGGATCAGCAGGCTGAGGCTGCGAGCGCCTCCTTGCGCGAACCGCAGCATGGGGATGTCGCCGTTCGAGTTGCCGCCGGCGAGGATCGGCCGCCGCCCGACGCGCATCCAGATGCGCACCGGCTTCTCGGGACCGTCGTCGAAGAAGTCGAGCTTGGGGACGTAGCGCACCACGTTCGCCTCCGCGTCGTAGGTGAGCCCCATGCCGGTGCCGACGACGCGCTCCGCCGGGATGCCGTAGTTCGCCTCGGTCATCGGACGCATGAAGTCCCGGTCGCCACCCGAGACGATGTACGTCGTGAAGCCGTTCGCCTCGAGCAGGCGGATGAGCTCGACCATCGGCTGATAGACCACGTGCGCGTACGGTGCGCCGAGGGTGACGTGACGGGCATCGCGGTAGAAGTCGCTGACGGATGCCGCGTACTCGTCGACGCTGATGCCGCCTGACGTCGCCGCGACCGCGGCGATGAGCAGCCCGAGATCCGCGTCGTCGCCTGCGTAGTGCTTGTCGATCGCCGCCCCAAGCCACGCCAGGTCGCCGGTGACCGCCGCCTTGTACGGCTGGCGCTCGGCGAGCGACGGATCGGCGTCGGCCGCGGCCTTCCACTGCTGCAGCAGGTAGGCGAGCTGCGTGGGCATCGGCTTCTCTGTCCACAGCGTCCCGTCGTTGTCGAACACCGCGACGCGCGCGTCCGGTGCGACGAAGTCCGGGCCGCCCTCCTCGGTGACGGCGGCGATGAAGTCGAGGATCGACGCGCGGGTCACGGTGTCGCGCCATGACGGCAGCAGGTCGGTCATGGACGCGACTCTAGCCGCGACAGATGAGCCTCCGGGCCTGTCGACCGAAGGCGGGTGAAAGAGGAAACATACATCGCCGCAGCAGTGTCGTGATCCCGCGCATGCCGTCCTGGCGGCCTTCCCGGAGCTGCGGCTGCTGAGTCATAGAGTGACTCATGGGTCGCCTCCGACCCCGGCGCAGAAAGGCTCTCTCGTGACGGAAGAACTCCCCGGCAGCGTCCTCCCGATCCCCGACCAGGTCTACATCGGCCCGATGGTCATGGACGCGAAGAAGATGGAGGAGAAGCTCCCTCCGATCGAGATGAAGCGGCCACCGAAGCAGGCGCCCAACGTCCTCCTGGTCCTCCTCGACGACGTCGGCTTCGGCGCATCGAGCGCCTTCGGCGGGCCGGTCCCGATGCCGACGGCCGAGCGCATGGCCGGCGGAGGCCTCAAGTACAGCCGCTTCCACACCACCGCGATCTGCTCGCCGACGCGGGCCGCGATGCTCAGCGGCCGCAACCATCACCAAGTCGGAATGGGGCAGATCACCGAGACCGCTACGCCGTCGCCGGGCTACCGGTCGACCCGCCCGAACTCGTGCGTGCCGCTTCCCGAGATCCTGCGGCAGGCGGGCTACAACACGGCGCAGTTCGGCAAGTGCCACGAGGTCCCGGTGTGGGAGTCCGGGCCGACCGGCCCGTTCGACCACTGGCCCGCGTTCAGCGGCTTCGAGAAGTTCTACGGCTTCATCGGCGGCGAGACCAACCAGTGGACCCCCGCGCTGATCGACGGCGTCGGCTTCATCGAACCGCCGGATGACCCCGACTATCACCTCATGCCCGACCTCGCTGACAAGGCGATCGACTACATCAACCAGCAGAAGGCGCTCACGCCGGACAAGCCCTTCTTCGTGTATTTCGCCCCGGGGGCGACCCACGCCCCGCACCACGTGCCCACGGAGTGGATCGTCAAGCACAAGGGCAAGTACGACCAGGGCTGGGACGCCCTGCGTGAAGAGACCTTCGAACGCCAGAAGGCCCTCGGTGTCATCGCCGCCGACGCCGTGCTCACCGAGCGCAGCGAGGGCATCCCGTCGTGGGACTCCGTCCCCGACGAGCGCCGCCCGATCCTCGCCCACCAGATGGAGGTGTACGGCGCGTTCCTCGAGTACGCCGATCACCACACCGGTCGCGTGATCGATGCGATCGACAGGCTCGATCTGCTCGACGACACGCTCGTGCTCTACATCATCGGCGACAACGGGGCCTCAGCCGAGGGCGGCCTCGAGGGCGCGTTCATGCTCTCGACAGCGGCGAACGGCGGTGCCGAGTACGAGACCGTCGAGTTCTGGCAGGAGAACCTCGACAAGATCGGCGGACCCGAGGCGTACAACCACTACGCGGTCGGCTGGGCGCACGCGATGTGCACCCCCTACCAGTGGACGAAGCAGGTCGCGAGCCACTACGGCGGCACCCGCAACGGCACGATCGTGCACTGGCCGTCGCAGATCGAGGCGCAGGGCGAGGTGCGCGACCAGTGGCACCATGTGATCGACGTCGCCCCGACGATCCTCGAGCTCGCGGGTCTCGCCCAGCCGCACACCGTCAACGGCGTCACGCAGATCCCCATGCACGGCACGTCGTTCGCCTACTCGTTCAACGACAAGGCGGCCGACGAGCGTCACCACACCCAGTACTTCGAGATCATGGGCAACCGCGGAATCTACCACCGCGGCTGGACGGCGCAGACGCGCCACCGCACGCCCTGGGACGTCGTGAGCGCGGCTCCCGACTTCTCGGACGACGTGTGGGAGCTCTATGACACGAGCGTCGACTGGACCCAGTCGAACAACCTCGCGAAAGAGAACCCGGCGAAGCTCGCCGAGCTCCAGCAGCTGTTCCTGATCGAGGCCACCCGCTACAACGTCATCCCGCTCGACGACCGCGCCGCGCAGCGTATGAACCCCGAGTTCGCGGGGCGTCCGACCATCGTCAAGGGCGATACGCTGCGGCTGTTCGAGGGCATGACCCGACTCAACGAGAACGTCGCGATCAACGTCAAGAACCGCTCATGGTCGGTCACGGCGGAGGTCGTCGTGCCGGAGGGCGGTTCTCTCGACGGCGCGATCGTCGCCCAGGGCGGGCGCACGGGCGGGTGGTCGTTCTTCGCCGAAGGCGGGAAGCTCGGCTTCCACTACAACTACTGCGGACTGCTGCGCAGCACCGCACTCTCGACGGATGCCGTGGGCACAGGCACGCACCAGGTGCGGGCCGAGTTCGCGTACGCGGGCGGCGGAATCGGTCGGGGCGGCACGGTGACGCTGTACATCGACGGCACAGCGTCCGGAAGCGCCGAGGTCGAACGCACGCATCCGATGTACTTCTCGTTCGACGAAGGTCTGGACGTCGGCCGCGACACCGGCATGCCGGCGTACGAGGGATACAGCTCTCACCAGGGCGTCTTCACGGGAAGGATCGAGTGGGCCGAGATCGACCTCGGCGTCGACGACCACAGCCACCTGATCGACCCCGAGGAGTGGCTGCAAGCCGCCATGCGACACCAGTAGTCGCGCGACGAGGGTCGATGGCGGCATCCACCTTGGTCTGCCGGCCGCGACCCGCACTGCCGGCGAGTTGACCGCACCGCACGTCACCGACAGCATCGATGCATGGCCGACGTTCAGCGCAGCATCCTTCCGATCCCCGACCTCGCCTACACGGGCACGGTCACCTACGACGCGACCGACCCCGACACGCAGTATCCGCCGATCACCCCGATCCGACCGCCGGACGGTGCGCCGAACGTGCTCGTGGTGCTCATCGACGACACGGGCTTCGGCGCGTCGAGCGCCTTCGGCGGGCCCGTGCAGACGCCGAACTTCGAGCGCGTCGCGGCGGCCGGCCTGAAGTACACGCGCTTCCACACGACCGCACTGTGCTCGCCGACGCGCGCCGCTCTGCTGAGCGGCCGAAACCACCACACGGTCGGCATGGGCGGCATCACGGAGATCGCCACGTCCGCCCCCGGCTACAGCTCGGTACGACCCAACAACTGCGCCCCGCTCGCTGAGACGCTCAAGCTCAACGGCTACAACACCGCACAGTTCGGCAAATGCCACGAGGTACCCGTGTGGCAGGCCAGTGCGATCGGTCCGTTCGACGGGTGGCCGAGTCCCGGCAACGGCTTCGAGTACTTCTACGGCTTCATCGGCGGCGAGACCAACCAGTGGTATCCCGCGATCTATGAGAACACCACTCCCGTCGAGCCCTGGGGCACTCCCGAAGCGGGCTATCACTTCATGAGCGATATGACCGACAAGGCGATCGCCTGGACACGCGAGCAGAAGACCCTCGCCCCCGACGTGCCGTCGTTCGTGTATTTCGCGCCCGGCGCCACGCACGCCCCGCACCACGTCCCAGCCGAGTGGGCCGACAAGTACAAGGGCATGTTCGACCAGGGCTGGGACGAGGTGCGCAAGGAGACGTTCGCGCGCCAGCTCGAGCTGGGCGTCATCCCCGCCGACGCGGTCCTCACCGAGCGCAGCAAGGGCATCCCGGCGTGGGACGAGATGAGCGATCTGATCAAGCCCGCCCTCGCACGCCAGATGGAGGTCTACGCCGGGTTCCTCGCCTACGCCGACCATCATATCGGCCGCCTTCTCGACGCGTACGAAGAGCTCGGCATCCTCGACGACACGCTGGTGTACGTGATCATCGGCGACAACGGCGCGAGCGCCGAGGGGTCGATGCACGGCACGACCAACGAGGGCTTCACCATCAACCACATGAACGACATCGAGACCGAGCAGTACGTCGCCGACCACATCGACGACATCGGCACGCCCAGCTCGTACAACCACTACGCGGTGGGCTGGGCGCACGCCATGGATACCCCATACCAGTGGACCAAGCAGGTGGCGAGCCACTGGGGCGGCACCCGCAACGGGACGATCGTGAGCTGGCCCGGCGGGGGTGTCGAACGCGGCGGCATCCGCAACCAGTTCAGTCACGTGATCGACGTCGCCCCGACCGTGCTCGAGGCCGCCAGCATCCCGGAGCCGTCCACCGTCAACGGGGTCACGCAACGTCCGTACGAGGGCACCCCGATGAACTACACCTTCGTCGACGCGGACGCCGAGGACCGGCACACGACCCAGTACTTCGAGATGGTCGGCAACCGTGCGATCTATCACAAGGGCTGGACGGCCGTCGCGAAGCACAAGGACCCGTGGCTCGGCTCCGACCACGGGCTGGACGACGACGTCTGGGAGCTGTACAACGTCGACGTGGACTGGACGCAGTCCCACGACCTCGCGGCAGCCGAGCCCGAGAAGCTGGCCCACCTGCAGCAGCTGTTCCTCATCCAGGCGGCGCGCTTCAACGTCCTCCCGCTCGACATCCGCACGGCGGAGCGGTTCAATCCCGACCTCGCCGGCCGGCCCCAGCTCGTCGTCAGCGACAGCCAGAAGTTCTACCCCGGCATGAAGCGCCTGAGCGAGAACACCACGATCAACATCAAGAACAAGTCGTGGACGGTCACCGCCAAGGTGACGGTTCCGGATGCCGGCGCCGAGGGCGTGCTGATCGCCCAGGGCGGCGCCTACGGCGGCTGGTCGTTCTATGCGACGGGAGGCCGGCTCGCGTTCGCCTACAACCTGCTCGGGATCGCCGTGGACATCGTGCGGTCGGACGTTGCCGTCGCCGCCGGAGCGCACGAGCTGCGCGCGCACTTCGCCTACGACGGCGCCGGCCTCGGCAAGGGCGGGACCGTGACGCTGTTCGCCGACGACGAGCAGATCGGCCAGGGCCGCGTCGAGAAGACGATCCCCTTCCAGTTCACGTTCGACGAGACCGTGGATGTCGGGTGCGATCTCGCCTCGCCGGTCTCACCGGACTATGGCGCCCAGGGCAACGAGTTCACGGGCACGGTGGATTGGGTGCGCATCGACCTCGGCGACGACGACCATTCGCACCTCATCGACGACGAGCACAAGTTCGCCGTCGCCATGCTCAAGCAGTAGCCCCACCGGCAGTTCGAGGGAGCGGATGTCGCACGGCATCCGCTCCTTCTCCGTGGGCTCCCGCGATGTCGCGGGACGGAATCACCACGAGCGGGAGGATGCCTCGGCCGAGGCATCCGTCCCGTTCTTCGTTTCCCGGGTGCTTAGGCGGCGGCCGCCGTCAGCGCTTCCTCGACGGTGTCGTGTGCGCGCCCCGCATCACGGAGACCGGCGTACCAGGAGTCCTTGCCCGCGACGCTCGCCGCCGAGTCGGGGAGCGCCGCGAGGTGGAGCACGACATCCCGGCCGGCGAGCTCCCGGTCGAGGTCGGCGAGCATGTCGAGGACCGTCATCGTCACGACGTCCTGGCGCTCGAGGTCGAGCACGACCGCCGTCGCGGTCTCGTCGGCCGCGAGTCGGATGATCGCCTGCTCGTTCTCGAGCGCGTTGGCGGTGTAGAGCGCCCGCAGCAGGTGCACCGCGATGGCATCGCGCCGCCGCTCTTTCACCTCGAGCTTGGGGATGTTGAGCTCGCGCAGCACCAGGACGAGGGTCACGACGACGCCGACCCCGACGGCGGCGAGCAGACCGGCCGACAGCCCGATCAGCGCGACGCCCACGGCGATCCAGAAGTCGGTCGGGCTGATCCGGGCCCAGCGGACGAGCTCCGGGATGTCGATGAGGCCGATCACCGCGACGAACACCATGGCGGCGAGCGTGGCCTGGGGCAGCAGGCTCAGCACCGGGCCGAGGAACAGTGCGACCAGCACCGCCAGCGCCACCGTGACGAGCGTCGACACCTGCGTCTTCGCGCCGGCGCTCTGGTTGACGGCGCTCTGCGAGAACCCGCCGGCCGCCGGCATCGTGGAGAAGAATGCGCCGGCGACGTTGGCGGCGCCGGTGGCCATGAGCTCCTGGTTGCTGTCGATCTGCGGCTCGCTGATGCGACGGATGCCGCGCGCCACGGCCGCGGACTCGAGGAACGCCATCACGGCGATTGCGAGCGCCCCCGGCACCAGCGCCGGCAGCGTCGAGAACTCCGGGAGGCCCGGCAGGGGCAGGCCCGAGGGAACCGGCGCGATGAGGTCGACGCCCGCCTCCTCGAGCCCGGCGAAGGCGACGAGCAGGATGCCGGCCCCGACGACGATCAGCGCGCCCGGCACCTTCGGTGCGAACCGCTTGAGCAGCAGGAGTGTCGCGATCGAGGCCGCCGAGAGCGCGACGGTCGGCCAGTTCACGCTGCCGAACGCGTGCCCGACGGCGGCGAGCGAGCGCAGGAACCCGTGACCCGAGAAGTCGTAGGTCTCGCCGAGGAGCTTCGGCAGCTGGCCGACGGCGACGGTCGCGCCGACGCCGATCTTCATGCCGAGCAGCGTCGCGCCGCTGATGTTCTCGACGAGTGAGCCGAGCTTGAAGAGCCGGGCGAGCAGCAGGATCGCCCCGACGAGGAGGGTCAGCATCATCAGCGACCCGACGGCGTCGTGCGGGCCGTCGGCTGCCGTCGCGACCCCCGCCGACACGAGGGTGGTCGCGCTGAGGGTCGCGATCGTCGAGGTGGTCGAGACGCTCATGGCGCGGCTGCCGCCGAGGAGGGCGTAGACCAGCATCGGCACGATGCAGGTGTAGAGGCCGATCTCGACCGGGAGGTTCGCGATCGTGGCGTAGGCCATGGCCTGCGGAACGACGACGGCGCCTGCTGAGAGGCCGCCGACGACATCGGGTGCGAGCCACTCGCGGCGGTATCCGGCGAGGGTCGGCAGCACCCGGCGCGGACGCGGGGCGGGCGCGGTCATCGTCATGAGCCGAATCTACCCAGCGACCGGCACGGGCCGACGTCCCGGCGCGGTGTCCGGTTGCTGTGTCCCGTCGCGGAAGGGTGCCACACTACGGACGTGGACTCCACCTTCCTCGCCAACCTGTCCTGGTCCCTCGCCGTCCTCGTGCATGCCGCGATCATCATCACGGCGCTCATCGTGATCCCGCGCGGGCGCAAGCCCACGGCGGCGATGGCCTGGATCCTGCTGATCGTGATCCTCCCCGGCATCGGTGTCGTGCTGTATCTGGTGATCGGGAGCGTGCGCCTCCCCGAGAAGCGGCGCGCCGAGCAGGCCCGCATCGATGGGATCATCCGCGGCAGGGTGCAGCAGAACGCCCTCGCGATGACAGACGCCGAGTGGCCCCGGTGGTTCCAGCGCGTCGTGCAGCAGAACGAGGAGCTCACGGCTCTTCCCGCGTCGACGGGCAACGCGGCCTCGCTGTACGGGGACTACCAGGCGTCGATCGACGCGATGGCCGCCGAGATCGACACGGCCACGAGCTTCGTGCACGTCGAGTTCTTCATCGTCGCGTGGGACGACACCACGCGCGGCTTCTTCGCCGCCATGCAGCGCGCGGTGGCCCGCGGTGTGTCGGTGCGCCTGCTCGCCGATTACGTCTCGACGCGCCGACTCGGCAACTGCAAGGAGACGCTGGCGGAGCTCGATCGCATCGGCGTGACCTGGGCATGGATGCTGCCGGTGATGCCCTTCCAGGGCAAGTACCAGCGCCCCGACCTGCGCAACCACCGCAAGATCGTCGTCGTCGACGGCCGCGTCGGCTTCATGGGCTCGCAGAACCTCATCTCGCGTGACTACGACTCCGAGAAGAACATCAAGCGGGGTCTGAAGTGGCAGGAGCTCATGACGCGGCTCACCGGCCCCGTGGTCGCGTCGGTCAACGCCGTGTTCCTGTCGGACTGGCTGATCGAGACCGGCGAGGACCTCTCGGCGACCGAGCACCTGGCGCCGGATGCGATCGAGACGACAAGCGCTCGGGGTGCCGGTGCGTCCGGCACCGACGGGCTGCTGTGCCAGGTGGTGCCGAGCGGACCCGGATACGACACCGAGAACAACCTGCGCCTCTTCCTGTCGCTCATCTACGGCGCGACCGAGAAGGTCATCATCACGAGCCCCTACTTCGTGCCCGACGAAGCGATGGTCTACGCCATCACCACGGCCTGCCAGCGCGGGATCGAGGTGCAGCTGTTCGTCTCCGAGATCGGCGATCAGTTCATGGTGTGGCACGCGCAGCGCTCGTACTACACGGCGCTGCTCGAGGCCGGCGTGCGGATCTTCCTCTACCCCGCGCCGTTCATCCTGCACTCGAAGCACTTCTCGATCGACGACGACATCGCCGTCATCGGCTCCAGCAACATGGACATCCGCTCGTTCAGCCTCAACAACGAGGTCTCGCTGATGGTGCGCGGCGTGTCGTTCGTCGCCGGCATGCGGGAAGTCGAGCAGGGCTATCGCGACGCGGGTCGCGAGCTCACGCTGGAGGAGTGGCGCCGCGAGCCCGCCAAGGCGACGTTCCTCGACGGCCTCATGCGCCTCACCTCCGCCCTCAACTGACGCGCGGCTCCCCGCGCGCTCGAAACCGGGGATCTACTCCGTCGAGCCACGGGATTTTCGTCGAGACCGATGGCACCGCCCTCGATCTCGACGAGGGTCCCCTGCCTCGCCGGGATACTGTCTCCTCCACAGGTGGGGCGAGACGCCGGTGCGGCACGCACTTTCCCCGCCCGCCGCTGATCGGCCGCAGGCTCGACCGGCGAGGCCACAGGCTCGGGACATGACAGCCGACCCCTCTGCCGCGTTGCTCCTGAGTCGCGAGTTGCCGTTCGACGTCGTGCGACGGGATCGCGACTCGCGACTGCAACGCGTCCGGGCGGGCGTGTACCTCCGCAAAGACATCTGGGTCGGCCTGAAACCCTGGGAACGATATCGGATGCGCGTCCTCGCCGTCGTGCGCACGTGGAAGGCGCCGGTGTTCTGCCTCGAGTCTGCGGCCGTGCTGCAGGGCCTTCCGATCTTCGGCGAGCCGGCGCACATCCACGTGCTGAGCGCCGACGGCAGGTCGTGGTCGGAAGGCGACGTCGTTGTGCACGGCTCCACCGATGACCGGAAGGTGTCGGATGCCGTGGGCCACTGCGCGACGTCGATCACCGAGACCGCGGTCGATCTGGCTCGTGTGCTTCCTCCGGCTTTCGCTCTGGCCGTCGTGGACGCAGCCGCGCGCATCCTCGTGGCGGGCGGAGGTTCGCTCGATGTCAGCGCACACGGCCGTTCGCAGGCGAACCGCCGTGGCGTCCGACAGCTGGACTGGGTGCACGCGCGCGCCACCGCCGAGTCCGAGTCGGCGGGAGAGTCCGTGAGCAGGGCGGTCATCGAGTGGCTCGGCCATGAGGAACCGGAACCACAGCGTGAGTTCTTCTACGAAGGTGTGACAGACCGCTGCGATTTCTACTGCCGTCGCCTCCGCATCATCGGCGAATCCGACGGCTACGGAAAGTACGATACTGCCGACCCGAAGGCGATGAAGGCCCACTTCGTCCGAGAGAAGCAACGCGAAGATCGGCTCCGCCGGAATGAGGGCGGCTTCGCCCGCTGGGATTGGGGCGACACCCTGAGGTTCGAAGCGCTCGACGGGAAGCTGCGCGACGCAGGCTTGGTACCGCTGTACCCCCGACAGCCCTGGCTGCTCAGCACCCTCGCGCACAACCCGAGGTCGACCGTCAGGCCGACCGGACGGCAGCCCCGCGTCGAGCGAGCCTCTGCACGCTGAGACCGGGGATACGCCCACCGAGACCGGTGATTCGCGGCGAAACCGTGGACGGCGCCCTATGTTTCGCGGGAAATCCCCTGGTTCGCCGGACTCGGCGGGCGACCGACCGCCGCGGGTGCCGCGGGCCGCGGGCGCCGCGGTCCGTGGCATCCGCGTGACCGTCGGTGGGGTCAGACCTTGAGGTTCTGACGCGGGACGACGACCTCGCGGATGATCAGGAGGATCGACGCCATCACCGGCAGCGCCACCAGGACGCCTACGATGCCGGCCAGCGCCCCACCGGCGAGGGCGCCGATCAGCACCAGGGCCGCCGGGATCGCGATCGCCTTGTTCATGACACGGGGACTGATGACGTACGACTCCAGCTGGATGTAGATCAGGTAGGCGACGAAGAAGATGAGGGCCTGGGTGGGGCTCGAGAACAGCGCGATGATCGAGGCGAAGATCCAGAAGATCACCGAGCCGAACAGCGGGACGAGGGTGATCACGAACGCGATCACCGCCATGAGCGCCGGAAACGGCAGTCCGATGGCCACATGCAGGATGAAGACGGCCGCGGCGTTGAGGGACGAGAGGATCACCGAGCCGATCAGCGCGCTGCCCACCGAACCGGTGATGCGCTCAGTGAGGTCCTCGAGGCGAATGCGGCTGCGCGCCGGCGCGAGTGCGTAGAGGGCCTGCTTGGCCGCCGACAGCGAGGCGAGGAAGTAAAGGGTCAGGGCGATCACGATGAAGCTCGCCGAGATCCCGGCCACGAAGCCGACACCGACGGCCAGCACGCCGCCGCCGAGCATCGCGATGGTGGACGGGGCGGAGATCCAGTCGGCGAGCTGGCCCATACCCGCGAGCACCGCGGCCTGCCCGTCGGGGGTGAGCTGCGCGAACCAATCCGACTGCGGGATGTTCTCGACGCCCTCCGGGATCGCCTCGACCAGCTGCACCACCTGCGCGATGACGGGCGGGAGCACGAAGACGAAGAACGCGACCGCCACGAGGGCGAATCCGCAGAACACGATGGCGATGCCGAGGCCGCGCTTGACCTTATGGCGCTCGAGCATCCGCACGATCGGGTCGAGCCCGAGTGCGAGGAACATCGCCAGCACGATGTAGACCAGGATCGTCGAGATCGAGCCGATGGCCGAGCCGAGCACGAGCGCCCCGAGAACGCCGATCGTCGCGAGGAACCCTATGGCGAGGGGATGATCGAGCGCGGCGAGGACACGCGTGAAGCGATTGGGGGGTGCTTCCGCGACCGCGGGGACCACGTCGAAGTCGGATCCGTGCGGTTCGTCGGTCATGGGGACATGATGCCGTCAACCGGCCGCGAAATCATCCCAAACGCGTCATGTCGATCGGCGTGTTTGGCGGTAGTCTCCGAATCAGGGCACCGCGAGGGACGCGGTGCCTGCAACTGCACAACGACGGTCGACCCGTCGAGAAAGCTGGTATCCATGGGCGGCTTCTGGGATTTCATCGCCTGGATGTTCTGGATCTTCGTGTTCGTCGCGTATCTGATGGTGATCTTCTCGATCATCGGAGACATCTTCCGCGACGACAAGCTGAGCGGATGGCTGAAGGCCGTCTGGATCCTCTTCCTGATCTTCGTGCCCTTCCTGACCGCATTGGTCTACCTGATCGCGCGCGGCAACAGCATGCAGCAGCGCTCGATCGCGCAGGCGCAGCAGCTCCGTTCGGCGCAGGACGCGTACATCCGGCAGACCGCGGGCTCCGGAGCGAGCGCCGCAGATGACATCGCCAAAGCGAAGACGCTTCTCGACTCGGGTGCGATCACCCAGGCCGAGTTCGACACCCTCAAGGCCAAGGCGCTCGCCGCCTAGCGAGCTCCGGAGACAGGAGAAGACATGACGACGTTCGACTACGGCCCCATCGAGTTCTACGCGATCGCCTTCGAGGGCGACCGCCCCGGTCCGGCGGTGCTCCAGGCGATCGACGATCTCGTGGCCTCGGGCACGGTCAACGTGCTCGACCTCGTCTTCGCACGTCGGTCGCCGGAGGGAGAGCTCGAGATCCTCGAGCTGTCCGACACGATCGACGACGGCGGCGCGCCCTCGCTCGACCTCGCCGGACTCGCGGGCCAGGACGACATCCTGTACCTCGCGGAGAACCTCCAGCCGGGCTCGTCGGCGGCGATCCTCGTCATCGAGCTGCTGTGGGCGAAGGCGTTCGCGTCGGCGCTCTACGACGCCGGCGGTGCCGTCATCGCGCGGGAAGGCATCCCCGCACCGATCGTCAACGCGTTCCTCTCCGAGAACGCCGACTGAAGGAGGAAGACATGCCACTGAGAAGAATGGGTCGTCCCGGTCTGATCGGCCTCGCCGCACGCACCGCCGTGGTCGCCGGCACGGCCACCGCCGTGTCGGGAGGCATGCAGCGCCACCAGCAGGAGAAGGCGTACGCGCAGTCCGAGCAGCAGGCGTACGAGGCCCAGCAGCAGCAGGCAGCGATGGATGCCGCCGCCGCGCAGGCCGTCGCCAACGCGCAGGCCGCAGCACCGGCTGCCGCCGCGCCCGCCGCTCCGGCCGGTGGCGACGACATGATGGCCAAGATCAGCCAGCTCGCCCAGCTGCACGCGCAGGGCATCCTGTCGGACGAGGAGTTCGCGGCCGCGAAGGCCAAGCTGCTCTCCTGACAGCCGCTCGCACGACGAGGGCCGCGCCCATCCGGGCGCGGCCCTCGTCGCGTCGCTCCGGTCGTCGGCGATCAGCCGCCGGGGCGCTCGTCGCCGCCGTCACCGAGCGCACCGTGGTCCCGCTCGCCGCCGCCGCCTTCGCCGCGCCCGCCCGCGCCCCCGTGCCCGTTCGCGCCGCCGGCGGCGCTCTGCGCGGTGAGCGCGTCGATCTTGTCCATGAGCAACCGCACCTGTGCCCTGGTCGCGGGCTCCTGGTCGTCGTGCTCGCGCGACGCGCGCTCCAGCACCCACGAGGCCAGTGTCGCCGTGATCACGCCGGCCAGCGCGACCCCGCCGAGCATGAGCCCCACGGCCACCCAGCGGCCGGCATCCGTCACCGGCACGTAGTCGCCGTAGCCCGTCGTCGTGACGGTCACGCACGACCACCACAGCGCGATGCCGAAGGTCGTGATGTCGGCGTCGGGCGCGTGCCGCTCGGCTTCGAGCACCGCGAGCGACGCGATGTAGATCAGGATGACGGAGGCCCCGGCCCCGTAGACGAGGATCTGCGTGCGCAGCACCCCGCCGGCCGTCGTCTTCATGCCGGGGAGCCGGGTCATGAAGCGCAGCAGCCTCACGAGGCGCAGGACAGGGATCAGCGCGAAGGCGAGAGCGGGCAGGTGGTGGCGGAACCACACACGCCGGTTGGTCGCGAGCGCCAGGCGCACGAGGTAGTCGGCGATGAACATGGCCCACGTCACGAGGATCACCGTCGACGCGATCACGCGGCCCGGCCCCTGCAGATCAGCGATCACGCGCCACGAGTAGGCGATCAGATACGCCAGCGAGGCGATGATGAGCGGCAGCGCGGTGCGCTTGTGCCAGGCGGTCTCCTCCACATGCGAATTGTGCCCTGGTATTGCCGCCCGTCACCGTACCGGCGCGCCCGCGGCGATGCAGCAGTGCACGTGGGCTGGTCGCCGCATGCGTGCGGCGCCCGCTATCGTGTGCCCATGCCCGGCCCCACTGCCGCCTCGCCCGCACCGGCCACTTCCCCGGGTCCGCAGCTCACCGTCCGCCGACTGGTGCTGCTGTCGATCCCCGCTCTCCTCATCGGCGTGCTGTCGGCGCTGTCGCTCTGGCTGCTCGAGCAGATCGCCGATCGGCTCGACGACGTGCTGTGGACGACCACGCCCCAGGCGCTGGGCATCTCGTCCGACTCGCCGTGGTGGATCTTCACGGTGCTGACGGCGACCGGCATCGCCGTCGGGCTCGTGGTGTGGCTCGCGCCCGGCCATGCCGGCCCCGACTCCGCGACCACAGAGCTCGCCGCGAAGCCGCTGCAGCTGTGGGTGCTGCCCGGACTCGTCGTCGTGGTGGTCCTCAGCCTCGCGGGCGGCGTGAGCCTGGGACCCGAGAACCCGATCATCGCCGTCAACGTCTCTCTCGCGATCGCGCTCGTCGCGCGCGTCGCCAAGGCGGTGCCTCCCGAGCTGACCGCCGCGCTGGCAATCTCCGCCACGATCGGCGCGCTGTTCGGCACCCCGGTCGCCGCAGCGCTCGTCTTCACCGGCATGGTCGGCGAATTCAAGATGGGCGGATCGCTCTGGGACAAGCTGTTCCTCCCGCTCGTCGCGGCCGGAGCCGGGTCGGTGACGACCTTCCTCCTCGGCGGCGGGTTCGGGACGGCGACGCCCCTCGCCCCCTACGGGACACCGCAGCCGTTCGATCTGCTGCTCGGAGCGATCGTCGCCTGCGCGGCTGCGGCCTTCGGGGTGGTCGGGATCTACCTCTTTCCCCTGGTGCACCGCGCCTTCCACGCGCTGCGGCATCCGATGCTCTACATCACGCTCGGCGGTGTGGTGCTGGGTCTGCTGGGCATGATCGGCGGGCCGATCACGCTGTTCAAGGGACTCGAGCAGAGCGGCGAGCTCCTCGCCGACCCCGACGCGTATCCACCCGGTCAGCTGACGGTGATCCTGCTCGTCAAGATGGCCGCGCTCGTCGTGGCGGCATCTGCCGGCTTCCGCGGCGGCCGCATCTTCCCGGCCGTGTTCCTCGGGGTCGCGGCCGGGCTGCTGGGCGGCGCGCTTCTGCCGGGTCTGCCGTTGTCGCTCGCGGTCGCCTGCGGAGTGCTCGGCGTCGTGCTGGCGATCGCCCGCGACGGCTGGGTGGCGCTCTTCGTGGCCGTCGCGATGGTCGGTGACGTGACCGTGCTGCCGATGCTGTGCATCATCGTGCTGCCCGCCTGGCTCGTCGTCACGTGGGCACGCGAAATGCTCATCACGCCCACCGACCTCGCACGGGAGCGCCCGGAGGCCTCGCTCCCCTGGTCTGGATCCCGCTCAGCGGGCTGATGGCTCGTGGCGCGCGTCCTGCGCCAGGGCGGCGGCGTTGCGGATGAACAGCACGATCCAGGTGAAGACCAGGATGCCGGCGACGAGCTCGACGGCCGTCAGCGTGTAGTAGCCGACGAAGAAGAACACCGCGAGCAGCAGCGTGACCGCGAGGAACAGCCAGCCGAGGGCGACGAAGGCCCGCGGCATCGACGGGATCCACCGCGGCAGGGCGATGACGAGCACGCCGTACGCGACCACCATGCCGGACGCGACGCCGGTGTGGAGCCCGAAGAACTGATCCACGGGGAACAGGCCGACCATGCCGAGGAACACGCCGACCACGATGAGCGTGAGGCGCACACGGGCGATGCCCTTCGGATGGGTGGTGGGGATGCCCCGTGTGGAGTACCGCGCGAGCGTGGTCACGAGAAAGCCCGCCACGATGATCGTGATGTTGAAGGCGAACGCCGACACGTTCGAAGACATGCCGAGAGCGCTCAGGTTGTCTTTCCACCAGTCCGGGTCGCTGGCGGTGAGCATGCTGGCGAGCACGCCGAAGACGAGGAACACCGCGAGGACGACCGCGAGCAGCTGCAGATCCATGTGGGTCGCGGAGTAGAACGCGAGGTAGGCCGTCATCGCCGAGGTCGCGCCGGAGAGGATGAGCACGGCCAGCGGGAACACCTCCGCCCCGATGAACGCGTCCTCGAGGATCACGGCCAGCAGCGTCCAGCCGAGGAGCGCGATGACGGCGTGGGCGAAGGCCAGTGCGGCGACGTCGACGTAGTCGAGCGGCGTGAGGCGCCGGTGCACACCCTGACGGTGGGCGAGGATCCGGCCTCCGATCACCGCGAGGAATGCCACGATCCCGGCCGCGATCGCTGCGAATTGGCCCGCCGAGCCCGGACCGGAGATCGGGGCCGGCTGGAAGCCGAACGCGACCATCGCCGCGATGGCCACGATGACGAACGAGACCGCGCCCACGCCGAGCGCGAGCGACTCGAGCGAGCGCTCGCTGAACCGGTCGAGCACGCGTGGCGGGCGGTGAGTCTGCGGGTGCCCCTCGGGCGAAGGCAGATCGAGCGAAATCTGGGTCATGACTGTCTCCGTGCGGGGTGCGATCGGGTCGGGTGGAGCGGATGGATCAGGAACGCGGGAGCGGATCGCGGGCGGCCGAGGCCGGGGTGGCCGTGCGATCGCCCGAGAGCCATCGCAGCCACAACGAGCCCGGATCGCCCTCGAGCACGAGGGCCCGGACGAACAGGGTGAGGGGGATGGAGAGGATCGCGCCGAGCGGGCCGATCACGAACGTCCAGAAGATCACCGAGAAGAAGCTCAGCGTGAGGCTGAGGTCGACGGCGTCGCTCACGAACTTCGGCTGCACCAGCACCTGCAGCACGACGTTGACGACGCTGTAGATCGCGATCACCGCGAGCAGCATCGGCCATCCGCCGACCACGAAGCCCAGCACGGCGGGCGGGATGAGGCCGAGCACGAAGCCGATGTTCGGCACGAAGTTGGTGACGAAGGCGAGCACAGCCCACACGATGGGCGCCGGCACGCCGAGCGCCCAGAGCGCCAGGCCGTCGATGATCGCCACGACGGCGCCGAACGACGCGTTCACGACGTAGTAGCGACGGATGCCGGTGTTCAGGCGTCCGATCCGGGCCAGCGCGGGCCGACGGGCTGCGCCGAACACGCGCTCGGCGTCGCGATACCGCGCCGCGTCCGCGGCCATGAAGATGATGTACGACACGACGAAGAAGAGGGCCGTCGCGACGCCGATCACCGTGCCGCCGACGCTGGAGGCGAGTCGGACGATCGCCGAGGGGTCGAGGACGGAGGCCGCGGCATCCGTCGCCTCCTGATCGAGTCCGGCGGACTGCAGCCAGGCCAGGAAGCCGTCGAGGCTGGAACGCAGCTGGTCGAGGTAGTCGGCGACGAGCCGGGCGAACTGGACCCCCGCGACCCACAGCAGGAGGCCCATCACCACGAGTACGAGGTAGGCGACCAGGATGACGGCGGTGGTGCCGGTCCAGCGAGGCCAGCCGCGGCGCTCGAGCGGCCGGCGGACGGGCTCGCAGATGACGACCAGCACCACCGCGAGCGCGAGCGGCCCGATGAGGCTTCGAGCGAAGTACACACCGGCGAGCACCACCACGGTCGTCGCGAGCACGACGAGTACGCGCAGCCCCGGCGAGAGGGCGGGGGGCGGAGCGGCGGGCGCGGGGCGGGTCACGCGGTCAGGCTACCGCCCTTACGAGCGACGGGGCGCAGTGCCACACTGGGCGCATGTCAACGACCGTCGAGTCGCCGATCGGGCGCACGTGGGCCCCTCTGCCGTCTTATGCCGACCATGTCGCGGAAGGCCGCGCTGCGCGGGAGCAGAATCCTCGCGAGGCGCTCGCCGAGCTGCCGACGAACGACCGTGATCCGATGGGCATCCTGGACGCCCAGGACGCCGACCGGGTTCCGGAGCTCGTTCCCCTGCGCACCGAGCGCATGGCGGCGAGCGCCTTCGCGTTCTACCGCGGAACCGCCGCCCTCATGGCCGCCGACCTCGCCCGCTCACCGAGCAGCGGCGTGAGCGTCGGGTCGTGCGGCGACGCGCACGTGTCGAACTTCGGGCTGTACGCGTCACCTCAGCGGACGCTGGTCTTCGACCTCAACGATTTCGACGAGTCCGCGTGGGCGCCGTGGGAGTGGGACGTCAAGCGACTGGTCGCCAGCATCGTCATCGCCGGGCAGTCGACCGGGCGCACCGACTCGGTCATCCGCGAGGCGTCGCTCGATGCGGTGCGCGTCTACGCGCGCTCCATCGGCGCGGGCGCCAAGCGCAGCCCGCTCAAGCGCTATTACGACCGCTTCGACGCCCTGGCCGCCGAGCGAGCCGTGGACGACCAGACGCGCGCCGCCATCGACTCCGCGATCAAGGAGGCGGAGAAGCGCACCGGCGCGCGTGCCGCGAAGAAGATGACGCAGCTCGACGCCGAGGGTCGGATCGTCTTCGTCGAGGCGCCGCCGACGATGACCCACATCGACGCCGAGTCGGAGGAGCGCGTCCTCCGCGTCTTCGACCAGTACGTGCAGACGGCGAACATCGACATCCGGGCGCTGCTGCAGAAGTACCGTCTGTCGGACATCGCCCTGCGCGTGGTGGGAGTTGGCAGCGTCGGAACGCGATGCTTCGTGATCGCCATGCAGGACGGAGACGACGGCGTCCTGCTGCTGCAGGGCAAGGAGGCGGGCAGGAGCGTGCTGATCGAGCACGGGAAGGCCGAGCAGCCGGAGTCCGTCTCCCGGTTCATCGACCAGTACGGCGACGGCGGGCGTGTGGTCGGGATGCAGCGCATCCTCCAGGCCGTGTCGGACCCGTTCCTCGGCTTCGTGGGCCGCACGACGTACGGGGCGCAGCGGGACTTCTACGTCCGTCAGTTCCGCGACAAGAAGGGCGGGTTCGACATGGACGCACTCGACGACAAGGGGTTCCTCTGGTACGCCGACGCCTGCGCGGCGACCTTGGCTCGCGCGCACGGCCAATCCCCTGCCTCCGCCGCCGTGGCGGGGTATCTCGGAGGGGGCCGCGTCGCGGGCGAGGCGATCCTCGAATGGGCCTCCGCGTACGCCGACCTCTCCCGCGCGGACTGGCAGCTGTTCCGGACGCACCGCGGCGTGGAGGCGGCTGCCTGACGGGGCTCAGCGAGCGCGAAGGCCGTCTCTGCGCACGCGCAGCGAGGCGACCAGCATCTCGAGCCCGATCTCGAAGGCGGCATCGCTGCGCTCGGCGCCGCGGGCGGCATCCGTGATCAGTCGCCCGAGAGTCGTCGTGGGAGTGTCCGGTTGCCACACCTCGGCGGGAGAAGCGAGGTCGAGGCCGAATCCGATGGCGTAGGCGTCCACGATCGCGACGATCGCCAGCACTTCGCCGTCGGGGACGCCGGCGTCGACCAGCGCGGTGGCCAGATGGTCGTACTGAGCGATCACACCCGGGTCGGTGATGGTCTTCCCGACGATGAGCGGGACGATGAGCGGATGCTCGGCGTACAGCCGCCGCAGGGCCCGCACGGTGCCGGTGATCACGGTCTCCCAGTCCCCCGTCACCGCCGCCGGCAGGTAGCGCCGCGAGAGGCGACCGCGCATGAGCTCGATGATGGCGTCCTTGCCGTCCACGTGGTTGTAGAGGGACGACGGCGTGACGCCGAGACGGCGCGCGAGCGCGTTGACGCCGAACTGCTCGCCCGAGTCGGCGAGCTCGATGGCGGCGTCGGCGATGAGCTCGACTGACAGCAGGTTCACTCTGGGCCTTGGCATTCGTCCTCCATGAGGCAGAATAACGAATGGTATTCGTTTAGCGGACCGCGAGGCGGTTCCGGGCACAGGGAGGTTCCCGCATGACCGCGACGGTCTACACCGGAGGGCGCATCTTCACCGCGGGGGCGGAGCCCTGGGCCGAGGCGCTCGTCGTCGACGGCCAGACGGTCGTGTTCGCGGGCGACACCGCGCGCGCGACGGCCGCGGCAGGACCGGATGCCGCCACCATCGACCTCGACGGCCGCCTGCTGCTGCCGGGCTTCACCGACGCGCACACGCATCTCGTGATGATGGGCGAGGCGCTCGGTCGGGTCGGGCTCACCGACGCGCGCACGCTGGAAGAGATCCAGGAACGCCTGCGTACGGCGCGTGCGGCGAAGCCGGGGGCCGCGCGGCTGCTCGGCCGCGGCTGGCTCTTCGACTCGGTGCCCGGCGGCGTCCCCACGGCCGCCATGGTCGACGCGGCCGTGGCCGACGTGCCGGTGTACCTCGACGCCAACGACTACCACTCGTGCTGGCTCAACTCGGCCGCCCTCGCCGAGGTCGGGATCACGCGCGAGACCCCCGACCCGCTCGGCGGCCGCATCGGGCGCGACGCCGACGGCGAGCCCGACGGCATGCTGTACGAGACCGCCGCCCAGGCCCACGCGTGGGCGTTCCTGGCGGAGCAGACCGACGACGCCGACCGGGACGCGGCGGTCGAGCGCACCCTCGCCGCCTACGCGGCGACGGGCGTGACCGGGGCGGTCGACATGGCGTTCGACGAACTCGGGCTCGCCGCGTTCCGGCGGGCGGCCGAACGCCGCGGCGGGCGCCTGCCGCTCCGGGTCGCGGCGCATTGGTTCGTCGAGAACACCGGCGACGAAGCGGCGAACCTCGCGCAGGTCGCGCGCGCCGTCGAGCTCGCCGAGACAGTGCGATCGCCGTGGCTGCGGATCGTCGGCATCAAGCTCGTGGTCGACGGCGTCATCGATGCGTGCACGGCCGCGATGCGGCATCCGTATTCCGACGGGTCGAACGCCGAGCCGATCTGGCCGCTCGCCGACATGAAGCCCGTCGTCGCCGCAGCCGATGCCGCGGGCCTGCAGGTGGCACTGCACGCGATCGGCGACCTCGCGAGCGACATCGCCCTCGACGCGCTCGAGCACGCGGCGGAGGCCAACGGCTCCCGGGCGCGCCGGCACCGCATCGAGCACCTCGAATACGCGGCTCCCGGCACGGCCGAGCGGATGGCGCGGCTGGGCGTCACCGCGTCGATGCAGCCCGTGCACGCCGACCCCGCGATCTTCGACAACTGGGCCGCGATGCTCGGCGACGAGCGGGTCGACCGCGCCTTCGCGTGGCCCGAGTACGTCGCGGCAGGTGCGCTGCTCGCGTTCTCGACGGACGCGCCGACCGCGCCCCACGAGGCCCTCCCCAACATGTACATCGCGGCGACGCGCAGGTCGGCCCTCGACGGGTCGTTCGCTCCTCGGCATCCGCAGTTCGCACTGCCGCTCGAGCAGGCGCTCGCTCACGCGACGAGGGATGCCGCGGCCTCCGTCGGCGACGGCGCCACGCGCGGGCGGCTCGAGGCGGGCCTCGCCGCCGACTTCGCGATCGTCGACGTCGACCCGTTCACGGCGGGTGCCGAGTCGCTGCTCACGGCCCGCGTCGTGCGCACCGTCGTCGCGGGAGAGATCGCCTACGACGCCGGCGGGCTCTGACGTCAGCCGGCCGGCGAGGGGTGCGCGGCGAGCCACTCGTTCGCGGTGCGCTTGCCGACCTTCAGCAGCCAGGCGTCCGTGACGACCTCGCGCAGCAGCAGCGGGTCGATCGCGTCGAGGCGCACGAGCACGGCTGGGTAGCCGTCGAAGTGCGGGATCGTGAAGAACGCGCCGGGGTAGGTCTCGAGCAGCGCCTGCTTCACCTGCTGCCCGTCGGTGCGGAGGCCCACCACCACCGCGTCGGGCCATTCGCGCCCGAGCGCCGCGAGCTGTTCGAGGTCGCGCCCGCTCGGACGGCGCTCCCAGGCGAACGCCCCGGCCGGGGTGCGCCAGCTCGCCCCGCCGCGGTGCCCGTCCACCTGCTCGATCACTCCGGGGAGGCCGAGCGCGAGGGCGCGGACGTCGTCGAGGGTCGCCATGTCCACCATCATCCGCTCGATCTCCGAACTCGTCGAGACTGCCCCGTGTCCGGTTCGGCGATGCGCGCTAATCTCGGACCTACCCGACCGGCGCCAACGTCACGCGCCCCGGGGGAGGAGACCACCACATGCCGCGGACCGACCGACCCCTCTCCCGCCGGCTGGTCGCCGGGCTGACCGCGACGCTGCTGGCTGCCACAGGACTCGTCGTGGGCGGCACCATCGCCCCGCAGCCGGCGGCCGCCGCCTACCCGGACTCGGTCAACCCCTTCGCGATCGCCGGTGGCTTCACGGTCTACGCGCGGGAGGATGCGCTCCTGCAGAACCAGGAGACCGAGGGCAGCATCGCCGTCGGCGGCACCGCGACCGTCGCTCCCAGCGCGAGCCAGTACACGATCATCCACGTGTCCGCCGGCACCGGCGACTACGACCTGCCCACGGTCGACGGCGACCCCACGCGCTTCCTCGTCGGGCAGTACAGCACCGCGAGCACCGGCATCCTAGCGATCACGAGTGCCGGAACGAGCGAACCGTCACTGCACGGCGACCTCAAGATGGTGCAGCGCGACGGCGGATGGCAGGCGTTCCCCCGGGCCGACTGGCTGCGGCTGAACCAGAACCCGGCCAACCCGGATCAGACGCCGCTCATCGACGCGACGCATCAGCAGTACCCGGAGGATGCCGCGCCCCCGGCAGGCGCGACCGGCAACGGCAGCATCTACACCGCGAACACCTCCGCCACCGCCGTGGCCGACTATGTCGAGGCGAACCGCGATGCCTCGTGGGAGGAGGCGAGCAGCTGCTTCGACGACATCGCCGATCCCGGCGCCGGCATCGGCTATCCGGTCGAGGTGTCTGAGGATCTCGGCGACCGCGTCGTCCTCGCGCCCCTGAGCCCGGACCAGCCGAACATCGTCGACTACGCCGACATCGCAGGCACGGCGCTGATCCAGTTCTCACCCGGCCCGACGCCGGGCGTGTCGAACCCGCTCGTCATCCGCGTGCCGGCCGGCACGACCGACGTCGTGGGCGCCCGCGCCGACCCGCAGGGCGTTCACTCGCCGTACATGGTCTGGGATCTGTCGCAGCTGACCGGCGACGTGACCGTGACCGCGGCCCAGGGACGCATCGACGGCTCGATCTACGCGCCCGACGCCTCCGTCACCGTGAACGCCGCCCCGCTCGACGGCCAGGTGATCGGTCAGGACGTCATCCTGCAGGGCGGGGAGGTGCACTCGTTCCTCTTCTCGGGCGAGATCCCCTGCGCCGCCGACAGCGGCACCTTCGCGGTCCGCAAGGAGCTGTCCGGCATCGACGGGGCCGACCTTCCCGCCGGCACCACCTTCACCGTCAACTACCGCGCCGTCGACCCCGACGGCAACGCCTCCGTGGGGACTCTCGAGGTGCCGGCCGACGGCACCCCCGTCGCCGTCGGCGACCAGTTCCCGATCGGCACCGTCGTGACCTTCGCCGAGATCGAGCCCGAGAGCATCCCCGGCTGGGAGTGGGGCGACGCGACCATCACCCCGAATCCGCTCACGATCGGCACCGGCACCGCCGACGTGGTCGTGACCAACACCGCCACGCAGCTCACCGGCACCTTCAGCATCGTGAAGCTGATCGACGACCTGTCGGGCGGCGCTCCGGGGCCCCCGTCGCAGGCTTTCGTCCCCGTGGGGTGGACCGCATGGTCCGGCGGCGCGCAGATCGCCGAGGGCACTCTGGACGTGCCGTTCGACGGCACCGTCGTCGACGTCGGGCAGCAGTTCCCGCTCGGCACCCGCATCGTCCTCAGCGAAGACCTCGACGGCATCGCTCCCCCCGACGGCTACGAGTGGAGCCACATCGGCTGGGACCCGGGCCGCACCTTCGTCATCGAGGACACCGGCACCGTCGCCGTCGAGCTGACGAACGCCGTGACACCCGTCGAGGCCGAACGGACGATCACCATCGTGAAGGGCGTCGCCGGGGCGGCCGCCGATCCCGCCTACGGGTACGCGGTGAGCTACAACACCGACCCGCCGGGCACCCGCACCACCATGGACGTCCCCCTCGGTGAACCCCAGCTCATCGACGACGTCGAGGCCGGTGCCGACACCCTCGAACTCGCCGAGCTCGTGCCGACCCTGAACGGCAGCCCCACCGACCCCGCGGATTGGGTGCTCCCGGTCATCGACGTCACCGTCGACGGCGCCACGACGCAGTACCGGCCGGCGAACTTCGAGGGCGGCGGACCGCTCGAGACGGCGATCGTCGACATCCCCCTGCCGGACGCCGGAGACATCGCGATCACGGTGACGAACGCGCTGCGCGAAGGCACGTTCACGCTTTCGAAGGAGTTCGTCAACCTGCCCGCCGACGTTCCGGTCGACGACCTCGAGTTCACCGTCGAGTGGACGGCGACCCTGCCCACAGGCGAGGTGGAGGAGGGCGTCGTACGCCTTCCCGGCGACGGCACGGCGGTCAGCCCTCTCGATGAGACCGGCGCACCGCTCACCTTCCCGTACGGCACCGTGGTCACGTTCTCGGAGCATCCCGCTCCGGCGCTGCGCCACGTCACCTGGCAGGGCACATCGTTCGACCCGGCGCAGCTGGTGATCGGCGAAGGCGGTGAGGCCGTCGTGCACTCGACGCTCACCAACGACGCATCGCTCCTGCGGGGCACGTTCCTCGTCCGGAAGGACCTCGCCGGCATCGACGCAGACCAGCTGCTCGTCGACTCGTTCATGGTCGACTACGTCGCCCATCTGCCCGGACAGATGCCCACGGCCGGGCGATTCGTGCTCCCTGCCGACGGCACGCCGGCCGGCCCGGTCGACGATGAGGGACAGCCCATCCAGTTCCAGATCGGCACCGTGGTGAACCTGCTCGAGGAGGAGCCCGATGCCGCGGCTCTGCCGCCGGGCTACGAGTGGAGCGAGACGACGTGGAGCCCTTCGAACTTCGTGGAGATCGGCTTGGGTGAGACGCCGATTCTGGAGGTCACCAACTCGGTGGTCGGATTGACCCGCTTCGCGGTCACGAAGGTCATCGCCGGCGACGGGGCATCGGCTCTGCCGGCGGGCACCACCATTCCCCTGGACTGGTGGCGGGACGGCGAGCCCCAGCCGCGCGTCGATCTCGAACCGAACGTTCCGGTGTACTCGGAGTACTTCCCGGTCGGCACGATTCTCGAGGTCTCGGAGGGTGACCTCCCGGTGATCCCCGGCGTCGACTGGGGCGCTGCCTCGTGGACCGTCGACGGCGAGACGCTCACACCCGAATCCAACGGGCGCATCCTGCTGCCGATGTCGATCTCGCGGGATCCGCAGCTCGCCGAGCTGACGCTGACCAACACCGCGAACACGCGCCCGCTTCCGGCGACCGGCGGTGGCGGCATCTCACCACTGGTGCCGCTCGGCGCTGTCGTGCTGATCGCTCTCGGCGGGCTGCTCGCGACACGGCGCAGCCAGCGGGTCTGATTCCGGATGCCGCGGCCGGCGCGCGTCGTCGGCCGTGGCATCCGTCCCTTCTGGTTCGGCGCTGTGAGTCGGCCGAGTCCTCAGGGAGTGTCGAGGAAGACGCCGATCCGGTCGCCGTCGCGCACGAACTGCAGTGCGCTGCCTTCGGGGAAGCTCGAGCGCAGCTCCTCCGGCGTATTGCTGTCGACAGGCAACTCGATCGTTGCCGGGAAGTCGCCGACCCCGCAGCCCGTGTGCACGGCTCCGCTCATCGACCAGTTGGCGGTGTCGGCGTCCGCCGCCGGCAGTTCTTCGGTCGGCACGATCACGAAGCAGTCCGTCCCGCCGGACGCCGTGAAGCCGTCGGCCGTCTCGAAGAGCGTCATGCCGTAGAACTCGAACGCCATCGAACTCGGCCCGGCACCGAACCACCCCGGGGGAAGATCGACCATCGGCACAGGCTCGAGAGTGGCGATCTGTTCGGCGCCGCTCGAGACCGAGACCGGAGCGATCCAGGTCAGCACATAGGTCGCCGACGCCGCCAGCGCGGCGGCCGCGACGACCGACACCGCCCACGTGAGCCGCATCATCGGCGACACTCCCGCTGCGCGTCCCTCTCGACCCCGGCGAACAACGGCCGATTCCAGCGCACCGAAGACGTCCGTCGAGGTCGACGTCTGGACCGCATCACTCTGCGTTTCGGGTTCCCGAGCTCGTTCCGCCTGTAATGGGGATGCGGGAGGTGCGGGCTTCGTGGGCGGCTTTGCGACGTCGGCCGCCGCGGCGGGCTGTTCCGCATCCGGTGACCTGAGCGGCTTCCGGCCGGCTTCGAGTTCATGCAGGCGTCGCACGGCCGCCGGATCCTGGTGGATGTCGGCCGAGGGGCCGTACGCGCGTGCCCGGAGTGCGCGCAGTTCGTCGAGGGTGGCGGTGTCCATCACCTGCATAGTGGCATGCGCGGTACGTCACCGTCATCCGCCGAAGCGCGACAATCGCGCAGGCGCGGGGGCGCCTCAGTCGTCCGCCGGCTGCTCAGGGCTCTCGGGGGCGGGCGGGAGCGGCGTTCGCGGCCGCCACACGACGATCTCGGTCGCCCGACGCACCCGGGTGCCGTGCCGGAGGGTCACGACGTTTCCGGTGGCACCGGCGGCGAAGACGCGGGCGCCCGGACGTCTCTCGAGTTCGGCCCGCATGCGGTCCTCGAGGTCGCGCACGCGCTCGTGCAGCTGCTGTACCCGGTTCTCGAGCTCGAGGATGCGCACGATGGCGGGCAGCCCGATGCCGTCGGCAGACATCCGCGCGACTTCGCGCAGCTGCTCGACGTGCCGCAGTGAGTACCGGCGCGAACCGCCCTGCGTGCGGGCCGGCACGACCAGGCCCAGCCGGTCGTACTGACGGAGGGTCTGCGGGTGCATGCCCGACAGCTCGGCGGCGACGGCGATCGCGAAGATCGGGGCATCCGCGTCGATGTCGTGCGATTCAGGCATGTCGCACCTCCTTCTCACACACCCGGTCGTTGAGCGAGCGAGGAACGTGGTCGTTGAGCGAGCTTGCGAGTCGAAACGCGGAGACGAAACGCCCCGGACCGGCGGGCGACGTCGGCACGACGCGTTTCGACTCGCTTCGCTCGCTCAACGACCGACTTCGTCATGATTTCAGCCCTGCGCCTTGCTCATGAGATCGGCGCGCGGGTTCTCCTTCGGCTCGAGGCTGTGAAAGCGCTCGAGCGCCTCGCGCGCGGCGTCGTCGAGGTGCGACGGCACCGCCACCTGCACCTCGGCGAGGAGGTCGCCGGTGCCCTTGCTCGTCTCGACCCCGCGGCCCTTGACGCGCAGCACGCGACCGGACGGCGTTCCCGGCGCAACCCGCAGCCGGACCGGGTCGCCGCCGAGCGTCGGCACCTCGATGGTGGCGCCCAGCGCGGCCTCGGTGAACGTCACCGGCACCGTGACGCGCAGGTTGAGCCCGTCGCGGGTGAACACCGGGTGCGGACGCACCGCGACCTGCACGACGATGTCGCCACTCTCGCCGCCGTCGACCGAGGGACGCCCGCGGCCGCGCAGCCGGATCTTCTGCCCGTCCGAGACGCCGGCGGGGATCTTCACCTTGAACGGCTTGCCGTCCTCGCCCTGCAGCGTGATGGTCTCGCCCCTGGTCGCGGTGACGAAGTCGATCGTCGTGCGCGCCGTGACATCGGAACCCCGGGTGGGGCCGCCGTAGCCGCGGAAGCCGCCCGTAGACTGCCCGAACCGGCCCGAGCCGAAGCCCGCGCCCTGCTGCTGGTTGAACATCGCGAAGATGTCTTCGAAGTCCTCGGCGTTCTGGTACCGGGCTCCCCGACCCTGGTTGAACATCGAGAAGACGTCTTCGAAGCCGCCGGCGCCGCCCTGGCCGCCCGCGGTGAAGCGTGCGCCCGAGCCCATCGCGCGGATCTGGTCGTACTCCTTGCGCTGCTCCGCGTCGGAGAGCACCGAGTACGCCTCGCTGACCTCCTTGAACTTCGCCTCTGCCGCGGCGTCACCCTGATTGGAGTCGGGGTGGTACTTGCGGGCGAGCTTGCGGTACGTCTTCTTGAGGTCAGCCTCGCTGACGTCCTTCGAGACGCCGAGCACCGAGTAGAAGTCTTTGTCGAACCAGTCCTGACTGGCCATGGGTGCTCCTTCGGCTAGTCGGCAGGAACCGCGACGACGACCTTCGCCGGACGCAGCTCCACCGAGCCGAGGCGGTAGCCGATCTCGACGACCTCGAGGATCGTCGCGTCGGTCGCGCCGGGCGTCGGCACCTGGAAGATCGCCTCGTGATGCTGCGGATCGAACGCCTCTCCGGCGGCGCCGTAGGTCGAGAGACCCATGCGCTCGGCGACACCGCGAAGCTTCTCGGCGATCGCGGCGAACGGCGAGCCCTCTTCGAGGTCGCCGTGCTTGTCAGCCCGGTCGAGATCGTCGAGTACGGGCAGCAGCCCCTTGGCGACCGCGCCCTGCGCGCGCTCGATCTCGACCTCGCGCTGCTCCTCGGTGCGGCGGCGATAGTTGGCGTACTCCGCCTGCAGCCGCTTGAGGTCGTTCAGCAGCGCCGACTCGAGGTCGGCCAGCACGGCGTCCTCCGCCGCGGCGTCGGCGTTCTGCGCCGAGCCGAGGATGTCGTCCACCGTCAGCTCGTCGCCCTCGTCCTGGGCGTCTCCGTCCTGCGGGACGGGGCCGGAGGCCTGCGCCTCCGACCCCTCCTCGGCAGGACGGACCTCTTCCTCGTCGCCGGCTCCTGAGCCGGCCGTGGGGTCGTGGTCCTTGTCTGCCATGGCTACTTCTTCTCTTCGTCTTCGTCGATGACCTCGGCGTCGACGACATCCTCGTCGGCGCTCGTGGCGCCCTGGGCGTCACCGGCCTCAGGACCTGCGGAAGCATCCGGAGCCGTCTGCGCAGCCTGACCGGCGGCGTAGATGGCCTCGCCCAGCTTGCCCTGGCTCTGGTTGAGCTTGTCGAACGCGGTCTTCACGGCCTCGTCGTCGTCGCCGGCGAGCGCGGTCTTGAGCGCGTCGACGTCGCCCTGGACCTCGGTCTTGACGTCTTCGGGAAGCTTGTCGTCGTTCTCCTTGATGAGCTTCTCGATCGAGTACGACAGGGTCTCGGCCTGGTTGCGCACCTCGGCGGCCTCGCGGCGCTTCTTGTCTTCGGCCGCGTGCTCCTCGGCCTCGCGCACCATGCGCTCGATGTCGTCCTTCGGCAGCGACGAGCCGCCGGTGATCGTCATCGACTGCTCCTTGCCGGTGCCCTTGTCCTTGGCGGACACGTGGACGATGCCGTTGGCGTCGATGTCGAAGGTGACCTCGACCTGCGGGATGCCGCGCGGGGCCGGCGCGATGCCGGTCAGCTCGAACGTGCCCAGCGGCTTGTTGTCGCGGGTGAACTCGCGCTCGCCCTGGAAGACCTGGATCGCGACCGACGGCTGGTTGTCGTCGGCGGTCGTGAAGGTCTCGCTGCGCTTGGTCGGGATGGCGGTGTTGCGCTCGATGAGCTTCGTCATGATGCCGCCCTTGGTCTCGATGCCGAGGCTCAGGGGGGTGACGTCGATGAGGAGGACGTCCTTGCGCTCGCCCTTGAGGACGCCGGCCTGGAGAGCAGCGCCCACGGCGACGACCTCATCCGGGTTGACGCCCTTGTTGGGCTCCTTGCCTGCCTCGCGCTGGACGAGCTCTGAGACCGCGGGCATGCGAGTCGAGCCGCCGACGAGCACGACGTGGTCGATGTCGGCGACCTTGATGCCGGCCTCGCGGATCACGTCTTCGAACGGCTTCTTGGTGCGGTCGAGCAGGTCCTTGGTGAGGTCCTCGAACTTGGCGCGCGTGATGGTCTCGCTCAGCGACACGGGGCCCGAGTCGGTCAGCGACAGGTACGGCAGGTTGACGCTCGTCGAGGTGGACGACGAGAGCTCCTTCTTCGCCTGCTCCGCGGCCTCCTTGAGGCGCTGCAGCGCGATCTTGTCGCCCGAGACGTCGACACCGGTGGTGTCCTTGAACTGCTTGATGAAGTAGTCGACGAGGCGCTGGTCCCAGTCGTCGCCGCCGAGGCGGTTGTCACCGGCGGTCGAGCGCACCTGGATCGTCGAGAAGTCGTCGTCCTTGCCCACCTCGAGCAGCGAGACGTCGAACGTTCCGCCACCCAGGTCGAAGACGAGGATGAGCTCGTCCTCCTTGCCCTTGTCGAGGCCGTACGCCAGAGCGGCGGCGGTGGGCTCGTTGATGATGCGCAGGACGTTGAGGCCCGAGATCTCGCCGGCCTCCTTGGTGGCCTGACGCTCGGCGTCGTTGAAGTACGCGGGGACGGTGATGACGGCATCCGTCACCGTGTCGCCCAGGTACTGCTCGGCGTCGCGCTTGAGCTTCTGGAGGATGCGCGCCGAGATCTCCTGCGGAGTCCACTTCTTGCCGTCGACCTCGAAGCTCCAGTCGGTGCCCATGTGGCGCTTGACCGACGAGACGGTGCGGTCGACGTTGGTGACGGCCTGGCGCTTGGCGGTCTCACCGACGAGCACCTCGCCGTCCTTCGTGAATGCGACGACCGAAGGGGTCGTGCGGAAGCCCTCGGCGTTCGCGATGACCTTGGGCTCGCCGCCCTCGAGGACGCTCACGACCGAGTTGGTCGTACCGAGGTCGATTCCAACAGCACGTGCCATGTGTATCTCTCCTTCATGTGGACGCAGAACGGATGCCGGCGCCCGGGGTTGATGGGAAGTCTGCTCGCGGCTCCACCTGAGGTTGAGTCGCGATGGCTCAACCATACGCCCGGGGTGCGGCATCCGTCAAATCAAACTTGACACGATGCGGCTCAAGTTCTGATCAGGATGCCGCAGCCCTGCGTGCAGATGCACGCCGGGCCTGCACCGTGCCCGACCAGGCCGCGAACCAGGCGGCTTCGGGCAGTCGCGCCAGCAGGGGCCCTGCCACCATGGTGATGAGCACGTACGCGGTGGCCAGTGCCGCGAGCGATCGGTCGACACCGGCGCCGACCGCGAGCCCTGCGATGACGATCGAGAACTCGCCCCGCGGGGTCAGGGCGAAGCCGGCACGCCACCGGCCCGCCTCGGCGATCCCGGCCGAGCGTGCCGCCAGGTAACCCGTGAGCACCTTCGCCGCCATCGTGATGACCGCGAGCACGACGGCGGGAACGATCATCGGCACGAGGTCGGCCGGATGGGTCGACAGCCCGAAGAAGAGGAAGAACACCGACGCGAACAGGTCGCGAAGCGGGGTGAGCAGGCGATGCGCGTGAGCGGCGACCGGCCCGGAGATCGCGATGCCGACCATGAAGGCGCCCACCGCCGCCGACACGCTCGCCTGCGCGGCCAGCCCCGACACCACCAGAGTGAGCCCCAGCACCGAGAGCAGCAGCACCTCGCCGTTGCGCGACCACACGAGCTTCGAGACGAGATGGCCGTGCCGCAGCGCGACGTACAGGATGAGCACGACCGCAGCCAGCGCCAGGACGACCGTCAAGATGGCGGCGCCGGGATCGAGCCCGATCAGCACGGCGGTGAGGATCGGCAGGTAGAAGGCCATCGCGAGATCTTCGATGACCAGGATCGACAGCACCACCGGCGTCTCGCGGTTGGCCAGGCGCCCGAGGTCCTGCAGCATCTTGGCGACGACCCCGGACGACGAGACCCAGGTGATGCCGGCGAGCGCGAGCGCGCTGACCGGGCCCCAGCCCAGGACAAGAGCGGCGAGTGCGCCCGGCGCGGCGCCCAGCACCATGTCGAGGAGGCCTGCACGTCGCGACCGGCGCAGGTTGCCGACGAGCTCGTCGGCGGTGTACTCGAGCCCGAGCATGAGCAGCAGCAGGATGACGCCGATCTCCGCGCCGACCTCGATGAACTCCTCCCCCGAACGAAACGGCAGCAGGCCGCCCTCACCGAACGCCAGCCCCGCCAGCAGGATCAGGGGGATCGGGGTGATGCCCAGTCGTCCGGCCAGTCGCCCGATCAGGGCGATACCCAGCAGCAGCGCGCCGATCTCGATGAGAACGAGCGCGCCGTCGTCCACGTCAGACCCCGTCGACGATGCGCGCCAGGTGCTCGAGCCCTTCGCTGGTCCCCACCACCACGAGGGTGTCGCCCACTCTCAGCACGTCGGCCGGACCCGGTGCCGGCAGCACGCCGCCCGCACGGACGATCGCCACGATCGAGCAGCGGGTGAGCGTGCGGGCCCGCGTGTCGCCGAGCGGTCGCCCGGCGTACGGACTGTCGGCGCGCAACGTGATCTTGCCGGTGGACAGGCCGTCGACCTGCTCGCGGAGCCCCGCCAGCTGCGTCAAGATGACCGAGCCGCCGAGCACCTCCGACAGCGCTGTGGCCTCTTCATCGGTGAGAGCGACGGTCTGTGCCGTACGGTCCGGATCGCCCGTGTCGGCGACCGCCAGCTGGCGACCGCCGTCGCGGAAAGTGATGATCGACAGCCGCCGCCCGGCGGCGGTCTCGAGATCGTGCCGGATGCCGATCCCCGGCAGTTCAGCGCGCTCCACATGCACGGACATGCCCCCATCTTGGCACCGCCGTGGCGCGGCGGTCAGGGCCTGTCCGAACTGCTTCCTCGCCCGCGCGGTCGGGCTGCGCCCGTCATCCGAGCATCGTCCCCTCCGCTGCCGCGTTCGGCATGGGGTCGGGCAGGCGCCGCATGCGGAATGCGTTCAGCGCGCCCAGCAGCGCGGCGAAGATCGGGATCAGCAGCGCGACCTGAAGCGCGATGTGGCGTGCCTCGGTGTTGATGCGGACGACCTCGTCGGCCGTCGCCGGGGGCTCGTCCGCGAGCAGCTCCTCGAGGCCGGTGTTCGACATCAGCTGCGCGTCGTCTTCGAGAACGGTCGAGACCTGCTGCTGCTCTTCCGCGGTGAGCACCGTGCTCGCATCGGAGAGCGCGGTGAACGACGTCGCGAGAGTGGCGAGCATGATCGCGCCGGCGAACGCGAGACCGAACGAGAGCCCGAACGATCCCGCCGCGGAGTTGACGCCGGCGGCCTCGCTGACCCGCTCGTCGGAGATGGGCGACAGGGTGTAGTTGTTGAGCTGCGAGACGAGCAGACCCAGCCCCGATCCGGCGATGATGAGCGGAACCGCGAGGTACCAGCCCGAGTCGGCGATCGGGACGAGGGGCACGATCGCGACGAGGCCGACGAGGGCGAGCGCGAAGCCGACCAGGATGAGGTTCGCCGGGCGCCCTTTGCCTCGCCTGCCGGCCCAGATCGCCACCACGAACATGCTGAGCGACAGCGGCGCGATCGACAGGCCCGCCTGCAGCGCGTTGTACTCGAGCACCATCTGCAGGTAGAGCGGCAGCACGATCATCGTGCCGCCGAGCGCGATCTGCTGGAGGAGCTGCCCGCTCACCCCCGTGCGGAACGGCTTCGACGAGAAGAGCGCCGGGTCGAGCAGCACCGGCTTGCCCCGCTTCTTGCGGGCGTTGAGCCACCACGCGAGCCCGCCGAGCGCGACGATGCCGAGGCCGATCAGGAGTCCGACATAGCCGCCGCCCTCCTGCCAGACGAGGATACCGAGCACGACGCCGCCCATACCGATGACCGACAGCCCGGCACCGACGAGGTCGATGGAGCGGTCTCCGTGGTACTTCACGTCCTTCACGAGACCGAGGCCCAGGAGCACGACGAGGATGATGACGGCCTCGAGTGCGAACGCGACCCGATACGACCAGAACGTCGTGATGAACCCGCCGAGCAGCGGACCGACCGCCGCCGCGATGGCGGCGGACGCTCCCACGAGCGCATAGACGCGCTTCTGGTGCTCCCCGACGAAGTTGCCGTGGATGAGCGACTGCATCGACGGCAGCAGGAGGGATGCGCCGATACCGCCGATCACCGCCCAGAAGATGATGACGGCGGTCAGGCTCTGCGCGAAGGTCATCGCCACCGCACCGACGGCGTAGCCGAGGAGGCCCAGGGTGTAGGCGAGCTTCCGGCCGATGAGGTCGCCCGTCTTGCCCCCGAGCAGGATGAAGGCGGCCGAGACAAGGGCTTCGAGCGCGATCGCACCCTGCACGCCGCTGGCGGTCGTACCGAGTTCCGTCACCACCGCCGAGATCGAGACGTTCATGATCGAGGTGTCCACCACGAGCACGAACATCGCCATGGCGAGCAAGATGGCGAGGCGTCCGTTGAAGGCCGGCGCGGGCGTGGTTTCCCCTGTCATGGAGGAAGCAAACCATCCGGCGGCCCTCGAGCGCTACGGTGAGTCCGCACCCGCCGTTCACCGAAGGGCCTTACCGTGACCGACATGAGCTCCCCCGCCCCCGGATCGGACGAGCCCGGCGCTCCCGTCCAGCCCACCGGCGCGGGCACTCCCCCGGAGCACGTTCTCTCGACCGCGGCGCTCAACACCGAACGGCTCGACGACACCCCGGTCCCTCGTCGACAGGTGTTCGCGTGGGCGCTGTGGGACTGGGCGACTCAGCCCTTCAACTCGGTCATCCTCACGTTCGTCTTCGTGTCGCTCTACCTGGTGTCGGACGCCTTCCTCCCCGCCGGCGTCGCCGAGCAGAACGCCGACGGCGACATGGTGTGCTCCCGTGCCGCGGATGCGGCGACGGAGTACTGCGGCGGACTCTCGGATCTCGCGGAGTGGTACGGCTGGGTCACCTTCGCTGCCGGCATCCTGATCCTGCTGCTGGCGCCCGTGCTCGGCCAGCGTGCCGACGCCGCCGGCACCAAGAAGCGCTGGGTGGTCGGTGCGACCGCGGTGCTCGCCCTCCTGCAGTTCGCTCTCTTCTTCGTCTACGCCGAGCCCCAGTTCTTCTGGCTCGGCGCCGTCCTCGTCGCACTCGGCTCTGTCGCCTCCGAGATCGCCGGGGTCAACTACAACGCGATGCTCGTGCAGGTGTCGACCCCGAAGACGATCGGCCGCGTCAGCGGTCTCGGCTGGGGCCTCGGGTACATCGGCGGCATCCTGGCCCTCGCCATCGTGGTCGTCCTCAACACCTTCGACTGGTTCGGGTTCGACGTGTCGGACGGTCTGGCCTATCGCCTCATCGCCATCGGCGCCGCGGTGTGGACAGTGCTGTTCGCACTCCCTTTCGTCTTCCTGGTGCCCGAGTCCCCCGCGAGCCCCGACCGCAGCCGGGTCGGGTTCTTCCAGAGCTACGCGGTGCTCGTCCACGACATCGTCGCGCTCTTCCGCGAGCATCGGCCCACGTTCTGGTTCCTCATCGCGAGCGCCGTGTATCGCGACGGGCTGGCTGGCGTCTTCGCCTTCGGCGGCGTGCTGGCGGCCGTGTCGTTCGGGTTCAGCGCGACCGAGGTCATCGCGTTCGGCATCGCGCTCAACCTCGTCGCGGGCGTGTCGACGATCATCGCGGGGCGCCTGGACGATCGGTTCGGCGCGCGGGCGATCATCATCACGGCGCTCAGCATCCTCATCGTGAGCGCCCTGTTCGTCTTCTTCTTCCGCGAGGGCGGCAAGCCGGTGTTCTGGGTGGGCGGCATCATCCTCTCGGCCGCCGTCGGCCCCGCGCAGGCGTCCAGCCGATCGCTCCTGGCGCGCGTCACCCCGACCGGCATGCAGGGCGAGGTGTTCGGCCTCTACGCGACCACGGGGCGCGTGATGAGCTTCCTCTCCCCCCTGCTCTGGTCGGTGCTGATCGGCGTATTCGGCGCCACCCACTACGGCATCCTCGGCATCGTGATCGTGCTCCTGGTGGGGCTGCTCCTCCTGCTGCCGGTGAAGCTGCGGCCCGCCGACATCTCTGACGCGCGCGCCGGCACCTCCGGCCGCCGTGCCGGCACCTCCGGCTGAGCGGGCGTGAGGGGCACACACAGCCGCAGGGCACGCGGCATCCGATAATCTCGCACTCGGTGAGATTTCACCGGTGCGACTGGGGGGCCGTCGCGCTCCCCCGCGCCGCAGCCGAATCCCGAGAGGCACCGTGATCCCGCCGACCCAGCGACGACTCGCCGAGCGTCGGCGCGTGGCACGCCATCGCCGCGCCCTCGGCTACTGGGGCGTGCTGCTGGCGATGCTCCTCTCGCTGTGGGTCGGCACCACCGTCGTTCCCCCCGCGTGGCTGCACACTCCCGCGCTCTTCGGCCACTTGGCTTCGGTGATCGCGGGCCTCGGCGCCGCCGTGCTGCTCGAACTGAGCGGACTGCTCTGGATGCTGCGACGCGCGGCCCTCGACGACCTCCGCCGCGTCGAGCGCATCGTGAGCACCCTCGCGTGGCTCGGCATCGCCGGGCTGCTGGCGACAGGCGCGTTCCTGCAGCCGGACCTCGGAGAGCCGCTGACCGCGATCAAGATGGTCGCGGTGCTCATCGCCGCCATGAACGGGGTCGGGATGACGCGACTGACCGACGAACTGGCTCGGCTTCCCGGGGGCGTGCGGTTCTCGGCCCTCCCCCGCAGATTGCAGGCATGGTGCGTCTGGAGTGCGGTCGTTTCGCAGTCGGCGTGGTGGACCGCGGTGCTGATCGGGATGCTGAACACCGCTTCACGGTGATCTCACGGCATCCTCGCCCTCGCCTCGCAACCTCGCTCGGGTTAGGCTCTAGCCTTACCGGACTACCCGGCCGGTGACCCCCCGCCCGGCCTCACGGCCGCATCGACCTCGAGGATGCCCATGCGCGATCAGACGCGCGGCGACGAGGACGCGCCCGGACCCCGCCGCGGCCAGTCCTCTCAGCCGGATACCGCTGCAATGCCTGCGGCATCGTCCCCCGCTCTTTCTCCCACCTTCTCATCCACCGCATCGTCCGCGGTGCCTGCCAGGGCCAAGGCGCCCTCGGCGATCGACGAACGCCGCGAGCGCCGCCGCAAGCGCCGGCGCCGGATGCTGATGTGGACCACCGTCGTCGGCATCGTCGTGCTGGTCGGATCGATCAGCACCGTGTCGTACGCGATCGTGTCGAACCTCGCCGAACCGGCGCCCGCCGCCGAAGACCCGGCGCCCGCTGCACCCCAGGTCGTCGAGGCCATCGAGTTCCCGCAGGACGAACCGGCCGCGGCCGCCGGCGCCCAGCCGTGCGCGACCGTGAGCGTGCTCTCGTCGTTCGAGAACGCCGAGATGGTCGAGAGCCTCGCCGCCGCTTACAACAGCCAGCCGCGCAACGTCGCGGGGTCGTGCGTCACGGTGACGACCGCGAAAGAGAAGTCGGGTCTCGCCGCCGCGGTGGTGGCGACCGCGTTCCCGAACCTGGCCGCCGACCAGAAGCCGACCGTGTGGCTGCCCGACTCCTCCACCTGGGTCGACGTCGCCCAGTCGCAAGGAGCCACCAACCTGCGCGCCGACGGCACGAGCGTCGCCATCTCCGACGTCGTGATCGCGATGCCCGAGACCCTCGCCGAGACCATCGGATGGGATGCCGCGGCGCCGACGTGGAGCGCCATCTTCGACGCGGCGGGCGACCCCGACCTCTGGAGCGGTCTCGGGCACCCGGAGTGGGGCGCGTTCAAGCTCGGCAAGACCAGTCCGCTGATGGCGACCTCGGGCGAGGCCGCCATGTACGCGTCGTACGGCACAGCGGCAGGGTCGCTCACCGGCCTCACCGCCGCCCAGGTGCAGGACCCCGGAGTGCAGGCCGAGGTGCACGAGAACGAGACGGCGACCAGCCACTACATGGCCACGCCCGAGCACTTCCTCTGGCACGCGCGCCAGGCCGAGGCATCCGGTTCCACCGCCGACTTCCTCTCGGCGGTCATCGTCGATGAGAAGTCGGTGTGGGACTACAACCGCGGTATCACGAGCCGCGACGGCATCACACGCACGCAGGGCGAACCGCCGTCGGAGCAGCTCGTGCCGATCTACCCCACCGACGGGTACTACTCGGCCGACAACCCTGTGATGCGACTCACGGGCGAATGGATCGACCCGGTCGAGGCGGAGGCCGCGGCGGACTTCATCCGCTTCACGCACACCGCGCAGGGCCAGTCAGCCGTGCGCGCCGCCGGCTACCGCGATCTCAACCGCGCACTCGACGAGAGCGTCGCGAAGATCGGCCAGCTCGACGCCGCCCAGCAGAGCACGCTGGCGTTCCCCGCCGCCGACGTCGTGACAGCCGTGCAGACGTCGTTCCCGGAGGTGCGCAAGCGGGCGAACGTGCTGTTCCTGCTCGACGTGTCGGGGTCGATGGACGAGCCCATCCCCGCGGGCGACACCAAGCTCGCGCAGGCGCGCAAGGCGATCGAGGCGGCGCTCGGGCACTTCACCACGGGCGACGACGTCGGGCTCGCCGCGTTCGCGCAGGGTCCCGATGGTGCGATGCTGCCGGGCTTGGTGTCGCCGGTCTCCGACATCGGCGGGTCTCGCGACGGGTTCCTCGGCGCTCTCGGCGGGCTCACCTCGATGGGAGACACGCCGCTGTACCAGGCGGTCGACACGTTCGCCGCACAGCAGGCGGCGTCGTGGACGAGCGACCACATCAACGCGATCGTGCTGCTCAGCGACGGCGAGAACGACACGCCGAACGCGCCGACCATCGGCGCCGATCAGATGCTGGCGAACCTGAAGGACATGCACCACGGGACTCCGGTGCTCATCTTCACGCTCGCCTACGGGGCGGACGCCGACGTGGCGACCCTGCAGTCGATCTCGAGCGCCACAGGCGCGCACTACTACGACGCGACCGACCCGTCCAAGCTCCAGGCCGTGCTCGGCGACCTCGTCACGAGCTTCTGACCCGACCATCCTGGCCCGCGGCTACGACGCCCCGGGCCAGGAGTCGGCGAGCTTGGTGAGCAGGCGCGCGAGCTCCGCGCGCTCGTCGTCGGTGAAGGCGGCGAGCGCCGCGTCCATCGCCTCGCGCCGCTCGCCCCGGAAGCCGCGCACGAGCCGGGTTCCGGCATCCGTCAGCGCCACACGGGTACGGCGGGCGTCGCCAGGGTCTGCCTCGCGCCGCACCAGCCTCAGCTCGACCGCCTGTTGCACGAGCCGCGACGCGCGGGGCTGATCCACGCCCACCGCGTCGGCGATCTCACCCACCGACAGCGGATGGGATGCCGCGGCCAGCGCCTCGAGCAGTCTCAGGCGTGCCGGTCCCCCGATGCGCCCGGCGCCGCCCCACGGCGGCCCGCCGAACCCGGGAGGCCCGCCGAACCCGGGAACGGTCGCACCACGACCCCAGGGACCGCCGCGACCGCCGCGACCCGCGAAGCCGCGGATCGGCTCGTCGCCATGCGCGTGATCCGGGCCGTGGCCCGAGTGCTCGTCGTCGTGGCCGTGGCCGCCGTCGGTGCCGTGGCCGGCGCCGTGGCCGTGGGGCCCGGCGTGCCCATGGGCGTGTGGCCCTCCGCCGTGGGGCCTGGAGCCGTCCGCCCACGGCGGGCGGGGCATCCGTCGTCCGCGCAGGCGTGCGAGCGCCGCGGCGATGGCGTCGGCGGGGTCGTCGGGTGTGGACGGCATGCGTCCAACTTACATGCGACTTGACATGTATTCGAATTGCATGTCACACTGCATACACATGCATTTGGACATGTAATCCGGCGGCCCCTCGTGCGGCCCCTTCGAAAAGGACTTTCCATGAACGACTTCACTGACAACCCAGAGAACGACAACGAGTCCGAGACTCCCCTGCCCACCGACCGGCGTCCGCTCGGCTACTGGCTGCGCGCGGTCGACGGGCTGCTGACGCGCGAGTTCGCGACCGCGCTCGAAGCCGAAGGCATCAGCCGACGCGACTGGATGCTGCTGAATCTGCTCGCCGGCGACATCGACGCTCCCGAGATGCGTGAGCGCCTCGCCCGCAAGGGCAAGCGCCTGCGTGGCCTCGAAGAGCGCGGCTGGGTCGAGGAGCACGGCGACGGCACCTGGAGCCTGACCGACCTCGGCCGCTCCGAGAAGGACCGCATCGGCGCGATCGTCGACGGCATCCGCTCACGCGTGGTCGACGCCGTCGGCGACGCCGAGGCGTACGCAGCCCTGACGACCTCGCTCGAGGCGATCGCGCGCGAATTCGGCTGGGACGACAGCGCCGCCGGTCGCGAGCGCGGCTTCGGCGGCTTCGGCGGCTTCGGCCGGCGGGGCTTCCCGGGCTTCGGCCCGGAGTTCCGCGGCCATGGCTTCGGCCCGGGCTGGCGCCAGGGCTTCGCCGGTGGCCCGCGGCCGTTCGGCTCCGACATCCACGAGGGCTACGGACACAACCGCCACCGCGGCTTCGCTCCCGGGCGCCCCGGCCACCCGGCCGAGCGCTTCGATGAGCCGATGCGCGGCTACGGCGGCGAGGGATGCCGCGGCGACCACCCGCACGCCGACCACGGCCACCGGGACCACGAGTCCGGGCACGGCCACCACGGCGAGCACGCCCACCACGGTCACCACGGCGACCGCGCCCATGGCCGCGGTGGCCGAGGTGCGCAGCAGGCGTACGAGCGCGGCTTCGACGCCGGGTTCGCGCGCGGCCGGGAGTCCGGCGCCGCCTGAGATCCGGCATCCTGAATCCCGAAAGGGTAGATTTCCGCGCCCTGAATGTGCGGGAATCTACCCTTTCGCGGTTCTCGGGCGCGGGGATGCGTCACACGCGCGTCACAGCGGGGCGGCAAGATGGGCAGGGTGACCACTGTGCCCGCGCTCCTCGCCATCTCGCACGGAACTGCGTCGCCCGCGGGGCAGGCGGCCGTCGCAGGACTGGTGGAGGCCGTCGCACGCCGCCTTCCCGCCGTCACGGTGCGGCTCGGGCATGTGGACGTGCAGCAGCCGGATGTCGCGGCATCCCTCGACGCGATCCCCGAGGGCACGCCCGTGGTCATCGTGCCGCTGCTGCTGTCGGCCGGGTACCACGTGCGCGTCGACCTCCGGCAGCAGTCCGCGGGCCGCGACGGGGTGGTGATCGCGCCGGCGCTCGGTCCCGACCCTCGGCTGGTCGATGTGCTCCTGGCGCGCCTGATGCCGCTCGCCCCGGCACCGGACGACGAGATCGTGCTCGCGGTGGCGGGATCCAGCGACGATCGCGCGAATGAGGACTGCCGCGAGATCGGACGGATGCTGGGCGCCCGGCTCGGCCGTGATGTCAGCGTGGGCTTCCTCGCCGCCGCCGACCCCCGCCTGGACGTCGCCGTCGCCAAGGCCGTCGCCTCACCGGCCACGCGGACCGTGGTCGCGAACTACCTCCTCGCCCCGGGGTACTTCCACGACCTCGCCGTGCGGATGGCGGCCGGTGCCCCCGTGGCGCCGCCGCTGGTGGGCGACGACGAGCCGCCCGTACCCCTGGTGGAGATCGTCGTGGACCGCTACCGGGACGCCGCGGGCTTGTCGGACTGAGTCCACAATTGGTCCACCCGCAACTGTGTGACGCCCCGTTACGCCGGTTAACGTCCCTTGACATTCGGATAGGCCCCCGGCCGGGTCGCTTCTAGCCTCACGGAAGGACCTTGTTAGGGTCCGCCCGGGGACGCCCGGGAACACCCGGAGGCCATCGTGACCATCAGCGAAACCGAAGCGCGCGCTGCGGCGGACCGCCCGCGCGCCGCCGTGCGCCCGCCACGCGCGTCGACGAAGCCGAACGGCCAGTGGAAGATCGACGGCACCGCGCCGCTCAACGGCAACGAGGAGTGGAAGCAGGTCGACAACGGCCTGAGCGTTCGCGAGCGCATCGAGCAGACCTACTCCAAGGGCGGCTTCGCCTCGATCGACCCGACCGATCTGCACGGCCGGTTCCGCGTGTGGGGGCTGTACACCCAGCGCAAGCCCGGCATCGATGGCGGTCGCACCGCGACCCTGACGCCCGAAGAGCTCGAGGACGAGTACTTCATGCTGCGGGTCCGCATCGACGGCGGCCAGCTCACGACCGAGCAGCTGCGCGTGATCGCCGGCATCTCGACCGAGTTCGGCCGCGACAGCGCCGACATCACCGACCGGCAGAACATCCAGCTGCACTGGATCCGCGTCGAGGACGTGCCCGAGATCTGGCGCCGCCTCGAAGCCGTCGGACTCGGCACCACCGAGGCGTGCGGCGACGTGCCGCGCGTGGTGCTCGGGTCACCCGTTGCGGGGATCGCGGCGAATGAGCTCATCGATCCGACGGCCCAGATCGACGAGATCACCTCGCGCTTCATCGGCGACGAGTCGCTCGCGAATCTGCCCCGAAAGTTCAAGACCGCTCTGACGGGTCATCCCAGCCAGGATGTCGTCCACGAGATCAACGACGTCGCGTTCGTCGCCCTCGAGCATCCCGAGCTCGGCATCGGCTACGACCTGTGGGTCGGCGGCGGTCTGTCGACGACCCCGCGTCTCGGCGAGCGCCTGGGTGCGTTCGTGCGGCCGGACCAGGTGGCGGATGCCTGGCACGGCGTCGCGCAGATCTTCCGCGACTACGGTTACCGGCGCCTTCGCAACAAGGCGCGCCTGAAGTTCCTCCTCGCCGAGTGGGGCGCCGAGAAGTTCCGGCAGGTGCTGCAGGACGAGTACCTCGGCTATGCGCTCCCCGACGGCCCCGCCGCCCCCAAGCCGCTGACCCCCGGCGACCACGTCGGCGTGCACGAGCAGAAGGACGGCCGCTTCTACATCGGCGTCACCCCGATCGTCGGCCGCGTCTCTGGCCCGACCCTCGCGAAGCTGGCCGACGTCATCGAGGCGCACGGCTCGAGCCGCCTGCGCACGACGCCGCACCAAAAGCTCGTCATCCTCGACGTCCCCGCCGAGAACGTCGAGCCGCTGATCGCCGAGCTCGACGCGCTCGGGCTGCAGGCGCGTCCGAGCCTGATCCGCCGCGGCACGATCGCCTGCACCGGCATCGAGTACTGCAAGCTCGCGATCGTCGAGACCAAGGTCAACGCGACGGCGGCCGTGCTCGACCTCGAGGAGCGTCTCAACGGCTTCGAGCTGCCGCATCCGATCTCCCTCCACGTCAACGGATGCCCCAACTCGTGCGCGCGCATCCAGACCGCCGACATCGGGCTCAAGGGCCAGCTCGTCACCATCGACGGGGAGCAGGTGCCGGGCTACCAGGTGCACCTGGGCGGCGGTCTCGCCTCGCAGGACCGCGACGAGCCCGGCCTCGGCCGCACCGTGCGCGGGCTGAAGGTGGCCGCCGACGGCATCGCCGACTACGTCGAGCGCGTCGTCACACGCTTCCTCGCCGACCGCGAGGCCGACGAGACGTTCGCCCAGTGGGCGCACCGCGCCGAAGAGGAGGCCCTCCAATGACCGTCTCCCTCGCGATGCCCGCCCGCACAGCCCTCGCATGTCCCGCTTTCGCTCGCAAAGAGCCCTCTGAAGCGGAGTTTTCGGGACGTGCAGGGGTGAAATCGGGACACGCCGGTGGTCCACGCGCGGGCAAGGGGGTTCTGCTGTGACCGTCTCCCTCGCACCTCGCGTCGCCGTCAAGCGCGCGCCCGAAGAGCTGAAGGCCCTCGCCGAGCGGGGCAACCTCGAGCTCGGCAGTCTGACCGAGCACGAGGCATCCGCCGCCGAGGTCGTCGCGTGGGTCGCGCGCAATTTCGGGACGGATGCCGCAGCCGTCGCCTGCTCGATGGCCGACGCCGCGCTCCCCCACCTGGTGGCCGAGCAGCTGCCCGGCGTCGATGTGCTGTTCCTCGACACCGGCTACCACTTCACCGAGACGTACGCGACGCGCGACGAGGTGCAGCGCGCGCTCGACGTGCGGATCGTCGACATCACCCCGTCTCAGACAGTGGCCGAGCAGGACTCGGAGTTCGGCGCGCAGCTCTTCTCGCGTGACCCCGGCCTCTGCTGCGCGCGCCGCAAGGTGGCGCCGCTGCAGGACGCCCTCGGCGGCTACGAGGTGTGGTTCACCGGCGTCCGCCGCGACGAGGCGCCCACGCGCACGAACACGCCCCTCGTGACGTGGGATGAGCGCAACGGGCTCGTCAAGGTCAACCCGGTCGCGGCGTGGAGCTTCGACGACGTGCTCGCCTACGCCACCGCGCACAAGGCGCCGGTGAACCTGCTCGTCGGGTTCGGCTACCCCTCCATCGGCTGCGAACCGTGCACGAAGCCGGTCGCCGCCGGCGAAGACCCCCGTTCCGGCCGCTGGGCCGGACTCTCGAAGACCGAATGCGGGCTCCACGAATGACCCTCTCCGACACCCAGAGCGTTTCGTCTCGCTCGTCCCTCGCTCGCTCAACGACCGAGACCCCGGTCGTTGAGCGAGCGAAGCGAGACGAAACGCGTCTGTCCACCCTCGACCTGCTCGAGGCCGAGGCGATCCACGTCATCCGCGAGGTCGTCGCCGAGTTCGAGCGGCCCGTGCTGCTGTTCTCCGGCGGCAAGGACTCGGTCGTGGTGCTGCACCTCGCGACCAAGGCGTTCGCGCCCGGCCGCGTGCCGTTCCCCGTGCTGCACGTCGACACCGGGCACAACTTCCCGGAGGTGCTGGCCTTCCGCGACGAGACCGTCGAGCGGCTCGGCATCCGTCTCGAAGTCGCCCGTGTGCAGGACTACATCGACGACGGCCGGCTGCAGGAGCGCGCCGACGGCACCCGCAACCCGCTGCAGACCACGCCGCTCCTCGACGCCATCGCCGCCGGCCGCCACGACGCCGTATTCGGCGGCGCCCGCCGCGACGAGGACAAGGCCCGCGCCAAGGAGCGCATCATCTCGCTGCGCGACGAGTTCGGGCAGTGGGATCCGCGCAACCAGCGCCCGGAGCTCTGGAGCCTCTACAACGGGCGCCACACGCCCGGCCAGCACGTCCGGGCCTTCCCGATCTCGAACTGGACCGAGCTCGACGTCTGGCGCTACATCGAGCGCGAGGGCATCGCGCTGCCGCCGCTGTACTTCGCCCACGAGCGGGACGTCTACGCGCGGGACGGCATGTGGCGTCCGGTGGGCGAGTTCTCTCCGCCGCGCGAGAACGAGACCGTCGAGCGCCGCACGGTGCGCTACCGCACGGTCGGCGACATGAGCTGCACCGGAGCGGTGGAATCGGATGCCGCGGACCTCGCCGCGATCGTCGCCGAGGTCGCCGTCTCCACCCTCACCGAGCGCGGCGCGACCCGCGCCGACGACCGCCTCAGCGAGGCGGCCATGGAGGACCGCAAGAAGGACGGCTACTTCTGATGACCAATGTGGACACGCGCCTCCCGGTCGTTGAGCGAGCGAGGATCGAGCGAGACGAAACGCCCCGAACTCCCACGCTGTTCCGGTTCGCGACCGCGGGATCGGTCGACGACGGCAAGTCGACGCTCGTCGGCCGGCTGCTGCACGACTCGAAGGCGATCCTCGCCGACCAGCTCGAGCAGGTCGCCCGCACGTCCGCCGACCGCGGCTTCGCGCACGGCGACTTCGACTTCGCCCTCCTCACCGACGGCCTGCGCGCCGAGCGCGAGCAGGGCATCACGATCGACGTCGCCTACCGTTACTTCTCGACGGGCACGCGGTCGTTCATCCTCGCGGACTGCCCGGGCCACGTGCAGTACACGCGCAACATGGTCACCGGTGCGACCACCGCCGACGCCGTGATCGTGCTCGTCGACGGCCGCAAGGGCGTGCTCGAGCAGACCAAGCGCCACCTCGCGGTCGTCGCGCTGCTGCGCGTGCCGCACGTGATCGTCGCGGTGAACAAGATCGACCTGACCGGCTTCTCGGCGGATGCCTTCGCCGACGTCGCCGCGCAGGCACGTGCCGTCGCCGCCGAACTCGGCATCGAGGACCTGCACGTGCTCCCGGTGTCGGCGCTCGAGGGCGACAACATCGTGGACCGCTCGGAGCGCACTCCCTGGTACGACGGCCCCGCACTGCTCGAGCTGCTCGAAACCCTGCCCGCGGCGGACGATCCCGAGCAGGAGCTCGAGCCGCTGCGGCTTCCGGTGCAGCTCGTGCTGCGCCCGCAAGGCGGCCTCGCGCCGGGCATCGAGGGCGCGGAGGCCGAGCGGCTGCGCGACTACCGGGCGGTCGCGGGCCGCATCTCGAGCGGCGTCGTGCGCGTGGGCGACCGGGTAGAGATCTTCCCGGCCGGCCGGACGACCACGGTCACCGGCATCCGCTCTGCGGGAGCCGAGGTCGACGAGGCCACCGCCCCGCAGTCGGTGTCGCTCGAACTCGAGGACGACATCGACACCGCGCGCGGCGCGCTCGTCGTCGCTGCCGGCTCGCTGCCGGTGTCACGGCGGGAGTTCGAGGCCGAGCTCTTCCAGCTCGACGCGCGGGCGCTGACCCCCGGCATCCGTGTGCTCGTCAAGCACGGCACCGCGACGGTGCAGGCCATCGTCGCGCAGATCGAGTCGCGCTACGACCTCGACGCGCTCACGCACGAGCCGGCGCAGACGCTCGAGACCAACGACATCGGCCGCGTGCGGCTGCGCGTGGCGGCAGACCTGCCGCTCGAGCCCTACCGCACCAGCCGCCACGGGGGCTCGTTCCTCGTGATCCATCCGTCCGACGGCGCCACGCTCGCCGCCGGCATCGTGCGCGACTGAACGTCGCGCGCACACCACCCCAACTGAGTACCACCCGAACTGAAGGAGGCGACACCGTGAACACAATCCGCACCGCGACCACACTCACAACCCTGGGACTCGTGGCCGTCATGATGGCCGGCTGCGCCTCCGCTGCGGCAGACCCCGGCAGCGGCGAGTCCGCCGCACCGGTCGACGAGCTGCGCCTGGGCTACTTCGCCAACGTCACCCACGCGCCCGCGCTCGTCGGGCTGGAAGAAGGACTGTTCGAGGACGCGCTCGGCGACGTCGACGTGACGACTCAGGTGTTCAACGCCGGTCCCGCCGCGATCGAGGCGCTCTCGGCCGGCGCCATCGACGCCACGTACATCGGACCGAACCCGTCGATCAACACGTTCATCCAGTCGGGCGGCGAGTCCGCGCGCATCGTCGCGGGAGCCGCCACCGGCGGCGCGGCGCTCGTCGTGCGCGAGGGCATCGATTCTCCGGACGACCTCGGGGGCACCACCCTCGCGTCGCCGCAGCTGGGCAACACACAGGACGTCGCGCTGCGGAAGTGGCTGGCCGACGAGGGCTTCGAGACCGACACCTCCGGCGGCGGCGACGTGCAGGTCACCCCGACCGAGAACGCGCAGACGCTCACGCTCTTCCAGCAGGGCGAGCTCGACGGCGCCTGGCTGCCCGAGCCGTGGGTGTCACGCCTGATCCTGGATGCCGGCGCGCACGTGCTGCAGGACGAGGCCGACCTGTGGGAGGACGGCGAGTTCCCCACGACCGTGCTGCTGGTGCGCAAGGAGTTCCTCGACCAGCACCCGGACGTGATCGCCGACCTGCTGAAGGGCCACGAGGCCGCCGTGCAGTGGATCGCCGACAACGCCGAGGAGGCGCCGGGTGTCATCAACGGTGCGATCGAGGCGGAGACGGGCAAGCCGCTCGACGACGCCGTGATCCAGCGGGCACTCGAGCACGTGGTCTTCTCGGTCGACCCGCACGCCGACACGTTCCAGACGCTGGTCGAGAACGGCATCGAGGCGGGCACGCAGAAGGAGGGCTCGATCGAGGGGCTCTTCGATCTGCGCCTCCTGAACAAGCAGCTCGAGGCCGCAGGCGCAGAGCCTGTGTCGGCGTCAGGGCTCGGCGAGGACTGACATGAGCACCGCTCCCGCATCCGCCTCCGGGGCCGCGCAGGCGACCCCGGAGGCTGGCGCGCCGGCCCATGAGCAAGCTGGCGCGCCGGCCCATGAGCAAGCTGGCGCGCCGGCCCATGAGCAAGCTGGCGCGCCGGCCCATGAGCAAGCTGGCGCGCCGGCGACACCCCGCAGCCCGCTCGGCCCCAGCTTCGACAGCGTCACCCCGGTGCCCGTCGCGGCACCGCCGCCCGCACCCGCGGTGCGGATCGAGGGCGTGTCCAAGCGCTTCGGCGCCGGACCCGTCGTGCTCGACGACGTCTCGCTCGACATCGCCCCGGGCGAGTTCGTCTGCCTGCTGGGCGCGTCGGGCTGTGGCAAGTCGACGCTCCTCAACCTCATCGCCGACCTCGACAAGCCCACCGCCGGGCGCATCGAGACCCCGGCCGAGGGGGCGGCCGTCATGTTCCAGGAGTCGGCACTCATGCCGTGGCTCACCGCACGCCGCAACGTCGAGCTGGCGCTGCGCCTGCGCGGCGTCCCCCGCGGCGAGCGTCGGGAGAAGGCGCTGACGCTGCTCGACGCCGTGAACCTCGCGGATGCCGCCGAGAAGCGTCCGCACGAGCTGTCGGGCGGTATGCGCCAGCGCGTCGCGCTCGCGCGCGCTCTCGCCCAGGACCGCCCCGTGCTCCTGATGGACGAGCCCTTCGCCGCGCTCGACGCCATCACGCGCGACCTGCTGCACGAAGAGCTCGAGCGCGTGTGGCGCGCGACCGGCCGCACGATCGTCTTCGTCACGCACAACGTGCGCGAGGCGGCGCGGCTCGGTCAGCGCGTCGTGCTGATGGGAAGCCGCCCCGGCCGCATCGTGCAGGAGTGGACCATCGCGAAGACCACGGGACGCCGCATCGAGTCGCCCGAGGTCGCCGCCCTGTCGGTGGAGATCACCGACCAGCTGCGGAAGGAGATCCGCCGCAATGCCGCGTGACACTATCCGGTCGTTGAGCGAGCGCCCTTCGACAGGCTCGGGGACCGCGAGCGAGACGAAACGCCACGAGCCGACGCACGACGTTTCGCCGGCGCGATTCGACTCGCAAGCTCGCTCGACGACCGAAGCGAACGACCTGCGCAGCCTCGCCGCCGGGCTCGACAATCTCCAGACAGACGCCGACCGCGGCCCGGGCCCTTGGCGCCGTTTCGCGACGAGCGTCGTGCCGCCCATCCTCTTCGTCATCATCCTCCTCGTCGCGTGGCAGCTCTACGTCGTGATCGCCCAGCCGCGGCCCGACATCGTGCCCGGGCCGGTGGACGTGTGGAACGCGCTGGGCCTGGCCTGGGAATCGGGCCGCCTGCAGGAGGCCGTCGCGACGAGCCTCGAGCGCGGCATCGCCGGCTTCCTCATCGCGATCGTCGTCGGCACGCCCATCGGCCTGCTGCTCGCCGAGGTTCGGCCCATCCGCCGGGCCGTGGGCCCCATCATCTCGGGCTTGCAGGTGCTGCCCTCGGTCGCGTGGGTACCGGCCGCCATCATCTGGTTCGGCCTGTCGGACGCCACCGTCTACTTCGTCATCCTCATGGGCGCGATCCCCTCCATCGTCAACGGGCTGATCGCCGGCATCGACCAGGTGCCGCCGCAGCTGCGCCGGGTCGGCACCGTGCTGGGCGCCTCGCGGTGGCAGCTGGCCACCGCGGTCATCCTGCCCGCCGCGCTCCCGGGATACCTCGCCGGACTCAAGCAGGGCTGGGCCTTCTCCTGGCGCTCGCTCATGGCGGCGGAGATCATCGCGACCGGCGGCACCATCGGCTTCGGGCTGGGCTCGATGCTCGACCAGAGCCGGGAGCTCGCCGATCTTGCCGGCGTGCTCGGCACCATCATCGTCATCCTCGCGATCGGCATCCTCATCGAGCTCGTCTTCTTCGGTCCTCTCGAGCGACGGATGCTGAAGCGCCGCGGCCTGCTCATCACGGGAGGCGCCCGATGACCGGCCTCGACAGGCGGGTTCCGGCATCCGAATCTCGCAGATCCGCACGAACCTCGCAGAAATCTGCCGAGAATCTGCGAGCCCGACGCGAATCTGCGAAGCCTGGAGAGCCCACGTCGGACGCCGCGGGCAAGGTGTGGCTCGTCGGCGCCGGTCCGGGGGACGCCGGGCTCCTCACCATCAAGGGCCTGCGCGCCCTCGAGGCGGCCGACGTCATCGTCGCCGACCGCCTCGGGGCACGTGCGGTGCTCGACGGCCTGGCCGCCGATGGCGTGACGCTGCGCGCCGAGCTCGTCGACGTCGGCAAGCTGCCCGGCCACCATGCCGTGCCGCAGGACGCGATCAACGCCCTGATCGTGCAGCTCGCCCACGACGGCAAGACGGTCGTTCGCCTCAAGGGCGGCGACCCCTACGTATTCGGCCGCGGCGGGGAAGAGCTCCACGCGTGCCAGGAGGCCGGCGTTGCCGTCGAGGTCGTCCCCGGCATCACCAGCGCCATCTCGGTGCCCGCGATCGCCGGCATCCCACTCACGCACCGCGGCGTCGCGACCGCCTTCACCGTCGCGACCGCCCACGAACAGATCGCGTCGCTCAGCGGCGGCCGCGACCACACCGTCGTGCTGCTCATGGGAATCGCCACGCTGGCGAACTCTGCGATCATCCTCGCCCGCGGCGAGCGCGGCGGCGACTGCCCCGTCGCCGTCGTCGAGGACGGCTTCGGGCCCCGCCAGCGGGTGACGGTGGGGACGCTCTCGACCATCGCGCACCAGGCCGCGGCCCGCGGCATCCGCTCGCCCGCCGTCGTGGTCGTCGGCGACGTCGTGCGGCTGAGCCCATACGCGCCCGCCGAACTCGCGACCCTCGATCTCTCGCTGTACGACCCGCTCGCTTCCGCGCGCAGCCCCCGCGCCTGACCGGGCGCCCGCGCGCTCCGTCCGCCTGACCCGAAAGAACCCCACTGTGACTTCTTCGAGCACTGTGCCCACCTCTGATCTTGGGAACCTCCGCGTCGCGATCGTCGGCGCAGGTCCCGCCGGCATCTACGCCGGCAACATCCTCACCAACTCGGTCGTCGAGGCCGGCGGATCCGTGTCGATCGACCTGTTCGAGTCGCTTCCCGCGCCATACGGCCTGATCCGCTACGGCGTCGCTCCCGACCACCCCCGCATCAAGGGCATCGTCAATTCGCTGCACGAGATGCTGGATGCCGGCACCACGCGGTTCATCGGCAACGTCGAGGTCGGCCGCGACATCGCGCTCGACGAGCTGCAGGAGCGCTACGACGCGGTGATCATCGCGACCGGCGCCATCCGCGACGCCACGCTCGACATCCCGGGCATCGATCTGCCGGGCTCGTACGGCGCAGCCGACTTCGTCGCCTGGTTCGACGGTCACCCGGACGTGCCCGCCGAGTGGACGCTCGACCAGCCCGAGGTCGCCGTCATCGGCAACGGCAACGTCGCGCTCGACGTCGCGCGCGTGCTCGCGAAGCATGCGGTCGACCTCCGCTCCACCGAGATCGCCGACAACGTGCTCGCGGGCCTCGAGGCATCCGCCGTCACCGACGTGCACGTCTTCGGCCGTCGTGGGCCGGCCGACATCAAGTTCACGCCCATCGAGCTGCGTGAGCTCGGCGAGGTGCCGAACGTCGACATCGTCGTGCACGACGAGGACTTCGTCGACGCCGACCCGGCGAACGCGGCGAACAACCAGCTCAAGGTCATGCTGCGCGTCCTCAACAGCTGGCGCACGCGTGAGGCGACGGGCGCGAGCCGCCGTCTGCACCTGCACTTCTACCACTCGCCGGTCGAAGTCCTCGGCGACGGCAAGGTCGAGGGCATCCGCTTCGAGCGCACCGAGCCCACCGGCGACGGGCGCGTGCGCGGCACCGGAGAGTTCCGCGAGATCGCGGTGCAGCAGGTCTACCGCGCCGTCGGCTACTACGGCACGCCGGTGGTCGGCGCCCCGTTCGATGAGCGCGCCGGCGTCGTCTCGAATGTCGAGGGCCGGGTCAAGGATGCCGCGCGCACGGGTGACGCCGAAGCCCCGGCGATCGCGGGCCTCTACGCCACCGGCTGGATCAAGCGGGGCCCGGTCGGCCTCATCGGCCACACCAAGTCCGACGCGATGGAGACGATCGCGCACCTCGTGTCGGACGTCGAGGCAGGGCGCCTCTCGGCCCCGGCCGTCGAGGGCGACGTGCTCGACGTGCTCGACGAGCGCGAGGTCGCGTACACGACCTGGGACGGCTGGCTCGCCCTCGACGCGCACGAGCGCGACCTCGGCGCCAACCACATCCACACGCGCGAGCGCGTCAAGGTCGTCCCGCGCGACGAGCAGGTCGGGATCTCCCGGGGAGCGCTCGTCCGGTGACGTATGTGATCGCCCTGCCGTGCGTCGATGTGAAGGACCGCGCCTGCATCGACGAGTGCCCCGTGGACTGCATCTACGAGGGTGAGCGGTCGCTGTACATCCACCCCGACGAGTGCGTCGACTGCGGCGCCTGCGAGCCGGTCTGCCCCGTCGAGGCGATCTACTACGAAGACGACCTGCCCGAAGAGTGGCAGGACTACTACAAGGCCAACGTCGAGTTCTTCGACGACATCGGCTCGCCCGGCGGTGCGGCCAAGACCGGCGTCATCGCGAAGGACCACCCGGTCATCGCGACGCTTCCTCCCCAAGGAGACGGCCATGACTGACCCCCTTCCCACGGCGGGCTCCACTGCGCCATCGAGCACTGAGGTCGACGTCGTGATCATCGGTGGCGGCCCCGCCGGGCTGTCGGCGGCCCTCAACCTGGGCCGCGCGCGAGCCTCGGTCGTGGTGGTGGACGCGGGACGGCCACGCAACGCCGCCACCCTGCGGTCGCACGGCTTCCTCACCCGCGACGGCGTCTCACCCCTCGAGCTGCGCAAGCTCGCCCGCGCCGAGCTCGCCGCGTATCCCAACGTGCGGGTGCTCGATCGCACCGTCGTCACGGCGCTGCTCGAGCGCGCGGGCGACGAGGGACTGCGCTTCATCGCCGCGCTGCAGGGCCGTGGCGTCGCCACCCCGCCCGCCGTCGCGGCGCGCTCCGTGCTCGTGGCGACCGGGCTGCGCGAGACACTCCCCGGCATCCCGAGCCTCCGCGCCTACTACGGCATGACGATCTTCAGCTGCGCCGCCTGCGACGCGTGGGAGCTGCAGGATCGCCCCCTCGCGCTGATCGGCGAAACCCCCGACCTTGCCGCCCGCGCCCGGCTGATCGCGCGCTGGACCGAGCGCCTCACCGTCTTCACGAACGGATCGGATGCTGTGGACACGGTCGAAGAGGCGGAGCTCGCGGCATCCGGGATCATCGTCGAGCGGCGTGCGATCGACGACCTCGAAGGCGACCGCGGCGCGGTGTCGGCCGTGCGTCTCGTCGACGGCACGCGCGTCGAGATCGACGGCGGCTTCGTGCGGCCGCAGTGGCACCCGGCACTGGACTTCGTCAGCGGCATCGAGCTCGAGCGCGACCGGTTCGGCAACCTGGTCACCGACCGTTCCGGGCGCACGTCGGTCGCCGGGCTGTATGCCGCGGGGGATGCCGCATCGCCGGGTCCGCAGCAGCTCATCGTCGCCGCGGGTCAGGGCGCGCGGGCCGCCGCCGTGCTGGTGCACGACCTCGTCGGGGTGCGCACCGCCCACTAGGACGCGGGCGGGCGGAGTGTCACGCGGGGCTGAGCCACCCGGGCACGCGGCGCCGCTCTGGGCACCAGCGCCTCTCAGGCTTCGTCGCGCTGCAGCGCCTGGCGGCCGGCGGCGAGCATCTCGCGCACCTGGTCGCCGTGCGTCGTGGCGGGGCTCGCCGTGTCAGGCCACGATGCGAGCTGCGCCTCGGCCCAGTCGGCCCACTCGATGATGTGCTCGTAATGCCCGATCATGAACGTGTTCGCCAGCGCGAAGAGGTGGCGACGCTCGGGGAAGGTCCCGCCGGTCCCACTGATGTACGCCGCGTAGCGGGCGAACATCTCGCGGTTGGCGAGCGCCTGCTCTCTCGTCCGCGCCAGCGTGCCGCGCAGGTCGTCGAGCGACCCCTGATCCGCGAGCAGCACCCGCACCATGCCCTCGAACTCCAGCGTCGGCGGACGCACCGGAGTGCTCAGCCACGCGGCGAGCGCCTCTCGGCCGGCCGGCGTGATCGAGTAGATCGTGCGAGCACGCTTGCCGGTGTGCTCCTGGCGGGTCTGGACGAAACCCTCGTCGCTGAGGCGGTTGAGGAGGGCGTAACGACCACGGTCGGCCGACGGCCACAGCTCCGCCACGCCTCGACCGAGCTGTTCGGCGAGCTGATAGGCCGACCAGTCGTGGTCGGCGAGCAGCCCGAGGATGAGGTACCCCGTGGTCGAGAGTCCGCGGTCAGCCACAGTGTGCTCCCTCCTCGCGCCGGTGCGGTTCGCGATGCGAAACGTAAAGTTAGCCCACCGCAGCCTCATCGACTCTATACTGCGAAGTGCAGTAAGCACGGGCGCGGTATCCCGAGTGGGGACGAGGGACCGTCGCCGAAAGGCGGCACGGCGCGGGGGCGCCGGCTGCCTGGCGGCGGGCGATCTGGGATCGCCCGCCGCACACTCCTCGCGCGGATGCCCGACACAGCTCCGGAGTCGCACACACGGCGGTCGCCCGGTACCGCGGTGGGGGAGGATGGGTTCGATGTCAACGCCGACCGAACCGCCGCTGGACGAGCTGCGCGCCCTGCGCGAGCGCGCGTACGGGCGCCATGCCGACATCCAGGACGACCCCGACGCCCTGGCACGGCTTCGTGAACTCGAGGCGCAGGCGTCTGCCGCGACGCTGACCCTGGCGGGGAGCGCCACACAGACGGTCGCCGGCGGCGTCGCGCGTGCCGGCGTCGGCGGGGACGAGGCGGGGCGGCTGCCCGACGACGATGGGACGACGGATGCCGCAGCCCCCCGCAGCGGGGTCACGCCGGTGGACGCTGCGGTGGGTTCAGCCCCGCCCGTCGACCCTGTGCCATCCCTGGCCTCCAGCGCCACGGCCTCCGACGGAGGCGAATCCTCGGCCGCAGACCCGGTCGCGTCGGCGGCGCACGACGACCCGTCGCCCGCCCACGCCGGGGATCCCGCCGGGCACGGCGCCCCGCCGCGGTCACCGTGGTGGCGTCGACGTACGCTGCTGCTCTGGGCCGCTTCGGTCGTCGCCGGCGTGCTCGTCGGCGTGGGCCTGACATTGGCGGTGCAGGCGGCCGGCGCGGGGAGGGTCGCAACCCTGGACGAGGATGCCGATGGCGAGTGGCCAGATGAGTTCTTCGGTGCGCGGCCCCCCGACGCCCGGGTGTTCGACGACTTCCACGGTCTCACCGTGCTCACGTTTCGCCAGCCGGTGCAGCCGGGAGATTCGCAGACCTGCCTGTACATCGTGACCGCCCCGGATGCTTTCGGCGGGGGAACCTGCGGTGCGGACGCTTTCGGCCCGACAGCCTCACTGGAAGTCGGCCCCGACTCACCCGAAGAGCTGAGCGATCGCTTCCCGAGAGGCACGGCGCTGCAGTTCGTGCTCGAGGGCTCGAGCGTCCAGGTCTACGCGCGCGAGCCGAGCCTCCTGGAGCCGACGCCCTGAGGTTCGGCCCCCCGGCTCCGTGACGGGTCGCACTGGGGCGAAGATCTCGCCCTACGCGTCGGCCGCGGGCGCAGGGACCGTGTCCCCCACGTCCGTGCGGTGGAAGTTCTGGAACGAACGGGATGCCGTCGGCCCCCGCTGCCCCTGATACCGGTTGCCGTACGTGCCCGAGCCGTAGGGGCTCTCGGCGGGCGAGGTGAGGCGGAAGTAGCAGACCTGCCCGATCTTCATGCCCGGCCACAGCTTGATCGGGAGGGTCGCGACGTTCGAGAGCTCGAGCGTGACGTGGCCCGTGAAGCCGGGATCGATGAACCCCGCGGTGGAGTGTGTCAGCAGGCCCAGGCGACCCAGCGACGACTTGCCTTCGAGCCGGGCGGCGATGTCGTCGGGCAGCGAGATCCGCTCGAACGTCGAGCCCAGCGCGAACTCGCCCGGGTGCAGGATGAACGGTTCGCCGGGATCGACGGAGATGAGGCGCGTGAGCTCGGGCTGATCCTCGGCGGGATCGATGAACGGGTACTTGTGGTTGTCGAAGAGCCGGAACGAGCGGTCGAGGCGCACGTCCACGCTCGACGGCTGCACCATTCCGGGTTCCCACGGGTCGAGCCCGATGCGCCCCGCGTCGATCTCGAGCCGGATGTCGCGGTCACTGAGCAGCACGAGGCCAGCTTATCGGGGCCGCCCGGGGCACCGGCATCCGATGTCCTGCTGGTCGTCGACGTGGCCGGCGGCCGGGTGGCGACAGCGGCGGGGACGACCGCTCAGCTGCCGTCGCGCAGGTCTGCCGGCGGGTCGGGCGAGAAGCGGACCTCGTCGAACGTGGCCACACACGCGTCGCCGAGAGGCGCCTGCGCGAGGAAGCCGACCTGCACCGGGCCGCCCCAGTCGAGCTGGAACAGCCGCACGAAGTCCCAGCGCCGTCCGTCCGTCGAAGAGTGGAACGCCCAGACCTGATCGCCCACCCGCGACACGCGCAAGTGCACGAAGGGATCGGCGACGACCACGGAGTTGCAGTCGTCGGACCACACGTTGGTCACGACAGAGACCACCATGGCCTCGCCCTGCGGCGAGTACTCGAAGCAGAGCTTCGCCCAGTGGTCGCGATCGCCCCAGACGGCGAGCGCTGCGGCATCGAAGGTCGTGCGCGGCGTCGTGGCGACACCGGCGCGCGTCGACAGCGCGAAGCGGTCGGGCGCCTCGAACCCCAGCAGCGCCGCGGCGTGCTGCTGCGGGCCGCCGAGGGCGTCGTTGGTCCAGTCGGTGCCCGGAGCGGCCGACACCTCCAAGCGCCCGTCGGGCTGCAGCGCCGCCGTGCCGCTGCCCACCGCCCATTCGAGATCGGGCAGCCCTGCCGGCATGCGGAACACGGAGCGGTCATCGGTCAGCACGCCGCCAGCCTATCGGCGCGGCATCCTCGCTGACCGAAGGCGGCGGGCCCTACGCTCGAGACGACGATGACGGATGCCGCGGCCCGGCCCTGACCGCCCGGCCGGAGCGGGCCGCTGACGGAGGATGCCATGGCGACCGTGCTGTTCTGCCCGGTGACGTTCAACCTCGCCGAGACGACGAGGATGATCCAGGTCGCACGCGCGATGGATCCCGCGCACCGCATCCTCTTCATGGGCTACGAGGACGATTACGTCGGGCTCATCCGCGACGCGGGTTTCGATCACCGGTCGTGCACGCCGGTGCTCACGTCGCAGGAGCGGGAGCAGCTGATCGCGTTCGACCAGGGCAAGACGCTGAAGACCCCGTTGACAGAGGCTTTCGTGGGCGCGCGGGTGGACGTCGAACGGGGGCTCATCCGCGAACTCGGCGCCGCCGCCGTGGTGACGGGATCCAACCTGACGTCGTACATCTCCGCCCGCGCCGAGCACGTGCCGCTCTTCTACCCCGTACCTTTCGCCTTGACCGAGCCGCAGGTGCGGCAGGCGCGCCACCTGTTCCTCGTCGGTGGGCGCGGCCGGCTGTCTCGGTTCGCGGATCGGCTGGCCACTGCGGCCTTCCGCTGGATCTACACCAAGGCGCCGCTCGCGCCGCGGGCCTTCGCGAAGGTCGCTACGGCCAACGGCGTGCCGCCGCTGCGGACGGTGGCATCCCTCATCACCGCCGACCGGAACCTCCTCACCGAGATGCCGTGGGAGCTCGAGGGCTTCACCCTTCCCGACGGGTTCGAGCGGGTCGGCCCGATCTTCGCCCACATCGACGCCCCGCTGCCCGACATCGTCGAGCAGCTCGCCGCGGCCCCCGAACCGCTGGTCTATCTGGGACTCGGGTCGTCGGCGAACCGCAAGCTCGCCGTGGCGGCCGCCCGCGCGCTCGGCGAACTGCCGGTGAACGTCGTCGCCCCCATCGCCCACTACCTCGAGCCCGACGACGTCCTCCCGCCGAACGTCCACGTCACCGGACTCCTCCCGGCCCACCGGCTGGGCGGACTGGTCGATGCCGCCGTGCTGCACGGCGGGCAGGGGACCGTCCAGACGGCGTGCGCCACCGGCATCCCGTTCGTCGGAATGGGGCTGCAGCCGGAGCAGACCTGGCACGTGCGCATGTGCGAGAAGCGCGGACACGCCATTGCCGTGGCGCCCCGGCGCGTCGGGTCCCCGGAATTCCTCGACGCCGTGCGCCGTGTGCTGTCCGACCCCGGCATCCGCGCCGTCGCACAGGACGTCCAGCGCGCCTACGCCGACGCGGATGGCGCCGCCGCCAGCGCTCGGATCATCGAGGCCGCGCTCTGACCCGAATGACAGCGGGTTCGGCACGTCTGCCATCCAGTTCGTCAAGCGCGGGAGAACATCCCGGTCGGGTCGACGGTTGCGCGGATTCGTTGCAGCCGCTCGAGGGTCGCCGGCGGGAAGGCGCGGCGTTCGGGATCGGGCACGTCGCCGAGGAAGTTGACGTAGCCGGCGTCTCCGTCGGAGAGGTCCGTGACAAGGGTGTCCACGATCGGGCGCGCGGTCTCGGCCGCTGCTGAATCGGAGAAGATCGTCGACACGATCACCATCGCGCGGCGGTCGCGGTGCGCGAAGGCCGTCGCGCCGACGGGCACCCGGGCGATCGCGCCGCCCATCGGCCGAATATTGATCACGGCGACCGGGGCGCGCAGGTCCTCGAGGGCGGCGATGGCCCGTTCCGCGCGGGCAGCGTCCATGCGGTCGGCGAAGCCGGCCCCGGTGACTGCGGTCGCGTCCCCGGCCTGTTCGTCGCGCAGCAGCGACCCGTAGGGCACGGCCGCGACCGTGTCCGCGACGACAGGCCCGAGGGCGCGGAGCACGTCCCAGGCCACGGCGGCGTCGCGCGGCGATCCGGAATGTGCCCCGATGACGGCGAGCACCGGGTGGCCGCGGAGTCGCTCGGGCACGAACGGGGCAGGCGGGGCCGCCAACACGTTGACCATCGCCGACAGCTCATCGGGGCCGTCTGCGACGGCGTCGACAAGCGCGGCAAGCAGGTGAGCGTCGGGTTCGAAAAGCAGCACACCGCCATGGACCTCGCGGATCTCGGTGAGTCGGTAGCGCAGTTGTGTGACGACGCCGAGGCCAGGGCCGCCGCCGCGCAGAGCCCAGAGCAAGTCGGGGTCGCTCTCGGCGTCCACGGTGCGGAGATTCCCATCGGCGGTCGCCAGCTCGACGCCGACGAGCTGGTCGGCAGCGAGCCCGACCCGGCGACTGAGGAATCCGATCCCACCGCCGAGGGTGAGCCCACCGATCCCCACCGAGGCGGTGTCGCCGAATCCGGTGACGAAGCCGTGCGCGGCGACGGCTTCGCCATAGCGTCCTGCGGTGGTCCCGCCGCCCGCCATGGCGACGCGGGAATGGGCATCGATCTCGACGGAACTGAGCCCTGAGACGTCGATGACCACGCCGCCGTCAGCTACCGACCGGCGGCCGAAGGAGTGGCCGCCGGCTCGCGTCGTGACCGGCAGTCCGCTCTCCACGAGCACAGGAAGGGCGCGCGCCACATCAACGGCGGTGCGCGGCCGGATGATCAGCGCCGGCCGGCGCGGCGGCCCGCCATACACGGTGAGGGCAGCGACCGCGCCGGCGTCAGGAACCAGGACTTCGCCGTCCATGAGCTGGTCGAGCCGCGATGCGAGAGCGGAGGTGGAGTCACCCACGGATGCGCTGTAAATCGACATGATCCCTCAGTCTTTCGTTGGGCGTACAAATGATTGGTGCGGCCATCATATAGATGGTTGGCCGCACCAACAACCCCGTAAGATGCAGCTCATGGAGATCGCCTCGCGTGTCGCGGAGAAGCCCACATGGCTCGTCAACCGACTGAGCGCTCGAGCACATGCTCTGCTCGCCGAATCGTTTGCGGCGGCCGGAGTGCGCGGCTACCACTACCGCCTGCTCGCGGCGATGGAACAAGCAGGGCCAGTGAGTCAGGCCGACCTGGGCCGGCTCGCCGGCCTCGACCGGAGTGACGTCGTGGCGACGCTCGACGACTTGGCCCACTGGGGTCTTGCCCGTCGCGAGCCGGATCCGACCGACCGGCGAAGGAACGCGGTCATCGTCACCGACGCGGGCGTCGAACGACTCGCAGAGCTGGAGTCGATGGTCGAGGCCGTCCAAGTGGAATTACTCGCGCCCCTCACCACGCACGAAGCACGCACATTCGTCCAACTGCTCACGAAGCTCTTGGCCTGAGGACGGGTATTGACCTTGACCTTGGGTCAAGGTGAAGGCTGACACCATGAATACGACGAGCGCAACGACAGCCACAAACCCCGCATGGACCGGCATGGTGTCAATCGAGGACACGGCCCTGGCCGTCACAGACACCGGTGGTCCGGGCACCCCCGTCGTCTATCTGAACGGCTCATATGCCTCCAAGCGGCACTGGCAGCGCGTCATCGCAGAGCTCGGACCGGGCTACCGCCACATCACCTTCGACGAACGGGCACGTGGGAAGTCCAAGCTCGCGACCGACTACTCGTTCGAGGCCTGCATGCGCGACATCGACGCCGTCCTCGATGCGAGGGGCGTGGACCGTCCGCTGCTGGTCGGTTGGTCGTACGGAGCCCTGCTCGGTGTGCACTGGGCGAGTCGCAACCCAGCCCGCGCACTGGGTGTGGTGGGTGTCGATGGCCCGTATCCGGCCGGCTGGACGGACGAGGCCGGCCACGACGAGATCCGGAAGGTGTTCAAGCGATTGAAGCCGCTGATGCCGCTGGTTCGCCCGTTGGGTCTGGCCGCGCGGTTCTCCGCCGAGACCCACGCGGATCTTGCCATCGAGTCCCACCTGCTCCACGCCGCCCTCGCGCCTGTACTCGACGGCATGGTCGTGCCAGTCCGGTACGTCGTCGCATCCGGAGAGGCCCTCGGAAGCCGCGACGACCTGCAGGAGCAGATGCGCAAGGCCATCGACCCGCTGCTGGTCCGCAACCCGAACCTGAAGGTGAGCGCGAAGGTCGGAAGCAACCACGGAAGCGTCCTGAGGAAGGACTCCATCGCCGTTGCTGTCGCCGTGCGCGAGGTGGCAGCCCTCGAACGGCCGGGTCGTTAGGGCATGGGCGGCGGACTGACGATCGGGCTTGCGGCGACCTTCGCCGGCGTCACGGTGAAGACCGTGCGGCACTACCACCGGCTCGGGCTGGTCGAAGAGCCGGGCCGTGACAGTTCTGGCTATCGGCGTTACGGATCGAGCGAGCTGCTGCGGCTGGTCCAGGTTCGCACCTTAGCGGCCGCCGGGGTGCCGCTGGTCGAGATCGGGCCCCTGCTCGACGCCGGCACGGAGCAGTTCGCCGCCGCCCTCGTCGACGTCGAACAGCGACTTACCGGTCAGATCTCGGCGTTGATCGCACGCCGCGACACGCTGCACCGGCTCGCCGACGGCGACCGGGCTCTCCTGCCGGACCGGGCGTGCGCCGTGCTCGACCGGATGCGCGCCCTCGGCTTCAGTCCCGATTACGTGGTCGGCCAACGTGAGGGATTCGTGCTGGCTCGAGCGCTGCTGCCAGTGGGCTTCGAGAGCTTCCTCGCCCAGATCGAACTCCGGCTCGACGATCCCGTGTTCGTCGACCTGACCAAGCGCAGTTGGGAGGCCGAGGCTTGGGACGCCGACGATCCGCGCATCGAGGAACTCGCCACCGCCACGGCCGACCACTACCTCGCCAACCGGGACCTCCTCGGCGACCCCGAGATCATGCGCGCCTGGACTGAGGCCGCCGCCAAGTACGCGCTGATCAACAACCATGGCCAGGACCAGGCACCCATCTCAGCCCGATTGACCGCGCTCACTGAAGCCAAGCTGCGTACCGCCGGCGTAGCGGTGCCGCGCGAGTGACCGGAGCACCGCGGTGAGCTCCAGCGCGCCCGCCCGATAGCCGGTCCCCACGGGTGCTCGTGTTCGAGTCGGAGCGCCCAACGACAGTCACCAGCGGGGAGTCCCGCATCACCCGCCCGCGACAGCGTCCCGGTGACGGTGCTCCGACTGCTCCAAGCTTGAGCTCTGTGGAAGATCGGTAACAGACTTCGCCATCAGTGACCTCGGACGACGGTGACGGATGCCGCGACTTCGTGCGCACGGCATCCGCTCTGTTATCCTTGCCACGCGCCGAAAGGCTGCACGGGGATGTAGTTCAATGGCAGAACTTCAGCTTCCCAAGCTGATAGCGCGGGTTCGATTCCCGTCATCCCCTCTCTATGCCAGCGATCGCCGCCCACGAGTACTCGCCCTGGGATTTCTGGCGCGAAGCCTCGGTCGACGAGCGCGACGCGCAGCTCGCGATCCAGCACGCACTGGTCGAAGGCCGCGCCGATCACGCGCTCGGAGAGCAGTGCTTCGTCTCGGAGCTCGCGTCGATCGACAACGACGCGCTGCGCCTCGGTGACCGCACCTACGTGGCCGCCGGCGCCTACCTCACCGGTGATCTCAACGCAGGGGCCGACTGCAGCATCAACCCCTACACGGTCATCCGCGGACGCGTCACCATGGGCGACGGCGTGCGCATCGGCGCACACACGTCGATCCTCGGCTTCAACCACTCGATGGAATCCGGCACACCGGTCTTCCGGCAGCCGCTCACCTCGAAGGGCATCGAGATCGGCGACGACGTGTGGATCGGCTCCCACGTCGTGATCCTCGACGGCGTCCGCGTCGGCTCCCACTCGGTGCTCGCCGCGAGCGCCGTGGTCACCAAGGACGTCCCCGCCGGCGCCGTCGTCGGCGGCAACCCCGCGCGGTTCATCCGCTGGCGCGTCGAGCCGGACGACACCGGGGTCGCGCCGGACGCGGCTGCCGATGCCGCCGCGCGCGGCGTGGACGGCGGTGCCGGTACTGGTGCGGGTGTCCAGGCGGTTGCGGAGAGCGCGGCCGAGGAGGGTGCCCCCGTCAGCGAGACCGGCGCGGCCTTCGCCGCCGCGGCGGCCATGCGCGCAATCGTGGCGCAGGCCGCAGCCCGCGATGGCGATGCCGTGAGCGCTGACGGACCTCCACCCTCCGCCGCGACTTCAGCGTCGGTCGCCGACTCCCTCGGGGACCCGACCGCTGACTCAGCCGGCGCCTCGGTGGCTGGCTCGGCCCCGGTCGCTGGGTCGGCGAAGGTCGCTGTGTCGGCGCCGGTCGCTCACTCAACCTCCGCCCTGGCTGCTGACCCTATCCCCGCGGCGACCTTCGGCTCGACCCCGACCCCGACCCCGGCACCGACCGCGGCACCGGCCTCGACTGGAGCGCCGGCGTCGAGCGTGGACGACACCACCGGCCTTGCCGAGCGGGTCGCTGAGCTCGCCGCACGCGCTCGGGCGGAGGCATCCACTCTCCTCCAGCGCGCATGGAACGACGACCTCGGACTCTTCGCCGACCGTCCCGGTACGGCGCCGACGATTCGTGCGCAGGCCGATGCGGTCGAGATCGCCGACCTGCTGCTCCGCACGGCGCCCCCGCAGGCTCCCGCGGCCGCGCAGATCCTGCGGCTGCAGGACTGGCAGGATGCCGCGACCGGCGCCGTCGCACCCCTCGACGCGGACGGACAGCAGCAGGCGGGCCTCGGCTTCTCGCACGGCGACGTCGCGTACCACGTGCTGAGCGTCGGGTACGGGCTGGATCTGCTCGGGTCGGCGTTTCCGGCTCCTCTCACGTGGGTCACCGCGGCCACGCCGGAGCGCGTGGTCGAGTTCTGCGAGAGTCTGCCGTGGGGGTCCGACGCGTGGAACGCCGGACACCACATCGACGGCTTCGGCACCGCGATTCTGTGGACACGGCGGGCGGGGCATCCGATTCCGGCGGGTGTGGAGGAGGCGCTGTTCGGCTGGCTGACCCTCAACGCCGACCCGCACACCGGCATGTGGGGTGCGGCGACCGCCGACGGCGGGCTGCTGCCCGTGGTGAACGGCTTCTACCGGGCCTCGCGCGGCACCTTCGCACAGTTCGGGATGCCGCTCCCCTACCCCGAGCGCGTGATCGATACCGTGCTGCGCCACGCGCGCGATCCCCGCTGGTTCGCCCCGGGCGCGCGCAACGCGTGCAACGTGCTCGACGTCGCGCACCCGCTGTGGCTCACCCGCGGAACCGGCTATCGCGGCGACGACGTGCGGGACCTCGCCGCACGATTGCTGTCGGACGCGCTCTCGACGTGGACGCCGGACGCCGGGTTCTCGTTCCGCGAGCCGACACCGGCTGCCCGGGGACTCGCCGAGACCGAGCCCGGGCTCCAGGGCACCGAGATGTGGCTCGCGATCCTCTGGTACCTCGCCGACCTTGCAGGAGTATCCGACGCCCTCGGGTACCGGCCGCGCGGTGTGCACCGCCCCGAGCCGGCGGCGGCGCTGCGGTAGACGCCCCGCCTGGGGAGGCTTCCCGCGCTCGTGAGGCGTCAGGACCCGCTCTCGCGAGACGTCGGGGCAAGCACGAGCAGCCACGAGGAGTAGTGCTCGGTGACGGTGCCGCCGAGCTCCCTCACGGCGTCCACGGCCTGCGCCACCTCGGCAGGAGACCAGTCGCTGAACGTGCGGAAGAGGCTGCCGACCCCGTCGGCGTCGAGGTCGAGACTCCAGCGGTAGGTCGAGGCATCCGCCACCGTGAATAGGCCGGACTCCGTCAGCGCACCGGTCATTGCGGTGAGGTCCTCGGCGGGCGGACCCGTCCGCGCCGGCGCCCGGCGCGCTCGGACGATCTCGGCGACGCGCTCGCGGAACGGTGTCGGAGGTGCCTCGAAGTCGCCGAAGACGTTGCGCCACACGGCCAGGCGCCCGCCGTCCGTGAGCGCCGTGCGCACACGGGGAAGCACGATCGACAGGTCCATCCAGTGGATCGCCGTCGCGGCGACGACGAGGTCGAAGCTCGACGCGGGTAGCTCCACGTCTTCGGCGCGAGCGACCTGCACCGTCGCGGTCGGATAGGACTCACGAAGAAGGCGGGACAGTCGGCGGCCGGGCTCGATCGCTGTCACGCGCAGCCCGGCGGCCAAGAGCGTTCCGGTCGCCTGCCCGCTGCCGGCACCCAGATCGAGCGCCGTCGTCCCCGGACGCAGCAACCCGAGGTCGTGCAGGCGGCGCCACAGCTGCGGCGGGTAGGACGGGCGCGCGGTGGCGTACTCGTCGGCGAGCTTCTCGAAATGCATGCCGTCCGCCACACCGATGAGCGTAGGCGGGCACGGCGAGCCTGACGACCCTTCGACGGACCAGACGCATCGGGGGGTGAAAGAGCGAGCGACGGGAACTACGCCGGACACGATGACTACGCTCTCCCCGTCGGACGGACGCTAGGCAGACCTACCCACCAAGTCCTCCGCGTTCAGACCGCCGAAGTGTTCAGCGATGAAGCTGCGAATCTGAGACGGGTCAACCCAGTCGATATCCCAGCCGTTGGTGACGTCGAGAGTCCTCTGGTCGTCTTCCCAGTACGAGTCGTCGCACTCGTCGTCGGGGCGGTCCCACGGCAGGTCGTGCAGCTCCCAGATGCCCTGGAGCGGAACGAAGAGAATGGCGCGCCCAGCTACCTCACCAGCGCGACATCTGCCGCCCACGACCTTGCCGCCCCACAGCTCCATCGTCTTGAGCGCCTCCCATCATCACGGTAACGAGCGCGGCGCACCCCACGCCATCCTTCATCACGTCGGGCCGGGGGTAAGCCTGCGCACAGTTCGGATCTGCACGAGGCGGCGAAGCCCGGATTGTCGAAGAACAGGGCGACCGAGGCATCCACCCACTGCTTGATCAGCCCGGACGAGCCGGTCCGCATCCAGCGCGTCAGGTGGACGATGCGCTCAGCCCGCGACCAACTCCACCTTGAAGCGCTCGGCGTTCTCGAGGAAGGCCGCATAGTGGTCGCCGCCGCCCGCGTATGGATGGCGGTCGGCGTAGAGCCTCCGCCAGTGGTGTTCGGGCGCGGCTTCCCAGAGCCGATCGACGTCGCCGCGCGTGCCCGCGTGGAACGCGAGATGGCTGAGCCCCGCCCCGCGTCGATCGTGTGGGGTGGCGCCCGGGGCCACGGCCAGCACGAGATAGGTGGCACCGAGCCGCCAGCTGCGGCCTCCCGGCCACTCCTGGAACGGCTCGTAGCCGAGTTCGCCGAGCAGCCAGTCGAACGCCGGCCCGGTGACCGCCAGGTCGAGCGACTGCAGTTCGACATGATGAAGGATGCCGCGATGCGGCGCCTCCGCGGCAACCGCGTCGGAGTCTTCGCGCGCGTCGAGATGCATCGGGTCCGCCACCCGCCCGAGCCTACGCGGACGGCGATCCTCGGCCGTTTCGTGGCCTCGACGCCGTTCGTCGAGTCGTCCGTGATCACACTGCAGCCGAGGGCCGTGGCGTGATGGCTGTGATGGGCGTGGGGCATTTCGAAGATGGTGGCGCGGCGGTTCCCGCGGGCGTCGTCGAGGCGCGACTCTGCGATTCCGGCGCCATCCCGGTCGTCTGGAGCGCCGAAGGACGACCTCTCGACGTCGGTCGCGAGCTGCGACTGTTCACCCGAAAGCAGCGCATCGCGATCGCCGCGCGCGACGGCGGCTGCATGTGGCCGTCGTGCGCCGCGCCGATCTCGCAATGCGAGTTCCATCATCTGGATCACTGGTGGGAGCACCATGGGCGCACGGATGTCGATGACGGCATCCCCCTGTGCCGCAACTGTCACCTGCGCCTGCACAACCAGGGTTGGCGGATACGCCGAACCCGAGATCCTCTGACCGACGCCGACAGCTATTGGCTGCATCCACCCCCAGATCCGCACACCGGCGAGGTCAGCGAGCCGACTCGACTCGCGTCGAGATCACCACGCCGCTTCGAAGCGGCTTGAAGATGCGGGGCCGATCCCGGCGCGTGACGTGCCGAGGGGTGATGCGATGCTGAGCGTCGCGATCACCACCACGCCGTTCGAGGCGCCGCGAACATGCCGAGCCGTATGCTCCGCCGCTGCACGACACGCGGAGGGATGATGCGGTTTGACGGTCGCGATCACCACGCCGTTCGAGGCGCCGCGAAGAGGCCGAGCCGAATGATCCGCCCCGGCACGACGGGAGGAGGGGTGATGCGATGCGGAGGCACATCCACCACCTGACGGAGAGTGGCACGTCAGACGACAGCCGCGACGGCGGGGTGGAGGTGCTCGGATGCGAGCGCGACCGTAGCCTGGCGGGCACCCGCAGCGAGGCAGCTCGTCAAGTCCTCGCCCGCGAGCGAAGCAGTGAGGAACCCCGCGAAGAACGCATCGCCCGCCCCGTTCGTGTCGATGACGTCGACCGCCACGGCGGGCACCTCCGACCGCTCCCCCGTCGCCCCGAGGGCGATCGCGCCCTGCGCGCCGAGCGTGCACACCGCGATGCGCGGACCGCGGTCAAGACAGCTCTGCATCAGCGCCCACGGGTCGCCGGTGGCGTCGTCATTCATGAACACGACATCGGCGGCGCGCACGAATGGCTCGTGGAAGGGCGACGCGCCGTCGTAGTCGTGCAGGTCGGTCCAGATGGGCGCCCCGGCGGCACCGACCAGCCGCCGTTCCACGAGGGCTGCACCGACCTCGCTGAGGTCCACCACGGCGACCTCGGCCTCACCGAGGGCGGCCTCCATGCGATCCAGGTCGGCAGCCGACGGCGACGAAGGCGTCGAGAGGTAGAGGCTCACGCGCTCCCCCGCCGGCGTCATCAGGTTCGCGTGCCGCTCGGTGCGCTCCGAGGTATATGCCTCGAGCCGTACGTTCCCCGCAGCCAGCGCCGTCACGACCCGGCGGCCGTCCTCGTCGTCCCCGATCAACGCGTGCAGCGCCACCTCGATGCCCTCGTCAGCGAGGTGCAGCGCCTTCCCGGCAGAGGTTCCGCCCAGCGTGTGGTGGTCACCGAGCGCGAACTGCATATGCGGCACCGGATCAGGAAGGCGATCGAGCAGGATGAGGTGGTTCCACGAGGCCGGGCCGCCGACGGCGACCCGCGCAGCAGCGGTCGAAGACGGCAGAGAGGCGGGAGGCATCCGCTCAGTAAACCAGCTTCCGGCTGCGTATGTAAGCGCTTGCACAACGCGCAGTCCTGGTACCGGCCGCTTGCCGGCAGCACGCTTGTTGCGGATCGAGATGCCAGGCTGGTCGGCATGACTGTCACCGTCGTGCCCTACTCCGAAGATTGGCCGGAGCAGTTCGCCCGTGTGGCTGCGGACCTGCGGCTGGCACTGGCCCACGTGCCGGTGCTCTCGATCGAACATGTCGGCTCGACATCGGTGGCGGGGCTGGCGGCCAAGCCGGTCATCGACATCGATGTGGTCGTGCGGCGTGAAGATGTGGCGGCGGCGGTCGCCGCACTCGTCGCCGTCGGCTACTCGCATCGCGGCGATCTCGGCGTCAGCGACCGGGAGGCGATGGCCGCCCCCGACGATGATCCGCGACGCAACGTCTACATCTGCGTAGAGGGCACGCTGCACCTGCGGAACCACCTCGCGGTACGCGCGATCCTGCGCGAGCGCGCAGACCTCCGTGAGCGCTACGGCGCCATCAAGACCGAACTCGCCCGGGACCCGGCGATGGACATCGCGCGATACCTCGCCCTCAAGTCCCCTGTACTTCAGGAGGTCCTCGCCTTGTCCGACCTCACCGACGCCGAGAAGCGGGCGATCCTCGCCCTCAACACGGGCAACTGACGTCGCGAGGCGGGCACCCGCGGCCGCGGCCGCACCCCACCGCACCGTCCTCGGCTGGCGGCGGGCGTCAATGCGAGCTGGTGCTCTTCGCCCCAGAGACACCGCCGCAATCAACCAGTGGACGCAGTTGCGCCAGATGGCTAACGACCGAACTTGTGCGGTCGTGCCACCGGGACAGCGGGCGGCCGGGTCGTGGTGGCTACTCCTCCCGGGGGCCGAGGTCCGGCTCGGCGACGAACCGGGCGACCGTGTCGGTGACGCGATCCAGCTCGATCACGACCAGCGAGTTCTCCCCCGCGTGCAGGGCGGCCGCCGGCACGTACAGCGTCCGCTGCGGCCCGCTGCTCCAGTACCGGCCGAGGAGGAAGCCGTTGACGAGCGCATAGCCCTTGCCCCACCCGGCCGTGTCGAGGAACAGGTCGGCGGGCGACTGGAGCGAGAACGACCCTCGCCGCAGGAACGGGCCGACGCGGGGTTCGGCCCCGGCCGACGCCGCATTCGCCGCAAAGGTCGACGCCGCATCCGGGACCGCAGGACCGGCAGCTCCGGTGGTCGCGGACACTGCCGCCGCGGCACCCAGCGCGGCGACATCGATCGGCGTCGCGGTCCAGGCGGTGAGCGCCACACCGTCGAGGGTGACAGGTCCGATCAGACCCTTGGACTCACCCAGCCGGACGTCGTAGTTCACGCGGCCCTGCTCCTCGACGAGGACGCGCACCCGACGCCCGTCGGGCACGACGAGAGCATCCTCGTGGCGCGTGCGCGACAGCGTGCCCACCGGCACACCGTCGACAGAGAGCCAGGCGTGGTCTCGCACCTCGCCGAAGCGCAGGACGCCACCGCGACCGTCGGGCAGCTCGGCCTCATACGAGACGAGGGCGCTGAGGTGACCCAGCTCCTCGAAGGTCGGAGGCGTCCCAGGCTGGGACACGGTCCCCACCGCCCCTCCACTCGCAGTTCCCGCTGCTCCTTTACGCGCCGCTGGCGCGTCGAGCGGGGCCTCCGGCTGCGGGGGCCGAGACGGGTCGAGCGGAGCCGCCGGCCGCGTGGGCGGCGCCACGGCCGACTCGAGCGCGACCTCGAACACCGGTGCGGGGCCGGTGACCGCCGGCACCTCGTCGGGCACCGTCGCGTACTTGGCGATGACCTCGCGGAAGGCGAAGTACTTCTCGGTCGGGTCGCCGCGCTCGTCGAGCGGCGCGTCGTAATCGTAGGACGTCACGATCGGCAGGTACCGGCCCTTGTCGTTCGCGCCGTTGGTGAGACCGTAGTTGGTGCCGCCGTGGAACATGTAGAAGTTCACGGATGCCCCGGCCGCGAGCAGTGCGTCGAGCTCGGCGGCCGACGCGGACGCGGGCGTCGTGTGATGGGCGTTGCCCCACCAGTCGAACCAGCCGTCCCAGAACTCGGCGCACATCAGCGGTCCGGTGGGCTGGTGACGGCGCAGCGTCGCGAGACGCTCGGCGGCGCGCGAGCCGAATGAGCCGGTGAGGTGCACGCCCTCGACGCTGCCGTCGCTCAGCATCTGATCGGTCGGCTGGTCGATGGTCGTCAGCGGCACCGTGATGCCGGCATCCTTCGTCACGCGAACCAGATGCTCGAGATACGCGGTGTCGTCGCCGTAGGCGCCGTACTCGTTCTCGATCTGCACGAGCACGACGGGTCCGCCGCGGTCGATCTGGCGCGGAGCCACGATCTCGTAGACGCGCTCCAGGTAAGCGGTGACCTCGGCGAGGTAGAGCGGCTCGGAACGACGGAGTCCGACACCCTCGAGCCCGGTCAGCCACACCGGCAGGCCCCCGTTATGCCATTCGGCGCATATATAGGGCCCCGGGCGGACGATGGCGTGCATCCCCTCGGCTGCGACCAGGTCGAGAAAGGCGCCCAGGTCGTTCCAGCCTGTCGCATCCCATTCGCCGCGCCGCGGCTCATGCGCGTTCCACGCGACATACGTCTCGATGGTGTTGAGGCCCATCAGCCGTGCCTTGCGGATGCGGTCGGCCCACTGCCCGGGGTGCACGCGGAAATAGTGCAGCGCACCTGAGAGCACGCGGAAGGGCTCGCCGTCGAGGAGGAAGTCGGACTCGCCGATCGCGAACGAGCGCGGGGCTACCGCCGTCATCGGGCGGCCGCGCGGGTGCGGAGCACCTCGGCGAGACGCTCGAGCTGCGAGGCGTCTTCGAGGGCGGAACCGACCGCCGCGACACGGACACCGGCGTCGAGGAACTCCTCCACGTTCGAGGCGTCCAGCCCACCGGTGGCGACGAAGCGCACCTGAGGGAACGGCCCGCGGATGTGCTTGAACCAGCCGCTGCCGAGCCACGTCGCCGGGAACGCCTTGAGCCACGTGAGCCCGAGCGAGACCGCCAGCTGCACCTCGCTGGGCGTCGCGACGCCGGGGAGGATCGGGATGCCGGCATCCTGCGCCGCCCGCACCACGACAGGGTCGAGACCCGGCGAGACGAGGTACGCCGCGCCGGCGTCAGTGGCCAGCGCCACCTGCGCCGGCGTGATGATCGTGCCGGCTCCTACGCTCTTGCCCCGGGTGGCAGCCTTTGCGACGACCGCGCGCAGCGCCCGCTCGTCCTCGTCGGTCTGCAGCGGCACCTCGACGGAGTCGATGCCGAGGTCCCACGCGGTCTCGGACAGGCGCACCGAGCGCTCGACGCCCATGCCGCGCAGGATCGCCATGAGCGGCGCGCCGGCGAACGCCGTCTCGAACCACGCGGCGTGGGCCGCGGCATCCGCGCTGCTCGTCGATGAGGAGGGCTGGGAGGTCATTCGGAAGTCCTTCGTTCGTCGCGTTCAGTCATCTTCTCGAGTTCGGGGCGCACCGCGCGCGTTCGGGGCGGACGGCGCGCGCCCCGAACGTTCGTGACGCGCCCCGACCGGTCATACCGTCGGAGCGCCGGGGAGCGGGACGGGCGCCCCGCCTCTGTCGCCGGTCGACGCCGGCTCGTCGATCGAGTCGGTGGTGGTCTGCAGAGTGCGCGCGGCGCGCTCGTGGCCCGCGCGGAGCCGTTCGGACACCGAGGCCCCGGAGAGGCGGCCAGCGAGGTATCCCCCCGCGAAGGCGTCGCCGGCGCCGACGGGTTCGACGACCTCGACGACCAGGGCCGGCTCGAAGACCTCAGCGTCGCCGACGAACGCGGTCGCGCCGATGTCGCCGTCCTTGACGATGAGCTCCGCGACCTCCGGCAGGAGAGCGCGCACCTCGGCCGCGGTCGCGGTGCCCCACAGGGTCTCGGCCTCGTCGCGGCCGACCAGCACGATGTCTGCTGTACGAGCGAGCTCGAGCAGCACGGGGGCGGCGGTGGCGGCGTCCCACAGCGGCGCGCGGTGGTTGACGTCGAAAGACACGGGCACCCCGTGCTCCCGCGCCCGCGTCAGGACGCGGGAGAGGAAGGACGAGGCGGATGCCGAGATCGCCGCCGTGATGCCCGACACGTGCAGCAGGTCGATGCCGTCGAACGAGACGGCGTCGGCATCGGCGGCATCGAGGTGCGCAGCCGCGGAACCCCGTCGGTAGTAGAGGACGCCGTTGCCGGGATCCTTCACGTACAGCCCGGTGGGGTGGGCGCCGTCGAACACGACGCGCGAGACGTCGACGCCGCGCGCGGTGAGCTGCCGCGCGATGCGGCGGCCGAGCGCGTCGTCGCCCAGGCGGCTGAACCACACCGCCCGATGGCCGAACGCGGCCACGTGCGCGGCGACGTTCGACTCGGCGCCGCCCGCGTCCAGGAGGAACGCATCCGCCTCGGCGATGGGCGCCGCGACGACGGGCGTGACCATCGCCATCGTCTCGCCGATCGCGAGCAGAGTCAGGGGCACCGCCCCAGCGTAGTCAGGCCGCGGCATCCTTCACCGCTTCCACTCCCCCGCTCGTGCGCCGCGCCGGCCCCGGCATCGCCCGCTGTGGCACGCCCGCGTCCGTCATCGCAGGTCGGTGACGGGCGCGGCGTCCATGTCGTCGAAGGCCTGGTTCTCGCCCGCCATCGCCCAGACGAACGTGTACGCCGACGTGCCGACGCCGGAGTGCAGCGACCACGAGGGCGAGATCACTGCCTGACGGTCGGCGATCACCAGGTGACGCGTCTCTTCGCGCTCGCCCATGAGGTGGATGACGCGGGCGTCCTCGGGCAGGTCGAAGTACAGGTAGCACTCGGTGCGGCGGTCGTGCGTGTGCGCGGGCATGGTGTTCCACATCGAGCCCGGGTGCAGCTGGGTGACGCCCATGACGATCTGGCAGCTCTTCACGCCGTTCTCATGGATGTACTGGTTGAGCGTGCGGCGGTTCGAGGTCACCTGGTCGCCGAGCTCGCGCACCGTGCCCTCGCCGGGCGAGACGAGCGCGGCCGGGTAGGCGGTGTGGGCCGGTGCCGAGAAGAGGTAGAACTGGGCGCCCGACTCCTCGCCGTCCGCGTCGGCGAACGACACGGAACGGATGCCGCGGCCGAGGTACAGGCAGGCTCCCTTGACGAGCGTGTAGACCTCGCCGTCGGCGGTGACCGTGCCGGCGCCGCCGACGTTGATGATGCCGACCTCGCGGTGTTCGAGGAAGTAGTCGCTGCGGATCTCGGGGTAGCCGCCGAGCTCGAGGACGCCACCCGCGGGCACGGCACCGCCGAGCACGATGCGATCGTGGTGCGTGTACGTGAGGCGGATCTCGCCGGGCACGAAGACATCGGGGATGAGGTACGTGTCGCGCAGGTCCTGCGTGGTCATGCCCGGGATCTGGGCGGGGTTGGTCGCGTAGCGCTGCGGGATGTTCGTCTGGGTCACGGTTCTCTCCTGGTCTTGCGCGGTTCTGTCTGGGTTGCTCGGGCGGTGGGTGCGGGTCAGCGGACGAGCCAGCCGCCGTCGACGGGGATGATGGCGCCGGTCACGTAAGCGGCGGCGTCCGAGGCGAGGAAGACGAAGACGCCCTGCAGATCGGATGCCTCGCCCCACCGTCCCGCGGGGATGCGCGACAGGATCGACGCGGCGCGGCCCTCGTCGGCTCGCAACGGTGCGGTGTTGTCGGTCGCCATGTAGCCGGGGGCGACGGCGTTGACGGTGACGCCGGCGGCCGCCCACTCGTTGGCGAGGGCCTTGGTGAGCCCGGCGACGGCGTGCTTGGAGGCGGTATATGCCGGAACGAGAATGCCGCCCTGGAACGAGAGCATCGACGCGACGTTGATGATGCGTCCGCTCCCCTGCGCCAGCATGTGGCGTCCGGCGGCCTGCGAGAGGTGGAACACGGCATCGAGGTTGACCGCGAGCACGTCGTCCCAGTCCCCCGCCGGGTACTCCGCGGCGGGGGCGCGGCGGATGGTGCCGGCGTTGTTGACGAGGATGTCGAGACCGCCGAGTTCGGCGATCACCTCGTCGACCGCCGACGCGAGCTCGGCGGCCGACGCCGACACGAGGTCGCGCTGCACGCGGTGGACGCGGCGGCCGGTCGCGGCGATGAGGTCGGCGGTCGCCGATGCATCGCCACGGTCGAGGAGCGCGACGTCGGCGCCCGCCTCTGCGAGCGCGACGGCGGCCCCCTGGCCGAGGCCACGGCTCGAGCCGGTGACGAGCGCGACCTTGCCGTCGAGGCGGAACGAATCGAGGATCATGCGTTGTCTCCTGTGTTGTCACCGGTCGTTGAGCGAGCGAAGCGCGTGGTGAGCTCGCCGAGGCGCGAGATGCGCACGGTGACGGCGTCGCCGTCGGCGAGCGGTCGGTGGGCGTCCTGGGCGGCGGGCAGCTTCTGCGGTGTGCCGGTCGAGACGACATCGCCCGGCTCGAGCGTCAGCACCTGGCTGAGGTGGTGGATGACGTACGCCACGCTGAAGATCGTGGTCGAGGTGGACTGCGACACCGTCACGACGCCGTCGCGCACCACCTCCACGAGGAGGTCCTGCGGATCGCCGACCTCGTCGGGTGTGACGACCCACGGGCCCAGTGGCGCGAACCCGTCCGAGCACTTGCCGAGCGCCCACTGGCTCTGCCGACGCTGCCACGCGCGGTCCGACACGTCGTTGAGGATCGTGTACCCGCCGACGTGGTCGAGGGCGTCCGCCAGCGCGACCCGCTGCGCACGGCGTCCGATGACGACAGCCACCTCGCCCTCGTAGTCGACGTCGGTCGCACCCGGCGGAATCACGACCGGCTCGTTCGGGCCGGCGAGCGTGTTCGGCGTCTTCACGAACACATCCGGGTACTCGGGATCGTTCGCTGTGGGGTCGACGCCGTCGGGCACGTGCCCACGGTAGTTGTAGCCCAGGCAGAGGATCTTGCCCGGAGTCACCGGGGCGAGGAGCACCGCTGCGTCGAGCGCAGCCAGTCCGCCCGCCTCACCGGTCGCGTGCTCGGCCGCCGCGACCTGCGCGCGCGCAGCCGCCAGGGCCGCGGCATCCGTCAGCAGTTCCACGACGGAGCCTGCGAGCCCGCCGAGATCGAGCACCCGGTCGCCGTCGGCACCGGCGACCACGGCACCGGCGCGCGCGGCACCGTCTGCACCGGCGTACGTGACGAGTCTCACCAGTACTTCCTCCACTCGGGGCGCACGACGCGCATCAGTGCCTCGAGGTAGAAGTAGTCGCCCCAGAGCGTGCCCTCGTCGACGCCGTTGTCCTTGGGGAGGTCGTACACCGAGTGCAGGATGAGCGCATCCGAGTCCTCGGGCGTCGCCGGCGTGTAGTTGGCGATGAGCGACGCGAGCATCCCGTGCGCCCGGGCAGCCCATGCGGCCGCGCGGTCGGGATCCGTCTCGACCTTGGCGAGCTCGAGCAGACCGCAGACCGCGATGGCAGCGGCCGAGCTGTCGCGCGGGGCGTCGCTGCCGTCGGTGTAGACGAGGTCCCAGAACGGCACCTCGTCGGACGGCAGGTGGCGCACGAAGTACTCGGTGCAGCGACGGGATGCCTCGAGCAGCCGCTCGTCGCCGGTCACCGCGTAGTTCATGGCGAATCCGTAGATGCCCCACGCCTGCCCGCGCGCCCAGCACGACTCGTCGAACGCGCCCTGCTCGGTGGCCCCGCGGAGCGGCTCGCCGGTCTCGGCATCCCAGTAGAAGGTGTGGAAGGTGGAGTCGTCCTCGCGCAGGATGTGCTCGCGCAGCTGCGCGGTGTGCCGCGTGACGGCGTCGGCGAAGCGCTCCTCGCCGGTCTGCTCGTGGGCCCATGTCAGCAGCGGCATATTCATGAGGCTGTCGATGATGGTGCGGCCGCGCTGGGCAGGATCCGACAGGTCGCCCCATGCCTGGATGATGCCCGCGGGCTCCAGGAAGCGGCGCATCAGGTGATCTGCGGCGAGCAGCGACGCCTGGCGGGCATCCTCGTCGTCAGCCAGACGCCACGCGGCGACCGTCGAGAGCGTGTAGAGGAAGCCGAGGTCGTGCGTGTCGAGGTCCTCCTCGGCGCGCACGCGACGCTCGAAGTCCGCCGTGTCGACCAGCGCGGCCTCGCGGTACGCCTCGTCGCCGGTGAGCTCCCACGCCAGCCACAGCATCCCGGTGCGGAAGCTCGTGGTCCAGCCGCGATTGCCGCCGAGCGGGATGCCGCCCTCGGCCGGACGCTGCTGGTAGCGGTCGTCCACCGTCGTGTCGTCGGGGTAGGCGCCGCCGAAGGTCGCGATGTTGCGCCGGATCGTGGACAGGGCGGCAGTGATGGCACTCTCGAGCGCAACGGTGTCTACGGGGACGACGCGGGGGTCACCGGGCGTGGCTCGGGTGCCCGCAGCGGGCGAAGTGGACGTCATGGGAGGGAATCCTTCGGAAGTAGAAGCGGGGAAGGGATGCTCGGTCTCGTGCCGCGCCGGCAGCACGAGTGCCGCGGCCTCAGGCCGGCGCAGCCGCCTTCTCATCGAGATCGAGCACGGGACGGAGGGTGTAGCGCGAGTTCGTCCACGCGAAGAACAAGGCGGCGGACGCCGTGAGCCCGAGTCCCAGCGCGGGCGCCGTCGCGAAGACGGCGACCTGGGCGGCCAGGGCGGCGAGCGACACGGCGGTGAGGTACCAGCGCCGCAGACTCAGGTACAGGCTCGCGCGCACCACGTCACGCAGGCGCGCGGTGGGCACCTCGGCGATCGCGACCAGCGACACGAGGCCCACCGCGATGGCGAGCAGCGCCAGCACGGCGAGGAGCGGCACCGTGATCACGGCCGCGGCCGTGTTCGACAGCATCCGCACGTCCACGAGGAGCACGACGATGACGGCGGTGACGGCCGCGCCGATCACCAGCGCCCGGCGCCAGGTCTCGCGCAGGCCGGCGAGGAACGCGCGGATCGGGCCGAGTCCGCCGTCGCCGTGCTCGCGGAATGCCCAGAAGGCGGCCGCGAGACCGGGCGCCGCGAGGGGCGCGGCCACGGCGAGTAGCGGCCACGAGTACACCGGATCGGTGGTCACGAGCAGCACCACCAGCGGCAGGCAGGCGACCACCAGCAGGAGGTTGACGATGAGCGCGAGGTAGATCATCCCGATGAGGGACGCCCACGTCTCGTGCGAGACGAGTCCGTTGAGCCTGCTGAGCGCGCTGGGCTTGTTCACGGTGTCAGCCCTTCAGACCGCTCGTCGCGATGCCCTCGACGAAGTACTTCTGGCCGAGCAGGAAGATGATCGCGATCGGGATGACCGAGATCGTCAGGCCCGCGAACAGCAGCGCGTAGTTCGTGTCGAACAGGTTCGAGACGAAGCTCTTGAGGCCGAGCTGGATGGTCCACAGATCGGGGTTGCGCAGGTAGATGAGCGGCCCGAGGTAGTCGTTCCAGGTGTTGACGAAGGTCAGCAGCGTCAGCGAGGCGAGCGCGGGGATCGACAGCGGCAGCATGATCTTGCGCCAGATCGCGTACTCGCTGAGTCCGTCGATGCGTGCGGCCTCGGAGAGCTCCTCGGGGATCGTCTCGTAGAACTGCTTCATCAGGAACACGCCGAACGCGCCGAACGCCTGCAGCAGGATGATCGCCCACAGCGTGTTCGACACCTTGAAGTTCGAGAGCAGGATGAACTGCGGGATCATGTACGACTGCCACGGCACGGCGATCGTGCCGACGTACAGCAGGAACAGCACGTCGCGGCCCTTGAAGCGCATGCGCGCGAAGCCGTAGGCCGCGAAGGAGCCGGTGAGCACCTGCAGGAAGGTCACGACGACGGCGAGGAACAGTGTGTTGCGGATCCAGACGAGCATGTTCGACTCGGTCCAGATGTCGATGTAGTTCTGCCACACCCACGTCTCGGGGAACCATTTCACCGGCACCGAGAACACCTCGTTCGCCGACTTGAACGAGCTCAGCACCATCCACGCGAACGGCATCAGCAGGGCGATCGCGAAGACGACCAGCGCGGCATACAGCGCGATGCGTCCCACGCGGCGACCGGGGGTCATCTTCTCGCTGCTCACCGCGCGCCGCGGCTTCTGCTCGGAGAGCTTGCGGAGGCCGCGCACGGCCGAGGTCGGGGGTGTGAAGTCCGCGACCAGCTGGTCTGCGGGGACTTTCTCCATCTGCTCGGCCATCAGCTGCTCCGCTTCTTGTTCCAGAGGAACTGCACGATCGTCACGATGATGCACATGAAGAACAGCGCCACCGCGGCGGCCGAGGCGTAGCCGAACTGGCTCTCTTCGAAGCCCTTGCGGTAGATGAACTGCGACATCACGAGGGTGGACTGACCCGGACCGCCGTCGGTCATGACGAGGATCAGGTCGAAGATCTTGAACGAGTTGATCGTCAGCATGACGGTGACGAAGAACATCGTGGGGCGCAGGCACGGCAGCGTCACGTTGACGAACCGCTGCCACACGTTCGCACCGTCGACGCGGGCGGCCTCGTGCAGCTCGCGGGGCACCGTCTGCAGGCCGGCGAGGAACAGGATCATGTAGTAGCCCATGTCGCGCCACGTGCCGACGATGACGACGGCGGGCATCGCCCACTCGGGCGAGGTGAGCCATCCGGGCGGGTTCTGGATGCCGATGAACCTGAGGAACTCGTTGATGGGGCCGTACTCGGGGCTGAAGAGCAGGTTCCAGACGACCGCGATCGCGACGATCGAGGTGATGTAGGGGAAGAACGCGGCGGTGCGGAAGAACGCGACGCCGCGGATCTTGTTGTTGAGCAGGAGTGCCAGGCCCAGCGAGACGAGGATCGTCAGCGGAATGTGCAGCACCGAGTAGTACAGGGTGTTGATCACCGAGATGCGGAAGCTGCCGTCGCCGATGAGGCGCTCGAAGTTCGCGAGACCGACCCAGTTCGCCGTGCCGAAGACGTTCCAGTTCGTGAACGACATGTAGAACAGCACGACGATCGGGACCAGCGTGAGCAGCCCGAAGCCGAGGAAGTTGGGAAGGATGAAGCTCCACCCGATGAGGGTGTTGCGCAGCCGCAGCTTCGAGCGCCGGCGGCGCACGGGCGGCGGCGCGGTGCCGGCCTCTGTGGCAGTGATGGTCGCCATGGCGGACCTCCAGTGGGGTGGATGTAGCGGGGGCGGTGACCGGCCCGCCCGCGGGGAGCGGGCCGGTCACCGGGTGTCCGGTGGGTCGGCGCGTCAGGCGCCGGGTGCCGCCCGCCCGGCCCGGGAGAAGGTCCCGGGCCGGGCGGACGACGAGGGATCAGTCGGTGCCGACCTCGTTGGCGACGCGGTCCTGCGCCTCCGTGATGGCGTCCGCGACGGACTTGGAGCCCGACATGATCGCCGTGTGCATGTCGCCGAGGATGCCCTGGATCGCCGCCGCCTTGTCGGACGTCGGGTTCTCGGGGTGAACCTCGTGCGTCGAGTACGCGAACTTCGACAGGTCGTCCGACGGTGCGCCATCGACCGAGAAGTACGTCTCGACGACGCCGTCCGTCAGCAGCGCCGGCGTGATGCCGATGCCCGCGAGCACCTGCGCGCCCTCTTCGCCGGCGGCGAAGGCGAGGAACTCCTTGGCGGCCGCGACCTTGGACTCGTCGATGCCGGCGTTGATGCCGAAACCGGTCGGGTCGCCGAAGGTCACCGGGGTGTTGTCGAGACCGGCGGTGTCCGAGTCGACCTGCGGGATCGGCGCGATGCCCCACTCGAAGTCATCCGCGTCGCCCGACGCCTGCTGCGCGATGAGGGTCGCGACGAACCACGTGCCCATGGGCAGCATGGCGGCGTTCTGCTTGCCGAACTCGCCCTGGTACGTGACCTGGTTCGCCTTCGCGGTGTTGAAGTCGAGCTGGTCGCCCGCGTCCTGCAGTGCGAGGACGTTGTCGTAGAAGGGCTCCATGTAGTCGTACTCGCCCTCGAGGATGTCGCCGTCCGACTGCGCGTTCGCGAAGCCCTGGACCGTCGACTGCCAGTTGTGCAGGTACGCGCCCTTCGCGGTGCCGCCCGCGCCGGCGATGCCCTCGGTCAGCGCCGCGGCGGCGTCGCTGTAGTCGTCCCACGTCCACGAGCCGTCCGGGTACTCGACGCCGGCCTGGTCGAACAGCGCCTTGTTGTAGTACAGCACCCACGAGTCGTTGCGGTACGGCACGGCGTAGGCGGTGCCGTCGACCTCGTACGACCCGGCACCGCTGATGCCGTCGGGCAGCTCGACGTCCGACACATCGAGCAGCTGGCCGCCGTTCACGAAGGTCGGAACGAACTTGACCTCCTTCTGCGTGATGATGTCGGGACCCGAGCCGGCCGCGAGGTCGGCGGTGATGAGGGTGTTGTACTCGGTCGCGTCGTAGCCCTTGAGCTCGATCGTGACGTCGGGGTTCTCCTCGTGGAACGCGTCCGCGAGCTTCTGGAATTCGGGCGTGGTGTCGAGGCTCCAGCCTGACAGGGAGAGGGTGACCGGGCCCGACGACTCCTCGGGGGCGGCCTCGCCGCCGCCGCTGCAGCCGGCGAGAGCGAGCGTGGCGACCACGGCGACGCCGGCCGCGGCAGCGAATGAACGCTTCATTCTGGGGGTACTCCTTTGTGATTGCGGACCCGTCCTCGGGCCCATCGGGTTACCGGTTCGCGACGGACGCGGTTCCGGGGTGTGCAAGGCGACTCGTGGTCGCCGTTCCGTCCGGCCAGGTGACCGTGACGGTGGTCTGTCCGCCGTCGCCTCCGACGGCGACGCTCCCCGCGCCGTCTCCGAGCGCGGCGAGATCTGCGGTGGTGAGCTCGACGAGCGTCGCGCTCCACTCCCCCGGGACGACCGGGTAGGTCACGACCGGCACGGCGGCGAGGGGTCCGAGGGGGCTGGCGTCCTCGCGCGTCTCGATCGAGAGCGTGCCGCTCCCGATGAGGGGACGGATGCCGGAGCTCAGCCCGTTCGCGACCACCGAGGCCGCGGCTGGGCCCACGCGCCCGGAGGCTCCGGGCGACGCGCCAGCGGCGCCTGGAGGGGGCGTGGGGACCGTTGTCTTCTCCCCCTCGATTGAGGAACGGGGCGCTTCGTGGGATGCCAGGGCCCAGCCGCCGACGCGGAGGCGCAGCGCGCGGGGGTCCAGGCCGGGCTCGAGGGCGCCGACGCGCGCGAGGCGCACCTCCCACGGCCCGCGCACGAGCGAGTGGACCTCGACGATGCCCGCGATCTCGACGTCGCCGTCGATGCCCGAGCCGTGACGGTGGGAGACGGGCCGCAGCGTGATCCAGTGAGCGCGCGACACCGAGGCGGCGATGCCGACCCGGCCGTGCTCGTCGTCCTGCACCCGCACGTCGATGAGGTCCATCGCGGCGCGGTGGGTGGCCCGTCCGGCGTCGTCGACGAGGGCGACCGACTGCTCGAGGGGCTCTTCGAAGGCACGCTGGTTCGCGAGCGGCGACGCCGCGGTCGCGTAGCCGATGCGGGCGTACAGCGGCGAGTCGCCGACCAGGCTGCCGTCGGCGGCGTGGTCGGTGCCGTGGTTGGCGATGCGCACGATGCCGTCGGCGCGCGTGCCCGAGATCACCCAGCCGGCCGGACGCACGGCGCGCAGTTCGTCGCCCGCCTCGATGGGCAGCGGCTCGCTCTCGGCGGCCCACACCGGGTGGTCGGCGGGCAGCGAGATGCCGAGCAGGCCCTTGACCGCCCAGTACGGCGAGCCGGGTCCGGAGTACGACTGCGCGAGCTCGCGCCACTCGTGATGCCAGCCCATGGTGAGGACGCCGTCCTCGCCGGGGACGCCCTGCTCGACGAAATGCGCCACGACGGCGTTCGCCGCGCGCCGCAGCCGGCCGAGCGAGACTGAGGGGACCTCCGCGAGCGCGCCGACCCAGAAGGGCGCCGCTGCAGCGAAGCGGTAGATGAGGCTGCGACCCTGCACGAGCGGCGAGCCGTCGGCGCCCACGAGGGCGACGGCATCCTGCAGGAACCGGTCGAGGCGCGCGATGTCGCCGGGGGTGCGGCCGGCGGTGAGCTCGTCGGCGCCCTGCATGCGCGACCACAGCACGGGGTAGGTGTGCAGCGCCCAGCCCACGTAGTGGTCGTAGGAGCGCTCGAAGCCGTCCGAGATCCAGCCGTCCTCGCGCACCAGCACGTCGTGGAGCGCCAGGTCGTCGGCGATGTCCTGCGCCGACCACGGCCCGCCGACCGAGCGGAGGAACGTCTGCACGACGACGCGGAACCAGAGCCAGTTCGTCTTGGGATAGGTCGCGTCGCCCACGACGGGGGCGAGGTACGCGATGACGCGCTCCTGCGTGAGGGCGTCGAGGCGGTCCCAGATCCACGGCCGCGTCATGTCGAGCACCAGCGCGAGGGACGCGGCCTCGACCTTGGCCTGCGCGTGCTCGTCCAGACGGACCCAGCGGTCCTCGGCATCCGGGTCGACACCCGTGACGATGCCGCGGCGGTAGAAGTCGGCGAGTTCCTCGGTGCCCTCGCCGCGCGCGCCGGCGATGCGGAACCCCGCCAGGAGGAACGTGCGCGCGAAGCCCTCGAGCCCGTCGACGGCGTGGCCGTAGCCGCCCTCGGCACCGGGGAAGTGGATGCGGCCCGCACCGGGAGATGCGTGCGTGCGAGCGGTGTCGAGCAGGTGGTCGGCGTAGGCCAGCCACTCCGTCCGGGTCCACTCACGAGCAGCCCAGGCAGAACCCGTCGCGATGCGCGCCGACGTGGTGGGTTGCTGGACCGTCACTGGGATCTCCCTTGATGCCTACTTCTCTCCGCGTCGTGCCAGCGGAAAGCGAACGTTTGGGACTGTATCAACCCGATTCGTTCATTGCAAGATTGTTTGAGATTCGTTATGATCGTTTATGATCGCTTTCGGGCTCCGGATCCCGCCGGAAGCGGCCGCCCGCTCTCACCATGGTGAATCAACGAGGAGGAACCTTGACGACCGCGACGGTCCCCACGCCTGCAGCAGGCGCCTCCCGCGCGACCCCTGACTCGTCGCCGGAAGCGGCCTTCCGCGGTGCGCTGTCCGCCGTCTACCTGGCTCAGGCGGGCGTCGACGCCGCCGGATTCGAGACCGCCCTCACCGCGCTCCTGTCACCCGCCGAGCGGGCGCTCCCGGTCCCGGCCGCCGAGGACCGGCGGGCCTGGGGCCCGCAAGGGAGCGCCGACCCCGTCGCGATCCGCGACGTGCTGCAGCGCGCCGCCGCCGAGCGGGCGACGGCCTGGCCGGTGCCGCTGGCGACCGCCACCGCCCGCCTGCACGACGACGGCGACCGCGAGGGCTGGGAGAGCATCGTGTTCGAGCGCCAGCGGCGCCTCGCCCGCGCCGCGATCGCCGCTGCACACCACGCCGACGACGAGATCGGCGCACTCTGGCTCGCCGAGGTGCTCGACGGCGTGTGGCTCATCTGCGAGCAGAGCTCGTGGTGCTGGCCCGCGCACGACGACGCGTTCCGCGAGCGGGGGTCGGTGCTCCCGACGGTGACGGCGCCGTATCTCGACCTGGGAGCGGGGGAGGCGGTGGCGCTCCTGACCTGGGTCGATCACCTCCTCGGCGCGCGGCTCGAGGCCCGGTACCCCGGCATCCGCTCCCGCATCCGCCACGAGGCCCGCGTGCGCGTGTTCGACCCGTTCACCCGGCGCCGCGACTGGCACTGGCTCGGACTCGACGGCGATGTGCACAACTGGAACCCCTGGATCCACGGCAACGTGCTGCTCGCGGCGCTGCGGCTGCTCGACGAACCCGCCGACGCGGGGGAGCGCGCACACATCGTCGCCCTCGCGATCGAGGGCATCGACCGCTACGTGTCGGTGCTGCCACCCGACGGCGCGATCGACGAGGGATACGCCTACTGGTGGAACGGCGCGTGCCGCGCCCTCGAGACGCTCGACCTGCTGCACCACGCCACCGGGGGAGTGCTCGACGCGTCGGGCATCCCGGCCCTGCGGGAGACCGTCGCCTTCCCCCACCGCATGCACCTCGGCGGTGACTGGTACCTCAACCTCGCCGACGGGCAGGCGCGCGTCCCGGCCGCGCAGCCCTGGCATGTGCTGCACCGGGCGGCGCGGAGAGCGGGCGACACGGATGCCGCGGCCCACGCCGCGTCGCATCGCATCGCCGGCACCCCCGCCGCCACCGAGCACGAGGGGTTCGGCCGGCTGCTGCGCGGCATCACCGATCCCGTGTGGGTCGACGCCGCGCAGACGTCGTCGCCGTTCCCGCAGGACGTGTGGCTGCCCTCGACCGAGGTGATGCTCGCCCGCGAGCGCGGCGGCACGAGCCGGGGACTGACCGTCGCCGTCAAGGGCGGCCACAACGGGGAGCACCACAACCACAACGACGTCGGCTCGTTCGTCGTCGCGTCCGACGGCGTGCCCGTGATCGTCGACGCGGGCCGTCCGACGTACACGCTGCAGACGTTCGGCCCCGACCGCTACGACATCTGGACGATGCAGAGCGGCTGGCACAACGTGCCCGTGATCGGCGGGCTCGAGCAGAACCCGGGTGCGGCGTTCGCGGCCTCCGACGTCGAGGTCGCGCTCGGCGACGACGTCGCGGCGCTCACCCTGGAGCTCTCCGGCGCCTACCCGGGCGCCGCGTCGTGGCATCGAGCGGTGCGCCTCGAACGGCCCGCGCGCCGCGTCGTCGTCGAGGACTCCTGGCAATCCTCGCTCGTTGAGCGAGCGAGGAACGTGGTCGTTGAGCGAGCTTGCGAGTCGAAACGCCGAGACGAAACGCCCGGAGCCGACGGGAACGCTCCGGCCCTGGCGCACGCGACCGCCGATCCCGAAGCGCCCACGCAGGTGCGGATGCTGCTCGCCGGCGACGTGCGGCGGGAGCAGGGGAGCGCGGTCGTCGTGACTCCCCTCGACGGCGCCACGCCCGTGCGCATCTCGTGGTCCGACGGCGTCACCGCGTCGCTCGTGGTGCGCGAGCTCGACGACCCCATGCTCACCAGCGTGTGGGGCGCACGACTGACCCGGCTGGATCTGGACGTGACGGCGCGCGACAGCGTCACCGTCACGGTAGAACTGGACCTGACGAACCCGGAGGACGCCCGATGACCGACCAGACTCCGGCACTGCTCGCCGCCGAGCGGCGGGCGCACGTGCTGGCGACGCTCGAGCGCGACGGCGCCGTACGGGTCGCGCAGCTGATGGACGACCTCGGCGTCGCCCCGGTCACCCTGCGTCGCGACCTCGCGCAGATGGAGCGCGAAGGGCTGCTGGTGCGCGTGCACGGCGGCGCCGTTCCCGCCGCGGGCGCCTTCGACGACGTGGAGCCGGGGCATCCGGTCACCGTCACCCGCGCCGGCTCGATCGCGATGCTGGTGCCGTCGCTGAGCTTCTACTGGCCGAGCGTCGTGCGCGGCGCCGAGGCCGAGGCCACCCGCCACGGCCTGCGCGTCGTGCTGCGCGGCGCGTCGTACGAGCTGCAGGACGAGCGCCCGGTGCTCGAGCGCCTCGTGCACGCCGACGGTGTGCGCGGACTCGTCGTCGCGCCGAACACCGACACCCCGCACGCACAGGATGTCGTGCAGTGGCTCGCCGAGTGCGGCGTGCCCAGCGTGCTCGTGGAGCGCGATGCCGTGGTGCTGCCCGATGCCGGATCGCTGCAGGGAGGCAGCCCCGTCGAGAACGTGACGACCGACCACGCGCTCGGCGCGGTGCTCGCCGCGCGCCATCTCGCCGCGCTCGGCCATCGCCGCGTCGGACTCATCATCGCGCGGGACTCGCCCACCTCCCGCAAGATCGCGGCCGGCTGGCAGGCCGCGTGCATCGAGCTCGGCCTCACACCCTCCGACCACTTCGAGACGAGCCTCCCGCCGCGCACGAGCCCCGACTTCTCAGCCGTCGTCGACGCGACGCTCGACGCCGCGCTGGCCAACTCGGTCACCGCGATCCTCGTCCACTCCGATCCCGAGGCGATGGCGTTCGTCGACCTGGCCCTCAACCGCGGCATCTCGGTGCCGGGCGACCTGTCGGTCGTCGCGTACGACGACGAGGTGGCCGAGCTGTTCACCCCCGCGCTCACCGCCGTCAGCCCGCCGCGCAACTCGGTCGGTCGCGCCGCGGTGGACCTCCTGGCTCGGCGCATCGAGGATCCGACGCGCCCGGTGCACCGTGTCGTGCTGAACCCGACGCTGAACGTGCGCGGCTCCACCGCATCGCCCCGCGGCGCCTGACCCCCTGCTTCCCGCTGCTTCCCGCAACGCCCGGAAGCGCGAAAGGGTAGATTTCCGCACGCGGAATACGGATGCCGCCGCCCGGTGTCGCCGGCGTCCAGGGCTGTCGGCGTCAGCCGGCAAGGGCGGCCGCGCGCCAGTCCGTGAGCACGCGCGCCGCGGCACGCGTGTGCGACCACGGCATCTGCGGCACCTCGAGCCGGCCCTCGGCGAGGGCGAGCGACAGCGCATCGGCTTCCGCAGCCATGGGCTGCACGACCGGCACCTCGATCACCCGCTCCTCGGCACCGCGGCGGACGATGATCCTCGACGGGCTCTCGGTGCGGCTTCCCCACGCGTTCGGGAGGAGGACGTCGCCCTCGGCGAAGTGCAGCATCGCCAGGTCGGAGAGATCCTCGACGACCGACGTCGCGATCTCCGCCGTCACTGTGCCGAACGCGATCGCGGCCGTCGCCCAGCCGTCGACCCCAGCGACGAGCTCTGCGTCGAAGCCGCGATAGTCGGGAGCGTCGATGGGCTGTCCGGCCGCGGCGGCGAGGTCGATCGCCAGCGCGAGCGGGTAGCAGCCGACGTCGAGGATCGCGCCGCCCGCGAGTGCGGGATCGAACAGCCGGCCCTCGTGGGTCGGCGCCTCGAACCCGAACGCTCCCTCGACACGCTCGAGCGGGCCGAGCTCGCCACCGGCGACGAGCTCTCGCAGCGCGTCGGCGAACGGCCCGAACCGCGTCTTGAAGGCCTCGAGGAACGGTCGCTGCGTGCGGGCAGCGGCCTCGAGGATGCGCTCGACCTCCTTCAGCGTGGGGCTCGCCGGCTTCTCGCACAGCACGGCCTTGCCGGCCTCCAGCGCGCGGACCGCCAGGTCGGCGTGCGTCGTGTGCACGGTCCCGACGTAGACGGCGTCGACGTCGTCGCGCGCGAGGATCTCGTCGTAGGTGCCGGATGCCGCGGCCCCGTACTCCGCGGCGAAGGCCCCCGCCCGCTCCGCCGACGAGCTGCCGACCGCGTGCAGCACACCGTGCTGCGAGGCCCGAAGCCCCACCACGAAGTCCCTGCTGATGGCTCCGGGACCGAGCACGGCCCATCTCGTCTGCACCGTGTTGTCCGCCTGAGTCATGGCCCCGATCGTATCGAGCCCGCCGGTCACGCCGTCGCACGCCGCCGGTCTGCATCCGTCCACCCACCCGCGCGATGTCCGGTGCCGCGTCAGGCGATCGGCTCCGCCGCTTCGCGCGCGGCCCTGGCCGAGGAGCGCACCGCGCCGATGCTCGCCGCGATGACGAGTGCGATGCCGGCGATCTCGAGCCACGTCATATGTTGGCCGAGGAATATGAAGCCCGCGAGGGCCGCCGTCGCCGGGGCGAGACTCATCAGGATCGCGAAGACCGCGGCCTGCAGGCGCCGGAGGGCGACGAGTTCGAACGCGTAGGGGATGGTCGACGACAGGATCGCGACCGCGGCGCCGAGCGCGACGAGTTCAGGGCGCAGGAGGGCGGATCCGGCATCCGCGATCCCGAACGGCAGCGCGATGACCGCCCCCACCGTCATCGCCAGCGCCAGGCCGTCGAGCTGAGCGAACGCCCTCCCCACCCGCGCCGACGCCAGGATGTAGAACGCCCAGCTGCCGGCCGCGCCCAGCGCGAACAGCACGCCCAGCGGGTCGAGGCGGTCCCACCCGCCGCCGCCCAGTGCGACGACGCCGGCGAGGGCGAGCACCGCCCACAGCCAGGCGGATGCACGGCGGGCGGCGACGATCGACAGCACGAGCGGCCCCAGCACCTCGATGGTGACGGTGATGCCGAGCGGCAGGCGCTCGAGGGCGAGATAGAACAGGCCGTTCATCAACGCGAGCACCAGGCCGAAGAGCGCGACCCCGGTCCAGTCCGACCGCGAATGCCCGCGCACCCGGGGCCGGGCGATCAGCAGCAGCACGATCGCCGAGAACACCAGCCTGAGCATCACCATGCCGAGCGGCCCGACCGCGGGGAACAGCAGCACCGCGAGCGATGCGCCGACCTCCTGGCACGCCAGGCCCGCGATCACCAGCACGATCGCGGGTGTGGCCCCCGATCCTGCGCTCGGACCCGATCCGCCCATCAGGCTCGCGCCGGCCCCGGTACCGCCCGCGCCGGCGCCGGCCCTCACTACGTGGCCGGCGGCGTGCACACCGCTGCGGCGGCGATGGCGTCGTGGTACTGCTCGGGCGTCCAGGGCAGTCCCGCCTCGGGCACCGCCTGGCCGGCGGCCGCGGGCGCCTTCGACGCGATCGCCGCAAGCTCCCATGCGAGGTACTCGCCCACCGCCGCGTCGGCGGCCGAGTTGTTGAGCACGACGGCGACTGTCAGCCCGGTCGACGGGTCGGCGAACGCGGCGGTGATGTAGCCCGGCACCTTGCCGTACTGGCCGATGAGCGACCCCGCGATCAGCGCACCGCCGTCGGTGGTGTACCACGACGGACCGTCGGGGGCGACCGCCACCGGGGCGCCGAAGCGGTCGTCGTCCTCCACGAGCGCGCCCGAGGCGAGCGCCTGCACATAGCGGCCGAGATCCTCGATGTCGGTGACGGCGCCGGCGTCGGTGAACCCGCTGCTCGTCGACGCCGCGGTCAGGTCGAGGGGTGCCGCGCAGTCGAGCACGCCTTCGGCGTTGTTCACCGACTGCCCGCCCTTCAGCACCCCCTCCTCGGGAAGGTCGCCGAGCGCGGTCGCGTCCAGACCCAGCGGATCGGCAAGGTACGTCTGGATGAGGTCCGCCGCCGTCATGTCGGTGGCGCGCTCGAGCGCCAGCCCCAGCAGCACGTAGCCGGCATCGGAGTCGCGGTAGGCTGCGCCGGGCTCGCCCGAGCGCGGCTGGCCGAGCCCGAAGCTCGCGAGGTAGCGGGGCTCCCAGTCGCGTGCCGGATTGGTGAGCCACGACGAGTACAGCTGGCCGGCGAAGGAGCCGATCCCCGATGTGCCGTCGCAGAGCTCGACCAGACTGACCTCGGCGAGGTCGGGCACGCCCGATACGTAGGCGGTGACGCTGTCGTCGAGCTTCACCTTTCCGGCAGCGGCGACCTCGAAGAGCACGTCGCATGTCATCGCCCGCGTCACCTTGCCGGCGCGGAACGCCAGATCGGCGGTCACCTCGCCGCCGCCGTCGGGCCGCTGCGTGCCGAGGCCGGCCACCCAGGCGCCGCTCCACGGCGCCCAGACGCCCACGATGGCGCCGGACGACCCGGTGGTGCCCATCGCGTGGGTGACGGCATCCGTCAAGCGCTGCACCGTCTCATCGGGCAGCGCGTCCTCCGACTGCGGCGGCAGATCCGGCTCGATCCCCCCGCCGAACGAGCAGCCGGCGAGCAGGAGAACGGACGCCACAGCACCGGCGATGACCGCGTTGGCGCGGCGACGTGTAGACCGGGTCCGCATTCTCACCCCCCGACGATCGTGCATTGAATTCAAACACACCATGGTCGCTTGCCGTGAACGGCGATCCGTAGGGTGTCAGCATGACGCACCACTTCGACGATGACGCCCTCACCGGCGTGCTCAGCCACATGAACGGCGATCACGGCGACGACAACCTCCTCATCGCCCGCGCGTTCGCCGCCGATGCGGGGATCGCGGATGCCGAGATCACCGCTTCGGCGATGACGGGGTTCGACGGCGACCGCGGAGTGTGGCAGGCGACGCTCGCCGACGGTTCGACCGCCGACGTCGAGGTGCCGTGGCCGTCGGGGCCGATCTCCGAGCGCCGCGAGGTGCGCCGCGAGATCGTCGCCCTCTATGACGAGGCGTGCCGGCGTCTGGACATCGAGCCGCGCCCGCACGCCTAGGCCGCGGCCTGGAGAACATTTTTGTTAGGTTCGCCTTATCTTCAGTTAGCATGAAGGTATGAGCGACCCGATCCCGTTCTCGACCGCCCTGCGCGAGCGTTCGAGCAGCTCGCACTCCTCGAGCGAGCACTCCGGCTTCATGGCCGACCTCATGAAGGGGGAGGGCACGCGGGACGACTACGTCGCGCTGGTCGCCCAGCACTGGTTCATCTACGAGGCGCTCGAGCGCACCGCCGGCCAGATGCGCAACGACCCGGTCGCCGCGGTCTTCATCTCCGACAAGCTCACGCGCCTGCCCGCGCTCGAGGCGGACCTCGAGTTCCTCGTCGGGCCCGACTGGCAAGAGCACATCGAGCCGCTGCCGACCACGCAGCGCTACGTCGATCGCATCAACGAGGTCGGCGCGACGTGGGCGGGCGGCTTCGTGGCCCACCACTACACCCGCTACCTCGGCGACCTGTCGGGCGGCCAGTTCATCGGCCGGCTGATGGCCCGCCGCTTCGGGTTCGACACCAACGGCATCGGCTTCTACCTCTTCGAGGACATCGCCGACCCGAAGGCCTTCAAAGACGTCTACCGCGAGCAGCTGGACGCGGCACCCTGGGATGCCGCCGAGCAGGAGCGCGTCATCGACGAGGTCCTGCTCGCCTACCGCTTCAACACCGAGCTCTTCGAGGACCTCGCTCACGCGAAGGCCGCCCAGGTCGCCTGACCGCCGGTTCGCCTGACCGCCTGACCGCCTGGTCGCCTGACCGCCAGGTCGCCTGACCGCCGGTTCGCCCGGCCCGGTTCCCGGTCGCCTGGACCCGTCCCACCCCGCCCCACCCCGCCCTCCAGATGCGAAAACACGGGTCCGTCACCTGACACGCCCGGGTCGCGGCATCCGTCAGCGGCGTGTCGCCGTCACCGAGCCGACTTTCCGCGCACTGCCATGGGCGGCAGACGGACGGGACTGCGATTCAGGATGCCGCTGGCCGGCGCACTGCGGACGCCATGAAGCGCCGCACGTCGGGGTCGACCTGGATGTCGCGCGGCCGCAGCGGGCGGGAGAGATAGAGCCCGTCGAGCGAGGTCAGCCTCGACAGCGCCACGTAGGTCTGCCCCGGGGCGAACGCCCCGGAGCCCAGGTCGATGATCGCACGGTCGTAGGTCTTGCCCTGCGACTTGTGGATCGTGACCGCCCACGCCAGCCGCAGCGGGAACTGGGTGAACTCCGCGACGATGTCGCGCGTGAGCTGCTTGGATCCGGGGTTGTACGAGTATCGGTACTTCTCCCAGACGGCGGGCTCGACGTCGAACTCCTCGCCCTCGACGTCGACGCGCACCGTCTCACCGGCGATCCGCGTGACCGTCCCGATCGTGCCGTTCACCCATCGAGGCGGCTCACCGAACGAGGCGGTGTCGTTGCGCAGGAACATCACCTGGGCGCCGACCTTGAGCTTGAGCTCGAGATCGGCCGGGTACGCGGCATCCCCTCGTCCGAAGTCCCCGTTCACCTCGGCCATCGCGGTCTGCTCACGACCGACGAGCTCGGTCAGGTGCCGCCGGTTGATGTTGTTCACGATGTCGTTGCGGGTGGCCAGCGTGATGATCGGGTGCTCGCCGTCGACCGGGTCCGGGGGAGTGCGTGCCCCGGTGCTGTTGAGGACCTCCGCGATGTCGGCGGTCACGTGGCCGTAGCGCACCGCATTGAGCATGGCCTTGAACGCCGGGTCGGATTGCCGGTGGATGTCGACCAGCTCGCGGATGTTCAGCTCGGCGCCGTACGAGCCGACGTCGAGGATGCCGTCGCTCGCCGACTCACCCACCCACACCTTGGCATCGAAGAACCAGAACGAGCGGTAGTGGTCGTTCACGTACCGCAGCTCGTCCCCGCGCGGCGGCACCGGGGCCAGCTGGTACGGGTCGCCGAACATCACGATCTGCGCGCCGCCGAAAGGCTCGCCGCGGCGTCCCCGCGCCTTGCGCAGCGCGCGGTCGATGGCATCCATGAGGTCGGCGTTGACCATGGAGATCTCGTCGATGACCAGCGTGTCGATGGCGTTGAGCAGCTTGCGCGTCGCATCGGACTGATCCTCGTCGTGCGCGCCGATGATCCCCAGCGGCAGCTTGAACAGGGAGTGGATCGTCTGGCCCTCCACATTGAGCGCCGCGACGCCGGTCGGCGCGCACACGGCGATCTGCTTGCTCGTGTGCCATGCCAGGTGCTGCAGCAGGGTCGACTTGCCGGTGCCGGCGCGCCCGGTGACGAACACATGCTCGCGGGTGTCTTCGATGAGCCGGAACAGCGCCTCCTGCTCGGCCGACAGCGCGAGGCCGGCAGGAGAAGGCGTTGTGGTCACCGATTCATGCTAACGAGCGGATGCCGCCTCCCGGCTGCCCGCGCCCGAATCGGTGGACGACGTGTCACTGTCCACAGGCGGCTCGGCGTCGCGCCAGCTGCCGGTGCCCGCGACGACCTCGTCCATGATCGCCCGGAACCGCGGGCACGTCGTGATGTCGTGCGACCGGCAGCGCAGGGCGTGCTCGGTCATGCGCCGCGAGCGCTCCATGTCGGCCATCCGGCGGCCGAGGTCGGCGAGGTGCTCTTCGAGCACCCGGTGCCGCTCGGGCGCCTGCTCGTCGAGCAGCACGCCGATCTGCTCCAGGCTCATGCCGGCGCTCCTGCTGCGCACGATCACGCCGATCCGCACCAGGTCGTCATCGCCGTAGCGTCGCCGGTCGCCGCCGTCGCGCGCGGGAGTGAGCAGCCCCATGTCCTCCCAGTGGCGCAGCACGTGAGTCGGCAGCGAGAACCGGGCCGCGGCATCCCCGATCGACAGATTTGACTTCATGTCGACATGAAGTCACAGAATCTCTCCGGACGCAAACGACGAGAGGACCACTCATGTACGACGTCATCGTGATCGGCGGCGGCCCGGCGGGCCTGCAGGCCGCCCTCACCGTCGGCCGCATGCATCGCACCGTGCTGCTGCTCGACTCCGGGGAGTATCGCAACGCCACCGTCGAGCACGCGCACAACCTGCTCACCAACGACGGCCGCAGCCCCGCCGAGCTGCGCCGCATCGGCCGCACCGAGCTCGCCGCCTACGACACGGTCGTGCTGCGCACCGGCGCCGTCACGACGGTCGCCGGGGAGATCGGCGGCTTCGAGGTCACCACGGCCCAGGGCGTGGAGCGGGCGCACCGGATCGTGCTGGCCACCGGCATGCGCGACGAGCTTCCGCCCGTCCCCGGCCTCGCGGGCCAGTGGGGTCGCCGCGTCGCCCAGTGCCCGTTCTGTCACGGCCACGAGTTCGCCGGGGAGCGCATCGGCATTCTCGTCGACGGCGAGCACGGTGCCATGATCGAACGGATGCTGCGCCCCGTCGTCGCCTCGGCCTTCCTCGCGCGTCCGGCGGACGTCGCCGCGGTGACCGAGGTCGACGGCGGTCTCGAGCTCGAGCTCCTCCGAGGCGGAGCCGAACGCGTCGCAGGCGTCTTCACGGCCGCGACGTCGACGCAGCGCGCACCGTTCGCCGAGCAGCTGGGCTGCGGCATCCTTCCGAGCGGCGGCGTGGAGATCGACCCGCTCGGACGCACGACGGTGCCCGGCGTGTACGCGGGCGGCGACATGGCCCACCTCGCCGTCGTCCCCGGGCCGATGGTGTCGCTGGCGGCCGCGATCGCCTCGGGCCAGCTGGCGGGCGCCAGTGCCGTCCGGGACGCGATCATGGCCTGACCTGGGCGGAACCGGTCGCGGCATCGCCGAAGGGGACGGGCAGTCCCGAATGTTTCAGGTCCGCGACAATGTCGGCTGTCCACAGGGGCCTCCCGGTCGGTCTTTCCTAGACTGGCCGGGTGGACCAGGGGGCAGTGGGCACGGCAGCCGGTCGCGCGAGTGCGCCTCCGGCCGTCGACGCGACCCCGCCCACCCTCGCCTCCGAACCGGAACCGGCCCTGATCCAGCCGCCGCACAAGCCCCGCCGTCGAGGCCGTCTCGCGCTGGACCTCTCACTTCTCGGCGTCGTCGGCCTCGCGCTGGTGGGCGCCGTGTTCGCCGCATGGGGCGTGATCGAGCGCCAGTTCTACAGCCCCGCAGCGTTCGTCGAGCGCTACGTCGACCTGCTCGCCGAGGGCCGCGCCGCCGATGCGCTGACGGTACCGGGGGTCGATGTGACGACCGCCGACCTCGAGGCTGCGGGGCTGCCGTCCACGGCATCCGACGCGCTGCTGCGCAGCGCCGCCCTGGCACCGATCACCGACGTCGAGGTCGTGTCCCAGGAGCAGGACGGTGACATCACCCGCGTCACCATCGAGTACCTGGCCGGCCGCTACGACGGCCGCACCACCTTCGCCGTCGAGCGCGACGGCTCGATCGGCCTCGCGCCCACGTGGCGCTTCGCGAAGAGCCCGCTGGCCGTCATGAACCTCGGTGTCACCGGCTCGATGGTGTTCGACGTGAACGGCTTCGAGATCGACAAGCGCCAGGTCTCACCGGAGGGGGCGGATGCCGATCCCGCCGCCCCCGTCTCGCTGCTGGTGTTCTCACCCGGCCTGTACTCGGTGTCGGTCGACACGGCGATCTCCAGCACCCCGGGGGTGGCGGTGCTCTCGGACAGCCCGTTCCGCGCGATCCCGGTGAACGTGCAGGCCCAGCCCACCGAGCAGTTCCTGACCGTCGTGCAGGACGAGGTCGAGGAGTTCCTCACCGCGTGCGCGACGCAGGAGGTGCTGCAGCCGACGGCGTGCCCGTTCGGCTTCTTCGTGCAGGACCGCATCGCCTCATTGCCGGCCTGGTCGATCGTGACGCAGCCGACGGTCGCCGTCGAGCCCGACGGCGCCGGCTGGTCGATCCTCCCCTCCGAGGCGGTCGCGCACATCGAGGTCGACATCCGCTCGATCTTCGACGGCAAGGTGCGCACGGTGTCCGAAGACGTGCCGTTCATCGTCAAGGGCGCGATCACGGTGCGCCCCGACGGCAACGTGACGATCGTCGTGACGGGCCCCGACACCACCTGACGCTGCTGCGGTCGCCGTCGCGGACTCAGCGTCCGGTGCCCGCCTTGGCGTCCTTCTCGGCGAGTTCTGCCAGGCGGGCGTTGTACGCCTCGAGCTCGGCATCCCCGGTGCGGTCGGCATGACGGTCGCGCCGCTTCGTCTCACGGTCGTCGCTGCGGCTCCACTGGATCGCCACGGTGATCGCGAGGATGAGCGTCGGGATCTCTCCGATCGACCAGGCGATGCCGCCGCCGGTGTACTGGTCCTCGAGCGGGGTGGCACCCCAGATGCGGCCCATCGAGCCGAACCACTCGGCGATCATCAGGCCCTCCTGCATCATGATCGCGATGCCGAAGAAGGCGTGCATCGCCATGACGCCGATCAGGAGCAGCAGCCTCCCGGGGTAGGGCAGCCGGTAGGGGACCGGGTCGATGCCGATGAGGGTCATCACGAAGAGATAGCCGGTGATGAGGAAGTGCGCGATCATCCACTCGTGCCCGAGGTGGTCGTACAGCGACCAGCGGAACAGCTCGGTGTAGTAGAAGACCCAGAGGGAGCCGACGAACAGCGCGGCGGCGATGAACGGGTTCGTCAGCACCCGGGCGACCGGTGAGTGCACCGCCCACAGGATCCACTCGCGCCCACCGCGCGTGCCGTCGTCGCGCTTGCGGATGGCCCGCGCTGCCAGCGTGATGGGCGCGCCGGGCACCAGCAGCAGCGGGATCGCCATGGTCAGCAGCATGTGCGCGACCATGTGCATGCTGAACAGGTAGTCCTGGTAGACGTTGATGACGCCGCCGGTCACCCAGACCAGCAGCAGCCAGCCCGCGACCCACATGAGCGTGCGATAGAGCGGCCACGCGTCGCCGCGGCGGCGCAGGCGCCAGACGCCCGCGAGGTAGAAGAAGATCGCGAACCCGGCCACGACGGCCCACAGCAGGTCGACGTTCCACGACGTGAGCCAGCGGTCGAGGGTCAGCTCGGGCGGCAGCGGTGCGCCGGTCAGGCGCTGGGCGGGCGTCGGGCTCTCCGGGATCAGCGCGGTGACCGGCGGAGGGGTGCGTGCCAGCGCGGCCGCCGCACCGCTCGCGGCGCCCATGAGCACGAGCTCGAAGACGATGAGCGTCCAGAACGACCGGGTTGCCCGGTCGGTGTCGCGCATGCGGCCGATGAGCCGCGTGCGGTACCAGGCGCCGAAGAGCCCGAGCGCGATCAGTGCCAGCACCTTCACACCCAGGATCACGCCGTAGGGCGAGACGAGCGCTGACCAGTCCTGCAGTCCGATCGCGGCGCGCACCGTGCCCGAGACCGCGACGACCGCGAAGGCGGCGAGCGCGATGCTCGAGTAGCGCCCGACCGTCGCGGCGCTGTCGTCGCGCGACTGCAGCGGCCGCACGATCACGATCAGCAGCAGCCCGCCCAGCCACACCGCCGCCGCGATGATGTGCAGGATCAGCGCCGTCATCGCCTCGTGGTGGAACGCCTCCTCACCGGAGTGGCCCTGCGTGCCCATCGGGACGAGGGATGCCGCGGCCAGCAGCGCGACGAAGAACGTGGCGGTCCACGACCTCACGGCGAAGGTCAGCACGGTGAGCGCGGCGCCCGCGAGCGTGGTGATGAGCCAGGTGCGGCCGACCTCGGTCTCGACGATGTAGCGGCCGACCTGCGCGCCGAACTCGGGGCCCATGCTGATGACGGGGTTGAACGCGTCGACGAAGGTCAGGAACCCGGTCGCCGCAGCGGCGATGGTGAACAGCGCAGCCGAGATCGACGCGGTGTCGAGGGCGGTGTCGAACTCCCGCTCGCCCGCGCGCAGGGCGAACAGCGCGGTGACCAGCACCCCGAGCATGCCGGCGGCGGAGAGGTTGACGAGCAGCTTCGCCGTCGGGAGCCCCCACCGCACGAACGGTCCGGGATCCGCGATCGCGAGCGGGGCGGTGCCGCCGCCGAACGCCAGCGCCCACACCATCACCGCGAGCGCGGCGACGACGAGGAGTGCAGGCCCGGCGGCCCGCAGCGCGCGGGGGTTCACCGTACCAGCCTACGTTGCCGGATTCCGGTCGCCGAGCCCGCAGACAGCAGGAGAGGGGATGCCGCGAGGTGCGGCATCCCCTCTCCAGAGGTCTGCGTGGGATTACTTGACGGCAGCCTTGAGCTTCGAGCCCGCGGTGACCTTGACGCGCTTGCCCGCGGGAATCTTGATCTCTTCGCCCGTCTGCGGGTTGCGGCCGGTGCGCGCCGAGGTGGCGACCTGCTCGAAGGCGATCCAGCCCGGGATGGCGACCTTGCTGCCGGCGGCGACCGCGTCGGAGACGGTGGAGAAGAGGGAGTCGAGCACGCCCGAGACGGCCGACTGGCTCTGGCCGGTCGCGCTCGCGATGCTCGCGACGAGTTCGGTCTTGGTGATGGTCTTGTCGGCCATTGGTATGTCCTCCAAAGACAGCGGGTGCCGTCTTGTCATTGCTGGGACCGGATGGCTTCGCCCCCCGGCTGGTCTGTTCGACCGGGACCGAATGTACCCGACATGGCCGACAGATCCGCGTATTTTCGCGGTTTTCTGAGGATTCGGGCCGCGTGTCGTGTGACAGGAGTGACGGATGTGACTGGTGTGCCGTCTGGCGGCGAACCTCGGCCGCCCCGTGGCGGCGCGACGGAGAGCGGGTTCAGGCTCGCCGAGCCGCCGCGATGACGACGCGCGCCGTGCGCGCGAAGGCGGGGCCGACGCGGTCCTGGCCGTCGAGGTAGCCGCCCACGAGTGCGGCATCGCGCAGCAGCACGAGGGATGCGGCGACCCCTTCGGGATCGCGCAGCCCGGCACCTTCGGCGAGCTGACGGAGGGTGCCGCGGAACCACTCGCGGTGGTCGGCGATCAGCTCGCGGACCGGCCCTTCGGCGGGGTACTCGGCCGCAGCGTTGATGAAGGGGCAGCCGCGCGTGTGGCGGTCGCGGATGTCCTGCTCGATGCCGGCCACGACGAGGTCGAGCAGCACGTCCGGGTCGTCCGACGCCTGCGCCGCCTCGGCGAACAGCGAGCGCAGGCCCAGGTCCTCGCCCTCCAGATAGGCGAGCACGAGGCCCTCCTTGCCGGCGAAATGCTTGTACATCGTCGCGCGGGTGACACCCGCCACCTCGATGATCCGGTCGACGCCCACCGAGTGGATGCCCTCGTTGTAGAAGAGGTCGGTCGCCGCCTGAAGAAGCCGCTCCCGCGCCGGTGATGAAGTGCGTGCCGCGCTCGTCGCGGCGACGGTGGTGCTCATGGATCCCCCTCGAGTGCTTCCATCGTGCCACCGTTTCTGCCCGCTGACCTGGCGGAGAGTCGGTGCACCCCGTGCTTTCCGGAATCTTCTCCAAGAAACCTGGGAATACTCTTGCGTAGATAGAACGTTCGGTCTACTGTCAGGATACATCAGCCGGAGACACACCAGGATCCGCCACTGACAGCACCGCAGGACCACCGCACAACCACCGCCAGACCACACCAGGGAGCACGAAATGGACACCACGACCAAGACCCCCATCGTCCTCATCCACGGACTCTGGATGACGCCCAAGAGCTGGGACACCTGGGCCGAGCGGTTCCGCGCCGCCGGCCACCAGGTCATCGTCCCCGGCTGGCCCGGGATCGACGACCGCACGGTCGAGGACATCCGCAACAACCCCCAAGCCCTGAAGGGGATCGGCCTGAAGCAGATCGCCGACAACTACGAGCGCATCATCCGCGAGCTGCCCCAGAAGCCGATCATCATGGGCCACTCCTTCGGCGGCGTCCTCACTCAGATGCTCGCCGACCGCGGCCTCGGCGTGGCGTACGTCGGCGTCGCCCCGGGACAGACCGCCGGCGTCACCGCCCTCCCGCTCTCGACGCTCTGGACCGGCACGCCGATCCTCGCGAACCCCTTCGGCAAGAACGGCGCCAAGCCGCTGTCGAAGCGCCACTTCCACTTCACCTTCGGCAACGACCTGCCCCGCGAAGAGTCCGACAATCTCTGGGAGGAGTTCGCCGTGAACTCCTACAACCGGGTCTTCTTCGAAGGCGTCCTGTCGGTGCTCAACGAGAAGGGCGGCGTCACGCACGTCGACTACACCCGCGCCGATCGCGCCCCGCTCCTCATCATCACGGGTGAGATCGACCACGTCGTGCCGCCGGCCATCGGCGAGGCGATCGTGAAGAAGTACAAGAAGTCCGGAAGCCCGGCCGTCGTCGACGACAAGACCTACCCGGGCCGCACCCACCGCCTGGTGAGCCAGGACGGCTGGGAGGAGATCGCGGACTACGCGCTCGAGTGGGCGACGACGCACCAGGTGCGCGAAACGGAGCAGGCTCCCGAGACGGAGGCGGCGCGGTAACCGGAGGCCCGCCCCGCGCCGCCGGGGAACCACCCCGCCGTCGAGGCACCAGCCGCCTGGTGCTTCCACGGTCGGGTGGTGTCCCGGCCGGTGTCCGCGGTGGGACGCACAGGCCCGGGGCTCGCCAGAGTCTCGGGCCTCGCCGCGTCCCCGTTCGTTGAGCGAGCGAGGAACGAGCGAGACGAAACGCTCAGCGCCCGGCGCAGAACGTCGGCTCGAGGCGTTTCGTCTCGGTCGCTGGCGCTCCCTCGCTCACCGGAACCTCTCTCGGTCGTTGAGCGTGCGAGGAACGAGCACCGGCATCAGGCGTTCAGGCCGCGCAGGGCGGCGACGACGTCGCCATGCCAGCGCCTCGCGGCGGGAAGGGCGCCGGCGAAGAGGGGTGTGTCGTGCGTCACGCCCTGGTAGCGCACGACGCTGGCATCGACCCCCGCCCTCCGCAGCGCCGCCCCGTAGGCATCGCCGTCGCCGCGCAGCGGGTCGTACTCCGCGGTGAGGATCACCGCCGGCGGCAGCCCCTCGTGGGACGCGGCGAGGAGGGGCGAGGCGAACGGCTCGTACGCGTCGGCCGGTCGGCGCAGGTACGTGTTGGCGACCGAACGCAGCTCGCGCATCGCGATGAACCGGGGGATGCCGAGCCGCCGGGTCGCCCGCAGGTCGAGGTGGCGCCCCGTCAGGTCGACCACCGGCACCTCGAGCAGCTGCAGCCGCAGCGGAAGACCGGCGCGGTCTCGGTTCACCAGCGTGACCGCCGCGGCGAGGTTCGCCCCGGCCGAGACTCCGGCGATCGCGATGCGCCGGCGGTCGACGCCGAGCTCGTCCGCCGAGGCGAAGAGCCACTCGAGGGCTGCGTACGCCTGCTCGACGGCCACCGGGTACTGATGCTCGGGAGCGAGCGCGTAATCGACCGCGGCCACCACGACGCCGGCGTCGTGCGCGCGACGGCGATTCGCGGCATCCGTCGTCGGATAGCCGATGCCTCCGATGCGGAAGGCCCCACCGAACAGCGAGAGGACGCCCGGGATCCCCTGCGGCGGAGCATCGGCGGGATCCGGGTGGTACACCCGCACCCGCACCTTCGGGTGACCCGGCACCTCGACGACGTGTTCCGTGGTGCGGATCCGCGTCCCGGCCGTGCCCACCTGGTGCAGTTCGCGGCGGTCCCATGCGAGCGCCGCCTTGCGGTGCCGGGCACGCGCGCGAGCGCGCGGTCCCAGCGGCGGCATCGGCGCTGCGGATGCCTGGGGCGCTGCGGATGCCTGGGGCGCGACATCCGCCGACTTCTGGGCAGTGGTCGGCGCCGGACCGCCGCCGCCCATGCCCGTCATCGCCGCCGGCCCGCGGGCGAACGGCCACAGCGCGCTCAGCCGCGAGCGCACCGAGCCCAGCGCCTTATCGAAGAGGTGCCTGCGATGCACCCGCAGTCGCTCTTCGAAGAACGGATCGAGATCCATCGGCCCTCCCCGTGTCGATGATCAGAGCTTAAGACGGCGTCGCCAATGCGCGCCCGGGCTTGACGCCGGCCGAATGGTGCCTCCAGCCGTCCCGCATCACGCGTCTTGGGCTCGAGCCAGGGGATTCGCGGCGAGACCGGGAGCGACGTCCTCGTTCTCGGCGCGAATCCCCTGGATCGGTGCGGAGCGGCGCGCGCGGCCGCCTCGGAGATGTGAGAAGGCCCGCAGCTCCGAGGAACTGCGGGCCTTCTGCAAGCGGGTGCTTACCAGCTGGACTTGGTCACGCCGGGCAGCTCGCCACGGTGCGCCATGTCACGGAAGCGGACACGCGAGATGCCGAACTTCGTGAGGACACCGCGGGGGCGGCCGTCGATGACGTCGCGCGAACGCACGCGCACCGGCGAGGCGTTGCGGGGCAGCTTCTGCAGACCCACGCGAGCGGCTTCGCGCTCCTCGTCGGTCGACGTCGGCGAGACGAGCGCCTTCTTCAGCTCGGCGCGCTTGGCGGCGTAGCGGTCGACGACCGCCTTGCGCTGCTCGTTGCGCGCGATCTTGCTCTTCTTAGCCATGGATCAACGCTCCTCTCGGAATTCGACGTGCTTGCGGATGACCGGGTCGTACTTCTTCAGCACGATGCGGTCGGGGTTGTTGCGGCGGTTCTTGCGCGTGACGTAGGTGTAACCCGTGCCGGCGGTCGAACGCAGCTTGATGATCGGACGGACGTCCTGTGCCTTCTTGGCCATCAGAGCTTCACACCCTTCGCCTGGAGGTCACGGACGACCGACTCGATGCCGCGGGCGTCGATGACCTTGATGCCCTTGGCCGACACGTTGAGCTTGATGTTGCGACCCAGCGACGGAACGAAGTAGGTCTTCTTCTGCACGTTCGGGTCGAAGCGGCGCTTCGTCCGGCGGTGCGAGTGCGAGATGTTGTGACCGAAGCCGGGAACTGCTCCAGTCACCTGGCACACTGCTGCCATAGTGATGTCTCCTTAGTACCGTGGAGCCGGACGGCCCCACCCAAGATCCCTTGTCTGCATCCCGCGTTCGATCCGGCCGATGAAGGCCTCGATCTGAAAGTGGGATGCGAACTGCGTGCTGGAGTGCGCGCAGACGAAGAGTCAGTCTAGCACGGACGGCGTGTCGGCCTTGACGCGGGACGGAACGGCCCACAATGTGTCCAACGGACACCGCCGGCGCGATGCTCCCCCCATATTCCGGCGCGGGAATCCTTCCTGACAGGACGGCCAACGGCGGCCGTCCGCCAGGTGCCGACCATTGCGGTTGTCTACAACTTCTCGCGGCGGCCGGCGGTCCCGGTGGAACATGTTCGTCAAATCGGGGGGAGAGGCGATGGACATCGATTCGCACGAGGAGGCCCGGCTGTGGCCGGCGTCCCCGTTCGACCTCGCCGACGCGCATCGCTGCCCGTCGTGCTTCGCCGTCATCTCGGCGCGCGCCTGCGGCTCGTGCGGATTCGAGCTGACCGACCCGCGTGCGGTGCGCGTGCTCGAGCTCGGCCGCGAGATCCTGTCGGTCGAGCTGGCGCGGCAGCGCCTGATCGACGACATCCGTCTCTCGTCCACTGCGAACGCGCCGATCGCGACGGGTGAGGCGGTGGTGACGGATGCCGCGCCCTTGCCGCTCACCGTCACCTCAGCGACCACGGCAGCCGAGGTGGCCGGCGTGGCCGTCGGCTCCCACGTGACCCCCGGCATCGTCGCTCCGGCGACGGTCGATCAGCCCGTCACTGCGTCCACGTTCGTCGCGGCGGCGACGGTGGCCGACGCCGACGGCGACGCCGGCACGGTCGCCGACGCCGACGCGGTCGCCCGCCCCCGCATCCCGGCGCACGGACCCGCCGCGCCGGAGTCCACGCCGGCGACGGTGCCGAGCGGAGCAGACCCGGTCACACCCTCCGCTGTGACGTCCGCCGCACCCCGCCGCCGCCTCACGGTGCCGGTGCTGCTGCTGATCGTCGGCGTCTCGCTCGTCGGCATCGCCGCGGTGTTCTTCCTGCTGCTGGCGTGGTTCGTCGCGGGGATCGAGGCGCGGGCGCTCATCATCGGCGGCATCACCCTGGCGACCGTGGTGCTGGCGTCGTGGCTGCGACGGCGCGACCTCGACGCGACAGCCGAGGCGATCGGCGTGCTCGGGGTGGGGCTGCTCGCGCTGGACGCGTGGGCGGTGCGGGCGAACGACCTGTTCGGCGCGGGCTCCACCGACCCCGCGGTGTACGCGGGGATCTCGGCGCTCGTCGTCGCGGTGCTGTGCCGGCTGTGGTCGCGGATCTCGGGGCTGCGGGGTCCCGACCTGGCCGCCTCCCTCGCACTGCCGGCGGGTGCCGCCTTCCTCGTCGGAGGCCTGATCGACCTGCCGACCGCCGAGGCCGTGACCGCGGGCTTCCTGGGCGCTGCCGCCGGAGGCCTCGCGCACGCGCTGCCGGCGCCGTGGTCGGCGGCGAGGAGCGGAGCGGCGAGTGTGCCGGAGCGCCTCGTCCTCGCGCTGGCGGGAGTCGGCTCGCTGATCGGCGCCGCCGTGACCGCCGCAGTTGCGACGGGCGACGCGGCACCCGTGGTGGTGTGGTGCGCCGCGCTCGTGGCGGTGCTGGGCGCGGCGCACGCATGGGCCGCGCAGCCCCGCCCCGGCGTCGAGCCCCTTCCCGGCGCCGGCGTCATCGCCGGCGTGGCCTCGAGCGTCGCTGCCGCGGTCGTCGGCCTCGCGGGCTGGTTTCTCGCGCTGCGCCTGGATGAGCCCGTGTTCACGGTGTTCGTCGGCCCGGTGCTGGCGGTCGCGGTCGCCGTCGGGCTGGATCTCGCACGCACGCTTCGCGCCTCGAGCGCGCTCGTGCCCGCCACTCTCACCGCCGCGGGGATCGGGGGCCTGTCGATCGCGGGCACCCTCATCCTCTGGGTGCTGCAGGCGGAGTCGGCGATCGCATCGGGGTGGAGCAGCTGGCACACGGATGCCTTCACCCTGCCGCCCTCGGCTCCCGAGGCGGCCCTGATCGGGGTGGCGGCGGCCGTCGCGATGGCCGGGCTGCTGTTCGCTGCCCCCACGCTGCGCCGGCCTCTGCTGAGCGATCTGCGCGCCGTGGTCGTCACCCTGCTGCTCCTGGCGGCCGCGGCACGCACCGCCATCCCCGCCGTGCTCGTCGGCACCGCGCTCCTCATCGCGGTGGCCGCTCTCGTCGGCGCCGCCCGCGCGTCGACGCACGTCGCGCGGGAGATCCGCCGTGCCGCGCCCGGCGTCGGTGCCGAGCCGGCCGCTTCGGCCGATGACGCGCAGACCGGCGCCCGGGTACCTCTCGGGCGACTCCCTCGGGCCGCGTCGCTCGAGGGTGCGAGCATGTCGGGCGCGATCGCCGTGGTCATCGCCTTCGCCGCCGGCACCGCGACCCCGTGGCTCTGGCTCATCGGAGTCGCGGCGGCGGCCGGCTACCCGGTGCTGCTGCGCACGGTGCGGCGCGCCGTCGGGCCGCTCGCCGTCGTGCTCGCGCTGGCGCCGGTGGCGGTCGCAGTGGTGGCGGCGATCATCGCCCCGGCCGCACTCGGCGCCGCGACCGGGCTCACCGGCTCGGGGCCTGCCGTCAGCCTCGCCCTGCTGCAGTGGGTCGCACTGGCGACGCTCGTGGCCGCGGCCTTCCTGCGCATCGACACGGCCAGCCGCATCGGCCTCGCCGTCTCGGGCTATGCGCTGACGACGCTGACGCTGGTCTGGACGCTGGTCGCGGCGGCCGACGACGTGGCCACGGATGCCGCCACCGCGGCGACCGTCGCCGTGATCGGCGAGCCCTTCGCCGGGCTGGTGCGAGGGGTCGCGCTCCTCGCGCTCCTCGCGCTGATCGCGATGGGTCGCACGCGGCTGCGCGGGCACGCCGTACCCGCCGCCGCACTGCTCGCCGCCCCGGCGATCGCGGCGCTCGGCCATTCGGCGCTCGACATGGCCGGCGCGAGCGACGAGGGGTGGGCGACGCTGGTCCTCGCCGCAGGGCCGGTCCTCGTCACCCTCGCGACCGCCGCGATCGCGGTCACCTCGGCGCGCGCGAAAGAAGGCACACCCGCCGGCCCCGACGCCTCGCGTCCGGCAACGGCTCCGTCCCGCACCACCGACCAGGCCACCACCGACCAGGCCACCACCGACCAGGGCACCACCGCCCTGGGCACCACCGCCCTGGGCAGCACTGACCTGGGCATCGCCGTCCAGGGCACGCCCGCCGCCCGGCCGCTCGCCCCGCTCCGCGCGCGCACCGCCGCCGATCTCGGCGCGCTGCTGACCGGGCTGTGCATCGTCTGGGGCATCGCCCCCGACCTCGTGTGGGCACTGCTCGCACTGGTCGCGCTCGCGTGCGGCGCGGCATCCGTCACCCGCGGCTGGGCCGCGCCGCCCGCCGTCGATGCGGCCGACGACCGCTTCGCCACACGGCGCGCCGGCCTGCCCGTCATGACGGCCCCGCGCCGCCTGCTCGCCTGGCCGGCGGCCGTCGCCGCGTGCGCGGCGTGGTGGGCGCTGCTCGGTGCCGGCACGCCGGACGCCGACTTCGCGCTCGAGGCCTACGCCGCTCCCGTGACGGTCGTGCTGGCGGGGTTCGCCGCTGTACTCGTTCGGCTCCGCCGTCGCGCCGAGGCGAGCATCGCCCTCGGCGCCGCGCTGACCGTCGGCCTCGTCTGGCCGGCCCTCACGGCATGGGGGGCCGCGAGCGTCTTCGGGGTGGCGGCCGCGGCGGAAGAGCCGCTCTTCGGCACCGTCGTCGCTCTCGTCGCCGCCCTGGTGTGCGTGCTGCTCGCGCTGCCTCCGGTGCGCGGCATCCGTCCCCCGTCGGTCGTCGGGTCGACGGTCGCCCTGCTCGCCCTCACCCTCGCCGCCGTCGATCGCGCGGTCGATTGGTCGACGGACGCCTGGCCGTGGCAGACGGCCTGGCTCGCGCTTCCCGTCGCCGTCGGGTACGCCTCGGGCGTGGGCTTCGCCGGGGCACGGCCGGAGCGGCTGTCGTCGCGCGGCTACGCCGTCGCGGCGCCGCCGGCCGCGCTCGGTGCGGGGGCCCTCGTGGTGCTGGGCTTCGTCGGCCATGGCGCCGTCGTCGCCGGCGCCCTCGCCGTGCTCCTCGCGGCGCACCTCGCCTCGGCCGCCCTCGGGCGGGCACCGTTCGCCCGGGCGACCAGATGGACGGCGCTGGCCGGCGCCATCGCCGTCGCAGGCGTGTCGGTGCTGGCCGGAGGGACCCGGGAGATCGAGTTCGCGACTCTGCCGATCGCCGCCGCGTGCGGGCTCGGAGCCGTCCTGGCGGTGCGTCGTCGCCGCCGTACCGGGACGACGTGGCCGGCGGGCGAGCAGTACGTGTGGTCGGCGGCGCTGGCGCTCGCCACCGTGCCGAGCCTCCTCGCTCCGGCGGAGCCCGCCCGGGTCTGGCTGCTCATCGGCATCGGGCTGATCGCCGCGGTCGCGATCTCGCTGACGCCGATCCCGGACGCGTGGCGCGTGCGGGTGCCGTCGGCGCTGATCCTCGCCGCGGCGGCGCTGGCGATGGGCGTGCGCGTGCTCTTCGACCCCTGGTTCGCATTCGGCGACGCGGCAGCCGCCACGGCGGCCGTCGGCGCCGTCGCGGTGGCGATGAGTCTCACCGCCACCGCGGTCACCTTCGCGGAGGCGCGGGTGGCGGCCTGGCTGGCGGCCGCGGGGGTCGCCCTGCTCGCCACGACGACGCTGCTGCGCGCCGGAGACGACGCAGGGGTCGTCGCAGTGACCGTCGCGATCGCCGGCGCGGCCGCCGTCGCGGGCGCGGCCGCCCTGGGGCTCCGGCGGTGGGCGGCCCTCGGCGCGGTGCTCGCCGTCGGCGGGCTCGTGGTCGTGGCCATCGGATGCGGGGTGCGCTTCCTCGCCGTCGCGGGCGACCCGGGATTCGAAGCCGATCTGTGGGTGGTCGCGGCGGCCGCGATCGCGGTGGCGGTCGTCACGGCGGCGATGCGCGCCACGAAGTCGCGACGCGTCGACCTCACCGTCGGCATCGGGCTCGCCCTGGCGGTGGTGCTCGTCGGAGCGGCCGAGACCGCCCTCCTCGCCGCCGGCACCGGCACCGGCCTCGATGAACTGCGGACCGCGACCACCATGACGATCCTGACCGCGGCGGCGTACGTCGGCGCCGTGTGGCGCGGCCGGCTCGGAGCGGCGCCCGCCGTCGTCGCGGCCCTGACCGGCGCCGTCTTCGGCACCCTGGCGTTCTTCGCCTTCGGTGTCGACCCGGTGGAGCTCGTGACGGTGCCCGCGGCGCTCGGCGGAATCGCCTACGGTGCTCGCACGCTGCGGTGCCGGCCGGAGTCCCGCACCTGGCCCGCACTCGGCCCATGGCTCGCCCTGCTCCTGCTGCCCTCGCTGCTGTACGACTTCTTCGGCGAGGCGGAGCTGTGGCGCATCGTGGCGCTCGGCGTCGTCGCCGTCGGCCTGGTGGTGGTCGGCGCGGTCTTCGCGCTGCAGGCGCCTCTCGTGCTCGGCTCGGCCGTGTTGCTCGTGCACGGGATCGCGCAGCTCTGGCCGTTGATCTCGACGTCGTACGTCGCCGTGCCGTGGTGGCTGTGGCTCGGCATCGGAGGCGCCGTGCTGATCTTCATCGCGGCGCGCTACGAGCGACGGGTGCAGCAGCTGCGCGCCGCCATCACGGCCGTCACGTCGCTGCGTTGATCACGACGGGCTGATCACGACGGGCTGATCACGCCCGGGCCGGCCTCGCGCGCGCCGCGCCCCCACCGGAAGGGCGACACCGTCGACTCACCCGGTATCCAGTAGCGCCACGGGAACACCGCGGTGCCCGCGACCCCCGCCACGCCCACGCGCGGGCCCGACGCCACCTCGGCCAGCGGCTCGGCGAGCAGCTCCAGTCGGGCGACAGCGCCGTGAAGGGCGGTTCCCGTGATGGCGTCGATGCCATCGTGCACGGGATGCCGCAGTCCCACGGCATCGCCCAACCGGCCGGGTCCGCGCGCCAGGTCGCGCGGCGTGCGAGCCGCCGGCCGACGGCGGGCCGCGGCATCCGCCCCCTCCAGCACCTCACCCGCCCGCAGCAGCACACCGCCGGCGACGCCGTCCGGTCCGCACACGACGTTGACGCAGGAGTGGATGCCGTGGCTGAGGTAGACGTACAGGTGACCCGGTTCGCCCCACATCGTGGCGTTGCGCGGCGTCGGCCCCATGCGCGCGTGCGAGCCGGGATCGGGCACCGTGCCGGTGCCGCGGCCGTGGTACGCCTCGACCTCGGTGAGCCGCAACACCACGGTCTCGCCCTCGACCACGGTCGTGAGCCGGGCACCGAGGAGGCGCGGCGCGACGTCGGCGGGAAGGTGCTGCAGGTCCGCGCGGGTCGCCGCTTTCCAGAGCTCCCGCACCATGCCGCCGAGTCTACGTCCGCGCGTCGGCGCGCCGACGGTCTCGCGGCAGTTGCTGCGAGCGATACTGTTCGCGCATGGGGAACTGGTTCGCACTCATCCTGTTGAGCGTCTCGCAGTTCATCATGGTGCTCGACAGCACGGTGATGAACGTCTCGATCTCGACCGTCGCCGCCGACCTCGGCACCGACATCTCGGGCATGCAGGCGGCCATCACCTTCTACGCGCTCACGATGGCGGCGTTCATGCTCACCGGCGGCAAGCTCGGCGACCGCTGGGGGCGCAGCCTCGCGTTCCGGATCGGCTCCGTCATCTACGGCATCGGCTCGTTGACGACCGCGCTGAGCCCCAACCTCACCGTCCTGATGATCGGGTGGTCGCTCGTCGAGGGTCTCGGCGCAGTGCTCGTGATCCCAGCGATCGCCGCCCTCGCCGCGATCAACTACGAGGGCCGCGCGCGGGTCGTCGCGTTCGCGGTGCTCGGCGCCGTCACCGGCGGCGCCGCGGCGGCAGGACCCCTCATCGGCGGACTCGTGACCACGTACTCGTCGTGGCGCTACGTCTTCGTCGCCGAGGCGATCGTGATGACGCTCGTGCTGATCGTGTCGGGGCGCATCAAGGACGTGCCGGGCGACCGCACGCTGCGCATCGACCTGCTGAGCGTCGTGCTGTCGGCCCTGGGTCTCGCGCTCCTCGTGTACGGCATCCTGCAGAGCAAGACGTGGGGCTGGTTCGAGCCCCTGAACCCTCCAGTGATCAACGGCGAGCCGTTCGCCCCACTCGGCATCTCGCCGGTCGCGTACATGATCCTGCTGTCGGTCGTCGTGCTCTGGCTGTTCGTGAAGCGTCAGCAGCAGCTCGAGCGCACCGGGCGGGTGCCCCTGCTCAAGGTCAGCCTGCTCCGCATCCCGGCTCTTCGCAGCGGCCTCACGATGTTCATGGCGCAGTACTTCGCGATCGCCGCTCTCTTCTTCGTCATCCCGGTGTACCTGCAGACGATCCTCGGCTTCGACGCCCTGCAGACGGGCCTGAAGATCCTGCCGCTGTCGATCGGGCTCATCCTCTTCTCCGTGGTCGGCTCGCGGCTGGCGGCCGTGCGTTCGGCCCGCAACCTCGGCCGCATCGGCCAGCTCACGCTCGGCGTCGGCCTCCTCCTGGTGTTCGTCGCCGTGCGGCCCGAGCTCGCCGATTGGCTCTTCGCGACCGGCATGTTCGTGGTGGGCGCCGGCTTCGGGCTGCTCGCCTCGCAGCTCGGCAACGTCAACATGTCGGCGGTGGAGCAGTCCGACACGTCCGAGGTCGGCGGCCTGCAGGGCACGTTCCAGAACCTCGGCTCGTCGTTCGGCACGGCGATCGTCGGATCCGTCTTCATCCTGCTGCTGACCTCGGGCTTCACCGCCGCGGTGCAGCAGAGCACGACGCTTCCCGACGACGTGCGGGAACAGGTCGTGGCGAGCGCGTCGAAGGGCGCCCCCATCATCTCCGAGCAGCAGGCCGAGGATCTCTTGACGGATGCCGGTGCCGACCCCGACGCCGCGTCGGAGGTCGCCCGGCTCTACGCCGACACGCAGGTCGAGTCGCTCCGCCAGTCGCTGTTCTTCGTCTTCGCGCTGACGCTGCTCGGGCTCCTACTGTCGACCGGGCTGCCGTCGAAGATCCCCGTGCCGGCCGCGCGCAAGGACGGGACATCCGGCCCGTGACGATCCTCGAGGGCCCGCGGCCTGACGCTCGCACGCAACGCGTCCCGGACCCCCTGCCGATCGGCGTTCGCCCTGCCACCGCGCCCGCTGAATCGGTTCACTTGCGCTGAATGT